>NZ_CBXV010000005.1 GCF_000820845.2 Pyrinomonas methylaliphatogenes | reverse complement strand
CGCTTCCGCTCCATGCGCGCGCCGTCGGCGTGCTGATGAGCACAGCGACCGATTTCTCTCCTGGACCGATACGTCAGACGGGCCGTTCGCTCGATGTCGCTCTGGAAGAGGATGTCTTGAAACTCCAAGCGCGTGCGCTTGAAACCGACGGTAGAGGAGTTTGCGAGGTTGTTGGCGATGTTATCGATCTGCTGTTGCTGGGCCATCATCCCAGTCGCTGCCGTATGTAAAGCTCTGCTCATGAGATCTCTCCTTTCGATTTGAGGTTCTTCGACACGCTCGCGGGGCTTTACAGTTTGCCGAGTTCGTTCGAGATCTTGCGCCCCAACTCGCCCATCACGAGCGTCAACGAGCGCTGCATGGATTCGAATTCGCGTCCCTGCTGGATCATCGCCACCAGTTCGGCGATCGGGTTGACGTTCGACATCTCCAACGCGCCCGAGCGCACGAGCGTGTTGACCGCCTCTTTAGGCCGTTCCGCCCCCGTCGCCATAAACAGCGAGTGGCCTTCCTTGATGAGGGCGCGGCGCGGATCATCGAAGCGGACCAATTTCAATCGTCCGACGATCTGCCCCTTGACGGAGATGGTCCCATCCGTGCCGATCGCAACTTCGCCCGGCGGGACGGTGATCGGGCCGGCGTCGCCCACGACGAGATCGCCTTGATGTGTGACCAGTTGCCCGTTAGCGTTGAGCGTGAGCGCGCCGGCGCGCGTGTACCGCTCGCCGCGCGGCGTCTGGACGACGAGGAAGCCATCCCCTTCCAGAGCGACATCGAGCGAACGGCCCGTCTGACGTATCGGTCCAGGAGAGAAATCGGTCGCTGTGCTCATCAGCACGCCGACGGCGCGCGCATGGAGCGGAAGCGTCACCGCGATGCTCGCAACTTGCGGCTTATCGACCGTTCCGCCATTTGCGGCATCGTTGGGCGCAACGTTTGCGCCGCCGGGCCCGGCGCTTTGCGCGTTCTGGTCCGCCTGCAGTAGCGAAGCTTCGATCGTCGCCGCTTCGACCGAGCGATAGAGCAGACGATCGGCTTTGAAGGCGGTGGTCGAAACGTTTGCGATGTTGTTCGCCGTCACATCCAAGGCGCGTTGCCGCGCCCGCATCCCAAGATATGCGGTGTAGAGTTCGTTTCCCATAAAGCTCCATCCCATCAAGCGACGCGGCTCAAGCCGATGATCAATTCGACTTCGCCGTGCGGCACGTTGAGCATCGAAGCGATCGCGCGCGCGTCGAGTCCGCGCCGCGCGAGCTTCAACACTCGATATCGTCGCTCCGTCAGACTCGGTTTCGCCTGTGAAAGCGCATCGCACGATTCCTCATCATGCGCGCGCCATTCGTTCTTCAGCGCGTTTCGCTCTTGTTCGGCGAGGCGCTCGCTGACCGATTTCACATCGCGATCGAGCGCCGCGAGGTTCTCTTCAATTTCGGAAGCGATGGAAGATAATTCCCGCCGCGCCCTTCTTTCGCGTCGCAGCATGATGAACAGAGCGAAAGAGATCAACGTAGAAAGGGCGCTCAACGCGAGCCCGATGAGCGAGATGATCTGCCAATCCGTTAGTCTCATCCCTTCGTCTCCTTCAGATGACCGATAGCGCGCGATCGGTCGGCGCGCCTATCTCCGTAATGCGTATCCCGTAATAGCCATCGACGACGACGACTTCGCCGCGCGCAAGCGGGCGACCATTGACGAGCAGTTCGACCGGCTCATCGACTGTGCGATTGAGTTCGACCATCGTGCCGACGCCCATGCGCACGACATCGCGCAACGGCATCGTCGTCATGCCGAAGCGCACGACGACTTCGAGTTCGACATCGAGTAATCGTTCGATATTGCGCGCCGATGTCGGACGCGCTCCCGAAAGGCGCGAGGCCGTCTGCGCGGCCTGCGCCGCAAAGCCCCGCTGCGCGGTCAGATCATCGATCGGCTTCAGCGAACCTTGTGGAGCATAGATGAGCAACGCCTGCGTATCGAGCTCGCCTTCTACGACCAAGGCGAAGGTTCCGACCCACAGTTGATCGCCGACCATCGCTTTAAGGCGCGCCTCGTCGATCGTAAGATCGAGATGGGCGACTTCGCCGATCGAGAACTCGCCCTCATCTGAAGCGACTTGCGCGACGGCGGCGAAGATCGCCGCGGCCAACGCGCGCGTGCCGGGTTTCATCCCGCCATCGCTTTCGACCTTCGCCAATCGATTCAACGTCGCATCATCCTCGAGCTTGAAGAGGAGCAGGACGATGCCGCCATGCGCGCCGCGGCATTCGGCCACATAAGCCGCCGACCATGTCGCCGCGACGGCCAACGCGCTACCGATCTGATCCCCTGTGACCTCGCGCAACGAGAGCGATGTCAGAGAGGAAGGGCGTTCGAGGATCTTCGGCGCGACTTCCCCCCAAACGGCCGTAAAGTTTTCGATGAAACGTCGCGAAAAGTTCTCCGTCATAAGCTCCTGTTGGATCGAACGAGTAGCGAATTAGCGAGCCGTCGAAACGGCCTCTTCCGCCTCCGGCGCGATTGCGCCCGTCTGTGCCGCCGACGATTCGTCACAGACGCGCGCGCGCAGATGGATCGCCTTGCGCCCTCTGTGAGCGATCAAATCGGCATAGAACTTCACCGCCCCGCCGACGCTCACCTCGATCGGGCGATCAACGGGGTGGTCCAGTTTGAGGATGTCGCCGGGCGCGATTCGCAGCAGGTCTTCCATCGAGACTTTGGTTCCGCGCGCTTCGGCGGCGATCGGGAAGGCGACTTGCGCGAGCGTGTCGAGCAACGCGCGCGTCTGTTCCGGCGGGATCTCGCGGTTGCGCGCGTAGAGCGAGCGATTGAACTTCTGGACGATCGGTTCCAAAGTCACCGCCGGGATGCAGAGGCTCATGTGTCCGCGCGCTTCGCCGATCTGCATGTGGAAGATTATCGAAAGGACGACTTCGTTCGGCGCGACGATCTGCAACATCTGCGGTCGCGTCTCGCGCCCGACGATCTGCAGATCCAACTCGACGAGCGGCCTCCACGCCTCGCGCAGATCATCGGTGACGAGCTTCAGGAAACCTTCCAAGATCTTCTGCTCGATCTCCGTCACCGCCCGTTGTTCGCTGAGCGGCAACCCCGGTCCGCCCAACATCCTGTCGATGATGGGGAAAGCGATCGAGGGATTGATCTCGATGACGGCCACGCCCTGCAACGGCGACATCGAGAGCGTGAAGATGGCCGTCGGATCGGGAAGGCCGTAGAGATATTCGACGTAGGCCTGCTGCTCGACCGATAAGAGCGTCACTTCCGAAATGGTTCGCAAAAAGACCGGGACGCTCGACGATAGGCTGTTCGAGAAAAGGTCGTGAAGCAAATAGAGCGAGCGGACCTGCTCTTTGGAGAGGCGGTCGGGCCGACGAAAGTTGTACGGCACGACCCGCGGACGTTTGTCGCTGGCGCCGACTTCGGGCGTCGTGCCGAGCAACGCCGACATCTCCTCTTTGGTGACGATCTCGTTCGGATGCATGGGCGAAAACTCTCGCTCCGGATCTTCGATTCGAGTCAAGCGGAAGTTAGGTCGAAACGAAGGCGTCGCGCACAGGTTCGAGCATCGCGCGCAGACGCAGCACCGCTTGCGTGTGTATCTGCGAGACGCGCGACTCGGTCACGCCGAGCACCGCGCCGATCTCCTTCATCGTCAACTCCTCCAAGTAGTAAAGCGCGATGACTTGGCGCTCGCGAACGGGGAGCCTTTCGATCGCTTCGGCCAAACGCTGGCGCGCCTCTTGTCGCTGGTAAAGGGCAAACGGATTGTTCGTCGCATCTACGGGCGCGAGGCGAACGGTCCCATCCTCCTCTCTGCTCTCCGCGTCCGTGATGTTGAGCGCACGAAGCTCGGCGAATAACGCGTGCAGCTCCTCGAGCGAGATATTGAGCGCCGCAGCGACCTCCTCTTCTGTCGCCGGACGCCCGTGCGCCTGCTCGATCTCACGATAGACGGTTTCGAGCTGACGGGCGCGTTGGCGGAGCGGACGCGGCGCCCAATCCATCTCGCGCAAGTGATCGAGCATCGCGCCGCGCACGCGCATCTCGGCGTAGGTCTTAAACTGTACGCCGCGCGCAGGATCGAACTTCTCCGCCGCGTCGATCAATCCCATGACCCCGGCGCCGATCAGATCGTCGGCCTGGACGGAAGGCGGCAGCTTAGCGGCCAACCGTTCGGCGATGAACTTGACCTGCGCGAGATGTTCTTCGATTAAAGCGTTACGATCGGGATTCATTGATCTCTTCGGCGCGATCCAATGGGCGGCGCGGCGCGGTGAGCCAATGCCCCGCATACTGCGCAGATCCGACGCCACCAGTGTCTGTGAAGCCGACATCCTCTCAACTTCGCTCTTCGCTGAACAGATGCCAGAAACCTGGCACGCCGCTCATGAGGCGCGTCGCCCGTCGCTGGTCCAGTCGTTTAGCGATCAGGCGGAAGGCGCGGCTCGACGGCGCCTCCGGCGCATAGTCGATGACGGGCGTTTGCGCGCACACGGCCTCGACCAACTCCGGGTCGTGCGGCACGCCGCCGAGGAACTCGACTTGACACTTGAGGAACTGTTCGGCGGCGGCGCGCAGTTGGCGGAAAACGCGCTCGGCATCGCCGACGCCGATCGTGTCGTTGACGATGATCGAGGCCGATTTCTCCGGCGCATGTTTGTGCAACATTTTGAGCGTCGCATAGGCATCGACGACCGCCGTCGGCTCCGGCGTCGTCACGATCAGCACCTCATGCGACGCGCGCAAGATGCCGATGACGTTGCTTGCGATCCCCGCCGGAGTGTCGACGACCATGTAATCCGATTGCGCCTCCATCGCGCGCAACTCGGCGATGAGCCGGATCACCTGCGCGCGCGAAAGATCGGCCAGTTCATCGAGCCCGCTACCGCCCGGGATCAAACGCACGTTCGGCGCGATCTCGACGACGACCTCTTCGAGCGCGCGTTCGCCAGAGAGCACATGGCCCAGGTGGTTGCGCAGATTCAAACCGCATAGGACATCCGCATTGGCGAGCGCGAGATCCGCATCGAGCAGCGAAACGCGCCGACCGAGCGAAGCCAAGGCGAGCGAAAGATTGACGGCGACGTTCGATTTGCCGACTCCCCCTTTGCCTCCGGTGACCGCCAACGTGTAAGCTTTGAAATCTCGTTCGCTGAACCTTTCCGCGTTCATATAGTTTCTCTTCGATGAAGGCGCGCCATAAGCACGCAAGGCTGAAAGCAAGCGGAGCGTGGCTGCTTGATCCCTCATCTTCCCTCCTTGCCGAAACCGGCGCGTAAGATGCGCAAAGCGAATGATTCCGCGCTCGCCTGTTCGAGATCTTCGGGAACACGCTGCCCCGCACAGAGATAGGTGAGTGGCACGCGCGCGTCGGCGGCGACGACCGCCGCCGCCCCGGGGCGCGAAGTCTCGTCGAGCTTCGTGAGCGCCAGCCGATTCGCCCCGTAGAGCGCGAACTTCTTCGCCGCAGCGAGCGCGTCCACAGGATGCATCGTCGCCTGCAGGACCAGACACTTGATGATCTCATCGTTTGCGCGCAAGTAATCGGCCAGCTCCATCTGATCGGCCAGATCGTGCGGGCTACGGCCCACGGTATCGATGATGCATACGGCTCCGCGCGCGCGTCGCCGGATGAGCGCATCAAGCTCGATCGTCGAATGCGCGACGTGGAACCCTGAGCCGATGATCTCCGCGTAGGTCTTCAACTGCTCGACGGCGGCGATGCGATAGGTGTCGAGCGTGATGAGTTCGACGCGCCGTCGGGCGCGCAAAGCGACGCGCGCAGCCAGTTTGGCGATCGTCGTCGTCTTACCCACCCCCGTCGGGCCGATGAAGGCGACCACCGGCGAATCTTCCTCTCCTTGGGCCAAAGGATCGCTGGCGAACTGGACCACCGAGTTGAGCGTGTAGACGAGCGCCGAGCGCGTCAGATCGGCGATCTCGCCGCCCGCCTCGGTGAGGTTCAACGCCAGCGCCGCACGCATCACGCGGCGCGCGTACTCGGGCGTCAGCCCGATCGCCGTCAATTCGAGGTAGGCCTCATAGAATGGCGGATCCAGAGGCTCTTCATCCGCCGCGAGGCGCATCTCGTGATCGCCGAACGACCGGCCATCGGCGCGCGCGGCGAAGGCGCCGAGCGCGAACTTCACCTCGCGCAGTTCGGCGCGCAAGCGTTCGAGCTCAGCCGTCAGAGCGGAGCGCGTCATCCCGTTCTGTCGCTCCGGTTCGCCCGCCTGCGTCCTCTCGGCGGAGGCGGAAGATGTCGCGTCGCCGTTCGACTTTCGCGCGCGTTCAGCGCCGATCTCTAGCTCCGATTTGGCGCGAAGCAGGTCACCGAGATCGAGCGCTGGTCCGCGATTCGATCGCGCCTCGCGCTTGGGCTGCTCGGATCGCACGGGTTCGCTCGGCAGCTCATCGGTCGCCTTCTTTTCCGAGGCCGCCGACGACGGCATCGCTGGCGAATCGTCCAGCAAACGCAAGCCTTCGCGCTCGACGTAATAGGATCTCTTATTGCGCTCGCGCTCGTCGCGCTTTGAGGCTTTGGGCTCCGCGACGCGCACCTCGACCATCTCGCGTCCGCCGAAACCGAACCAGCTTCGCGCGCGAACGCGGCGGGTATCGAGCACCAGAGCGTCTTCGCCGAGTTCGCTCTTTATCTTTTCGAGGGCTTCGCGCATCGTGGCTGCGCGATAACATCTGATAGTCATGGTCTCCTTCGAGAAAGAGGCGGAAAGATTTTGGATCTAACTCAACCGACTGTGCCCAATGAGACGATTCGCACGTCCGGCGCGATCTCGTTGTGCGAGATCACCGCAAGATCTGGCAAGAAGCGTTCCGTAAGGCGGCGCAGATGCGGACGCACCGCTGCCGAGCAGAGCAGGACCGGTTGTTGCAGCACCGCCGCCTGGACCGCCGCTTCTATCTTCTCGAGGATCAGGCGCCCGAAATCGGGATCGACCGCCTGGGCCGGCGTCCCGCCGTGCAATCCCAAACGCTCGGCGAATTGCCGCTCGAGCGCCGGATCGAGCGTCAGGACGGCGAGTTCGCCGTTCTCGTTCGCCAGACTCGCCGAGATGGTCCGCGCCAACGCCGCCCGCGCCGCTTCCGTCAAGGCGTTGACATCTCGCGTCACGCTTCCGGCGTCGGTGATCGCTTCGAGGATGGTGGCGAGGTCTCTGATCGGCACGCGCTCGCGCAAGAGGTTCTGCAACACGCGCTGCACTTCGCCCAAACTCAAAACCTTCGGCGTCGCCTCTTCGACCGTCTTCGGATGAGTTTCGGCTAAGATGTCGAGCAACGCGCGCGTCTCCTGTCGCCCGAGGAGTTCCGGAGCGTGCCGTTTGATCACCTCCGACAGATGCGTGCAGATGACCGTCGTCGGATCGACCACCGTGTATCCGGCGGCGAGCGCGCGTTCGCGGTCGCCTTCGCGGCGGATCCACACGGCGGGCATCCCGAAGGCCGGATCGGTCGTCGGAATGCCATCGATCTTCTCGCGCACCACGCCCGGATCGATCGCCAAGAAACCTTCGGGATGAACCTCTCCGCGCGCCACGCGCACGCCACGCAGCAGGATGGCATACTCGCGCGGCGCGAGCTGGAGATTGTCGGTGACGTGGACCGGCGGCACGATGATGCCGAGATCATGCGCGATCTGCCGCCGCACCTCGCGCACACGCGCGAGGAACTGATCGCCAGAACTCACCAATGGGATCAATCCGTACCCAACTTCCAAAGCCAGCGTATCGAGCTTGAGCGCGCTTTCGATCTTCTCCGTCTGCTCGCTTGTCGCCTGTTTCTTCTCGAGCGCCTCTGTCTGTTCGACAGTCCGCTTCTGCACAAGATGCTGACGCGAAAGATAGCCAGCGATGGCCGTGCTCGCGGCTAAAAGCAAGAAAGCGAAGTGCGGCATGCCGGGAAGCAAACTCAACAGGGCCAGGACCACCGCGGCGATGAAGAGCGGACGCGGATTGGAGAGCAGTTGGACCGAAACCTCTTCGCCGATGCTCGCTTCGCTTGCCGCGCGCGTGGTGATGATGGCCGCCGCGACCGAGATGAAAAGCGACGGGACTGCCGCGGCCACGCCATCGCCAACGGTCAAGATCGTATAGGTGCGCAGCGCATCGCTTAGCTCCATGCCATGCTGGACCACGCCGATGGTGAATCCGGCAACGATATTGATGAAGACGATTAGAATCGAGGCGACCGCATCGCGCTGCGTAAAACGCACGGCCCCATCCATCGCCCCGTGAAACTCTGCCGCCTGCGCGATCTCTTGGCGCCGCCGCCGCGCTTCGTGTTCGTCGATGATGCCCGCAGAGAGATCCGCATCGACGGCCATCTGCTTGCCGGGCATGGCATCGAGCGTAAAACGCGCCGTCACCTCGGACGAACGGACGGCGCCGTGGTTGACGACGACGAATTGAATCGCCAGCAAGATCAGGAAGATGACCACGCCGACGACCGTATTGCCGCCGATGACGAATTCGCCGAAGGCGCGGATGACGGTGCCCGCGGCATACTCGCCAGCTTCGCCGCGCGTCAGAATCAAGCGCGAAGTGGCGACGTTGAGAGCCAGACGATAGAGCGTGGTCAGCAGCAGGAGGTTCGGGAATGAAGTGAACTTGACCGGCTCGGTCGTGTACATCGCCACCAACAGCACGACGACCGAAAGCATCAGATTGAAACTCAGCAGTATGTCGAGCAGAAGCGGCGGCAGCGGGACGAGCAGGACCAGCAGGATGACCACCGCGCCCAATGGGACGGCCAAGTGCGCGTGGCGGCTGGCTGAAGAGACGATGCTTGTCGCAGCGGTGGCCAAGTCGGTCGAACCTTCCCGAGATTCTAAGGACGCGCTTCTTCGCGCAAGATCCTACCCCGCAAGGGGCTGGCCGCACCGAGTAGGGCAAATCGAGTGCCGCAAGCTTCGCCCTCCGGCAGGTTAAAGTTTCGCGCTTTTTTGCCGATAAAAAGGTCGAGGCGTTGCGCCGGAGTCGTCCGGCTGGCGCTTCCACTGCCAAAAACTTGACCGCGAGCGTCTATTTCTTGCCATCGCGAATAGGACCGAGCAGCTCTTGCTAAAGATGGGCGCAACGACACAGATCGACATCCATTCGCTGATCAGCACCGAGATTCCGCCGTTGCCGAACGCCGCGATGCGCGTGGCCACTCTGGCCCAAGATGCGAACGTCTCGACCCGCGCCATCGCCGACGCCATCGGCTGCGATCCGGCGCTCGCCGCGCGCATCCTGCGCGTCGCCAACTCGCCGCTTTACGCCCCATTGCGGCGCATCACTTCACTGCCGATGGCCGTAGGCGCGCTCGGCCATCGCGTGATCTATCAGATGGTCATCGCGTCGATCGCCAGCGAGGCCTTCAGGCGCAAAGAGCGCTCGCCGCTCGAAAAGGTCCTGTGGGAGCATTCGGTCGTCGTCGCTCTGATGGCCCGCGAGATCAGTTCGGCGCTCGGCATGCGCGGCAGCGAAGAGGCCTTCCTCTGTGGATTGCTGCACGACATCGGGAAGCTGCTGCTCATCCGCCATGATGCGCTGCTCTACCTGCAACTTGTCGAAACGGATGACGGCAGAGATCTGCTCACCCGCGAAGAAGAGATCTACGGCTACACGCACGCGCAGATCGGCGCGCTCGTCGCGCGACATTGGGAACTGCCGGAAGAGATCGCCTACGCGATCTACCATCATCAGCGTCCAGGCCATGTGGACCAATCGATCTTCATGGCCCGCGTCGTCAACGTCGCCGATGGGATTGCCAATGCTTCCGGGATAGGGTTGCGGAAGATCGAGGAGGAGGAGGTCGTCCGTTCTGAATCGGCGCGCGCGCTACGGCTCGATGGGCCTCAGCTGCGCGCCTTGTGGGAAAAGTCTTCGACCTCCCTGCGCGAGATGATCGCCGTCTTTTCTTGATTATCGGCCCAACACCTGATAATCCGCCGCGCCAAATCCTACAACTCCAGATCGGGGAAGAGCCGCTCGAGCGCTTCGATCAGCTTCGCGCTCGAGAGCGGCTTAGTCAGGTATCCGTTCGCGCCGAGTTTCAATCCGCGATCGCGCGTCTCCTCGTCGCCGTGGGCCGAGAGGATCAGGATCGGCAAATCCGCGTAGCGCTGCCGCGCTTCGGAGATGAATTCGAATCCGTTCATCTCCGGCATATCTATGTCGGTTAAGACGACATCCACCGGAGATGAGGCGAGCTTTTCGAGGGCCACACGCCCGTTTGGCGCGGCGACGATATTCGAACAGCCCAACTGCTTGAGCGTCATGGTGATCAACATGCGCATGGTGGCTGAATCATCGACGACGAGGAACGATTTGGTTAAACTCATCACCTCTTCTCCTTGCACCGGAATGGCCCTTGAGCCAAGCGAAGATCACACAGGCTTGATCAAATTGATGAAACTCTCCATCGACTTCAATTTCTTGAGCGCTTCGCTGTAGATGCGCGAACACATGATGGCCGTCGCCATCTGGCTGGCGAGCATTTCGAACAGCATCCGATCCAATTCGCTCACTCCACGTTTGTGCTTCTCGATCTCGTAAACCGCGATGATGCCGATGATCTCCCCGCTCTCCAATCTGAGCGGGATGCATGCGAGCGGACCGGTTCCGTCACCAACCCGGCCTTCGAAGACCGCACCGCCCGACTCCAGAGCTTCGGCGAATGGCCCGGAGATTTCGGGCAGATGCCCGGCTGGGAAACGCTCTTCGACGCCGCGTCCGCCGACCAAGATCAACTGCCCGCGCTTGCTGTCGTAAGCGAAGATGGCGAAGACGGGCGAGGCGATGATGTCCCATAGGATCTCCTCGGCGATCCGGACCACCTCGGCGAAATCGAGCGTCGAATGGAGTCTGGTCGCGGCGACGAACATGTTCGCGAGAGCTGAGTTGTGCTGCGCCGCCTCTTCGTAACGGCGGCGATATTTGCTCGCCTCGCGCTCCATCTCCGCCATCCGCTCGCCGAGCAACCTGAGCTCAGTCTTCAACTGCTCGTTCTCCTTGCCGATCTTGCTTCCGCCCAAACGCTGCTCGGCTTCGAGCTTCTGCCGTTCGAGGAGGAGGTTTTGCATGCGCAAGCGCTCGTTCTCGCGCGTCAACTCGGCGGCCAACTCTTTGGCGCGGCGCAACAACTCGCGTACCTCCTCGCTGCTTTCGTCCGGCAAACCGGCGACACCGCACAACTCTTCGGTCCGCGCGAAGATGCGCTGCAACTCGACCACCGGGCTGAGCGTGTTCTGATTGCTCACCACGTGAACCCCACTCCTCGAAGGCGTGCCTCGGCGGCCACTTCGAGCCGCAAAGCCTTCATCGGCAAAACGCGCGCGGACTTGAGCGGCGTCAAGAACCTGACACCGCAAAGCTCGACGAGATGTCGCCTCGATGGCGGCTGGACCGCGACCGCTCGACTAATGGCGCGCGAAAAGGCGCTCTTCTCGCGCCTCCAACGCGACAGGCACGATGCTTGCTTTAGGCCAGCGACGGAGGTTTGTGCGGATGAGACTTCCCATCGCCGATCAGATCACATCGCTGCTCAAAACCTTCCTCGACGTCCAAAGCCGTCGAGCTGAAATCATCTCAAGCAACATCGCGAATGCGGAAACGCCCGGCTACACGGCCAAAGATCTCGATTTCGCCGCCTTCTTGCGCCAAGCGGCCCGGCAAGCATTGCAGACGCGCAATCAAGAGGCGGCTCCGTTGCCTGTGGCGAGTCCGCGCGTCATCGAACAGCCGCAGGCTCCACTGCGCCTTGACGGCAACAACGTAGACATGGCTCATGAGATGGCCACGCTGGCCGAAACCGGCACGCAGTTTTTGACCGGCATTCAACTCCTGCAAGCGCGGCTGCGCATCTTGCGCACGGCGATTCGCGAAGGGAAATAGCCTTTTGACCGAAACGAGAAACCGCCTTCATCTCGCGGAGGAGGAATCATGTCGTTGATCACGATCTTTCGCGTCTCTTCGCAAGGCATGACGGCTGAGCGGATGCGGCTGGAGGCTGCCGCCGCCAACTTGGCCAACGCTAACACCACGCGAACGGCTGAAGGGGGCCCTTATCGCCGCCGCGATGTGGTCTTCGAGACGGTGCCTGTCGAGACGCCATCAGCTTCGTTCGATTCGTTCAGTTCGGCGATGTCCGCCACAGTTCCCGATCTTACGGCGCCGATCGTCGGCGTACAGGCGAAAACGGTGATCACGGAGAACCAAGCCGGGGTGCGCCGCTTCCAGCCGGACCATCCGGATTCGGACGCCAACGGATATGTCACGCTTCCCGATGTCGATCCGTTGGAGGAGACGATCAACATGCTGTCGGCGGCGCGCGCCTTCGAGGCCAATGCGACGGCCTTTAATACGGCCAAAGAGCTCGTGCGCGCCAGCCTCAAACTCAGCGAAGCCTAACGCTCTTCACTGATCCTGAATTTACGAGGGCCAGACGAAGATGAATTTGAACGGGATAAATCTCGACGCGCCGCTTGCGACTTCGACGGAGAACCCTTTGCGCGTCAGCAGCGCGCCGACCTCATTCGCGGAGATGGTCCGTCAAACGATCGATGCGCTGGACCAATCACAGAAGGGCGCGGAGATGGAGATCGCGCGCGCCGTTGCCGGCGAATCGCCCGATCTGCATCAAACGATCATCGCGCTTCAAGCCGCCGATCTGAACTTCCAATTCGCGCTCCAAGTCCGCAATAAGCTGATCGGAGCTTACGAAGAGATCATGCGGATGCAAGTTTAAGGATTGCGACGAGGCGTTCGGTGAGATTTCGCTCCGCTTACGCGCTCCACGATGCCGACATCCTTCAAACAATTCGCCGAGATCTGGCGCCGATTGAAATCGCGTGAACGCGCCGCCATCATCGTCGCCAGTTTTGCTACGCTGGCGCTCATCGGCGCGCTCATCTTCTACGCGACGCGCCCCGAATACGCGGTCCTCTTCTCCGATCTTCGCCCGGCAGACGCGCAGGCGATCATCGAGAAACTGAAGCAGTCGAACGTCCCTTATCAAGTGTCGAACGGGGGAACGACCATCAGCGTCCCAGCAGAACGCCTCTCGGAGCTCAGATTGCAGATCGCGGCGTCGGGAGTTCTGTCTGGCGGACACGTCGGATTCGATCTTTTCGATCGAAACAATTTCGGCGCGACCGATTTCACGCAACAGGTCAACTACCAGCGCGCGCTCGAAGGCGAGCTGGCGCGCACGCTCGAAGGGATGGAGGAGGTCGAAGCGGCGCGCGTCCACATCACGCGCCCGCGCGAATCGCTCTTTACCGACAAGGCCGAACGGGCCAAGGCCTCCGTCATGCTCCGCGTGCGACAAGGGCACGAGCTTTCACGCGAGCGGACCGAAGCCATCGTCGCGCTCGTCTCGAGCGCAGTCGAGGGGTTGGATCCGCAAGATGTGTCCGTCATGGATACGCGCGGGCGGATCCTTTCGGCCCCATTGCGCGACGGTGTGGGCGGGGCGGCGGCCTTCAACTCCCACTTGGAAGCCCGCCGTCAACTCGAATCCGAGATGGCTTCGCGCATCGTGTCGCTTCTTGAACCCATCACCGGTCCAGGCCACGTGCGCGCAGACGTGGCGGCAGATGTCGACTTCAGCCAAATCGAGCAGACCGAAGAGAAATACGATCCGAAGTCCGCCGTCATCCGTTCGCAACAGACATCACAGGAGATCCGAAACACGACCAATCCGCAAACGAGCAGCGTCGTCGGCACGCGCGCCAACGATCCGAGCGCGCAACCGACGCCGCAACCCGCCGCGGCACAAGCGACGATCGGCGAGCAACGCACGATGACGGCGACCAACTACGAGATCGACCGCCTGGTGCGCAAGACGACCGGCAACGGTGGGCGCATCTCGCGCCTGTCCGTCTCGGTCCTAGTCGATTACAAGAATGCGAACGGAGTCTCCGTCGCGCGCACCGATGACGAACTGAAGAAGATTCAAGATCTGGTCGCCGCCGCCGTCGGGATCGATCCCGCGCGCGGCGATCAGGTCGTCGTTCAAACGATCCCTTTCGATCAGCCGAGCGCGGAGACCCATCAACCGACATGGCTCGAACGTTACCGCGACCTCGTGCACGCAGGGATCAAGTACGGCGCGCTCGTCTTCGTCGCGCTGCTCATCTTGCTATTCGTCATCAGGCCCGCACGGCGTGCGCTACGCGGGGCGACGGCCCCCGAACCGCCGCTCCTTCCGGCTGGAGCTGCGGCGTTAGCTGGAGAGGCGGGTTTGCCGCCCGCTGGCGCACAAGCGGAGTTGCCGGCTTCGCCGCGCACCGTCGCGGAACTTGAGGCCGAGATGGAAGCGGCGAACGAGCGCCGCGAGCTTCGCGAAGAGGTTCCGCCCGAAGTGTTGCGCGCGGCGGAGATCAAACGCCAACTCATCGAGCAAAGCCGGAGTGATCCGGAGTTGGTTGCGATGACCATCCGAAGTTGGTTGCAAGAGACCGTTTCGACGAACCCGATCAAGTATGCAGGAAATGACCGCGACTAGCGCTACTCCGGCGCGCCGCGCCGAGACGCTGCGCGCCGCCACGCAAACCGCAGAGACGATCTCCGGAGCGCGCAAAGCCGCCATCCTTTGCGTCGCGCTGGGCGATGAGGCGGCCAGCGAGATCTTCAAATATCTCGATGAAGACGAAGTGCAGGCGATCTCGAAAGAGCTCGCCTCGATCAACAACATCCCATCGGAACTCGCCAACGAGATCATCGAAGAGTTCCATCAGATACTCACGGCGCGCACCTACGTCATCTCGGGCGGCGTCGAATATGCGAAACGCCTTTTGATCAAAGCCTATGGGCCAGAGGTCGCGCGGCGGCTGATCGATCGGATCACGCGCTCGCTCGAATCGACGGTCGGATTCGAAGCGCTGCAAAAGGTCGATCCGCAACAGCTATCGAAACTCTTCCAAAACGAACACACGCAGACCATCGCCCTCGTGCTCGCGCATCTGGACGCTTCGACCGCCGCCGACACGTTGCAGTATCTGCCGGAGTCGCAGCGCGCCGAGATCCTACTGCGCATGGCCAATCTCCAACCCATCTCGCAAGACGTGATCCGCCGCGTCTCCGTCGTACTGGACCAGAAGTTGCGCAGCATCGGCGATTACAGTCGCCGCGCCGTGGGCGGCATCCGTCCGGTCGCCGAGATCTGCAACCGGCTCGACCGCGACGCTTCGCGCAAGATCCTCGAGGATCTCGAAAAGACCAATGCCGAGCTAGCGCTCGAGATCCGCAACCTGATGGTCACGTTCGACGATCTACTGTTGATAGACGACGTCGGCATCCGCGAGATCCTTCAGCGCGTTGACAAGCGCGTGCTGGCGATGTCGCTCAAAGGCACTTCGCCGGAGATCCAGAACCGCTTCTTCGCGAACATGTCCTCGCGCGCCGTCGAGATGTTGAAAGAGGAGATGGAGTACATGGGCCAAGTGCGCGTCAAGGACGTCTCCGCCGCGCAACGCGAGATCGTCGAGATCATGCGCGAATTGGATGAGAAAGGGATCATCAGTCTGTCGGGAGGTGCCGAGGAAGAGTATGTCAGCTAAGCTGATCAAAGGCGCCGCAGCATGCTTCTCCCCCTTCTCCTTTCCCGAAGCCGACGAGTCTCTGCAGCGAGCGCAGCTGATAGCGCCGTCGGTTCACGCCGATGAGTTCGAGCCGACAACTCGCAAATTAGATCTCGGCGAAGATGAGCAGGCGATCGAAAGGGCGCGCGAACTGGCCGAACAGATCGTCACCGAAGCGGAGGCGCGCGCCAGTCAGATCGAAGCGGAAGCGCGCGAACGCGGGCTGGCCGAAGGACGGGCGCTCGCTTCGCTCGAGATGAATCAAGCGCTCGAGACGTTGCGCACGCAACTCGCGGAGACGATCGAGGAGATCCATCTTCTCAAACAGACGATCGCCGCCCAGGCCGAGCGCGATCTGGTCCGACTGGCGATAGAGATCGCCCGCAAGATCGTCCACCGCGAGGTGACGGTCGACCCCGAAGTCGTCCTAGCCATCACGCGCGTCGCATTGCGCCGCATACATGATCAAACGTCGGTGACGATCCACCTTCATCCGGATGATTATCGCTATGTGAAGGGCCGCGGGGATTCGCTCGCGCACGGCGGCACCGTCGAATTAGTTGAAGATCCGAGCATCGAGCGCGGCGGATGTCTCATCCGCACGCAGATGGGCGACGTCGATGCGCGCATCGAACGCCAGTTCGCCGAGATCGCGCGCGGCTTCTTTGATGATTGAGGAGGCAAACTGGACCAGCGAAAGATGGCCGAGCAACTCAAACAACACGATCCTTCCTCGCCGCTCGCGCGCTATTTTGAGCGTTTGGCGAAGGTGGACCCGCTCGTCTCCGTCGGCACGGTGACGCGCGCCATCGGCATGATCATCGAATCGCGCGGTCCGGCAGCTTCCGTCGGCGAGCTGTGCCGCTTGGAACGGGCCGACGGCGATTCGCTGCCGCTCGAAGTCGTCGGCTTCCGCGATTCCATGGTCCTGACGATGCCGCTCGGCGCGATGCCCAATCTGCGCGCCGGAGATCGCGTCATCGCCACCGGCTCGTGCGGCGAAGTCGGCGTCGGCACGGCGCTCCTCGGGCGAGTCATCGATGCGCTCGGGCGCCCGCTTGACGATCATGGTCCGATCACGCCGTCCGAATTCTACCCGCTACGCCCCGATCCGGTGAATCCGCTCGCCCGCGCCAATATCACCGATCCGCTCAGCACTGGCGTGCGCGCCATCGATGGCCTGCTCACCATCGGCAAAGGGCAACGCATCGGGATCTTCGGCGGCTCCGGCGTCGGCAAATCGACACTGCTCGGGATGATGGCCAAACGGACTGCCGCCGACCTGAACGTCATCGCGCTGATCGGCGAACGCGGGCGCGAAGTCCGCGGCTTCATCGAACGCGAACTCGGCGAAGAGGGCATGCGCCGCTCCGTCGTTTTGGTTTCCACGTCGGATGATTCTCCGCTGGTGCGCATCCGCGCGGCGCTCGCCGCCACGGCCATCGCCGAATACTTCAAGGACCAGGGCGCGGATGTGCTGCTGATCATGGATTCCGTGACGCGCTTCGCGATGGCGCAGCGCGAGATCGGGTTGGCAGCCGGCGAACCGCCTTCATCGCGCGGTTACACGCCCTCGGTCTTCGCGCTCCTGCCGCGGCTGCTCGAACGCGCCGGCAACTTCGCCGACGCCGGTTCGATCACAGCCTTCTACACCGTGCTCGTCGAAGGCGACGACATGAATGAGCCGATCGCCGACGCCGTTCGTTCGATCCTCGATGGGCACATCGTCCTTTCGCGCGCGCTCGCCGCACGCAATCACTACCCGTGCATCGACGTCTTACACAGCACCTCGCGCCTTTTCACCGAGGTCACTTCGATGGAACATCGCGCGGCAGCCGGGCGCGTGCGCGAACTGTTGGCCGCTTACGAGCGCGCCGAGGATCTGATCAATATCGGAGCTTATCAACGCGGCAGCAATCCGCGAGTCGATGAAGCCATCGCGCGTCATGACGCGATCATCAGTTACCTGAAACAAGATCGCAGCGAGATCGTCGATTACGAAACGGCGATCACGCAATTGATCGAATTAGCGAAATGAGGTGATCAGATCGGATGAAACGTTTTCGCTTCTCTCTTCAGTCGGTCCACAACCTACGCTTGACGCTTCGCGAATGCGCCGAGCGCGAGCTGGCCGAGAAAGAGTGCGCCGTCGCCGAAGCGATCGAACGCTTGGCTGATATTCAACGTAAGCAGTCCGAGGCGACGCGCGCTTATACGGAACTCATGCGCACAGGCGAACCGAAAGCGCATGAGATAGCCATCTGCGCCGCTTACATCGCGCGCCTCGAACAGCAGGAACGCGAAGCGCGCGCTCGCCTCGCGCAGCTTGAACGCGAGCGCGATCTCGCCCGACAGAAAGTGATCGAAGCCGCACAAGCGGCTGAAACCACCGAAAAACTCCGCGAGCGCCAGTACGCTCAACACCGGAGCGAAGTCCTCCGGCTCGAACAACAACTTCTCGATGAGATCGCGACGTTATCCGTCGCGCGACAACTGACACGATGATGATCGAAAACAACTTCGCCCTTCCGACCGCCGCCGATGATCGCGCGGCGATGGAGACGCCATTGACCGATCAAGCGTGCGCTCTGTGGGCGGCGCTCTTCGCCGCGCTGCAGACGGACACGCCGCCTTCAAACCCAAACCAGAACCCTGAATCCGCGGACGCTCCGGCGAAAGAGAAGGATGTGGGAGATGAGGCTTCACCACCCGCCTCCGCGCCGCCGGTCCTTTATCTTCTTCAGCAGCCAGCGCCGCCGAAAGATGGCGCGCCACCCGTCGTGCACGATGAAGATCTCAGCGTTCCGACGCTTCGAAGTGGACCGGCGCGATCCTCCCCGCTTTTCGAAACCTCAAGCGGTCCACTAGCGGCCTCCGACGCGATTCGCAATGGACCGCCCGCTTCACAAATCAAGGGAGAAACGCCGGAGAACGCCTCGCTTTCGAGCGGGCGACAGCCGAACCCTACGGTCAGCGAACCGACTCGCCTCGCCGCCGAGGAAGGCGCGGAGAAGGCTCAGGACGGGACGGTAAAGCGAACTGGCGTCGCGGATAAAACCGATGCGCCAGAACGCGCTATTTCGCTCACCGCGGATGCGTTCCCTTCAAACCAACCGGCAGACCGATCGAACGAAGAGGCAGCACGCGCGCTCTCGCTCAATGCGCAAAGCCTCGATCGCTCCGCTCAGCCATCAGAGCTGAGCGCGCGCGTCCATCCGAACATACCTCTCACTCAAGAAAGATCCGCGAACCGATCGGCTCTCACCGACAGCGCGTTTACCTCCGAACCTCATCCCCCACAAGACCGGCGATCTGGCGCTCCGACCGAAGAAGCGAAACAGGCGCGCGCGCCCATCACCATCTCGCAAATCAAAGCGATGCTCGCGGCCACCGCTGAAGCGACATCGCATGCGTTCGAACGAAGCGCAAAGCTCGCGTCATCGAGCGAGGCTCAACAGCAAGGTTTCGCCTCTCACGAATCGCCAGATGAACAACGCGCCTCGTTCGAGAATTCCGGGCCGGCCCTCGCCGACCGCCGGATTGATGCCAGCGACCTCACGGGTCGAGGGAGCGTGAAAGAGATCAATCCCGGTCAGCAGATCGCCGCGCAGATCGTCGCCGCTGCGCGCGAAACCATCCAAACACGGCCACGCTCGCTCGAGATTCAACTGCATCCGGCAGAACTCGGCAGAGTACACGCCGTTCTGCAACGCGATGAAGAGGGGCGCTTGAGCGCAACTCTCACCGTCGAGACCGAATCGGCGCACCACGCGCTCAATTCCGGCGTCGAGGAGCTTCGGCACGCTTTGGAGCAGGCCGGCATCAACACCGATCGGATCGAAGTCGTCATGAGCGCGCCCTCCTACTCCTCGCCCGAACAACAGCAGCCCAAGGAGGAACGCCGATCGACCGACTACTTTTACCGCAAGGACTCGCTTTCGCCTGAAAAGACCGAATCGTCGAACGCTACGACCGATGACAGACTCATCAGTTTACGAGCTTGAAACCCGACGAGGAGATAGCCAATGAGCAACACGATAACCAACGTGCTTCCTTTGAACGGATCGACAACCGCCTCGCAAACGCAGAAACCGCAGAACAGCGGCACGGCTGACCGCGACATGTTTTTGAAACTGCTCATCGCGCAGCTCAAGAACCAAGATCCGCTCGCGCCGCAAGACGGGATGCAATTCGTCTCGCAATTGGCGCAGTTTAACTCGCTCGATCAACTGATCAACATCAACCACAATCTCGAACAACTGCTCGCGCAGAGCAAGTCCGCGCAAGCGGGTTCAACCAACAATACAACCACTAAATAGCTAGGAGGTAGTTATGCCCTTTTCGTTCTCGACTGCGATCTCGGGCCTGCGCGCAAGCTCCGACGCGCTTTCGACGACCGGGAACAACATCGCCAACGCGAACACCGTCGCCTTCAAGAGCAGCTCCATCAGCTTCGCCGACGTGTTTGCCAGCGCTTCAGGGACGCGCATCAACGGCGCGGGCGGCGTCATACAATTCGGCAACGGTGTGCGCACGGCAGCCACGCGCACGAACTTCGCGCAGGGCAACATCAATGAATCGGCTTCGGCGACTAACGCTGCCATTCAAGGCAACGGTTTTTTCATCGTCGAGGATGAAGCCGGCTTTCGCGCCTTCACGCGCGCCGGCGATTTCGTCCTCAATCGCGAAGGTTACCTCGTAACCTCGGGCGGACATCGTGTGCTCGGCTATATGGCCGTCGATGGGAAGATCCAACCCGGCACGCCTCTTGCGCCGATCAAAGTCCCGCTCGGCGAGATCATCCCGCCGGCCATGACGACGCGCGCGACCTTGCGCGCCAATCTCGACAGCAGCGCGCCGGTCGGGACGGTCTTTCACGCCCCCGTGCAAGTCTTCGATTCGCGCGGCGTCGCGCACACGCTCGATCTGACCTTCACCAAACAGGGCAACGGCCAATACGACGTCACGGCGACGCTCGACGGCAACGCGGCGCAATTGAGCGCCGATGGCGGCGCGGCGAGCAATCAGGTGACCTTCAGCTTCGATTCGAACGGTCTCCTGCAATTTCCGACCACTTCGCTCGCCATCCTTCCCGATCAAACGAAGCTCGATGGCGCGACCTTGCCGCAGATCGACCTCGAGCTCTATCGCCAAAACCCGGATGGATCGCAGGGTCCATCGAACTTCACCAACTATGCCGGCCCATCAGCGGTCGGCTCGACCGATCAGAACGGATTCGCCGCCGGATCGCTCAACGGCATCTCCATTTCGACGGACAGCACGGGGACGATCTACGGCATCTTCAGCAACGGCCAGACGCGCGCTCTAGCGCAGTTTGCCCTCGCCTCCTTCAACTCGCAAGATGGGCTGCGCCATCTGGGGAACAACCTGTTCGGCGAAACGCCCGCTTCCGGACAACCTTCGATCGGGCCGGCTTTGACGGGAGGGCGCGGCGAGGTCGTCGGCAGCGCGCTCGAACAGAGCAACGTTGACATCGCGACCGAATTCACCGAACTGATCATCGCGCAGCGAGCTTTTCAAGCCAACTCCCGCGTGATTACGACGATCAACCAAACGCTGCAGGATCTGATGCAGATCATCTAGCCGAAATCCAGCTTCGGGCCCCGAACGAAGGCGTTTCGGAGCCCGAAGCCACCTTTAAAGTTTCGCGCCGTCGCTGCCGAAAAGGGAGTGTGGGTAGGTCTTCCTTATGTTCGTCATCATCGGAATAGTTATCGTCTTATCAAGCGTCATCGGCGGCTATCTTTTGGTCAACGGGCCGCTGGTCGTGCTGTTTCAACCGTCGGAGTTGCTCATCATCGGCGGCGCCGCGCTCGGCTCGATCATCACCTCGACTCCGCCGAAGACTTTGGCGCTGATGGCCAAAAAGATCCCCGCCGCGCTCAAAGGGTCACCGTATAGCAAAGAGGCGTTCGCCGAACTGCTGCGGCTGCAATACGAGATCTACGTCAACGCGAAGAAGAACGGCATGCTCTCGCTCGAAGAGGACGTGAATTCGCCAGCCACCTCTTCGATCTTCTCCAAGTACCCTTCGTTTCTCGCCAATCATCACGCCGTCGAGTTCTTCTGCGATGCTTTGAAGCTTCTGGTCAATGGCGCGGCGCAATCCGAAGAGCTCGAATTGGCGATGGAAGCCGAAATCGAGACGCATCACGAAGAGAATTCGCTCGTCCCCTCCATCTTGATGCGCACCGCCGACTCGATGCCCGGACTTGGCATCGTCGCGGCTGTTCTCGGCATCGTCGTCACGATGCAACATCTGGATGGGCCGCCGGAAGAACTGGGCCACCACATCGCCGCGGCGCTCGTCGGCACTTTCCTCGGGCTCCTTTTGTGCTACGGGATCGTCGCGCCGCTGGCGAACAACATCAACAATCTGGCACACGAAGAGGCGCGCTATTTCGCCTGTATCAAAGCCGGGCTGGTCGCCTTCGCTAATGGCGCGGCGCCGATCACGGCGGTCGAATTCGCGCGCAAGACCATCTATAGCTTCGTTCGTCCGCCGAGCGCGGAGATCGAAACGCAACTGCGCGAAATCAAGCCCAGATAGTTTGGCAAACTTTCTTCGAGCATGGTCAAAGAACCGGAGAAGAAACCGCGTCGGCGGATCAAGAAGGTCAAGGCGCATGATGGTCACCACGGCGGCGCATGGAAGGTCGCTTACGCCGATTTCGTGACCGCGATGATGGCGCTGTTTCTCGTCCTGTGGCTCGTTTCGCAAGCCGACATCAAGTTGAAGCAGGCCATCGCCAACTACTTCCGATCGCCCGGAGTCTTCGATACGCTCACCGGCGGTATCCTCACGGGACCACGAAAGGTGAGCAAAGCTCCGACTTCGCTCGAATCGAAAGACGAAGAGCAAGCGCTTTTTAGCGCGGCGACGCTGCTGCGCAAGGAGTTCGAAACGCGCCCGGAATTCTCAAAGTACAAAGATCAGATCAAGATCGAGATCACCGAAGAGGGGCTGCGCATTCAGATACTCGACAAGGCCGAGCGCGTCTCGTTCAGCTCGGGCAGCGCGCAACTGACGCCTGACGCGCGTGCCATTCTAGCCGAAATAGCGCGCGCCATCTGCGGGTTGCCGAACCCAATCGTCGTCGGCGGTCACACCGATCGCCACCACTTCCCTCCGGGTTCGACCTACACGAACTGGGAGCTGTCGGCTGATCGGGCCAACGCCGCGCGCCGCGAACTCGAAGCCAATTGCGTCCGCCCGGAGCAGATCCGCCGCATCGTCGGTTACGCCGACACTCAGCCGCTCGTTCCCGAAGACCCTTACGCCGCGGCCAACAGGCGCATCAGCATCACGGTCCTTCGCCTCCATGGACAAAAGCAAAGCGAGACATCATCGGGCGAAGGGGAACCGCAGGCGGAACGTTCAGTTAACGTCGCTGGCGAAGCGAAACCTGGCGACCGCTGATCGGACGCGCTCTAGCTCTCTTTGCCGCGAAGTGTCGGATTCCCGACGAAACGAGCGTCGAATCGGCGTCGAAGAAGTTCATCAACAGACGTTTGATCGGCCCACGAAGCCACTTTCCCGCATCAACCATTTTGGCACAGTTCTCGCATTGATCACGCTGGGAGGTCGCTATGAGTGACGCACCGCAAACCCCGCCCGCTCCGCCGAAGAAGAGCAAAAGAGGACTGATCATCACCGTCATCGCCCTTCTCCTCGCGCTCGCCGCTGGCGGCGGAGGCGGATACTTCTATTTCAGCCGCGCCGCGAGCAAGAACACCGCCGAGAAGAGCAAGCGTCAGCGAGCGTCGGATGAAGAGGCCGCAGACGAGAGCGGAGCCGAAAAGAGAGCTGGCAACGCCAAGGTCGTCGAGATGAATCTGCCCGATGATAGCGATGTCAAGCAGGTCATCGAACTTCAGCCGTTCATCGTCAACCTCGCCGATAAAGGCGAGGCGCGCTACCTACGGATGACCGTCAGCATAGGGTTGGGCGAAGGGCTGGAGAAAGACAAACCCGATCCGCTCTTCGTCACGCGAGTGCGTAACGCCATGCTCGCCGTTTTGACGACCAAAACTTCCGACGAGATCTTGACGCCCGAAGGTAAAGCTGAACTGCGCAAAGAGCTTCTGCGCGCCGCGCGCGCCGCGGTTCCCGAACCCGAAGTGCGCGCCATCTATATCACGGATTTCATCGTTCAATTATGATCCGATCACTGGACCAGCGAAGATGACGAACGACCATTCAGCTCGTGACGCGCTGGCGCCAGATTCCATCTCTCGAACCGGAACTTCCAATGACGACCGAGCAACTCCAAGCGGCGAATCGCGCCGATCTAGAAGCATGGCGAGACTTCCTCGACCTGCAAGTGCCGCTCATCATGGAACTCGGGCGCACGCGGATGACCGTGCGCGCGCTGCTCGAGCTTGAGCCGGGAAGCATCATCCAACTGTCGCGTTCAACCGGCGAGGGCGTGGATGTGCTGGCTGGCGACCGTTGCCTTGCGCGCGGCGAAATACTGATGATCGAAGATCGCACAGGCGTGCGCATCAACGAGATCATCGGCCCCGAACCGAGGTGATCGAAAGATGAAAGGTCGCGTCACATTCCGTTTCGTCGCCTTAGCGCTCGCTCTCATCCTGTCGAGCGTCTTACAGGCGCGCGCGCAGACGGGCGAGCAGATGAGCACGCCGCCGCAAGCCTCGCAACCTGCGCCGCCTTCCGAAGGGCGATCGTTCCTGGATGAGCGAATGGCAGGAGCGCCCGACCAACCGGAGACGTTCAACCTCATAGCGCGCACCATGGGTTCGTTGATCATCATCCTCGGCCTCATCATCGGCGGCTCCATCCTTCTTCGCCGATTCGGCCTCGCCAAGGCAAGTCCGACGATGGGCGACGCGCCGGAACTGGTCGTGCTCTCCTCGGTCACGCTCGGACGCGAGCGCAGCCTTTCGGTCGTGCGTTTCGGCTCGCGCACCTTGCTTATCGGATCGACGCCGCATGCCGTGACGCTGCTCACCGAAGAGGTGAGCGAAGAGCCGGCTCCGGTCGGATCGGTCGCCGATCTGCTCAACGAGGATTTCGCCGCCGAATTAGAACGCGCCGACGCGCTCGTCGCGCGCGGACCTGATGGACTTTCTTAAGTGATCGATTTGAATCGCCCGTCATGAGCACGAGAGATCAGAACTTGCCGCTCCGCCTCAGCCGACCGCTCGCGTTGGCGTTTCTGCCGCTCGTCCTTCCCTTCTCCTGCCTCGCCGCCGCGACCGATCCGAACCCGCAGTTGAATCTGACGCAAAACAACGCGCTATCGCTGCCGATTCAGATCGTCCTCATCCTCACGCTCCTCAGCTTCATCCCCGCCATCCTGATTTCGATGACCTGCTTTACGCGGCTCATCGTCGTCTTCCACTTCTTACGCCAAGCGCTCGGCACGACCGAAGCGCCGAACAATCAAGTGCTCCTCGGGCTAGCGCTCTTTCTGACGATGTTCGTCATGGGACCCGTTTTCGCCCGCGTCCACACGGAAGCGCTTGCGCCGCTGATGGCCGGACAGATCTCGCACACGGAAGCGCTCACGCGCGCCCTCGTCCCGTTGCGCGCCTACATGCTCAAACATACGCGCGAACGCGATCTGGCGCTCTTCATCCAGCTTTCGGGCAGCCCGCGCCCGCGCACGCCGGATGACGTACCGACGACGGCGCTCGTCCCGGCCTACATGATCTCGGAGCTGAAGACGGCCTTTCAGATCGGCTTCGTGCTCTTCATCCCGTTTCTCATCATCGATATGGCCGTCTCTTCGGTCCTTCTCTCGATGGGCATGATGCAACTTCCGCCCGTCATCATCTCCATGCCGCTGAAGATTCTGCTCTTCGTCATGGTTGATGGGTGGTATTTGATCGTCGGATCGCTCGTCAGGAGCGTAATGTGACCAAAGGGTTAGAAGGCTTCTCGGATATGTCTGACGCACTCGTTCTAACGCTCATGCAACGCGCGCTGGAGACGCTGATGTGGATCACGGCGCCCATGCTCGCGGCGGCGATCGTCGTCGGCGTCGTCGTGAGCTTGATCCAGACGCTCACCTCGATCCAAGATCAAACCTTCAGTTTCGCGCCGCGCGTCGCCGTGATCTTCATCGTCTTTCTCGTCACTTTCCCTTGGGCGTTGCGTGTACTGATCACCTTCACGCAAGCGCTCTTCAGCGATTTTACGCCATACATCAGGTAGGCGACTTGAAATCGTGCTCGACCAGATCACCATTCCGCTGCGCCCCGTACTGCTTTTCGCGATCGTGCTCGCGCGCGTCGGCGGGCTGGTCACCTTCGCCCCGTTTTGGAGCCATGACGCGATTCAACCGCGCGTGCGGGCGTTTTTAGCCTTCGTTCTGGCGCTTTGCGTCGCGCCGATCGTCATCCCGCACCTGCCTTCGCCGCCGATGGATCCGATCGCTTTCACGCTCATCATCGCGCGCGAACTGCTCATCGGCTGCGCTCTCGGCATCGTCGGGCAAATGGTGATGAATGGCCTTCAAGTGGCGGCGGAAGTGATCACCTTTCAACTCGGGCTTTCGCTGGCGAGCACGATCGATCCGGCGACGCGCGCGCGAACGACGGCGCTTGGCATTCTGGCTCATCTGCTCGGCCTGATGGTACTGCTCGCCGCCGATGGGCATCACTGGTTTCTGATCGCGACCGTGCGTAGCTTCAACATCGCCGCCCCTGCGATGCCGCGCGTCACACCGCAACTTGCCGAGATGCTCATCCGCCTCTCCGCCGATTCACTAGCCATCGGCATCGCTCTTGCGGCGCCGGTCTTCATCGCTCTGCTTCTGGTCGAGTTCGCGCTGGCGATCGCCGGGCGCGTCGCGCCGCAACTTCAGATCCTCATGCTCAGCTTCCCGATCAAGATCGCCGTCGGTCTGTGGGTCATCGGCGCGACGCTCTACTTTCTTCCGGGCGCCGTGCGCACAGCATTTACGGCGATGCGCGCGAACCTGCTGCGCGCGATAAACGCGATCTAGCTTTCGCCTGATCGGTTGAAGAGGAAGAAGCTGTGTCGGGCGAACGGACAGAACGAGCTACGCCGAAAAGGCGCGAAGAGGCGAGGAAACGCGGACAGATCGCGCGGCGTCCGGAGTTCGCGGCGGCGATCGCCTTTCTCGCCGCCCTCGCGGCGCTGCGCGCCACTGGCGACGGGCTGGGCCAGCGGGCCGCCAACCTCTTCATCAACAACACGCGCCTAGTCGAAAGGGCCGCGGCCTCTCCTTTTTCGATCAACGATCTTCACCAGATCGTGATCGATGCGCTGACCGATCTCGCGTTGCTCGCCGCACCCGCCATCGCCGCCGCGCTTGCGGGCGGAATCGCCGGGAACGTCGTTCAGGGCGGATGGATCTTCGCTCCCGAAGTGTTGAAACTGCGCGCCGAAAGTTTCAATCCATCCGCCAATCTCCGCCGGACTTTCAGCAACGCTCCGTTCGAGGCGCTAAAGAGCGTCTTGAAACTCGCCGCCCTCGGTTCGATCAGCTATCTGATCCTCGCTCAAACTATCGCCCACGTGGCTGAGCTGGTCGGTTCGCCAGCCGCGCAAACGCTCGCCAAACTCGGCTCCTCCGCTTTTGACTTTGCCCTACGCGCCGGGCTCGCCATGCTGATCCTCGCCGCGCTCGATTACGGTTATGGATGGCTCAAACACGAACGTTCGCTCCGCATGACAAAGCAGGAACTGAAGGACGAGTTGCGCGAACAGGAAGGCGATCCGCTGATCAAAGGGCAACGCCGACGCGCCGCGCGCGCGCTTTTGCAAAAACGGATCGCCGTCGAAGTGCCGCGCGCCGATGTCGTCGTCGTCAATCCTCAGCATTACGCTGTCGCGTTACGATACGACAGGACGCGAGATGCCGCGCCGGTCGTCGTCGCCAAAGGCGTCGACTATCTGGCCCAGCGAATACGTCAAATCGCGCGCGCGCATTCGGTCGCCATCATCGAGAATCCGCCGCTTGCGCGCGCCCTTTATCGCGCCGTCGATGTCGGACGCATGATCCCGCCGGAATTCTTCCGCGCCGTCGCCGAAGTGCTCGCCTACGTCTACCGTCAACGGAAGGCGCAGCCGCCTGCCGAATGACCTCAAAATCCAGAAGGGTTTTCCGAAGATGGAAGCTCGCCCGATAAGATGGCCGGCAAACTTTTTACGAAAACGGACCGCGGCAGCACCAGATCGCAGCCCGCGCTCTTCGCCCGCCGCGCGAGCTCCACTTGCACATGGGAGAAGAAGCCGAGCGCTGGCACGTCGCGCAAGGCGGCGTCGCTTTTCAACCGCTCGATTAAAGCGAAGGGATCGAACTTCACGCTTTGAAGATCGATGATGAAGAGTCGCGGCTTTTCCTCCGCGCTCCGTTCCAGCGCGCTGTCAACATCTTTGGCTACCCTCAGCGCGACGCCGAGCGCTTCTGCCGCACCCTTGATTTTGGCCGCGAAGAAGAGATCGTCCACGACGGCGATGATTCCCTCAGCCATAATCCTTCCCTTCCTACCAACGGAGGTCAGCGCGCACCAAATGCGCGCGCCACTCGCCAGCGCCGAGCAACGGCAGTTCGCCATCATACGACAAGGCGAGATCGCCCGCGCGACGTAGGCGATAGGCGCGCCCCGAAGGAGCGCTCACGACAAGCGTGATATGCGCGGATCCTTTCTTCGCCACGCTCGCTTCGCGCCAATCAGCGCGACAGCGGACGAGAAGCCGCGCCCCAACCGGCAACTCGCTCAACAGCGACGGCCTTTCTTGGCATGAGAAGCAAGCCACCTTCTTCTGGCTGCGCTCAGTCCAATTCATCGTCAAATGGCAGGTCCGGTTGAGTTGGCGTCCTCTTCTCCGCAAACGAACGGAGCGCATAGAAGAGTATCATCAACGCGAGCGCGATCCAGATGATCGACCAGAGAAAGGCTGGGATGCCCGTCGCCTCGGCCATGTTCATGGCGTCGGTCGGCACGCGCGGCGCGAACGGAGAGGACAAGAAAAGCGCCGTCTTCAGATCCAGAAGAGCGTTGAGCACGCATTGCGCGGCCAAGAAGTTGATCAAAAAGGTCGCCGCCTGCGGGCTGAAGAAGAGCGCGGCCAGAAGCAATCCCGAAGAGATGATCACTCCAGCGATGACGGTGAAAAGGCTGGTCAACCCGTAGGCCACCGTCAACGTCAGGATGAGCGCGGCGGAGAGTATGAGCACGCGGCGCGCGACGACGGCGCGGCGGATCAAAAGCAGAAGCAACGCCCCATAGAGCATCGCGCCCAGATAACCGGCGCTCGAAATGATGAGACCGGAAAGCAATCCGTTTTCGGTCGTCAACGTCACGCCGCTTCCGCTTGACATGATGCGCAGACCGTAGACGGCGTTCCCCGTCAATACGGCGGCCAGAGCGTGCCCGCCTTCGTGAATGAAGGTGACGAAAAGGCGGAACGGATAGGTCACAATCTCCGCATACGGGACGAACCATAGAGCGATGCTCAAGGCTGTCACCAGTAGAAGCGTGCGCGCTTGCGGGCGGGCATCTTTGGCTAATCGGAAACTCATCTTCGCCACTCCTCAATCGCCGCGGACCATGACGCTGCTCGATTTTACGACGGAACGGCAGGCGAAACAAAGCCCGAAATCCGCCAGGCGGAGAGTTCAGGCGACGGGCGCACGCGCCGCTGCATAGATCTTCTCCGCGTATTCAGAGACCATCCGATCGCTGTTGAACCGCGGCGCCAAGGTGGCGATCGCGCGTTTCATCATCCACGCCCAACGGCGCGGGATGCCTGCGGAGTCGCGTTCGTAATAGAGCGGCACGACCTCGGTCTCGAGCAAACGATAGAGCGCCTCGGCGTGCCGCAGATCATCTTCAGCGGAAGCCTGCATGACGTGCGGATCGCCGATCGCCCAACCGTTTGTCCCGTCGTAACCTTCGATCCACCAGCCATCCAATACCGAGAGGTTCAGAGCGCCGTTCATCGCGGCCTTCTGCCCGCTGGTCCCCGAAGCCTCTAGCGGCGGACGCGGGACGTTCAACCATACGTCAACGCCTTGGACGAACTGCCGCGCGATCTCCTGATCGTAATCCTCCAAGAAGACGGCGCGAAACATGACGCGCGAATCCGCCTGCCACTGGGCCACCCGTTGCAGCGCGAGTTTGGCTTCAAGATCCTGCGGATGCGCCTTACCAGCGAAGACAAACTGCACGGGTCTTTCAGCATCGCTCACCAACCGCAAGAGGCGCTCCGGATCGGTCAAGAGCAATCCCCAACGTTTGTAGCCGGCGACGCGCCGCGCAAAGCCGATGGTCAGCGCGCGCGGATCGAGCAGCTTATGGACCAGCTCTACGCGCGATGGCGCTTCGCCGCGTTCGGTCCAGGCGCGCCTCAGGCGCTCGCGGATGAAAGCGATGAGGCGCTCTTTAAGCAGCAGATGCGCTTCCCACAACTCCTCATCCGCGATCCGCTCCACGCCGCGCGCCCACCGTTTCGGATGCCGAATCGCTTCGGTCCAACGTCTTCCCACTCTTCGCTCGTAGATCGAACGGATGAACGGGGCGACCCATGTCGGCGCATGCACGCCGTTTGTCACATACCCGATCGGCACCTCTTCGATCCTCTTCTCCGGCCATAGTTCACGCCATAACGCGCGCGTCACCTCGCCATGTTTGCGACTGACGCCATTGGCCGCGCGACTCATCTTGATGGCGAGCGGCGTCATCCCAAACGGCGCGCTCGTATCTTCCGGATGAACGCGACCGAGGCCGAGAAACTCTTCGCGCGTTAAACCGAGCTCGCGCCAGTAGATTTCGCCGAAGCAGCGCTCGACCAAAGAGGGATCGAATTCGTCGTTGCCAGCGGCGATCGGCGTATGCGTCGTGAAGACGCACATCTGCCGAACGCGCGCGGCGGCTTCAGCGAAACTCATCCCTTGCGCGACCAACTCGCGCGCCAACTCGAGCGTGAGGAAAGCCGAATGGCCCTCATTCAAGTGATAGACTGCCGGCTCGATCCCCAACTTGCGCAACAATCGCACGCCGCCGATCCCCAGCAACATCTCCTGCACGATGCGCGTCTCGCGATCGCCGCCATAGAGATGGCCGGTGATCCAACGATCCGTCGGATCGTTCTCTTCGAGATTCGAATCGAGCAGCAGCAATTGCACACGCCCAACCATCACACGATGCACGCGCGCGCGCACCAAGCGACCGCGAATCGCCACCTCGATCGTCACCGCCGCTCCCGTCTCATCCAGCACCGGCTGGAACGGGAGAAGATCGGGGCGCAACTCCCCGTAATACTCCTCCTGCCAGCCGTCGGACCGAATACGTTGACGAAAATAGCCGTAGCGGTAGAAGAGACCTACGGCAATGAGCGGAAGACCGAGATCGCTGGCCGACTTCAAGTGATCGCCCGCCAGTATCCCTAATCCTCCTGAATAGATCGGCAAGCTATCATGCAACCCGTACTCGGCGCAGAAATAGGCGACCGGATGCTCCCAACCAAACTTCTTAAGACGTCTGCTTGCCCCACTCTCCGCTCCGCTCATGTAGCGATCGAAGCTTTCCGCCAACTTCTGAACGCGCGCGACATAGCCGGGATCGGTCGCCAGTTGCCAAAGGCGAAATGGCGAAACCTGGCGCAACAATTGGCGCGGATTGTGTCCGCACTCCTCCCACATACCGGGGTCGAGATCGCGAAATATCGAAGGATCTTCGCTCCAACTCCACCAGTAGTTCCACATGAGGCGCGCCAGCGCGCGTAGCGTCGGCGGCAACTGGCGCCCCTCTTTGATCAGTTCTTCGCCTCGCTCAATCTTCTCTTCGACGATCATAGCCGCGTAATTGCACACTGGACCGACCGACTTCGTCAAGAGCAGATCGGAACCTTATGCTCCGTCAAGCGTTTTCGAAGAGCTGATGCTTCAAAAATATCTCCGCATCGTCCGGCGAGAAGAAGACCAAGCGCACTTCGCGTAACGAAGCGTCCCGCGCGAGGAACTCCTTGATCGCTTGTGAGGCCACGCGCGCCGCTTCATCACGCGGATAACCGTACGCTCCGGTCGAGATCGAAGGGAAGGCGATGGTGCGCAGTCCGCGTTCGACAGCCAAAGCGAGCGAGTTGCGGTAGCAGTTGGCGAGAAGCTCGGCTTCGCGTCCATCATGTCGCCCGTAGATCGGACCGACGGTGTGTATGACGTAATGTGCTGGCAGGCGTCCACCGCTCGTGATCACGGCTTCGCCAGTCGGCAATCCTTGAGGGTAGCGAGTGCGCCTTATCTCACGACATTCCTCGAGGATCTGCGGCCCACCTCGACGATGGATCGCGCCATCCACGCCGCCTCCACCCATCAAAGACGAATTAGCGGCATTGACGATCGCTTCGACATCATGCTCCGTAATGTCGCCAACGTAGACCGTGACCCGCCCATCGAGGAACGTTTTGATCGGATCGTCGCCCATAAACGTTCGCCTCCTAACGAACAGATGGCTTTTAAATCATACGCATCGCCGGGCGCCCCAACAACGCCACCGAAGGCCATCATTCCGCTGCCGGACAAGCTATGCGGAGAAGCCCGTGCAACCGAAAATGGTCTATGCCATCATCAAATCTGGCGTGGAGGTCGAAACAGCATGATCAATGGGCGCGCTCTCCTCGCCTCGTCTCTGCTTCTCGCCGCGTTCGGCGGAGCGCTCATCGCACAGGGACAGACCCCGCCGCGCGAAGAACAGGAACCGATCACCGTGCTCACCGAAGAGGTGCTCGTTCCCATCGTCGCATACAATGAACTCGGACGCCCGGATCCGACTCTCGAACCCGACGATATACTGCTGCTCGAAGATGGCGTGCCGCAACAAGTCCGCAGCGTCCGTCGCCTACCTGCCAGCGTGCTGCTCGTGCTCGATACGGGCGGCGAGGTGAATCCGGCTAAAACGCTGCAAACCACCCGTCATGTCGCTATCGACCTCATCGAGCAACTGCGCCCCGACGACCAGATCGCCATCATGCAGGTCAACGATGACGTGAGGATCATTCAAGATTGGACCACCGATAAGAAAGCGGCGGCGCGCGCCATCATCGAGCGACTCTTCTCCGGACGGCGCACCTTCCTTTCCGATGCGCTGGCGAAAGCGGCAACCTACTTGACCGAAAGCCCTAACGCCAATCGGCACGCAGTTCTCATCTCCGACGGTGCCGAGACTGGGAAGAGTCAGATCTCGTATGAGGAGGCGGCTCGCCGCTTAACACAAACCGGCGCGACCGTCCATTTGATCAGCTACATTCGCTTCAGTCAGAAGGCGCTCGAAAGAGAGAGCGCCGTGGTGCGACCGCGCACGCGAAGCAACGTGCCCGAAGAGGTGATCCGTGAACTGCCGCCACAATCGCAACCGATCTATAGAACGCCCGGCGGCATCACGATCGATCTCGATCGCAAAAGGCGGAAACTCATCGAAGATTACGAAGAGGCGATGCGCTCGGGCACGGAGCGCTTGCGCGGATTGGTTGAACGAACGGGCGGGCTGGCGCTCTTCCCTGATTCCACCGCCGAGTTGAAAACGCAGACCGAACGCGTAGCTCGCGACATCGCGGCGCAGTACCTCATCACCTACACGCCACGCCGCGCGCTCGCTTCCGCTCCCGCAGGCGAAGTGCGACACATCGAGATCGCGCCGCGGCGTATAGGGCTACAGCTCAAAGCGCGCCGTAGCTTTGTGACGATCGCCAAGAACGCCGTCGCCCGCTAAGCGCACCGCGAAGAGGCCCTACGGCGCGGTCCGCTGATTCACTCGATCTTCTTCCCGAATAAAAGCTCGCTACGTGGCCGCGAGCTTTTCACGGTCAGTCTCCAAGCTGCGCCACTTTATGGTTGATGTAGTGAGCTTTTAACCTTCGGCCCGCATGCCCCGTTAGCGCATCCCATCGCGCCAAAACCGTACCGATGGCGCGCGATGAGACGATAGAGCGCGCGGCCAATCGCTCTACAGGGAGGAAAAGAGAGCAATCGCGCCACCGCCCTCCAACGCGGCAGCACATCTAAGATTTCGAGCCAAGCATCGAAACCTCTGAACCACACTCCGTCATGAAGCCGCCGCACATGCATCTGCGCGGCGAGCTCCTCGCGCTTTAACGGCGTTGCGCGAGCCAATGCGGCCTGATCCCGAAGATCGAGCCATTCGATGCAACCAGCGCGATCTCGTCGCTCGACCGCAGCGCGCATGCGCCGACATAGCGCGCAATCTCCGTCAACGTAAGCTTCTAAAAGCTTCATCGCCCCTTCTCTCCGAAGCTCCGCCTTCAAGCGCCATTCGTCTTCGCTCGGATTAATGCTTGATAGCTCGATAGTTTCGTTTAACCTGTCGGCGGAATCTCGACCAACCACGGCGCGCTTTTTCAACTCTCTTCCGGTCTTGCTTCGATCCTTGAGGCAGCCGAATCCCATCCCTCTTCGGCCCAGCGGCGCGTGGGGGCTTCGAAAAGCTTAGCGCAGTCCGACCATCACGAAGGTGCCGGAGACTTCATACCGCCCGTCAGGCTGCGCGCCCATCGCTCGAAATCAACCAGAGTATAGCACACACTCGGCAAGGCCCTGCGGCTCATACGCCAGCGTGCCGCGACGATAGAACTCGCGCAGGGCCCTGCGTTCATAGCGTAATCGAGCCTAACGCGCTTGGCGAGTCGCTCATCTCACAATCCACGGCGTTCGGTCGCCGCACGCGGATCGTTCACAAGATCATGCTTGCTTTTCGCCCGCGCGCTCGGATAAATTAAGCTCTTGCCTGAAGTTCAATCCCACGTTGACAAAACGCGCCTGGTCGCAGACCTTGGCGATCGCGTTCGCAAACCTTGGATCTGAAGGGGGCACGACACACGACTATGAGAGTCTATCCGACCGAGCACATCCGCAACCTCGCCGTTATCGGGCACGGCCATGCCGGCAAAACGCAACTCATCAGCTCGCTGCTCTATCTTGCGGGCACTACGCCGCGCTGGGGCAAAGTTGACGAAGGCACGACGGTCACAGACTACGACGAAGATGCGATCGCGCGCAAAATCACGCTGAATATCTCCGTCGCTTACCTCGAACACAAAGAGACGAAGGTCAACTTCCTCGACACGCCCGGTTTTGCCGGTTTCGTCGCCCATGCGCGTCCGGCGCTGCGCGTTGCCGATTGTGCGCTCGTCGTCGTCGATGGCGTAAACGGCATCGAAGTTCAGACGGAAAAGACATGGGGTTACGCCAATGAGTTCATGGTCCCGCGTTTTATGGTCATCAGCAAGCTCGACAAAGAGCGAGCCGATTTCGGCGCGGCGCTCGATTCAGCCCGCGAAGCTTTCAGTCGCGCAATCATCCCGTTCACCTTGCCGATCGGCAGAGAGAGAGATTTCCGCGGCGTCGTCGATGTCGTGCGCATGAAGGCTTACGAGTTCGATGAGAACGGCAAAGCGCGCGAATGCGCCATCCCGACCGAAGGGCGCGAGATCGTCGACGCGGCGCGCGAGAAGCTGATCGAAGTCATCGCCGAATCCGATGACTCGTTGCTCGAGAAATATTTCGAACAAGGGACGCTCGGCGAAGAGGATTTGTTGCCGAACATCACAAAGGCGATCGCTTCGAGTCGTCTCTGCCCAGTCTACGCCGTATCGAGCTTGACGTTGGTCGGATTGCAAAATCTCCTCGAAGGCATCATCGAGTTTGCGCCCGCGCCGAACTATCATGAAGCCGAGCAAGGGCATGCCCCAGCGGATATGGACGGCCAACCCATCTTACGCCGTTACGATGCAAACGAGCCTTTCTCCGCCTACGTCTTTCGCACCATCGCCGATCCCTTCGCCGGTCGCATTAATCTGCTGAAGGTCATCAGCGGGCGTGTGAAACCCGAGATGGTTGTCCTCAACTCGACGCGCGGGACGCAAGAGAAACTCGGCGCGTTGCACGTCATGCAGGGCAAACAGCTCGAAAAGGTTGACGAAGCGCTAGCGGGCGACATCATCGCCTGTGTGAAACTGAAGGACACGCAAACGGGCGACACCCTCTGCGACAAAGCGGCGCCGATCGTCTACGATCCGGTCCAGTATCCGGAACCGGCCATCGCCTTTGCGATTGAACCCAAAGCGCGGCAAGATGAAGAGAAGATCAACGCCGCGATCCACAAGATCCTCGAAGAGGATCCGGCGCTGCGCTTTACGCGCGATCCGCAAACCAAAGAGTTCTTGCTTTCGGGCACTGGGCCACTTCATGTCGAAGTCGTCGTCGATAAACTGAAGAAGCGCTACGGCGTCGAAGTGAACCTCAAACCGCCCAAAGTCCCGTATAAAGAGACGATCACGGCGCGCGCCGAAGTGCATGGCCGACATAAGAAACAGACTGGCGGGCGCGGCCAATTCGGCGATTGCAAGGTCATCTTCGAGCCGCTGCCGCGCGGACAAGGCTTCGTCTTCGAAGATCGCATCTTCGGCGGGGCGATCCCCCAACAGTTCCGTCCGGCGGTCGAGAAAGGGATCCTCGAAGCCGCCGAACAGGGAGCGATCGCAGGTTATCCGGTGGTCGATTTCAAAGCGATCCTCATCGACGGTCAAACGCATCCGGTCGATTCGGATGAATATAGTTTCCGCGCTGCCGGACGGAAAGCTTTCCGCGCCGCAATTGAGAAGGTGAAGCCGACGCTCCTCGAACCGATCATGAACGTCGAGGTCACCGTCCCGCAAGAGTGCAGCGGCGACATCATGGGCGATCTGAACGCGCGACGCGGGCGCGTTCAAGGGATGGAGATGCGCGGCAAAAACCAAGTTATCAAGGCACAAGTGCCGCTCGCCGAGATGCTCAACTACCAATCAACGCTCAACTCTTTGACCGCCGCGCGCGGTTCATATCACATGGAGTTCTCCCACTACGACGTCGTGCCGGCCAACATCGCGCAAAAGATCATCGAGCAAGCCAAAGCCGAAGGCCGCATCCGCGCCGAAGAGGAAGAATAGATGGGCCGGTGACACAGACGGGGCGGTTGAAGCTCCTAGCGCTCCTCTTCAACCGCCCTCTCCGCGCCGAAACGGGCGCGAAACTCTTCGGAGTTCAAGCGCAGCTCGAGCCATCGCTCGAATATCTCTGGCGTCGTCAACCAGACGGCGAACCAACGCGCGATCTCCTCTTTCTCCGCCCGCTTCTGCGCATTGACCTTCCGATTGCGCGCGATCATCTCGGCGCGGCGCTTCCCTTTGATCCCGACTTCGCGCACACGGCGCAATCCTTCGCGATCGCGCGCGCGCGCGAACTTCCGGCGCAAATTCTCGAGCTGGCGGATTGAAGCGGCGGCTTGTGCGAAAGTGCCGAATTTCAAGATATGGCGAAACATCGGCGCGTAAGGATCGCGCAATCGCCAACGCACATCGCACTCCAAGACTTCGGCGTGTCGTAGATCAGCCCCTTCCTCGGCCAAGATGCGGGCCATGGCGGCGGGACTTTCGACCGCGCCTTCGCCGAAACGCGCGCGAACGACTTCGGCGATCGCCTCAAGCTCCTTTGCGCCCACCGATTCGCAATCGAGGGCTTCCCACACCTCGATGATCAGATCGCGCTTGGTGCGCGCCCGCCACTCGCGCCCTAACAGGCGTTTATTCTCTCGCGCTCCTAGCTCAGTTCCCATGCCGATCCGCTTCGAATCTTCAAGGATGAGGGGGAGTCTTGACGAAGGCAGCCGTCCAAGCCAAGATGATACTGCATTTGATCGATTACGGCGACATGGGGAATCAGATGGACAGAAAGCGCACGCCCGATTGCCCCGAACCGCAGCCGGACGATCCAGATCGTCCCGTGACGCCTGATCGCGAACCTCCGGCTCCCATCACCGAACCCGGCTCCCCTCCTCCGATCGAAGAGCCACCGCCGCCGGAGAGGAAACGTATCGCGCGTTTCGCTCCGCCTCAAACGAGATCCCTTAATTCCCGTTCGATTTGGCAAGTCGTATGAGCGAAGGTGCGGAGAGCTTGACGACCAATCTCATCGCTTCGCCGAATTTGAAAGAGGCTCTGGTTGAGATCGAACATCAATTGCGCCTACGCCCTTTTCGCCCTCATCCGCTCTTCGCCGGCGGCCACGCGCAGACGCTTGCGGCTTATCTATGGCCGCGCCGCTTCACATTGCGCGCGCAGCGACGCGACCCGATTCGCCTCTTCGAAGTCGAACCGAACGTCCATCTGCTTGCGCGGTGTCGCTGGCAGCCCGATCGTCGGGCGCATCCGACGTTGGTCCTCGTGCACGGGTTCGAAGGCTCGATCTCGTCCGTCTATATGCTCGGCACGGCGGAGAAGGCTTTTCGCGCGGGGTTCAACGTCGTGCGTCTGAACATGCGCACTTGCGGCGGCACGGAGCATCTGACGCCGACGCTCTATCACAGCGGGCAGACGCGCGATTTCGACCGCGTCCTTCGCGAACTGCGCGAACGCGACCGATTGGCCCAACTCTTCCTCGTCGGGTTCTCCATGAGCGGCAACATGGCGCTGCGACTAGTGGCGGATTACGGAGCGACGGAGTTTCCCGAGCTTCTCGGCATCGTCGCCGTCTCTCCGTCGCTCGATTTGAGCGCGTGCGCTGACGCGATCGAACGCCGTGCGAACAGACTCTATCAGTGGAGCTTCTTGAACAGCCTGCGTCGTCGCATGCGCCTTAAGCACCGTCTGCACCCTGAGCTTTATGATCTTCGCCCTTTGCGCCAAGTCCGTACGATACGCGATTTCGATGAATGTTACACGACCGCGCACGGAGGCTATCGCAGCGCCGCCGAGTACTATGCGATGACGAGCGCCAAAGATCATCTTTCGCGCATACGTCGTCCAACGCTCATCATCCAAGCGCAAGATGATCCGCTCGTCCCCTTCGACTCCTTCCCACACGAAGCGATCAAAAGCAATCCCCACATCATCATGCTCGCCCCGCGTTCCGGCGGACACGTCGGTTTTCTCGCCACGCCCAATGGAGGCGAAGATCGCTGGTGGGCGGAGAATCGGATCGTGGATTTCTGCCGACTGTTGCATCAGTACGCGAACCATTCGAGGTGAAAGATCGGTGATGGGAGTTAATTCTGTTGTATAATGTTCGCATCGGCGTCATCGAACTGACGAGATTTTAGCGCGTTTGAACGCGCAGAGGACAATCCCTTCAAATGGGCACGTTCTTTAAAATCATCGCCGTCATAGCGCTCGTCCTCGCCAACGGCTTCTTCGTCGCGGCTGAGTTCGCGTTGGTCAGCGTGCGCCGCTCGCGAATCGAGACGTTAGCGTCTGGCGGGAACCGTCGCGCTCAAAGATTGCTCGAACTGCTGAACGATCTAAACGCTTACATCTCCGCGACGCAACTTGGCATCACGATGGCTTCGCTCGGCCTCGGTTGGATTGGCGAACCCGCCGTCGCCTATCTGCTTGCCGCCCCGCTCGAAGGTTACGTTTCGGATCCCGCCCGTCACGCCATCTCATTTGCGCTCGCCTTCTCTTTCATCACCTTCTTGCACATCGTCCTCGGCGAACTCGCGCCTAAAACGATCGCGTTAGAAATGGCCGAGCGGATCGCCTTCATCGTCTCGTGGCCGATGCAGATCTTTTACAAGATCTTCTACTGGCCGATCAGAGCGCTCGACTGGGCCGGCACAAGCACGGTTCGCCTTCTCGGCTTGCGCCCATCGCCCACTCACGCTTCGATCTACACCGAAGAGGAGATCCGCCAAGTGATCGACGCTTCGCGCCGCAGCGGCCACCTGCAACCCGAAGAGCAACTACTGATCAATCGCATCTTCGAATTTTCCGACGCCGAGGTGCGCGAAGCGATGGTCCCGCGCACGGCGGTCGTCGCGTTGCCCATTACCGCGACGCTCGAAGAAGTGCAAGAGGTCTTCTGCACCACCGGCTACTCGCGCCTCCCGGTCTTCCGCGAACGCTTCGACGAGATCGTCGGCGTGCTCTTCATGAAAGATCTCATCCCATGCTTTCGCCCGACGGACGCCAAAGAGTTCAAGATCGAAGAGCTGCTCCATCCTCCGCTCTTCGTCCCAGCGACGGCGCGTCTGGGCTCCGTCCTCAAGCAGATGCAAGCGGCGCGAACCCATCTGGCCTTCGTCGTGGACGAGCATGGCGGCGTCGAAGGTATCGTCACGCTCGAGGATCTGCTCGAAGAGATCGTCGGGGAGATCAGCGATGAGTATGATGAGGAAGTGCGCTCACAAATCGTCGAAGAGCACGGGACTTATGTCTTAGATGGCATGATCGCCGTCCGCGACGTCAATCGCAAGCTGAACCTCAAGCTTCCGGAAGATGCCGGTTACACGACGCTCGCCGGTTTCCTGCTCGCTAAAGCCGGGCGGCTGCTGCGCCCAGGCGAATCGGTCGAATACGATGGCGCGCGGTTTACGGTCGAGCGCGTCGAACACCGGCGCATACGTCGCGTCCGCCTGATCCCGCTCGCCCCTCAGACAAAGAGCGAGGCCACCGCTTGAAAGTTCAAGCTGAGAGCGTCGTGGGCGCTTCGCAGGCTATCGAGAGTTAGGATTCGCCCGTCTTCGCGCAAAGAGGCTTCGAGCACCGCTCACTTTTCAGCCCTCTCCATTCGCTCGATCTTCTTGAGCGCCCGGGTCGCCGCGTTGCGCGCAATGAGCGGCAATCGTTCGTCCATCGCCAGATCCCGCAACAACGGGACCAGTTGCGGCGGGTCGGCAAGTTCGTTGCGCGCGAGAAGATGTTCGAGCGTATCGAGCAGCTTCGGAGTGGCGAGCGGCTGATTTTCGCGCGCGACCTTCAGATCGAAGACGAGTATCGCTTGATCGGCAAGCCGCCTATACTCGGTCGCCAGCGCCGCGGCGCTTTTATCTTCGGTCCAGTTGAAGGTCGTCCATTTCTCCTTCCCGTCGCGCTTGACGCAGAGTTTGATCGTGCCGAGATGCGCAAATTGTTTCTTCGCCTGATAACTGGTCCGCGATTCGAGATATCCGAGCGCCTGCCACAGAGCGTTGATGCGCGCAAGCGCCGCCGGCGAAAGCTCCAATTGATCGCTGAGGACATCATCGACATCCTTGCGCTCGAAGGAGATCTTCCCTTTACCCGTCACATCGTGCTCGATGATGATGTGGCGGACGTAGAACTCAGGCTGCGTGAATTCGTAGATAAAGACGGGTCCGGCGGCGAACTCTCCGGTGCTTTTAGCGGGCGCTTCAGGCGCGATCTGACGCGCGTTCTGCTTCGCGTTCGGTCGCGTCTGCGCGCAGACGAAGGACAAAAAGGCCAACGCGGAAAAGAGCGCGAATGAAAGCGCGATAAGCCTTCTCGGACCATTTCGCATGGCGCTATCACCCATCAGGTCGCTTCCCCATCCCCGATCAAGCGAATCTGACCGAAACGACTTTCGAGACGCCAGCTTCCTCCATCGTCACGCCGTAAAGCGCGCGCGCCGCCTCCATCGTCCGCTTATTGTGCGTGATCACGATGAACTGCGTGTCAGCCGACATCTCGACGATCTTCTCCGTGAACCGCCCGATGTTCGCCTCATCGAGCGGCGCGTCAACCTCGTCGAGCAAGCAGAAGGGCGAAGGGCGATAGCGAAAGATCGCCAGCAGCAGGGCAAGGGCGACCATCGCCTTCTCCCCGCCCGACAGGAGCAGCACGTTCTGCAGTCGCTTCCCCGGCGGCTGTGCGATGATATCGATCCCGGATTCGAGCGGATCATCAGCGTCGATCAGATTCATTTCGCCGTGACCGCCGCCAAAGAGTTCGACGAAGAGTTCGCCGAAATGGCGATTGATTTCGGCGAAGGCTTCGCGAAAGCGCTCGCGCGAGCGGCGCCTGATCTCGCGCAGGGCCTCCTCTGTCGAAGCGATGCCATCTAAGATGTCCTGCCGCTGCGAGGTCAGAAATTGCAGGCGCGCTTCGGCCTCGCTCAACTCCTCGAGGGCCATCATGTTGACGGCGCCGAAGTTCTCCAATCGCGCGCGCAACTCTTCGACGCGCGCCCGCGCAACCTCGAGATCGAATCCATCCTCGATCTCAACCGCGCTTATCTCCTCAAGCGACTGGCCCAATTCGGCGACACATGACTCGCGCAGGTAGTTCAAACGCGCGGCCACTTCAGCGCGCTGCACTTCCAAAGCGGCGCGCGCGTCACGCGCCGCCGCCGCTTTCCGATTTAACTCCGCTAAAGACGCAGTCAAACGATCAGCATGCGCGCGCGCAGCGGCCAACTTTTCGCCAGCCTCTTCGACGGCACGCGCGTGCGCGGCGCGCTCGCGTTCGATCGTCTCGACGCTTTGCGCCAGATCGAGCACTGAACGGCGCAGAGCCTCTAACTTCGCCTGCGCTTCGGCGAGTTCTCCATCGTGACGCTCGAGCCGCGCGCGAAGATCGGCGATCTCGTTCTCTCGACGGCGCAGGTCAGCGGAAAGGGCGCGTCTCCGCTCGCCGACCGCCGCGACGACGGCTCGCCGTTCGCTCAAACGGGCGTTCTCCTCTTCGGCCACGCGGCGGACCGCCGCCAACTCGTCTGTAGCCGCAGCCACCTCTTGTGCGGCGCGCGCGCGCGCCTGCTCTGCCGCCTCAGCGTCGCGCGCCGTTTTGGTCCGCCGCGCCTCCAGATCGCGACGCTCTTCGAGCAAACGCTCCAAGTCATCGGCGACGACGCGCATGTGCCGCTCTGTGCGCGCGATCTCCTGTGCCCACTGCGCCGCGTTCATCTCCAACGCGACCAGCTCACGCTCAGCGCGTCCGATCGCTTCGTCGAGCTGTTTACTCTTCTCCTCTAACTCGCCAACCCGCACCTGAGCTTCACGCTCGGCGAGCTCGGCAGCTTTGACCTCTTCGCTGAGCCTCGCCGCACGAGCCTCGAGCTCGCGCATCTCGCGCTTGAAGGCGAGCAGGCTCTCTCCCGTCTGGCGCTCCACGCCGGCGCTCAGGAGCGTGCCGCCACAGACCCAATCGCCTTCGGGCGTCACATACGGAGCCTGCGTCTCCAGCGAAAGGGCCACGGCCTGCTCTATGTCATCAGCGATGCGCGTCTGCATCTCGCGCGCGAGCGCTCGCTCAAGCGTCGCGCGCAGTTCGGGCGACACACCGAGCAATGCGCCCAGGCCGAGCGTCTCTGCGACGACCGTCGCGCTCGCCGCTTCGTCGCCTTCGAGGCTGGCGCCGCGCAAACCGGCGACGAGGAAGAGCGCGCGCCCAGCATCATTCTCCCTCAACCACTTCGAGGCCCGCACGGCATCTTCCGGCGTTGGGACGATCACCGCCTGCAGGTACGGCCCCAAAACAGCTTCGACCGCCTGCTCCCACTGCGGCTCGACCCGCAAAGCATCGGCCAACGTTCCGATGAAATGGAACTCGCGCCGCGCTTGGTCAGAGGCGAAGATTCGCTGTACGGTTTCCGAATAAAGCGCACGCCGCGCATCCAACTCGGTTAAAGTATCGAGGCGATGCTGCACGCGCGCGTGCCGCTCGCGCAAATCGCGCGTGCGCGTTGCGGCTTCGTGAGCGAGCGCGCGCGCCTCGGCGAGGCTGCGCGCCACCTCTTCGCGCTCGGCGCGCAATTCGCCTAATCTCCCCTTCGCCGCCGCAACTTCGCGTTCGACCTTCTCGGCTTCGGATTTAGCGGCCAAATGAGCGGCAGAAGCGCGCGCCTGCTCGTGAATGAGCCCTTCAGCCTGTTGCGCGAGACGCTCGAGCGAGGCTTCGAGCTGCCGACCGATCTCGAACAATCGCTCAGCGACCGCCGTGTGCGTCAACAGATCGGCCCGCGCCGCCTCGATGCGCGCCTCGGCAGCAGCCACCTCGTTCATCGAAGCGGCATAGGCGCGTTCGGCCTCAGCGAGCGCCGCGGTCAACTCTTCGCTCGTCGCCCGCACTTGCTCTTCGTCTTGCGCAAGCGCCAGGCGTTCGGCCTCGACCTCGGCTAAGCGCGAACGCAAGGCCTCGATCTCCGCTTCAAGCTCCGCGCTCCGCCTTTCGAGCGCGGTGATCTGTTCCTCCTGATAGGCGCGCTCACGTGCACAGCGGTCGTGCTGCAATTCGGCCTCCGCGATCTTCGCGCGCAGAGCGGCCAACTCTTCCTCGCAAGCGCGCGCCTGCGCCGTCGCCCGTTGCGCTTCCGCTTCAACCCGAGCCAACTCCCCGCTGAGCTCTTGTGCTTCGAGGTCGGCGACGTGCAACTGCTCGTTCAATCCCCGGAGCGCTTCGCTTAAGGACCGGAAATCAGCGCTATAGACGCGCCGCAGATGCTCGCGCAATTCGGCGCGGGCTTGTTCGTAACGACGGGCTTTGGCCGCTTGCCGACGCAGACTGTTCACCTGTCGCTCGATCTCAGCGATGATGTCGGAGACGCGCGCGAGATTGGCGCGGGCGGTCTCCAAACGCGCTTCAGCCGCCCGTTGTCGCACGCGAAACTTCGTGATCCCAGCCGCCTCTTCGATAAGCGCGCGCCGCTCCATCGGTTTAGCGGAAAGGATCTGCCCGATGCGCCCCTGCTCGATGATGGCGTAATGAGTGCCCGCGAGCCCGGTTCCGGAGAAGAGGTCTTGAATGTCGCGTAGACGGACGGGCCGCCCGTTCAACAGATACTCGCTCTCGCCCGAACGATAGAGGCGACGTGCGATCGTCACGCTCTCGCCCGGGGCGAACTCCAAGGCGAAGCGTCGCGGACGCCAGTGGCGCGGTCTTCGCTCACCGTCCTCCTTCTGCGCAGCCTCCGCGGCACCCGGTTCCATCATTTGAGGATCAGCAGGATCCGGGGAGTTCTCTCCGACTAGGGAGGATTGAGTCCGCTCGTCTATCTCCGCGAGCGCCTCGTCTATCTCGCTGATCTCATCGCCGTCGGTCGCCCGTTCATCACGCACCAGATGGAGTACGACCTCGGCCATACCGCTTGGCGGGCGCGAGCGCGTGCCCTGGAAGATCACGTCCTTCATCTCGCCGCCGCGCAGGCTTTTGGCGCGCTGCTCGCCGAGCACCCAAGCGATCGCTTCGGCGATGTTCGATTTGCCGCATCCGTTGGGGCCAACGATGGCAGTGATGCCATCATCCGTGAAGACGATCTCGGTATGGTCGGCAAAAGACTTGAAGCCGGTGATCTCTAAGCGCCGTATTTTGAACATCCGTCTTTGCGTCCCCGATCCGCGGTGCCAAACACAGCCGCTAGATGATCATAGGGGAAGGCCCACTATATGTAGTCGCTCTCCCGATGTCAAACTCGACGTAGCGCGCCGTCTCTCCCTCCCGATCTTCTGTCTCGGGTCGCGACGCGCACTCCAGAAGCTTGCCCGCGGGCGGGCGATCCCGCTATTTTAGCGAAGTGAATCGCAGCGGATGAAGATCACGAGCGCCGAATTCATCTGCAGCGCCGCGAGCGAGCGCGATTGGCCGACACCCTCGTTGCCGGAGATCGCTTTCCTAGGGCGCTCCAACGTCGGCAAGTCGAGCTTGATCAACTCGCTGCTCGGCAGGCGTCTGGCGCGCACCTCCGCGACGCCGGGCCGCACGCAGACCTTGAACTTCTTCCTCATCAACGGGCGCTTCCGGTTCGTCGATCTGCCGGGATACGGCTACGCGCGCGTGCCAGAACGAGTGCGCCGGTCGTGGGGCGAAATGGCGACAACCTACCTTGCCAAAAGAAGGGAGCTTGTGCTATCAATTCACATTGTAGATTCGCGCCACGACCCCACTGAATTAGATCTGCAGCTTCACGAGTGGCTCGAGTACCACGAGAAACCGCAGATCACGGTCGCTACTAAATCCGATAAGCTTTCGCAAAACGAACTGCGGCGGAACATCGAGCGCATTCGACGAAAGCTGGGTGCCGAGGAGATCATCCCGTACTCGGCGCTGACCAAACAAGGGTACAACGAAGTCTGGCGAGCGATCGAGAGGGCGCTGGCCAAATGACGCTCCTTATGATTCGGCGAGGGGCATGGGCGAATCGAAACAGAAGGGCTGGGTCGGATTTAGGCGACGCAAGCAACGCCTCGCGCATCTAAGGCGAATGGAACAGCGGCCATAAGATCTCGAAGTTGATTGTGGGATCGAACGATAAAGCGATCCCACGGTTCAATCGCTTGACATTGGGCGCATCGTCTGCTAGCTCTCAACGTCCTTTGTGTGTTATGAAAACACGCTTGACGCTCTAGGGGCGCGGACGAGTCAGTCCAGTCTTCGAAACTTCGACAGCTTCCCTTTGCGCGTCCATGCACGCGCGAGTTCCCCAAAAACAAGAGAAGGAAGATTGACAGAATCAAACTGGGCGCTCTGAGTGGGCGCTCACCACACTAGGCGAGAATAGAACCTATGCCACGAAGACGTAGCACTAATGCCACGACGACAACCACCAACAACGATCACAACGACTCCACGACCTTGACGGCAACGGCGGAAGCGCCGCCCGAACCTGAGATCGAAGAGACTCAGGCGGCGCAGGAGACGGCGGAGACCGCCGTCGCCGAGGAAGAGGGCGAGGAGCGCAAAGAGTCGACGCTCACGGGCGAGCCGTTCAACCTCGCGACGCTCAAGGAGATGTCCATCTCCAAACTGACGCAGATCGCCAAGGAGTTGGGCGTTCCGGGCGCGACCGGGATGCGCAAACAGGAGCTCGTCTTCAAGATCCTCGCCGCGCAGACCGAAAAGAGCGGCTTGATCTTCTCGGAAGGCGTGCTCGAAACGCTCCCCGATGGCTTCGGCTTCTTGCGCGCGCCTGAATACAACTACCTGCCCGGTCCAGATGACATCTATGTCTCGCCCTCGCAGATCCGCAAATTCGATCTGCGAACCGGAGATACGATCTCGGGTCAGATCCGTCCGCCCAAAGAAGGCGAGCGTTACTTTGCCCTCATCAAGGTCGAGGCGATCAACTTCGAAGCCCCAGATGCGGCGCGCGAGAAGGTCTTCTTCGACAACCTGACGCCGCTCTATCCGAACGAGCGACTGCGAATGGAGACGACGCCCGATAATTTGAGCGCGCGCGTCATCGATCTGTTGACGCCGCTCGGCAAAGGGCAGCGCGCGCTGATCGTCGCGCCGCCGCGCACGGGCAAGACGATGTTGCTGCAGACGATCGCCAACTCGATCACGCAGAACCATCCGGAAGTGACGCTCATCGTCCTTTTGATCGACGAGCGGCCCGAAGAGGTGACCGACATGCAACGAAGCGTCAACGGCGAAGTCATCTCCTCGACGTTTGACGAGCCGCCAACGCGACACGTTCAGGTCGCCGATATGGTGATCGAGAAGGCGAAACGTCTGGTCGAGCACAAACGCGATGTCGTCATCCTGCTCGACTCGTTGACGCGATTGGCGCGCGCACACAACGCCGTGGTTCCGCCTTCGGGCAAGATCTTGTCGGGCGGCATCGATGCCAACGCGCTACAACGACCGAAGCGGTTCTTCGGCGCAGCGCGCAACATCGAAGAGGGCGGAAGTCTGACGATCATCGCCACGGCGCTCATCGATACGGGCTCGCGCATGGATGACGTGATCTTCGAAGAGTTCAAAGGTACGGGCAATTGCGAGATCCATCTGGACCGCAGGCTCTCGGATAAGCGCATCTTCCCGGCCATCGATCCGCAACGTTCGGGCACGCGCAAAGAGGAACTCTTGATGAGCAAAGAGGATCTAAACCGCATCTGGGCGATGCGTCGCGTCTTGAGTCAACTGTCGCCCGTTGAGCAGATGGAACTCATCCTCGAACGGATGAGCAAGACCAAGACGAACGCCGAGTTCCTCGCCTCCATGCAGAGCTCGTGATCACTGGCCTAAGAAGGGGCGCAAAGAGCTTTTTTGCGCCCCTTCTGCGGACCCCTTTAAACTCCGGTAGGACTTTGATTACCTTGAGTCGAAGGGAGCAGGAGACTTTTGCGCGTTGCCGTCCTTTCGCCGGAAGCCGTTCCCTACTCTAAAACGGGTGGGCTGGGCGATGTCGCTGGCGCGTTGACAAAAGCGTTGCGTCGAACGGGCCGGGCCGATGTCGCGCTCTTCGTGCCGCTCTATGAGCGCGTCGAACGGTCGCTGCTTGATAAGGTTGTATTTGAAGGCTTGGAAGTCGAATGGGCCGGTAGGCGCTACATCGTCAAAGTCTGGTATAGCGAAGCCTCAGGCGCTCCCACCTTTCTGCTGGATCTTCCCGACTATTTCGCGCGCCCCGGCATTTACGGCTACGGCGATGATCACGAGCGCTTCGCCTTCTTCTCGCATGCGACGCTTGTGTCGCTCAAACTCCTGGGAGGGCCGCCGGATATTTTGCACTGCAACGATTGGCCCTGCGCTTTCGCCGTCGTTGAACTCAGCCGATGGCGCGCGCACGATCCCTTCTTCGCCCAAACGCGCACGCTGCTGTCGATTCACAACCTCGCCTACCAAGGCATCTTCGACGCCAGCCTGTTGCCCAAGCTCGGCTTTCAAGATCAGCAGACGATCGATCTCTTCTTGAAAGACGGCGCCGCTTCGGCCTTGAAAGCTGGTCTGATGGCCGCCGATTGGCTTTCGACCGTAAGCCGCCGCTACGCCCTTGAGATCCAAACGCCCGAACAGGGCTATGGCCTAGATTGGCTGCTGCGCGCGCGCCGCGACCGCTTGGTCGGCATTACCAACGGCATCGACTACGAAGTTTGGGACCCTGAGACCGATCCGTTCATCGCCGCTCACTACAGCGCGGCGGATCTGACGGGCAAGAGCGCGTGTAAGGTAGATTTGCTGCGCCGTTTCGGCCTTCCTCTCGAACCGTCGCGTCCCATTATCGCGATCATCTCGCGGCTCGTCGCGCAGAAGGGGTATGACTTGATACGCGAGGCGGCAGACGCGCTCCTCGAGACCGGAGCCTACTTTATCGCCTTGGGAGCGGGCGCACGCGAATACGAGGAATTCCTGCAGAGCCTACGCGATCGCGCCCCGCAACAAGTCGGCGTCTATATCGGCTACGCGAGCGAAGCCTTGGCCCATCAAATCGAAGCCGGCGCCGATATCTTTCTAATGCCCTCGCTCTACGAACCTTGTGGCTTGAATCAGATGTACAGCATGCGCTACGGGACGGTGCCCGTGGTGCGCGCCACCGGCGGGCTCGATGATACGGTCGAAGAGTTCGATCGCGCGCGCCGGACCGGGACTGGGTTCAAGTTCAGAGACTACCGGGCCGAGGCGATGCTCGAAAGCCTCTATGAGGCGCTCTACTGTTACGCCGAACGGGATCTGTGGCGCGCGATCCAGATCAACGGGATGCGCCAGAACAACTCGTGGGAAGCTGCCGCGCAGCGGTACCTAGACCTTTATCGCGCGATCGTCGGCTGAGGCGGGCTTCGAGTCCAAACGCGGCGACTTGCGCTCCGGGAGGCTTTTCAGCGATATTTGACTGAGGACCGAAGCGACAACGCGAAGAGGCGAAGGGGAGGCTTTCCCCTTCGATCCTTGACGGTTAATCTGAATAATTTGATCTAGGAGAGAGCAATCATGGGCGACCACGTGACAGAGGTAACCGATAGCAGCTTCGAAAAGGACGTTCTGCAATCAGATAAACCCGTATTGGTCGATTTTTGGGCTGAGTGGTGCGCGCCGTGCCGGATGCTCGCCCCGACGATCGACGCTATCGCGGAAAAATACGCGGGCAGCGCGAAGGTCGTCAAGATGAATGTGGACGATAATCCCAACACGCCGCATCGTTACGGCATCAAGGGCATCCCGACGTTGATCCTCTTCAAGAACGGCAAGGAGGAGGAGCGCGTCGTCGGCGCAGTCTCGAAAGAGGCGATATCACGTCTGATCGAAAAACACCTAGCACCGGCCAACACCTAAAGTCGTCATGTGGCGTGGGATCGGCAAACCGTCCACGCCACAGCTTTGTTACGCGACATCCGAGCGCGACGCGGACCGGCAAGCGCGTGCCGCGCGGATGTGCCCGCGGTATCGCCAGGCGCGCTAAAGCTTATGAGAAGGACGGATTCGCTCATCGCACGGCGCCCTCGAAATGAGGCCGGTCGCAGTAAAATGGTTGCGCGCCATCGGGGATGCGAAATTCCGCGCGCGTCAAGCTCAAGGCAAGTTGCGCCGATTCGTCAACGCCCATTTCCGCGGACGAGCGGTCGGCGCGGCGAATGCAATCGTTGTGGCGCATGCTGCGAGATCCTTTTCAAATGTCCCTTCTTGCGCCGCCATGCGGATGGGACGACAAGCTGCGGGATCTACAGCGATCGGCCCAACCAATGCCGCCTGTTCCCGATCGATTGGCGCGACTTAGAGGAAGTGCGCGGCAGATGTAGCTACCACTTCGTCGAACGTCCGGTCCAAGTCGAACTGATGAATAGATCTTCTTTGGAGTCATAGATGAAAAGAGCCGCTCGCCCTCCCGAAAACGGATCGCGCATCATCGTCGTCGTCGGCGCCCAATGGGGCGACGAAGGGAAAGGCAAAATAGTAGATCTGCTGGCCGAGCGTTTCGACATCGTCGTCCGCTACCAGGGCGGCCATAACGCCGGTCATTCGGTTCAGATCGGATCGCGCTCATACGTCCTCCACCTTCTGCCTTCGGGGATCGTCCATCCCGATAAAACCTGCGTGCTGGGCAACGGGATGGTCATCGATCCGCAAGCCTTCTTCGAAGAGGCCGAAAGGCTGCGCGCTCAAGGGTTGAAGGTGACGCCTGAAAGGGTTCTCGTCAGCTCCAGGGCTCATCTGATCCTCCCGTACCACCGCGTGTTGGACCACACGAGTGAAGAGCGGCTCGGTAATGAACGGGTCGGGACGACGCTGCGCGGCATCGGGCCAGCCTATGAGGACAAAGCCGGGCGGCGCGGCATACGCACCGCCGATGCCTTGAATCCAGAGGTGCTGCGCGCGCGCATCGAGCGCAACCTCGAAGATGCGAACCGCATCATCGTCGCATATGGCCGCCAAGCGATGAGCGCCGATCAAGTCTTCGAAGAGACTTGGCGCGCCGTGCAACATCTGGCGCCATTTGTCACCGATACGACCGCCTTCCTTAATCGCGCCGCGCGCGAAGGGCGTTCGATTCTGCTCGAAGGCGCACAGGCGACGCTGCTCGACGTCGATCACGGGACCTATCCTTTCGTCACATCGTCGAGCACGACAGCAGGTGGCGCATGCATCGGTTCGGGCCTAGCGCCACATCGCATTACGGGCGTGCTCGGCATCGTTCGAACTTACACGACGCGCGTCGGCGAAGGCCCTTTCCCCACCGAGATGGTGGGCGAAGAGATGGCGATCGGCAACCTGATCCGTGAAAGAGGGCGCGAATACGGAGCCTCGACGGGGCGCCCGCGTCGGTGCGGCTGGTTCGACGCTTTCGCTACCCGTTACGCCGCAGAGATCAACGGATTTACGACCATCGCTCTGACGAAACTCGACGTCCTCGATGCGCTCGATAAGATCAAAGTGTGCATCGGATACAGACTCGATGGCCGCGAACTCGACTCCTTCCCCGCCGTCGCACAGGATCTGCGGCGCGTCGAACCGATCTATACGACGCTTCCGGGTTGGCAAACGTCCACGCTCGGCGTAACCAACTGGGAAGAGTTGCCCGAAAGGGCCCGGCAATATATCGCCTTCCTCGAAGATGAAGTCGGCGTCCCGATCGGCCTCATCTCAACCGGGCCAGAACGCAATCAGACTATCATCACCCGAGACTCCGCGCTCGCTTCCTGGTTGGGCGCTTGAGATGCCCGATTGAAAGCCCGCGCCAATGGCGATGAACTGCGATCAGTTCCTATTATGCTCTTTCGTCGAGAGCTCGATCCGATCTGCGCCCCGCATGGCCGATCTGGCCGCCGCACGCGCAGCGATGAACTTATCGGTGAGCAAATAGCCGACCGTAATCGACATGATCAGGAAGACGCCGAGAAGTTGCGGCGGCGCCGGAACGGGAATATCGAACCAGCGACATGCAGCCCCGATCAGAAATCCGATAACCAGTGCGATGATCATCTTGATCATATTCGAATTTGACTCTCCTTCAAGCGAGCGCGCAAACTACCCTAACGCCGTCGCGACGCGCAGGGGCAAGGATCGGCCATCGCCCACACGCCGCACACGCGCCCCACGCTTCCCAATGAGGCAAAGCGCACGCAAGAGCAGTATATCAGATCAAACGCCACGTCATGAGGCCGGTAAGCTCGAAGATCGCCCTATCGACAGCAAGGGTCATTTTCAATCTCGCAGAGGGCGCGCGAGAGCTTGTTATCTTCCGTCTACCGGCGACGGCAAAGGTCGTTTTCGATCCTGCGCCGCGCCCCGCCCCACTTTGAGAAACCCAATCCGCTTACCGGCGACAGTGAAGGTCGTTTTCGATCCCCTTTGCGTGAATTGGCCGGACGAAGCCCGGGGCTGCTCCCCGATCGACAGGGCGGAGAGATTTTTTTGCAAATTTTCGGCTTTTTTGCACGTTTTTCCGAGACGCGCGAGCCTCCCTTATGGTATATGTCCTTCTCGCAAGTTTTACTCTGAAACTTTACGAATCCACTGGAGGTAAAGAAGACCAAAGATGGCGACCAAAGCAGCTAAGAAGCGCATGACTCAATCCGAGATCATCAACCACTTCGCCGAGAAGTTCGAGATGAAGCGCGCCGAGGCGAAGGCCTTCTTCCAAGAGTTGGCCGACTTGGCGACGCGCGAGGTCAAGCGCAGCGGCGAATTCGTTCTGCCGGGATTCGGCAAACTCGTCCTGTCGCAACGCAAGGCGCGCGAAGGGCGGAACCCGCAGACCGGTGAGCCGATCCACATCCCTGCCAAGACGACGCTTAAGTTTCGTATCGGCAAGGCGATGAAAGACGCCGTGGTGCCGAAAAAATAGGACGAACAACACATAAAGCGCGCCATCCTCCCTCGGAGCGAATCGAGGGAGAATGGCGCGCTAATTCGCGCGATACCGAGCTTCCCTCGAACATCTCCTCACCTAAGCACATCAATAGACCGAATCACGCCAACACCAAAGCGAGCGGGAATTGTTTTGAACCTAGACAAATTACCCTCCCGCCCCGCCGGCAAAGGGAAAAATCTCAAACCACCAATAACTTAGCCCACCTCAAGGAGGGGGTCGGGTGAAAAAAGAGGCTTTTTCCTCTAGCATTTTCGCCGACTTTCTGCTAGCATTTAGTGTTTTCTGCAATCCCCCGAAACATCTGGGTGCGCTTCCAATCCCCAATGTGCGGTCGGATTGCGCGATTTTTTGTGGAATCGCAACGGAAACACATCCCGAAGCGGATTTCATGCATCTATCTTTATCTCGAAGATCTAGACCATCGCCGCTTCTTAGAAGCGGCAGAACTCAAACTCTTGAGGAAGGAGCAAAAATGAGCATCGGTGCAGCAACTGCTATCTCGCTCGAAGAGCGATTGAAGAAGATAGATCATATCCAAGCCCGTCGTTATGCCAAGCTAACCGGAGTCGCGCGCGAAATCGCGACGGAAGGGATCCTTCGTCATCTGCGCGCCTGCGATCGGATGGACGTCAATCCGGACGTAGCCGCAGTGCGCGAGATCATCGACGATGCCTTGAATGGCCGGCGCGTTTTCGCCGAAACTCTGGATGACCGTTACGCGGCATAACGACTATTCTTTCCGTGCAATCATCCATTCGGAACCGTTAAGGGGTGCAAAACGTTTTGCACCCCTTATCATTTTCCACCACCCAGCGCTTAGGCCCGCTCTAAACAACAAGCAGCCATCCTCCTTTTCCGCGGCAGAAGTCTCTTGCCTTCGCGCGAAAAAGAGCTAGAATGGGCGGCGCATCTTCACCGGAGAGCGCAAGGCATCGCCTTCCGCGCTACGAGTCGAAAGGGGATCAGCAGGCGACACTCGCCGAAGCCCGGGTCGGGTATCGCCTTCCGCCATGGGTCGAAAGGAGATCAGTCCATGCCTCACATCGGACCTTTCCTCATCTTTGTCCTATTGTGGGCCAGCTTCCAACAGACGCCAACTTTGGAGTTCAAAACCGAGATCGCGATACGGCGCGTCACTTCGACTCCGGAAACGGCTCTCAACCTCAACCCGACGTTGAGCGGTGACGGGAAGACGATCGTCTTCGAATCGTCCGCGGATATCGCTGGCGCTGGCGGTCCGCCAAGTTTTCGCGTCATACGCGCGAACGGCGCCTTCAGTCAGATAGCCGCCACGCGCGCTTTCACTCCGGCGGTTTCAGAGGACGGGCGGCGCGTGGCATTTTCGACCGCTGATGATCCGCTGGGCCAAAACAGGGATCGCAATCTGGAGATCTTTCTATTTGACGGTTCACAACTTCGCCAAATCACCCACACATCGCCAACAGACGTTTCGCGCCGCACGCAAGAAGGCTGTTTCGCCCCTTCAATCTCGGACGACGGGCGGCTCATCGCTTTTTATTCCAACCGCGATCTGACCGGCCAAAATCCGGACATGAACTTCGAGATCTTCATCTACGACGCGGCGACGCAAAGCCTCTCGCAGCTAACAAACACGGCGGGCGTCCGCGGCTCGCTCGAACCGAAATTGAGCGGCGACGGATCGCATCTCGCCTACGTGCGCGATCTCGCCCCGCAAGGCACGAGCGCCGCGGCATGCGATCTCGTGCTTCGTGATCTCGCCAGCGGCGAAGAAGAGACGATCGCCGCCAACCTCGAAGGGCTCGCGCTCACGCGCGGACGCGCCATCAGCGACGACGGGCGGCGCATGGTCTATGAAGCTCGAATGGGCAGCGCGACGCAAGTCTTTCTTTTCGACGGGCGCAATCGATTGACGCGCCAGATCACCTCTTTGACCGCACGCCAAAACGATGTCCCGTTCAATGCGACCATCAGCGGCGATGGATCGCGCATCGCTTTCGCGACGCGGCGCAACTTCGGCGGATTCAATTCGGATGGGAGCGTGGAGCTCTACGTCTATGACCTTCCGACGCGAAGCGCGTTCCCCGTCACGCGCGCGCCGTCCGGCGCCGCCGCCGAAGTCATTTCATCTCTGAGCGATGACGGCACCATCATCGCTTTCAATTTCGCGCGCCTCCTCTCCGGTCCAGTGTCCGATGCTGCGTTGGCGAATAACAGCGAAATCTACACGGCCACGCTTCCGGCGCGCCCGCCCTTTTCGACCGATGCAACGATCACGAGCGCGCCGCTGCTCGGCAGCGGTCCAGTCAATCTGCTCGCGCCGGATTCCATCGCCATCGCCACCGGGAACAATTTCGCTTTCGACGCCCTGCAAGCGCAACGCCAACCGGACGGATCTTTCCCGTTGAACTTAGGCGGCGTGACCGTCACGGTCAACGGGCGACCGGCGCAGCTCTTTTACGTCTCGCCGACGCAGGTGAACTTTCACGTGCCCGCCGAAACCGAGATCGGTCCGGCAGAGATCGTCGTCACCAATCCAGACGGCTTTCAAACGCGCGTCATGGCAAACATCATCCGCACGCTTCCCGCCCTGTTCACGGATCGGAGTGGCGAAGCGATCGCGCTCGATGCCGATACCTTCTTGCGCTCCCCCTTCGGACCGATGACGCGGCGGCTGGCGATATTTGCGACCGGCGTGCGACGCGCCGGATCGTTCGCCGTCCTCTTGAACGGACGGCCCGCGCCGATCGAGACCCTCGTTCCCGTCCCAAGCCTTCCCGGATTGGACCAGATAAACGTCGCGCTCGACGCGCGACCCGCTGGACCAGCGACGGTGGAAATCGTTGCCGACGGGCGAAATAGCAACCGCGCGACCATCACCTTCTCCGGCGCGAGACGATCCGCGCTCGTCATCAACGAAGTGCTTTTCGATCCGCCGGATGGCGCGCTAGGCGACGCCAATCGCGACGGCGTGCGCAGCGGCAGCGATGACGAATTCATCGAACTCGTCAACGCGTCGGGCGACGCGCTCGATCTGAGCAATTGGACCGTAGAAGTGCGCGCCGCTGGCGACGCGCGGGCGAGCGTGCGCCACGTGTTCGCCGCTGGGACGCAACTCGCGGCGGGCGATGCCATCGTCGTCTTCGGCGGCGGCAATTTCGATGCGCGCAACCCTGCCTTCGGCGGCGCGCAAGTCGTCGCCGCATCTGCGGGCAACCTGTCGCTCAACAACAGCGGCGCGCTCATCACCGTGCGCGACGCAACCGGCGCCATCATCGACGAGTTCGCCTACGGCACGCCGCAGGATGATTTCGCCGGAAGCGGCATCAACCAATCGGTCACGCGCTCGCCCGATATCGCGGGCGCGTTCGTGCGCCACCTTTCGGCGCAAGGAGCGGCGGGAAGGCGCTTTTCGCCCGGCACGCGCGCCGACGGTTCGTTCTTCATCGCGCGCGCCGCGAGCCTAGCGAGCGTGAGCCTCGAACCACCCGCGCTCGCCCTCGTCGAAGGGCAGACGGCGACTTTGACGGCGCGCGCGCTGGACCAGTACGGACGCCCCTTCGAACGCGCCAGTTTCGCTTTCGCATCGAGCGATGACGCGATCGCGACCGTCACCGCGGTCAACGTCGTCGGGGCGGAAGCGACGGCCACCGTGCGCGCGCTTCGCGCTGGGACGGCGCAACTCGCGCTCACGGCAAGCGATGGCGCGACGACCATCACGCGCGCAGCGACGGTCTCGGTCGCGCCCGCTCCGCCGCGCGTCACACGTCTCGAGATCGAACCGAAACAAGCGAGCGTCAATCGCGGAAACGTTCGGCAGTTCGCGGCGCGCGCTTTCAATGAACGGGGCGAAGAGATCACCGGCGTGCGTTTCGACTGGTCCACCACCGATGCCGAGATTGCGACGGCGAACACGCAAGGCGAGGCGCGCGGCGTCGGTGTCGGGCGCGTGAAAGTGCGCGTGAGCGCGCCCGATGGTATGGGCGGCACAATCTCGGACGAAGCGACGCTCGAAGTCCGTCTTCCGCTCGTCATCAACGAGATTCTGGCCGACGTTCCACCCGACGATCCGGCGACGCGCAACATCGAAGGCGATGCGAACCGCGACGGCACGCGCAACAGCGCCGATGACGAATTCATCGAACTTGTGAACGCGTCGAGCGAGCCGGTCGACATCTCGAACGTCACGATCTCCGATTCAACCGCCACGCGCTTCACTTTCCCGGCGAACACGCGGCTCGATGCCGGACGCGCCGCGGTGATCTTTGGCGGCGGCGCAGCGCCGAGGAACGATCCGGCTTTCGGCGGCGCGCTCATCTTCACGGCTAACTCGCTCGGCTTGAACGACGGCGGCGATGCGGTGCACGTCCGCTTGCGAGTTGGCGGCGCAGACGTGACGGTCGCTTCGCAAAGCTACGGGTCGAGCGGTGGGCCAGTCGCGCCATCCGATCAATCGCTCACGCGCTCGCCCGATGCGAGCATCGATTCGGCAGGCGGCGAACTCACCGCGCACGCTAATGCGGTCAACGCGCAAGGCCGCCTCTTTTCGCCGGGCACGCGCGCTGATGGGACGCCTTTCGGCTCACCGCCGATCGCGCGCATCGAAATCATCCCTGCTTCCGCTTCCGCACGCACCGGCCAAAGCGCGACTTTCATGGCGCGCGCTTTCACGGTCGCGAACGGCGCGGAGAGAGAGCTTTCGAATGTCTCGTTCATCTGGAGCGCGAGCGACGCAAATCGAGCGGATCTCGCGCCGACCGCTGGTCCGAGCACGACCGCGACGGCGCTCGCTGCTGGCACGGTGACGATTCGCGCGCGTGCGGGCGGTCAAGAGGCGGTAGCGACTTTGACGATCACCCCTGTGGTCGCCAGCGTCGATCTCAACCCCGACGCGGCGACAGTCGGCATCGGCAACAGCGTCACCTTCACGGCGACGGCGCGCGACGCGCAAGGGCGCGAAGTTCCCGGCATCGCGTTCGATTTCAGTCTGCGCGACGCGCAACCGGCGGGCGTCGCGACCGTCATCGCGCAAACCGCCGACACCATCACTGTGCGCGCAGATCGCGTCGGAAGCGTGAACGTCGTCGCGCGTTACACTCGCCCGGACGACGGCGCGGTGCTCGAGGACTCGTCCGCGCTGACGGTGCGCGCTGCTGGCCCAGCGGTTCCTGCTCCAGGCCAAATCGTCATCAACGAAGCGTTGGTCGCGTTCTCTTCTTCGACCGCTGAAACGCGGAACGATTTCATCGAACTGCTCAACAAGACGGACCAACCGCTCGACATCAGCGGTTTGACGATCACCTTCCGATCGAGCGGCGCGGGCAACGCGCCTGCGACCGTGCAGCTTCCCGGCAGCGTCGGCAGCGGCACGGTCATCATCGGACCGCGCAGCTACTTCCTCGTCGTCAACGGCGCGGAGACTTTCGGCGTCGCGGCTGATTACAACGCGGGCGCGGGCAATCTGGACCTGAACGGAACGACCGGCGCCATCAAGATCGAAATCGGCGGCACGAAACTCGATGGTTTCGCTTATCAAGGCGGCAGCTCGCCGCCCGCCGCGCCGTTCAACTCTTACGGCGAAGGGGCGATCTTCGCGTTCACGAGCGGCGCGACCAATGATCTCATACGCAGCCCCGATGGTGCCGATACGAACGACAACGCGCGCGATTTTCGGCGCAACGGTTCGACATCGAACGTCTCGCCGAAACGCGCCAATCCAACAATCCCGTAAATTCGCTCATCCAACGAGCCGAAACGCAGGAGCCCTCGCCATGCCAGCGAAGAAGCTCGAATTTTTGAGGATTTGGCGTGCGGTTGAAGGGGTGAAGCCAGCGCAAAGGTATCGCGCTGGAACGGAACTTTTCGGGCAAGCGTCGGCGGTCAACGAAACCTACTTGATCGAACAAGGCTTGATCCGACTCGTCCGTTTCGGCGATCGCGGACAAGAAGTGACTGTCGCGTTGCGCTTTCCGGGCTGGGTGCTCGGCGCCGCATCGGTGATTCTGCGGCTGCCATCTCCGGTGACGGCCATCACCGCGACGGAATGCCGATTGCGCCCGATCCCCGCCAGGCTCTTGCTCCGGCTCATCGAGACCAATGTCGCCATCTCGCGTTACCTTCTTGAGATGCTCAGCCGCGAAGTCTACGAGCAGATTGACCGCACGATTCAACTGAGTCAATGTACGGCTCAACAACGGCTCGAACAATTGCTTTGGGACCTAATCTCACAGACGGAGAGCATCGAGACGTCTCGCGGCATTCGCCTTCAATTTCCCTTGAAACAAGAGGAGATAGCGCAGTTGATCGCGGTGACGCCCTCTTATCTCAGCCGGATGCTCAAAAGGTTGGAGCAACAGGGCCTCATTCAAAGGAGAATGGGCTGGATCGTCGTCTTCGATCCGCAGAGACTCTGGCATCAGGAAGTTCCGGGTCTTTGAAAACCAGCGGCGCATGCGGCGAATTGCACTAGATCAAAAACGGACTTGTACCAGTGCAATGACCGGAGAAAAGCATCGGTGTAAGAAGCTCACTGGCGAGAGAATCTCTGAATCCACGGGAGGTGTTGAAAATGGCGATCAGAAGGCTGCTTGCGTCGCTACTGGTTGCGCTTCTGTTCGTTATCGGATGGTCGAAAGCGCAAGACCCTGCAAATAGGCAAGACCATCGCCCATTGGGCATCGAAATCAATCTCGCTAACGCCTTCTATCTTCCTGCTGCTACAGGAGACAAAAAGCTGATTGGAATCATCAGAGTCGAAAAAGGTGAACTAAACTCCGAGAAAGTATCAGGATTGGAGATTCTGCCTATAGCTGAGAGCGACGGCGTCAGAGTAGAAGTTTCAGCCATCTTCGGCGATATTGGCAAAGTCGAGCGTTGCTCGGATTTGAATACGCTTCCGAGGAGACTTCTTTTTTCTCGCGTGCTTAATCGCGGCGAAACGCTCGATCTTTCTCAGCTCATTGGTCTAAAGAGAAAGGCGAACGAAGCGCCGTTAATGCTCAAAATCGTTGGGGCTAGAAGGAACTACGCCGACGATCCGTTTGAGAAGATTTCGGCTACCGTCCAAATTCCCGGTTGCGGCTCGTATGGCAACACAGTATGCTGCCCAGACCCTAACAGGTGTATAAGGTATGGAGACTGCGGAATAGTCTGCGTGATTGGCAGATAATCTTTTGCTATTTCTTCCAGGAGATCGGGTAAAATTTACGAACAACGGAGAACCGCCTTCCCATATTTCGGTCCACTTGGACCCGCTCAAGAGAGCAGAAAACGATGCGCGTTTGGTATCTGATCATGGCAGCGATCTTCTCCCCTCTTGCCCAAGTCGCGCTCGGTCAAACGACCGCCACCCCGAAGCAGCCCCCTCGATCCGCCGAAAGGCAGAAGGCTCCTCCTTCTGCGCAGGAACTCGAACGACGCGCCAAGCGCGATTTCGCGCTTTCACTGATCGTCTCGCTGGCGGACGAAGCGGTGAAATACGAGGATCGCGTTATCGGCGTCCGCGTGCAAATTAAGGCTGCCGATCTGCTATGGGAAGCCGATCCGGAAAGATCACGGGCCATCTTCCGTCGAGCTTGGAAGATGGCGACCGAGATCGAAGATGCCGAGCGGCAGGCGATCGAAGAGAAGAAAAAGAAGTTCTTCTCCGGAGAAAGCAAGATCGGCTTCATTCCGCTGCCGCCCAACTTGCGCGGTGAGATCCTGCAAGCGGTTGCGCTGCGCGACAGAAAACTGGCCGAAGAATTGCTCGCGAGCCTAGAGAACAAAACCCCGGAAGAAGAGGAGCAGAGTAATAGAAGTTTCGATCCGACCGATCCCGACTTGGCGACCGAGCGAAGGCTGGAGCTGGCCCTGTATCTGCTGGAGAAGGGCGAGACCGAGCGTGCCGTGGCGGTTGCCGATCCGGCCTTGACCAGACCGACAATGCAAGGCGTGATCTTCTTGATCGCGCTGCGAAAGGCTGCGCCAGCCGCCGCGGATGCGCGCTTTTCAGCGCTCGTCAAAAGGCTTCTGTCCGATCCGATGGCGGATGCCGCTTCGCTCTCTCTGCTCTCTTCTTATGTCTTCACTCCCAACGTGCTCGCGGCGGTGACCGCCAACGGCACAATCGTCCAGAAACTCGACCGTCCGCAGGAGAACTGGAACATACCCGAAGGATTGCGGCGCGACTTTCTGCTGGCCGCAGCGCAAATCCTCTTGCGCCCGCCGCAAACGATGACGACCGCCGAGATCTCCAGCGCTTTCTTCGCGCTCCGACGGCTGCTACCTTTCTTCCAGCAATATCTGCCCGACAAACTCCCCGCCGTGCAAGCGCAAATGAACCTGCTTGCGCAGAACGCATCGTCGAGCGCGCGCGAAAGAACGGAACAGTTCGCTGAAGAAGGGATCAAACCGGAGAGCGACGCGAACTCCACCGAAACCGACGGCGTTCGCGCGGCTGATCTTGCCCGCTCGCGGGCGGCGCGTGCCGCCGCGATGAAAGGAGAGCTGAAGGCTCGCGAGCTCGCGGAACAGATCTCCGATCCTTCTTTGAAGGAACAGATATTGGCTTTCGTCGAGGTGGCGCTCATCAGCAAACTCATCGAACAACGCCAGCCCGACAAGGCGATGGAACTGCTCAGGAAAGCCAACATCGCGCCACTACATCGAATCTGGTTCCTGACCGAGATCGCGACGCTGCTCGGCAAAGAGAGAGGACTGGAAGCGCGCGAACTGCTGGAGATGGCCCTCGCCGAAGCGCGCAAAGCGAGCCGCGAGGAACAATGGAAAGCTCCGGCCCTGAGCGCGATCGCTAACGCCTACTTCGGTTATGACAAACTGCGGGCTTGGCAGATCGCCGCCGAAGCGGTGGAAACGGCTAACGCGGCAACCTTCTTCAAGGTCGAGCCCGAAATCTCGATTCTGACGAAGACCGATGACGAAATCTCGATCTACAAATTGAAGGCGCCGAGCTTGAGCTTGGCCGCGCTGTTTGCGCAACTTGCGCTCGATGATCTGTACCAAGCGACCAGTTTAGCGAGGAACATCAAAGACGAGCAACAAAGATCACTGTCGTTGCTTGCAGTCGCAGCGAGTCAACTGAAAAAGGGATGATCGACAGAACCGACGAGCGCTCTGAACAGTTTCTTTCAAGCGAGGCCAGCATGATCGTCGTCGGCAAGGCGTTGCCGCGGCCAACGTCATCTTTTTTGCCCTCTCGCTGCTTTCTCGGCAATCCAAGAAGTGGCGTCTCGCTGCATCGAAGTGCGCGTCAAGCGTGGGATTGAAACCTTGTATAGGGCGTACTCGTATGAGTCTCGCTGCATCGAAGTGCGCGTCAAGCGACCAACTAGGTTCGTGCGCGTGAAGGTTGCAGAGTAGCGGGCTGAACCGCGAGATCGAGCTAACCGAGCGAGGACGTCGGCTTTCGCCGAAACCGGTCGTCTCACCGTCCGCGGCGCGAAAAGCTTGACCCACCTGGCGTCGCTCCGTAGAATCTCTGCTTCGCCCAAAAGGGGAGTAGATCACCCCGCAAGGTGGTCCGGTAAGGTCGTCAAGACGGTCGCCAATGCGCGATCCGGCCTACCGGTAAGAACCAGTAGGGTTCGACGATCAAGACCTTTTGCCGCGCGACGAGCGCGCAAAAGGTCTTTCGTCTTTTCGCGCGCTCGTTGGACCGAAGGCCAATCGGCCTCGACGTCAGAGACGAAAGCGAAAGGACCGAATTAACAGATGATGACTGTAGAGCTTTTCCCGTTCGTCGAATACTGGTGGTTCTATGCCGCATTTGTCGGCTTCGTGCTTTTCCTGCTCGCGCTCGACCTCGGCGTCTTTCACCGCCAAGCGCACGAGGTCTCATTCCGCGAGGCGACCATCTGGAGCATCGTTTGGGTGGCGCTGGCGCTGGCGTTCAATCTTCTTCTCTACCGCTATGCGCTCTGGAAGTTTGCGCAAGATGCGCGCTTGATGTCCATCCCCGGTTTCGATCCGCAAGCGGCCGCTTGGCAAACGGCGCTCGAATTTCTCACCGGGTACATCGTCGAAAAATCGCTCTCCGTTGACAACATCTTCGTCTTCGTGCTGGTCTTCAGCTATTTCGCGATCCCGGCGAAATACCAGCACCGCATCCTTTTTTACGGCATCATCGGAGCGCTCGTTTTTCGCGCCATCTTCATCGCGCTCGGAGCCGTGTTGCTGCAGTACCACTGGATCGTGGTGCTATTCGGACTGTTCCTCATCTTCACCGGAATCAAGATGCTCTTTGCGCCGGACAAAGGCATCGATCCGAGCGGCAATCCCATAATCAAGCTCTTTCGCCGCTTGTTTCCCATCACCCCGGAATTTCACGGGCAGAGCTTCTTCGTCAAACTGAACGGCGTCTGGCACGCGACGCCGCTCTTCATCGCGCTGCTCTTTGTTGAAACGAGCGACATCATCTTCGCCGTCGATTCGGTGCCGGCCATCTACGCCTTGACGGACGAACCGCTGATCGTCTTCACCTCGAACGTCTTCGCCATTCTGGGTCTGCGCGCGATGTACTTTCTGCTCGCTGGCGCCGTCGACAAGTTCCACTTGCTCCGCTACGGGTTGGCCGCGGTGCTCATCTTCGTCGGGCTCAAGATGGCTTGGCTCAACGACTTTTACGGCGGCAAGCTCCCCATTCAGTGGTCGCTCGGCATCATCCTCGCCGTCATCGTGGCGTCGGTCGGATTGTCGCTCGCGTTTCCCAAACGCCGCGCGGACGAAGCGTGACGCAAGCGCTCAGGCGCCGGAAGCAACCTATCTGGTGTAACCGGGCGGATAGCGCAATTCGAGGCCCTCCGCCCGGATCCCTATTCGGTGAAAGCCTCGATTCGAGTGCGTCGAAAGATAGGTGATGGCGAGTTGACGTTGCAGCGAGGCGCCGATCTCGCGCAAGAAAGGCGCGATGCTCACGGGCGCGCCCGTGCCTTGAAAAGCGGCGCAATGCTTCGATCATCTGCACATAAGGGTTGAACGGGGCAGCGGTCGCCGCGCCGATGGGGATACGCAACGCGCGCGCGTCGGAGAGTCCGATTGGTTCCCCTTGATGTGATCTAACATTATCAGCCCCTTTCAGCTTACCTTCCCCGCTTACAACGATTATTTGAGCGAGCAAGCGCGACTTACCTAACATTATCGGCCTTTTGCCGCTTACCTTTCCCGCCTTATCTTCGGCCCAAGAAGAGGCGTTTCGTCGCATCGAGGTGCGCGTCAAACGTTCGGATGCGTTGGCCCGCTCACTTGATGAGATTGAATCCAGAATCGACTTGATCTAGATCAATGACGAACAGAACGGCGGAGTTTAACGTCTCGAAAAACTCGGAAGAAACTATTCCAAAATTCGCTACGAGGGTAATGTCATGAGACGTGCCGTCTTTCGCCTATTTGCCCCTCTCGGCTTTTGCTTGTTAATGATTTTGATCGCTGAAACATCCGCCACTCGCGCGTCGTGGTTTAGTTGCAGGATCAACAGACAAGATGGGATCTTTTGCCAGTTTGATGCCGGGTGCGATGGCGAATACGCTTCTTATGCTGGATGCTCGGTTCAATGTTACGTTAGCGATCCTAATGATCCGAGCATCATCAGACCGGCAGGAAGCGCCTCTTGCGGGGAGAGGGTCTCGCCCGGTCCGGGCCCAATTCTTCCCTGAGCGCCTTCGGCTTAGAAATGCTCGCGAGTGAAATGAGCATTCGGTCAACTATCATCTGCCCGGCGGGGAGCTTGGTCCGTTTGTCTCACGCGAGTGAAATGAGCATTTGATCAACCACCTCTCAAAATATTGAAATAGTGACGTTGGGCGCAACGCAGGCTTCCGCTTCGACGGAAGCTTCGCGGTGCGATGTCTACCGTTTCAAACTGTAAAGGAATTGAGGTAAGATCCCGAATCTCCGAACCGAACTAACAGTTTACGCAGGATTCTGATCTCCTGACCTGAGGTCGGCCATGAGGGCGCCACTGTTGATTGCGATCGGTGTTTGGTTGAGCCTCATCGCGGCGCCCTTCTGTCATGCCCAACGCAGTCGTCCCAAAGCCGATCGAACGCCCGAAATCGTCGAAGCCAAAGTCAAAGAGGAGGATGCGCTCTTCCGCGCCAAGCGGATTGCTGTTGAAGTCTCCACGCTCGAACCGCTCGAAGAGCGAATCAGGTTACTGACCGCAATTGCCGATGCGCTGTGGGAAAGAGACGAAACCTTTGCGCGACAAACGCTGCGACAAGCGTTCGATGCCATTTCTGATCAACAGAGGATCGAAGATTCCAAACGCGCCACCCCACTTCTTCGACAGATCATCAGCATCGCGGCCAAACACGATCCGAAGCTAGCGCGCGAGTTTTTGGATGGGTGGAGCGGGAAAAGCGGCGATGATTCTAAAGCGAGGCTCAACCAACAAGGCTCTAGCGAGCGATCGGAGCTGCTTCTCATCTCTGCCCTTCAAGCGTTCCAAAAGGATAAACTCGCAGGAGCATACCTTTTTCGCGAGAGCGTGCGCCAGTACGTTTTGCCTCGGCATTACTATTTTCTCGCTGAGCTTCGCGAGAAGTCACCTGACGAAGCCGATCATCTGTTTACAAACGCGATCGAGGTCCTGAGTCTGCGACCGCTCCATGAGGCGAACGAGGCGATGATTTTGGCTTCCTACTTATTCTCGCCACAGCCGCGAATCGTCTACACTCTCGTTGGCCAATACAACGCCGCTAACGTCAACGGCAATCTTTCCGCCCCGCCGAAGAACGAGTCCCTAGCCCGGCGATTCCTCTTCTTCGCTTTCAACAAACTTACCACAAGCCAAGACATCCCAGCACCGGTCATCTATTTCGCGCTCAAAAACCTCCTCCCACAATTCCAAGCTTTGACCCCAGACTTAGCAACGGAGGTCCAAGCGAGGCTGAGCAGCCTGTTGCCCGACGTGCCGCGGGCGGAAGCCGAGCTACAAGACCGCTTGCGGCGCGAGAGCGAACGCCAATCCCTAGAAGGCGAAGAGCTATGGGAAGAGAGGGCGCAGCGAGCGGATAAGATCGCTGACGCTAGAAGGCGTGATTTGGAGTACTTCACCATCATCCAAGCCCATCTTCTGGCGAAGAAGGATTTCGTCGCCGCCCGCCGCCTCGCCGACAAGATCAGCGATCCGACTTTGCGACGGGAGGTCACAGATTATCTCAACTTTTGGGAAATTCGAGAGAAGCTTAAACGCAACGATGAGCTCATTCTTGAAGACGATGCCATCGACAAAATAGAAGAGCCAATACTGAAGACCATCCTGTTTTGTGAACTAGCGAAAGTGGCATCCAAGCGAAACGATCTAGCTCGCGCCTCCGAAACGCTTGACCGAGCCATCTCTGAAAGCTCCCGAGTACAAGATGCGCAGGATCGCGTCCAATCGAAGATTATCATCGCTCAAACTTGGATGCTATTGGATGCCAATCGCGGTTTCGAAGAAGCGAAAACGGCGATCCAAGAGATCAACAAGATGGAAGAGTTCAAGATCGACAGATCGGCCATCACGTTCAAGATCAGCGTTCACGATCTCATGAACGAATTGTACGTGAGCGATGACTCAGCCAGTCTTTTCTCCCTGCTAGATCGAATGAGCGAAGCGGATTACTTCAGAACCTTGGAGCTATGCGGATCGTTGCAGAACAAACTCCTCAGGTCGTGGGCAACATGGGCTGCGATCAGACGCTACTTGGTGGCGATTAACAAATGAAATCGCAAATCATGCAGGTTAGTATGATCAGAACAGCGGAAAATATCGCTGATCTGGAGAGAGAATTTTCCATCCTTCCTCCCGTCATCTTTGACCGAGAAAATAGGATCTCCAAATCATTCAAAGCGTCCGCTCCCTACGCGGTATGCTGGAGAGTTCGCTTTGACCGAGAAAATAAGATCTCCAAATCATTCAAAGTGCCCGATTGCTTCGATTACATCTACCTTTATGCTCCTAGTAACTCCCAACCGCTAGCCGTATCTTATACTCAACTATGAGGTTCCATCATTTCTGTGGTACGAGGTGGATAACCGATGAGAAGCGCTTTGGGCCTCTTCTTACTCTCCGTTCATCTCTCCACGCAGGTTATCGGTCCGGTCCCGGCCATCTCGATCAAGCTCGAGCCCTTCTACGCTTCAGCTAATCAAAAGAGATTGGCTCACAAACTTGCTTCGCCCACGGCCTTAGCCGTCTCTCCTTCAGGCAATGTCTATGTGTTCGATGGCGGGAATTCGAGGATCGTCAAGCTCGATAGAGCAGGTAGGTTCATCCGTGAATTTGGCGGTCCAGAGAACCGCGCAGGTCGTATTCGATCAGGAGGGCTGAGCGACGCGCTAGCCGTTGATAAAGACGAAACTATATATGTCCTCGATCCCATCGATCCGAAAGTCCAAATCTTCAACTCAAACGGCAGATTCATCAGAAGCTTCCGGCTACCCTTTATCGCCGACAACGTGGCTGTGAACACTAAGGGTGAGATCTTCCTCGCTCCAGTGACCGCCAAAAATGGGCCGTTGATTTACGTCTTTTCGAAAGACGGCAGATATCTACGCTCGATCGGGAAAAGGCTCGTCGCGGCAGAAGGGAGATTGCCTCAAGAGATCAACCGAGTAAAGCTCGCGGTCGATCGGCAAGACAACCTGCTCGTCGCGTTTCGCTCTTGGCCGTTGATCAGAAAGTATACTCGCTTTGGGAAGCTGATCGCCGAAAGCTCATTCAGAATCCCATCCGCTTTGATGGATGAAGCGGCATCGAAGAACTATTCATTGGAATTTTTTGAGAAACATCCCGAAGCTTCGTTTGTGCTCCCCTTACTCGTGCACTCAATCACGGCGACTCGCAACAGCGGATATATTCTGCTGAACGGCCATGTCCTCATAAAGTTAGGTAGAGATGGAACGATCCTTAAAGAGTTCAAACTTCAGTTGCCAGACAGCAATGAGAGGCTGTTCATCAGCTTAGCGGCAGAAGAGAGATCGAACCGTCTTTTGCTTCTCGACACTCGCTCATCGAGCATATATGCGATCAAGCTCGATTCCCCAGGTCTATAATCGGCGAACGGTTTTCTCGCGAATGCTGTGAAGGATTGATCTCTCGAGGAACTTGTGATGATTAAGCCGCCATGGCCTCACATCCGCCAACTGTCTCTTGATGTATCGAAGTCGCGCGGGATGAGCAGAACGAGAACGGAGTCTCGGCAATGTCTCAACACACTCTTTTCTCGGAGATCTTGAAGGAGATCGAAGGGATAACAGTTGCGCGCCGCTATCGCGCAGAGACGAAGCTTTTCGCTCAAGGGGAAGCAGCTCAGAACGTCTATGTGATCGAAAACGGGCTTGTTAAGCTTACGCATCTTGACGGCGTTGGCCGGCAAAGGATCATCGCGCTTAGATTCCCAGGTTGGATTGTCGGCGCAGCCTTGGCGATCGCGAACAGATCCTCTCCAGTTACGGCAATCACGTTGACCGAATGCCTGCTCCGCCCCATTTCGGTCGATCTATTTCGCGATGCGCTGGCCAAGCGCACCTCGTTATCCACCTATTTACACCAAATCCATAGCCTAGAGGTCCTCGATCAACTCTCTCGCACCATCGAAGTCATGGCCCTGCCGGCGCGCTTACGACTGAGGAGATGGTTGTGGATCTTCGCCCAAACCTTGGAGCCAGCGAGAACGGGATCCGAAACGCGAATCAAGTTACCGTTGAAGCAATACGAACTGGCTGAATTGATAGGCGTAACGCCTGAACACCTAAGCCGTTTATGGAAAGAACTGTACGAGGAAGGTCTGCTCAGTCGCCGCAAAGAGTGGTTGTTCATCCACAACGTTCGACGGCTATATATCCCCAATCAACCGAACCGGGATTGGAAAGGATTTGATTCCGACTCAATCCTTCCTAGCCTTGATCTAGATTGAATCTTCGCCTTCAAGCATAAAATCTTAGATCAAGCTAACTCGTCATTCTCGGTCCACTAACGCTCCGCGAAGGGAGTCCTTCATGTGTTCTCGATCTTTTCTGGGGGGGGGTCTGCGAATTGGGCTGGGCCAACCGGTCCAGCGACCTTCATGCGCTCTCGCTCTTTTCCGGCCCCCTCCTCCACGGCAGCTCGATCCGCACCGTCGTCCCTCGCCCTTCGCGACTGTAGACGTTGATCGTGCCGCCATGATCGCGAATTATCTGATAGACGATCGAAAGGCCCAGACCCGTTCCACCGGGGGCCCATGAGGTGAAAGGTTCGAAAAGCTGTTCGACCTGTTCAGGCGTCATCCCACACCCTGTATCCGTAAAAGTGATGCGCACACGTCCATCCTCGAGAGGCGTTAGCTCCGCGCTCAGCCTTCCCCCGTCAGGCATCGCGCGCAGCGCATTGCGCGCGAGATTCCAGAAGACTTGGCGCAACTGCTCCGCGTCAACCAGAGCGATGACGGGTTGATCGGGCGCGATGATCTCGAGCGAATGGTCCGGGCGAGTTTCCGGGTTGTGGCGCAACAGAGCGAAAGTTTCGCGCAAAGGCTCGCGTAGATCCGTTTCGATAAGCGTGACAGGGCGCGGGCGAGCATAAGCGAGGAAATCGGTGATGATACGATCCAATCGATCAGACTCGCGGAGGATGATCTCCATCAACTCAGCTTCCGCCGGATCGCCGTTCCAAGTGCTACGCAACACTTGAATCGCGCCGCGCATGGAAGCGAGCGGATTTCGTATCTCATGTGCGATGCCGGCAGCCACACGCCCGACAGCGGCAAGCCGATCCTGACGTCGCGCGTTCTCTTCGAGCGCGCGAACTTCGGTCAAATCTTGAAAAGTGATGACAAGCCCGGTCGTCTCTCCCGCCTCATCTGAAAGCGGCGAGATGCTATATCCCAAACGCAAACGAAAACCTTCGGCTGTCTCCGTATCGGCCTCGTAACGCTGGATGTGCGCCCCCTCTTTAGCAGCGCGCACCGCTAGATCTATCTTCTCGCGCAGATCGCCGAAGAGGAACGAAGCGTCGCGACCGCGTACTTCGTTCGCACGATATCCCGTGATCTCTTCGGCAGCCGGATTGAAAGTGTAGATACGCCCTTCAAGATCTGTCGTCACCACTCCCGACCGGATCGATTCGACGATGCGCTGATGCAAAGCCCGCAAATGCGCAAGCGCATGTGTCGCCTCTTCGGACCGCGAGTGACGCTCAGCGAAACGCGCGGCGAGAAGACCGACGACCAGAATCGCGATGTCGTTGAAGCCGACGATCTGAATCGAATTGACGATCGGTCTAGCGTTCTCAGTCGCCCCATTGGATGGAATGAGATCGTAGATGAGCGCCAACATGCTCGCCGTGTACAGGGAAGCACATCCCACCGACATCAACAGCGCACCGCGCGCCCCAAGATACGCTCCGGCAAATGAGATGGCGACGATGTAAAGCGCCGTGTAAGGCGAGCTCATCCCATTCGTCGCCCAGACGAGCCATGTGATCAGAAAGGCATCGAGCGCAAATTGCCAAGCCGCTTGGGCGCGTAGCGCTAGCGCCGAGAAACGTAAAAGGGCCGCATAGATTAGCGAGAGCAAAGAGACAGCGATGATGACAGGGAGCGTGCCGAACAACCAAGAGCCGTTTCCCCCGGTCCACCCTTGTGGGATGAAAAGCCCCAAGATCAGCAATAAAGAAGCGAGCCCCAGCCTCCCAATGATGAGGCGCCATAAAGGAGCATAGTTCGATCCCCTCATGCTGCCCTCTCTTCACACCTCGGATTCGGCCAGAGTAGCCTAACACAAGATGAAGGAGACGCGGGAGCAGCAGATTTCATGGGAGCCTGAGTTCGGGAATCGTCGGCGGCAGTCGCTTACGGAGTTTTAAAAGCGGTCATGGTAGCCGTTAGATTACAATTGGCGATCGAACAAGGTGGCCCGAGGTCGTCACTAGTGGCCCAGCGAACGGCGTTTTGGACCAGTCAGGATGCTGTTTCTGTTACCGTAAAGCCGATAGGAAGATGATGCCAGGCCCTTCCGCTTCCGATTTGGGCCAAGCGCGCTCATGCCTTAAGAACCTGCGCCATCAAGCCAACAACGCCGAATCGGCCCTTCAGGGCGGGCCATGCGAGTTATAAGGTGCGGCTTGGAGCAGCTGAAAAGCCGCGCAAGGTGCGACGAATGAGATCGCCATCTATGATGGCTGAACCTGTGTGAATTCCGCTTGCGCCCTAGAGATCAGTGTTGTTGGGCCAGTTTGCCGATCAGCGTGAATAGCGGCATGTACATGGCGATGACGATCGAGCCGATCGTGACGCCCAAGAACGCGATCATCACCGGTTCGATCAAAGTCAGCAAATTGGCGATCGCGGCATCCACTTCCTGCTCGTAAAAGTCGGCGACCTTGCCGAGCATTGCGTCGAGCGCGCCCGTCTGCTCGCCGATGCCGACCATCTGCGCGACCATATTCGGGAAGACTTCGGTCGCCTTGAGCGGTTCGACGAAGGTCTCGCCGCGCTCGATCGCGTCGCGGATCTTCATGATCGCCTCCTCGATGATGACGTTACCGGCTGTGCGCGCCGTGATCTCCAGAGCCTGCAGGATGGGGACTCCGGAAGAGAGCAGCGTCGCGAGGGTGCGCGAGAATCGCGCGATGGCGATCTTGCGCAAGATTATGCCGAGGACCGGCAACTTGAGCAGAAGCCCGTCTATCTGATGGCGCCCCTGCGGCGTCCGGTAATAGTAGCGAACCGCTAAACCGAGGCCGATGAGCGCTAGAAGAATCGAAAGCCCTCCCCAGCCGGCGAGAAAACGGCTGATGCCGACGACGATTCGGGTCGGAAGCGGCAATTGCTCCCCCGGTCCGAGCAGGCCGAGAAAGATCCCCTCAAATTGCGGGATGACGAAGACCATGATCACAGCGATGACGACGATGGCGATCGCGATGACCGCCGCCGGATAGATCAAAGCGGAGATGACATCGCGCTTCAACTTCACGATCTTCTCGATGTAGGTCGCCAAACGCTGCAAGATGAGATCCAGAATACCGCCCGTCTCGCCCGCTTCTACCATGTTGACGTAGAGCGCGTCGAAGACCTTCGGGTGGCGCGCCAACGCCGCGGCTAGCGTCGAACCTTCCTCGACATCCTGCCGCACTTGGGCGATCGTCTGCTGGAAGAATTTGTTCTCCTGCTGCTCGGCGAGGATATCCAGACACTGGACCAGCGGGAGCCCCGCATCGATCATCACCGAGAATTGGCGCGTGAAGATCGCCAGCTCTTTGTCCTTCACTCGGCCTTGCTTGCTCAGTTTCGGGACGGCGATCTCGCGTCCCTTCTCCTTGACCGAGGTGAGCATGATCTGCTCGTGCCGCAACAGTTGGCGAAGGGCTTCGCGATTATCGGCGACGCGCTCTCCGACGATCACTTCACCGAGACGATTGCGACCTTTGAAAACGTATGTCGGCATGGCAGTACTTTCTCCTCGCTAGATCATCCTCACTATCACTTGGCCCTCATCTCAGCCTCGGCTGACGGTTGACCTCCTCTGAACCCATGCATATTGTTTCCCCATCCGGTGTTCACCCCGGAACCGCGTTCGATGAGATCGCGCAGTTCTTCTGGATTCGGGGAGCGTTGCATGGCAGTTTCGAGCGTGATCAGACGTTTATGATAAAGAGTCGCTAAAGACTGATTGAACGTCTGCATCCCATATTTCTCCTGTCCGGCTTGCATCATCGAATAGATCTGATGGACCTTATCCTCACGGATGAGGTTGCGAATGGCGGCATTCGGCACTAGGATCTCAAGCGCCATCACCCGTCCGCGCCCATCGGCGCGCGGCAAAAGCGCCTGACACAAGATGCCTTCGAGCACGAGGCTGAGTTGCGCGCGCACCTGCGCCTGTTGATTCGGCGGGAAGACGTCGATGATGCGGTTGATCGTCGAAGCGGCGGAGTTCGTATGTAACGTGGCGAAGGTCAGATGGCCGGTCTCCGCGATGCGCAAAGCGGATTCGATCGTTTCAAGATCGCGCATCTCACCGATGAGCACGACATCTGGATCTTGGCGCAACGCCGTGCGCAACGCATTGGCGAATCCGTGAGTGTCGGATCCGACCTCGCGTTGATTGACGAGGCAATTCTTGTGGCTGTGCAGGAACTCGATCGGATCTTCGATCGTCAGGATGTGCTCGCGCCGCTCACGGTTTATCTTGTCGAGCATCGCGGCGAGCGTCGTCGATTTGCCTGAACCCGTCGGTCCAGTGACGAGGATCAATCCGCGGGGCCGCTCGCATAGCTGCGAGACGATGGGCGGCAATCCCAGCTGCTCGAAAGATTTGATCTCGTACGGGATGGCGCGGAAGACGGCGCTCACCGCCCCGCGCTGATTGAAGATGTTCGCGCGAAAACGCGACAGGCCGCGTATGCCGAACGAGAAGTCGAGCTCCAGATTCTCCTCGAACCGATGCTTCTGCGCATCGGTCAATACGCTGTAAGCGAGCGCTTTGGTGTCGGCGGGAGTGAGGACGCGAAAGCCCTCTAATGGGCGCAACTGTCCGTCGACGCGAGCGATGGGCGGCGAGTTGGTCGTGATGTGTAGATCCGAGCCGCCGATCTCGATGAGCTTGCGTAGCATATCGGACAAAGAGAGTTGCGAAGGCTGCTCGTGAATGGGCATAAGATCTTCCCTCAGCAAAGCGGCGAGATCGGGAAGGCGAAATGGGGGTGCACCTCATTTCGCCTTCCATCAAGAGTTATTCATTTGAGAGAGCGCGCGGTGAGCGTCTGGGTCGCGGGCAAGCGAAGCGAAGCGAGCGCCTGCTCTGCCTCAAAGGCGAGCGGATTGGCGAATTCCACCGGCCCATTGACGACGAGGCTGTAGATGTTCCCACCCGCCTCGACGAAATAGAAGTTCCAGAAACGATTGGCGACCGCTGGCGTCGAGGCGCTGCCCGCCTGCGCTAAGACGACATAGACGCGACGACCGCCGATCTCCTGCTCCCAGTCGTTAACCACCCATCCCCCTTCCTCGATCATGCGATCGATGACGATGCGGCGCAAACTCACCAGCGGCGCTCCGCCTAAAACTTTGCGGCGCGTCGCAAACGATGGCGGCATATCCACTGGCGCGCGGGGCGTGACTTGCGAGATCGAGACCGTCCCCATGATCGCGCCGCTCGGCGCGCGCACGACGTAGCGCGTTTGATCGCCGCCCGAAGAGGTCACGCTGGACCAGCGCACGGGCAACGGAAAATCTAACGAGGCTCGCGTCATCACGGCGTTGGACAAGCTCGGCTGGCTCGACAAACGCGCGAGAGCCGCCGCCCGCTGGCGCGCCAGACGCCGTCGGCGGGCCAGAAGCGCGGCGCGCCGTCGACGCAAAAGGGCTTGCCGCCGCCGCCACAAGGCGCGCCGCCTTCTCCAATAGGCGGACGAATGACGACGATAGCTCTTCTTCTTACTGACGGCGGCATCGGCGGTCCACTCGACGAGCGTCGCCGTCAACGGCAGCGAGGCGATCACTGAAAAGAGCAACGAAAGCGATAACACGACCGTTCGAAACATCGATCTGCCCTCCCGAATTCACGCGACCGTTTCGCGCACAACCTCCTCCACGGTAGTGATGCCGTTTCTGATCTTGTGCAGACCCGATTCGCGTAAAGTGATCATCCCATCCTCGATGGCTTTACGTCTCAACTCCAGAGCCGAAGCCCCGACGAGGATCAATTCGCGAAGTTCATCGGTCATCTCCATGACTTCATATAAGCCGATCCTCCCGCGATATCCTGTCCCATTACAGGCGCGACAGCCGCGCCCCTTATAGGTCTTTATCTGCCTCGCCTCCTCGGGCGAGAAACCAACTTCGATGAGCGCCTCGGGCGGCATCGGGCATTCGACGCGGCAATCCTCACAGATGCGACGCACCAAGCGTTGAGCCTGAATCAAATTGACGCTCGTCGCGACGAGGAACGGCTCGATGCCCATGTTCATCAAGCGCGAAATGGTCGACGGCGCATCGTTGGTGTGGAGCGTGGAGAGCACGAGATGCCCCGTCAAAGCGGCCTTGATCGCGATCTCAGCCGTTTCGAAGTCGCGAATCTCGCCGACCAGAATGATGTTCGGATCTTGACGCAAGAAAGCGCGCAGAGCCGCGGCGAAGTTCAATCCGATCTGCTCTTTGATCTGCACTTGGTTGATGCCGGGGAGGTTGAACTCCACGGGGTCCTCCGCCGTCATGATGTTGGTCTCCGGCTTGTTCAACGCTTGAATCGCCGAATAGAGCGTGTTAGTTTTGCCCGATCCCGTCGGTCCGGTGACCAAGACCATGCCATATGGCTTGTTGATCGCGCGCTGAAATTTGACGAGCGATTCCGGCTCGAACCCCAATTTGGTCATGTCGAGCATCAACCGCTCTTTGTCGAGAATGCGCAAGACGACCTTTTCGCCGAAAAGCGTCGGCAGAGTCGAGACGCGGAAATCCAACTCGCGCGAACGACCATCGGCCTTGATTTTCAACTTGATGCGCCCATCCTGCGGGAGACGCTTTTCGGAGATGTCGAGCTTCGCCATGATCTTCAGGCGCGAGATCAGAGCGTCGCGCAGTTTGAGCGGCGGATGAAGCACATCGTAGAGAACGCCATCGATGCGGAAGCGAACGCGAAACTCCTTCTCATAGGGTTCGACGTGAATGTCCGAGGCGCCGCGTCGCAAAGCGTCGACCAGAATGGCGTTGACCAGACGCACGACGGGCGCTTCCTCGCTCATCCGCTCGAGATTGGACATGTCTATCTCGTCCTCTTCTTGGACGAGCTCCAATCCCTCGCCGAGCTCTTCGCCGAGATCGATGTTCAACTGGTCCAACGAAAGGAGGTCGCCGCCGGCGTTGTGGCCGTTCCCATTGGCCCGACCGCCGCCCGGTTCGATGCGTTCGGCGAGCTCGATCTCGCGCGAAGAGCTGTAATACTTCTCGATCGCCTCCTGCAGGCTCGCCTCCGATACGATGACCGGTTCGACATTCAGCCCCGTCATGAACTTTATGTCGTCCATGGCGAAGACGTTGGTCGGATCGGCCATCGCTAACGTCAAGGTCGCCCCGACGCGCGAAAGCGGAAGGACCGAATATTTTTCCGCGACTTCGCGCGGGATGAGCTTGATCACCTGCGGGTCTATCTCGAAAAGGTCGAGATTGATGCTCGGCACACCATACAAACGCGACAGGACGGCGGTGATCATGTCGTCCGAGACGAACCCCAATTTGACCAGGTTGTAGCCGAGCCGCCCGCCGTGCTCGCGTTGGTAATCGAGCGCCTCACGCAACTGCTGCGGCGTCAGGATCTTTTCGCGAACGAGGATTTCGCCTAGTTTTGCTGACATCTGGCGCGTCTCACGAGGGGGCAAGGGCACAAAAAGACGACCGAAACGGTGAAAAACACCGTTTGTGGATGCATGTTAATGTTTAACACACGCGATGTCAAGATGGAAGTTGGCTGTCAATTTGACATTGCTCTCCGATCAGGCGTCAGACGTTGAATCTGAAATGCACGACGTCGCCATCCCGCATCACGTAGTCCTTCCCTTCGGATCGGATCAGCCCCCGCTCGCGCGCGGCGGCGAAGGATCCGGCGCGCATCAACTCCTCGTAGCTGATCACTTCGGCGCGGATGAACCCGCGTTCCATATCCGAATGGATACAACCAGCGGCCTGCGGCGCGCGCGTTCCCTGTGGAATGGTCCAAGCGCGCACCTCTTTTTCGCCTGCGGTCAAGAATGACATGAGGCCGAGCAAGCGGTAGGCGCTTTTGATCATGCGATCGACGCCGCTGCTTGTGACTCCGAGCGAAGAGAGATATTCGCGCCGCTCTTCTGGGTTAAGCGCGACGAGTTCTGCTTCGAGTTGAGCGCAGATGACGACGCACTCGGCGCCTTCTTGCGTGGCGAGGCGTTGGACCGTTTGCACGTGCGGGTTCGCTTCCGGCTCGCTGAGCGTCTCCTCATCAACGTTCGCCGCATAAATCACCGGCTTGAGCGTCAACAGGAAGAGGCCGCGCGCTAGCTCGCGCTCTTCCGGGGCGAGGGTGACGGCGCGCGCCGGCTGCCCAGCGCTAAGCGCCGGCAACAATCGATCGAGCAGGGCGAGTTCAGCTTGAGCGTGCGGATCTCCCGTCTTAGCTGCTTTTTGCGTCTTTTCGCGCCGCCGTTCGACCGTCGCCAAATCGGCGAGCGCAAGTTCGATATTGATCGTCTCTATATCGCGCGCCGGATCGATCGAAGCTTCGACGTGCGTGATCGTTTCATCTTCAAAGCAGCGGACGACATGCACGATCGCATCCGTTTCTCTGATATGGGCGAGGAATTGATTCCCCAGTCCTTCGCCGCGCGACGCGCCACGCACCAAACCGGCGATATCGACGAACTCTATTGTGGCCGGGATGATCGTCTCCGTTTTGACGAGGCGGGCGAGCGGTTCCAGCCTCTCATCGGGCACGGGGACGACGCCGACGTTCGGTTCGATGGTCGCGAAAGGATAGTTTGCCGCCAGCGCCGCCGTTTGTGCGGTGAGCGCATTGAAGAGCGTTGACTTCCCCACATTTGGGAGTCCGACGATGCCTACGCGAAGCATGTTGTTTTACTCTCCGAATTGGTACCGCTTACGGAAACGATCGTTTCACGACAAGCGAAACTTTTATGAATACAACAGGCTTGCTCCGCTGTCCAGCGGCGATCGGGCGATCCGCCTTGTGACGGCGAGAACGATTTTGCCTATAATCGCAATTCATCCTCGTGGGAACTTTGCGGAACGCTCCCGGCGCGTGGGGTGATGAGGCGCGTGACCTTCTCGCCGACGGCAGAGCCCATCGAACGCTCCCGGCGCGTGGGGTGATGAGATCGTTCTTGCTCTCCGCGATTTCCCTTGGTGGAAAACCCTTGAGCCATGTTCTCGATTCCGTTATTGAGCGCCATCGTGAGCGGCGCGCTTTTGACCTACGCATACGACGAAGAATCTTCGCTTCCGATGCGGATATGCATTGGAGCGTGCACTGGGTTGAGCGCCCTCGGGCTGACCTGTTTCGTCCTCGCCTCCTTCTTCGGCCTCGGCTCTTCGAGCATCGCGCTAGCGACGGCGATCGTCCTGGCGGCAAGCCTTTGGTTCTTTTGGCGCACGGGGCGTGAGCGCCTTCGCGCCGACTGGCGCTCATTGAGACGAAGCTTACGCCATGCCCTCTTTCGTCCCACACCGCGCACGATTTCGCTAGCCGCTCTCACATTCGGCGCCGCGCTCGTCTTCTGGGCCGTCTTCGATCGTGCGATGATCGTGCGCGCCGACGGCATCTACACCGGTGTGGAGAATAACTTGGGCGATCTGCCGCTCCATTTGAGCATCATTCAAAGCTTCGCAACTGGTGGCAACTTCCCTCCGGAGCACCCCGAACTTGCCGGGGCGCGCTTGACCTATCCGTTTTTGGCGGACTTCATCGCAGCCATCTTCGTTCGCGCTGGGGCGAGCATACGCGACGCGATGTTTTACGAAAACCTCACGCTTTCCATCGCGCTCATCTTTTTGCTCTACGAATGGGCGCGTCGCTGGACCAACGATTGGTTAGCGGCAACGATGACGCCGGCGCTGGTCCTATTGAACGGGGGATTGGGATGGTGGCTGTTGTCCGACGAAGCTCGTCGCTCGCCCGATGGGCTGAGCGGTCTTTTGTGGAAGCTGCCGCATGACTACACGATCACCCCTGACGGGATGATCCGCTGGGGGAACGCGATCACCGCCCTGCTCGTCACGCAACGGAGCTTTCTGCTCGGCCTACCGCTCGTCGTCATCGTCCTTTCGCTCTGGTGGCAAGCGGTTGAAATCCGGCAAATCGATGGGACGAGAGGCGCGGAACACACTAGACGCCCTGCCGAGGCGAAGGTCAACGGGCGACGCCGGATGATCGCGGCGGGGATCATCACCGGACTACTGCCATTTGCCCATGCGCACAGCTTTCTGGTCGTCATCGGAGCCAGTTTTGTCCTTGCGATCCTGTCGCGATGCTGGCGTTTATGGCTCTATTTTTTCGGCGCGGCGATACTTATCGCGTCGCCGCAAGTGCTGTGGATGATGCGCGGGAGCGCGATCGAATCGGAGCGCTTCATCGGCTGGAGCCTCGGCTGGGACAATCGCGGGCAGAACTTCTTCTGGTTCTGGCTGAAGAACACGGGAGCGTTCATCCCGCTGCTCGTCGCCGCCCTTTTATGGCGCGGCCAACGCGCACTCGTTGACAAAAAGCTGCTGTTTTTTTACGCCCCATTCATCCTCTGTTTCCTCATCCCGAACCTCATCAAACTCGCCCCGTGGGTTTGGGATAATATCAAGGTGCTCTTCTACTGGTATGTGGCCTCGACGCCGCTCGTCGCCTTGCTCTTAGCAAGATGGTGGCGCGGCGGATGGATATGGCGCCCCCTCGTACTCCTGCTCTTCCTCTCGCTCATTTTAGCTGGCGGGTTGGACGTATGGCGCGTAATCTCGCGCGCCTCCGAGTATCAGCTCTTCGATCGGCAGAAGATCGCGTTCGCGCGTTTGATCGAGGAACGGACTCCGCCTCGTTCGATCATCCTGCACGCCCCGACTTACAATCACGCCATGCGTTTGACTGGGCGGCTTTCTTACATGGGCTTTGTCGGCCATCTCTGGACGCACGGATTACGCTATGAGGAGCGCGAGGATAGATTGCAGCGCGTTTATGCTTCACGCCGCGAGGGGCGCGAGATCTTGCGGCACGAGGACATAGACTACATCGTCGTCGGCCCAGACGAAAGGGAGATGATGTCCGGCGGCGACTGGTTTGCGACCTCTTACCAGTTGGTCGCGCGAAGCGGAGATTACAAGCTTTATAAGGTAGCGCGTTAAAGCTCGTCCTTTTCGGCGAGTCTGTTTTCATCGAACGTTTACAAGCTTTGCAAGGTATCGCGTTAAAGACCATGCGCCGAGCGAAAAGGGAGCGCGCCAAACGGGACGCCCGAACCACTTCAACCCGCACGTGGCCGATGGCGAGCGCAGCTATCATCATCGTCGCCGCGTTGCTGCGTTTTCTCTATCTTACGCGCAAACCGCTTCACCATGATGAGGGAGTCAACGGTTTCTTCCTCACGCGACTCGTCCGCGAAGGCGTATATCGGTACGACCCGAGCAACTACCACGGGCCGACGCTCTACTATCTGGCGCTCCCGCTCGTGAAGCTCTTCGGATTGAACACTTGGGCGATCAGGGCGACGACCGCGTTATTTGGCGTGTTTATGGTCTGGCTCGCGCTTCGCCTCAAAAATAGGGTGGGAGAGATCGGCGCGCTGGCGGCTGCCGCTCTGATCGCCGTCTCGCCGGGGGCCGTCTTCTACGCGCGCTATTTCATCCATGAAACGCTCTTCGTCTTCTTCACGCTCGGAGCGGTCGTCGCCTTCTTGCGCTTTGCGGAGACGAAGCTTAATGCCTACCTTTATCTCGCCGCCGCATCTTCAGCGATGCTCTTTGCGACGAAGGAGACCGCTTTCATCACCGCTGGCGTGTTACTCATCGCCCTTATACTGGCGCTCATCTTCCCACGCCTGCTCGGATCGAAGAGCGAAAATGGGCTTGCCACTGCGGCCTTGAAGGGTAAGAGGAGAGAACTCCTCTGGCCCTCGATCACCGCGCTCATCATCTTCATCGCGCTCGCCATCCTCTTTTATTCATCTTTCTTCACCAATCCGCGAGGCGTCACGGATGCTCTCGAGAGCTTCAAGATCTGGAGTCGAACCGGTCGCACCGATCACGTCAAACCTTTCTGGACCTATCTCATCTGGTTGGCGCAGGAAGAGGCCCCTTCCCTCGCGTTGGGCATCGCCGGATCGACGTTCATCTTATGGCGGAGGCGCGATCCGCTGGCTTGGTTTACGCTCTTCTGGGCCTGTGGGATCTTCCTCGCCTATTCGCTCATCCCCTACAAAACCCCGTGGCTCACGTTGAACATCATCATCCCGCTGGCGCTCCTCGGCGGTTTCGCCCTTGAAGAGATCTGGCGACTTCGAGCCCCGTTAGCGATCGCGATCCTGATCGTCGCCCCGCTCATCAGCCTCTATCAGAGCGTCGCGCTTAATTTCTACCACTACGATGACGAGAGCTATCCATACGTTTACGTCCACACACAACGCGACATTTTCCGTCTCGTAGACGAGATCGCACGCCAAGCATCGCGACTCGGCACCGGTAAACGAACGAGCATCGCCGTTCTATCGCCCGATTACTGGCCGCTGCCTTGGTATCTGCGCGATTACGAACGTGTCGGATATTACGGCAGAACGACGTTGACTGCCGACCAAATGCTCATCATCTCGCCAGCTCAAGAGAGGGAGTTGCCGACCTCGTTCAAAAGCAACTACGAGCGAGCGGGCGAGTATGTTTTGCGCCCCGGGGTCGAACTGATCCTTTATGTAGCGCGTCACCACCAAAGCGCCAGGAGATCAACGATCCCTTAATCGAAGCTAGGAGCCCGAAGAACTCCACAGCAGAGCAAGCCCAAACTCTGGGATCAACGATCCCTTAATCGAAGCTAGGGCTGATGGCGCGCCGTCGAACTCTCAGGCAACTTCAGTCTTGACAAGCCTTGCGCGTCCAGTTATATTTTTGCCTCTCGCGATTTCAAGGCTTGGCCTAAAGTAGCGCGATGCGTCACTTCTGGTTTTATTACTTCGCCTTTACGTACCGCCGCTCCCGACGGGAGGGCGTGGTAGGCGAGGCGCGCGCGCTCAAGTGAAGCGAGACAGAGCGTAGCGAGATCGAAAGCGAAAGCCGACCGCAACCTCCCGAAAAGGTTGCGGTCGGCTCTTTTGTTATACGGCACTCGAAACTGCCAAAAAGGAGATGCGAAACCGATGGGCAACATCGACGACTGGCGCGCGGAGATCGATGCGATCGATGAGCAACTGGTGCGCCTTCTCAACGAACGTGCGCGCTTGGCGATAGAGATAGGGGTGTTGAAACGAGCGATCGGGCTGCCGATCCACGATCATGAGCGCGAACGCCGGGTGATCGCGCGCGTTTGCCAAATCAATCGCGGGCCGTTGGATGAAGCGGCCATGATCAAAATATTCAAGCGCATCATTCGCGAATCCAGACGCACGGCGATCCAGCGCGTCGCCGCCGATGAAGCCCATCGCGAAACGGTCAGATGAGAGCGGCGAACGAAAGAGTACGAGTCGCTTTCCAGGGCGAGCGCGGAGCTTTCAGCGAAGAAGCGGCTATCAAACTGCTCGGCGAGGAGATCGAGCTGGTGCCACGCCCCACTTTCGAAGCGCTCTTTACGAGCATAGACGAGGGCGCGAGCGATTACATCCTGGCGCCGATCGAAAACAGCCTCGCCGGATCAGTGCATCGCACCTACGATCTGCTTCTCGAACGGACGCTGCACATCATCGCTGAGACCATCATCCCCATCGCCCATCATCTGATCGGATGTCCGCAAGCCTCATTCGATGATGTTCGCGTCGTCGAATCACATCCGGTCGCGCTCGCGCAGTGTGAGCGTTTCTTCGCCGCACATCCGCACATCAAGCGCGTCGTGGCTGAAGATACAGCCGGCAGCGTGCGTCGCGTCATCGAGCGCGGTGATCCAGCTTACGCGGCGATCGCCGGTGAACGCGCCGCGCGCGTCTATGGCGGGCGCATCTTGCGCGAACATCTGGAAGATCATCATGAGAACTACACACGGTTCGTGCTTCTCTCAAGCGAACCGCGCGTCGTCGCCGATGGGGACAAACTATCGCTCGTCGTGCGTTTGAAACACCGACCGGGCGCGCTCTACTACGCGCTCGAGCCTTTCGCGCGTCGCGCGATCAATCTGCTCAAGATCGAAAGCCGTCCCGTCGCCGGTCAACCCTGGCAATACCGCTTCTATCTCGACCTGCAAGCGAAGATGGGCGATCCGGAACTGGACGCAGCGCTCGCGCAGCTGCGCGAGCGCGCCGACGAAGTTCGTTTCTTGGGGTGTTATCGTTCCGCTCAAAGAACGGAGAAGGAGAGATTCTGAGATTCAACTATGAAGGAGTCGAAAGGAACAGCCATGATCATCGCGATGTCGATCGATGCGACTGAAGAAGAGATCCAACATGTCGTCGAAAGGGTCGAAGAGTGTGGATTCCGCGCGCACATCAGCCGCGGCGCCGAACGGGTCGTCATCGGCGCCATAGGGAGCAGCGGGCGGCGCCATGAACTCGAAGCGTTGCGGGCCGCGCCGGGCGTCGAAGATGTCATGCCGATCACGCACCCGTTCAAACTCGTCAGCCGCCAATTCAAGCGAGAACAGACGATCGTCAACGTCAGCGGCGTGCAAATCGGCGGGCCAGAAGTCATCGTCATCGCCGGACCGTGTTCGGTCGAATCGCGCGATCAAATATTGACTACGGCGCGCGCGGTTCGTGCGGCGGGCGCGCACATGTTGCGCGGAGGCGCTTACAAGCCGCGCACTTCGCCCTATGATTTCCAAGGGCTCGGCGTGGAAGCTCTGCGCTTGCTGAAGGAAGCGCGCGATGAGACCGGTCTTCCCGTGGTCACCGAAGTGATGAGCACCGAGGATGTCGATCTGGTCGCCGAATATGCTGATATGTTACAAGTCGGCGCGCGTAACATGCAGAACTTCCCGCTGCTTCGCCGCCTTGCGACGACGCCGCGCCCCATCCTGCTCAAGCGCGGCCCATCGGCGACGATCAAGGAATGGTTGCTGGCTGCCGAGTATCTGCTCTCCGGCGGGAATGAGAACGTCGTGCTCTGCGAGCGCGGGATCAAAACGTTCGAGACCGAGTTGCGGAACACGCTCGATCTAGCCGCTGTCGCGCTGGTCAAAGAGCTATCGCATCTGCCGGTCATCGTCGATCCTTCACATGGCACGGGCCGTCGCAGTCTGATCGCCGCGGCCGCGAAAGCCGGGATCGCCATCGGCGCTGACGGTCTCATCGTCGAAGTCCATCCGTGCCCGGAACGCGCGCTCTCCGACGGTCCGCAGTCGCTCGATCTGACGGAATTCGCGCAGATGATGCGCGGTCTATCCGCCCCGCTGCGGCAGCTCGCGCCGAGCACCTGCGTAGCGTGCTGAAAGATGCCTCTCTGGGAACGCGCAACGATCATCGGTTGCGGTCTGATCGGCGCTTCATTCGCGCTAGCATTGCGGCGGACCGGCGCATGCGGGCGAATCGCCGGTTGGGACATCTCGGCGCGCGCGCTCGAAGAGGCGAAGGCGCGAGTTATCATCGATGAGGTGGACGACGCCTTCGCCTCCGGTGGCGTTTCGACCTCGGATCTGATCTATCTCGCCATGCCGGTCCGAGAAATCGTCAGATTCCTCCGCGAACGCGGCGAGCAGTTCAAGCGCGGGGCGATCATCACCGATGCCGGCAGCACGAAGTTTGAGATATGTCGCGCCGCGGCTGAGAATTTGCCCGATGATCGCATCTTCATCGGCGGCCACCCTATCGCCGGAAGCCAATTGACCGGTTTGGCGCACGCTTCACCCGATCTTTTCGCCGGAGCCTGCTACGTCCTCATAGAAGAAGATCAACGCGCCGCCGAAGCCCGCGCCGCCCTTCAACGGACGATCGAGCTGTTTGGCGCGCGCGTTAAGCGAATGACCGCTCTCGAACACGATCGAGCGGTGGCTTACATCAGTCATCTTCCCCAACTGCTGTCGAGCGCGCTGGCGGCGACCATTGAGACTCATCCGCAAGCTGCTCTGCTCCGCGATCTAGCCGGTCCCGGATATCGCGATATGACTCGTCTGGCGGCCAGTTCCTGGACCATCTGGCGGGACATCCTGACGACCAACGCGCAACCGATCGCACTCGCGTTGGATGCAATGATCGAAAGATTAAGCGCGATGCGCGACGAGTTGAAAGGGGCGACCGAATGCGCAAGTTTGCCCAAGATCGAAGAGATCTTCACCAAACGATCCTCGTAAGCGATCGCTTTCGCCGTTCAGCATAGAGGACTCTGATGCGCGCTAACGCCATCTTTTGAATGACGCCATAAGCACAGGACGATGTGACCCCTTCAGATCTTCTCCCTGTCACAACTGACCCGGTTCAACTCTTCGGCGATCATCCCGCGCACTTTGTGCGCCAATCTCTCGACATCCTCACTTGTCGAAAGTCCGCGCGTCTCGACTGGTGGCAAGAAGACCATCTCGATCGCTCCCGGTCGAGCGACGCCGGTTCCCTTTCCCATTAACCGATCGGTGTTCTTCATCGCGACCGGGACGATCGGCACTCCGGCTTCAATCGCCATGTAGAACGGTCCCTTCTTGAAGGGGAGGAGTTGGCCGGGAAACGCCCGCGTCCCTTCGGCGAAGATGCCGAAGGATTGTCCGGCGCGCACTTTTTTCGTCGCTTCGCGCAGAGTTTCGATGGCCCGCGCGCGATTCGACCGATCGATCGGCACGACGCCGACATAGATCATCCCTTGCCCCAGAATGGGCACCCGCGTCAACTCCTTCTTGGCGAGGATGCCGATGGGGCGGCCCACATAGCAGAAGAGCGTCGCCGTGTCGAGATAGGAGCGGTGATTCGAGATGAAGATGTAAGTTTGATTTGGATCGAGATGTTCGCGCCCGCGCACGATGACGCGCATGCCGCTCAAACGCAGCCAGTTTCGCGCTCCCCAATGGGCCCACGGATAGATCCAATCGGGACGTCTGGCCAGAAGCGAGATGATCAAGACGGGCGGTCCGAAGATCAACAACAAAAGGGCCGCGACCGACAATGACCACCAGTAGAAGAGACGCCCGAGGATCTTTTCTCCCCAGTTTATGGTAAACTCACGCGCGCGCTCTTGATCGAAAGTCGCACCGTCGATCTTTTCGGAAGGGACATCGGAATGGTTCTGCATCGCCCGTCACTCGCACTTCGCGTAATCGTCTGTCTGCTCCTCTTCTTCAGCTACGCGCACGCGCAGGAGAGATTCGACATCCCATCGCCGCGCGCGGTTCTCGGCTTCACGCCAGGAGACGATCGCACCATCGCCGATTGGCGACAGATCACGGACTATTTCGCGCGCCTCGACCGCGCCAGCGACCGAGTCATGGTGCGTCAACTGGGTCGCACGACGCTCGACCGTCCGCTCATCGTCGCTTTCATCAGCGCACCGGAGAATATACGAGATTTGGCTAAGTACCAAGAAATAGCGCGACGACTCGCCGATCCGCGATCGATCCGCGACGACCGAGAACGGGAGCGGCTCATCGGGGAAGGGCGCGTCGTGGTCGCCATCTCCTGCTCGATCCATTCGACCGAGATCGTCGCGTCACAGATGTCCATGCAATTGGCTTACGAACTTGCGACGGCGACCGATCCGGAAACGCGCGAGATCCTCGCAAAAGTCATCCTTCTTCTCATCCCCTCGGCCAATCCGGACGGTGTCGATATCGTCGCAAACTGGTACCGAAAGACTTTACGCACGCCATACGAGGGCGTAGAGCCGCCGGAGCTTTATCACCACTACGCCGGGCACGACAACAACCGCGATTGGTTCATGCTCAATCTGCCGGAGACGCAACTGATCACGCGCCTCTTCTGGCAAGAGTGGTTCCCGCAGATCGTCTATGACGTTCATCAACAAGGGACGAACGGTTCGCGCATGTTCGTTCCACCTTTCTATGACCCGTTCAATCCGCACATTGCGCCGCTCCTGCTGCGCGAAGTCGGATTGCTCGGCCACAAGATCGCCGCGGATCTTCAGGCGGCAGGTTTTCAAGGCGTCATCACCAATGCGATGTACGATACGTGGTGGCACGGCGGTTTTCGCACCGCGCCCTATTACCACAACTCGATCGGCATCCTGTCAGAAGCGGCGAGCGCGCGTTTGATGACGCCCGTGACCGTAACGCGCGAGCAACTCGCTCAAGCGCGCACGCGCGGCATGGATTCCGCTTTGGAAGCCCGGACCAATTTCCCCGATCCGTGGCCCGGCGGCGTCTGGCGCCCGCGCGACATACTGCAGATGGAGATAATCGCCGCGCGCGCCGTGCTTACGATGGCGGCCAAATATCGCGAACGCTACTTGCGCAACTTCTATGAACTCGGTCTTCGCGCGCTCTCCGTCCCTTCGGGTGCGCCGCTCGCCTATCTCATCCCGGCTGGTCAAGGGCGCGATGAGAATTTGGCGAAGATGCTCACAACGCTTATCGAACAAGGGATTGAAGTGCATCGGCTCGACCGCGAACTTCACGTCTCCACCGACCAGGCCGGCGAACGCGAGGCGCCTGCCGGAAGTTACCTCATCCTGCTGAGCCAACCGTACCGCGCCGACGTGCAAGCGCTCTTCGAGCCACAACGCTACCCGAACCGCCGACTGCCCTCGGGCGAGGCCGAACGTCCGTATGATGTCGCCGGGTGGACGCTCCCGTTGCAGATGGGGATCGAATATCTGCCCATCATGAGCGTTCGCGAGCCTCGGAGCGCGTGGCGCCTTACGCTCGTCAAAGACGAAACGGAGATCAGGCGCGATCTCGGACTGCCGCTGCGCCGCGATTCGAAGTCGCCAGTCCAAAGCCCAATCCCACATCCCCCACGTATAGGCATTTACAGAAGCTGGGTGGCTACGGCAGATGAGGGATGGACGAGATTCGTCCTCGATACATTCAATATCCCGTACCGTTCGGTCCTTGACGCCGAACTCCGTGCCGAGAACTCCCTTCGGTCGAAATACGATGTGATCATTCTGCCTTCCCAGCGCATGCGCGAGATCATCGATGGCAATTCACCTGACCGCTATCCAGCCGAATATGCCGGGGGGATGACGGAGAAGGGCGTAGAGAACCTGCGCCGGTTTGTCGAGGACGGCGGCGTGTTGATTTGCTTCGACGCTGCGACGGAACTGGCCATCAAACGCTTCGGCCTACCTGTGCGCAACGCGCTCGAAGGGCTGAGAAGTTCGGAATTCTATTGTCCGGGCTCGATCCTCGCGCTCGATGTCGATACGAACCATCCGATGGCGAAGGGACTTCCGCCGCGCGTAGATGCCTATTTCATCAACAGCGCGGCTTTCGACGTGATGGATCAGAGACGCGCGCGCATCGTTGCACGTTATGCCGCGCAGAACGTGCTCCGTTCGGGCTGGTTGCTCGGCGAAAAACATATCCAAGGGAAGGCCGCGCTCGTCGAAGTCACGATGGGACGCGGGCGCATCGTGCTTTTCGGGTTCCGTCCGCAACACCGCGGCCAAACGTGGGGAACGTTCCCGTTCATTTTCAACGCGCTCGCCCTTGCTGAATCGCCACGCAACGAGTGAGAATGGCGGCGAGGGCATCTCTTTGGCGCCGCTCGCATCAAATAATTGATCCCGCCCGAAGACGGTCGGTCCGAGGAGAGCATCATGAAAAAGATCGGCTGCCTGCTAACGCTTCTGTTGCTCGCCTCTTTCGCGCTCGATTCCAACGCACAAGTGCGCCCACGCCGCGTCGGTTCGGCGAATCAGCAACCGCCAAGCGCGCCTTCGAAAGATAAGAAGGCCGGCGAAGAGGTCGGCGAAGACGACGTAGTGCGCATCAATACGACGCTGGTCACCATTCCGGTCAGCGTCATGGATCGCGACGGGAAGTACATACCGGATCTGCGAAAAGAGGATTTCCGCATCTATGAGAACGGCGTCGAACAGGAGATCGCCTATTTTGCGACCGTGGAGAAACCTTTCACCGTCGCGCTCGTCCTCGATACGAGCCGGTCAACGCGCTTCCGTATGGAAGAGATCCAAGAGGCGGCGATCGCTTTCGTCGATCAATTGCGCCCTGACGATCGCGTCATGGTCGTCTCCTTCGACGAAAGCGTCCGCGTGCTTTGTGAGCCGACGAGCGACCGACGCACGCTGCGCGAAGCGATCATGCGCGCACGCACTGGCGGCGGCACGCGGCTCTATGATGCCGTCGATTTCGTCCTTAACCATCGATTCGATAAGATTCAAGGACGCAAAGCGATCGTGCTCTTCACCGATGGCGTAGACACGATGAGCCGACAGGCGAGCTATGAAAGCACCTTGCGCGACGCCGAAGAAGCCGATGCGCTCATCTACCCGATCCAATACGACACTTACGAGGATGTGAGCGGCTGGCCTTTTCCGCGCCGTCGCCCTTCGATCATCCTCGGGTGGCCCTTCCCCATTCCGGCTCCATGGCCAGATCCGGGCGGCGCTGGGACCGGCACCAGCCGCGCCGAGTATGAACGCGGCACGCGCTATCTGACGGAGCTCGCACAACGCACTGGCGCGCGGAAATACAACGCCGACACGACGCGCTCTTTGGATCAGGCCTTTGCCCTCATCGCCGAAGAGCTGCGCCGTCAGTATAGCCTCGGCTATTATCCGAAAAACCCGCCCCACGAGGGCGAGCGAAGGCGTATAGCGGTGCGCGTCAACAGGCCCAACACGGTCGTGCGCGCGCGCGACAGCTACATTTACACTTCGGCGAATGACACGCAACAGACCGACAATCAACAACCCGGGAAGCCCGAATTGAAGAGGCGTTTCATCGTAAACGCTAAGCCGACACCGGCTCCTTAAATCCCCCGACGAAACGCCACTAAGGCGCATCACGGAGATGGCGGAATCGGAGATGTGCGCCCTTAAATTCCTGACGAAACGCCACTAAGTCCGGGATCGGTTGACAGCAGATCGAACGAACCGCAAGAAGCCTCATGAGTCAGCCGACGGTCTGCGTGTCTTTAGCGCGACGCTCAAGCGCTTGGCTAGCGAGATCGAGTATTTGATCCACTTGAAACGGCTTGGCGACGACCCAGTCGATCCCCTCTTTCTCTCTCTCCTCCTCGCCGATCATTTCGCCCCATCCGGTGACCAGAGCGATCGGTATTTCATCATCGATGGCGCGCACTCGACGCGCCAACTCCCAACCGTTCATCTCCGGCATCCCTATATCCGTAAACACGGCATCGAAGCGATATCGCTCGAAAAGCTCGAGCGCGCGGCGCGCCGATTCAGCCTGCGTCACCATATGCCCCTCGCTTGAGAGGATATCGCAAAGCAATTCGCGCACGTAATCTTCATCGTCAACCACGAGAATGTGCGCTTTTTCTGCGGACGCGCGCGCGACGGCTTCCGGCCCCGCCGTCTGAGCCGAAAATCGCGCGATCGGCAAGTTGATCCGAAAAGTCGTACCGCGCCCCGGCTCCGATTCGACTGTTATTCGACCGCCATGCCGTTGAATGATGCTGTAACTGATGGCAAGACCGAGACCGAGACCGGAATGCTCTTTCGTCGTAAAGAACGGATCGAAGATGCGCGAGATGATCTCCGGACCGATGCCGATGCCCGTATCGCTGAGCGAAATGATGACCTCCTCTCCGAGGGTCTCCGAAGCGAGCCTGATCCGCCCGCCATGAGGCAGCGCATCCACCGCATTGAAGATCATATTGATGAGCACTTCGCGCAATTCAGATTCATCACCCAATACGGTGGCGAAAGAGCGCGGTTCGAGGTCGAATTGGATGTGCGCGCCTTTCGCTTCGGCGTCATCCTTCCAACGCGGGCGCGTGATCTCGAACGCATCCCAGAGGATCTGGTCCACTGAGACGGGTTTCCGCTCGTGATGGCGGCGTTGGCGCGCGAAATCCTGTATCCTCTTTACCGTCTTGGCCCCATCCTCGGCCATCTTCACGATGATCGCTAGACCATGCCTGATCGTCTCCGCATCGTCCGTGCGCAAAAGCAGTTGGGCGCGCCCGAGGATTCCGGAAAGGATGTTGTTGAAATCGTGCGCAACGCCGGATGCCAACTCGCCGAGAGCTGAGAGCTTTTCAAGCTGCGCGCATTGCGCCCGTAACTTCTCCTGTTCGGCGATGTAGCGCGAAAGCTCCTCGACATGACGCCGCGCCGCTTCTAGATTCTGCGCATAGGTGCGATAGGTGAGGTAGACGACCAGAATGATCGGCGTCGTCGCCAAAACCGAGTAGAATCCCCACAAAAGCGTCAGCTTGGCGACGATGATCGCCGCCGAAGCCCCAGCCAAATACGTGACCGACGTCCACAGGTAATAGTTTCGCCAAGTGCTCCAGATCGCTTGGCCGGTCCGCAGCGCCGAGGCCACCGCCACAAGCCCTGAGTTCGTGATGTATTGGACGAGCGCCATCACGCCTAGCGCGAAGATCAAGTTGGCCGAATAAGAGACGTAGATGATCCGTTCCGGCGGACCAAAGAGGCGACCGAGCGCCGAAGCCGTGAGAAAGGTCGAGATCCCCATCACCGCCGCGTTGAACAGGGTGGTGACAGCCCGTTTACTGAAGCGTGGGGAGGACACGGAAGCTTCGAGGATCGAAAGGAGAACGGCAGCCTCCCTTCCGTAAAGCAACAAGGTGAGGAAGATGAGCGTATCGGAGACCGAGATTTGGCTTGGGATGGTCGGGATGCGGACGACCAGACGAGAGCTGAAAGCGAGCGTAATGATCAAGATGATAAGAAAACGGGCATCGAGTCGCTCGACCTGCAGATGCCACGCCGAGAAGAGAAGGACGCCGACGCCGAACGCGATAACCGCCCCGATGAAAGGTTTTTTAAGGCTAATCCCCTTTGCGCTTTGATCCCCTGCGGATTGCATATGATCAGCCCTCAACTCGACTTCACAAGGGCCGAGAAGATTGTGTCACCAATCGGTTCGAAAGCCAAAGTCAGCGCACCTTCTGAAAAGATCCCGATGATCGCCATCTCCACTCTCACTTCTACGCGCGCACTCTTATCAGCCTCGTGTGGCGGAAGACGTTACTGAGATGCTCCCTTGAAGATCGAAGATGGTCGCACGGTCGCGGGCGACCATCTTCGATGTTTGAAGCTCTGAATCGGCAGCGTCGAGGACGCGCGCGCCCAATCGCGCTTTCAGTAATCGAGGTAATCCACGCCGGAATCGCTCTCTGACGGCATCGCCGCCGTATCTTCGCCGTTCAATAACGCGTGGTGCGCCTGAAGGATCGCTTCAGTCAAGCGAGTCTGATCGCTGACCAGCACGCCGTCGCTCACCAGCACACCGTCGCTCACTAGCACGCCGTCGCTCACCAGCACGCCATCGCTCACTAACACGCCAGCGCTCAGAACGAGCTCTCCTTCGTTCAAAGTCGTGCCATCGCTGACGAGCACGCCGTTTCCGATCGCCACTCCATCAGAAAGCAGATTTTGATCCGCGACGAGCACGCCATCGCTGACCAACACGCCGTCGCTGAGCAACCGACCGAGGTCGTAGATCTTCTGGTATCTGGCGATGAGATCTGAGCCGAAGGCGTAGGTGTAACCGAGGATGATCCCCTGGGCCCAAGCGAAGGTATATCCGGCGATCGTCGTTGAAGGCGCCGGTAAAGTCGAAGAGATAAGAAGCGGCTCGCCCGCAAGAAACGCACCGGATAGATCCGTCCTGACGAGGGTCGCCAATCGGATGGCGCCTTCGATGTTGACTTGCCCGGCGCCCTGTTCGAGCATGTTGAAACTGGCGAGCGGTTGCGCCGTGTACATCAAGATCGCTTTGACCAGATTAGGCGTTAACTTCGGATTGGCTTGCAGCAGCAACGCAGCCCCTCCAGCGACCACCGGAGCGGCCATCGACGTGCCGCTCAAGTACATCATGTCGCGATCGGGCCACGGGCTGACGTTCGCCTCTAATTCCGGATGCTGCGCGACGAGCGCGTTATTCGCCGCTTTGGCCGCGACGATCCTGTTTCCCGGCGCGACTAGATCGGGTTTGATCAGGTTATCATAATGCTTGATGCCAAGCGGATCGGTCCAGCAACTTCGCGTCGGACCGCGCGAGCTATAGGAAGCGACCGTATCATCGCTGCGGTAGTCGGTGCCAAAGGTATTGGTCGCACCAACGGTGATCACAGAAGGATCGTTACCGGGGGCATGGATCGCCCCGTAGAGTTTCACTCCGTTTCCATCTTTGCCGTTGTTGCCCGCTGCCGCGACGACGACCACACCGGCATCGACCAATTGCCGCACGGCGCGACAGAGCGGATCATCTCTGTAGGATTCGACCGCCGGCGTGCCGAGACTCAAGTTGACGACTCGAATGTTGTAGGTCGTCCGATTGCTTATGATCCAATCTATCGCCTCCAGCAGATTTGAGGTGCGACCGACGCCGTCTTCATCAAGCACGCGCAGGTTAATGATCTTCGCGTTCGGCGCAATGCCAACATACTTCCCTTGCGCGATGCGTCCGTTGCCAGCGGCGATCGAAGCGACGTGCGTGCCATGCCCGTAAGGATCGTCAACGCGCCCTTCTCCGGTAAAATCGCGACTTAAGACGATACGCGAATTGCCGTAACGATCGAGGAACGATTTATGCCGCGCATCGATGCCCGAATCGAGGATCGCAATTCCGACTCCAGTCCCATCCAATCCAGGTTGATGGCCCGATTGAGTCCATAACTGGCGTGCCAGATCCGTCCCCGTAGTCGCCGACAAGTGTCCGAAAGTTCTGACCTCACGATCGAGCGAGAGACGAAGGACGCCATTCAATTCCGCCAATCTCTCGGCGACGCTGAGCGGCAGTTCGACCGCATTCATCCGCAAGTTACGAAACCGCCGCCGGAAGCGACCGCCGACGACGCTGAGGAAGGATGTGACCGCCGGATCATCGGCACTCCCGCTCAACTGTACGATGACACGGACTCGCTCGTTCGCATCGCGCTGCCGCTTTATACGTTCGAGCAGATCCGGAGAGAGGCGAGCTCTTCTAACCTGCCACGAATTTGGCCGATCTGCGCGCCCCTGTGCCACACTTCGAGGCTGAGATAAGAGAGATGAAGTCGCAATGAGCGCAACGGTGAGAAGTTTGATCAAAAGGCGCTGTAGTCGGGGAAACATAACTTTAAACTCCTTATGGGAAGCTCGAGTCGCCAAGCGCCGGTTCTGGATTCGACATAGCTTTCGCGGCACAAAGCGCTGGGCGCAATGGCGTTGCTGTGATTTTAGAGAGCAAACGGCGTACCGCACAACCTTCCCATCGCCCGTCAGCCGAGTTTGCCTTCGCTCGAAGCCGATCTCGGCACAGCATGCCAAGCGCCGTTTGAAACCAGAAGAGGTCCGATCTGATCGAAGGAGGTCAATTTGACGGTCCGAGGCAGGCAAAATGAACGAAAGGGATTGCGCGCCAGCGATCGATCGCTATATAACCGGATTTCAGACGTTGGAATCGTCAGGTGTTCGATTCTCTCGGTCGCCGGCGGCCTTCGGCTTAGGGCGATGGCCCAAGGAGAGCTTATCGATGCGAAGATGGGGTGTGAAGCTCTGGTGCGCCTTCGCTCTGGTTCTGGGCGGGGCAGCAGATCATAAGACTCAAAGTCGCAACGTTGACGGGCAGGTGAGGTCCGTGACGATCCCTGTGACGGTCAAAACTCCGACCGAAGCATTGCCATCGCTGGCCGTGTTCGAGGATGGCGAGATGCAACAGATCCTATCGATACGGGGACCGATCCGTTCACCGATGCAACTGGCGATCCTCGTGCAAGACGATGTCGCCTCCTCGATCAGCGCTGAACTCCAATCGCTCGCGCGTTTCATCAAAGACCTTCCCGAAGGATCGCGCGTGATGATAGGGTACCTGACCGCCGGAACGCTGCAAGTCAGGCAGCGCTTCACGATGGACGCAGAACGAGCTGCCCAAGCGTTGCGCGTCCCGATCGGGACGGCGAGCGCCGCTCCGTTCAACCCTTATGTGCAAGTCATCGAAGCGTTGCGCCGCTTCGATGGGCTGCCGACCGGGCGACGCGCCGTCATCATGATCTCCGATGGGCTCGATCTATCGCGCGGACTCGACGCAGCGTCCCCAACTCAAAGCATAGATCTCGAACGCGCGATCCGCGAAGCGCAGAGGCGCGCCGTCGCCATCTACGCCATCTACGCTCCGACGTTCGGCGGCGCAGGGCTCGGCGGACTACGCTTGATCAACTACGGGCAAGGGTCGCTCAACCGCATCGCGCAAGAGACGGGCGGCCAAGCTTTCTTCCAAGGGACCGGCGCGCCGGTGAGCATTGAACCTTTCTTGCGCGAGATCAACGCCGCGTTCAGGCGTCAGCTCGCCATCACATATCTTTCGACGCATCCCGAAAAAGGGTCCCACCGCATCGAACTGCGCGCCAATGGCATCGAGATGCGCTATCCGCCCGGCTACACGCGCTGAAAAAGGAGCATCTACGGTCCGCTTCTTCGAAGACGAGCGCCGCAAGACGAGAGCCGTTTGAACGCACGGAAGTTTCGAGATCTTCTGTGCCAGATAGAGGGTCTCGAAACCTCCGCCCGCGCTTCTCGGGCAAAACGCGCCCCCACTGAGGATTTCAATGGCGCGCTTCGAAGATGCGATTGAACGGCGTTTCAGCCGCGCGGCGGAATCTGCTGAATCCACCCGCCACGACGGCCTCTCGCAATTCCGCTTCCGTCGCCACGGCGCCCAAAGCTGGTCCACCAGCGGCCAGCGCATTCGGCGTGCAACAGAGCGTGGACGCGGCGGAGAAGAGCTGCCCGACCGGATTGAAATTCTCTTCCACGCGTTCGCCGGCCATCGGCTCGACGATCATCACGCTCCCATCTTTGGCCAGAGCATCGCAGGCGCGCCGCGCTGAACCCACAGGATCGGCCATATCATGGAAGCAATCGAAATAGGCGATGAGTTCGTAGCCACTCCCCGGGAACTCAGTCGAATCGGCCACTTCGAACTTGACGCGATCACTAACGCCAGCCTCTTTCGCCACCGCGCGCGCGCGTTCGATCGAAGGCGCATGATTGTCGAAACCGTAGAACCGCGATCGCGGAAAGGACTGTGCCATGATGATCGTTGAAACGCCATGGCCGCAGCCGATGTCGGCAACCGTGCTCCCCTTTTCGAGCTTCTCTTTGACTCCGGTCAGAGCTGGGATCCAATCGTTCACGATGTGCGCCATGTATCCCGGACGAAAAAGTCGCTCCGTCCCGACGAACAGGTCAGCATCGTGTTCCCCCCAAGTCATGCCGCCACCATCGCGGAAACATTGCGTGATGCGCGCTTGAGCTTGCGATAGGGCTTTGAGGAGATGAAAAGCTCCGCCCAGATAGAACGGACTGTCTTCATCCAACAGCACCGTCGCTTGCTCCGGTGAGAGGGAGTAGCGGCCCGTCTGCGCATCGTATTCGACATAACCACAAGCGGCTTGATTTATCAGCCACTCGCGGATGTAACGTTGCGTCGTTCCGGTATGCGATGCAAGCTCCTGCGGCGTCATCGGCCCACTTTCAGCTAAAGCTTTATAAAGGCCCAATCGTTGTCCGATGTAACCGAGCGAAGAGCTTAGCGCAATGGCCAGATCACCGAGCATCTTGCCGACGAAATCCTGCAGCTTGGTCTCATCGACCCTGCGCGTTTGAGGTTGCATTTTTCAGGTCTCCTTTCGAGGGCTATGTCGAGGTAGGTTTCCTCGCGAGGCGCGCAAGCAAGCATCTTCAGGCGGGCTGATGTAGTGCGGTTCTACTACAGCCACGCGGATGAGTCAAGCCGACACGAGGCTCATCCGGTCACTTTCGCCCCTCACGGCGCGAAAGATTCGGTGTGCGCCGCGTGCCAAGCCACCCGATCAAATTTGCCCTTCAATTTTCGAAGATTCGAGATAAAATCAAGGGCCGTAATTTTTCTCATCTCTGGTTTTTAAGGTTCTGCTGCGATGGCGAAACTTCTCGTCGTTGACGACGAACAGAGCATGCGCCAACTGCTAAGTCTAGTCTTCGGGCGCGAAGGTTATGAGGTACGCACCGCCCGCACGGGGCGCGAAGCGCTGGAGATCTTGCGCCTCTCCGCGGTCGATGTCATCATCTCCGATGTCAAGATGCCCGATATGTCGGGGATCGAACTTTTGCGCGAAGCCCGCGCCATCGCCCCCGATACGCCCGTCATCATGATGACGGCCTTCGCCACGATCGAAACGGCCCGCGAAGCCTTCAAACTCGGTGCCGACGACTTCGTTCAAAAACCTTTCGATGTCGATGAGCTTAAAGAGATTGTCCGGCGCGCTTTCGATAAGCTGCAACTGGTCGAGGAGAATCGCGCCTTTCGCCGGGCACAAGCCGAACGCGGGCGTCTGGATCAGATCATCGGGCGCTCGAGGCGCATGCAGGCTGTCTATCAGATGATCGAACAAGTCGCGCCATTAAATTCGACCGTCCTGATTACGGGTGAATCCGGCACAGGCAAAGAACTGGTCGCGCGCGCCATACACAACTTGAGTCCGCGGGCCGATAAGCCTTTCGTCTCGGTCAATTGCGGCGCGCTGACCGAAACGCTCCTCGAATCCGAGCTCTTCGGCTACCGCAAAGGGGCTTTCACCGGCGCAACCCAAAACCGCAAGGGATTGTTCGAAGCCGCCGGTCACGGGACCATCTTCCTCGATGAGGTCGGCGAGATGTCGCCCGCCATGCAGGTGAAATTGCTGCGCGTGCTACAGGAACGTAAAGTCCGCCCCTTAGGCTCGCCCGAAGAGATCGCAACAGAGGCGCGCGTAATTGCGGCGACCAATCGGGATCTCGCTAAAATGGTCAAACAGGGCGCCTTCCGGGAAGACCTTTACTATCGCATCTCGGTGATCCCGATAGAGATCCCGCCGCTGCGCGAACGGCGTGAAGACATCCCGTTACTGGTCGAGCATTTCCTCGAAAAATTCTGCGCTCAGACGGGAAAGCGCTTGAAAATCAGCACACGCGCGCTCGCGCTGCTCGAAAGCTATTCGTGGCCTGGCAACGTGCGTGAATTGGAGCACACGATCGAGCGCGCCGTCGCGCTCGAACCGACCGAGGAGATCCAGCCTGAGCGCTTGCCCGATCCCGTGCGCAACGAAGTCGCGCGCACGCCGCAAACCGATTTCACCTTCCCCGAAGAGGGCATTAGCCTCTTCGATCACTTGAACGCTCTCGAACGGGCCTACGTCATCGAAGCCCTGCGCCGCACAGGCGGCAATCAGACTCGCGCCGCCGAGCTATTGCACATCCCGGTCCGCTCACTGCGCCATCTGATAGACAAACATGAGATCCGCGCCCTTTCGGCACAGCTCCGCTCCGAAGCGGCGCGCGGAGCCGAATGACCGAACGAGCGCTTCGGAGCTTCCCCTTGTGGCACGCATATTGCTCGTTTTTTGCTCGGTCGCCGCGTGCTGGACGGTGACTGAAAGGAGAAGTTCTTAATATGCCCCCATGTCCTTCTCAGCAACGCGGTTTCTCGCTCGTTGAACTCCTTATCGTCGTCGCGGTCATCGGCATTCTTGCAGCCATCGCCATCCCACACTATCTACACGCACGCCAATCGGCAAGCGCTTCCTCAGCGATTAGCTCACTGCGCCTCATCCACTCCAGTCAAACCGCCTACCACGCGCTGCACGGCGTTTATGGAGACCTAACCGCACTCGGCAATGAAGGTTATATCAGCGATCCGAGCCTGCGCAGCGGCTTCAAAAGCCACTACGCTTTCAGCGTCACGGTCGATTCGACCAACCCATCCGTGAACTACGAAGCCACCGCGACGCCCTCTCAAACGCCTACCATCTGGCATCATTACTTCATCGATGCCTCGGGCGTGATTCGATACGCCGTCGGTACGCCCGCAACTTCCAGCAGCCCTCCGATCTGAAGCCTGACTGCCTTTCTCTCCTCCTTTCCCCTTCTCTTTGTGGGTGGCCCAGAAAGCCACCCTTTTTGTTACTCATAACGCGACGAAAACGACCTCTCGATCCGATAGAAGAGACCCTCTCTCACCCTCAGCTTCTCACAACACGACGAAAACGAGACGTAGATCTCTTGCTTCACAAACGGCCTTGCCCGAAGGAGCGCGACCCGCAAAAGCATCGGGGCGAAGGATCAGACTCGCGGTTCAAGGGCGGAAATGATCGTCGGTAATCTTTCAAAATGATAGCTCGGGGCCCCTTTTACGGATCGGATGATCGCTTTCGCGGAAATGATCGTCGGGAATTTTTCAAAATGATAGATTGCCGATCTTGCCGCAACCCTAGCTCTCATAAAGAGTTCAGCATGAACACGGCAGCGACGCGCGGGCGACTTTGGCGAGAGGGATCTGCGGAGCGACACGCCTTCAGCATGAACACGGCAGCGACGCGCGGGTTGGATGGTGGGTGCGCAGTTCAGCTCTCATAAAGAGCTCAGAATGAACTAGATCGCGAGCGCAACTCCTGAGGCGGTCTTTCCGCTTAGCTCTCGTTATTCAGAGTGAACTGAATCTCAGAGTATCCCTAAAGCTTGGCTCTCATAAAGAGTTCAGAATGACCTCACATCGGCTACGTCCGCCTCACGATCGAGCTTGGCTCTCATAAAGAGCTCAGAATGCCCCCTCCCAGAGTAACAAAAAACGTCACCTCCTCGCTGACGAAAAGTGTAATCCAAGGCCCTTCGCGCCAACTTGAGCGGTCTTTCGGGCCGCATCCGAGGATCGCGTGAAGAATAGCAAGAGTAGCGACTTAAACCGCTTCGAGCGCGCATGGTGCGATCTCATATCGATGACGATCCCGTCTGGCATGAGTCTTGTTTAAATGCTAGTGACAACAGAAATCGCGCACCGAGGCGCGTGGCCTGAGACGACGCCGATGGCGCGAGAGATTCCCAAACCCCAAGATCTAAGGAGCTTCTCGAAAGATGCAACACCGAAACGGACAACAAGGTTTCTCGCTGATCGAACTTCTCATCGTCGTCGCGATCATCGGCATCATCGCCGCCATCGCCATCCCCAACCTTCTCGCTTCCCGCCGCGCCGCTAACGAAGCGTCGGCGATCTCAACCCTTCGCACCATCGTCAGCGCCGAAGCAACCTATCAATCAACAGCCGGTGCCGGCCAATACGCGACTCTACCCGGTCTGGCCGCTGCAGGCTTGGTCGATTCCGTTCTCGGCCAAAACAACGCCGCCAAGAGCGGTTATGTCTTCAACGTTTCCGCGACCGCCTCGACAGCCTCCTCACCCGCTCAATTCGACGCGACCGCAGTTCCGCAGAATCCTACTGGGTTGACGGCCACCGGAACACGCAGCTTCTACACCAACGAGCAGGGCGTGATCTACTTCTTGTCCGGCGGCACGGCGCCGACGCGCACAACATCTGGCAGCGACGGTACGCCGATCCAGTAATGCGAGATACAACCATAAGGTTCATTGGGGCGGGCCTCTCTTCGACAGTCCGCCCCTTTTCATTACCAGCTTTCGATTTAAGGAGGTGGAAGCATGGCCGACAACTCAATAGAACTTACAGAGTTATCTCCGCACGCCTCATCCAAGGCCCCGCGCGACCCTTTCGCCTCCTTCAAAACCGAAAGGTGGCTGCTTTTCTTCATTCTCGCGGCGACGTGTTTGGTTTATGCGAACTCTTTATCAGGAGAGTTCGTTTATGACGACATACAACAGATTGTTCAAAATCCACAAATAAGATCATGGAAGAATCTACTTACCGCCTTCTCTACTTCTGTATGGGATTTCAGAAACGAGATTACGCCGGGCTATCAATTCATCCCCTACTACCGTCCCCTATTCACCATATATTTGACCCTCGGATATCACATCTTCGGCCTTTGGCCGCAAGGTTGGCACTTGGCAAGTCTATTTTTACATCTTGCGACTACGGCGCTTGTCTTCTTCCTCTTCCGTCGCCTCACCAAAGATCTGTTCGTCGCAGCTTCGACGGCGCTCCTTTTCGGTCTTCACCCTACACACGTCGAATCGGTCTCGTGGATCTCCGGCGTTACTGACCCGCTTCTTGCCGTCTTCTACGTCTCGTCGGCGCTCGCCTATCTCAGGTACTTAGATGAGAAGAGATTTGTCTGGTATTTTCTGTCATTGGCGCTCTATTCGCTGGCCATTTTGGCTAAAGAGCCAGCCGTTACCATTCCGGCTATTCTCATAGCCTTGGAATACCACAAATGCGAGAAAACTGAGGATGGTAAGAGGCTCTTCCTCCTGGCTGCACTAAAGAGAATTCTGCCTTATTTCGTTCTCGGCGGCGCGTACTTGATCGCGAGATACGAAGTCTTGGGGCTTATTGACTGGGTCAACATAGAGATGGCAAGAGTTCCAAGATGGCAGATCTACGGAACCTTACCGGCGGTCATCTTCACTTACTTGAAGAATATGGTCTTTCCTTTCTACCTCAGTCCGGCCTATCCCGTGCGTCTCATCTCCGGTTTCCGATCCGCTGACTTCACGCTCCCACTGCTGATAATTGGCATCTGTTTTATTCTCACATGGCTAACGCACAGGAAGCTTGGTCGTGATTCGATCGTCGCCTTCGTTTTCTTCGGTATACCGCTTCTTCCGGCCCTTAATCTAAAAATCTTTCATCCAGCATATCTGGCTCAAGATAGATACTTGTATCTTCCTTCCATCGGCTTCTGCTTTCTCTTAGCGCTGATCATTAGGTCGCTACAGAAAGCGAGGGTTCCTCAGTACTCTTGCGCTCTGCTGGTGATCGCCATTGCTCTTTCTTGGGGCGCTAGCGTGATGGCACAGAACCTAATCTGGCGAGACGGAGAATCTTTGTGGCATCGGGCCGAAATAATGGTCCCCTATAACTGGAACTTCCCTTACAATGTGGCCATCGCGCAAATAGATCGCCGGGACTTTGAAGGCGCCCGCCAAAACCTCGAACGCGCCGCAAAGATGGCAGGATTGAGTCGAGAGGCTGCGCCCATCTACAACAACCTGTCTTTGGTCTTCTTCAATCTCGGCGATACCGAAAAGGCTATCAAGCTGGCCCAAGTCACTATTGAACTCGATCCCACGCTTCTAGAGGCGTACAACAATCTCGGCGTCTATTACGCTTCACGTAAAGAGTACGCTGAGGCGAAGAAACTATTCGAATTTGTCCTGAAGAGAAACCCACGTTCCACGATGGCGCGAAGCAATCTTGCCGACGCGCAGGCAGTCATGGGCGATCACGATGAAGCCATCAGGAACTACCGCATAGTTCTCAACCAAATTCCACAAGATTACGATAGCCGCTTCAAACTTGCCATCAGTTTGCTCGCACTTGGAAGGCGACAGGAAGCGATAAGTGAGCTATCAACACTCGCATCCAGCGAAAGCATCGGTCCAGATGAACGTCGCTGGCTCGAACGGCACATCGCCGCCCTCAAAGCCGAAGAACAAAAGTCGAAATTGTGAGAATTGTGAGAGGCTTTATCTGAAGGGCTGTAGTTGAAAAGGGATGAGCGCAGAAGCCGCCAAAATCACCATCGAAAAAAGACCTATGACCGAAGAGGTTACGCTCGCCCCTTCGATGCGGGTCGTCTTGACGATTGCGCGTAACACGTTTCGCGAGTCGGTGCGCGATCGCGTCTTCTTGAACCTACTCGTCTTCGCTTGCGTCGTGATCGGCGTGAGCTTTCTCGTCAGCGACCTATCTGCCGGGCAAGAAGCGCGCGTCATCACGGATTTCGGATCGGCGGCGATGCTTGTGATCGGATCGGCGCTCGCCATCTTCGTCGGAGTTCAACTGGTCCGACGAGAGATCGAACGGCGCACAGCCTATCCGACCCTCGCTCGCCCGATCAACCGCAGCCATCTTCTCGTGGGCAAACATCTAGGCTTAATCGCATTGCTTCTGGTAAACACCGTCGCCCAGACCTCGGTCATCGCCGTGGTCCTCTTGGCGAAGCGTGACTTGACGGGCGCGCGTCTGCTCTCTCTGTCGAGCGATGCGGGACTCATCTTTTTGGAGTTGACGATCATCGTCGCGCTAGCGCAGATGTTTTCGACCTTTGCGGGCACCACGTTCTCGGCGCTCGTCACTTTATCGCTCGTCATCATTGGCCACTTCAGCGCGGATCTACTCGCGCTCTCGTCTTCGGCTTCTAGAATGCGCGCGGTCTATCTCGCGCTCTACTACGCGCTCCCGAATTTCAGTCGCTTCCAGTGCGACCAGATGACGGCGCACGATCTGTGGACGGCGCTCCTTTATGCGCTCGCCTACCAAAGCGCTATTCTCGCGCTTTCGGTCATGATCTTCGCGCGACGAGACCTCAAATAGCGGGCGAGGAGAGAGAGCGTGCGCGATCCGGCTTCAAACGAACGTCCGATGGATTCAAGCTTTTCGGCGAAGAAGGTGAAAGGATTCCTCGCGCCTGCGCTCTTCGCGCTCTCCGCTCTTGCCGTCCTCGCGCTGCAAAGCGACGGGCGCGTGAAGCGTAACTGTCCCGAAAAAGAGGAAGAAGTGGTGATTCGAGTTGAGCGGGCGGCGCGCGCCACACCGCCCCCCTTGCGCCCGTTGATGGCGGATCTTTACTGGCTGCGCGCGCTGCAATACGTCGGACGGCGCATCGTCGCACGCGGCGGAGCGCTCAACCTTGATGATCTCGCCTCGCTCGATCTGCGCGCCCTCGGCCCTCTCCTTAACGCCGCCATCGAGTTCGATCCACACTTTTTGGCCGTGTACGAATATGGCGCGGTCGTTTTAGAAGGGATCGCGCCCGATCAGGCGATTGAGCTGGTCGAAAAAGGCATCAGAGAGAACCCGCAAGCGTGGCGCTTGTACCATCATCTCGGATACATTCTTTGGCGACAGGGCCGCTTCCGTGAAGCGAGTGACGTCTACTTGCGCGGCGCACGTTTGCCGGGCGCACCGAGGTGGATGGAAGCGATGGCCGCGCACATCGCCGCCGAAGGCGGAAGCTACATGGTCGCCGAAGAGATCTACGCCCGGTTAGCCGAAACTTCAGAAGATGAAGGGATACGCGCCCTGGCCAAACGCCGCCGGGAAGCGCTTCGCGTGGAAAGGGAGCTCCTGATGTTACGTGTGGCGCTGGATGCCGCGCGCACGCGGCTCGGCAGATGTCCCGCGAACTGGAGCGAAGCGCGCGAAGAGCTCAAAAGCCTTTCGGGTTTCGCCGTCGCGCCGGGCGGCGAGCTGTTCGATCCTGCGGGCATCTCTTACCGGATAGATCGGCAAACATGTCAGGTCGAACGCGCGCCGTGAAACTGTAAGACGCGCCAAGCGATCACCATGGCGCAACGTGTTGACGCTCCGAATCTGATGAACGTGAAGTTGTAAGATGCGCCAAGCGATCACTATGGCGAGCGACGCCGCATGATTTTGTGAAGTGAAGATGGGAGAAAAGGTCATCGAAATCGAAGGGCTGACGAAAGATTACGAAGTCGGCTTCTTGTCAAAACGATCGCTTCGCGCGCTCGATCAGCTCTCTTTCACCGTCGAGCGCGGCGAGATCTTCGGCTTTCTCGGCGCAAACGGCGCGGGCAAAACGACGACGCTCAAAATTCTCATGGGCTTGATCCGTCCGACCGCCGGCGCGGCGCACATCTTTGGCATTCCCGTCACCTCAAGATGGGCGCGCGCGCGCGTCGGCTACCTGCCCGAGCAACCCAACTTTTACGACTATTTGACGGCGCGCGAACTGGTCGCATACTTCGCTGAGCTTACGGGCTTCCGTCGAGCGGAAGCGCGGCGTCGAGCGGCGGATGCCCTACGACTGGTCCGGCTCGACGAAAAGAATTGGGATCGCCTTTTGCGCCATTTTTCTAAAGGCATGTTGCAACGGGTCGGACTCGCTCAAGCTCTGGTGAGCGCGCCCGACCTGCTCATTCTCGATGAACCCATGTCGGGGCTCGACCCTGTAGGCCGCCGCGAGGTGCGCGACCTCATCGCTGAGCTAGCGCGCTCTTCGGGCGTGACTATCCTCTTCAGCACGCACATCCTCGCCGATGCCGAAAGATTGTGCGATCGCGTTTGCGTCATCGAGCGCGGGCGGCCCAAATTCATCGGGCGACTGGACGAGATCGAACAGAGGCGCGCGTCGCCGTTGGAGATCATCTTAGTCGCGCGTGAAGCCAAAGAGGTGGGCGCGCATCTCGCGCACGAGCTAGGCGACAAAGCGGAGATGCGCGCAAGCGCGAGCGGACAAGTCGTGGTCCGCATCCGCGAAGAGAGTGAAGTGGATCACGTACTGAAGCTAGCGCGCGAGAAAGGCGCAAAGCTCGTCGCCGTGCAGCGCGTAGGCCTTCTGCTCGAAGAGTTATTCGACGCAACGACCGACCGCTGACGCGCTCAGCTTCGACGACCAAATCCTCGCGTACCCCTCGCCGCGATCTCGCAGTCAGAGGATCTCCGCTTTGCTCATCCTTTCGGCGCGTAATAGCCTTCGCGCGCGCTCACCTGCGCCCCCGAGACGCCTTTCACCTCGACGCGGATGGTGCGGAAACGGCCATCGCGCGCCTTGTTCGTCGGGTAATACCCCAAGCTGTATTGTTTTCCTATTTCGTTGGCGACTTGGGCGAAAGCCCGCTGCGCATCGCGCAATTCGGCGACCGGGAAAGTTTGCCCACCGGTTACGCGCGCAAGCTCCTGCATTTCGCGGCGCGCCAATTCATAAAGCGTGCGACTGATCTGCATCCGCTGGAAGGGCCCGAGCCGACAAAAATCCGCATAGGCGTCTTCGTCGGCGCGCGGGACGAAGAGTTGACGATAACGCTGAAGCTGCGTGCGCGACAGCTGCAACGTGCCATCGTCGGCGCAATCGCGCAAGAGGCGGTCTTCGACGAACTCTTCGGTGTTGATCTCGATGAAGTAGCAGATGATCCCTTTTTGCAATAGCGCCGCGCGGGCGCGCGCGAAATCGGCTTCGCTCGTCGAATCCACCCCATCGGTCAAAGCGACGAGCGCGCGACGCCCGCGCACCTCTTCGCGCGGCGGATCGGCGAAGACCTTCTGCGCGACGTTGAGCAGAGAATCATAGAAAGGTGTGCCGTTGCTCGTGCTCAAATCCTCAATGGCCTCCTGCAAACGCGCGCGATCGTTCGTCAAAGCCGTCTTGATCTCGACCTTGGCCAAAGCTGAAGGATCGTCCGGATCGGTTTTGAAGGCCAGCACGGCGACTCGATCGAATGGGCGCAAAGCGGCGATGAAAGATCGCGCGGCGCGGCGGATCAACTCCAGATCAGCGCGCGTTGAACCCGATGTGTCGAGCAACAATGCGACTTCGAAAGGCGCATCGGTGGTCGCGAAGTTGGCGATGCGTTGCGGCTGGCCATCCTCGTAGATTTGGAAATTCTCCGGGCGCAAAGAGGCGATCGGACGCCCCGCGCGATCGCGAACGACAACCGGGACCGTAACCAGATCCGTCTCGATGCGGACCACATCATCCTCGCCGACCTCCTCGGCGGAAGTCGTTGGTGGTTTTCGGGCCTCGCCCGCGCGACGCGGGCGCGTCTGTTGCAGCACCCCACTCTGCCCCGAAACGCCGCTGAGCGGAGCGATGAAGAGACTTAGCATCAAAGCGAATATGGGCAGGCGCCGATGCCTCGGCGATGTAGTGGAAGCCATCGTCCGCCACGCGATCAAGGCGAATACAGGCAGGGGCCGATCCTCTCCCTTTGCTCTCATTCTCTCGCGCATAGAAGGCCCGTCTGACCCAAAGAAGTTTAACGCCAAAAGACTTTCTTCCGGAAGATCAGATTCGGCACCCGCGCTTGACAGTTCGCCATCAATTCCTTAGGATGCAGATTTGCCTTGTGCGCATTGCGGAGATAAACTCAGGTTCGGGGTGCGCCAGAGCAACGAAAGGCACGTATCGTCAATGGTAGACGGCCGCCCTTACAAGGCGGAGGTTGTGGGTTCGAATCCCACCGTGCCTACCATCAGAGATCACGGGTTTCGTCGCGGAGCCGTAGTTCAGTTGGTTAGAACGCCGGCCTGTCACGTCGGAGGTCGCGGGTTCGAGTCCCGTCGGCTCCGCCAGTTTTTTAAGCGGCTGCTCCAAGCAGCCGCTTTCGCTTTGCACCATGGCGTTTAGACAATGATCTCGATAGATGAGGCTCTACAAACGATCCTGCGCGAAGCGCGCCCTCTGACGCCTGAGCGCGTGCCGATCGAAGAAGCGGTAGGACGCACGCTGGCCGAAGACATCATCGCCGATATGGACCTTCCGCCATTCGATCGAGCGCAGATGGATGGCTATGCCGTGCGCGCTGAGGATGCCGTTCCGTCCGCTCGGCTGCGCGTCGTCGGCGAAGCCGCCGCCGGTCGCAGCTGGCCTCATAGCTTGGGAAACGGCCAAGCGGTGCGCATCATGACCGGCGCGCCTGTCCCGGCTGGAGCTGAGGTCGTCGTGCCCATTGAGCAGACGCGCGAGGTGGATGAAGAGACGATCGAACTTCTGACAGCGCTTCAAAGCGGGAGCAACATCGTTCCGCGCGGGAGTGAGACGCGAGAGGGCGTTCGGCTTTTCGAAGCCGGTGAGACGATCAACGCGAACATGATCGCTACGCTCGCCGCTTTCGGCTACACGAGCGTGGATGTCATCTTGCGACCACGCCTTACGATCATCGCCACTGGCGATGAACTGGTCCCGGCAGACAGAAAGCCCGCGCGCGATCAGATACGCGATTCGAACAGTCACGCCATCGCAGCCTGCGCGCGCATCGCCCGAGCGCGAATCGAAAGGACATTTCTCGTCGGCGACGAGATGGAAACGCTCGAACGAAGGCTCAGCGAAGAGAGCGAGCAGGTAGAGATCATCGTGCTCTCCGGAGGCGTATCGGTCGGGCGTTACGATCTGACCAAAGCCGCCCTGCGCTCTTTGGGCGCGCAGATCTTCTTCGAACGGGTGCGCTTAAGACCGGGCAAGCCGACCGTCTTCGCCAAACTCAATCGCGCGCTCGTTTTCGGATTGCCCGGCAACCCCGTCTCCGCGATCGTCACGTTCAACCTCTTCGTCCGCGCTTGCGCGCGCGCGATGCAGAGAGCGAAGGATCCGCTCCTCAGGGAAGAGCGCGCCGTGCTCGCGGCTAAGGTGCGCGGCACGCGCGGTCGCGTTAGTCTCCTACCGGCTCGACTCGCAACGAACGAAGATGGGCGGCTCATCGCGCATCCGTTGCAGTGGGGCGGCTCATCAGACTTCGTTTCGTTCGCGCGCGCCGAAGCGCTCATCTTCGTCCCAGAGGATGCGGAACTGGAGGGCGGCACATGCGCGCGCGTACTCCTCTTGCCGACCGCCCTCCCCTGCTGAGGTCAACTCGTGACTTAGATCATCGTCCGGACCGAGCGAACCGCGCCACGCTCTCTAAACGGAGCATGACAAACCGCCGACTCTCGGTTATGATTATCCCTTAAATTTGGGCGGCGACGCTCGCTTCGCAAGTCTTGCTAAGGAGAATCCTGTCGAGCGTTTCATGTCAACTGTTACGGAGACGACGGAGCAGGCTACTCGTGTGGCGACCGGGCAATCGATCCCCGCGCGCCTTCTTTCGCGCGCGCTGAAGCTGCTCAGCTCCGTCCGCTTTGGCATCGCGCTGCTCGTCCTGCTCGTCATCGCCTGCATGATAGGGATGCTCATCATGCAGCAGAACGTTGACGGGTTCGCCGAGTACTACGCCAAGCTGACCCCCGCGCAACGCCTCGTGTACGGCGCGCTCGGTTTCTTCGACATCTATCACACATGGTACTTCAACGCCCTGTTGCTTCTCCTTTCGCTCAACATCGTGCTCGCCTCGATCGAGCGCTTCCCCGGGGCGTGGTCCTACATCAAACATCCGAAGCGCACGGTCGCCCCCGTCTACCTTCGTTCGCTGCGTCCCAACATCGCCTTTACGGCGACGGGCGCGAGCGGGCGCGATGTAGCAGCGCGGATCGCCGAAGCGTGTCGCCAAGTCGGATTGAAACCGACCATCACCGAAAAAGGGGGGCGGTTCTTCGTCTTCGCCGAGCGCGGGGCGTGGAACCGGTTGGGCGCGTATGCCGTTCATGCCGCCCTTCTGACCATCTTCTTCGGCGGTTTCATGACGGCGCAGCTCGGCAAGACTGGCTTGATGGAACTCGTGCCCGGGAGGTCATCCGCAGTCATGTCTGAGCCGCGCTTTGAACTGGACCAGGTTAAGCGTTTCCAGATCAAATTGCCCTTCACCGTCGAATGCGTTGACATTCAGCAAAAACTGATTCACAAAGACGGACCGATCCTGCCGAACAACACGATCGATTGGTTGACGCGCATACGCATCCATGACGAAACCGGCACGCACGACGCGCTGGTCCACCTGAACAACCCTTACGATTATCGCGGCTATCGTTTCTTCCAAGCGAGCTTCGTCCCGATCGGGAGCGCGCGGCAGGTGACGCTCCGAATCGAATCGGCTGACGGCAGCTCAACTCATCAAGTCACGATCCCGCGCAACGGGTCGGTCACGCTGCCCGATGGCACGCGCCTCGACTATGTTCAGTTCTTCCCCGATTTCCGACTGGTAAACGGCAGACCCGATACGGCCTCCGGCGATTACAACAACCCGGTCGCCCAGCTGAAGGTGACGACGCCGCTCGGCCAAGAATTCCCCGCTTTCGCCTTCGCGCGCCCCCTTCCGCCGACGATCCCCGCGGCTGGTCCGGTCGGCGGCTATCGCTTCCGCCTGATCGACTTTGAAAAAGCGCCGCTCGCGCACGTCCTTTCGATCCAATACGATCCCGGCGCGCGCGTCGTCTATCTCGGCTTCGCGCTCCTGATTTTGACGCTGGCGCTTGTTTTCCTCTTTTCACATCAACGCTTCTGGGCGATGGTTGAAACGGGAGATTCGCAGAGTTATCATGTAACGCTGGCAGGCCACGCCAATCGCAATCAACCTGGGCTCGAGGATCGTTTCAAACGCTTGGTGGAGGCGCTGGGACAAGATCCACGCGCGATCGCTTTCGCCCCTTCGCGAAAGAAAGGGCGAAGCTCAACCGAATGAACCCCTTTAACCTCTCCGCAGCGAGGAGAGCCATCGCGAGGCAAAGACCATGAGCGAAGTGATCAAACAGAGCGCAATCCCCGCAAACGTGACAGCGGAGCGAGTTCCGGAATCTTCGTGGCGATCGTATCTACTGGCGATCTTCCCGATCGCCGGTGCCATTTTGGTCGCGCTCGCCCGACTCGAACTGGGCAAGGCGCACTTCCCGACCGATGGCGCGCTCATCCTGCTCGCGCTCGCTTGCTACGTGACGGCGGCAGCTTTTCTGTTAACGGACATCTATGCGCCGTCGCGCTTTCTGCAGAGGGCCGGATTATGGATCGCCAGTCTCGGCGCGTTCTTCAACCTTTCGAGTTGGGGCGTGCGTTGGATCGCCGCCCGCGAACGCGAGATGGAGATCATCCTGCGAAATGGCGGCGAAATGCCTTGGGTGTGGCGCTACATCCCGTTCGCCAATCTCTACGACTTGAGCATCGCCTTCGCCTTCGGGGCGGCGCTGACGGCGCTGCTGCTCGCCCATCGCTCGTCAGGAAGGATCATCGCCGCGCTCAGCCTGCCGCTCACTTCGCTCATCCTGACGCTGGCCATCTTCATCGGCAACGATTTCATCAATCTGCCGCCAGTGCTCGATTCTTACTGGCGTCCGATCCATGTCGGTTTCGCTTCCCTGAGCTACGGGGTCGCGCTCGTCTGTTTTGCGATCGCCGTGCTATATTTGCTCAAAGACGGCGTGAAGACTGAAGCGATGGCGATCTGGACCAGCATCTTCGCGCTCGCCGTCTTCGGTTCGATCAGCCGCTTCGGCGTCTTCTTCACGGGCAAATATACCGCCTCGACGATCTTCACGACCGCCGAAGGCACGCACATCTCGCTCCCGTTGCGCGCCGATATCGCCTACGTCGGTCCGCTTCTGATCGTTTCGGCGCTGCTGCTGCTTGGCGTGATCGCGACATTCGGCAAATACTTGGCGAGCGATGACGCGCGCGCGCGCCTGTGGGGCCACCGTTTGCTGAAGCTTTCGTTCGTCACCCAAGCCGTCGCCGTCGTCGCGCTGATGGTCCAGCTCAAGACGACCGGTGACGTGCTCGCGCGCATCGACGCGAGTCAATATGCGCAATTCGGCGAGTGGGTGCTCAAACAATCGGGCGCGACCGTGGAACAAACAGCCGCGATGAGCCAAGCTCAATTGCAACAGGTGGCGGCGCAGTGGATCGCGATGAACGGACAAGCGCTGCAACTCAACCTGAAGAGCAACCCGGTCGAATTGGCGGCGTTGATCACCGCGTTGGCAGGGACTTTCTTCGTCATACTCTTCAGCTTCCGCACCGAGCGGCTGCGCGCCGCGCTGCCTTCGCTCGAACGGCTCGACAGTTTGATGTACAAGACGGCTGGGATGACTTTCGCGCTCCTGGCCGTCCTGCTCGTTACGGGCGCCATCTGGGCCAACGAATCGTGGGGACGTTACTGGGGATGGGATCCGAAAGAGACGGGCGCATTCGTCGCTTGGTTGACTTATGCCGCTTATCTGCACTCGCGCATTGCGCGCGGCTGGACCGGGCGTAGATCCGCCTACTTCGCCATCATCGGATTCCTGTTGATCGTCTTCACATACTTAGGCGTAAGCTACTTGCTGCCCGGATTGCACTCCTACGCTTGAGGCGAGAAGCTGTTTCGCGATCACTCGCACTGAGCGAAGGATCGTCCAAATCATCGGCCATGAACAAAGAGAACATCCTGTTTTCGATCATCGGTCTATTGCTCGGTTTCATCGTCGGTTTCTTCTTCGCCAACACGATAAACCAACGATACGCCCAAGCGCCTGCTTCTGCGTCGTCCAGCAGCGCGAGCCTACCGGTCGATCAACATGCCACCGACTCCAATCTCGGCGGCATGCCGAACCCGATGGGCGATGTGATGGCCGCGATCCAAAAAGCGCGCAACGAGCCGGATAATTTCGAAGCGCAGATGGAAGCGGCGGAACTCTACGCGCAGATCAGGCGCTATGACCAAGCGATCGAATTCCTCGAACGCGCGCGGAAGATCCGGCCCGATGATTACAAGGCGTTGGTCCGCCTCGGCGATTTCAATTTCGACGCCGGGCGGTACGAGATCGCGGAGAGGTGGTATAGCGAAGCGCTCAAGAAGAACCCCGATGATGTGAACGTGCGCACGGATCTAGGGCTCACGTTCTTCTTCCGCACCCCGCCGGACATCGATCGGGCGATCGCCGAATTCCGTCGCTCGCTCGAACGCGATCCGAACCATGAACCGACGCTGCAAAATCTCGCTATCGCCCTTTTACGCAAAGGCGAGACGGCAGAGGCGCAAAAGACGATCGAAAGATTAGAGCAGGTGAACCCGCAGAATCAGGCTCTGCCCAGTTTGAAGGAGCGGGTGCGCGCCTCTCAAGAGGGGAAGTGAGGCGTTATATGGCCATCGGTTGTTGTCACGCCGGACCAGTTGCGCACGTCGTCAAGAGTGAAAGTGAGGCTTCGAACGCTAGGGCGTGGAGGCTGCGGTCTCCGGCGTCTGGAAAAGCTCGTCTTCGATCCTCACCCCGTAGGTGACCGTTAGCAACTGCTTCTCCTCTTTGCGCTCGCCATCGACGTAGAGCACCGTGCGGAACGGGACGAGCGTGCTCTGCGCGACGCGATAGTCGTGAAACGCCTTCTTGTATTTGACCGCGGGGCTGCCCGGCCCGACGCCCGGCCGTTCGTATTCGAGCCAGAGGACACGCCCCGATTTCGTGCTGATGTAGTAGCGCGTCCGATTCTTCTCCTTATCTGTCAGATCCAGTATCCACATCTCGATGTTCTTCTGCTTGTCCTTGCCGACATAAGTGAGCGTCGAACCGTTCTCCTTATAACGCAGAAGCGCATCGAGATCGTGATGCATCTCCATGAGGAAATCATCCACCGCCTCTTGGCGCGGAGTGAAGAACGTATCGCCGATTCGTCCCCAAACATGTCCGCCCGTGTAGACCAGCGCATACTCCATGTTTGGCATCTTCTGATCGAGCCGCACCTTGTCTTTGTCGGAGCTTTCACCGCGAATGAAACGTCGTTCATAGGTTATCTCTTCGTTACGTCCGTCCTCGCGCACGCGCAGGATGCGACCGCGTTCCACCCCCGTGCGTCTGACCTGCGCCAACCCTTGGCGCGTCCCGTAGACGAAGATCACCGTCTCGGCGATCTGTTCGGCAGTTGGCTCCTTATCGATCTTCGCGGCCAAAGAGGCGGACGCGCCCGTTGCGATCGCCAAGATGATCGCCACAAGGTCTTTCATTCGAATCACCGATCTTCTCCTCAGAGATTCCCACATTCATTGAGCGTGATGATAGAGATTGTAACACGAAGCTGAAGAGAAAAGCGCCCCTGCAAGCCCGCATCAGGATATCCTTCCGAAGCGCGAGATTGACAAAGGCGCGAACGGCATTTAAATTGTCGCCTTTATCGCTGATGATGAGCGGTAAATTTTCAAGATAGGCTTTTGAAAGAAGATGAAAAGAGTTGGTCTCCTAGTCGGACGCGAACGGACATTCCCCGAAGCGTTGATCGCCCGCATCAATGAGCGCGGTCGGGGGGAAGTGGTCGCCGAGATGATCAAAGTCGGCGGCGTGCGCGCGGCGGATGAGCCGCGCCGTTATGATCTGATCATCGACCGCATCTCACACGAAGTGCCGTTCTACCGTGCGTTCATGAAACGCGCCGCGCTCGCAGGCACGATCGTCATCAACAATCCCTTCTGGTGGTCCGCCGACGACAAGTTCTTCAACTATTCGCTGGCGACTCAATTGGGCGTCGCTGTGCCGCGCACTGTACTCCTGCCGCAAAAGTCCTACATTGAAGACATCACGAGCGAATCGTTGCGCAATCTCGAATATCCGTTGGATTGGCAGGGCATCGTCGATTACGTCGGACTTCCGGCGATCCTTAAACCTTTCGATGGCGGCGGATGGAAACATGTCTCGCGGGTCAACTCGCTGGAAGAGCTCATCTCCATCTACGATCAGACCGGAACGCTCTGCATGGTGCTTCAAGAATTCATCCAATTCGAAAAGTTCGTCCGCTGCTACTGCATTGGACAGGAAGAGGTGATGATCATGCCCTATGATCCGACCAAGCCTTACCTGTCTGGCGAGCAATACAGGCACGACCCCGATTATCTCTCGCCGCAGCTGGCCGAACGTGTCGCCAACGACGCGCGCACGCTCTGCCGAGCCTTAGGCTATGACATCAACACCGTAGAGTTCGCCATTCGCGACGAAGTGCCTTACGCCATCGACTTCATGAATCCGGCGCCGGATGCCGATCTCCATTCCGTCGGTGAGTTCTATCACAACTGGGTAACCGAAGCGGTCACTGCGCTCGTCTTCCGCAAACTGGAAGAGCCCGCTCAGGTGCGCTACCGCTGGGATGCGTTCCTCAGCCCCGCCGAAGACTCGGGCGCTGGCGCGAAGAAGGCCAAACGAACTACACGCTCGACGGCGAAAGAGCCGAAGAAGCGTTCGACTTCGCGGCGCAAGAGAGCAGAGTGAGCGACGCGAGTCGGATGTTCGATGACCCGATCTGGCGATCATCTTCGGCAAAGCGAAGTCGTCGCCGACGAGGCTTTGTCCGATTGGTCAGAGGAAGATCCAAGCTGACAAGGCAAAGTCACTGCCAGCGAGAAACCGCGGCGCGCTTCCGGCCTCGGCTCGGCATATCGCAAATCGGCCAATCTTACTTCCACGCCATTCGGGCAATCGAAGACGACGCGGGCGATAGGGAAACGCGCGAAACCGAGCAACGCGGCGACGCAGCGATCCGCAATTGCGGCGCGCGCTAGGACCTCTGCAGCCAAGCCGCGCGGTTTTTCATAGCGAACCGCGCCATCGCCTTTCATCCCATCAATCAGAGCGAGATCGAACCGGTACGATGCGCGGTCGGTCTCGAAGACGACCTGCCAGCGCATGGGATTGGCGAGCGTCGGCATCGCGGCAAGCCGCGCGACGCTCTCGCCTTGAGCTTGCGCCAGCTCATCCGCTATCGAACGCGCCCTATGGTATGCGACGGCATGAAAGGCAGATAATCCCAGCCAATAAATGACGATGCCGAAGAGCGCGCCGCGCGCCAGCCGACTGCCCCAGCGCTCGCCTATCCCGAGGCTTCGCGCCCAGATCAGAGCGAGCAGCCCGACGACCCAGATGACCCGCGTGGCCGTCGGCAGATCGAATCGGCTACGCGAAGGGACGAGGAAGATCAACAAGGTCAAGCTCGCTCCGAGCAAAGCCCAACCGACTTTTTGCCAAATGGCGCGTGAGGTCGAAAGAAAAAGCGCGCCGCCGACAAGCAGCCATAGATAAGGATCGGCGATGAAGACGAGATCGCCATAGTACCACCTGCCGCTGAAGGGGAGAAAAGGTCGCACGCCGTAGTTATTGGTCCAATCGAGCAACGGATGCGTAGCTCCCGCCAACAACGAAGCGAACAACAATCCGCCGAAGGAAGCCTGCGGCGTCCGATGGCGTAGGCTTGCGACGGCGCGATCGGCAAGCCAAAAAGCGGCGGAGATCAGAGATGAGAGCGTCAGCGTTCCGATGATCGAATGTGTGATCCCACGGTGATGTTGTAGATAGGCGCACCAACCGCCGAACGAGGTGACGACATCTAGATCAGGAGCGTTGGCCGCGATCAAACAGACCGTCGTCGCGTAAGGAGAGAGCTTTTCCGCTCCAGCTTTGGCGACGCCAAGACCGACGAGCGTATGGGTTAAATTCTCCATCCGTTCTCTCTCGACCTCACGGTTTCAAAGCCCGTTTCGCACAGAAGCGATGCGCGCCTTCAGAAGACCGGAAATTCGACGGGAGGTTCCGGCGGCAACTGCGCATAGCGGTCCGGGTCTATCGCTTGCAGGCGTTCGGCAGCGGCGCGCACAGCATCCGATTGCGCTATGGGTTTCCCATTGCGATCGCGCGCCGTGCGCGCCGCTTCAACCATACGAAAGAGGAGGTCGGAAGCTTCCTGTCGCTTGCCCTGTTTGTAGAGGATTTCGGCGATGCGCAATTTAGCGTCATCCGGCGGGATGATCGGATTCCTTGCATCGGCCAACTCGCGGTAAAGCGCGAGCGCGGCATCCAACTGACCATCAGCCTCTCGCGCTTGGGCGAGCGCAAATTTCGCCCAAGCGGCGATCTCATCATTCCCGCTCTTGCTGAGCGCTTCGAGCTCGCCGAGGCCGCGCGCGCGATCGACCTCTAACAGGTTCACTGCGGCGAGATAACGCGCTTTATCGCGATAAGGCTCGCCATATCGAGCCGCGACCTTTTGAAACTCCTCGGCGGCACGCTGCGCGCGCTCACGCCGGTTGGCGAACTTCGGCCCAGCGTAGCCCGCCGGGACATCTCCGATTGGCGCTTGGGCGATGCGGATCGCCTCGCCGAGCGCCTTTTGCGCCTCATCGGCGCGTCTGGCGCTCCACCATCCCCATAGTCCGACGACGAGCACAAGTATGACAATGGCGCCGACGGCATAGATGACTGTGCGGCGTCTTGCCGCGATCCAATCCCCCAGCCGTTCGAAGAGACTGACTGTCGCATCGCGAAACGCATCCTGCTTGAGTTCGCGCGCGCGCTGTTTGTATCGAGCCACTTCCCTTCCCCCGAAGATTTCAGATAGCGCCGATAAGTTTCAGCGGACGAGAAGATGAATCTAGCGGCGCGCTCCGAAAGATGTCAAGGAACCGAAAGGTTGCGCGTCGGCTGTGCGCCCGGATGGAGGTTCGGGTTCGCGACGGAAAAAGAGCGCTCGCCGAATTGACCGCTGGCGACGCGCATGCTACGCTGCGCAGCGCGGAAACGTCCGAGACCGTGGCCTGCCAGAAGGTGATTTGCGAAACTAACGCGGCCAAGTCATGGGAACAAAATCTAATCGATCGGTGTCTAATGTGGTGGCTGGACATGAAGCGTCGGCGCGCGGCTTGTGTCCTATTCTCGGAGGTGGCCGGTGAGCGTCGGTGACCCAATCGTCCTCGGCGGACAGGTCGAGTTCGATCAGATCACGGCCGCATCCGAGGCGCGCGACGATGCGGAGTTCATTGAAAGATTGCGCGCTGGCGAAGCGGCGGCCTTCGATAAGCTCGTCGCCGAGCATGCGAACGAGATCTATGCGCTGCTCTATCGCTTGGTCGAGGATGCGGAGGAGGCGCGCGATTTGACGCAAGAGACATTCCTGCAAGCCTATCGCGCCATCTCCGCCTTTCGCCGCGAATCGAGCTTGCGCACTTGGCTTTATCGCATCGCGATCAATCAAGCGCGCAACCGCCACCGGTGGTGGCGATGCCGTGGCCGCGACGAGACGGTCTCGTTGGATTCCATAAACGGCTTCAATGAAGCGCGCGCTTCGTTGAATCCAAACGACAACCCTGAGCAGGTCGCGCTGGCGCACGAACGGGAACGGGCGCTTCGCAACGCTCTTCATGCGCTCAACCAGCGATTCCGCGAAGTCATCATCCTACGCGACATAGAAGGGTTGAGTTACGAAGAGATCGCCGCAGCGCTCGGCATCAGCGTCGGAACCGTCAAATCGAGGTTGGCGCGCGGAAGGTTGGAGCTGCGCCGTCGCCTCGAGGGATCTTTCTCATAGCGGAGCGAATGGCTGCCCTGCCCCGGCTAGACCAAGAAACCCGGTGCCAGTGGGTCAAGGAGCCGAAAGCGCGATTCGTCAGAAGCACGCGCGGTTGGAAATGGGACGAGGTTTGAAAACGCGGCCAGCAACACCCGTTCTGATGGCTCGTCCGTTCCAATTTCGGGTGTTTCGAGCGAAGCCTTCTGCTCACTTGGGAGGAGCCAGCCGGGGTCGGCCAGCCATTCGCTCCGGATGCGCACAGCAATGATCTGCGAAGAGGTACAACAGGCTATCCCGCTCTACCTGGATGACCAAATCCCGCCCGCCGTACGAACGGCGATTGAGGCGCATCTGGTCGAATGTCCCGTCTGTCGCGCTCAAACAGTCGAATTGCAGGCCATCCTGCGCGGCCTTCGCGCGCTGCGAACGCCCGCCCCTCCAGCCAATCTTTCGCAAACGATCAATCAAGCGCTCGCCATCGAGCGCGCCGCGCGCCGATTAACACCGCCCCGCCCGCTCATCGAACGGTTAGAATGCTGGCTGCGTCCCCGCGTGATGCCGTACACGATCGGCGCGCTGGCCTCGCTCTTCCTCTTCATCGCTCTGCTCAGCGCCATCCGACCTCATCTACAGAAGCTCTACGAGCTGGAGCGCGCCTCGGAAGCCGCCTCAAGGGTCGCCTGGCTCGACGAGATGAACGGTTCTATGCCTTACAATCAGATTTCGCCCCTCGCCTATGTGGCCAGTCGCGCCCCCTTCACTCCGGAATCGCCGAGCCTCAATCCACAGGGCGCACTCGCCTCGCTCGAATGGAACGATCCGCCGAGACGCGAACCGCGCGATGAGATGGTCGTCATCGCCGATGTCTTTAGCAGCGGACACGCCTCGCTGGCCGGGATCGTCCAACCGCCACATGACCTTCGCGCGCTCAATGAATTGGAAGCGGCGTTACGTCGCGCCCCGGCATTCGTCCCAGCTTCGCTCGATCGAAGGCCGCAGACCATGCGCGTCATCCTCGCCGTCCATCGCGTAGACGTGCGCGACAGGAAGAGATAGCCCTCTCAAACTCGCGAACCATAGCCAGACAGAGAGGCTCCATCCGTTAAATTGGCGCTGGCGTCGATCCTCGGGCGTCGCTTGACGCACCGAACGCAGCATGTTAGCTTTCCGGTTTGATCCGCTTCTGCACCATGACCAGTCATCAACCTTTTCGCGCGAAGTGATCAAAGGGGACGAATGTGACCGCGCCGTTGCTTAAAAAGACGCCGCTTAACGAGGCCCACCGTCGTTTAGGCGCGCGCATGGTGGATTTCGGCGGCTGGGAGATGCCCGTGCAATATCCGGCTGGAACCATCGAAGAGCACATGCGCGTGCGCACGCATGCCGGCCTCTTCGATGTTTCTCACATGGGCGAGATCGAGGTTCGCGGTTCGGATGCGATCGCTTTCGTCAATCGTCTGACTTCGAACAACGTCGCTAAACTCGTCGATGGGCAAGCGCAATATTCCGTCCTAACGACGCCGCAGGGGACGGCGATCGATGATCTTCTCATCTACCGTTTTTCGCCCGACCATCTATTGCTCGTCGTCAATGCGGCGACGACCGAGAAGGATTGGGATTGGATCACGAGCCATCGCTCCGATGAGGCGGTCATCTTGCGGAACGTCAGCGCGGAGTATTGCCAGCTCGCGCTCCAAGGGCCAGACGCTCAACGTATCTTGCAGGGATTGAGCGACGTGCCGCTCGACGGGATCAAATACTATCACTTCCTTCAAGGCGAAGTCGCAGGTGTGAAGGCGATCATCTCGCGCACGGGATACACGGGCGAAGACGGGTTCGAAATCTATGCGGCGCCTGAGAAGGCTGAATACCTTTGGGATCGGTTGCTCGACGCCGGTTCCTACGGCGCTCCCGATGGCGTTCTACCGTGTGGGCTCGGCGCGCGCAACACGCTGCGACTCGAAGCGGCGATGGCGCTTTACGGCCACGAGCTCGACGAGACAACAACCCTGCTCGAAGCCGGATTGCAATGGATATGCAAATTTGACAAAGGCGATTTCATCGGGCGCGAAGCGCTCCTCAAACAGATGGAAGAAGGCGTCCCGCGCCGTCTCGTCGGATTCGAGATGATCGAGCGCGGCATCGCGCGCGACGGGCAAGACGTTTACATCGCAGGCGAAAAGCGCGGGCGCGTGACTTCGGCTGGCCCAGCGCCGTACTTGAAGAAGAACATAGGATTGGCCTATGTCCCTTCAGAATCGGCGCGCGTAGGACAAGAGATCGAAATCGACATTCGCGGGCGATTGACGAAGGCGCGCATCGTACCGACGCCTTTTTACAAAAGGCCTCGCAAGATATGATCCTAAGCGACGATCGAACGGTGAGAGTTTAAAACGCGCTCTTGTAAAGTCTCGTTTTCATTCTTGAGGAGGGGAATAGATCCCATGGCAGCATACGTTCCCGAGGATCTGCACTACAGCAAAGATCACGAATGGATCAGGGTCGAGGGCGACACCGGCATCATCGGCATCACGGATCATGCGCAGCAATCTTTGGGCGATATAGTTTACGTCGAATTACCGCGCGTCGGCGATACCTTCGCCGCTCACGACGCCTTCGGATCGGTCGAATCGGTCAAGGCCGTTTCCGAAGTCTACGCTCCGGTATCGGGCGAAGTGATCGAAGTCAACGAATCGCTCCAAGATGAACCCGAGAAGGTCAACGCCGATCCCTACGGCGAAGGGTGGATGATCCGCATTCGCCTCTCCGATCCGAGCGAGATCGACAGCCTTTTGACCGCCGCCGAATACGAAGACTACATCAGACAGGAGATCGAATAGCGTTGCGTTACATTCCCAATTCACCGGAAGAACGCGCTGAGATGCTGCGCGCCATCGGCCTCGAGAGCGCCGAACAGCTCTTCGCTTCGATCCCCGAAGAGCTGCTCCTGCGCGCTCCTTTGCGCACGCCCGCGGCGATGTCCGAACCCGAAGTCTTGGCCAAGTTCGAAGGGCTCGCCGCGCGCAATCGCGCAGCTGGGCGTCCATCGTTTCTGGGAGCCGGCGCTTACAGGCATTATGCGCCGACGATCATCGATCATCTCATCTCGCGCGCCGAATTCTTCACCGCCTACACCCCATATCAACCGGAAATCTCGCAAGGCACGCTTCAGGCGATCTTCGAATTTCAAACGCTGGTCTGTCAACTGACCGGGATGGAAGTGGCCAACGCTTCGATGTACGACGGTTCGACGGCGCTCGCCGAAGCGGTGTTGATGGCCGAACGGATAACCGGTCGCAGCCGCGTCGTCATCTCGACGGCGATCCATCCGGAGTATTTCGATGTCGTGCACACATATGTTCAGCACGCGGGGATCGAACTGGCGCGCGTCGGGTACGACGAGCAAACGGGTCAAACCGTCATCGATCGCGAGAAAGCGCTAGATGAACGGACGGCGGCGCTCGTCATCCAGTCGCCGAACTTCTTCGGTTGCCTCGAAGATGTGCAGAGGATGGCTGCAAGCGCGCATGAGGTGGGCGCGCTTCTGATCGTCGTCATCACCGAAGCGCTCTCGCTCGGTCTGCTTCGTCCGCCGGGCCAGTGCGGCGCAGACATAGTCGTAGCGGAAGGACAATCGTTCGGCATCCCGCTCTCTTTCGGCGGGCCATACGTTGGACTGTTCGCCACGCGCGAACGTTTCGTCCGCCAAATGCCCGGTCGTCTGGTCGGCGTAGCTTCGGACAAAGAGGGACGGCGCGGTTTCGTCCTCACGCTCGCTGCGCGCGAACAACACATACGCCGCGAAAAAGCGACCTCGAACATCTGCACGAACGAAGGTCTGGTCGCCCTTGCGGCAACCATCTACATGACGACGCTGGGAAGGCGCGGCTTACAAGAAGTTGCCTACCAATGCGCGCAGAAGGCGGCTTATGCAGCGCGTCGGCTCGCGTCACTGGAGGGCTTCGCGCTCCCGCATTCGGCGCCGAGATTCAATGAGTTCGTCGTGCGCGCTCCGGTCCGGGCCGACGAGCTTCTCGAGCAATTGGCTGCGGAACGAAAGATCACGGGCGGACTGGCGCTATCGCGCTATTTCCCCGATCGTCCGAACGACATTTTGGTTTGCGTCACGGAAGTGAACACAAGATCGGAGATCGACGCGCTCGTCGCGGGACTGAAGGAATTGACCGCCAGCTCCGTCGCAACGTCTTTGAGCGGGGAATAGTCAATCAAGGGGGAAGCTTTTCCGATGAAGCTGACGAAAGCGACGCCACACATCACACAGAATGAAGACCTGATCTTCGAGCGATCACGTCGCGGCAGGATCGGGTACCGCTTGCCTGAGCTCGATGTCGAAGAGGCTCCGCTCGATGCCCTTATCCCACGAGAGTTGCGGCGCGATGATGATCTCGAAGGCGTGCCCGAAGTGAGCGAAGTCGACGTCGTCCGCCATTTCACACGCCTTTCGACGTGGAACTACGCGGTCGATCACGGCATGTATCCGCTCGGCTCATGCACGATGAAGTACAATCCACGATTGAACGAGCGGATCGCGCGCCTTGCGGGCTTTGCCGATCTTCATCCGCTCACGCCCGAAGAGGACGCGCAAGGCGCGTTGCAGGTCATCTACGAACTGCAGGAGCATTTGGCAGAGATCACCGGCCTTCCCGGAGTCTCGCTGCAACCGGCGGCTGGCGCGCATGGCGAGATGACCGGCATCATGATGATCCGCGCCTTCTTGGATGCGCGCGACGGCAAAAGGCACGGGCGGAGCGTGATGATCATCCCGGATTCGGCTCACGGCACCAACCCAGCCTCCGCCCATCTATCGGGCTTCAAAGTCAAAACGGTCAAAACGACGCCGGAAGGGTTGACCGATCTGGACCAGTTGCGAGAGCTCTGCGCGACAGGCGACGTCGCCGGTCTGATGCTCACCAATCCGAACACGCTCGGCCTCTTTGAAAAGGAGATTCGAGAGATCTGCCGCATCGTTCACGACGCTGGCGGGCTCGTCTATATGGATGGCGCGAACATGAACGCGCTCGTCGGATGGGCGCGCCCCGGAGACATGGGCGTAGATGTCATCCATCTGAATCTACATAAGACCTTCTCGACGCCACACGGCGGCGGTGGTCCCGGCTCCGGCCCATGCTGTTGCACGAAGGAACTGGAGCCTTTCCTGCCCGTCCCGCGCGTGGTGCGCGATGGCGATCGCTTCCGCCTCGACTACGACCGCCCGCACTCGATCGGGCGCGTCAAAGCTTTCTATGGGAACTTCGGCATGGCGCTGCGCGCGCTCGCCTACATTTTGACGCACGGACCGGATGGGCTGCGCGAAGCGACCGAGACCGCCGTGCTGAACGCGCGTTACCTGGCCCACCATCTAGCGAGCGATTACGAAAGACCTTATGACGCGCCGCCGATGCATGAGGTGGTCTTCACGGACAAACGCCAAGCCCGTAAAGGCGTGCACACGCTCGACATCGCCAAACGGCTGATCGATTACGGGTTCCATCCGCCGACGATCTACTTTCCGTTGATCGTCCAAGGGGCGATGCTCATCGAGCCCACCGAATCGGTCGGGCGCGAAGAACTGGACCAGTTCATCGAAGCGATGCGCTCCATCGCGCGGGAAGCCGAAGAGGATCCGGAACTCGTGCGTAGCGCACCCCACACGACGCGCATCAGCCGTCTGGATGAAGCGAGCGCGGCACGGCGTCCCATCCTTCGATGGAGGCCGGAGAATTGAGCTGAGGCGCGAAGGGGGAATCGCCCTCAAATGATGAGACGAAGTTCGGTTCCACGTGGCGAGGCGGCGCCGCTTTTCGATAGTCGAACGCGCAAAATAGCGAGGGCGCCACTGACATCAATCGAGATCCAGTGGGTTAAGAGGCGGCTCTTCTCCCCGCTTTTCGGCGCGCTTCATCGCCTCGCGGAACTTCTCTTCCAACACCCGCTCTCGCTCGCGCAATGAACCCAATTCTTGTTGGAAGATCTGCTCGCGCCTCTGCTTCTGCTTTTCGAGTTCGCGCGCCATCTCTTCAAAAGAGGCGAGAGGTCTGCTTTTCTCCTCATGCGAGATGATCGCTCCCGTTTGAGCATCGATGATCAACGTCGCCTCGCAGCAGGGGCAGACGACCGTCCAACGCTCCGCCACTTTAAACCTCCTTAGCGGAATTCCGGCACTTCAAGCGGAGCCAGTATACAATCAATCGCAGCCTAGCGCCCAACTTCTCCGCGAGCCGACCGCCTCCGAATCTTCGAGAAGCGCCCTATGGCGTCACCGCCTCTTTGACCGCCTTGCCGGCCTTCTTCGTCCCCTCGACCGCTTTTTCGCCTACCTTCTTGGCTCCCGTAGCCGTTTTCTCCCCGACGGTCTTCGCCCCTTCGACGGTCTTCTCACCAATAGTTTTCGCCCCTTCGGCGGTCTTCTCAGCAGCCGTACTCGCCCCTTCTTTCACCGCCCCCGCAGCTTCTTTGGATTTATCGACGACAAACCCAGCAGCATCGGCCAAGGCGTCTCCCGTCGCGCTGAGGGCATCGGCGACCTTGTTCTCCGGCAACTCCTTCACTTCGCCCGTGCGCGAATAGACGCGCGCCGTCTTTCGCCCGCTACTGTCGGTCGTGACGACAACCTTTTCAATTCGGCTGTTCGGATCGCGGAAGATGCGCGTCTCGGTTCGCACGCCGTTCTCCTCACGCACGGTGATCTCCGTATTGTCTGGTCCAGGTTGCGCTTGCTCTGCCGAGTTGGCGTTCGCCACCGCTAAGGCGACATTCGCATTGACGTTCTCGCCGACGCGCTCGCTTTGCGCGCACCCGGCGATGATCACCGAAAGCGCTAACGCACTAGCAGCCAATCCCTTGTTCAATTTCGTTTCCCCCTCCTCAGGTCCGAATTTTAAGGCGAAGCCAAGGATAGCCGAAGGGTGACGGATGAAGCAAACCGGCGAGCAGCTTTCAACAGGACCGCAAGCGGGCCGCAATATCGATGTAAGAGATCCAATTCGTCATTCTCCAACCGCCCTCGAACTAGGGAACTCTTCGGCGAAATGCTCCTTGAATCGCGCGTAGAGCGCGACGAGATGGCGGCGCGGGTTGGCGTAAAAACGTTCACGCTCGATGCCGATCCACTCGAAGTCCGCGTTCAACTGGCGGCGCTCGCGCCCAACGAAAGGAGAGATTTCAGCGACCGCCGGTTTAGCCGACCCATCGGCGCGCCACAATCCGAAGAAACGCTCGTGTACGGCTAGATCCAAGGGCGGCTCATCCCAAATCGCTTCATCGTAATCGTTCGCGCACCAGAGGAAAGCTCCCATGAAACCGAATCGGTGAAGAGCGTTAAGCGCGCGCTTCGTATAAGAAGCTGCCTCATCTTCGGCAAGCAGTTTGAAAGTGGACAGATCGGCGATCGTCTGCGCGAGCTTCGCGTCGGTCGGCATCGTCGGTGCGCCGAACTCCTCGAAGAGCACTTCGCGCCCGCCAAGCCAATAGGTGAGCAGACCGAGGAACGGCAAGAGCGCTTCGTCCGTCGGTCCAGCGGCCCAATCGGCATATAGCGGATAGCCATGCATGCAGAGGAAGTCGCAGACTCGCGCCGCCTCCACCGGGCCGAGCTTGCGATCCTCTTCCAGATCCTCCATGTGCAAACCGATCGTTATCGGATGAACCCGATCGGCGGATCTGATCTCACCCGCCATGCGCTCCAACCAAGCGACCGCCAAAGCGCGCGATGGCGGCACGACGCAATTCGAATTTTCATTGCCCAGATCCCAAGCCCAAACGGCTGGATGCTCGCCGAGCGCCTCCGCAACGTAACGAGCGAGCAGCGCTTGAGCTTCGACGATCTCTTCATCGACGTACCAGTTCCGCGGAACGGCTTCGATCACTTGATCCTGTGCGACGATGCGGAATCGCTGCGGCGCCGCGGGCGCGTCGAAATCCACGGCCCACAAGGGCAACCAATTGACGCCGCTCATGTGACCGGTGAACAGCGTCGGCATAAGCGCCAGATCGCAACGCGCGGCGATATCGGCGACCCGCACCAATCGCCGCAACATCTCTTCGGCGATATATTCGGGCGCGGGCTGAAAATCTTCCCAGAGGAGGAAGATCCGCACCGTGTCGAATCCAGCGGAACGGATGCGCGCGAAATCGCGTTCGACTTCACCGGCATCGAAACGGCGCCACCAACGCATCGCGCTGCGTGCGGGCCAGTAGTTGATGCCCAGTCGGAACATAGTCGAAGCGTTGAAGTTTATGCCACGCCGCCCGGTTTCATTTGGCCGAGCGATCTAGCGCGTGGTTAGAAGATGGAGACGATCGCCACGCATCGGCTTCGCCGCTTCAAGAAACGCGCCCGAAATCGTCTTCCAAACGCACGATGTCATCTTCGCCCAGATAATCGCCGCGTTGGATCTCGATGAAGATTAGCTTCTCGTCGCCTGGATTCTCGATGCGATGCGCGGCGCCTTGGGGTATATCTATCGTCTCCCCCGTCGGGACGATGATCTCTCGACCATCGAGCGTCACCTTGCCCGTCCCCTGCACCATCATCCAATGTTCGGAGCGGTGTGCGTGGCGCTGATAACTCAGCCTCTTGTGAGGCAGGACCTCGATCCGTTTGACTTTATAGCCGCGCCCTTCGTCGAGCACGGTGAAACTGCCCCACGGCCGCTCGTCATAAAGCGGCGAGGTGGCAGCGGTTGAACTGCGCGCCGATCCCTCTCTCTTCGTCTCTTCCATCCTCAAAACCTCCTTGTAAACCCGTAGGTATTCTTCGACCATCCGATCTTGGCTGAAGTTGCGCTCCACATGGAGGCGTGCGCGCGCGCGATCCAACTCCTTGATGCGCGCGATGGCGGAAACGGCCTCATCGATTGAGCGCACGAGGAAGCCTGTCTCGCCATCGACGACGATCTCAGGCACGGAGCCGCGCGGCGTGGCGATCACGGGCGTGCCACATGCCATCGCCTCGACCATGCTCAGCCCGAACGGCTCGTTGAAGTTTATCAGATGTAACAGCGCTTTCGCACCGCCGAGGATCTCGTCTCGACGATCGGGGCCGACCGATCCGATGTAGCGTATCCGCTCGTTCAAATAAGGTTCGACCTCGCGCGCGAAATACTCTTGGTCCTGAATGATGCCGGCGATGATCAACCGCTCGCCCGTGCGCCGCGCGACCTCGATCGCCTCGCGTGCGCCCTTGTCGTGATGGATGCGCCCGAAAAAGAGCAGATAATCGCCCGGCTCGCGCCGCAGCGTGAACTCCTCGAGCGGGATGCCGTGATAGACGGTCGCGACATAGTGCAGCCGCGGATGGCGATCCGCATTGCTGATCGAAACATAGTAGGCGCGCCCGTCATATTTCTCGTAGACGGGAACGATGCGCTCGGAAGAGAACCCGTGGATCGTCGTGAGCACCGGCGTCTTGACCAATCCGCTATAGGAGAGCGGAAGGAAATCGAAATGGTTGTGGATGAGGTCGAATTCATCGGCCCGCTCGAAGACCGCGGAGATATGAAGGCACTCCCAGACTTTCGGGTCGATTGACGGATCCTCCGAGTATGGCCGCGGACAGACTCCGACGAGTCGCGCGCGCGTGATCGAATCCGCCGTCGCAAAAAGCGTCACATCCACGCCGCGCGCGACCAACCCTTCCGTGATCAGCGAGACGACTCGCTCCCACGGACCATAATGGCGCGGCGGGACGCGCCACGAGATCGGGGCCAGCATCGCGATGCGCATAGAGCCGCTACCCAATAGAATTCAACGATCGCATGAACGCTCCCGAGAAGGCTGTCTCAAGCTGAACGAGTGACGCCCGCCCCCTCTAGCGAAGCTTCGCGGAGGAGAGCGCTGCCGAAGATTCGCCTTCCCCTCGGAGCGCGCTTCTTAACTGTTCTCTTTCAACCAATCCAAAAGCTCTTGCACGTTGCCGATCGCCAAGGCGATCGAGGTATCGGCTGCTCCGTAGTAGAGGCGCAACTCGCCAGTCTCCGGGTTGTGCGTGAAACCGCATGGGAAGACGACATCGCCGACATCACCCATGCGTTCGTAAGGCTCATCCGGGCCGAAGATCCATTCATCGCCGCGGCGGATGACCTGTCGCGGGTCATCCAGATCAAAGAGCGCCAGCCCCAAGCGGTAGAGGCAGCCAGCCGGAGTTGTGCGCACGCCGTGGTAGATGACGAGCCACCCTTCGGGGGTTTCGATCGGCGGCGGACTCAAACCGATCTTGTTGGCATCCCACCAAGCGCCGCGGCGCGCCTCCAGCATGACCGTATGATCGCCCCAGTGTTTGAGATCGGGCGAGAACGAGACCCACATGTTGGCCTTGCTGTTCGGGAAGTTGGAGACGGGGCGATGGATGAGCGCCCACCGCCCGTTGAAGCGGCGGGGGAAGAGGGCGGCGTCCTTGTCCTCGGGCGGCATGACGGCTCCGAGGCGTTCGAACTCGCGAAAATCGCGCGTCAAGGCGAGCGAGACGAGCGGCCCCGAGGTTGAATATGACGTATAAGCGATGATGTACCGGCCAAGCTCTTCGACCCACGTGATGCGCGGGTCCTCGATCCCCCAGACCTCTTCTGGGTAGTTTTGCGGATCTGGCAGAAGCGTCGGCTCCGGATCGATCCGCCAGTTGGTGATCCCATCGTGCGAGCGAGCGGCCGTCAGATGCGAGATGCCACGTCGGTCTTCGACGCGCACGAGCAGCAGGGTTTCGCCGTTTGGCAGGCGGGTCGCGCCGGCGTTGAAGACGCTATTTGCCGGATACGGCCAATCACAAGCGGTCAAGATGGGATTTCCTTCGTACCGCCGAAAGAGTTCACGAAATTTGCTATTCTTCATCTCCACCTTTCATCCTGGATCGCAAAGCTGGGATTGAGACTCAAAAGTTCAAAGCTGAAGAGTTTCCAAATTTCCATCCCCCTTGATGAATGATGCCGCGCTCCTCGATTCAATCGGAGCTTTCGGCCTTCGCGCTCTGTATCGCGGCGCCGAGGGCAGTCGGCGTCGCCGATGAGACCGCAGCCGTCGCGGCGATCTCGAGCTTCTTCTCGCGCAAACGGGCCGCAGCGAGCAACCCCAACAGGCAACAGATGACCGATTCCGCCCCTTGATTCAAACTCGCCCCCTGCGGATCGAGGCCGTCCGAACAAGCGCCCGTCACCAGATCGTACAACCTCACTCCGAGGCGATTCCGACCGAGCAACCACTCGACGGCAGCGCGCGCCATCTCGAGATAGTAGCTCTTTTCTGTGATCTCATAGGCGGTTGCGCAAGCCTCCGCCGTGTACCCAGCCTCTATTGGTTGCTGGCCGAAAGTCGCGCGTTCGCCGCCCCGTCTGTACCAACCTTGATTCCCGATGAAGTCGAACTGTCCGCCGGAGTAAGTCTGCTCCAGCAGGAAATCGAGCGATTCGAGGCCGATCTGCAAGAATCGCTCTTCGCCCGTCGCCTGGTAGGCGAGCAACATCGCCTGCGGCAATTTGGCGTTCGCATAGGTCAATTCTTCGCCGAACCAACGCCAATCATCCGCCCGAGCCTCTTCGTAAAGGCTGGCGAGCCTATTCGCCAGTTCATCGAGCTTGCGACGAACGAGCGCCGCTCCATCGTACCTTTGTAAGAAGGCATGGAGGCCACAGATGGCGTAACTGATCGCGCGCGCGTGAACGAGATCGAGCGCGCTCAATGAGCGCTCGAACATCTCGCGCGCCAAAGCGCGCATCCCCTCCGTCGGCCCCAAAGCGACGGCCATCCCGACGCCCCACAGCGCGCGCCCCAAGGTATCTTCGCTGCCGACCTCATCGGTAAACTGTCGCGCATAGTTCATGAAGTTGTGGAAGCGCCCATCCGGACGCTGGGCCAGTTGCAAGAAACTCAAGTAGGTCGTCGCCAGACGCAACGCCGTCGGATCTTCGAAATTCCGGTGATGCATCAGGGTCACGACCAAGGCGCGTCCGGCATCGTCGGTCGAGTAACCGAAACGGCGATCCGGGATCCCGTACGTCGCATGCTGAATCAATCCCGTGTCATCTGTCAGACGCACGAGATGATCGAGTTTGATCTCCGGCACGTCGAGGCTCGCGCGCACGAGCGGGAGCGTGGCGCTCGTGCGCCCCTGAAACTCGCCGACCGTTTGCCGGAAGAGCTCGACATAAGCGCGCCCAACCTCAGGCCACGTCATCTGCCGCCCGAACTTGTAAGCGCGTTTGCGCATCTGATGGCGCATCGCCTCATTCTCGATCAACCGATTGATCGTGCGCGCGAGCGCTTTAGAATCGCCGAACGGGACGAGCTTGCCGCGCCCGTTAGCCAACAGCTCTTCCGCGTAAAGATAGGGCGTCGAGACAACCGCTTTACCCATCCCGACGGCATAGGCGAGCGTGCCGCTGACGATCTGTTCGCGCGATTGATATGGAGTGATATATATGTCGCACGCGCCTAAGAACTCCCGCAACTCGTCGTCATCGACATAACGATCGTAGAAGATGACGTAATCCTCTAACCCCAACTCGCGCACACGGCGTTTCAACATCAAGCGATACTCTTCGCCATCGCGCCGTTTGACCTCCGGATGCGTCGCGCCGAGCACGATGTAGACGACCTCGGGATGCACGCTGACGATCTCGGGCAACGCATCGAGCATCATCTCGATCCCTTTGTTGCGACTGAGCAACCCGAAGGTGAGCAACACGAGCCGCCCTTCGACGCCGAACTTGTCCTTGTAGTAGTTCGGATCGACGAACGGCACATCGGGCACGCCGTGATGTATCAATGAAACCTTCTCCTCGGTGATGCCGTAAACGTCTTTCAAGATCGGAATCGCGCGACTGTTGAGCACCACGAGCCGATCCGAAGCGTTGGCCACACGTATCAGCGAGACGCGGAATCCAGCGAGCGGCTCGCTCAGCACGGTGTGCAACGTCGTCACCACCGGTTTGTTGAGGTTCTTCAAAAGCTCCAGAATGTACCGGCCTTCCGGTCCACCGAAGATGCCGAATTCATGTTGGACGCAAACTATATCCGCTCCCGAAAAATTTATGTACTCAGCGGCCAAACGATAATCGTTCAACTGATTCTGCCGTATTTCGAAGACGACCTCGGGCGGATACTTGTAGTTATTGGGCGGATTGGTCATCGCGATGACGAAGGCTTGCACATCATCCGCCACTTGGCAGATCGCGTGTCGCAGATCGCGAGTGAAAGTCCCGATACCGCATTCGCGCGGCGGATAGGTCCCAATCAGGCAGACCTTGAGACCACGCCCTGGCCGCTCGCTTTCGCTGACCGTGCCGGTCAAATCGAGCCCTTTCTCGTACTGACGCTGCAAAGCCATGCTCGGCGTATTCGCGGCCTCCTCCAATCGCCGGCGCGCGCTACGCCTCTTCTCCTGCGCCTCCTTCGCGTCTGCGTCGAAATGTTCGTTTTCGTATCCGGTGACTTTCACTTCCATCAGCTCCCCCTCGTCACGTTTTAGCAAGCCTTGCGCCATTTAAATCTAAAGCGTTGATTCTCATCAACGCTCTGGCGACAAGGACGCACAAGGACTCAATAGGACATATTAACCGTTCGCCAGCCCGCCTTTCAACAAGCAACCGCGGCCAAATATCTATTTCCCTCATCCGCAACCAGTTCCCTCTCCCTTACCGCACCGCGGTCCTCACGTCGAGCGCGCGTCCATCGGTCAGCACCGTCACCATTCCCATCTCTCCCGTGATGAGGACGCGCGCTCCGCTGGTACGCCAACGCGCCACCACCTCGGCATGAGGATGGCCAAAGGGCGAACGGCGCCCGACCGAGATGACGGCAAGCGATGGACGAGTGGCGGAGACGAAATCCGGCGACGAAGAAGTACGGCTGCCATGATGCGCCACTTTGACCACGTCGCAACGCAGATCGGCGGATTTGACCAATCTCTCTTCCACGCCGCTTTCGATATCGCCAGTAAATAGCAGACTCCTCTCGCCGTAACGCACGCGCAAGACGATCGAGCGCTCGTTATCCCGCAATCCCATCCCTTCCGACGGCGGCCACAGCGTTTCGATCGCGACCGCGCCATCGCGCAACAGATCGCCTCGACTGAGCCTGTAAAGCGGTATGCCGCGCGCGCAGAGAGCGGCGGCGAACCGCGCGAACTCACCGTTCTCTTCTCCTTCGGTTGAAGCAACAAATGCCGCGCGCACGCGAAAGAGTCGCGCTATATCGATCAAACCGCCGATGTGATCGGCATCGGCGTGTGTTGCGACCAGATAATCGACATGGTCCAGTCCGCGCCACCAGAGATATTCGGCGACGACCGCCTCACCGATCGAGCGCCTATCGCGTTCGAATGATCGCTCCTCCTCCAGATCGTAGCGCGGCCTCCCGCCGCCATCCACGAGAACGGTCTTCCCGCTCGGAAGCGTGATGAGCGCCGCGTCGCCCTGTCCGACATCCAAAAAATCGACCCTCAGCCAACCACCTTCGCCCCTTTCGCTCCACGGATGCGCGATGACGATGGCGACGCACAGGCTCAACGCCGCCGACGAAAGTCCCACCCACCGTCCTTCCGCGCTTCGACTATCGAAGCGGAGCGGATCCCACCGAGCCACAGACCTGAGCAGAGCGATGAAGATCGCGTAGTAGATGAGATAGATCATCGCGCCCGATCCCGCATACTCCGGCAAGCGCAATGCGCCGAGGCCCAACTTCGCGAATGGATCGACCGCGTGCGCAGTTAAAGCGACGAGCGCTTCACACGCGCTGGCGACTCTTTCAGCCAGATGAGCGTTCGCCGCGTCGAGTAGCAGGGCGAAGCTGGCGAGGATGGCGAGCGCTCCGATCAGCGGCGCGATGACGATGTTCAATAGAACCCCCGCGAGCGAGACGCGATGGAAATAGAGCACGAAAAGCGGAAGCAGGGCCAATTGCGTAGCGCAAGAGATGATGAGCGCCATCGCGACATAGCGCAGCGCGCGTTGCAAATGCCAGCGTTCGATCGCCCTAGCCGCTCGCGTTTTGAAGAGGCGATAGCTGTAAAGAGAACGTGTCAACTCGCGCCGCCATTCGCGTTCGCTCCAGAAGAGGGTTTCAGCCAGCACGCGAAACCATCGGGCACAGCGCGGAGGGTATGGCGTCAAACGAGTTGGACGCCACTGGCCCACCTCGCGCATCCTTTTGCCGATCGGCCACGCCAAAGCGACGATCGCCAAAACCGAAAGGAACGTGAGATGAAAGGACCGATCGAAGAGCTCTTGCGGTCGCCAGATCAGAAGCGCGAGCGCGCTGCCGCCCAAGGCGTTGAGCGACGGGGCGCTTCGCCCAACGATTGGGGCGAAAGAGACGCAGGTCCACATCAAAGCGGCGCGCGTTACGGGCGCCTCGGCGCCGACAGCGAGGGCATATCCCCACAAGCACAGGGCCGTCACCACATACTGGGCCACACGATTACGCACCAGCGAGCGAAGGATCAGCAGGATGAGGCTTCCGAGGAAGGCGATATGCGTGCCGCTGATGACGAGGATGTGGAAAGTGCCGCCTTCGCGAAAGGACTCGCCGATGGCGCGCGAGATGGTATAACGATTGCCGAGAAGGATGGCCTTCAGAAGTCCCGCTGTTTCTGCTGCGAAAAGGCCATCGATCTTCTCCGCGGCTTCCGCGCGAGCTTGCGCCAGCCACCAAAAGAGAGAGCGCTCGCCGTCAGACACTCGCTCGATGAGCAGAACGCTCTTTATCGTGCCCCAAGCATCTATGCCGCGCTGCTGCATCACGGCGAGCGGCGATTCGACGCCGGGATTACGGAAGCTTTCCTCACGTTCCAAGCGGACGAAGACGCGCACCCGAGTCCCATACTCGAGTTTCAGTTCGCGGTACTTACGCTCCGCCTCTCGATCGCGCAAGGGGAGGAAGAGCTGCGCCTGACCGCGCGCGGCGAAATCATCACCCCTATAACGCAATCGGCTCGTTTCGATGAAGAGATAGACGCCATCAAGCGTTCGTTCGGGCGCGCGCGCCAGCGTTCCGGTCAATTCCACGGGTTCGCCCGATTCTATTCGCCTCGTCTCGTAAAGCGATCGAAGGCTCGAGCTGTTGGATCGGCCCTCTTCGATCTGCCATGCCACGATGCCAGCGGTCAGATAAGCGACAGCGACACAAAGGGTCGCGATCCCCTCGCGTTCGCGTTTGAGCGCGACGAGGGCGCAGATCACCGCCAACGGGCCGAGGCTCAACGCGACGCGCATCGAGAGCCAATCGGAAGCTCCGATCCCGATCGCGAAACACGCCGCGAGCAAGGCCAGCGGGTGAGGATTGAAAGCGAAGCGCCGCAAGCCCATCTGACGATCGATTTGCCTGATCCGGATTCGCCTACGAAAGCGCGCGGACGACGAAGAGCGCAACCGCGCCGTTATCGCCGATCCGCTCGACGCCGAGCGTGCGCGCTTCAAACAGTTGATGCGCGTGTTCGACCGGAACGATGACGAGCACCGGTCCACCGAACCGGCGCGCCCAATCGGCGACTTGAGAGACGCTTTCGAGTTTCAAAGGCTCGCCGCGCGCATCGTACACCAGACGACCGGCCCCGTAAAATTCCGCCGTCCTCTCGATCGTATGAAGGTGTAGAATCGGCATCCGATCATACCCCACCGCCGCCGCTCGCGCGAGGAGGTCACGCACCGAATGATGGCTGGCGGCAGTTTCAAGCGCGCAAGCGACGATCAAGACGATGGAGAGCGCCACCGCGCTGCCGATCGCCGCCACTTCTCGCCAAGCCACACGCGAGCGACGGCAGAGATAGATTCCGGCCAAAACCGACGTCACTGCCACCGGTCCAACGTCGAGCGCGGCCAGATGTTCACGGTGAATCGCGTAAGCGGCTCCGCCTAGACCGAGCAAGATGAAAGACGCTCCGACGATCTTCACGTTCCATCTGCCGAAAAGCTCTCGATCCATACCACATCGCAGACCGAGACCGATCAACAAGGCGGCTCCGGGAAGCGACGGCAGAACGTATCCGGGAAGCTTCGATCCGGAGAAAGAGAAGAAGATGACGGGCACCATCAACCAGACAAACGCGAAGATCCTCGCCCGGCTTATGACGTCAGCGGCGCGCCAGTTCATCCGGCGAAAGGCCGCGATCTCCGCGATGAGAAACGGCGTCCATGGCAAACTCAACAGCGCGATGACCGGCAGGTAAAAGTAGAAGGGTTGGGGATGATGGTACTTGTTCGAGAGGTATCGGGCGAAGTGGTGCTGAATGAAGAACTGATCGATGAAAATCCAACCGTGCCGCGCGATCACCGGACCGTACCAAGAAGCGGCGACGAGGCAAGCGAGCGGCACTCCCCACCACAAACGCAGTTCGACCACATCGCGCAACCGACCTTGCAACCACAAGTAGATCAGCACAACCCCGCAAGGGATGATCAATCCGACCAGTCCTTTCGCCAGCAGCCCCACTCCTATGGCGACGTAGAATACGCCGAGATAGAGGAGCCGTTTTCGCTCACGCTCCTCGAGATCGAAAAGGAAGAAGCCACAAAGAGCCAACGTCACGCTCGCCGTCAAAGGCATGTCGAAACTGGCCCCGCGAGAGAAGACGAGCATCCCCAAACTCGTCGCCGTGACGATCAAAGAGAGCCATCCCAGTCCGCTCAGCGCCGTTACCTTTTCAAGGCACCATCCCAAAGCCGCGATCGCTAAAGAGGCAAGCAGTCCGGCGCAGGCCGGACCGAAACGCGCGGCGAATTCCGAAACTCCAAACAAGCGATAGCTCACCATCATCATCCAATAGAGCAACGCCGGTTTCTCGAACCACGTGTGTCCGCCGAGCGTCGGCGTGATCGGATCGCCGCGCGCGAACATCTCACGCGCCACCTCCGCATAACGCGGCTCATCGGGACCGGCGAGCGGCATCCATCCCAAACCGAAGAAGTAGATGAAACAGATGATCACCAACGCCACCCAAGCGCGCTTGTCAACCCTCGGATGTTGCAAGTATAGTCACCTCGAAGGGAATGAGTTTCGCAAGACGTGAGGGCGGAAGAGAGCGCGCCACTCTCGAGTCAAAAGCTCGCCATCCTCCCCTCAGGTCTTCGCCGATACCGATTTTGCTCTAGCTCGATGAGCTTTGTCGAACTATGCTGAAGACCGCTGTCATCGGCGTCGGCCACCTCGGGCGACAACACGCGCGCATTCACGCGGCGCTCGCCGCCGAAGAGCGCGCGCGTTTCGTCGCCGTGTGCGATCTCGACGAGGATTCGGCGCGCTCGGTCGCGCGCGAACGCGCGGTAGACTGGACCACCGATTGGCGCCAACTCATCGGGCGCGTCGACGCGGTGAGTTTGGCTGTCCCGACGGAAGCACACTGCGAGATCGCCGCGCCTTTGCTCGAAGCCGGGATTCACGTCCTCGTCGAGAAGCCGATCGCGCGCACGCTCGAAGAGGCTGATCGCATGATCGCCGCCGCCGAGCGCGGGCGGAGCCTGCTTCAAGTCGGCCATCTCGAGCGCTTCAATCCGGCGCTCGTCGCGCTTCGCCCATACGTGCGCGGTCCGCTCTACTTCGAGATCCACCGCGTCGGTCAGTTCACCGCCCGCTCGCTTGACATCGACGTCGTGCTCGATCTGATGATCCATGATCTGGACATCGTACAATGGCTCGTCGGCGAGGAGATCGAAGTGACGGCCATTCACGCCGTCGGCATCCCGATCTTGACCGACCGCATTGACGCCGCCAACGCGCGACTCGAATTCGCTTCGGGAGCCGTCGCTAACATCACCGCATCGCGCGTCGGGACGGAGAAGATCCGCAAGATGCGCTTCTTCCAACCGCACGATTACATCGCCGTCGACTACGCCGCGCGCCGCGCCTCGATCAGCAACCTCGCACCGGCGAGCGCCGCGGGGATGTGGCCCGGCGTCAGCACCAAGCATCTCGAAGTTGAGGACGTCGAGCCGCTGCGCGCCGAGATCGAAGCCTTCCTCGCCGCCGCCGAACGCGGCCTCCCCTCGCCCGTCTCCGGCGCGGATGGGAGGCGCGCGCTTGCGCTCGCGCTGCGCACGCTAGCGCGCATCCACGAACACGCACAGCGCGCCGGCGTGCCGCTCGAAAGATGAAACCGCAACCTGCAACGAAGATCTCGAGCTTCTTGGCCGAACGCATCGAGGCCGGCGATTTCCCTTCAGCCGTCTATCTGATCGCCGAACGCGGAGAAGTCATCTTCGCCGATGCGCTCGGTCATAGCGTCATCGAACCCGAACGACGAACGGCGACGCTCGAAACGATCTACGACCTGGCTTCGCTCACGAAGCCGCTCGTCACGGGTCTGCTCGTCGCGCGTTTGCTCGAAAGCGGAACGCTGCGACTCGACGACGAAGTAGCGAACTACCTTGAGCCGTTCCGAAGAAGCGACAAACAAGCGATCACCGTGCGCCATCTCGCCACACACACTTCCGGCCTTCCGGCATGGCGTCCGCTCTATCTGTTGACAGGCGGCGATCGTTCTTCGGCGCTCGACGCGATCGCTCAATTGGAACTCGAATCGCCTCCGGGGACGCGCGTCATTTACAGCGATCTAGGGTTCATCGCGCTCGGCTTTTTGATCGAACGGCTGACAGGCCGCCCTTTCAGCGAAGCAGCCCATGATGAGATCTTCGCGCCGCTCGCCCTGAAACGCACATTCTTCAACCCGGATGAAAGTTGGCGCGCCGAGATCGCCGCATGTGAACTCGGCGGGACGATCTATGAACGTGAGATGTGCCGCAAACTGAGCGCAGCGGAGGTTCGGTACGACTGGCGCGAAGGCGTGATTTGGGGCGAAGTGCATGACGAAAACGCCCGTTTTCTCGGCGGGGCGAGCGGGCATGCGGGGCTGTTTTCCTGCGCGCATGATGCGTTCTGCCTCGCGCAGCAGTTCCTTCCGCGCACGACTGAACTCCTACGCCCGACGACATGCGCCCTCTTTTCCGAAAACATGACCGCAGGTTTGAACGAAGCGCGCGCGCTCGCTTGGCAACTCGCCGCCACTCAGGATTCGACCGCGGGCCCGTCTCTACCGCCTGAAAGTTTCGGCCATACTGGCTTTACGGGCACGAGTTGTTGGCTCGATCCGCACCGCGAGCGCATCTTTTTGCTCTTCACCAACCGCACGCACGTGCCTAAGTTGCCGTTCGCAAACATCAACGGCGTGCGCCGCCGTTTCCATTCGCTGGCCGTCGCCGCGCTCGGCGCGAAGACATAGCGTGGACCAAATCGCAAGATATGAGTGAAACGGCAAACTCCACATGCGCAGCGATCGCGCTCCAACCCTCCACTTCGCTCGTCTTCATCTTTTCGGGCGCCATACGGCGAAAAGTTGCGCCGGAATCAGCGATTGACGAACGCGCTATCGGGCATGACGGCCGCTGTGGTCGGCGTCATCCTCAACCTCGCCCTCGTCTTCGGCGCTGCCGTCGTCTGGCCCAACGGATTTGCCTCCTCGCCGGACTGGTTCGCCCTCGCCCTGAGCGCCGCGACCATGATCGCGCTCGTGCGCTTCAAAGCGGAAGTGCTGTGGGTCATCGCCGCCGGGCATCATCGCCGATCTCGCACGCTATTTGTGGCAGAGCCTCTCTTAATCGATCTCTTTGAACGCTTTCGAACCCGAATAGTTCTCGCCCCACGCGAGACTCGGGTTCTGAACCTCAAGGAGTTCGTCAAGAGAGAGCGCCCGAGGTTCCAAAAAGAGATGAGTCATAGCAATCACCACTACGCGATGCACTCGCGCGCGATCCAGAAACCGGAATTCAAAAAGAGATGAGTTACAACAACCATCTTCCGGCAAGCGCACAGATCGTCAGTTCGGGAGCAGTTGCAGTGTGGCGCAAATCGACGGCTATGCCTTACAATTCCCTGGTGATCTTCTCGCGCCGTCAGATCATCGGTGCGCTCATCTTGCTCGCGCTGATCGGGATCGTTCTCGCGCTGCGCTACGTTTCGAGTCGCTGATGGGGCCGCAGACAGCGTCCGAGTGGCACGCCGCGCTCGCGGAGACGAAGCGCGCGCCTTTCGCAGTGGGTTCGCCTGCGCCCATCGTCTTCCGACCTCGATTTTCGAAGCGCGGCCCCGTTCAGCTATGCCGAACGACGCAAGCTCGCGTCATGGCACGCGCCAAAGAGACTGTTCACTGGTTGTTTTCGGCCACTTCGAATGCGGCGAAATGCTAGCCTTCTCCGACGAAATGACGGCAAGGCGCCGACCGATCATCGCCATCGTCGGACCGACCGCTTCGGGCAAAAGCGCGCTCGGCATCGAGATGGCGCTCCGTTTCAACGGGGAGATCATCAACTGCGACTCAGTGCAGGTCTATCGGGAGATCGAGATCGCGACAGCCAAAGTCCCGCTCGCCGAACGGCGCGGCGTGCCGCATCACCTGATCGACTTCGTCCCGCCCGATGTGCGTTTCACGGCGGCGGATTGGGCGCGACTGGCGGCGGAGAAGATCGTGGAGATCGAAGCGCGCGGGCGCACGGTCTTTCTCGTCGGCGGTACAGGCTTCTACCTGCGCGCGCTGCGCGAGCCGTTCTTCGAAAGCCCGCCAACAGATGAGCGGTTGAGGAGTCGGCTGCGGCGGATCAAAGAACGACGCGGAACCGAACACCTGCACCGCATGCTGCGGCGTCTCGATCCGGAAGCGGCGGCGCGACTCAGCCCGAGAGATTGGCCGCGCATCACGCGCGCGCTCGAAGTCATCTTTCAAACCGGGCGCCGCTTCTCCGAGCAGCAACGCGAGCGGCTTCCGCCGCCGCCATTTGCCGAACGGATCCATGTCTTCGCGCTCGATCCGCCGCGCGCCGAACTCTACGCGCGCATCGAGCGGCGCACGGAGGAGCACTTTCGCGCCGGGCTGGTCGAAGAGGTCCGAAGACTGCTCGCGCGGGGCGTGCCGCCTGATTCGAGCGCGCTCGGCGCGCACGGTTACCGTCGCGTCGTCGAGTACTTGCGCGGCGAGCGCACGTTGGAGAGCGCCATCGCGCAGACCAAACTCGACGTGCGCCATTACGCTAAAAGGCAGTGGACGTGGTTTCGGCGCGAGCCGGGCGTCGAGTGGATCGGCGGGTTTGGCGATGATCCACAAGTCCAAGCGCGCCTTGCCGCGCGCATTGCGGAATTGTGCGAGAGAGCCCGATAGAGTGCTCCCGGAGACTCGCCGAAACGGTATCCTCTTGTGCTATACTGCGAGCGGTCGAACCCCTTGGGCAAGGACGTAAGAGCCGGACGAGATGGACCGACCGCTTGTCAGGCCAGAAGCCTTGGTGTAATGTAAAACTTTGAGTTCTTCGCTGAGTGGAGACAAGAGTGGACAACAAACCCGCAGTGCAAAACGTTCAAGATGCGTTCCTCAATACGGCGCGCCGTGAGAAAGACACTGTCACAGTCCACTTGATGAACGGCGCGAAACTGACTGGGCGCATCAAAAGCTTCGATAAATTCTCCGTGCTCGTCGAATCGGGCTCGCAAGAACACCTCGTCTTCAAACACGCCATCTCGAACATCGTCCATGTGCGTCGCGGCCAGAGCGAAACGCGGCCACAACAGTCCGCGCAACAGACGAGTGCCCCGCCGACTTCGCCGCCAACCTCGCCACCGGAATCGGCTGGAGAGTGAAGAAGGCGCAGAGATGCACCGAGGAGTTTTCATCACTTTCGAAGGGATCGATGGGAGCGGGAAATCGACACACCTTCGCTTGCTAGCCAGTGAACTGCGCCTGCGCGGCTACAACCTCGTCACGACACGCGAGCCCGGCGGCACGCCGCTCGGCGCGCGCTTACGCGATCTGCTGCTTCGCGGCGAGGAACAGGTCGATCCGCTGGCCGAATTGCTCCTTTACGCCGCCGATCGCGCGCAACACGTCCGCACGCTCGTCCGTCCGGCCCTGGAGACCGGGCACATTGTCCTGTCTGACCGTTACGCCGACGCCACGGTCGCCTATCAAGGCGCGGGCCGCGGCTTTCCGTCCGATCTGATCGCCGATATCGTGCGCATCGGGACGGATGGACTCATGCCGGATTTGACGTTAGTCTTCGACGTATCGGTCGCCGTAGCCCACGCGCGGATGCGCAAACGAAACGGGATTGAGAAAGAGGAAGACAGGTTCGAGCGCGAAGAAGTGGAATTTCATACGCGCGTGCGAGATGCCTACAGACAGCTCGCCGCGCAGGAACCAACTCGCGTCCGTCTGATCGACGCGAGCGGTTCGATAGAGGAGACGCACGCGCGCGTCATCGAGATCGTCCTCCCCTTCCTCGAAGAGAATGCAGCGGGCGAGAAGGCCGCGCGTTCAGTCTAAAGATGTTCGACCGGCTGCAAGGCAACGGCCCGATCAAAGAGCTGCTCAGGCACATGCTCGCACATGGGCGCGTCCCGCATGCGCTTATCTTCGCTGGCGAAAGCGGGGTCGGCAAAAAGGAGTTCGCCATCGAGTTAGCCGCCGCGCTCAACTGTCAAGAGCGGACTCCAACGGGCGAAGCGTGCGATCGCTGCCCCTCATGCACGCGCATCATGAACTGGCCCACCGAGAACCAGAACGAGAATAGGATCATCTGGAGCATGCACCCGGATGTCGGATTGATCCGCCCGCCGGGACGCTTCATCCTCGTCGAACAAGCGCGAGAACTCGCACGCGAGGCCAATCTCAACCCTTACGAAGGCGCGGCGCGCACGTTCATCATCGACGAAGCGGACAAGTTGAACGAAGCCGCTTCGAACGCGCTGTTGAAGACGTTGGAAGAGATGCCGCACACTTCATATATCATTCTCGTCACGGAAAGGATCGCCGCGCTTTTGCCGACGGTGCTCTCGCGTTGCCAAAAGTTGCGTTTTGCGCCGCTGTCGAGCGAAGAACTCGCGCCCCTCATCCAACGTGAGAAGCGCGTAAGCGCGGAAGAAGCGCGGACGATCGCGCGCCTTGCGCGCGGCAGCGCGGGGCGCGCCCTGCGTATGGATTGGGAAGAGGAACGAGCGCGACGCGAACGGGCGCTCGCGATACTCGAAGCGGCTCTGGCCGAAGATCGCGCGCGGCTTCTGCGCCTCGCCGAAGAGATGAGCGAAGCGGCGCACAAAGAAGACCTCGAACCGACGCTCGATTGGTTGACGCTTCTAGCGCGAGATGCGTGGCTTTTTGGCGCCGGCGCCGATGAGCAGATCATAAATACCGACCTCCGCGCTCGCTTGGAGCGAATAGCCGCGCGCGCCACTGCTTCGCGCCTTGTCCGGTGGATCGAAAAGATCGATGAGATCCGGCGCCATCTTTCCGTCAACATCAACCGACGAATCGCCTCTGACGCGCTGCTGCTCGCGATGGCGAGCGGATGAGATGCTTCCGAAGGCGAAACGCGAGTAAAAATAATTTCGCCCTCACAGTCTCTCCCCGAAGAGCGCCCGAGCGGGCCGCGCCGGAATCGTTCGCCGGATTTTGGCGATCTATCTTCCATCCGCCTACCCACGCGCCCCCTATCTCGGTTAAAATTCGTTCTGGCATCCCTGAACAGGATCAAAACAGTTCATATCTCTCGATGAGGAGGCACGAAGGAGCATGTCAACGATCTCGCCCGATCGCTCGACTTCCGAAATCAAATCGGTCCTGCATGAAGAACGTATCTTCCCGCCGCCCGAAGATTTCGCCCGCAGCGCGCACATTCGTTCGATGGAGGAATATGAGCGGCTCTACGCCGAATCGCTCAACTCGCCGGAGACTTTCTGGGCGCGCATGGCCGAAAAACTCCATTGGTTCACGCGCTGGCACACGGTCCTCGAATGGAATCTGCCGCATGCGCGCTGGTTCGTCGGCGGCACGCTCAATGCTAGTTACAATTGCGTCGATCGGCACTTGAACTCGTGGCGGCGCAACAAGGCGGCGATCATCTGGGAAGGCGAGCCGGGCGAGGTCCGCACGCTCACCTATCAGCAGCTCTACCGTGAAGTCTGCCGCTTCGCCAACGTACTCAAGCGGATGGGGATCAGCCGCGGCGATCGCGTCGCCATCTACATGCCGATGGTGCCGGAACTGCCCATCGCCATGCTCGCCTGCGCGCGCATCGGCGCGACGCACTCGGTCGTCTTCGGCGGCTTCTCCGCCGAAGCGTTGCGCGACCGCATCAACGATGCGCGGTGCAAATTGGTGGTCACAGCCGATGGCGGCTGGCGGCGCGGGAGCGAAGTGCGCTTGAAGGCAGCGGTCGATGAAGCCTTGCAACAGACGCCGAGCGTCGAACGTTGCATCGTCGTGCGGCGCACAGGCTCGCCCGTGCGCATGGAGCCGGGACGCGACTTCTGGTGGCACGAACTGGTCGAAACCGTGGACGACCACTGTCCGCCCGAAGAACTCGACAGCGAACATCCGCTCTACATCCTCTACACTTCGGGAACCACGGGCAAACCGAAAGGCATCCTCCATACCACGGGCGGCTACCTGCTGCAGACGGCGCTGACGACCGAATGGGTCTTCGATCTGCGAGATGAAGACATCTACTGGTGCACGGCTGATATCGGCTGGGTGACGGGCCATTCCTACGTCGTCTATGGGCCGCTAGCCAACGGCGCGACCGTGCTGATGTACGAGGGCGCGCCGAACTATCCGGAACCAGATCGCTTTTGGGAACTGATCGAACGCCACCGCGTGACGATCTTCTACACGGCGCCGACCGCCATCCGTTCCTTCATCCGGTGGGGCGAGCAGTGGCCGTTGAAACACGATCTGTCGAGCTTGCGGTTGCTCGGATCGGTCGGCGAACCGATCAACCCAGAGGCGTGGATGTGGTACCGCGAGGTGATCGGCAAAGGGCGTTGCCCGATCGTCGATACGTGGTGGCAGACTGAAACGGGCGCGATCATGATCAGCCCGCTGCCCGGAGCGACGCCGACCAAACCGGGCTCGGCGACGCGCCCGCTGCCCGGAGTCGAAGCCGATATTCGGACCAAAGACGGGCGCAGCGTCGGTCCGAACGAAGGCGGGTATCTGGTGATCACGCGACCGTGGCCCTCGATGATGCGCACGATCTGGGGCGACGATGAGCGCTATCGCAAACAGTACTGGTCCGAGATCGAAGGCGTCTACTTTACGGGCGACGGCGCGCGGCGCGATGAGGATGGATACTACTGGGTCATGGGGCGCGTCGATGACGTGATCAACGTGAGCGGCCATCGATTGGGGACGGCGGAAGTGGAGAGCGCGCTCGTCTCGCACGAAGCGGTGGCCGAAGCGGCCGTGGTCGGGCGACCCGATGAGATCAAGGGATCGGCGATCGTCGCCTTCGTCACGCTGGAAGCCGGGCGCACGCCGAGCGAAGAACTGCGCGAAGAGTTGAAGCGCCACGTGGTCAAAGAGATCGGCGCTTTGGCGCGACCCGACGAGATCCGCTTCACCGATGCCCTGCCCAAGACGCGCTCCGGCAAGATCATGCGCCGCCTGTTGCGTGAACTGGCAGCCAGCGGCGTGGTCCGCGGCGATACGACGACGTTGGAAGATTTTTCGGTGCTGGAAAAACTGAGAATGGAAGAAGAATGAAGCCCCGCGAACGGGGTGATCGCGATGGCGAAGCGAGAGGAACTGAGAATGGGAGAAGAATGAAGCCTCTTCCCTGCCATCAGGATTGAGGAAGATGAAATTAAGGATTCAAGGCAACTCGTTGCGCCTCCGCTTGTCTGATGAAGAAGTCGCGCTTCTGGCGCAAACCGGACGCCTCGAAGAGCGCATCGAATTCGGCTCAACCGATGATGACCGTTTGACCTACGCGCTCGAGATAGACGACCAGGCGCAGGAGATGACGGCGCGTTACGAAGGCGGAAGGATCGCAGTCAAGCTTCCACCCTCGGCGCGCGAGTGGGCCAGATCGAACGAGATCAGCTTGAAGTCGGAACAGACGATCGATCCGAGTTCGGGCAAGCGACTCCGCTTGCTCGTCGAGAAGGATCTGGCCGGCTAGACATCCGCGCGCAGAATCGCCTTCTCCGCTCAAGCGCGAAAGAGACGGCGTCCAGTTGGGATGCTCCGCTGCCGTTGCAAAGTCCATCTTCTCTGGCGCGCAAAGGGCGAACATCGGCCATCGCCAGCGCGAGCATCCTCGTTGCAAAATCCATCTTCTCGGGCGCGCAGCGCGAAAGAGACGGCGCTCCCTGTGAGCGCACAATCGAACGAAGACCAAACCGATCTGACAGGAGGTTATCTATGCCGAAGAAGATCCTAATGCTCGTCGGCGATTTCGTCGAAGATTACGAGGTGATGGTCCCGTTCCAAGCCTTGCAAATCGCCGGGCATGAGGTCCACGCCGTCTGCCCAAACAAGAGAGCTGGCGATAAGGTGCGAACGGCGATCCATGACTTCGAAGGCGATCAGACCTACACGGAGAAACGCGGCCACGATTTCACGCTCAATGCGACGTTCGCTGACATCGCTCCCGAAGATTACGACGCGCTCGTGATCCCAGGCGGTCGCGCTCCCGAATATATCAGGCTTAACGAACGCCTGATTGAAATCGTGCGCCACTTCGCACAGGCGAATAAACCGATCGCCGCCATTTGCCACGGAGCACAAGTGCTCGCTGCCGCTGGCGTCATCAAGGGGAAGAGGGTCTCCGCCTATCCGGCTGTCGGTCCAGAAGTGACGGCTGCTGGCGGCGAATATGCGCAGATAGGCTTCACCGAAGCGATCACGGATGGGAATCTGGTGACCGGCCCAGCTTGGACGGCGCACGTCGAATGGCTGCGCCAGTTCCTCGCCGTGCTCGGGACGAAGATCACGCACGAGGAGGCGGCTGGGGCGAAGGCTTAAACTCTCACGCGAGATCCGAGAGAAAGGGCGGGGGCGCGAATAGCCTCCGCCTCGTCTTTTTGAACGGGCCTTCCGAAGCGCGCCATCTTCCGATGAGACCGATCGGCAACCCTCTGAAATTGAAATTTATTTTCAAATTGTTCTATACTCTCCTGCAAAACGAACGATGGAAAGCAGAAGCGCTCTCACAGTTGAAGCGGCGACCGACTCGACCGATCCGATGCGAAGAGGCTTGCGCTCGCTGGCCGAGCTGCCGATCGGTTTTTCGGCGCGCATCGTCGCCGTCAACGGCGCGAGCCATATCGCGCGTCGTTTGATGGAGATGGGCTTTGTGCCCGGCGCGCCTGTCTCAGTCGTTCGGCAGGCACCATTTGGCGATCCGCTGGAAGTTCGCGTGCGCAGTTGTCATCTCGCCGTGCGCCGCGCCGAAGCGCGCACCATTGTCGTCGGCGATCCACAATCGTTCATCGGCTGAGCGGTCTCAGAATTGATCGGCGTTCTTCATGAGCACAACCTTTGACTCCCCTCCGCTTACAAACGATGCCGACCTGAGGACAAAGCGGCGTCAATTGACGATCGCCATCGCGGGTAACCCGAATGCGGGCAAAACCAGCCTCTTCAACGCCCTTACGGGACTCCGGCAAAAGGTCGCCAACTATCCGGGCGTCACCGTCGAACGCAAGGAGGGGATTTGGGCGCTCGAAGGCGGTCGAACGGCGCGTCTGATCGATCTTCCTGGGCTCTACAGCCTCGATGCCTCCTCCATCGACGAAAGGATCGCGCGCGATGTTTTGATGGGGCGAGCGCGCGGTTTGCCCGCGCCGGATGCGATCATCGCCGTCGTCGACGCGACGAATCTGGCGCGTAATCTCTATCTGATCACGCAGCTTCTCGAATATGAACCTCCCGTCGTCATCGCTTTGACCATGGTGGACATGGCCGAGCGGCGCGGGATCGACATCGACGTCCAACGCCTTCGAGATCTACTCGGCGTGCCGGTCGTGCCTGTGGTCGCGCCGCAGCGGCGTGGGCTCAATGAACTGTCTCGGGCAGTTTCCGAAGCGGCGCGACATGGCGCGACGAAGCGCGTCCAGTGGCGGCTATCGGAGCAGGCCGAGCGAGAGATCGCCGCGCTTTGCGGCGACGGCGAAGCTGGACCAGCTGCGCGCCGCCGCGTGATGGAAGAGCTTTACGGCGAAGAGCTGCCGCCCGATCAAAACCGACGCGCGCTGATCCTAGCGGCGCGACAACGCTTGCAGGCGCATGATCCGAATTGGTGGCAGGAACCGCTGCTCGCCCGCTATCGCTTCATCGAACGAATCATCGCCGAGGTCGAGCGCACGAAAGAGGCGAAGCGTGATTTGACGATGGCGATCGATTCCGTCATCACGCATCGCTTCTTCGGCCCGCTCATCCTCGCCGCGATCATGCTCCTCGTCTTTCAAACGATCTTCGCGTGGGCGCGCGTGCCGATGGATCTGATCGATGGAGCTTTCGGTGCGCTCGCGCAGGCCGTGCACGCCTATCTTCCGCCGGGCCTCTTTACGGATCTGCTCGCCGATGGGATCGTCGCCGGGGTCGGCAGCGTGCTCGTCTTCCTGCCGCAGATCACGCTCCTATTTCTCTTCATCACGTTACTCGAAGATAGCGGTTATATGGCCCGCGCGGCCTTCATCATGGATCGTCTAATGCGCGGCGTGGGGCTACACGGCAAGGCTTTCGTCCCGCTGCTCAGTTCGTTCGCCTGCGCGATCCCCGGCATCATGGCGACGCGGACGATCGAAAATCAGAAGGATCGTCTCGCGACGATATTGATCGCGCCGTTTATGAGCTGTTCGGCACGCCTTCCCGTCTACACGCTGATGATCGCCGCTTTCTTCAGCGATCGTCGGATCTTCGGTTTTCTTTCCGTCGGCGCACTCCTCATCATGGCGATGTACCTGCTCGGCATCACCGTCGCCGTTTGCGTCGCCTGGGTTTTGAAACGGACCATCCTGCGCGGTCCGACGCCGCCGCTGGTGATGGAGCTGCCTCCGTATCGTCTGCCCAATCCTCTGACGATCCTGCAGACCATCTGGTCCAGGGCGTGGCTCTTCGTCCGCCGGGCCGGGACGGTCATCCTCGCCATCTCGATCATCCTATGGGCGCTGGCCAACTTCCCGCGCGTCGCGCCCGAGGGCGACAGGGCGCAAACGGTCGCCGATCGATCCGCCGTCGAAAGCGAGCAACTGAAGCACAGTTTCGCTGGTCGGCTGGGCCACTTGATCGAACCGGTGATCGCGCCGCTCGGTTTCGATTGGCAGATGGGGATAGGATTGATCTCGTCTTTCGCCGCACGCGAAACGCTCGTTTCCACGCTGAGCATCGTTTACAATGTCGGCAGAGAGGCCGACTCCTCTTCGCCTTCATTGATCGAGGCGATCCGCAAAGCGCGTCGCCCCGATGGGCGTCCGGCGTGGACGCCGCTTACGGCCATCTCGATGATGGTCTTCTTCGTGCTCGCATGCCAATGCATGTCAACCGTCGCGGTCGTCAGGCGCGAGACCAACTCTTGGCGCTGGCCCATCTTCATGGTGCTTTACATGACGGCGCTCGCATACGCCGCCGCGTTCATCACCTATCAAGGCGGCAGATTGCTCGGATTCGGGTGAGCTCGCGCCCCGCAGATATTTCGGTGCGATGAACTGGCAAAACGCACTCGCAACTTTTACCGTTCTGGCTGCGCTGATCTACCTCGTGCGCCGCGCGCTGGACCATCTGCGAACGAACAAGACGGGCTGCAGCGGCTGCGATGCAGCAACCTCTCGACCGAAAAGTACGTTGGTCAAGATCACGCGCGCCAATAAGCGGCATCCCAGTTGAGCGTCTCCCTTAGAAGGGACGAAGCGAGTCGAACCGAGGTCTCCCCACGGACCAAAAGTCCGGTTGAGCGTCTCCCTTAGAAGAGGCGAAGCGCCCTATCAATTCTGGAAGACGAGATTGTCTATCACCACGCTTCCCTTCGTCGGCACGCAGTTTTCGCAACTGACGACGATATTGATCGAAGTCAGTTTCTGAAGGACCGACTTAGTTGAGACCTTCTCCTCGACCCAAGATGGCTGGGCCAGAGACTTCAGCGGCACGCGATATGTATTGAATCCTGGCTGCACTCTGAACGTCATCTGCGGGTAACCGCTCGTATCAATCCCTTGACCTCGCGAGAGGAATTCGACTCGAACCGATTGCGTCCCGGTCGCGTAGAGTTGCAAAGTGAGGTATTTGTACTGGCTCACATCCAGAGGCACGAGCTTACCATCCTTCTCTTCCTGCGCGACGATCTCGACGCCAACCCCGGCATATTGATTCGGCCCTTGTAGCTCGTAGTCGAACGCGATGGCTCGATTGGGATTGTCCTTGCTCAAGCGAACCAACTCAGGGACGTTAGAATCGCCAGCCCCCTTGTAGCGGCTCGGCGCAGTTGGCCGTTCTTGATAGGTGAACAATCGCACCGCGCCGCCGCGATTACTGACCGGATGCCCATCTTTCACCGTCTCAAAATCCGCGTAGACGAGCTTATCCTTCCCCGCTTCCTGCGCGATGATCACAGCGCCCGATACCGAACCCGAGATGACGATCGCGGCAACGAGGAGACGGGCGAAGCCACTTTTGACTTGCACAAGTCGCATATCTTCCCTCCTTCTGGCAAGATCACTGAACGAAAGTCTGAGTGCCACTTCACCGAACCTTTACAGGTCTTGACAACTGTTCAAACGCCAACGCTCACAACTTCTCGACAAGAGCGATTTCGCCTCTGCTGACGACGCATAAGTGCCGCATATGCGATCTTAGTCCTTTTTCCGAAGAGACGGCGACCGAGACGCGCAATTCGTTTTACAGCGACTGTCGGATGGCCCAGGTCGGGGCTCAACCTCATGAGCATGACGGCCCGATCAATTGGGAAGCGACCGGTTTGAAATTTCAAACTAAGCTCAACCTCATAGAACATGGCGGCCCGATTCTGCCCTAAAGTAAATGAAGCCAACCTGAACTTTAAACCGATCATGCGCCGCTGAAGCCAAGCCGACGGGCCAAAGTCACGCGGACCGCATACCCTTTCGTGCGCCGCGCGTGTCATCATACTTTCCGGTCCGCAGTCGCGGATAGCATGACATCGAGCGAGAATGCGCATCTGGCGCCGGCCTTTGGTCAGCAGTTGCGCGGATTGCACCTCTGAAATTTTCGTGCTACTCTCTCCAATGCGACTTTGATCCGCAGTCGCGCGGATAGCATAGCTCAAATCGGCAACAGTTGTTAACAGGGATATTCCTCCGCCGTGGCTTCAGGCGATGAACCGCGCAGTTCGCTCCTGATATCGGCTCTGCTCAACTTCGGCATGCGATTTAACTCCTCCCCGGTCGAATGCGCGCGAGCGCCGAACGGATCGACTGCTCCGCTTCGGCATGCGATTTGACTCTTCCCCGAGCCGCACCCGGTAGCGCTTCGCGCGCCACCCTCTCTGCGCAGCTTGCAAACGTACTCTGCGCTAAGAGCGGGAAGAAACGTGCGAATTGTGGGAAGAGATACTCTCAGCTTGCGAACGCACTCTGCGCTAAAGATCTCCTTGCGAGCATCGAACTCGGAGTCACCCGCCGCTGACCGCTAGCAGACTGAGACACGCCCCCTTGCCCAGTCTCCGACATCTGCCTGGCATTTCGCTGAGAGAAGATCGCCGCTAATCCCCGCACCACTGAACCTTGCCCAGTCTCCGACATCTGCCTGGCATTTCACTCAGTCTCCGGCGTTTCGGCGTTAGCGGGTAATTCTTCCAGCATCTTGCCCTCTCAAGGTCCAGCCTTGGCTCAATGGACAAGATTATCGGTTTTGCGGATTTATTTTTCTTCAGATTACGGCGCCAGGTGGGATCAGACCAGTGACCACGGCGGCCCCTTCGAGCGCGGTCTGAGGGTCGAAGCCAGCTTCGAGTAGACCTAGAAGAGCATCCACGTACCGTTGATGAGTCTCCTGGTCTTGGAACGAAAACGGAGGTTGGTTATCCAGAGCCTTTTTGACCAGGGGGATCAGTGGATCGTCCTTATGCACAGCAAGGATTTTGGCGATGCGTTCTTCGTGTTCTTTGTTCATAACCAGCCCATCGAGGCGAACAACCGGTCCATTTCCTCCATTATAGGTTGAAAATTCGGCCCGATGCTTTTCAAGATCCGCTTTTTCTCCCATGGCTATTTCTTCCATTATAGGTTGAAAATTCGGGCGGTCGAGTGCGGTTATTGAATCTTGGCGCACGATATTTCTTCCACTATAGGTTGAAAATTCGGCCCACCACTGGCGAAACGCGCCCGCGTCGTCCGTGGTCTATTTCTTCCATTACTAGGTTGAAAGTTGTAGCTTCCGTAGCTTCTTTCTGTCGGTCTATTTCTTCCATTACTAGGTTGAAAGTCCTCGTCATTCCATTGCAAAACCGTCCCCCACGGTTGACGACGGGTTCTATTTAAGTCGTCGAGCATTTTCTGGCTCCCCGACAGCGTGGCGATATATTGGGCGTAGGAACGCGCCCACAACTCCTCCTTAGAGAGCAGATATTGAACAAATTTTTGGAGCGAGGACGACATCACGTTGGAGAACGGCCCGCCCTTGCGTACCTCTGCCCTAATAGGCAGGGCGGCGATCTCTCGCAAACGCCGATAAGGCGCACTGTTGTAGACCGCGCGCCGCCAAAACTCTTCGCGGACAGAAGCCCTTCAATGGGGCCACGTCTATTCGGACGTGGAAATCACTCTGATCCATCCGCTACGCACTGCCCTACGCGCCGCTTCAATGGGGCCACGTCTATTCGGACGTGGAAATAGCTCATCGCTGATATTCAACCAAACGCCTCGATGCTTCAATGGGGCCACGTCTATTCGGACGTGGAAATGTATCGATCCTGATTGGGCGCAAGCCCAAATTCAAGCGCTTCAATGGGGCCACGTCTATTCGGACGTGGAAATCTCATAGGGGAAATGAGCGTCTGACAGAAACAGTTCAAGCTTCAATGGGGCCACGTCTATTCGGACGTGGAAATTTTCGCGTCTTTTCGTTCCAGTTTTTTCCCGTTGCAGGCTTCAATGGGGCCACGTCTATTCGGACGTGGAAATCGGCTTGGGCCGGCGAAACTCTATCGCGTCACGGATGCTTCAATGGGGCCACGTCTATTCGGACGTGGAAATTGCCAAGGCGGGTCAGATCTATGCCAAGGCGGGCTTGCTTCAATGGGGCCACGTCTATTCGGACGTGGAAATAAGCGACTTTTCCTGTATGGGGGGCACGAATGCCTACGCTTCAATGGGGCCACGTCTATTCGGACGTGGAAATGTTGACGACTTGCGTTTCGCTACCGCGGGGGATCGTGCTTCAATGGGGCCACGTCTATTCGGACGTGGAAATTCGGTTTGTTGATCGTGTTAGGGATGATCGCATTGAGGCTTCAATGGGGCCACGTCTATTCGGACGTGGAAATCCCGCCTGCTAATTAACCGCTCCGTAATGGATGCGAGCTTCAATGGGGCCACGTCTATTCGGACGTGGAAATTGCTCTCCCGCCGCCTATCGTTTCCATCCCAACGAGGCTTCAATGGGGCCACGTCTATTCGGACGTGGAAATATGCTCAGTCAGGTCGCGCACGCTCGCGCCCCATATCCTTCAATGGGGCCACGTCTATTCGGACGTGGAAATGCGAATTGATGTCGCGCATCGCGTCGCGCATTTACCCTTCAATGGGGCCACGTCTATTCGGACGTGGAAATTTCTGAGATGGCCGCTCGCTGGTCCAGCTGTCCAGCCTTCAATGGGGCCACGTCTATTCGGACGTGGAAATCAGCCCCTAATTCATCCGGAGTGTAGACCGGAGAATTCCTTCAATGGGGCCACGTCTATTCGGACGTGGAAATCTGCCGCACCTGCAACAGGACGCGACCGAGCGACTGCCTTCAATGGGGCCACGTCTATTCGGACGTGGAAATTCGCCAAGACCTCTTTCGTTGGAAAAGGCTTGGCGACCTTCAATGGGGCCACGTCTATTCGGACGTGGAAATCAGTATATGGGATGCGCAAGCGCGGAATTTCCGGCGCCTTCAATGGGGCCACGTCTATTCGGACGTGGAAATTTCGCGTGACGGGCACAAGCGCGATAGATCGAGATAGCCCTTCAATGGGGCCACGTCTATTCGGACGTGGAAATGCATTGAACGTAAGAGCGGTGAGATCGTGTTTTGCCAGCCTTCAATGGGGCCACGTCTATTCGGACGTGGAAATGACCATGTGCCCGATACTTCTGAGCAACGCCGCGACCCTTCAATGGGGCCACGTCTATTCGGACGTGGAAATGTATCGAGCGGCGGGCGCGTGCTCGACGGAGGCGTGGCCTTCAATGGGGCCACGTCTATTCGGACGTGGAAATGAGTGTTGGATGCGCATTGCCCGATTTGTCATCGACCTTCAATGGGGCCACGTCTATTCGGACGTGGAAATGGTCCAAACGACCGGCTCCGAGCTGCTCGTCGCAGACCCTTCAATGGGGCCACGTCTATTCGGACGTGGAAATCGACCGTGCGGGCATTCAGCGTAGGTGTGATATGTGATCCTTCAATGGGGCCACGTCTATTCGGACGTGGAAATGATATCGGGGATCGCTCGCACCAAACCGGACCAGATCCCTTCAATGGGGCCACGTCTATTCGGACGTGGAAATGTAGTTGAGACCCGCTCTACGGTAGCAAAGCTTGCTCCTTCAATGGGGCCACGTCTATTCGGACGTGGAAATGGAAACTGGCCCAAACCGTGGGGCGCGCGCGAAGGCCCTTCAATGGGGCCACGTCTATTCGGACGTGGAAATCAGTGGAAAATACGATTATCGCGTCAAGCGTCTCGACGACCTTCAATGGGGCCACGTCTATTCGGACGTGGAAATTGGATGATTGGCCGCGAACACATCGCGGCCATCATCCCTTCAATGGGGCCACGTCTATTCGGACGTGGAAATGCGCTGCGGTTCGGCTCTCTATGCAGTAGCCGATCCCCCTTCAATGGGGCCACGTCTATTCGGACGTGGAAATGCGCGATCGTTGCGCGTCGCTCTGGAACTAGTAGCACGCCTTCAATGGGGCCACGTCTATTCGGACGTGGAAATAGGAGCTCGCCAAAACGGATCTACCGTGTACGATCCTCCTTCAATGGGGCCACGTCTATTCGGACGTGGAAATCGCGCGGACAGGGAGTTGGAGCGGCGGCTGAAACGGCCTTCAATGGGGCCACGTCTATTCGGACGTGGAAATTTGGTGAGAGCGATCCCCGATATCATCGCGCTGATAGCCCCTTCAATGGGGCCACGTCTATTCGGACGTGGAAATTCGAACGCCTCGCCAAGGACTGCGACCTCAGCCCACCTTCAATGGGGCCACGTCTATTCGGACGTGGAAATAAACACGATCGCTGAAAGTGTCGTTCATTTCGAACCCTTCAATGGGGCCACGTCTATTCGGACGTGGAAATTTGATACCGCTTTTGTTCTTCGCGATGATGCGCTCGAGCCTTCAATGGGGCCACGTCTATTCGGACGTGGAAATTGGTCATAATCTACCCCGAAGCCGAACCGCTGCGAAACCTTCAATGGGGCCACGTCTATTCGGACGTGGAAATGATCGTGCATGATCGCCGCGGGGAAGCCCCGGAATTCCTTCAATGGGGCCACGTCTATTCGGACGTGGAAATTGCGCCCGAGTAGTTGACCTAAAACCTGTTTACCGACCTTCAATGGGGCCACGTCTATTCGGACGTGGAAATGACGCATGCGTCTGGCTCGTCGATCGCAATCAAGCGCCTTCAATGGGGCCACGTCTATTCGGACGTGGAAATCTCGAGGGGTGAGGTCGTTCATTTTCTGGGGAGGACGCCTTCAATGGGGCCACGTCTATTCGGACGTGGAAATGCTGGCGTCGGCGACGTAACGTGACGGCGCGCGTTTACCTTCAATGGGGCCACGTCTATTCGGACGTGGAAATTTGGGCGCAAGCTCAAATCCAAGCGGAATCGAACTTCCTTCAATGGGGCCACGTCTATTCGGACGTGGAAATGCGACATCAATTCGCATTCTGTTCGATTGTATCGCACCCTTCAATGGGGCCACGTCTATTCGGACGTGGAAATACCACAACATGTTGTGGTGAGGCGTGCTGTAACCACCTTCAATGGGGCCACGTCTATTCGGACGTGGAAATAGCATCTTCCGCAACAGATTGTCAAAGAGACTTTTATCCCGCCTGCTGCGAGCGGTCATCTTCCCTGCGGCAGATTTTACTTTGATAAGTGTTGTTTGGCAAGTCATTTTCTTGTAGACGTTGAACTTATTGCCTTCGAGCGCATCCCCGCGTTGGCTGCATCATCTCAGCGCTCGCAAGTAGTACGAATGCAGCCTTTCCCGACCTTAAACTATAATGGCGATCCTTTCTTCATGCTTGATCGCACGTCCCAATGTTTCGATGCTCCACCGGCCACGCCCGTCGGCTGGACCAACATCTATCAACATGACGCGATCCTCACGGTGATCTATGATACCTGTCAGCGCCTCGATCATCATAATACGCTCGGCTGGCAGGAGATCGCATTGGAAGACAGAGTATTGAATCGGATCGCCATATCCGCGCATGGTGCGATAAACGCGCCGCCAACGTCGCGGATCGGAGATGTCGTAACTGACAATGTAACGATTGCGCACTAAAACAACCTCCATTGAATGAGGGATGACAGATAGGTCTACTCTGCGTTCGTACCTCCTCGTAAATCTTCAAAACGCCGACACAATTGAATGAGAGATGCCATCCATGCCTCATAGTTTCAGCGTCATCAAACCGCTTCCTAATTATCTTTATTGCAAGCGGCCAATCTCTATATGCGCTACAGCTCTTCGAGTTCGGCTTGGCGCGTGTTCGCACAGCAATTATTGCAAGCGGCTAATCTCGACACGCGCTACATTAGGGTTGTCGGGCTTGTTGATGCTTCATCAAGTCGTTATCCGTCAAGTCGAGCGCTTTTACTTCATGTCTAAACGCGAGCAGATCATACAAAGCATCATTCGAGCTGTTATCTATCAGGTCGAGCGCTTTTACTTCAATCATCGTGTGCAGAAAGGCGGATAAGCGTTGATTTCACCCATCAAGAAACGCCCGAGCAGTCTCGCCTGTACTTCGAAGATACGCCGGTAGCTCATCTGGTAACCGAACAATGGATGCGTGACGAGCGTGTCCAAGCGCCTCTCGTAAGCTTCGATGACGCGCTTTCTTCCTTGCTCGGTCAAAGCGACCGATCCGGCGCGAGCGATGAAATCCGACGGGCGGATCTCGCCGTTATTGATCAAGGAGATGGCTACGGAATCTGCTATGAGCGGACGAAATTCTTCCATCAAGTCGAGCGCCAAAGCCGGGCGACCGTATTTCGGTTGATGGTAGAAGCCAAGATAAGGATCGAAGCCAACGCCAACTACTGCCGCTAACAGATCCTTGAGCAACATCGAGTAGAGAAACGAAAGAAGCGCGTTGATTGGATCGCGCGGCGGACGACGGTTGCGCGATTCAAAATCGAAGGCAGGCGCGGATGCTTCCAGCTTGAACATCTTCGAGAAATTGGCGAAGTATTCGCGCGCCGCTGTGCCCTCGACGCCGAGCAGCGTTGCCAGAGAGATTGCCGTTTCCGCGCGCCGGCGTAGCATGGCCAATCGGCGCAACGTTGCTTCTACGGGCGCGCGCGCATTGCGCCGAAGCAGCGTGCGCGAGTTGCGAATCTTTCCCGCCACAAAGGCGCGCGCAAGATGCAGACAGGTTTCATCTTCGCTCGCTGCCTGAAACTGTCTGCGACGAAGTTCGATGTTCTTCGATGGCGGCGGCGTCGTCACGGCAACGAGCCACCCACCATAGGAAAGGTGGATGATTATCGCATCGCGTGCGGCGAGTTCGCGCAAGGCTTGTGCTGAAAGCTGCACGTTGCCGAAAAGACAAAGATGCGAAACTTCGATCAACCGCGCCGTCGCCACCACCTCACCTTTGGTGCGGATCTCAAGCACTTCGCCATTCAGTCCGATCTGATGACCATGACCTTGCACATAGACTGGCAGTTTATCGTCGCGCGCCGGCACGAGCCGGCGTACTGGTGCCTCGCTTTCAGTTTCGCGCAAAAGGTTCGTCTCATCCGGTAGACAGATGCCGACTAAAGAGCAACGCGGACACTTTGGCGAAGCGACGAGCGGCGGCGGGATTTGCCCCGACTGGGCGACGCGACGTGCTTCTTCGAGCAATCGAAGCGTGCGCGCAATCAGCTCTTCGGTGAACTCGATGCGAACGCGCGTGCGCGTTTCGGCGAAGTAGATGATGCCATAATCGGAATCGTATCCGTTCTCTCTGAGGAGCAATCCTTGCAGACAAAGCTGCACCAGATCAGGTTCGTACGCTCCTTCTGGGACGCGATCACGATCGGGCGGCGAGCCGCGTTTGTAGTCCACGGGGACGAGTTTTCCGCCATCGGATTCGATGAGATCTATGCGCGCGATGGCGCCGAGGCGTTCCGAGCCGAGCGTGACCGAGCGAGCGTGGATTTTATCTTCGAGGATTTTATCTTCTTGGATTTTCGCTTCTTTAATTTTGTCTTCAGGACTTGAAGCATCCGGCAGATCGCCTTGCAGTTTATCTACGCGCCGGTGGACGAATCTTCCTTCGAGCGTATCAACGTTATGCGCCCACTCCTGCTGAACATATTCCAGATAAAAGAGCCGGGGGCAATAGGCGAACTCGTTGAGCATGCGAGCAGGTAGCTGCTCGGCGATCGCGTCAGCCATCGTCACCTTCCTATGAGCATTTGCAAAAGGTCGTGCACAACTCCGCGCCGGAGTTCGTCATGAAAAGGCTGGTTTTTGTAGTTCTGCAAACAACCATAGCAACTGGTCTCTGACCCGCAACCGCAGCGTCCGTTAACTCGATCGCGCGCCGCAAGGAGCATTTGATGGATCGTATCTCTATTCTCAGTGAGACGGCGGACATGTCCGGCTCCACCAGGTACGTTATCGAAAAGTACGATGGATGGGTTTTTCCCGATGCCATTTGGATATAAACAGCCGTCGAGGTCAGATCGAGCGACCGAGAGAGAGACGCTTGCCCCTTCAAGTAAAGCGTAGAGCAGGCTCAACCAAAAGCTATTTCCACCAGGTATCGAAGTTTGGTAGGAGCTGGATCCTTGGGATTGTTCTTTCCGTAGGAAACTGAGGACTTCTCCGTGCAAGGTAAAATCGAGCCGCAAGACATCCGTTTTGAATTCGTGACCAAGGTCTATTGGGCCATCCAAATATCCATTGCATGCCTTGCCCCAAGGAGTCTTATGCTCCTTGACATTGTTTTTCCGCCCTTCACTGCTCATTCTCTCCGCATAACCACATTTGAAGCAGACCTTAAACCCGGCACGATTCAATACGGCGAGCCGACCATCCACTATAGCCTTTGCTGATAGCGCAACCTCACCAAAACAGACGACAAGTGAACTTTCTTCTTTAGCGTATTCATTGGTGTAGTAAACTCGGGTCGTGTAGGTTTTTTCGGGCCTGCTTTCTGAGGGCTTTTTGGGAGCACTGCATGAAACGAAACCGAATTCCGGGACTATAAAGGTGCCTCTAACTTTTTTCCCTTGCATTGGCTCTTTACAACTACCGCAAGCCAGCGGTAATTCGCCTCCTGCGGCTTCGTCCACCCGTTGATAACAACCACAATTTGGGCAAATGGCGTACTTGTACCTCCTCCATTCTCGTTTTGAAATGCGCTTGATGGCATTGCTTGTCCAAAGCCTTCCGGCAGCGACGATCTGGCTCTCCGGTGCGTACTCCGAAAGAGCTATGAGTAAATCGCGGGTTAATTCTAGCTTTTTTGCCTCCTCGCTGTGATGCCATAGTTCCAATTCGACGACATCAACGGGAAAGCCATATTTCGGAAGCACGTTTCGCGCAGATAAGAACGAGAGCACATCTTTGTCTTTGATTGTCGTGATAGTCCTCAAGATATAATCGGAAGGTTTGTTATCTTCGATTAACTCCTTTCTGTATGATTCGAGCTGTCGAATATCATCATAGACTTCATCCATGGCTTTGCGAAGCGCGCTGTTCTGGCCGAAGACGAAATCTTCAAGCCATTTCCAATTCTCTAAGTCGAATCTTTCAGCTTGATCTTTAAGTATTCGCTTCAAGGCTTGTTGAAGCTCTGCGGGTTTTTCTTGGAGAAAGCTGATCAGCGGGTGTTTTTCAAAGAACTCCTCGCTACTTTTGATCTCCGCGCCTCCGATTGTGAAGAAAAAACTCTCCACCGTGCCGAAGGTTTCTTTGTACTGCTTCCAAAATTGGCCAAGGGTAACAGCATGGATGTGGCGACGAATGATCTTTTCGTTGCCTACCTCAAACCTTGGAGGCGGAATCGTGCCCTTGATGATCTTCTCCGGCTCGGCATAGTGCTTGAGATCGTGCGGACGACGTTGGCAGAAAGTCAAAGCGAATGCAGTGGAATCCGTCCGACGGCCAGCTCGTCCCGCGCGTTGAATGTAGTTAGCCGGCGTTGGTGGAACATTCCGCAAGAACACAGCTTCGAGCGATCCCACATCTATACCCAGCTCGAAGGTCGTTGAGCAACTGATCACATTGACCTGGCCGCGCATGAAATCGTTTTGAAGTTCGCACGCAGCACGACCTGTAAGCTGTGCCGTATGCTCTCTGACCTCCATGCGTGTTGGCTCGAGATTCAAATAAAGGTGCCGGTAGTGGTTATCTCTTCTTACCTCGCTCGGATCGCATGCTTTCAACTCCCCTTCGCAACGGTAGGTTGGACAAACGCCTCTCAGGCTTCTCGTCGTTATGTTACCGCATGTCTGACACACGTACCATGGAGCGTCTTCACCTGAGATCACTTGCCAAAAATTGTGGCGAATTTGCAAAACACGTCCTGCTTCTGGAAGTTGTGAATCGCTAAAATAGGGCTTCCAGAAAGAAGCTTGCTCAAAACTCCTCCAGATCAAATTGAGAACCTCTTGCGGCGACACGCCGCCAGCTGGCGCGCACTTCTTCAACAATTTCTGAACGAAATCTATCCGCCGATTCATCTTGCTCGCTCCAGAAGGACTCCAACTGAACACGCCCTTTTTTGGCAAAGCACCGAACTGTCGGAAGTAATAACTGCGGTTACGAGGTTTGAAAATCTCGTCTTCAGGCGAGACTTCGTCTGGGAAGGCTATAGCGATTTGCAGGCGAAAACTATCAAGTAGCGTCTCGAAAAGTTCCCAAATCTCATCTTGCGTGAGAGCATAAGGCGGAGGTGTAAGTAAACCGGAGAGAGTTTTGCCGGGCGTCCAGCCATCTGGTTTCTTCAACGAAAACCTCACGAGTCCGAGCCCTTCCAAGCTGTTGTGTTGGTCACGAGCAATTAGCTCCAACAGCGCCCATCTCCAGGCTTCAGCAATGCGCTGTTGACGGCTCAAATGCGTTTCAAAGAGTTTATATTGTTCCGCCTCACGCTGCATATATTCCACAAGATCGCCTACTCCCCACAGATTCTGCTTTACGAGATGCTCATACTTTTTCAAGGTCAGAACCATCAAACGACGCCAAAGGATCGGCAGGTAGGTTATCTCGCCAAGGTAAGGAGCGAAATAAGCTGCATCTTGTCGGCTGTCAGAGAAGATCAACAAACGCCGCGCACGGGTGCAATTCATGTCCTCTCCGTATTCGTCTTCCTCGTGAGTTTTAGAAAGTTGAACTTCGCGCTCAGGGATATCTTGGTAAAGGGCTGTCGCCAGAACGCTTGCTGGCGCATCTTGACCAGTTAAGAACCGATGCACCAAATTCTGGCTGCGCGCACCACACGCCCGGCAGTGGGTCACCACGCCCTTTTCGTTCGAGGCTTTAATGATCCGTCTTTGCCATCGCCCGCCGCAATCGCAAATCGGACTAAGGCTGCCGACTTTATCTATCGCGCCGCACCGGATGCAAAGGTGATAAGCTTCGAGTGAGTCTTGCGTGTCTATCCCTGCTTCTGCTACTTCCTCATCCTCATCTGCCGTATCAATGACCCTTTCTTCAAGTAGAAAGAGCTTAGCTTTTTCTTGATTCTCCTCGGTGATCTTCTGGGTTTGCTTGAAGCGGCGACCTTCAGGCAACCCAACGAGATAAATTGCACCGCACCTTTTGCATGTTGCTGCTTCGAAAACGACGAACTCCTCTCCATGATGATCTACCTTCTCTTGACGATCGAGGAACAGCTTCTTCTTGGGCGCGAGTGCGATGAACCCGCCCTCAAGAGCTTTGACGAATAGGTGATATCGTGCTGGAAGCAGTGGCGCATGCTCTTGCTTAGGTCTAGCTTGAACTGCAAGATCAATCAGAGCAATGATGAACGAATTAGGGTCTCCTTCGCCTTGAAACAACTGTTCAGCTACTTTCGCGAGCAGAACGGGACGAACGCCAGATCCTTCGACAAGGCACGCCCGCAACCTTGCGAGATTGGCATCCCCTTTGAGAACTTCGAATAGGAAATGCTGCGCTGAATCGGAAGCTTTTTCCGCCAAGGAAATTACTTCTTCAGGAATGCCACACTTCCGCGCTATCGCTGCAACGGCACTTAAGCTGGTTGGATCCGAGTTTAGGATTTCGCGGACTTTCAAGTAGAACTCGGCCTTCGGTGCTCCCCACGGTTGCGGATACTCATTCTGAGATACGCGGCTCGCTTCGACTACATCCTGCCTGGAGTCATCTTGTTCATTCCACTCAAACAACTCATCGAAGAGCTGTTCAGCGAATCTGGTCACTTGCGGGAAATCCATTCTCCCTCCGCCGAGTGTGGCGCTCGTGCCTATACACTGCAACCGACCTCGTTCGCTTCGCACAATTCTATCTTTGAGCCGTCGTATCAGCATCGCTGTCTCTATGCCTTTGGCACCATCGTAGGTGTGAACTTCGTCCAGCACCAAGAATTTCCAGAATCGCGCGAATTCGCCATCGAAAAAGACCGAATCTTTCGGGCGAAGGAGCAGATATTCGAGCATGGCGTAGTTGGTAAGCAGAATATGCGGCGGAGAGGCTTGCATTTCTTCGCGCGACAGTAGCTCATTTGGGATTCGAGGCTCGCCGCGGAAATTCTTTCGAAAATCATCTTCGGCTTCTCGCTTCGTTTGGGGCGTTTCGCCCGTATAGCGACCGAAAGCGATCACCTCGCATCTCCGTAATAGCGATCGCAAGCGCTTCAACTGATCGTTGGCGAGCGCGTTCATCGGGTACAATAAAAGAGCGCGCACGCCCGGACAAAGAGTACCATGACGCTTCTCTTCCAGGAGGTGATGAAGAATTGGGATGAGAAATGCTTCTGTCTTACCGCTCCCGGTGCCTGTGGCAACAATCAGGTTCCTTCCCTTAATGATCTTTCGTATCGCTTCCTCCTGATGCCTGTAGAGAGGTCTATCTAAGGGCAACTCTTTGCTATCCAACTCAGCAAAAAGGGGCGAGAGAAGTCTCTCCTCAATCAACTCGCGAAGAGTCTTGCCCAATCGGTATGGCGGAGTGGCTTCCAGATAAGGTCCTTTTACGAATTTTTCTTCTTTGGATAGGGTTTCCTCAAACTGCTTTCGCAACTCAGGGTCGCTAATTGGATAAAGTGTCCTCAAGTAACGAACGTAGCTTTCACGTACTTTGTTAGTTACATTGAATGGGTTCAATTGCTGCATTCTTCTCTCCCCTTTCTAGTTTTTCCTTTTGGTTCTAGCTTGCTAAGAGGAGCATCGTCGTTTTCTGGACTTAATTCATCTAAGTGACGAAGCGGGATCCCTCGTTCACTATCGCTGTACTTGAGCCAGATGAAGTCTTCTTGGTTTTGACATCTAATGCCTCTATACTCCGCTGTTTTTCCTTCGACCCTTACTTTGGTCCCGGGCTTGAAAGGGATGAGAGATTGATCACAAATTCGACAAAGCTTGCAAACTTCAAGCAAAAGCGCTTTTTCATCGTCACGGCACTTTTCAGCGCAACACTTGATAACTTCCCGAAGATAATCTTGCAGGGTTTGTCTTATGGTCTCGGGCATTGCACGCCAGAGCGATTTTGCTTTTTCTCGGTCTACGACCATCGTATGAATTAGGCACTCTGCATCTTCTAGCCCAATTTGCATATAAGCCGAATCAAAAGCCCAATCTCTCCCGGCAAGTCTGTGCGTGAGCCAAGACTGAAATAGACTTCCTTCTGTTGCGATATCCCCGGCTGGTTCTATCTGAATGTCAAAGATCATCGCATTCACGCTCGGAACGAAAAGTGAGCGTTGCCGTGTACAATACTCGTCTTCAACGTAAAACTCTGCGCGATACACTCCAGCAGGAAGATCATAGACATGTGATTCTATTTCTAGCTCCGATTTGCCATCAGGGATATCGAAAGTAGTTGGCTCCCTCCAAGGCCGCCACAAATCCCACAGGCGCAGGCGCCGATTCCGAACGCACCCCTTGTCCCGCCAGCCTAGAATCAAAGTGCGCACTTCTCCTATTCGCTCATGTTCATAATCAAAGGATTCGACTGTCCAACAAGTTCTGACTTGAAGCGGGTATAATGAATAATTTCCCAAAGGTGTCCCTGGAAAACGCAGAGAAAAACAGGCTAAAGGCTTGCCTAAGCCTCTTAATGAATCTAGAAACTGCCTCAAATGAAATTGGACCCTGCCATTGCGAATTTCTTCTTTTATCGCATGACTCGTTCCATCAAGACATAATTCAGCTAGTGAGCCACTCGGGAGAGGAGCCCACACGCGCAAACTTATTTCATTAGCCTCTAACTCGTCGATTTGGATCTCAATGGAATCCGACCTCCAACTGAAAGATCTGCTTTCATTACGTAAAGCCCAGCGCAGGCAAGGAATGTCGAACGTAAGCGGTAGCTCAATCTCACCAAGTTTCAAATTCAATTCTAACGCTTGTAAGCAGTTGGAAGAGACCACTTCAAACACACCGTTATTTCCGCTGACTTTTGTTTCATCCTTACTCGATTCGAGCTCACAAAGCGGATCGATGAGCAGCGTCAGATTAACTTCATCGCCTTCCAAGTAAATCTGCCTGTCGAACTCGTATTCCAACTGCTGAACGAAGGCGAAATCGAATTGTTTATCTCGACCGAGTGGACCGCGCGCTTTGACGCGATAAATTCCTAACTTGCCTTCTCTGATCAATTGCTCATCATTGAGTGAAACTATTGCCGAGTTTCCATCGTCCCCGGATCCGGTTACTTTGCGAAGGGGAAGACATTTTTTCTGCTTCGCTGCCGAATCGCTCAGATGCTCAACAAACAAATCCCATCGTGATATCTCATCAGATGAAGCAAGTGGTATGACTATCTCGGGCAACCTTCCTGCATAAACCGTCAGTCCTCGTGATTGAACAGAAGGTAGCGGCGTGCCATCTAGGTATGGCTCTCTTTCAGATCGCAATGGTAGCTTTTTCTTGTGGCTTAACCTGTCGCACAAATAAAGGTTTTCGGCTTTGGAAGTATCTACGCACCAAAATACATAGTCATCCCACTGACCAGTCCCCTTTATCCTTCCTAAAACCGGAACCTCCGGATTGAAAACCATCCCATCCGGAACAACTACCCACAATTTATCTCTTGGCAATTCTTGGGCTGTGATCAGTCGCCTGCCTTCATCAAACGCCATCCACTTGTCAGAATGCATCCCTTCGAAGCTCCACTCGCGCAAACGCTTTGCCTCGCCTTGCAAGATGACTTCATATTTCTTCGCAGGAGGCAAATAGAATTCCCTCTCTTCTGTGTGTACACATTTCTGCCTTTTGTAGGATGGTATCTGCTCAGAAAACAATTCATGCTCATCGGCGACAATTCGACAACGTAGTTCTTTCGTTTCGCTATTCTCATTCAGAATTTGTTCCGGCAAAATGCATTGCACTTCGCCGTAATCATCAAGGCAGATGACCGGACGGCGAAAGATCATATTTCGTTTAGAGTGTTTGAGATCGCTCCTCTCGCTGAGCCATTCTTTGAACCTCTCGACGACCCTAATTGGAAGACCTAACTCCGATGCTTGTGGAACCATCTCCTCATCATAAGCGATGCGAGCCATCTCAATGCAGCGGGCGAGGAAATCTGCAGCGGTTTTCCCGCCCGATTCGATAAATCGCCGAACTGGCCGATCAGTGGATTGATATAAACTTGGCTTCAAGCGCCACTCGGCAATGATTTCTTCAGCTCGTCCTGGATCGGCATCGAATGTTCCATTAACTGTCGGCCAGAGAAGTTTTTCAAAGAAGTCCTGCAGGCAAGAATCCGGTATGCCGCCATGCGCGAGGATTTGAGAGACGTACTTATGCGCTCCTTGGAAGTAGAAAATGCTCAAATGATTCTTTTTCAGCGTTTCGAGAAAGACCTCACCCCAACGCTTCTGCCATTGTGGGCCGCTTCGTCCCAAAGCTTTTTCAATTGCTTTCCAGAAAGTACCTTCGTCATAGTTTTCCACACCCATCACCACCAAGTAACAAGAAAATACTAGCGGAGCGATATCTTCTATTTTCACAGATGAGGTGGAGCTTCCAACCGCGGCCAGAGCATGATTTGAGACAACTTGCTTCAAAAGGCACATATCTTCTTCGGTCAAGGTGAGCTCACTGATGAGGCTAGGTTTTTGCTCAGTCAATACTTCTACCAGCTTTATCTCGATTTCGCGAATTTCTCGACAGCCTTCCAGCATCTTTCAAGTTTCGCTTTGTCCGGGACGAGCAATTTCCCTTTGATAGAACGGCCTTACAGCGTCTTTCAAGACTCGGTATCTAACCTTTCAAGTCTTCCAAACTCATAGCCGATCTGCTCGATTTCGCTGCGTGTTAAGATTTGCCCTTCGGACAGTCGCCCTTTTAAGCGAAAAACTAACGCAACATCAGTCGGCGTCTGCTCAATTTTTACTCTCTGCACTTGGACCGAGTACTCGAACAACTCAGACAGAATCTCAGCCGTAGAAGCGTGTCCTATGGCTGAGACAATCTCTTTCCCCTCTACAACAAAATCTCTAATTAGCTGACGTGCTTCGTCTGGCTTGATTCGCTCAAACCTGAACTTGCCGTAGCTCGTCAGGATAGCGGCGTTAAGCAAAAGCAATCTTCTGTGTTCGCTCATCCCAATTTTTTGTCAAGTTTGTCCAAAACAAATTTGTCCTCTTCAAAATGCCCGTAGATACGCTTGGCGTCTTGATCGTGCCAAGCATCTATCTCATGAGTTGAGGGAAGGAGTTCGTCTCCTTTCAACTTTTTGAAATCCAGCGATTGAACATGTTGACCAGTTTCAAGGTAGCGGGTTAAGTCATCAACCTTTTTATTGATCTGAATGAGACGATCAGGAGAAAGTCCTTCAATGCTTTTGATAAAGCTCTGGGAATAAACGATTCGATCCGAAGGCGATTGGAAAACGCACTCTCTGTAAATCGAATCGCGCGACCTTTGCCAAACAAGCTCGCCCCATTCAGAAAGTGCACTTTCGTTCCCAACCTGAAGCAGAAAGGTTTCGGGTAGCTTCTTTATTTCTTCTTGATCAACTTGCAGACCCAGGGAGAGGCGACGAAACACTTGGAGATGATCGCGAACAGTGTTTTCAGCATCCATTTTGACCGGCAGTCGTGGAATACGCAGCAACTCCTCACTTGACTCGAAAACATAAAAAGTCTCGTCTGCGTAGAACAAAGCCAGCGTCTGCAAAAATCCTTGCACGCTTTTGAAGCCGCCTGTCAGGTTAAAGATGACTCTGTAGCCATTCCTTCTGTAACCTTCAGCTGTCTCTTCGCAAAAACGCACGATATCAGCTAGAGCGACCTGAAAAGACGAAAGGTCGTCAGTTCGCAAATCTTTCTGGCGACGCACTTCGGCGATTACCCCTTTGCCTGTCAGCCAATCTTTTGCGATGTTGGCTGTGACTTCCCCTAACCATGTATCAGTGCAAAGCAGAAGGTGAAAATCGCCCTGATGATTGAAGGCTCCACTATAGATTTTGATGATGCCGTTCAATTCAGCCGACATCTTCGCCGCTGTTGCTGAATCAGCGTCTTTAAGCTTGTTTTCTGCTTCCTCGATAACCCTTCGCAAAACAGAAAGATCGTCTGCAGAGATGTCGGATTCACTCTTCACGTTGGAGTTGTGAATTATCTTCTGCACATCAGCCTTTATCAGGCGTGCAGTATTGGCTAAAATGCTCGTGCCAACAGGTGACAAAACGAATTTCCTTGTCATACAACCTCCCTCCAAACATGCGGAACAGCCAAACCATAGCAAAGTTGTTTTATCTCGGTTGTTCTAACTCTGGATACTGTTACCATTCCACCCAAAAACCCTTTAGTACTGTTCGTTTTGAAACAAGCGCCCGGACGAAACATCAGCATGGGCGGCTTGAAAACTTGATCCGTGCCGAAATCCGGAGCAATCTTGCCGAACTTGACGAAGCTTTCCCAAACGCCGTCCACCGGATCACTTTCAGCCGGTTGAAAGGTTGACAACACAACAACGCCTTTTCGCTCTTCCACCGGATCACTGTTACACAGTTCGTCGAGCCAGCTCGCATCTTCTAAATCTGAAATGATCTCGAATTGCCCCTTGCCCGTGGAGATGTCCGCTCCAAACCCATTTTGAGCGAGGCGGCCAAATAGTCCGCGCAATCTTTCCAAGTAATCATCGCGAACGCGCGCGTAGATACTCAGAAAGAACTCTTCTTCAGGCAAAGTGCCAAAGTAATCCGTAACGGAAAACAAGCTGCCTGCAGCACCGGTCGTATCGCTTCGACGGTCGAGCGTATTGTGAAGGTGGGGAGTCCGGCAAACGATCTCATCGCTTAAGAGATCTTCTCCGGTTAGAGCTTCGCCTCGTTGCGAGCGCAGAAAACTTTCTCGCGTGAGCAGAGAGGCTCTTTTTAGTTTTTTAGATTCTCCTTTGAGCGAGAATCGAGCGATCTCCGGCACGGGCAAATAATCCAAAGGAAATGCGTCCGACAACACAAACGGCGGGCGCCCAGCTTCACATTCTCGCAGGATCTCTTCTCGCAGCGTATCGGCACCATCGAAGCGAGAGACCATCAAACACAGGAGCCCAGCGACTGTATCCGATTGCCATTCAGTGCGCCACGCAGACAGGGGACGCATTCTAATTCGATAAAGCTTCATTGCCTGCCTCCCCGCTTAAAGTGTGAACGGAGTGCCATCGAGGCGTAGGTCCTGAAACTCTATCTGGCCATAGCCCTTGCTCGTCCCTGAACCGATGCCCGTTTCTTCGAGATACCGAAGTCCATCCTTAACGAACTCAACCAGCGCATCAGCGCCTGCTTCGCTCTTATAGCGGACATCGTTATCTAAATCCCAGTACTGGACGGCAATGCTGAATTTGAATTTCGCACCTGCGGCAACGCGCTCTACTTTGCGTGGATGCTGTGCGGTACCCGTTTTACGGTCAATGATATTTTCCGCCTTGATCTCAAGGTCACCACCCTCGATGAGTTGTGCGTCGCGAACGATGATGCGGGATGGTCCCAGATTGTGATTCGGTCTCTTGTGAGGACCGAAGACGCGACAGATCAAACAATCCGCGCATCCACACGGCTCGTTCTGATCTCGTCCGCTGAATTTTCCTAGCCGCTTCTCAAATTCCGAGCGCATCTTGCCCTTGATCGAAGAGCCTGGCAAATAGGGTTTGCGCGTCGTAGGATGTTTGATTACGGTCAAGTCAACAGCACCGATTTGCAGAAGATCGTCACTCCCGCCGATACGCGTGCCACTGACCAGAAAAATTGTACCGGTGATTTGCTTTTGTCCTAGCTTTTTCATAGGTTATCTCCTTTCCTTTTCCAAATGCTGGGTTGCAAAGCCTACTAAAGCTTCAAAGTGTTTTAAGAAACCCTCCATAAAGTCCTTCTCCGTTTTAACAGCAGCGACATTTCGCTGTATGAAATCATGGAAGATCTTCGGGATTTTCTTCTCCTGCTTGCCATAAGCATCGGCTGCCGCGGCGTCGAGTTTGAGAAATTCTGCTTTTTGTTTCTCCCAACCTGATGTCTGGGAAAGGATGCGAGTTTCGATGGCACGGCAGTGCTGGAAGAACCGGCGTAGCTGACTACTTGTGAGCTTTGGTTGCGAGTTGATCATCGCCTCAATCAAGGGTGTAAGCTTATCCCGCCGTACTAGCTCTTCTAGGAGATTACCGTTCCCATCGAAATAGCCATTCTGCAGATAACTTCCTCCCCAAACTTCATCAAGTGATCTCTCCCTTGAATGACCTTGCGATGAGCCGGATGCTTGCATTTGCTGAAAATGCTGTGCAAAGGGTTTATTGAACCCACTCTTGCTGTGTTGATGTTTTTGCTTGTTCATAGCTTATCTGTCCTCCTTACCTCTTGTGGCAACCAACGCATACCTTGTTATTGCTGGAAGATACTTGGCTTGAACAGTATCCAATGCATCGAAATGGTTAACTAATTTCTTGCCGAACTCCCACACTTCGCAATCTTTCGGATCAAAATTGCGTGTCCAAAAATAGGCAAGGTGAGCCGTTGCCAGTCTGCTTTCGGACCGTTGCGGTTCGGCCTGGCGTTGCAATGCCAAGCACAGCAAAGTGTGAAGCCACCCCCGTTTGAATCTCTTCTCCTCAATCCAGCGAACTAGACTTTTCGCTGTTTTGGTAATTTCCTTATGATCGCGCCATTTCCAAACTTGGCCGAAGACTGCAAATTGATCACGACTTTTCTCTTCGCCCGGAAGGAGAGTCTCTTTCGCCTTGAAAAGCAACTCGTCAGCTTCTGCAGCTACGGCTTTGATCGGCAACTTCGGTTTAAAGATCGCTAATCCACCACTAAGTGTCAGACCTCGGCTGCTGAACCGGTCGGCAAAAATCTTCTGAATCTCTGCCGCGAAATCAAAAGCCTCGTTCCATGCACCGACAATCATAAGGTCATCACCTCCTGCAAAAATGGTGTAGAGATTGCGCCAGGGTTCTTCTTTCATCTTCGCTGTCAAAGTCTCGGCAAAAAAGTCGTCCAGTTCTCGGCTGAAAGATGAGAGTGGTGAAAGATCACGCGCCTTAGCGAGTAGATTATGAATGTGTTGTCCAAGGTGATCTGCATCCATTTTGAGAAGGCCAAGCAAACGATCCCCCTTCGCTCTTTCAGCTAATTCAACGAACTCAACTGGTCCACGGTCTTTTCGAGGAATATGTCGCACCAAGCGTCGCTGCAAAATCCTTTTTTGAGACGCCGTGCCCACAGATCCAGCAAGCGATATTGCATATTCGTTATCACTGATTGTCGGTTTATCTTTAAAATCGAATGTCCAACTGCCGATACTGAATTCGCCATTCTGGCTAGGAAACAGAATAATCCACTTATTCTGTTCGCGCGTTAATTGCTCTCCAATTCGGCGCATGTCGTGGCAGGTTTTACAGACGCGGTAGAGGATCTCTTCATCTCGATCCTCCTTTTCTGCCCTTTCTTGGCGGCAGAGCTCGCACGGTGGATTGATAGGCTGTAACTTTAACTTCTCCGTCTTCCATTTTCCTTCAGGAGCGCAAGCGCTCGCCCATGCACGCTTTTTAGCGAAGCCCAATCTTTGCATGACCGTGCGGTAACTGTCTATAATTGAGTCGGCCCCTTCCTCCGCCACGGCTAGAGCAAACGAAAGTCTGCCTGTTCCGATGCGCAAAAGCTCTTCGTTTATTTCGCTCTCAACTTTCCGGAGATCTTCCAGCCTCCCTTCGCCGCAAAGCAGAAACTTTCCGGCATTACAGAAAACAAGCGATTCTTGGAGATCGAGTTGGAGAGCATCAGCAACCCGCAAGCAAAGCGTTTCGGTCAAAAGCTGTATGAAGAATGAGCGCGCGCGCAAACGCTTCGCCTGCGCCCCTCCCTCTGCCGCCACATCGAACAGAAAATCTTGGATTCCTGAGAGTTTGCCTGCGATCAACATATTCACTCTTGCTCAAACGGGAGAAATAATCCAAAACTGAAGTGGCACCCGAAACCGAGAGCAAGTGGGCCTTGGACAGGTTCTGCGAACTCAATCGTGAATCCACAAATGCCGTATCCCCTCTTGCCGTTGAGTCGCTCAGCCGCGAACTGGGACCATGAGATCAACTGACCGTCTCTGGTCCAGAATCCCAGGGTGCGTTGAATCGAAATTGGCTCCGAGAATCCTCGCAATCTCAGTTCGCGCATAAGTTGCGCTTCGGGCAGGTCGCGCGGGCGCGGGCGTCCTCCGGCGCCTCTGGTTGCAAAGCGCGGGAGCGAAAAGGGCGTCACCGAACGCCACTTCCGCGCCCGCGCAAAAAGCCCGACATTTTGCGAGAAATCTCCCGGCGCGCCCAATCCGACGAGCATCATTCGGATGTCAGGTTGACTACCGCGACGAAAGATCGTGCGCGTGCGTGTGAGTGCTTCGAGGTCACCTCGATCAAAGCCGCAAGGAGCATAGATGGTAAGATGATCCAAGTATCCATCGCCGTCTTCGTCGGTGACGAAGTAATGTGCGTGACGATGCCCTTGTAGAGGCACACCCTCTTTGGTCTTGCCCGTGATCGCTTCCGAATGAGAGGTGTCAACGCGGTTGCGAATCAGCGCCCGTCGCACCTGTTCGGCGATAGGAAGCGCTTGCTGGACTGTGGGCAAAGCGCGCGACTCGAGTGCATAACGTGCGACGGTTATGCTCTGGGTTGTAAGGTCGTTGCTCTGGAAAGCAACAATCTTAGTCGCTGCCACACTCGCCCGACACAACTTAGCTTCTGATGGGGCAATAGCCAACGCTTGCACAACAAGATCTCGATACGGCGCGTTGCTCATAGAATCTCACCCGCTTTTCGATAAAAGCTCCTTTCTAACATCACTCGGCTATTTCACTCTACTCTCTCGCTTACCAACAGACCCAATCCACAATGTCGGCCTGGGCCCAAAGCAATTGGGCCGCGAAAATCGCCTTTGAACCTCACATGCACATGCCAGGCCGAGTAATTGCGCAAATAATCCGGCCTGTGATAGTGGCTCGGATGCTGCGATCCGGACCAGAACGGCGCTTTGCGAAGAATGGCGTCTTCTACTGCTCCTATAGGTATGCCGGCTTGCTCGATGGCCTTCAGCAGAAGTCGTTCGGCCTTCTTATACTTCCCATCATCGAAGCCTGGCAGGATGACCGGAGTGATGCTCGACCAAAATCGCGATGGGCCAAGGTAGCAGCGCAAAACATGATCCTCTCTGGCGCGAAACAGGACCGCTCGCTCACTGCCCGTATCATCTGTAAGAGAACAGCCTTGTAACCGTCGCGCAGCCCATTGCGCATGACGCCCATCTCCGCCAAAGGGTTCAGCTATGACTACCCGTCGAATCATTCCATCAGCGTGAGGATGACCCACCGTAGGCAGCGGAAGATAAGAAAAGCGCGGCGAGGTGTCGTCTTTGTTCATCGTGTGGCCGGCCACATAACGATCGGAGCTACCGGGAAACGGATGAGAATCGCGCTTGGCTTCTTCGCAAGCGAGATGGCGAAGCATAGCCGCCACTTTGACCGCATCTACCTGGCGAAAGACCGCAAACCTGTCGCCATCGTAGTGCCGCAATTCAAAATATGCATAGGATCTTGGTGGAGTTTCTGTAACTGTCAAGTAAGCAACTTCCCGAAAAGCGATCGGTTCTTGACGCGCACGGTACTGTTCTCCTACGCTCCTGCAGAATGTCTCGTAGCACTGCAAGAGATCATCGAGGGATCCTTCGATAGGGACTCGGCGTACTTTTTGTGGTATCCACACTTCAGGATATGGCACCCAGCGAATCCCATTCAGTTGAGTGGCTTCCTTTTCGCTTAGGATTTTTCCGCTGCACGCAACTTGATCTATTCCCCATCCGAGAGTGAGAATGTGTCGCGCTTCTCGAATGAGAACATTCACATGCTGCTGAGCGGATCTCAATTCTTCATCATTAATCCTCCACACGTAGTGCAACGTTTGCCCGTTGATCATCCGGTGCGGACGGACCATCTTCGATGTAAGACGCTTTCCTCGCTCAGGTTCTCTATCGCTGTCGTTGTTTGGAACAAAGAGCGTGTAGGGCGTAGATTCAATCGCCTCGGGAGCGATGATCTGCGGCGGCTGTTGCTTTTCGAGCCAGCACAACGCTTCCGCCCTCTCGTCGGGCCAACCGTTCTTGCGACAACCTGTCAGCGCGCCGGCTACGAACGCCTGGAATAATCTCCAGGGCGATGGCGGCCACTCCGGCTCCTCGTCGCTCACCTTCCCGTGAAACAAATCGTCGAGGAAGGTAACGGAGATGCATAAGTATTCAGCCATTGTTATTTCCTCCGGATGTTTGTTGTTGATCGGAAGTGGCTTCGGCTGAGGTTGCAGTGCTTTTTCGCTGTCCGGCTTTACGATCTTCCTTTGTTTTTGCCAATTGCTTTTTTGCCAATTCTGGGCTGAACTCCCCGGTCTTATTCTGCCCAACCCCGAAATCTTTCGCTGCTTCTTGAGCGTAGCGAAGTGCATCTTCGTGAGAGAGTTTAAATTCCTCTCGCGAACCATTGAACCGAACAAGAGAACATTCAGAGGGATTTTCTTGGTCAAGGACCAGTTGACAACCTTCGCGCAGATTGAAGTCCTGGGGTGCAGTAAGACCCACCAAAGCAAGACCGAAGATATACCTTCTCAACTTGAGCGGATTCCCATTTGAGCCAGTCCCTAAAGTTCGGATAGCAACAAGATTCAATGTTGCATCCCGACGGATCCCACCTTTGGCGATCACTCCGCCATGCGTCCACGGTGCCGGAGCGTGGCTAAAACCGAGTTCGGATAATCTTTTCTGATCCGTGGAAGCATCAACCAGATTTTCCACTACATAGTCAATCGGTGGGATGTATTGCGCTGAACGATGGAGAACTTCAACGTTGAATGCACGAATGACGGAACGAAAGACGCGAGGAAGCTTTGCCTGTGTCTCGCGTGAGTCCCAGCTACCGAAGACGATGGAAGTAGGCGCTATTTTGGCGAGCGGTTCGGCGTTTCCGTCGTCCTGCCAAGTTTTGAAAGCCGACCTGAGTTCATCTGCAAGGGTCGAAAACCTCACGATGGCGTCAGCAGCTCGTTGCCCCGCATCAAGCAGGTTGATCTCTTTTCCGCCTGCTCGGATGGTGATTTGTGGCACAAGACTGCTATATGGAGTCCTTTTGAAAATCGGTTCGATCCTGTTCGCCTGCGAACCGACGCTATCAATCTGGCAGACGCTCGTGCCATCGGAGAAGCGGTCAATGTTGTACCCGAGCCAATCTTCTTCCTTGACTCTTTCGGGTTTGGCATAGGTCGGCGGGAAGATCACCGCATCTCTGCCCTCGACAGGCATGAGCCACTGGCGCAAGACTAGTGCCGCGACCTCGCTGCCATCGTTAAGCCACTCGTCATATTTTGTCAGTAAATCGTTCATGGTTTGACCTCCTATTGAATTGAGTAGATTTTCGATGCTCGACCAAAAGCCTTGTAGCGCTTCTGATCATCACGAAACAGCAATCGGAATCGGTACTTTTTAGACTGCGCCAACGGGATAGCCCCGCTGACAACAGCCGCCGCAACAACTGCACTGAGCGGTTGGAACCAAGCGGTGTACTCAAGCGACCACCTTTCGCTCGAGGGTACAGGGCGAAATCTTTGGAGACCGATCAATGCGAGCAATTCAACTGCTGGATAAGCTACGATCTCCGCATCTTGAAGATCCAGAGAAAAACCTACTTTTAATGCATGCACATACCTTCTGGCATCAAAGCAAAAGGGTTCTACAGGCTTCGCTGTACCGCGGGTTTCTTGAGCGTACTCAGATGGCGTTCTTAGAACGCAACCGTAATCAAGCAGATTGGACAAATTTAGGTTGTTGCATAGGGCTTCACAAAGTGCCTCTTGCGCTGCGCGTGCTATTTTGTGAATCTCTTGGCGGCCTGCCCAGGTTTTGGGAGAGACATCTTCGCTTTCCGTTTGCCACCAATCCAATGTTAAGTGGAAAGGATCTTTTAGGTAAAGTTTTCCCTCTCTAGCCTGTCTTCCTAGTTCTTTTCGGCGCTCCTCCTCAGTATCTGACAACCTATTTTGCCTTTTTCGTTCTTCTAATTGGCGCCTTTCCTGTTGCTCTTCTTCGGTTAATCCGGAGATATCACACCGGCATAAATGATCTAGTAGACATTTCAATCCATCACTAGTAGGAGCCTGGACTATAAAGCTGGCCTGGCTTCCCCGAGCCTCAAAATGACCTTCGATTCCAGGCCATAACCGATGAGCAAGCTCCAATAGTCCGCAACAGGCAAAAAACTGACCTGGGTTTAAGATATCAACGTTGACCGCAAAGCCGAGCTGGTTACTCATCTCCCCTGTCCTCCTGTTGTGCTGCTTGCCGCGAGGCAACAACGTCGGCGCAGCGAACCAGCGACTCCAACCAAGCAAGTCCCCATCGCCCGAAGCGCTGTTGCAAACGCGCATATCGGCGCATGACTTCGTGAGCCTCATCTTCGTTTTCGGTGGTTGTGTGGCGTTCCATATCCCAGGCGTCAGGCTCGAAATGTGGTCGGGCGCGACCATGGTGAGCGGCAATGAGATGAAGGATGAGATCGCGCTCCTCATGGTCCCTTATCTTTTCCTTAGCGTCCAGTAGGGAGCCGAATTCGTGGCGATAGCCCGCGAGCCGTCGCCAATCCATGCCTTGAGATCCAGATTTTGCCCAAGGATCGTCTGGATTATCATTGAAAACCGCTGACTGCCAGCATTTTCTATTCTTGCCAAGGTCATGAAGCCTCGCCGCTTCTATGACCGCTTTTTTTAATGAGTCACTCAGCCCCAAGCTTTCGGTAATCTGACTAGCGACTTCAGCGGCAACTTCCAAGTGGTCTTTGAGCCTTGGGGCAGATTCGTAACTCGCCAACTCGGGGTCGTCTGTAGCCGCCTGCTTGGCTTCCGCCAATAATACCAGGTAGCGAGCTGTGGCTTCTTCGTCTCCTTCGACCGGAAGTCGCAGTGGAAGAATAAGAGAAACTGATTTGCTGAGATTTTTGGAGATTTGCCGTACTGCTTTGTTGATCGATTTATACTCATCATCCAGTTCGGTGTACTCTTCTCCACTGCTTAGCTCGCGGTATCGGTATATTTCTCCAGCGCCCTCAACGATCAACCGAAGGGATTTTCCGTCGTGACCTAGAATATCTAAGCCATTTCTCGGCTCTGCGTTACCATCGAGAATTCCTTCTTCGGTCAATCCGCCAGCCTCTGCTGGTAATACAATCGTACGAAAACGAATAGCCTCTTCGGTTCCTTGCACCAACTCTTGTAAAGAACTCCTTTTTGCTTCGCCGCGATCGTCAATGATGAGTACCGGCAGGTCTGCTTCCTTGTGACGCTCGGCGAGCTTCTTCAGCTCTTTGAACACCCGATCGCTAAGGTCGCGCAAACGCTCGCGACTTTCGATGCGACAATGCTGGAACCATTCGCCTATATCGTCTTCCGAGATCTCGCTCTCAGCTAGAAATCTCACTTCGGAACGCCAAACCAGGTAAGTCTCGGGTGGAGCTGCTTCTATCCCATGAAGATAAGCTGCGACAGATGGGCGGCCAGGCAATTCTTCGCGGATGCTGGTCATTGCCCACGCATCCAGCAAAAGGTCCGTGACGGGAATGATCTTGGGCTCGGGCGAAAAGACCTCTTCTTTCTCTAGATCGTTCAGTCCGTTCAGCAACTCCATCAAGGCCCGCGGGCTGACATCGAAGCCGTCGCCTTTTTTGGGTAACCTCTTTTCCAAAAGCTCCACGGTCGCAAGATATGGTCCTTGTGTTTCTTCTTCTTCCACGAACAGATCAATGTGAGCTTGATGCTGCCCATCGCGATTGACTCGCCCCAACCGCTGAATCAATGACTCCAATGTCGTCGCATCGCAGATCAAGTGATGCGCGTACAAATCAACTCCAACTTCGCCCGCGGAGGTGCAGACCAGATAAAGCGTCTCTTCGATCTGGCTCTGTGCATCCATGAAGTTCCGGAACACACGATTGTTTTGCAGGAGCTGGTCCCTTTCGTAGCCTCGAATGGTTCCGGTGAGCAGTGCCACTCGATCGCCGCCGCTTCGGCCAAGTGCTCTTTTCAACTTGCTCGCTATCTCTTTTGCTTGTTCCGGTGAATGGACATAAATTAGGATCTTGCTTCGGTGAGATTGATAGTCTTTCGCGCGCTCGACGATGTTCTCAACGAGCTTTCCCCGCTCTACCCTATGAATGTGAAGGGTCTTCTCGGCATTCAGCCTCGTTTGCACAAAGTCGTCTTGCGAATCTTCTTCCTCAAGACAGAACTTTTCGCCTTGCGTTTTTCTCTGTGTGGCAGAAAGCTCAATAATCCTTATGGGTCTAGGTTCGTTGCTCCGTAGCTGTTCTGCTTTTACTGCGCAAAGCAATTCACTGAAGGCAGGTGTTAGATGAGCTTCATCGTGAATGATGATTGCATCCTGGCCAATCAGTCCGGCGTGGTGAGGCCGCATCCGGTAGCTATCGCCATATCCAGAAAAGAGCAGCTTGCTTCCGATCATATCTACGGTGCCGATGATGATGGCGGGACGAGTAGGATCGGCTTTCCACTCCTCATTATCGGCGAGTTCGCCTCGGAGAGTGCTAATAGCAAGCGGCAGTTCTTTTTCTATCGCGGCGACTTGCTGCAAAGCTGCTTTTAGGAAATCAAGGACTGCCCGTTCATCTGGGCTGACCTCCTCTTGGCCAAGCAACCGCTTTCGGATCTTCTCCGCAATTTGCGTAGCTTGATCCACGACGGTGCGGCGATTAACGATGTATATCAACCTGCGCGGCAAGCACGGGGCTTTGCGCGTAATTGCCTGCACGGCAAAAGCAATCAGCCAAATTACGATGATCGAAGTCTTACCGATTCCGGTCGGCAAATCGATCGAGGCTGGGACATCGCCCGAGAGCAGCTTTTCGTAAAGCCGTTTTTGCCAAGAAAGCGGGTTGTAACCAGTCAGGGCTTTAAAGATTCGATCAAATTCTGGTTGGGTCATGTTTTCCGCTCCCCTCCACCATTTCGTTTACTCTCGCTTTCGATTGCTATCCTATTTATCAGCGATATCGCCACCCATCACTCCCACTGGACGTCACACTGGGGCTTTGCACGACTAAGAGGATAGACCCGACCACCGACAAGTACGGTCAACTTTCCCAACATTTTCACTTGTTAACCTTTCGGCTTCTAGAAGCCGCTTTTGGCTGTCGCAAGAAGATGCTTGCCATTCCTGATTCAAGACCCGAGTTGTCTTCACATGTAAAACTTCCCTGCGAGCAGCGGCACGTCCGCGGCCAAACGCCCCATTCAAGATCTGCGTCGTCTCTGCAGGGCTTCTGTTTTCAGCGATAAGCAAGTAGGTTGCTTTCATCCACCGATGATGTGCTTTAGTTCTACTTGCCCACTATTCCTTTTCGGTTAATCCGGCCTTAGTCAACAGCCCTCGCACCTCAGCCTTTTCGACCATAGAGCGTCAATCGCCCGTTGAGAATGATCTAGTCGCTTTGGTCAACCCGGCGTCGCGCAGCGCAGCCAGCTCTACGGCCCGCTGATCGCCTGTTGAGAATGATCTAATCGCTTTGGTCAACAGACCTCACACCTCAGTCTTTTCGACTTTGGTTTTGTATCGGCCCAGAGCCCGCTCGTATGCCTCGGCGATCTCCCGCCTCAACTCCTCGGGCGCGAGGACTTCGACATCCGGGCTCCAGCTCAAGATGAATCTCGCCAGCCCGCGCCCGCGCGCAACCCGCATTTCGATCTCTATCTCCTCGAGTTTCTCCCCCTCAGACGGCTTGCGCGCGATGATTCGCTGCGTTCGGTGGAACACCCGCTCGGCGAAGATGCGCGCCGTCACCCCGCGCGCCCTCAGGCGCACCGTGATCGGCTCGCCATGAATCCCGTTGAAACAGTTCTCGGCGAGAAACTCCCGCAAATCGAAATCCGCCGGGCGTTCGAACTTCGCGTTCGTCAAACGCAAACGGCGGATGCGGTCGATCGAAAATGGGATGATCCCGCCGCGATGGTGATCGCGCCCGATCACCTTGAGCGTCGCCCCGTCCGGATCGTAATAGATCACGTACGGATCGAAGAGCCGTTGGGTCACCCGGTCGCTCGTCAACGCATGGTAGTGCATGCGCACGCGCCGACGCTCCACCGCCGCTTCCACCAAGCGCCGGATCTTCTCCGCGTGCGCACCGAAATCCTTGGCTGGCGAAGTGGCCGAACCGAAGACCGCCGCTAACTGGTCCAAGCGCTCGCGCAGGACCGGCGGAAGCGCTGCTCTCACCTTAGCCATCAACGACTCGAACTGCGCGGCAAAGGGCGAGTCGATCGCCGTCAATCCCGTCTCGCCGAGCGCCTCCTCGGCTAACAGCAGCGCGCCTAACTCAGCCGGAGTGAACTCAGGCGGGACGAATCGCCCGCCCATCAGACTGTAATAGACCTCGCGCCCTTCGCGTTCCTCTTCTATCGGATAGGTCAGCGAAAGAGCATCGATGCACCGTTTCACGGTGCGCTGGCTGACGCCCAATTCCCGGGCCAGTTCGCGCTGCGAAAGTCGTCGCTCAGCGAGCAGCAGAGGGATCTCGAGCAACCTATAAGTTAATTCGCCACGGTGGGAATTATGAGCGGCCATAACTTATGTGATGAGGATCGATGTAAACGAACTGCGCTAAAGTGAAGAGATCTTTCCACTCTTCGGTCAACGCTGCGGAACCATCGTGGGGATGGCCCGCAATCGTTGCCCATTTTCTTACCGAAGCGCGGTTTTGGCAAGACCCTTTTTCGCCGATCGAAAGGAAGGGGCAAGCAAGAGGCGAACGCATCAACTGCCGCACGTGGTGCCGCGAGTGCTTTTTCGCAAATCGAAATGAGGGAGCAAGAGGTGGTCCCCTCCGCTGTCTTCCGCGCGCCTTGGTCCGATGCTCTTTGGTGCGGGTTCTCGGCCAGATTCGTCAGATCGGTCCCCATCGTTCACATGAACCCGATCTTTTTTGAGCGCCTTGCGGTTACGCGCAGCAAGAGAGATAGAGGTGGATGCTGAAAGCTCACATGGACCCGATCTTTTTGATCGCTTGGCGAAGGCGCTGCTTTTGGCGAAGCACAGGTTTGAACGGATCGCCCTTTTCCGATATTCGCTGCAATACGGTTTCGATCGTAAAATCCTGCGGCCCGATCTTCCGATCTATCACCTCTTGCCATTCGAGAGGTGTAGAGACGGTCGCTCCTGGACGCGGGCGCACGGAATAGGGAGCGACGATAGATTTTCCGCGCGCGTTCTGCAAATGGTCCACATAAATCTGCCCGGCACGGCGTCTCTGCAAAGTACGTTCGACCGTAGCGATCGCCGGATTCTCGCGGGCGACGGCGGAAGCGATCCGCGCCGCGAAACGAGCTGCCTGATCGTAGTCGTGCTCAGCTCTGAGCGGCACGAAGACGTGTATGCCGCGCGATCCAGAGGTCTTCGCATAAGAGGCGAGCCCTACCGACTCGAGAAGATCGCGCACTTTGAGCGCCACTTCGCACACGCGATCGAAGGTCGCTCCTTCTCCAGGGTCGAGATCGAAAACGATCCAATCCGGGCGGTCTAGATTATCGATGCGCGAGTGCCAAGGATGACATTCGATCGCGCCGAGATTCGCGGTATAAAGCAGCGTCGCCAGATCGCCGCCGACGAGATAGTCAACCTTATGCCCATCACCCATCTCGATCGAAACCAAGCGCAAATCTTCCGGCGCTTCGTCAACATCATGCTGATGGAAGGATTCCCCTTCGATGCCATCAGGATATCGTTTCAGGATGAGCGGGCGATCCCTCAAATAGGGCAAGATGTATTTCGAGACCTTGAAGTAGTAACGAAGCAGATCGCCTTTCGTATAGCCATCGTCCGGCCAATAGATCTTATCGAGATGGGTGAGCTGGATGAGTCTTCGCCCGAGCTTGATCGTGAGATCTCCCTTCAACTCTCGCGCCTCGAGCGCCTTGGCCGCAGACATCGCCATCGCCGCCTTCGCCTCTAACTCCTTCCGCCCGAAATCCCATGCCTAGAGCGAAAAGGTGAAACTTATAAACCCGCTCAAGCGCACCCTCTTTCCGTTGACGGTGTCGATCCTAAAACGCCATCTCCGCGCAGCCTCTTCCGCCGCCTGGCGCAAGAGCGCCGGTCCAGTAGAGCGGACCACCTTCTCTACATTTCCATCCTCGCCGACGATCAGATGAACGATGACGGTTCCAGTGACGCGCGCTATCTTCGCCGGAGTCGGATAGATGGGGGGAACCCGCTGAATCGCGCGAGCGATCAGATCGGCTCCGATCTCTTTCGGCTCGTCGGGAGAGCCATCCATCGAACGTTCATCCCGCATAGTTTCGCTCGCGGGCGCAGCGGACTTCGCCTGCGCCGACGCGCTCGTTGAGGCCGATGGCGTCGAATGGCTCTCGTCGAGTCCCGTCGCACGAACTGAGGCTTCGCGCGAAGCATCGGCAGCAGAGAAGCGCGCCGATCCGCCCATCGCGCGCCCGCTCAGGTCGAACCCAGGTGGAGTTACAGGCCTCAAACTGGCGAGGCGAGGTTCCGTTATGACCAGCCACTGACGCGCTTCTGCAACGCGCGCTTGCCAAGCGGCGCGCTCTGCGGCGTCGCGCGCCAGGGTCATGCGCGCTCCGGCAGCATCTTCGATGAGCGCTGCCGACTCGGAATCGCTTCCGCCCTCGGCCCGAATCCGCTGCGCTTGTTCGATGACATGTTCGAGCAAACGTCGCAACTGGTCCAGATCCTTGCGCACCTCATCCGGCAGATCATCGGCTCGCACATTGAGCCCGAACTGGCGGAAGCGCTCCAAGCGCGCACGCGCCCCATTCATCAACTGTCCGGCCAAGGCGAAATATAATTGCTTCGACTTTTCGCCGCGCGATGAGCGCAAGTTGAAGGCTTCGTCGAGAAGAAGTTGCGCCTGCCCGTAATCGCCGCGCTCGAACTGCATCCCCATCAGCATGATGGTGGCGACATCGCGAGCGACATCATCTCCGGCGCCGCGCCTGATGCCGTCCAGTTCGGCGATGGCCGCGTCGAGCTTACTGACGGCAGCCAGCGCGCGCGCGCGGGCCAGATGTTGATTGAGATCAGGTGCATCTTGCGCTTCGCCGACGATGAACGACGACGCGCACAAACAGGTTGCGAAGAGGAATCGCCGCGCGAGGCGACGCGCGATCAGCTTTCGCTTCATCTCCCACGCTCCGTAAATACAAAAGCGAGCTTAAATCAAGCTCGCTCAATTGAATTGAGTACGTTGTGGTCGAAGATTATCGCCGCTTCGCCGGAAGAAATCAACCCCGTGGCGCCCCTTTCGCCGCCCCGTTCCGCACGCTGCGCTCAATGCGCGCGCGCCAAGCCTCGGCTTCACGCTTGATCTCTGCCTCATCGAGCGTCAACAGGCGGCGATCGCGCATCACGATCCGCCCGTTGACGATCACCGTACGCACATCGGCCGCTTTGGTCGCGTAAACGAGCTGCGAATAGATGTCGTAGCGCGGCGTTTGATGCAAACCATCGAGCGCAACGATGGCTAGATCGGCGCGCTTGCCCACCTCGAGCGATCCCACTTCGCGCGCTAGACCGAGCGCGCGTGCGCCGCCCATCGTCGCCATCCACAGAGCTTCGCGCGCCGAGACGACGCGCGGATCGAGCGTTGCCACTTTGTGGAGCTTCGCCGCCGTATCCATCTCTTCCCACAAGTTGAGATCGTTGTTCGAAGCCGCGCCGTCCGTGCCGAGGCCGACGGCCAGCTTGGCCGCGAGCATCTTCGGCACTGGTGCGATGCCCGAAGCCAGCTTCATATTCGATTGAGGATTGTGCGCCACGCCGACCGCGAACTTCTGCAACAAAGCGATGTCATCATCATCGACATAGACCAGATGAGCCGCGATCACATCGTTTTTCAAGAACCCTATGCGCGCTAAATACTGGACCGGCGTCGCCCCCTTCTGCCGTCTGATCTCCTCCAGCTCTTTGCGCGTCTCGGCGACGTGAATGATCAGGGGCGCCTTCAGTCGATCGGCTAAAGCGCGCGCCGCTCGCAGATGTTCTTCCGAAACGGTGTAGGGCGCATGCGGCGCGATCGCCGGGACGATGAGCGCATGGCCATGCCAGCGCCGAATGAAACTTTCGGCGTAGCGGAGCGCGCCGGCGAAGGTCTTGTTGTCAGGCGCAGGGAAATCTATCAGCGTTTCGCCGAGCACGGCACGCATTCCGGCCTTGGCGGTCTCCTCAGCGATCGCATCTTCGAAATAGTACATATCGCAAAAGGTCGTCGTCCCGCTGCGGATCATCTCAGCTAATCCCAACCGCGTCCCCGCGCGGACGAAGCTTTCGCTGACGTTCTTCGCCTCTGCCGGAAAGATATACTTGGTCAACCATTCATCCAGATCCAGATCGTCGGCCAGACCGCGGAAGAGCGTCATCGGGACGTGCGTGTGCGCGTTGATCAAGCCGGGGATAATGGCTTGCCCCCGCGCTTCGATCACCGTTGGAGCTTGGTACTGTCGCTCGATCTGTTCGCGCGGTCCGACGGCGATGATTCGTTCACCGCGAACGGCGACGGCGCCATCCTCGATCACCGAAAAACGCTCGTCCATCGTCACCACAAGGCCGCCGCTGATGATCAGATCCGCGCGTTCGCGCGGCGCTTCTTGGCCAAGAGCGCCCGCCGCGAGCGAAGTTAAAACGGCGAGCGAGATCGCTATCCAGACTCTTTTCAACATCGAGATTCGCCGCCAGAGTTCTCGATCCTCAGATCGTCAGGAACCTTCGATCGAAAGCGCGCGGGAGCAGATCGCCCGCCCGAACCGTTTCGACTTTGCCGCCAAGATTGGTCATGATGATCTCGATATCGCCGCAGAACTCCCAGATGATCTGCCGGCACGGACCACACGGCGGAGTTAACTCTTCCGTATCGGCGATGACGACGAGACGGCGGAATCCGCGCGCCCCTTCCGAGATCGCCTTCCAGATCGCCACGCGCTCGGCGCAGACCGTCAGCCCGTAGGTCGCGTTCTCGACGTTGCAACCAGCGAACACGCGCCCATCGATCGTTTCGACGGCAGCGCCGACGCGGAAATTCGAGTAGGGCGCGAAGGCGTTCTCCCGCGCGCGGCGCGCGGCTTCGATCAAATCTTTCGCCTCATTGAGACTCAAGCTCACCTCCTCAATCCTCATCTCACCAAAAAGGTCGGGCGCCCCTTAGGCCGACTCCGCTAATCCTTGCCGCTCACACTGGCCAACAGCTCGCGCAATCGGCTGCTGATCAGATCTATCCCGACCAGATTGTGCCCGCCCTCGGGGATGATGATGTCGGCGTAGCGTTTGGAAGGTTCGACGAATTGCAAGTGCATCGGACGCACCGTCGTCATGTACTGTTCGATGACCGATTCGACGGTCCGCCCGCGTTCGGCCACGTCGCGCTGCAAACGGCGGATGAAGCGTATGTCGTCCGGCGTATCGACGAAGATCTTCACATCCATCTCGGCCAAAAGTCGCGCGTCGGCGAAGACGAGGATGCCTTCGACGATGATGATCGGTTTCGGTTCGGCGCGCACCGTCTCCGCAAGCCGCGTATGCGTCTTGAAATCGTAAACCGGCAGATCGACGGCGCGGCCCATTTTGAGCGCGCGCACGTGTTCGAGCAACAGGTCGTTATCGATCGCATCGGGATGATCGAAATTGGCTCGATGACGGAAATCGAGCGGCATGTCGGATAGGTTCTTGTAGTAGGAGTCCTGTTGCAGAAAGGCCACCTCCGTTGCGCCGACCGAACGCAAAATGGCGCGGGCGACGGTCGTCTTGCCCGACCCCGTGCCGCCGCAGATGCCGATCACCGTACGCATAACTTTTCGCCCATCTCAAACGACCAGACGCGGGATAACGCGCCGCAGGAGTTGCGTGAACTGCTCGCGCACGCGCTCGCCCGTCTCCATCACCTCTTCGTGATTGATCGGTTGATTGAGGATTCCTGCCGCCATGTTCGTGATACACGAGATGCCGAGCACGCGCATCCCCATGTGCCGCGCCACGATCGCCTCGGGGACGGTGCTCATGCCGACGGCATCCGCGCCCAGAATGCGCAACATGCGTATCTCAGCCGGGGTCTCATAACTCGGCCCGGCCATCGCCGCGTAAACGCCGTGTCTCAGTTCGATGCCGAGGGCGCGCGCCTCTTCCGCCACGATGCGCCGAAAATCGGCATCGTAGACTTCCGTCATGTCCGGGAAACGCGGACCGAAGCGATCGTCGTTGGGCCCGCGCAAAGGGTTGGCCCCCATCATGTTGATATGGTCGGTGATGACCATCAGCGAGCCTTGCGAGAAAGCGTTGTTGATTCCACCGGCAGCGTTAGTCAGCACGAGCGCGCGCGCACCAAGCATGGCGAGGACGCGAATCGGAAAAGTCACTTCCTCGAACGAGTAACCTTCGTAGTAATGGAATCGCCCCTGCATCACAGCCACCGGAGTCTCTTCGACCTCGCCGAGCACAAGTCTGCCCGCATGGCCTTCGACCGTCGAACGGGCAAAGCCGGGGATTTCGTCATAGGAGATGACGGTCGCCTCAGCCAATCCATCGGCGAAACCGCCCAATCCGCTCCCTAAGACTAACGCGACGCGCGGTTCCGTTTGACTGCGTGCGCGGATCGTTCTGGCAGCGTGTTCCACTCTTTCATAGAGACCGCCGATCGGTGCCGTCATACCTGAGCCGTTCATCTTTCATCCCCCTTCGTGCGAAAGTCCGAACTCGAAAGATCCCAAGAATATCGTAACCTCACCGGGAAAGATTAGATCAAGATGCCGGCCAGCGTCGCCGTCAAACAGGTGGCGATGAAACCGCCGATGAGCGCGCGAAAGCCTAAGCGCGCCAGATCCGATCGGCGATTCGGCGCGAGGCTGCCGATCCCGCCGATTTGAATGCCGATCGAGGAGAAGTTCGCAAAACCGCAGAGCGCATAGGTCGCGATCAGGATCGAGCGCGGTTGCAACATCCCCTGCACGTTGCCGCCCAAAGGCGACAGCTTCAAATAGGCGACGAACTCGTTCAGCACGAGTTTCGTCCCCAGCAGATCGCCCACCGCCATCGCATCGCGCCAAGGGACGCCCATTAAGAAGGTGAGCGGCGCGAAGATCGCTCCGAGGATGAACTCGAGATTGAACGGGCGTCCCAAAGCGTTATTGATTCCGGTCACCGAACCGATCCAACCGAGCAGCGCGTTGATCAGGGCGATCAACGCGATAAAGGCGATGAGCATCGCGGCGACGTTGATCGCTAACCGCATCCCATCGCTCGCGCCGCGCGCCGCCGCGTCGATCACGTTCACGTCGGTGCGTTCCATGTTCATGCGCACGACGCCCAGAGTCTCCGGCTTCTCCTTCTCCGGATACATGATCTTTGCCACCATCATGCTCGCCGGCGCCGTCATCACGCTGGCCGTCAACAAGAAGACGGGATCGATCCCCAATCCGATGTAAGCCGCCATCACGCCGCCGGAGATGTGCGCCATCCCGCTCGTCATCACGGTCATCAGCTCCGACATCGTCATTGACTTGACGTATGGCGCGACGACGAGCGGGGCTTCCGTCTGTCCCATGAAGACGTTGGCAGCCGTCGAAAGGGATTCAGCGCCGCTCGTCCGCATCGTGCGCGCCATCACGACCGCCATCGCATAGACCACACGCTGCATGATGCCAAGATAGTAGAGGATGGCGAAGAGCGAAGCGACGAAGATGATCGTCGGCAGGATTTTGAAAGCGAAGACGATACCATAGCGGTTGACGAACGCGGCGGCGTCAGGCATGTTGCGGCTGAGCGCCTCGATGTAGCTCGGATCGGCCAACCGCCCGAAGACGAATCTGGCGCCTTCGTCGGAGAAGGCCAACAACTTCGACACGCCTTTTCCGATCCGATCGAAGAGGGCGAACCCGATCCGCGTCCGCAAGATCAAAAGCGCAAAAACGATCTGCAGCGAAAATCCCCAGAAGATCACGCGCGGACGGATCGCGCGCCGATCGTTCGATAGCAGGAACAGGATGGCAAGCAAGGTGATGATCCCCAGTAAACCGATGAGTCGCGTGCTGAGCGGCGGCGGATTCTCGCGCAAGACCTCGTGAATGGTCTTCGCGGGCGTGGCGGTCGCCGCGGCTGGACCACTGGCTTCGAACGCCGATGTTTGCCCTTGAGCGTTCGCGATCACAAGATGGCCGCCGCTTATAGCGACCGCGGCGACCGGCCAAACCACGTTCGCCTTCTCCCATCGCCCGCCGCCATCGCTCGTGCGCCACAACGCGCCATCGTCCGCGAGCGCATAGCCGCGATTTGCATCGAGGAAACGGACGGCGATGAGATCTTTCGCGCCATCCGCCCGCCTTCGCTCCCAACTCGCCCCGCCATCCGCCGTGCGATGCACGTCGCCGTTTGCGCCGACGACCCACGCGCGCTCGGCATCAAGCGCGAAGGCGGCGATGTGATTCGTCGTGTCATCGCGCGCGCCCTCAAGCTGCCAAGTCTCTCCGCCATCGCGCGTATGCAGAAGTTGCCCGCCGTCGCCGACTACCCAACCATTGTCTCGATCGACAAACCAAACCCCGCGCAAGGTATGGGCCGCCGAGGTCTGTTTACGCTGCCAGTTTTTGCCGCCATCGTCGGAACGGATGACCAGACCGCGACCATCGCTCGTCTCGCCGACGATGAAAGCGCGCTCTCGCCCGGCGAACGCGACCGCATACAAACGCCCGTCGGCGCTCGCGCCCGCCTCCACTTCGCGCCATGTGCGCCCGCCATCATCTGACAACAAGATGCGCGCGCGCCCGTCCGCCGACCGCCCGATGATCAGACCGAACGGGCCGTTCAAGGCGACGCCGGTCCAGTCCGCTTGGATCGGTCCAGCCAGATCGGTCCAACTCTTTCCGCCATCCTCCGTCCGGCGGATGAGGCCGTTTGCCCCGACCATCAAACCATGCTCGTCGTCGGCGAAAGCGATGGCGTTGATTTTGTTTGTCGTTTGTGCGTAAACGGGCGTGAGACCAAGGAGCGCGAAAAACAGGAGCAGATTGACGAACACCCTTTTCATCTTCAAGACCTTTCCGATCAAGTTCGGGGAACAATCATCCTCACGCAATTTCGATCCGCGGCGCACATACTCCCGCCTGTGCCTTTCCGATCAAGTTCGGGGAACAGTCATCCTCACGCAAGGCGTGCCCGATCGATTTCAACATCGCTGATCGGAGCGATTCTCGCGTTCACTCGAAAGCCTCTTTGATAAGCGGAGCGCGGCGCGGCCTCTCCGACGCCAACCGGAAAGCTTCACGCAAAGTCGCGCGCGCTTCCTCCAATCGCGCCGGATCGTTGTAGTAGATGCGCGCTAACACCTCACCGCGATCCACGCGATCGCCGATCTTCTTGTTGAGCACGATCCCAACAGCCGGATCTATCTGATCCTCGACCCGCACCCGCCCGGCACCGAGCATCATGCTCGCCACGCCGACGCGCTCGGCATCGAGCTTTGTGACATACCCCCCTTCTTCGCTCAAAAGCTCTTCGATCCGCGCCGCGCGCGGAAGACGATCGTAATCATCAACGATCGCCGGATCGCCGCCTTGCGCTTCGATCGACTGACGGAACTTTTCCACCCCAGCTCCGCTCTGCAAACAAGCGCGGACAAGCGACCGCGCCGCTTCGACCGTATCGCTCAATCCGCCGACGACGAGCATCCGCGCCGTCAGTTCGATGCAAAGCGATGTCAGATCCTTCGGACCGCGCCCGCGCAAAGTCTCAAGGCACTCGATGACTTCAAGCGCGTTGCCAACGGCATTGCCCAAAGGCTGGTCCATATCGGTCAACAGCGCGACCGTGCGCACGCCGGCGCCACGTCCGATCCCGACCAACGCTTCGGCGAGCGCGCGCGCCTCTTTGGGACGCTTCATGAAAGCGCCGCTTCCTACTTTCACATCGAGCACAAGGCCGTTTAATCCTTCGGCCAACTTCTTCGACATGATCGAAGCGGCGATCAAGGGGATAGATTCGACCGTCGCCGTCACGTCGCGCAACGCATAGAGTTTGCGGTCGGCTGGCGCGATCTCTTCCGTCTGCCCGATCATCGCCATGCCGACCCGCTTGAGCACATCGCGGAATTCGTCGAGCGAAAGACGCACGCGATAGCCGGGAATCGATTCGAGCTTATCGAGCGTGCCGCCCGTATGCCCCAACCCGCGCCCCGAGATCATCGGCACGCAGAGACCCAGCGCGGCGGCGAGCGGCGCGATCACAAGCGACGTTTTATCGCCGACGCCGCCGGTCGAATGCTTATCCACTTTCGGCTTCGGGATCTCCGAAAGGTCGAGCGTCCGGCCCGAATGGAGCATCTCTTCGGTGAGCGCGAGCCGTTCAGCCTCGCTCATGCCTCGCCAGAAGATGGCCATCAAAAGCGCCGAGGCTTGATAATCGGCCCACTCGCCGCTCGTCACACCGCGCACAAAATAGGCTATCTCATCGCGCGTGAGTTCACCGCCATCGCGTTTGTGGCGAATGACATCCTGTGGTCTCATCAAATTGTCACTTCCCCGCAGATGACCGACACCCAAGCTGAACAGGCAAGCCTCTTATCGGACCGAACTCCGCGCCGATTTATACAACGCCTCGCGCGCTTACGCCAAATCGAGAAACGAAATCTCGCCCCCATTCCGGCGATCGAGTCAGTCAGAGGCTCGAATCCCCCAGCGGGACGTTAAAACGATCCTCGCTCTCCTCTCGATCTCCAATTCTGAATGGCCTCACCGCTCGCGCGACGCATGCATCGCGCGAGAGCGATCCCTAATTCCGCTTATCTCGAATTCGGAAAGGTCTCAACGCCATCGCGACGAGAATTATTGCTCACTCCTGAGACCGCTAACCGCCGAACAGAAGATCGAAGCGACCGAGAATTCGCTCTGAAACCGAATAACGGTCAAGCGTTTCGCATCAGCAGGACAACCGCTTGAGCTGAGATCGCGCGTCCTTCACCGACCGCATCCATCCCTTCGCCAGTCTTCGCCTTGACGCTCACGCGCTCGGCACTGACTCCGAGGATAGCGGCGAGCTTCTCGCGCATCGCTGCAACATACGGACGCAGTTTGGGCCGCTCCAGCATGATGACCGCGTCGACGTTCTCTACGGCGTAGCCGCGTTCTTTGACCAACCACATGACGCGCGCGAGGAGTTGCAAACTATCGGCATTCCGCCATTGCGGATCGTGGTCAGGGAAATGCGTTCCGATATCGCCTTCGGCCAACGCGCCAAGAATCGCGTCGATTATGGCGTGTGTGAGCACATCGGCATCCGAATGGCCCTCAGCGCCAAACGCGGAAAGGATCGAAACGCCGCCGATGATGAGCGGACGCCCTTCAACCAAACGATGCGTATCGCAACCGATGCCGATGCGGAACATAACGACGACCGCGCGCCCCGCGTCAATCGCGAACGAAACGCCGAATACCTCTCAAACCATCGATCGAACCGCTCTCTCCGAGCTCTTCCTCTTTATCGGCCCTGGATGATTGATGGGATAAAGAACGGGTAGCCTGCGGGCTACCCGTAGATTTTAAGCTGGTGCACCCGGCAGGACTCGAACCTGCGACCTTTTGATTCGAAGTCAAACGCTCTATCCAGCTGAGCTACGGGTGCACCGAAACCTTCGACCGACTTCGAATAGAGGCGCTCATCTGTTCGACTGCCCTTGAATCTCTTGCCTTATGTAGCGGACCAACGCATCTATCTGGTCCGGCGTTAATCTTCCGGCGAAAGGCGGCATCGCCCCCTTGCCGTTGATTATCTGCTGACGCAACTGTTCGTCACTCAAAGCTCGCGCTTGCGCCGATTTCAGGTTCACGTTAGCGACGAACTGCGTCATCGCCGTACCCTCCCCCTTCGCCCCGTGACAGGTAGCGCATTCGCGTTGGAAGATGGCGCGCGCTTTGGCCAGTTCATCGCTCCCGGCTGCGACCTCTCGATTTGGAGAACTCTGACAAGCGGAGAAAACAAGGACGCCCAAGATGCTTGTGGCAATTGAGATTCTCGCCCATCTCCCGCGAGCCGCCCCACCGTTCATCGTGCCCCTTTCCATTTCAGCCTATGCAGTATAGCCAAATCGAAGCGCGATGAACAAGCGCCGGATCGCGAAGAGCGCGCATCGGCTGCCGCGTTTTTCTCCTCGCCGAAGCTTGTGAGATAATCTTTTCGAATATCGATGCGGTACGCCGCGTCAGAAGAAAGCAATCATCCGCGTGAGGTGGCAGAAAAATGAGCGCTGATGTGATGACCCAAAGTCCGGTCGAAGAGGCGCGCTTGCGCGTTTCCGAAGAAAGACGACCTTCGACTCGCCGTCAGTTCGTCAACTTCACCTTCTACCATGTCCGCCCGGAATGGCGCCTGCTGGATGAAAAGATCAAAGAGGAAGCCAAACGGGAATTCGTCCACGTCGTGGACGAATTCCGCGGACCGCTTATTATTCAAACCTACTCTCTGGTCGGTCTACGAACGAATGCCGATTTCATGATCTGGAGGATCGGTTACGAACTCGATCCGTTCCAGGAGATGACCGCACGGCTCAACCGCACCGTCCTCGGGCGTTATCTGGAGATCACACAATCCTTCCTGTCCATGACCAAACGCTCGATCTACATGGACAAAGAGAACCCGGAGCATGTCGAGGATCGCCTCCATATCATCCCCGGCAAAGCCAAATACCTTTTCGTCTACCCGTTCATCAAAACCCGCAGTTGGTACGCGCTCCCGTTCGATGAGCGGCAGGAGATGATGGATGAACATATCCGCGTCGGATCGAAATATCCGTCCGTTAAATTGAACACGACCTATTCTTTCGGGCTCGACGATCAGGAGTTCGTCGTCGCCTTCGAAACCGACGAGCCAGCCGATTTCCTCGATCTCGTACAGGAGTTGCGCGAAACCAAAGCGAGCATGTACACGCTACGCGATACGCCGATGTACACGTGCCGCTTGCGCCCTTTGGCCGAATGTTTGGAAGAGATCGGTTAAGCTTCAACGCGGGATCGTGTGATGGCTCGGCGTGAGCGACGCGCGCCGGGATAAGGATCTGATTCGAAGGTGACCCCGAATCTCACCTTTCAGTTGCCTCTGAGAGCTACTCTCCTCCTCCTCTTGAGCGGCGCGGCTTTAGCGCAAACAGCGCAACGAGCTGCGCCGCCCATCTTTCTCTGGTATGAAGCCGAAAATATGCAGGGGCTATCGCGCGACGCGCGAAATGAGCCCATCTTGAACCCTTCGTGGATCGATCCGCCGCGCGAGCGCGCGCCCGGTTGGGGGATTAGTGGGCCTGGCGTCTCGGCTGAGTGGTCGCAAGGAGGCGAAAGCGAATGGAACTCGGTCGCCGCGAGCGCCGATGAGACGCGCGCCGCGCTCTTTCAGGAGATAGAGATACCGCGCAGCGGCAGATATCGCGTTTGGGTGCGCTACGCCGACTGGGCCAAGAGAACGGAGAACTTCAGCGTGCGACTTGTGCAACGCGGACGCGAGATCTTTCGACACGAATTCGGCGCGCGGGACCTGCTCGACCCACATGATGAGGTGAGCATGTACTGGGGGTGGGCCTTCGTCTGGGATGGCGCCGAATGCGATCTGGTGAAAGGGCCTGCCACGCTTTACCTTGAGATCGAAAAGCGCGCCGAGGCGCGCCGTCAAGTCGATTGCCTGCTGATCACGAACGATCTGAATTTCAGACCGGAAGGGCGACGAAAGCCCGAATTCCCCGCCCTTCGCCTACTGCGCGAGTGGAGCGAAAAGCGCACGCCGGTTGCCCCGCTACTTGAAAGCGATCCGCGCGCACCTGTTCCTCGCTCCTGGCAGAGGCCGAAACTGGCCGGAAGGGACTTTCTGCTCCCGTGGAACATCGCGCCGGAATTCTGGAAGCTTTACGACCGCCCGCCAGCCGACCGCCCGCTCTACCCGTTCAACGCCGAGCCCATAGAAGAGTTCATCGCAAAGTACAAAGGCAAACGCGATGTGCCGATCTTCTCATCACCGCTCATCGCCCCGGTCATCTATATCAACGAACTGCCACAACTCTTGCGCGAAGGGAGTCCGTTTCTTCGTTACTTGCGCGAGACGCGCGCTCCCTTCGCCGTCCTCATCAACTACGGCACGGCGCAGATGTCCGATGAAGAGGGGCGATCCGCTTGGCGATTGTTAACGGGCGAGTTGCGCGACCAGTTTTTGGGTTGGATCTCAGGCGAGAGCATCGGGCACGTGTGGGGCGAAGTAGCGCAAGAACTGCGGCTCTCACCGACCGCGCCGCGTCGCGATCTGCTCGAAGCCTATCATCGAGCCTACACGCGAGCGCTCGAGCGAAAATGGAGCGCGCTCTTTCACACGCCGACCGGACCGATGTGGGATAAACTGATCGTCGCACAATCCACTTCGAGCACCGCTTACGCGCACGCGCTCGGGCGCTGGGGATGCCGCATCATCGGACTGGAGACAGCAGCGGTGCAACCGATCTTCGCCCTTCGTCTCGGCTTCACGCGCGGCGCCGCCAGGCAATACGGCGCGGCGATCCTCTACTACCATGCTCCCAACTTCGGCGATACGGCGACCACCTTCACCAAACAACAGAACTTCGCCGGGCCAGATTATTTCTACCACACGCGCTACGGCCCAACGATGGGGCCCTCTCTCTCTTGGTATCGCAAAAGCCTCTACTACTACTACATGGCCGGCGTCTCGGCCATCTACTTCGAACAGGGTTTCGATCAATTCTTCAAACCCGGACCGGGCGATCATCCCTTTCAACTGAACCCGCTCGGCAGGATCACCGATGAGTTCGTCCGCTTCGTCGAAAAGCATCCCGAGCGAGGCATCCCGTATACTCCGGTCGCCTTTCTGCTCGATCCAGCGCACGGTTGGGATATGACCGATTACCCGCACCTTCCGTTCGGCGTCTCGCCGATCAATCGGAGCGACCGCGCGCTACGCGAGTTGCTGACCGCAGCCTACTATCCCGCCCCGGCAGTTGAAGGCGAACCGGCGACGGGCGATCGGCAAGCTTTCGTCAACTCGATCTTCGGCGACATCTTCGACGTGCTCGTCGCCTCGGCCGAGGGGGGCGAAGCGCTCGATGCCTACCGCGCCCTGATCGTCGGCGGTCGCATCGCGTGGACGCCCGAATGGGAACGGAGACTGACATCATACGTCGAAAGCGGCGGCACGCTCGTTCTTAACGCGGCGCAGGCCGCTGGCTTATCGCCCGAACTGCTCGGCCTGCGCCTTCGTCGAGAGATGCGCGAAACCGATCGCGCGGAATGTTTGCTGCCGGAAGCTGAAAGTCCAGACCTGAGCGGTCAACCTTTCCGCTACCAACTCGTCGAGTTGCGCGGCGCGCAAACGCTGATGCGCACTCCGAGCGGCGATCCTTTGGTCACCAGTCACCGCTTGGGGCGCGGGCGCGTCATCTTCTGCGCGATCCCTGATCTACTCGGCGAGGATGAGAGGTTGACGACCGTAGCGGCACATCTGCTGATCCATCTACTTGCCGAAGCGACGCCCGTTGAAATAAACGGCGAGGTGGAAAGGGCGATCAACCGCACGGAGCGAGGCTTCGTCATCACGCTCATTAACAACAACGGCGTCTTCAAACCGCAACAAGGATTAGCCCAGGTCGATCGTCGAGCGGAAGTCGCAGTGACGATCAAGTTGAAAAGGCAAAAGATCGCAACCGCCAACGAGTGGACCGAAAACGCCCCGCTTGAGATCGACCATCGAACCGATGAGATCCGTCTCCGCATCCCCCCGGGCGATCTGCGGATCGTCGAGATAAAGGTCGGCGATCCCGCAGTTCATCGCGCCCCAGCTTTGGAGCCGTGGACGAACCGCCGCCACGAAGGGCGCTATAGAGGCCAATAGCGAAAGCGAATTGAAGCGCGCGGCTGACGCTGACAGTGACCTCAGACTGATCGCCCCGCCCTCTTCCACATTCGCCACACGCGATTGGCGCGCAGAAGTTTCATCGCCGTTGCCAAGGTAATGGGTTTATCGCTCCCTCAGCTCTGTTGTGCTCGCAAACCCGCTCGATCAAAAACTGCTGCAACAAAGGTGATGGGTTTATTGCTCCCTCAGCTCCGTTGTCTTATAATCGCTCCCTGAATACTTTCTGACTTAGAACGTAGTCGCAGCCTTTTCGTGCAAAATGTCCTACTAAAACGCTAATGAGAAGAATCGCTGAGAATTTGCTCAGAAGCAAAGCTTCGATGGACCAAAACGAGGATGATCCCTAGAAACAATCCACTGCTAAAAGAGTTCGAAGAAGGGCTCGACCGAACACCGGTAAATTACCTAGAGAACTTGCGCGTTTTTCTCCTGTTGCTCGAAGAGGCGCGCTCTCTTGGAGCGCTACCGCTAAAGCACCCGCTTGAAGACATCGAACTTGATATCCGTTACGCCCGTGCAATCAATTCAGTTGGAACCCCTTGAGCGCATCGCGCGCGCCCTTGAAGCAGTCGGTATCTCCTACATGATCATCGGCGGACAAGCGGTGTTGTTCTATGGCGAACCTAGGTTGACTAAGGATATCGACATCACCTTAGCCGCCAACGTCGATGATCTGGCTAGAGTCCTAACTGCTGTTGAACTCGCGAACCTCCATCCACTCGTAGATCCGCAAGAGTTCGTGGCGCAACTATGGTGTTGCCTTGCCAAGATAGCGCAAGCGGCTTGCGGGTCGATCTGATCTTCTCTTTCTCTCCATATAAGCAACAGGCGATCGAACGCGCAGTCCGAGCGCAAGTAGGAAATACGATCGTTCGTTTCGCGTCAGCGGAAGACCTCATCATCCATAAGATCATCGCTGGCCGCGAACGCGACCTCGAAGACGTCGAGCGTATCTTAAGGAAGAGAGGCGACGTGGATTTCAGCTACATTGAAAACTGGTTGCAACAATTTGCCACTGTCATCGACGCGCCGTTAGTTGAGGAACTGGAAAAGATCAGATCGAAAGTCAAAGGCCAGGAATCCGGCAGGCGGGTTCGCTAAACATTCGAACTCTCGCACCTTTTGCTGTCGCGCCACCTCGGTTGAGCATGCGTGTGTGAAGAAGCGCCGTCCGCACGCCCTTGTGTCAGTCGCACGGTCCACGCCGGCTTCTTCGCGCACCAAGATCACAAGGTAACCTTCCTGACTCAAAATCACCTTGATCGCCGACATTGCGCCTCCTGCAAATAGCCGCAGAGGAACAGCCGCGCGGAGAGAGCTTGGCTGCGGCGTCGAGGCGCTTGTTCGTCTCTTCAGGACCAAGCGGGAAAAGCATCGATCTTTAGCTCTCTCATCTCCGCTCAGCGATGAACAGAGCAAACATGCGTTTTTCCAGGTTGCTTTTTCGAGCTCTTTTCCTTTAGCATAGCCTGCTCTGGAAGAACGCTGTCCTATGCTATGAATATCGCACGACGGTTCTTCATCAGCGGCGAAGTTCAAGGCGTCGGCTATCGCTTCTTCGCTCAACGAGCAGCGGCGCGTCATCAAATCACCGGATATGTTCGCAATCTACCCGATGGGCGCGTCGAGGTTTGGGCTGAAGGGATGCCAGCGAATATCGAAGGGTTCAAGAAAGATCTGGCGACCGGACCGCGCCTGGCGATCGTCGAAAAGATCGAAGAGGTCGCAGTCGAACCGACTGGACAATACACCTCCTTTCTCATCGAAAGGTGAATGCGGTAGATTTCGCTCGGCGAACATCTCGACACACAGGATCAGCGCCTTATGACCGACGTTAAAGCTAACTTCTCAACCGAATCGGCAGAGGATCTGAAGAGACTTATCCGCGAGATCCCCGACTTTCCCAAACCTGGGATCATCTTCTACGACATCACAACCTTACTTAAACATCCCGAGGGCCTGCGTCGCACGGTCGATGGCTTGGCCGCACAGCTTCAGGGGATAAAAGTTGATACCGTAGTCGGCATCGAAGCGCGCGGCTTTATCTTCGCGCCAGCGCTCGCTTACCATTTGGGAGCAGGCTTCGTGCCCGTGCGCAAGCCGCGGAAACTTCCAGCCGAACGCGCCTCGATCACTTATGAACTGGAGTACGGTCAAGACACTCTGGAGATACACCGCGATGCGATCGGTGATGGCCATCGCGTCATCATCGCCGATGATCTATTGGCGACAGGCGGCACGGCTAAGGCTGTAGTGGATCTGGTGGAGAGTCTGGGCGGAAAAGTCGTCGGACTCGTTTTCGTCATCGAGCTTGAGTTCCTGAACGGACGCCGAAGGCTCGAAGGTTACGATGTGCGCTCGCTGATCAAGTACCAATCGTGATAATCTCTCCATAGGCTTTCGATGTGCTCCCGTAGCTCAGCTGCATAGAGCGTCCGCCTCCTAAGCGGAAGGTCACCGGTTGGAGTCCGGTCGGGAGCACCAGCAATTTCGATATCTTCTAAAAACCCTTCGACATTTATCGCACACACAAACATACACGTAGTCCGGTCATAAACCGCACGGGCTGAAATCCAGCGGCCTCCGGGCGGATGTGGCGAATGATGGTGATGAGGCGATTGGTCAAGAGGTCATTTCCCTAAGAGCGCGAGAAACGATCGTTTCAATCATTAAGGGGAGCGCTCTTCGTGCGAACGGACGCGCAGCCGCCGTTTATCTTCTAGCTTGTCAAGCGGTCGCCCGCTCCCGATTGAAGGCGGCGAAACTGCGTCAGGCTCACAAGTATGAATTCCCTTAAGGGGATGGTATTTGGAAATCCAACTATCTCTCGGGTTACGTAGATTTTGTGAATCGTCTTCCAGCCGGTTCCAAACATCTTTATTCGCTGCCCCCGAACCGGTGGAGGACTGGCGTTAAGCGAGTCGCGACTTTGAACTATGGAGGAGAAGCAAAGATGCGCAAGCTCCTACTATCGTTGTTACTAACCTGCAGCATAGTCGGTGAAGTTCTGGCTCAAGGCGCGTCCTCGTCATCCGGCGAGCAGAAGAAGACGCTCTATGAACGGCTCGGCGGCGAAGCGGCCATCTCAGCTGTGGTGGACGATTTCGCTCAAAGAGTGTTGGCCGACCCGCGCATTAACCAGAAGTTCGCCAAGAGCAACGCGCCGCGGCTGCTCTACTTTCTCAAACAGCAGATTTGCGCGGCGACGGGCGGTCCGTGCAAGTACGAAGGGCGCGACATGCAAACGGCCCACCGGAACATGGGGATCACCAACGGTGAATTCAACGCGTTAGTCGAAGATCTTGTGGCGACGCTCAACAAGTTTAACGTGCCCAAGCCCGAGCAAGATGAGCTGCTTGGGATCCTTGCTCCGATGAGGTCGCAGATCGTTGAGGTGCAAAGCGACGCGACCGGGACGCCGCTTCCGGCCGATTTTAAGCCTGCGCCGCCACTGCCCGAGAAGAAAATAAAGGCGGGACCTTTTCCGAAGAAAAATCAGCGCAAGATGAAGGCCAGAAGATGAAACACTCCTGAAGAACGGCAACGGTCCGCGATGACCGAAGACGCTCCTTCTCCTGAGCGCGCGCTCGCTTCTTGGATCTGAAGCCCCTCGCAGACAGCGAGCGCGCTGATCAGCGAGAGCATCAATGTAGAGCCGATCGAGAATTGCGATGCGAGCGAAGGTCAATCGCCCGAAGGCGTCTTGTTCCTCGATTGAGAGATGACACGACGCCCCATCCGATGATGCTCTCGCGCGCGCTTCCGGGGGAACAGTAATCCGTCAAGCTCCTGAGAGCACCATCGAACAGAAACTTTTTTGGCAACGGTTTCTAAATGCGGCGCGTCGGTTAAGCGGATTCTCATCACCGCCCCTCACGCAACGATCATCGTTCCCGTCCCGCGATCGGTGAAGACTTCAGCCAGAAGCGCATTGCGCGTCAGACCGTGGATGATGTGCGCGCTGCGCACGCCGCGCCGCAACAGATCGATGATGCTCTGCAGTTTCGGTATCATCCCGCCCGTGGCGATGCCATCGCGCAACAAAGCCTCCGCCTCCTCCACGGTCAAGCGCGACAGTTTCGTGCTCGGATCCTGTGGCCGCAGGTAAAGGCCATCGACGTCGCTCAACAGGATCAGCTTTTCGGCTTGCAGTCTAACGGCCACTTCCGCTGCGATCGTGTCGGCGTTGATATTGAAGATTCGTCCTTCGGAATCGGCGCCGAGCGAAGAGATAACCGGAAGGTAATCGTGATCGAGCAATACGCGCAACAGTCGATCGTTGATGCCAACGACATCGCCGACATGCCCGAAATCTATCCGCTCGCGCTCTCCGGTCTCTTGATTGATGATCTCTTTCGGCGGACGCCGTTCGGCATGGACGATGTTGCCGTCGACGCCCGAAAGCCCGACCGCTTCGACGCCGCGATGCCGGAGGGCCGCTAATATCTCGGTGTTGATCTTGCCGGCGAAGACCATCTTTGCGACTTCGAGAGTCGCATCATCGGTGACGCGCCGTCCATTGATGATCGTCTGCTCGACGCCCAATCGCTCGGCCAACTCGGTCAACTGCTTTCCTCCGCCATGCACGACGCAGATGCGTATGCCGACTTGATGGAGCAAAGCGAGTTCCTCGGCCAGCGAGAGGAGATTCGCGTGATCCTCCGTCGCCTTGCCGGACATCTTGATGACGAAGGTCTTGTTCTTGAACCGCTGAATGTACGGCAGAGCTTCGCGCAGAAGTTCCAAACGCTGTTCGCTCACGATCCGGCACCTCCGAACAGGCGGGCCAAGATAGCCTTCTGAATATGCAACCTATTCTCCGCCTCGTCGATGACGACGGACGCCGGTGAATTCAAAACCCCATCGGTCGCCTCGACGTTGCGCCGTATGGGCAGACAGTGCATGAAGATCGCCCCGCCGGTCCGCCTCATCTTCTCTTCATCGACGATCCACCTCTGGCGATAAGGCGCGCGCATCTCAAGCTCTTCCTCGGGCGAACCGTAGAAGAGGCGGCTTCCCCAACTCTTGGCGTAGATGACTTCCGAACCATCGAACGCTTCCTCGATCTCATGAGTTACGTTCACGCGCGTCCCAGCATCGTGGGCCAGCATGGCGAGATCGCGCACCAAATCATCATCGAGCTCGTAACCCGGCGGATGCGCGATCGTCAACTCGTGCCCCATCTGCACCGCGGCGAGCGCGAAACTGTTCGGCACCGCCATCGGCAACGGTTTCGGATGCCAGGCCCAAACCAACGCGACGCGCTTACGCCCCGCGCCTAGTTTCTCTCGAATCGTCATCATATCGGCCATCGCCTGACACGGATGATGCATCGCCGATTCGAGATTGATGATGGGGACTTTCGATTGGCGCGCGAAGGCGTTGATTATGGGATCAGTTCTTTCTTCGCGCCAACTCCGCAACTGCGGGAAGACGCGCACGCCGATCCCAGAGCAGTAACGCGCGAGGACGCCGACGAATTCCGCGACATGCTCCGTCTTATCCGCATCCATCACAGCGCCATCCCTGAATTCGATCGTCCAACTCGATGAACCCGGCTCGAGCACGATCGGGTAACCGCCAAGTTGCTGAACGGCAAGTTGCATCGAAGCGCGCGTGCGCAGACTCGGGTTGAAGAAGACCAAAGCGATCGCCCGCCCAAGGAGCGGTTGCGAAAGGTCCTCCCCGCGCTTGAAGCGGAATGCGGCTTCGATCAAACGCTCCAACTCGGCGCGCGTCCAATCTCCCGTATGTAGAAAATGGCGTGGCATAGCGTCAAACATCTCTCAATCGCGCGACACGTTCGCGATCAGCGCCCTCCCAGCGCATCGCCTAAGGCCTCGACGAACAATTCGACCTCATCGCACGTCAAGCAAAGCGGCGGAAGGAGCCTGAGCACGCGCGCGTCGCTCGACGTCCCGGTGATGATCTTGCGATCGAGCAACTCCTTCTGCACGTGCGCAGCGATCTCCTCTTTGAATTTCACGCCGAGCAGGAGCCCTTTTCCGCGCACCTCCTCTATCTCAGGGAGATGGGCCAGTCGTGCGCGCAAATAGGTCTCAACCAGTTTGACGTTCTCCAGCATGTTATCCCGCTCGATGGCTTCGAGCGTCGCGATGACGGCGGACATCGCCAGCATCCCGCCGCCGAAAGTCGTCCCCAGATCGTTCGTTTTGATCTGCGCGGCGACGTTCTCAGTCACCAAACAAGCGCCGACCGGCAGGCCGCTCCCCAGAGCTTTGGCGAGCGTGATGATGTCCGGAACGATCCCGCCCGCCGCTTCGCTGCCCGCGAAGAACCACGAACCGGTGCGTCCCACACCGGTCTGCACCTCATCGAAGATGAGCACGATCCCGCGCTCGTCACAGATCTGACGCAATCCTCGATAAAACTCCGGTCCAGCCATGCGCACGCCAGCCATCGATTGAATCGGTTCGAGCATGATCGCGGCCACCGATTCATCAGCCACGCGCCGGACCGATTCGATCGAACCGAATTCAGCACAGATGTGTCCCGGCACATTGGGGCGCCCGAGTTCGCGATACTTGCCGAGAAAGGTCGCGCTGATCGCATCGGCCGTGCGCCCGTGAAAGCTGCCGGTGAAAGTGACGATCCGCTCGCGCCCCGTCGCTAGGCGCGCCATGCGCATGGCGTTCTCGTTCGCTTCCGTCCCGGAGTTGCAGAAGAAGACTTTCGAGATGGGAGATGGCGCGATTTGGACCAGCTTCTCAGCCGCGCGCGCGCGCACTTCGGAATAGACGACGTTTGAATAGAAGAGCAACTTCTCCGCCTGCTTTTTCAAGGCCGCAACGACATGCGGATGGCAATGGCCCGTCGCCGCGACCGCATGGCCGCCGTAAAGATCCAAATAACGCTGCCCATCTTCCGTCTCGATCCATGAGCCGCGACCTCGCCCGATGGCGAGCGGAAGTTTCTGGTAGGTGGCGAGCTGAAAACGCTCTTCGCGCGCCGCTATCTCTTCGAACCCCACGATCGTCTTGACCATCATTCCCCCTATCTGCCGGAAAACGCCTTGAATCTCGTGACGCACCCTTGAATGAATGGGGCTTAATCCTCGCTCTCTCCCATTTCCCTAAGGGTTGCTTCCAGGCAGCAGCAACCCAACGGCTTCATCCAAACCGAACATCACGTTCATGTTCTGGACCGCCTGCCCGGCGGCGCCTTTGACGAGATTGTCGATCGCCGTAAAGATCGCCAACTGACGCCCGCGCACGGCGAAACCTATATCACAGAAATTGGTCGTCTTCACCCAATTGACATCGGGTGAACCATCGACCAATCGGACGAAGAACGAATCGCGATAGAAGGTCGCAAAGAGTTCGCGAATCCCCTCGATTCCCATTTCGCGCTTCAACTCGACGTAGATCGAGGCGAAGATCCCGCGCACGACTGGCGCCGAATGCGTCATGAAGACAAGATCGTGCTCCCACTCGCCGATGGAGCGAAGCTCCTGTTCGATCTCCGGCAGATGTTGATGTGTGAAAGGCTTGTAGGCGTAGAAGGAGTTGGCGCGCTGCGGATGATGCGTGTTCGCCGCCGCTTTCGCCCCGGATCCGGATGAGCCGGTCTTCGCGTCGACGATGACTCGCCCGCTGATCGCTCCAGCGGCAACGAGCGGCGCAAGCCCGAGGATCGTCGCCGTCGCAAAACAGCCCGGATTGCTTATCCGCCGCGCCTTCCGAATCGCATCGCGATTGGTTTCGGTCAAGCCATAGACGAATTCGCGTTGCCACTCGAAGGCCGTATGCGGGCGTCCGTAGTGGCGTTCGAAGCTCTCTTTGTCTTGCAGGCGAAAATCGCCGGATAGATCGACGATCCTTAACTCGGCTGGCAATCGCGGGACGATCTCCATCGCCTGACCGTGCGGCAAGGCGAGGAACGCGCAATCGAACCCTTGCAACGCCGACGGGTCTTCCGGCGCCCGCTCGAACCTTAGCGCGGTCAATCCCTTCAGATTGCGGTGGACTTCTGCGACCTCTTTCCCCGCATGCTCATTGGCTGTCACAAGACCGATTTCGACTTGCGGATGGAAGAGCAGGATCCGCAAAAGCTCCGAGCCGCCGTAGCCCGAACCGCCGAAGATCGCGACCTTCAACCGAGAGTTGTGAAGCGCAGCTCCCATTCCGAATCCTCTTCAGCAGGTCAAAACCTCTATCTTGGGAACCTCTTTCCGCGCCTTGAAAGCTTCGACGCCCCGGGCCACGAGCGAGAAGAGGCGCGCGCCATCGCGCCGCGCATTGGCCGCGTTGACGCCGAACTCGCGTTCGATATACTCCTCACCCATGCGCGCATCGGTGACCGAACCGGCGATCAGATCGACGCGCAACCCACGACGTTTGAACCACTCGATCCCGCCCCATACGCCGACGTAATCCGAAGCGCAGAAGACGAGCACAGCCATGTGCGCGAGGATCTCTCGATCGTCGAAGACCGACTCGACCGAGTAACCGCCCAAGATGCCATCGCCGAGTTCGAGCACGATCCAATCGGGCGCACACTCATTCAACCTCTCGATGATCGTCTTCGCCACTGGAGCGAGATCTTCGACACCGACTGTCGAAGGCAACCCGCAATCGAGGAAGCTAGCGGTCGCAATGGCCCCATGGTCGCTCATGTTGAGCGTATCGCGCAAGCAGGCGACGCCGGATAGTTTCCCCGCCGCGACGCGGATCCCGGCGCGCGTCGCCTGTTTGATCAACTCCGTCGCCGCGTAAGTCTTGCCGCTGTTCATGCATGCGCCGGCGATGACGATGAGCGGCGCGCTCGCTTGCAGATTGGCGCATGGCGCGAGCGCGGCAGCGGCGATGTTGAGCGTCTCGCCCTCCTCTCCGCAAACGAGCCCGATCGCTTCGACCTCGATCGCTCCGCCCAGACTCGAATGCGCCCCCGTGCAATGCCCGATCACGCCGCCCATATTGAGCAGATGAAGGCGATCGCCAGCGGCGACCGTCTGCGGCACATCGCCGACGAAGCCTTTCAGGGCGCGCCGGCTGCCGAGCGCGCCGACAACCACATCGCCCGCATTGATCTTGGCCAAGCGTCCCGTCGGCAGCTCCAGTTGATCGTACGTCACGCTGTCGGTCAGAACTCGTACGACGATCACATCGCCGCTGCGCGCCGCGCGACGATCGGTCTCGACGCGCAGCAGTTTCGTCAAATCGAGCCGCGAGACGACCGAACCGATTTTGTCAACCGTCACGGTGATGAGCATCGCCAAACACCTTCCCTCGAATCTCAGTCGCGCAGCCGCGCCAGCGTCCTCAAGCGCAAAGCGTTCAACTTGATGAACCCCTCGGCGTCGCGCTGATCGTAGATCTGATCCGCCTCGAAGGTCGCCAGTTTCTCGCTGTAAAGCGAACGCGGAGCGCGCCGCCCGACGACGATCGCGTTGCCGCGATAAAGCTTCAAACGCACTTCGCCCGTCACGTTCGCTTGCGTCTCGTCTATCGTCCGCCGCAAGACTTCCATCTCCGGCGAAAACCAGAAACCGTAGTAGACTAACTCCGCGAACTTCAGACTGAGCGCGTCGCGCAGACGCATCACTTCGCGGTCCATCGTGATCGATTCGAGCGCGCGATGGGCTACATGCAGAATGGTGACGCCCGGCGTCTCGTACACGCCGCGCGACTTCATCCCGACGAACCGATTCTCGACCAGATCGACGCGCCCGATGCCATGCTCGCCGCCCACGCGATTCAGATGCTCGAGCAACGCGACCGGATCCATACGCTGACCGTTGATGCCGATGGGCACACCGCGCTCAAATTCGAGCTCGATGTACTCCGGCTCGGGACGCGCCTCTTCCGGCGCTTTGGTCAATTGAAAGATCTCCGCCGGCGGTTCGGCCCACGGATCTTCGAGAATGCCTCCTTCGTAAGAGATATGCATCAAGTTGCGATCCATCGAATATGGCTTTTCGACCGTCGCCGTCACCGGGATGCCGTGCTCCTGAGCGTAAGCGATCAGGTCGCTGCGCCCCTTGAACTCCCATTCGCGCCACGGCGCGATGACCTTGATCTCAGGCTCCAGCGCGTAATAGGTCAGCTCGAATCTGACTTGATCGTTGCCCTTCCCGGTCGCGCCGTGAGCGACCGCATCCGCGCCTTCGCGCCGCGCGATCTCGATCTGTTTCTTAGCGATCACGGGCCGGGCCAAAGAGGTCCCGAGCAGATAAACGCCCTCGTAAACGGCATTCGCCTTGACAGCCATCCAGACGAAATCGCGCACGAACTCCGCGCGCAGATCTTCGATGTAAAGCTTCGCGGCGCCAGTCCTGCGCGCTTTCTCGTGAAGCCCAGCGAGCTCTTCGCCCTGTCCCACGTCGGCGCAGAAACAGATGACCTCGCAACCGTAATTGGCCCGCAACCAATGAAGCATCACGGACGTGTCGAGACCGCCCGAGTAAGCCAATACGACCTTTTTTACCTCTCTCTTCATCTCTTCTCTCAAGAATCGACCGGAATAACGATCAGGAGAAAAGCTCCCAGATCTTTTTGATCGCCACGCGCTGCGCCTTTCGATTCGGCACGGCGATGAAGACCGTATCCTCGCCCGCGAGCGTCCCGACGATCTCCGGGATCGCGGCGCGATCGATCTCCACGGCGACGGCGGAGGCGAGCCCGGGTTCGCATTTGGCGACGACCAGACAATCGCCAGCGAGATCCAGATCCAAGAGCCCGCGCGCCGCCGCCTTGTCGGGCGACGGCAACGTGTAACGCCCGTGCCGCTTGACCACGCCGAGCTCTTCGAGATCGCGCGAGACGCTTGATTGCGTGACGCTGAAACCGGCGCGCTCGAGCAACGCGACCAGATCCTGCTGCGTGGAGATGCGTTTCGACTGAATCAAGCTCAAGATCTTGCGTTGCCGCCGCTCCTTGTCCATTTGATTTTTATGCAAAAATTGTGCATAATCTTTGCATACTCGCATAAAATAGCACGCTTTTTGCGCATCTGTCAATTCGGAGGGCGTCGATGGGGGCGAAGCTATGGGGAGGGCGATTCACGGGCGAAGCGGATGCGGGTTTCCTCCGCTTCAACCGCTCATTCGACTTCGATCGAAGGTTGCTGGCCGCGGACGTGCGCGCCAGCATCGCGCACTGCGCCGCGCTGCGTCGCGCCGATCTGCTGACCGAAGAGGAGGCGCGCGCGATCACCGAGGGACTTCTCGAGATCAGCCGCCGCGCCTCGACCGATCCCGATTACTTGAACGATGCCGAGGCCGAAGATGTTCACTCCTTCATCGAAGCGCGCCTCGTCCAGCTGATCGGCGATGCGGGCCGGAAGCTGCACACCGGGCGCAGCCGTAACGATCAGGTGGCGACCGCCTTCCGCTTGTGGTTGCGCGAAGAGATCGATCAGCTGAACGAGAGACTGCGCGCTTTGCAAGCGGCGCTGCTCGATCTGGCCGAGCGCCATCGCGACGCCGCGCTTCCCGGTTACACGCACCTGCAACGCGCCCAGCCGATACTTTTCGCCCACTGGTGCCTCGCCTATTTCGAGATGTTCGAGCGCGATCGCGACCGGCTGCGCGACGCGCGCCGGCGAGTGAACACGATGCCGCTCGGTTCAGCGGCTCTGGCTGGCGCCAGCTACCAACTCGATCGCGAAGCGATGGCGCGCGCGCTCGGTTTCGAGGCCATCACGCGCAACAGTCTCGATGCCGTCTCCGATCGCGATTTTTGCGTGGAAGCGACTGCTGCCGCCTCGCTCGTGATGGTCCATCTGTCGCGCTTAGCTGAGGATATCATCATCTACGCGACGACAGAATTCGGCTTCATCGAACTCAGCGACGCGGTGGCGACCGGCTCTAGTTTGATGCCACAGAAGAAGAACCCGGATGCGCTGGAGCTCATCCGCGGGAAGGCGGGGCGCATCTTCGGCCACACAGTGGCGCTGCTCGCGATGCTGAAGGGATTGCCGCTCGCCTACAACAAGGACATGCAAGAAGACAAAGAGGCGGTTTTCGATACGGTCGATACCGTGAAAGCCTGTCTCGAGACGATGGCGACCGTGCTGCGCAACGTCAGGTTGAACGAGGCGAGGGCGCGCGAGGCGGCGACGCGCGGGTACATGAATGCGACGGAACTGGCCGATTATCTGGTTCGCAAAGGGGTTCCCTTCCGCGACGCGCATGAGCTTACTGGCCGCCTCGTTTTGGCGGCGATGGCGCGCGGTGTAGAGCTTCAGGATCTTGCGCTCGACGAGATGCGCGCCATCGCTCCGATGATCGAGGGGGACGTCTATGCGGCGCTCACGCTCGATCGAACGCTCGGGAGCAAAGAGGTCATTGGCGGCACCGCTCCCGCGCGCGTGCATGAGGCGATACGGGAAGCGCGCCAGCGTCTTTCTTGAAGATCGGCGCCTCCCTCGCGATCAATCGGCAGCGATCGCCTCGCGCTGGGCCAATCGGCTGTGGCGCGCTCCGTAGGCGAAATAGATCACGAGACCGATCGCCATCCAGATGATCAACCGCAACCAAGTGTCGCGCGGCAATCCGGCCATCAGCGCGACCGAACAGAGCACGCCCGCAGGGGCGACCAACCAGATGGCTGGCGCTTTGAACGGACGTTCGATCTCCGGATGCGTGATGCGCAGGACGAGCACTCCCGCGCAGACGATGGCGAAAGCGAAGAGCGTGCCGATGCTGACAAGTTCGCCGACGATCCCGATCGGCAGCGTCCCGGCAGCGATCATCACGACGATGCCGGTGATGATCGTCGTGATATACGGCGTGCGGAAACGCGGATGGACTTTAGAGAAGGCCGCCGGGAGCAATCCATCCTTCGACATGGAGAAGAAGATGCGTGGCTGGCCCAGCAACATGACGAGGATGACCGAACTGAGGCCGGCGATCGCCCCGAGTTTGATGATCGGCGAAAGCCATTTCATGCCGATGGCGTCGATCCCGACGGCGATCGGATCGGGCACGTTCAACTGCGTGTAAGGCACGATCCCCGTCAGGACGAAGGCGACGAGCACGTAGAGGATGGTGCAGATAAAGAGAGAGCCGAGGATGCCGATCGGCATATCGCGCTGCGGATTGCGCGCCTCTTGCGCGGCGGTCGAGACGGCGTCGAATCCGATGTAGGCGAAGAAGACGACTCCGGCGCCGCGCAACACGCCGCTCCAACCGAACTCGCCGAACCTGCCCGTGTTCGGCGGGATGAAGGCCCCCTCCGGATTGCTCGGGGTGACCCAATTGCTCGTCGAAACATACCCGATCCCCGCGATGATGAAAGTCAGGACGATGGCGACCTTGATGACGACGATCGCGCTGTTGACGTTGGCTGACTCCTTGATGCCGATCACGAGCAAAATGGTGACAAGCGCGATGATCAGCATCGCCGGTAGATTGATGATCGCCTTGACCGTTTGTAGATCGGTGAAACCGACCTGCGCTAACTGTGTTTGCAGTTCTTTGGTCAGCGCCGTCCAGCCGGGGACGAGGTTCAGTTTCGCCGCGGCGGCCTCCGGGATCTGGACCAGAACCGTTCCCGGAGCGGCGGTCAACTCCGGCGGGATATCGATCCCAAATCCGCGCAAGAAACTGGTCACGTAACCGGACCAGCCGATGGCGACCGTCGTCGCGCCGAGCGAGTATTCGAGGATCAAGTCCCAACCGATGATCCAGGCGATGAATTCGCCCATCGTCGCATAGGCATAGGTGTAAGCCGATCCGGCGATCGGCACGGTCGAAGCCATCTCGGCATAGCAGAGGCCAGCGAAAGCGCAAGCGATCCCGCCCAAAACGAACGACAGCGCGATCGCGGGTCCGGCGTTCGCCGCCGCCGCATGCCCAGTTAGGACGAAGATGCCGGCGCCGATGATCGCACCGATGCCGAGCGTCACCAGATTCAATGCCGACAAAGCGCGCTTCAAACTGTGCTCATCGCCGGATGATTCGGCTTCCGCCTTGAGTTCGGCGATCGATTTACGAAGGAACAGATTTGCCATACGTCATCTCCTCAGGAGTATTCGGAACCCGTTCCGGGCCCGAAGTTTCACACCTGCGCAAAAGAACGATCTTTAGAGACTCGCCTCCTCGAAGGCGCGGCTCGGTTCGACCCCGCGCCTTCGCGCCGCCGCGCGCCAGATGAAATAGATCGGGATCCCCGTCAACACGATGATCAGCCCCGGCCAGGTCGTCGCCGTCTGGTAGATGAAGAGCACGAGCACGATCACCCCTGCGCCCAAGATGTAAAGAGCCGGGATCATGGGATAGCCGAAAGCGCGATAGGGGCGTTCGATCTCCGGGCGCTTGACGCGCAGACGAAAGAGCCCGTAGATGGTCAGAATGTAAAAGATCAAAGCGGCGGAGATCACATAGGTCAGGAGGTTGTTGTAAAGGCTCCCATAGCGGAGCTGGCCCGTGGCCGGATCCGTCCCGGCGATCGTGCGCGGAAGGATGAGCAAAGCGGCCCAGATTCCCTGGATGATCAAGCCCCACGCCGGCACATGATGCTTGTTCAGCCGCCCAGCCGATTCGAAGAACAAGCCATCGCGCGCCATCGCGTAGTAGGCGCGCGCTCCGGCTAAGATCAACCCGTTGTTGCACCCGAAAGTCGAGATCATGATCGCAATGGCCATGATCGCGGCCCCGTATCCGGGGAAGATCACATCGGCTGTAGCCGATGCCACGCGATCGTTCGGCACATTCTTGATAGTCTCAAAAGGCAAAGTCACGAGGTAAGCGATATTGGCGAGCAAGTAAAGGCCGATGACCAGGGCGGTGCCGATGGCGAGCGATAGAGGCAGATTGCGACGCGGATCTTTGACTTCGCCAGCGGTGAAGGTGACGTCGTGCCACGAATCGGCGCTGAAGAGCGAGTTCGTCTGCGCCACGCAGATGGCGACGAACAGGCCGAAAGCGGTCGCCGCCGTCAGACCGCCTCCGACATCCTGCAACGCGCCGCGCACGGTCCACAGATCCCCGAAATTCTCGTGCACCGCGGCGGGATTCCAACCGATCAGGATGCCGAGCACGATCAGCGCGATGAGCGCGCCCGTCTTGGCGAAAGTGAAGACGTTCTGGACCAACTTGCCGAGTTTTAGGCCGAGCGTGTTCAGCCATGTGAGCAGCGCGATCAAAAGCAACCCGACGAGTTGCGCGGTGGAGAGAGAGACGGCATAGCTTGCCGAAATCTGAATCGGTCCGATGATGTAGTTCGTCTCCGACACGACCGGCCACAGCACGCCAAGATATTTAGCGAAACCGACGGCGACGGCGGCAATCGTCCCCGTCTGGATGACGAGAAAGAAGGTCCAGCCATAAAGGAAACCGACGAGCGGCGAATAGGCTTCGCGTAGATAGACATACTGCCCGCCGGCTTTCGGCATCATCGCGGCGAGCTCCCCGTAAGCGAGCGCCGCCGCTAAAGTCAGGAACCCGGTGATGAGCCAGACGACCAGCAACCAACCGGGCGCGCCCGTCTGTCGGGCGATATCAGCCGAAACGATGAAGATGCCCGATCCGATCATCGATCCGGCGACGATCATCGTCGAGTCGAGCAGACCGAGGCCACGAACGAATCCGCCATTCCCGTCGATCCTTTCTTCTCGCCCCATCCTTTTTTTTCCTTCACGCCAGGAGATCAAATGAAAGATCGCTTTCCACTCGCGGGAGAACTAAATGCCAAGACCAGGGCATCGCGCCTTGCGAAAGCGCGCGTTAGCATACCGTCAACGAAGCTCGCGATCAAGTGGCCGCATGACAATGAAATGAAGCTCCCGCGTCGGGCGATTATATCCATTCTCCGGTCGATGTCGAGCCGGTGTCGCTCGTTGATTCGGCGCGCATATTGCGGCAGAATTGGAAACCGCATAACTTCGGCAGGGATGTTGGAGCGATCGAATGGATGAGAACGCGCCTCTCAAGGAGAGAGTATCGGCTGATATGTCGGCGGAAGATTTTCGCCGTTTCGGATATCAACTGATCGATTGGATCGCCGATTATCTGGAGAAGATAGATGAGCGACCGGTCCTGCCCTCGATCCGTCCGGGCGAATTGCGCGCGCAGCTTCCGCAGATGGCGCCCGAGCGCGGCGAGCCGATGGAGAGGATCATCGCCGACATCGATCGTTCGATCGCGCCAGCCCTCACGCACTGGAACCATCCGGCCTTCTTCGCCTACTTTGCGACCTCGGCCTCTGCGCCCGGCATCTTCGGCGAGCTTTTGAGCGCCGCCTTCAACGTCAATGCGATGCTGTGGCGCACGGCGCCCGCTGCCGTCGAACTCGAAGAGGTCGCGCTCGATTGGTTGCGCGAGATGATCGGCCTTCCGCCGGAGTTCGAAGGCATCATCTACGACACGGCCTCCATTTCGACGCTTCATGCGTTGGCGGCGGCCCGCGAAAGCTTGAATCTACGCATCCGCGAAGAAGGGATGGCGGGCCGCGCCGATCTTCCGCCGCTCCGCGTCTACGCTTCGGAACAAGCCCATTCATCTGTGGAGAAAGCGGTGATCGCCCTCGGGCTGGGCCAGCGCGCCTTTCGCCCGATTCGAACCGATGAACAGTTCCGCCTGGATGTAAGCGCGTTGCGGCGCGCGATCGAAGACGATGTGGCTGCCGGAGCGCTTCCCTGCGCCGTCGTCGCCACGCTCGGCACGACCTCGACGACCAGCCTCGATCCGGTCGCCGAGATCGCCGATGTATGTCATGAGCGCTCGATCTGGCTTCACGTCGATGCCGCGTATGCGGGCGTCGCGGCGATGTTGCCGGAAAAGCGCGAACTGTTTCGTGGTTGGGAACGCGCCGATTCGATCGTCACCAACCCACACAAATGGCTCTTCACGCCGCTGGACCTTTCCGCCTTCTACTGCCGGCGGATGGAGACGCTGCGCCGCGCCTTCTCGCTCGTGCCCGAATATCTGAGGACCGATGAGCGGGTGCGCAATCCGATGGATTATGGGATACAACTGGGCCGCCGCTTCCGCGCGCTGAAGCTCTGGATGATAATGCGTTACTTCGGGCGCGCAGGGTTGCAAGCGCGCCTTCGCGAGCACTGCCGACTGGCCCGCGATTTTGCCGCTTGGATCGAACGCGAAGCCGAATGGGAACTCGTCGCCCCGGTCCAGTTCAGCGTCGTTTGCTTCCGCGCGCGCCCCGATCGAGCGCTGTCGGGCGAAGAGCTCGACGCGCTGAACGAACGCATACTCAACCATGTCAACTCTACGGGCCAAGCGTTCCTGTCGCACACGCGGCTCAATGGGCGTTTCACTCTGCGCTTAGCCATTGGCAACATGCGCACGGGCGAAGAACACGTCGCGCGCGTGCGCGAGCTGCTATCACAAGCGCTCAAGGAGAACGTGAAGGATCTGCCGCGCATCTCGCCTTGAAGGCGCTTGCGGCTCAGAGTTCTATCATCCGGATCTCGTTGAGGAGAGGGAATGATCACACACATCGTCATCTGGAAATATCGCGCCGATGTCGAGCAGGCGACGCGGGAAGAGCACGTGAGGCTGCTGCGCAACCTTTCTTCGCTTGTCCCCGGCATAGAGAGCTTCGCCGTCGGATTCGACGTGTTGCGCCTGCCGCGCTCGTACCATACGGGCCTCGTCGCCGTCTTTCGCGATCGCGCAGCGCTCGACGCCTACACGGTCCATCCGGAACACCAGCGCGTCGCCGAGTTCGGGCGCAGCATCAGCGAACACGTCGCTTCGGTCGATTTCGAAAGCTGAGCGGCAAGCGACTCGCCTTCGCTTCGAGTTACCCTTATCTGAAGTGAAGATGTCAGATCGAGCAGAGCGATTCGCGCTCGAATTACTCGAGCGACTTCGCGTGACTTGAATCAAATGAAGCGGCGCAACTTGTCGTATGTGGTCCGCAGATCTTCCGGCAAGACGCGCGTCTCCCCGACGGTCGTCATGAAGTTCGTATCGCCAACCCACCGCGGCATGATGTGCAGGTGAACGTGGCCGACGACGCCAGCGCCCGCAGCGCGTCCCAGATTCATCCCGAGATTGAAGCCATCTGGACGGTAAACCTCGCGTAAGATGGTTTGCGCCCTTTTCGCCAAATCCATCATCTCATCGGTCGCCGGTTTCGATACGGCATCGAGATCGGCGACGTGCTCATAGGGCACGATCATCAGATGTCCGCTGGTATAAGGGTAGAGGTTCAAGACGATGTAGTTATAGCGCGCGCGGTGAAGGACGTAGCGCCGTTCATCATCCTCCGGGGCGCCGTCCCTCAACTCGCAGAAGATGCAACCGCTCGTCGCCTTCCCTCCCTCACCGGCGACGTACTGGTAACGCCAGGGCGACCACAGTCGATCCATAAGAGAACCGAGCCTAGCTGAGGGGCGTCTGCGGCGCCCCTTGGATCTTCCCTTCAGAAGGATTTTGATCTGCGCTGCCCTCGTTGATCAATTCTTTAAGCTCTTTTCCCGGCTTGAAGTAGGGCACCCGCTTGGTCGGAATGTCAACGGGCGTGCCGGTCTTCGGGTTACGCCCGCGGCGCGCGCTTCGCTCGCGCACGCGGAAGCTGCCGAACCCGCGAAGTTCGATCTTCTCGCCGCGATTCAGCGCTTCGATCATGCTCTCGAAAACGATCTCGACGAGCCGCTCGGCATCCTTTTTAGTCAACTCCGCGGCGCGCGCCACCTCCTCGACCAACTCAGCTTTCGTCATAGCCTCACCTCACAGAGTGGAACACAAGGCTTGCGCCTCAAGACCCGCTGGTCCAAACACACTGCAGAAGTTAACAGAAAACGCTTGCTCCCGGCAAGTGCTAGGCAAGCAAGCGTTTACATTTTTACGCGCAGGTTGCACGCGCGGCTAGCGCTCGCGATCCTCGTTCGTCGTGTTCAGGTTGAACTCGGCCAGTTCGCCGAGCGAAGCGATGCCAGCCCCCACTTCGGTCGAGTAAGAACGCGTATCGACCGCTGGCTCATCATGTTTGGCGGCGCGCGCCGAAAGGGCGATCTTCCTATTTTCGGGCTCGATCCGCAAGATGCGAAAATCCAACTCCTGACCGATCTGCACGACCTGTTCGGGCTTGCGGACGCGCTCTTCGGCCAACTCCGAGATGTGGCACAATCCCTCTAAACCTTCGGCCACCTCGACGAAGACGCCGAAATTAGCGAAGCGCGTGACTCGCCCGCGGATGATATCGCCCGGCTTGTGCTCGGCGACGAAGCGATCCCACACGCTCGGCTCCGTATCCTTGATCGAGAGCGAAAGTCGTCGATTCTCCCTGTCGATGTTGGTGATGACGACCTCGACCTCCTGCCCCTTCTTCAAGACTTCAGCCGGATGCTTGATGCGCTTCGTCCATGAGATATCTGAAACATGGACGAGCCCGTCGATGCCGTCCTCGATTTCGACGAAGGCGCCGAACTCCGTCAAGTTGCGGACGCGCCCGCGGACGCGCTGCCCGATCGCGTACCGTTCGGGCAAAGTATCCCAAGGATTCGGCAGAGTCTGTTTGAGGCCGAGACGGATACGGCGCGCGCGCGGATCGATCTCTAACACCTCGACCTCGATGGTCTGGCCGACGCTGACGATCTTGCTCGGATGCTTGATCCGCTTCGACCAAGTCATCTCGGTGACGTGGACCAACCCTTCGACGCCCGGCTCGAGCTCGACGAAAGCCCCGTAATCGGCGATGCTCACCACCTTGCCTTGGACGCGGCTCCCGACCGGATAACGCTCCTCGACCGTTTCCCACGGATCGGGCAGAAGCTGTTTGTAGCCGAGCGAAACGCGCCCCTTCTCGCGATCGAACTTGAGCACTTTGACCTGAACTGTATCGCCGACTTTGAACAGCTCCGCCGGATTCTGCACCCGCCCCCAAGACATGTCGGTCACATGCAGCAATCCATCGACTCCCCCCAAATCGATGAACGCGCCATAGTCGGTCAGCCCTTTAACCTGCCCTTCGACGATGATGCCCTCTTCGAGCAGTCGCAGCGCCTCTTGCCGGCGCTTTTCGTTTCGCTCCTCGAGCAAGGCTTTGCGCGAGATGACGACATTGGCGCGCTTGCGATTGAGCTTGACGACTTTCGCTTCGATCTCTTGACCGCGCAACGAATCGAGATTGCGGATGGGACGGATGTCAACCTGCGATCCGGGCAGGAAAGTGTCGACCGGTCCAACGCTCACGCGCAAACCGCCGCGAATCCGTTCGACGACCCGCCCACGCACGGGCTTACCTTCGCGGTAGGCTTGCTCCAACTCGTCCCACGCCCTGCGGCGCAAGGCGTCGGCGCGCGACAGCACCGGCACGCCCTCGGGCGAATCCATGCTCTTGACGACAACCTCCACCTCATCGCCCGGCTTGACCGTCAAGGCGCCGTTTTCGGCGAACTCTTCCTGCGGGACCAATCCTTCGGACTTGAAACCGAAGTCGATGAGAACCCCCCGCTCGCTCACGCCGACGACTTTGCCTTGAACGATCTGCCCCTCTTGAAACGAGGACTGCTGCTCCTCGAACTGATCGAGGATGGCGGCAAAATCCATCTCGCCGCCGGAGGCGCGCGCCTCCTCCTCAGCCTCCTCTGCCGCCGGGCCGGTCACAGCGGAAGCCCTCTCGGCGTCCGCCGCAACCTGCTCCTCTTGCCTCTCCGACGAAGCCGCGCCGTCCAACTCAGTCTCACTCGGCTTTCTCTCTTCAATCGCCATGCAAACTCCTGTTTCGCGCTCCTCCAGAGTCATCCCAAAACGATCCGCCTTTGACGAATCGTCGGTTCGAGCGGCCATCGAACAAGGGTGATTGGTCGGAATTTAATGGGGCGGGGATGCGAGCCGTTCGATCTCGATAAGGTGGTTTTCAAAGTCGCTAACTGAATCGTGCCCGTGGATCACCCGCGTGATCCGATAATCACCCGGCCGCCTGACCGGGGATGTAGTGTCGCAATGTACACGCCAAAGCGATCCAGTGTCAAGCAAACCGAAGCCTAAATGATCGATAGATCCCAACTTGCCGCCCGACCGGATCCCGGCGCGGAGCGATTTGAATAAAATGGTCTTCGCTGCCAGAATTCCTCTTTTGTGCGCTTATGGGACCGGCGTCGTCCATCTCGACTGCATCCATGCCGCGCCCACCCGTGTGGCGCGCGCTCAGACACCGCAACTTCCAGCTCTTCTTCGGCGGACAGCTCATCTCGCTCATCGGCACATGGATGCAATCGGTCGCGCAAAGCTGGCTCGTCTACCGCCTGACCGACTCGGCAACGCTGTTAGGTCTCGTCGGCTTCTGTTCGCAGATCCCCGTGCTCCTTTTGGCGCCCATAGGCGGCACGCTCGCCGATCGGCGCGATAAGCGAAAAGTCCTGATCTTCACCCAATCATCGGCCATGCTGCTGGCCTTCATCCTCGCGGCGCTTACGCTGACGGCGAAGATCGACACTTGGCAGATCCTCGCGATCGCGACGGCGCTCGGCGTCGTAAACGCCTTCGATATTCCGACGCGCCAAGCCTTCGTCGTCGAAATGGTCGGCAAAGAGGATCTGATGAACGCGATCGCGCTCAACTCTTCGATGGTCAACGGAGCGCGCATCGTCGGCCCAGCGATCGCTGGCGTCCTGGTCTCGACGATCGGCGAAGGCTGGTGTTTTTTCGCCAACGGCGTAAGTTACCTAGCCGTCATCGCCGGATTGCTCATGATGCGCGTACATACGCAGGGCGCAAACGCAAAGCGCGGAAAGGCCCTTTCGGAGATCGCCGAAGGGTTTCGCTACGTGGCACGAACCGGTCCAGTCCGCGCTCTGCTCCTGCTCCTCGGTCTGGTCAGCCTGATGGGCATGCCTTACGCCGTCCTGATGCCGATCATCGCCGATCGCATCCTGCACGGCGGCGCACGTGGGCTCGGCATCTTGATGGGGGCGGCGGGCGCAGGCGCGCTGCTTGGCGCGCTAAGCCTCGCCGCGCGCAGCGGCCTGCGTGGATTGGGACGCTGGGTGATGCTCTCGAGCGCAAGCTTCGGCCTATCGCTCATCCTCTTCGCGCTGTCGCGCTCCTTCTGGCTTTCGGTCGGGCTGCTCGTCCCGGTCGGCTTTTCGATGATGCTTCAGATGGCCGCGTCGAACACGCTCATCCAATCGATGACGCCGGACAACTTGCGCGGGCGCGTGATGGCCGTCTACTCGATGATGTTCATGGGGCTAGCCCCCTTCGGTTCGCTTCTCGCCGGAGCGCTCGCCAACCGCATCGGCGCGCCCGAGACGATCATCGTCGGTGGATTGTGCTGCATCGCGGGCGCGGCCATCTTCGGCTACCGCCTGCCGGCGCTGCGCGAAGAGGCGCGCGAGCTCATCCTCGCGCTCCAGATGACCGGCGGCGATCCCGTCGAGGAGATCACCGACGAGGGAGCGATGCCCGGAAGCTAGCGCGCCGGTTGGTTAATAACTTGACAATTAACTCCTTAATCAGTATCCTCCCCCCCGTATGGCGACGCAGACCGTTCAAAACGGGTCCGACAAGCGGGAAGCGCACTACATGTGTCGCGTCCGTTCCCATAGCAGCAAGTACAAAGAGTTCCATCGCCCCTCGGTCGAACTCCTTCTTAATCTGATCTACACCTACGACGTCATCCGCTCGCGGGTCGCCAAACGGATCGAAGCGTATGGCCTTTCGCCGGCAGCTTTCAACGCTTTGATGATCATCAGCCACTACGGCGAGAGCGGTTGCCCGATGTGCGAGATCGGCGATCTGCTTCTCGTCAGCCGCCCGAATGTGACCGGGCTGATCGATTCGCTCGCCTGCAAAGGGCTGGTCGAGCGCGTCGAGAAAGAGGGCGATCGTCGGTTCCGCTTGGTGCGCCTGACGCGGGCGGGCGAGCGGCTCCTCGATGAGCTTCTTCCGTCGCACTATGCGAACGTGCGCGCGATGTTCGCCGGCATGAGCGACAAAGAGAAGGCGATCCTGAGCAAGCTTCTGGTTAAGCTGCGGCACGAAGTTTTGCGCTCATCCGAGCGCGCGTCGGAAAAAGATTGCACGAAAACCTCATAGAGCATGCGAGGTCACGCGGTGAAAGTTCTTCTCAGATTTGGGCTGTCCTTTCTCTGTTTGATCGTCGGTTTCGCTCCGTCGCGTGGGCAAGCGATTGGCGGCGCTTCGTCTGGCATGATCTCATCATCCTTCAGCCCGACGCTTTTTCAAGCGACCGTTCAATTTCCCGGCGCCGCGCGCACATCGCAGGCGCCGACGACGCTCAATTTGGAGCAAGCGATTCAGCTTGCGATCGAGAACAATCTGGAGACGCTGCGCGCGCGCGAGCAACGGCGCGAGGCGGAAGGGATAAAGCAAGAGTCGCTGGCAGGGCTATTGCCGAACGTATCGGGCGCGGCCTATCAAGCCAATTTGACGCAGAACTTGGCCGCGCTCGGGTTTCGTCCCGGAGCGTTCGGTCTGAGATCGACCTTCATCGGCCCCTTCAACAACTTCGACGCGCGTCTGCGTCTTGCGCAGAGCATCTTCGATCTCGGCGCCATCCGGCGTTTTCAGGCTGGGCAGGCCGGCGTCACATTAGCCGGTTTGCGCGAGGAACTGGCGCGCGAGCAAGTGGCCACCGTCACGGCGCTCGCCTATCTTGAAGCGTTGCGGGCTGAGCGAGCCGTCGCCGCTGCCGAAGCTAACGTCGAACTGGCGCGCGCGCTGTTACGGCTTGCCGAGGACCAGCGCAATGCGGGCGTGGCGACGGGCGTCGATGTGACGCGCGCCGAGACGAGGCTCGCCGAAGAGCAATTGCGGCTTGCGCAAGCGCAGACCGCAGCGGAGCAAGCGCGACTGAACTTGAAGCGCATCATCGGCGTGCCGCTCGAAGCCTCTCTAACGTTGACCGACCAGCTTCGTTTCGTGAGCGAACCGTTGCCGTCGCTCGCTGAAGCGCTTGCGGCAGCGGCGCAGAATCGGCGCGAGATTCTTCTTGCCGAACAGCAGGTGAAGATCAGCGCGCTCGAGCGTCAAGCGGCGAGCGCCGAGCAGCTCCCTTCGGTCGAATTCGTCGGCGATTACGGGACGAGCGGGATCACGCCGACCGACACGGCGCTTCCTACTCGCCGCGTGGCGATCCAATTGAACGTTCCCATCTTCAACGGCGGGTTGACGCGCGGGCGGATCGCCGTCGCCGCGAGCAGGCAGCGCCAGGCGGAGCTGGAGCTTGACAGCATACGCCGTCAAGTCGAAGAGGATGTGCGGTTGGCCTTCGCGAATCTGCGCACGGCTGAAGCGCAGGTGCGAGCGGCTGATGAGAGCGTGCGCTTAGCCGAGCGCGAGCTTGAGATGGCGCGCGATCGGTTTCAAGCAGGCGTCGGCGATAATCTCGAGGTCGTCAACGCGCAGACGGCGCTCGCCAACGCGCGCGAAGCGCAGGTGACGGCGCTCGCCGTCTACAACGCGGCGCGCTTGAATCTCGCTTCGGCGCTCGGTCGTGCGGAGAAATTTCGTTGGTAAAGCGCGCGGCGCTTTTTATATGCATCATCGAAGCGTAGCATGAAGAGTTCAATTCGGATCGATGGAGTGGTTTTATGGCAGAGGTGGTTGAACAGGAGATTCGAGACGACGAGATCGCAGAAGGGATCGAGGCCGAGATCGAGAGCGCGGCCAAAGACGGGAAGAGCGCTGGCGAAAAGAGGCGACCGCTTTACAAGCGTCCCGGCTTCCTTCTGGCGCTCGGCATCGCGCTCATCGTCGGCGCTGTGGTCGGCATACGCTACTGGCTGTACGCTCGCTCCCACGAATCGACCGACGACGCTTTCATCGAAGGCCACGTCGTGCAGGTCAGCCCGAAAGTTTCGGGCCACATCGTCAAGCTTTACGTCACAGACAACCAAGAGGTGAAAGAAGGCGATCTGATCGCTGAGATCGATCCGCGCGATTACCAAGCGAGGCTCGAACAGGCGCGAGCAGCGCTCGATGCGGCGCTCGCCCGCCAGCGCGAAGCGCAGGCGAGCGTTGCGCTCGTGCGCGCCACCACGCGCGCGAACATTCAGCAAGCGTCAGCCGTCGTACAACGGGCGCGCACCGATGTCGAAACGAGCCGGGTGGCGGCGGCTGCCGAACAGCGGCGCGTCGCCCAAGCGCGCGCTGCGGTCGCGACGGCTGAAGCCAATCTGGCGCAAGCGCGTGCGCAGGTGGCAGCAGCGGAAGCCGAAGCGACGCGCGCCAACGCGGATGTCGCGCGCTATCAAGCGCTGCGCGCTAAAGACGAGATCTCGCAGCAACGGCTCGATCAGGCGATCGCCGCCGCGCGCACCGCTAATGCGCAGCTTGAAGCGGCGCGAAGTCGCGTCGCTGCTGCCGAAGCGCAACTGAGCGAAGCGCGCGCTGCCGCCGCTGCCGCCGAAGAGAACGCGCGCCGTGCGCAAACGCAGATCGGCAGCGCGCAAGCGCAAGTGGGCGAAGCGCTCGGGCGGCTGGCCCAAGCCGAGACCGCGCCCCAACAGGTCGCCGTCACCCAAGCCCAAGCTGAGACGGCGACCGCTTCGATCGAACAGTTGCGCGCCGCCGTCGAACAGGCCGAACTCGAACTCTCCTACACGAAGATCTACGCGCCGGCTTCGGGGCGCGTCACGCGCCGGGCGGTTGAAGAGGGAATGCTGGTCCAGGCGGGACAACCGCTGATGGCGATCGTGGCGAACGACGTCTGGGTGGTCGCCAATTTCAAAGAGACGCAGGTGGGGCGGATGCGCCCCGGCCAACCGGTCGAGATCAGAGTCGACGCTTATCCGGACAAAGTCTTCCGCGGCCACATCGACAGCATACAGGCCGGGACGGGCGCGCGCTTCAGTCTGATCCCGCCGGAGAATGCGACCGGCAACTACGTCAAGGTGGTCCAGCGCGTGCCGGTCAAGATCGTCTTCGACGAGCCGCCCGACCCGCAACATATGCTCGCGCCGGGGATGTCGGTCGAACCTGAAGTGAAGGTGCAATGATCAAGGGAGCGAGTGCGCGATGAGCGAAGATCTCAGAAACGATTGGGCCGCGTGGCGACCAAGCTACAGTCCGTGGTTGATCGCCTTCTCCGTGATGCTCGCCACCTTCATGGAGGTGCTCGACACCTCGGTCGCCAACGTCTCGCTGCCGCACATCGCCGGCAGTCTCGCGGCGACGCCGGAAGAGGCGACGTGGGTCTTGACGAGCTATCTTGTCTCGAACGCGATCATCCTGCCGGCGACCGGATGGCTTTCGTCATTCTTTGGGCGCAAACGCTTTCTGATCGTCTGCATCATCATCTTCACGCTCGCTTCGGCGCTGTGCGGCATGGCGACCAGTCTCGGCATGATCATCGTCGCGCGCATTCTGCAAGGCGTCGGCGGCGGCGCGTTGCAACCGATCGCGCAAGCCGTGCTGCTCGAAAGCTTCCCACAGGAGCAGCGCGGCGCTGCGATGGCCGTCTTCGGCCTGGGCGTCGTGACGGCGCCGATCATCGGACCGACGCTGGGCGGGTGGATCACCGATAACTACTCGTGGCGCTGGATCTTCTACATCAACCTTCCGGTGGGCGCGCTCGCCATTCTGATGACGAGCCTCTTCGTCGAAGATCCGCCTTACGTCAAAGCGCAGCGTGCGCCGAAGATCGATTACATCGGGTTCGGGTTGATGGCCGTCGGACTCGGCGCGCTGCAGATCGTGCTCGACAAAGGGCAGCAAGAAGACTGGTTCGAATCGGCCTTCATCGTTCGTCTCTCGCTTCTGGCCCTATTTGCGCTCGCCGCATTCGTCATCTGGGAGTTGACGACCGATCATCCGATCGTCGATCTGCGCGTCTTCGCCAATCGCAACTTCGCCGTCGGCACGGCGCTCATCACTTCGGTGGGCATCGTTCTCTTTGGCACGATCGCGTTGCTGCCTCTCTTCTTACAAACTTTGCTCGGTTATCCGGCGGTCGAGAGCGGACTGACGGTGAGCCCGCGCGGTTTCGGTTCGATCGCCTCGATGATCATCGTCGGGCGATTGATCGGCAAAGTCGATGGCCGATGGCTCATCATGTTCGGGTTCGCCGTGCTGGCCTATGCGACCTACATGTTCGCCGGACTCAATCTCGAAATCGCTTCCGGCAACGTGACGTGGCCGAACATCATCAGCGGTTTCGCGATGGGCTTCATCTTCGTTCCGATGACGACGCTGAGCATTAGCACACTGCCGAACGAACAGATCGGCAACGCGACCGGCGTCTACAATCTCATGCGCAATCTCGGCGGCAGCATTGGGATCGCGCTTGTGACGACCTTTCTCGCGCGCGGAGCGCAGATGCACCAAGCCATCATGGTTGCCCATCTGACGCCTTACGATCCGATCTATCAAGAGAGATTGCGCCAGATGACGAACGCGCTGGCGGCACACGGCAATCCGGCGACCGCCCCACAGCAAGCTTACGGGGCGATATATGGGACTTTGCTCAAGCAGGCTTCGCTGATGTCTTACATCGACAACTTTCGTTTCCTCGCTTTCTTGTGCCTGCTCTGCATACCAGCTGCGTTGCTCTTCAAACGCACGCGCGCAAGACGCGGGGCGGTCGCAGTGCACTGAGCCCAAACGGGGCGAAAAGCGAACGAAGCGTTGATTCGGAGTCAAGCGCGACGGTGAATGGCGGATGAAGGTAGACGGCGAAAAGCGAACGAAGCATTGATTCGAAGCGTATAATGTTTAATCAAATGATCTGGAAGATCAAAGGATGGGTGAAGATGAGCTGGGGCCTAGGCGCAGCCTTCGCGCTGCTCTTTTCGCCCCACGCCTTTCCTCAATCGGCGAAGCAAGCTCCAATCACGCAAACGTCCCGATCTTCCGATTCACCTGATGCCATCCGCAACGAATACGTGCGCGCGACGGAAGAGTACAAGGCCAGTCTTCGAACGCTCCTGACGCTCTACGAGGCAGAGGCCGAACGCGCCGCAAAACGCTTGGCCGAACTCGAACCGCTTTACGAACAAGGGTTGATCGCCCGCCGCGCTTTGGAAGAGCAGCAAAAAGCCGTCGCCGCAGCGCGCGCGCGCGTCGAAGCGACCAAACGACAAATAAGCGACGTTGAAGCCCAAATAGCCGCCGCTCTGCTCGAAGCTGAAGAGGCGAAGAGACGGGCCGAGCGCCCTGTGTCGCCGTCCGTCCGTTTGTTCGTCAAAACAGCATCGCTCATCCGTTACGGCGGCGCGTCTTCCTGGTCCATCTCTGACGCTTGGAAAGTGCAACGCTTCTTTCAAGAGAGGTTCGGAAGACCGCTTCCCATCAGCGCCTACGGTCAATCGCCGGTCCACGATCAGTGGGGTCTGGACCACCGCAACTCGCTCGACGTGCCCGTTCATCCGGATAGCGTCGAAGGACAAGCTCTGATGAGCTTTTTGCGCGCGAACGGCATCCCCTTCCTCGCCTTTCGCACGGCCATCCCGGGCGCCGCCACCGGTCCACACATTCACATCGGCTACCCATCCCACTCTTTGCGCAGGTAGTGCTCTTCGAAGCGCCGACCTCGCCCTAGGGGGCTTAGACACATCGCAAGCCGCGAAGTCCAAGCTTCAACTCGCAGCGTCGGCGCCCGACGCCTCTTTCTCGAGCGGTACGACCTGAACCGTTACGTCGCGCACTTCCCGCAAGAATCGGTTGATGATCGAACCGCGGAGCAGTATGTCGAGCCGCGAGCGCGCCGATTGGCCGAAGATCACGTGTGTGATCGCATGCGTGCGCGCAAATTCGATGAGAGCATCGGCAATGTGGCGCCGGCTGTTCGCCCGGAGTTTGACGACCTGTGCGCCGAGATCGCGCGCCAGCGCGATGTTCTCCTGGAGCGAAGCGTAATCTTCCGGCTTGATGCGTCCCGGCTCCTCTTCGGGGGTTTCAACATAGACCGCATACCAATCGCGCGCGAACCGTCCCGCCATGCGCGCACCAATCCGTAAAAGCTTTTGCGCGTTGCCGCGCGAGGCCATGCAGACCATCACCCGCCCGGGGATCGGAGCCTGATCGAGCCCTTCCCGTTCGCGGTAGTCGCGCGCTTTGGTCTCCTGATCCTCGGCCACTTGACGCAGAGCTAACTCGCGCAAAGCAGAGAGGTTCCCTTTGCGGAAGAAATTGTTGAGCGCGTGTTCGATCCGGTCTATGTCATAAATCTTCCCTTGCCTGAGTCGCGTCCGCAGCGTCTCGACCGACACATCGACGTTGACCACCTCATCGGCGCGTTTGAAGAACCAATCGGGAACGGTTTCGCGCACGCGCACGCCCGTGATGCTTGCGACAACATCATTGAGCGATTCGATATGCTGCACGTTGACTGCGGTCACGACCGAGATGCCGTGATCGAGAATATCGAGCACATCTTCGTAGCGCTTGCGATGCTTCATTCCCGGCGGATTCGTGTGCGCCAGTTCATCAACGAGCACCACTTGGGGATGACGCTGAATGATGGCCTCAAGGTCCATCTCTTCGAGCGTCACGCCTTTGTACTCGACACGCTTGCGCGGAATGACTTCGAGATCGCCGATCAGCGCTTCCGTCTCCGCCCGACCGTGCGTCTCGATGAAACCGATGACGACATCGGTGCCGCGCTTTCGCATCTCGTGGGCGTCCTCGAGCATTCGGTACGTCTTCCCCACACCCGGCGCAGCCCCGAGATAAACACGCAACCACGGTCGATCGCTCTCCTTGATCTTGGCGAGCAACGTATCTGGCGATGGTCTTTTGAACTCCGTGTCGGCCATCTTCTCGGTTTCGCAGCTTCAAAATCGAATCGATCTTTGCCGCATCTTATCGTTTCATCGGATGCGAGCGGTCGAGTTCGCGATTGAGTTCGAGCACGTTGACGCGCGGTTCGCCAAGAATGCCGAACTGCCTTCCTTCGGTGTGGCGCGCGACGAGCCTGCGCAATTCATCTTCGCTCATCCCTCGCTCGCGCGCGACGCGCGGGATCTGGAATTCCGCCGCCGCCGGAGAAATATGCGGATCGAGCCCAGAGCCGGAAGTTGTCACGAGATCAACAGGGATCAGTGCTGTCGGATTCTCGGCGCGCAGACGTTCCACTTCGCGTCGAATGCGTTCAATGAGCTTCGAACTGGTTGGGCCGAGATTCGATCCCGAAGACGACGAAGCGTCGTAACCGGCTGGACCAGCCGCGCTCGGGCGCGGATGAAAGTAGCCGGGCGAAGAGAAGGGTTGACCGATCAGACGCGAGCCCACGACCGTGCCATCACGCTCGCGTATCAAACTCCCATTGGCTTTTTCGGGAAAGAGCAATTGGGCAAGGGCGGTCACTACCAGCGGGTAAACAAGACCAAGGAGTACGGTCGTCACGAGCGTGATAGCGATCGCGGTTTTGATATTCTTCATGGCTGCTCCTTTCATACCAACCCGAGCGCGACGATGAGAAGGTCTATGAGCTTGATACCGACGAACGGCGCGATCAATCCGCCGACGCCGTAGATCAGAAAGTTGCGGCGCAGCATCGCCGTCGCTGGCATCGGACGATAGCGAACGCCGCGAAGCGCCAGCGGGATGAGCGCGATGATGATCAAAGCGTTGAAGATCACCGCTGAAAGGATCGCCGACTCCGGGCTATGAAGACGCATGATGTTGAGCGTATCGAGCACCGGGAACGCTGAAACGAACATCGCCGGGATGATGGCAAAATATTTCGCCACGTCGTTCGCGATCGAGAAGGTCGTCAGCGCTCCGCGCGTCATCAGAAGCTGTTTGCCGACCTCGACGACCTCGATCAGCTTCGTCGGATTCGAATCGAGATCGATCATGTTGCCGGCTTCTTTGGCCGCTTGCGTCCCCGTGTTCATCGCCACGCCGACATCGGCTTGCGCGAGCGCGGGCGCGTCGTTGGTTCCATCGCCGATCATGGCGACCAATCGGCCCTCCGCCTGCTCTTTTCGGATGAGCGCCAGCTTATCTTCTGGTTTCGCCTCCGCGAGGAAGTCATCAACGCCCGCTTCTCGGGCGATGGTCGCTGCGGTCAACGGATTGTCGCCTGTGATCATCACGGTCTTGATTCCCATTTGACGCAGTTGGTTGAAGCGCTCACGGATTCCGGCTTTGATGATGTCTTTCAAATAGACCGCCCCTAAGAGGCGATTGCCTTCAGCGACGAGAAGCGGCGTTCCGCCTTCGCGGGCGATGCGTTCGACCGTTTCGCGCATCCGTTCGGGGATCGCGCCGCCCTTCTGTCGCACGTATTTTTCAATAGCGTCGGGCGCCCCTTTGCGGATTTCGCGACCGTCGTAATCGACACCGGACATGCGCGTCTGCGCCGTAAACGGCACAAACGTCGCGCCCTTCAATTCACGCCCGCGCAGCCCGTAGCGCTCTTTCGCCAGCACGACGATCGAGCGCCCTTCCGGTGTCTCGTCAGCCAGCGAAGCGAGTTGCGCTGCCTCAGCCAATTCTCGATCGCTCACTCCCTCGAAAGGGATGAACTCGGTCGCCTGCCGGTTCCCGAGCGTGATGGTGCCGGTTTTATCGAGGAGCATGGTATCTACGTCGCCAGCGGCTTCCACGGCGCGCCCCGACATCGCGATCACGTTGCGTTGCAGAAGCCTGTCCATGCCGGCGATGCCGATCGCGGAAAGAAGTCCGCCGATAGTCGTTGGAATCAAGCAGACGAGGAGTGCGATCAGAACGAAGAGCGATTGCCGTGCGCCGGAGTAGATAGCGAAAGGTTGAAGGGTAACGACGGCGAGAAGAAAGATGATCGTCAAACCCGCAAGGAGAATATTGAGCGCGATTTCGTTCGGGGTCTTTTGCCGCTGTGCCCCTTCGACGAGCGCGATCATACGATCCAGAAAAGTTTCGCCGGGATCGCTCGTCACACGCACCTTGATTTGGTCCGAAAGCACGCGCGTGCCGCCGGTCACCGCGGAACGGTCGCCGCCCGCCTCGCGTATCACCGGCGCCGATTCACCCGTGATCGCCGATTCGTCAACGGACGCGATGCCCTCGATGACTTCGCCATCAGCAGGAATGAATTCACCGGCTGAGACGATGACTACATCGCCACGCCGCAACTCGGGGCCGGCGACTTCTTCGATGCTTCCGTCATCACGCAGACGCCGCGCCCTGAGGCTGGTCCGCGCCCGGCGCAGACTATCGGCCTGCGCCTTGCCACGACCTTCGGCCATCGCTTCCGCGAAGTTTGCAAAAAGCACGGTGAACCAAAGCCAGAGCACGATCTGAAATTCGAACGCGAGTCTCTCTCCAGAAGCTGCGAGCAGGTCACGCGCGAGGTTCACCGAGAGCAACACGCTGCCGACTTCGACGACGAACATCACGGGATTTTTGATCATCACGCGCGGATCGAGCTTCTTGAAGGCTTCGATTGCGGCGCGACGCACGATCCTCGCATCCCACGTTTTGATCATCTCTCTGCTCATGACTCCAATCCTTCAAAACGTCTGTCCAATCTGCATGAGAAGATGCTCGACGATCGGCCCTAAGCTGAGGACCGGAAAGAAGGTTAGCGCGCCGACGATCAGGATGACGCTGACCAGCAGCACAACGAACGATGGCGTGGTGACGGGGAACGTTCCGAGCGACGGCGGGACAATCTTTTTGCGCGCGAGGTTGCCTGCGATCGCCAGCACCGGAACGATCATGAGGAATCGCCCGACGAGCATCGCCAGCCCGACGGTCGTGTTGTACCAGAGCGTGTTTGCGTTCAAACCGCCGAAGGCTGAACCGTTGTTGGCTGTTCCCGAGGTGAAGGCGTAAAGGATCTGCGTTAGCCCATGCGGCCCACCGTTGCTGACCGAACTCAACCCGGCAGGCAAGAGAACCGAAGCCGCCGTAAGACCCAGAATCGAAAGCGGGAAGATGATGACGTAGAGCATCGCCATCTTCACATCGTACGAATCGATCTTCTTGCCGAGATATTCGGGCGTGCGTCCGACCATGAGTCCAGCGATGAAGACCGACAGGATGACCATCACGAGCACGCCATAGAGCCCTGCTCCAACGCCACCGAAAACGACCTCGCCGAGTTGCATGTTGACGAGCGGCACAAGCCCGCCGAGCGGCGTGAAAGAGTCGTGCATGGAGTTGACCGCGCCGCACGAGGCATCCGTCGTCACGGTCGCAAAGAGGGCGGAACCAGCGATGCCGAAGCGCACCTCTTTGCCTTCCATGTTGCCGCCCGGTTGCATAGCGCTCGCGCTCTGGTCCACCCCGAGCGCAGCGACGAGCGGATTGCCGCGCGCTTCGGCCCAGTAAGCGACCGCGACCCCGACGAAAAAGAGCAGGCTCATCGCCGCAAAGACGGCCCAGCCGTGACGTTGCGAGCCGGTCATGCGCCCCAACGTGTAGGTGAAACCGGCGGGGATCGCGAAGATCGCCAGCATCTCAAGCAGGTTCGAGAAAGGCGTCGGGTTCTCGAACGGATGAGCGGAATTGGCGTTGAAGAATCCGCCGCCGTTGGTGCCGAGCATCTTGATGGCGATCTGCGATGCAGCGGGTCCTTGCGGAATGGTCTGGGTGCGGATCACCTGCTGGCTGCTGCCCTCGCTCTGCACGATCTGCGGCTCAACGAGCCTCGCAGTCTGGTATGGGCGAAGGTTTTGCACCACGCCTTGTGAGACGAGCACTAAGGCAAAGACGAAGCTTATCGGCAAAAGAATCCAGAGGAGTCCGCGCACCAGATCGACCCAGAAGTTACCGATCGTTTCCGATTCGCGCCGCGCGATGCCGCGAATGAAAGCGACGGCCACAGCCATGCCGACCGCCGCTGAAACGAAATTCTGATACGCAAGACCGGCCATCTGCACAAGATAGCTCATCGTGGCTTCGCCGCTGTAAGCCTGCCAGTTCGTGTTCGTCGTAAAACTCGCCGCCGTGTTGAAAGCGAGATCCGGCGGGACCGCAGCAAAACCTTGTGGGTTGAGGGGTAAAACATCCTGCAAGCGCTGAAGCAAGTAGAGAAGGAGCATCGAAACGAGGCTGAACAGGAGCAAGCTCGCCGCATACTCGGTCCAACGCATTTCGTGCCGTTCATCAACGCCCGTCGCGCGATAGATCAGGCGCTCGAGCGGTCGCAACACAAAGTCGAGCCACGTCCGCTCGCCTTGATACACGCGCGCCATATAAGCGCCAAGGGGCTTTGTCACAACGAGCACGAGAGCAAAGAACAGCAGTATCTGCAACCAACCGTTGATGGTCATATCTCTAACGTTGAGGTATTTTGTTCGACAGAGCTGATGTGTTCGTTGAAACTCATCTGCGGCGCTGAAGGTTGCCCCACACCTAAAGCTCTTCTGGATGAAGGAGCGCGTAGAGCAAGTAGACGACAAGCAAAGCCGCCACGATAAGTCCGACGATATCCTCGAAGTTCATCGCTGACTCCTGCGGGATTTACGACTCAGGAGCGATCCTCATTTTCCTCCTTCCCCTCGCAATCGATCGCACCAACTGACGTAACCTAACGACGCGAGGAAGAAGAGGACCGTGACCAAGATGAAGATCGCATCGAGCATTCAGCCGAAAGCCTCCTAGAAGATTCGATTGGCCATTTTCTCCTCGGAGAGGAGTAGGTTCTGGGAATCAAACGATTCTTCGCGCGGATCGGCACCGTTCCTCCGTCTCATCCAAGCAACTTGCGCCGATGGCGAGAAGTGGGATCACAAGTGAGAGCAACATCGCGCCAGAGACGTGAAAATAGAAATGCGAGTCGCCTTCGCAAAACCAACTCATCGCGGTCAGAACCGACCCGATCGAACCGGCGATGACGCCCATCAAACCCAACAGGGAGCCAATGGAACGCCAATCCCACGATATCTTCCCTTCCTCGCTCAACGCCCAAGCCATAACATCCTCCGCTCAAATCGACGGCGACCTCTCGTTCGTCTTTCGCGATGAACGGTAAAGCGGCTTTTGTAAAGCCAGCGTAAAGCGCCCATAAAGATTTCATAAAAATCCGACTCAAGCTCAGATCGCCAAGGAGCCATCAACGATCCGAGCTGCGCGCCGCGCGGATAATTCGATCTTCGCCAATTTGATCTGAAATTGAGAGAATAAAGGGCAGGAAGAAACTGATGACAGATCTTATGAGAGTGACTTGTCCGCGAGTCACAACGCGGCTGGCCGATCGCCCATTCTCAATCCGACTCAGTTTGAGGATTGAAACCAAGTCGATCGCGCGGCTCGTGTGAGCCATCTTCGACCTAGTCAGCTTGAGGGTTGAAGCGATACCCCACCCACGGTTCGGTCACAATGTAGCGCGGTCGGTTCGGATCAGGTTCGATCTTCTTGCGCAAGTTTCCGACGAAGACGCGCAAATACTCGTTCTGTTCCGTATATTCGCCGCCCCATATGGCACCGAGAAGCTTACGATGCGTCAGGACCCGACCGGCATTTTGCGCGAAATAGACGAGCAGATCGAACTCTTTTGGCGTCAAGCGTACCTGTTGCCCTCGAACGTGGACTTCGCGCGCGGCCAGATCGATTTGAAAATCGCCGACCGCCAAGACATCGGTCCGTTCCGGGAATGGCAGACGGGCGCGCCGCAAAGCGGCGCGAATGCGCGCCAGAAGTTCGGCGATGCCGAAAGGTTTTGTGACATAATCATCCGCGCCGAGATCGAGCGCCTCGACTTTGGTCCTCTCGTCGCCTTTGACCGAAAGGACGATGATCGGAACTTGCGAAACGAGCCGCACTCGTCGGCAGAATTCCAACCCGCTCATCTGCGGCATGACCAGATCAGCGATAATCAGGTCGGGATGCCAATCCTCGAAGATCCGCAAAGCCGAAGCGGCATCCAGCGCCGTGTGCACGTCGTAACCTTGCGCCGTCAAACTTGCGCGCAAAACGCGCGTTATTTGCGGCTCATCATCGACGACGAGGATTCTCGCTAATCTTTCCTCCATGAAGACATACCTCGAAAACGATCGATGCGTTCACAAAACGTCGTCATCTAGCGCTCTTTAAGCGCCATCATCCCTTCAACGTGCATTGATAGAGTTGTGTGCGTTCCGGTCATCTGGACTCTTTAAGCGCCATCGTCCCCTATCGGAAGCGTGAAGGCGATGCGCGTTCCTTGGCCAACTTTCGGATCTTCGATCCAAATCCTTCCGCCATGAGCCTCCACGATGCCACGCGCGATCGCCAATCCCATGCCGACCCCTTTCTCCCCCGCGCCGTCATCGGCGCGGAAGAACTTATCAAACACGCGCTCACGCAGTTCTATGGGGATGCCGTTTCCCTCGTCTTCGACGGCGATCTCCACATCTTCGCCCACGCAACGCGCCTCTATCCGAATGGTGCTGCCGCGAGGGGAGTACTTCGCAGCGTTATCGAGCAACGAGTAGATCGCTTCCGACACGGCATGCGAATCAACGAGGATGACCGGAAGTTCTTCCGGCAAGATCACCTCTACCTTACGTTCGCCGACGAGCGGCTCGGCGCGTTTGAGAGCTGCGTCAATCAGCTCATCGACCGCTTCCCAACGCCGATGAAGGCGCAACTCGCCGGCTTCGATTCGCGCCAACTCGAGCAACTTTTCGGTATACCGATTGAGCCTGTCGCACTCTTCGTCTATCACCAGGAGCATCTCGCGCTCCATCTTTCCATCGAAAGCGCTGATCTTACCGGCGCAACCTTCAAGCAGGGTGGTCACTGAAGCTTTGATCGAAGTGAGCGGGGTCCTTATATCGTGCGTGACGGCATCGAGCAGCGCCGATTTGAGTTTTTCGCTGCGGCGAAGCGCTTCGGCTTGACTGGCGCGTTCGAATGCCTCTTGCAATTCTCTGTACAATCTCTCAACTTCTCTGCGACCGGCTTCCGCCTCTTCCGTGCGACGGCGCGCGTGGGCTGAGAGCTGACCAGCCGTAAGCGAGACGATGAAGAAGACGAAAAGCGCGATCCAATTTTGCGGATCGGCGATCGTCAACGTGCCCACTGGCGGAAGGAAGAAATAGTTGAAACAGAGCATCGCCAACACCGAAGCGAAGAAAGCCGGCCCGCTTCCCATGAAAGTGGCGATGAAGAGGATGGCGAGCGTCATCGTCAGAGCGACGGTCGTCGCATTGATCTGCACCCTAAAGAGGACGAGCATGGCCGTGACGGCCATCACGCTGAGCGCGGCCTGTAAGTACCGGAGAGTTTTTTTGAAGGTGGCGAACACTCTCCTCATCGAACGTAACTCGACTTCCTCATCCGGCTCAATCTTAAATTGCAACCGAGCCAGTTAAAAAGCCGACGGAGGATGCGAAGGCCAAGGTGAGGCATTCGACATCCTCCGTCGAAGAAATATGAAGCGTGAATTCAGCGTTGCCCGCTCGAAGCGGTCGCCACGCCAGATCTGAGCGCGACGTATACTCCGCCCGAATGCGAGCCGATCAGAAGCCTTTCGGCGCTCTGCCGGTCGAAGGCCAGCGACCAGACGCGACGGCTCGGCAATTCAGGATCGATCCGCTCCCAAGTCATCCCAGCATCGGTCGAACGGAAGATGCCCCCGCCCGTTTCGAACGCGCTCCCGGCGAAGATCTCATCCGGATCGTTGGGATTGATGAGGATGCTCGTGAAGTTTCCGATCGGCAGATTACCGCCGCGTCGCATCCAACTCTGCCCGCCATCGCGCGATAGATAAAGAGTGTGTCCGGTTCCAACGTAGATGTAGCCGGCACGCTTGGGGTCTTGCACAATGGTGTTGACCGGAGCGATTGTCGGGATCGCCTTGATCTGCTGCCAAGTTCGTCCGCCGTCGTGCGAAACGAGCAAGCCGGAAGTCGCCGTTCCGACCCAGATCGTTTCCGGATTTTGCGGATCGACCGAAACGGCCAAAGTTCGCGCATCGAAACCGCTCCCGTAAGATATCCGCTCCCAACCGCGCGCGGGATCATAGGTCCGATACAGACCGCTGTTGGTGGCAGCGAGCATTCCGGGATGACCGTCGCGCTCGTCTGGGGTGAAAGTCAAGCTGTTGATGGTCTCTTCGGTCAGATCGACCATCTCTTGAATGCCGAGCGCGGCGAGCGTCCGCTCATCCAATCTGCCGGTTGGCGGCAGATTCTTATCGATCTGAAACTTCCTTATAGCGGCAGAAGTGCGCGGTCCCAATCTGCCGTCTGGCGCGCCAACATCGTAGCCGGCTTCTTTCAAAGCTTCTTGCGCGCGGCGGACGGTATCATCCGTCGCGCTCGCAGCCGCGCGCGATGCGCGCGCGCGCGGCTTAGCCACTCTCACCGCCGACCACGACATGCCTCGATCGAGCGACTTGTACAATCCGAAATTGGTCCCGAGGTAGATGACGTTCGGATCGCGCCGATCCTGCAAGATCGAATAAGCGATCAATTGGCGCGGCATGTTGCGCATCGCCGGCTGCCACGTCATTCCGCCATCATCGCTGATGAAGAAGAAACCGCCGCCGGTGGTCGTGTTGATGGTCGAAGCGTAAACGCGACCCGGACGCTCGCGATCGGCGACGACCGTGTAGATCAGCCTTCCGCTGAAACCTTCATTGCTCATCGCGAAGGTGCGTCCGCCATCATGCGAGACCATCACGCCGTAGTTGTTCGTTCCGATGTAAACGGTGTCCGGGTTATCCGGGTGAACGGCGATGGCGTTGACTTCGAGTTGCTTTGAAGTCATCAGCGTCCAAGAGCCATCGGCCCCGCCTTTGGTCGAACGCCAAAAGCCCTCGGTCGTCCCCGCATAGACGATCTCCGGGCGCGATGGATGTTGCAGGATGTCGCGCGTGCGCCGCGAGCTCGACGGGATGCCTTGCACCTTGTGCCAAGTTTCGCCCGCATCTTTCGATTCGTATATCCCGCTACAGGCGGAGGCGATGATGTGATCCGGGTTGCGATTATCTATCGAGATGGCGAAGATGTCCGAATCATCGATCATCCCCTTGTTGATCTTGCGCCAAGTCTGACCGCCATCGGTCGTCTTGAAGGGCAGATGCCACGATCCAGCGTAGATCACCTTATCGTTGCGCGGGTCGATGGCCAACGATTCGATATTCGTGTTGGTCATCCCCGTCGTCGGCAGCTTGGTCCACGTCTCGCCCGCATCATCCGAGCGATAGACGCCGTTATTCGTCCCGGCGACGATGACGTCGGGTTTGGTTGACGATTGGGCCAGCGAATGAATGGCTTCGCCCTTCAACTCCTTGGCCTCGCGCCAAGTCTGACCGCCATCGGTCGATTTGAAGAATCCGCCCGGTTCTTTGTGTCGATGCGCGCCGACGTAAAGGATGCGCGAATCGCGCGGGTCGATGATGATGTGATCGATGTAGAGTCCGGGGCGATTGAAACTCGCTAAGCGAGACCATCTCTCACCGCCGTCGGTCGAAACATAAATCTGCCCATCGAGCGTTCCCAGATAGATCTTCCGCGCATCTTTCGGGTCAATGACGAGAGCGCGCACATCGCCCCCCATCGGCCCAGTCACGCGCCAATCAACCAGGGCCGATGATCTATTCGGCACAGCGCCCGCGTTTACGCGCGTGCCGCAGGGAGAGAAAAGCGTGAAGATCAAAAGTGCCGCCACTGCAATGGCGATCTTCTCGCGACACGAAAGAAAGGGTCGGTTACTCTCGCTCAGTCGGGGTAAACGGATCATCAACTCCTTCTCCATTCGATGCGAAAGGGCTTCAGATTGAACTCCCCCATACGCCTCACGGCAACCTCAGGGGATCGCGGCATCGGTAGGATGAATCCCTACCTCACACCGGTTGTACATTAATCCGCACGTCTTTAGCAAGAGAGGTTCGGAGTCCACAGATGAGCCGAAGATTTAGGGGCAGGGATCGGAGAATAAAAGAGGCGAAGCGGGCGGCAACTCTATTGCCGCCCGCTTGCCAAAGGCCGCAGCGCTCCTACTCGTTTAGCGGCGACGCGGACGGCGACGCGGCGCGCGCCGAGCTGGCGCAGCAGGCCGCGGTTGCGCCTCTTCCGGCGTCAGCGTGGGCGTTGCCTGCGGCGGCTGCGCGCCTTGCGGCACGATCCACAGCTCCACCGTCAACGTCTCGCGGTATCCGCCGTCAACCGTCACGATGCGGCCCGCTTCGATACCGCGCGTGCTGACGAGGTAGTTCTTGGCGCGTTCAGCGCGACGCAACGCTTCGCCGACGCGACCACGACGACCGCCGTAAGCGATGATGTAGCCTTGTGCGCCGGGTTGATTCTGCAACTGGATGGCGAAGTTGTCGAGTCTGGCCTTCTCGTCGTTGAAGGCGATGTTGCCATACTCGTCAAACTTCGACGCCTGCGGAGGCTGTACGACCGAAGCCGAGCAGCTGGCCGTGCTCGTGCAGCTCGCATCGAGCCCACCGATCTCGACAGTCGCCGTTACAGTCTGTCCGCCAAGGCCCGTCGTATCGACTTGGATCGTCGGCGTGCCCTGACCGCTCGTGATCGTACCGGCGGAGACGGTCCAGTTGTAGGTCAACGTACGCCCTTCTGGAGCGCCCTGCACGTTAGCCGTGAAAGTGATCGGCTGTCCGGCCTGCACCGGTTCGGTCGGGCAGCTCACCGAGATGGTCGGGCAAGCTGGCGTCGGCGTCGGCGTCGGCGCCGGGCATTCGCTCACCGTCACGCTCGTCGAAGCGAAGGCAACGCAACCGCAGCCATCATCCACCTCGACGTTAGCCGTATAGGTGCCCGGCTGCACGCCCGACAGATCCCACGTCACGTTCGGCCCTTCGCCAACGATCTTCCCGGCTGTGACCGTCCAGCTATAGAGCAGCGTGTCGCCATCTGGATCGGTCGCCGAGGCCGACAACTGCACGCGCGAATCGGGCGGATTGGCCTGCGACGGATCGCGCGGGCAGACCGTGATCGAAGTCGGATTGGCCGTCACCGAAACGGTCGGCGGCTGATTTGGCAAGTACTCCGGCGCGCGCTCATTGCGTCGCCCGATGAAGAATTGGAACAGATACCCGTTCGGATCATCCGACGGCGTAAAGCCGCTCGGAAGGGTTTGGCTGAAGTGGCTCTGATCTTGTTGATTCAAGTGACGCCGATAGGCGGCGCTGAACCCCATGTAACGGGCCGGGAAGATGCGCACGCCAACGAGGCCATCAACCGGGCTGTTCTCGAAAGCGTTCGGCGTGCGCCCGCCGACATACTGTGTCGAGCGCAATTCGGCGATCGGTTGGAAATACTTGTTCACGGGGAAGTCGAACCCGACGCCCGCGATCAACTCATCGGGCCGATCGAGCAAGGCGGCTTTGTTCAGCGCGTCGCTCCGCGGATTGCTGTTCAAGATGTAACCCAAGTTGACCGAGATGTTGACGGAACGACTGACGCGCCCATCCATGAAGAAGATGACGCCGAAGTCGCCGACATTGCCGCCCGGGCTCGCGCCACGCTGCAACTGATTGAAACCAGCAGCATCATTGGCCTTATCGGCATAGAAGCGATAGAACGGGATAAAGCCGAAGCCCAACGGATTGTTCGGCCCGGTCAGGCGGATCTTCGCGCCGATGACGAAAGTGCTGAAAGCTGATTCACCGTAGAGCCGGTTGATGAACGGCGCGTCGGGCAGATATGCCGGCGGCACCGTATAGGTGATCGGTCCATCGACGGTCCGCTGTCCTCCCGGAACGCTCGAGTTCACAGGCCCATTCCTCAGCACGACGCCCGGCAAGATGCTGCCGTAGACGGAACCGAGACAGGGGAAGTTAGCGGCTGCGCCGTAATTGCTCTGCCCTCCCGTCGGCGTCCCGATCTGCGCGTTGAAGCCCGGGAAACCATAAGTCCCGCCAGTTGGCCCCGGAGCTAGACCGAAGGTCCCGCATGAGCCGCCGACGAATGGGAATGGGACGAAAGGCTGACTGCTGGGTGGCCGATAGAGCGCCCCGCTAGCGGCGATCTGCGTGCCAACGTTCGGCCCAGTTGGCGCAAGGACGATCGCCGGCAAGTTAAAGAAGCGGGAATTTGGCAGATAAAAGCTCGAAAGATTTCGTGGATTGTTAACCTTGATGCCGCGGTAAGCGTCGGTATTGAAGAACAGCTCCAGATAGTCCGAAAGGCCGACCTGGAAGCTCAGTGGGACTTCCGTGATATCGACGTTACCGGGATCACGGTCGTAGTTGCTGTAGCCAAAGCTGAAGGTGAATTCCCCACGCCGCAACGTTTGCCCATCATAGATGGTGAACAGGCCGGTTGGCCCGCCGACCGGACCGCCAGTCCCCAGAGTCGGGGCCAGATTTCGCGGATCACTCTCCGGCCTTAGCGTTTGCGCGGACGCTGCGGCACACAGCATCACAACGGTGAGCGCGGCAACGAGCGCTCCTCTCGCGAATCTCATCGCATTCCTCCTGCGAAACGAGTGGTTTCAGTTTTTTCTTCAATCAACAATCCCGCCGTCAAACGGCAGGCCAAGTCCTTAAGATTGCGCGCCGTGTCTTCAACGAAGACACCGCTGTTCCAAGCCCAATCGAATCAAGCAAAAAACGTGCCGCCAAATTATCAAACGAACGATCTCAAGGCGAAACGCTTGAAGATACTACGCGTTCTTAACGAAGCTGTCAAAAATCGATCTCCCTCCCTCGCCTCTTGGTCCACCGAGCGGTCCACGCCCGTCGTGCGCTTGCTTCCGGCAGACCATACCCCAGATTCGCGCGGAAATCAAGTCCTTTTTATGATTTAGGCGAAAAATTTTTTCTTTCCGCCGCCCGCGGCTCAGGCGTAAAAGCCCCGCATCCGCGTATCGTAAGCGACCCGATCGATCGCCAACATATAGGCCGCCGTTCGCGTATCCACCTTGTGCCGCTCGGCGTAACGGCAGACGTCGTTGAAGCTGGCGACCATCACCTCCTGCAAACGCTGATTAACGACATCTTCGCGCCAGAAATAGCCCATTCGATCCTGCACCCATTCAAAATAGGAGACGGTGACGCCGCCAGCATTGGCCAGTATGTCAGGGATGACGAAGACGCCCTTCTCATGCAGGATGCTATCGGCGGCTGCCGTCGTCGGCCCATTAGCCCCTTCGGCAAGCACCTTACACTTGAGGCGATCGGCGTTGTGCGAGGTGATCTGATTCTCGGTCGCGCACGGGGCGAGCACATCGCAATCGAGTTCAAGAAGTTCTTGGTTGGTGACCTGCTCGGCCTCAGGATAATCTTCGAACGAACGGGTCTGCCGCAGGTATTCGAGCGCATCCGGGATGTTCAAGCCGTTGGGATTGTAGATCCCGCCGTGGATGTCGGAGATGGCGACAACTTTGTAACCCGCCTCGTAGAGCAGGCGCGCCGCTGTCCCGCCGACGTTGCCAGCCCCTTGGACGACGACGCGCGTCTGCGGCGGAGTCATCTTGAAGCGTTTGATCGCCTCGTTGATGACGAAGAGCAGGCCGCGTCCGGTCGCTTCGCGTCGTCCGGCTGAACCGCCCAACTCGACCGGCTTGCCCGTGACGATCGCCGTGACCGTATGGCGCGCATGCATCGAGTAGGTGTCCATCACCCACGCCATCGTCTGTTCGTTCGTGTTCATATCAGGCGCCGGGACATCCTTCTCCGGACCGATGATATCGATCAGCTCCGCCGTATAGCGGCGCGTCAACCGTTCGAGCTCGCCCTGCGACATCTGTTGCGGATCGCAGACGATCCCGCCTTTGGCCCCGCCGAAGGGGACGTTGACGACGGCGCATTTCCACGTCATCCACGCGGCGAGCGCGCGCACTTCATCGAGCGTCACATCCGGCGCGTAGCGGATGCCGCCCTTGGCCGGCCCACGCGCGAAGTTGTGTTGGACGCGGAAACCTTCGAAGACCTGTATGCGCCCCGAATCCATGCGCACCGGGATATAGACCTTCAGTTCGCGATTCGGAACGCGCATGACGGCGTAGAGATCAGGATCGAGATCAAGCAACTGCGCCGCTCGATCGAAACGCGACATCATCGATTCGAACGGATTTTCTTCCTTGATCTCTCTCGCATCATCCACCATCGGACTCGGCATAGACACCTCCTTGTACGCTGAAAGACTGTCGAATTTGCAAGCTGAAAGACTTTCGAACCGCCCTCCTTTAACGCTCCCTCGAATTGCGACGCGACGAACGATCCCGCCCTCATCCGCGCGAATCCTTTTGGCGGAAGATCTCGTTCATCGCGCCCGAACGGAACCCTTCCAAATCGAGCGTGACGTAGCGGAACCCGAGCGCGCGAAAGCGCGCCGCCAGTTCGGCGAAGACCTCTTTGCTCAGCGCGCGCTCCATCTCATCGCGGGCGATCTCCAACCGGACCAGTTCGCCGTGATGGCGCACGCGGAAGAGGCGGAATCCCATCGCGCGCAGGATCTCTTCCCCGCGCTCGACAACGCGCAATCGCTCGATCGTCACCGGTAATCCATACGCGATGCGTGAAGATAGACACGGCGTCGCCGGCTTATCCCACGTCGGCAGACCCGCTTTCCGACTCCGCTCGCGCACCTCGGCCTTGGTCATCCCGACCTCGATCAACGGGCTGCGCACGCCATGCTCTGCGGCCGCGCGCCTTCCAGGACGATGATCCGAAAGATCATCGAGCGTCGAGCCGTCGAGGATGTAGCGCACGGCGCGCGCGCGCGCCAGCTCCGCCAGTTTGCCGTAAAGCTCGCTCTTGCAGAAATAGCAACGGTTCGGAGAGTTGGCCTGATAGCGCGGATCGTTTAGCTCATCGGTCTCGATGAATTCGTGGTGGAAGGCGAAGCGACGCACGAGCGACTCGATCTCCGCCCGCTCATGCGCCGATAGACTTGGCGACACTCCGGTAACGCAAAGCGCGCGCGCGCCGAGCACTTGCGTCGCCAGATAGGCGACGTAGGTGCTATCCACGCCGCCCGAGAAAGCGATGAGCGCCGATCCCATCTCGCGAAGGAGGCGCCGCAGCTCCTCTTCTTTGACCGCGGGATCCTTCGCTGGACCAGAAGAGGGTGCGCTCGAGTCACACGTGCTTTTCGCCATCATCATTTCGCTTGGCGCGCGTTCTTCACTCTCAGCAAACCCGCCTTGCATGTTATCGCAGCCTCTTCGCGCGTTGCAAATGACGGCTCAGCGGCACGAACTGTGAAATGGAGTCGAAGTTAAAAGGCTCGATCTAAACTGCCCATCACAGCGGGTGAGGAACCCGAATCCCTTCGCGTATTTTTAGCAAGTTAAAAGGCTCGATCTAAATCGACCCTCACAACCGAAGCTCTGGGCATGTGGGGGGAGCGCGTTAATTCGCCCTCAAAGCTTGCGCGTTTGGCGCACGCTCGAGTCGGCATGGTATCATTTTTCCAAGCGCCGCCCGAACGACAGCGAAGGATGACTGATATGCGAAGAGCTCGCGCTTTAACGCCACGGTGCCGACGCGGCGCGATGATTTTGGCGGTCACGCTTTTCGCGTTCGCACTCTGTTTCGCCCAAGATCCGAGCGAAGAGGCCGATCCGATTAAACTCTTCGAACTCGGGCAGAACGCGCACGCCGCGCGCGATTACGCAAGAGCCCTTCAGCTTTACGATCAAGCGCTCGCGCTCCGTCCAGAATTCCCCGAAGCCGAGTTCCAAAAGGCGATGGCGCTGCTTGCGTTGAAGCGCACGGACGAGGCGCTCAGCGCTTTCGCGCGCGTCGTGGATCTCCGACCGCAGTGGGCCTTCGCCTATGCCTCTTTCGGCGCTGCGCTCTCGACGCTCGCGGGTCGCGAAAAAGAGGCCGAGACGGCGCTTCGCCGCGCGCTCGAACTGGAACCGCAGAACGGAGCGGCGCTCATGGCCCTCGCGCGGCTGCGCTATCGTCTAGGCGCCGTGGCCGAAGCGCGCCAACTGGCGCAACGCGCGACCGCGCTCCCCGAAGCGAAAGCTTCCGATTGGCGCGAACGCGCCCTCATCGAACGAGCAAGCGGCGATCTCCAAGCGGCGCTTGCGAGCCTGAACCGCGCCCTCGCCATCGCGCCGGATGATCCGGCGATCCGCTTGGATCGCGCCCAACTGCTGCTCGCTCTAGGCGAGCCGAATCGCGCGCGCGAGGATCTGCGCATCGCAGAAGCGCATCTACAAGACGATGCGGCGCTGCTGACGATCGCTAGGCTCTGGTCGCGAGTCGGCGAGCGAGAGCGGGCACGAAACGCGCTTGCCAAACTGAGCGAAGCGGCGCAGCAGGATCCTGAGGCCATCATCCTGCGAGCCGATCTGGCAACAGGCGAACTCGATGCTTCGACGCGCGCCGCTCTCGAACGCGCGCTCGCGCGAGATCCGCAGAACGCCGCGCTTCTCGCGCATCTCGGCGAAGCTTACCGCCGGATCGATCCCGAACGAGCGCTCGAGTATTTTCGTCGCGCCGTCCAACTCGCGCCGCAGAACAGCGATTATGCTGCCGGCTACGGCGCGGCGCTGGTCCAGGCACGGCGCTTCGCCGAAGCCGCAACCGTCCTGCAGCGCGTCCTCGCGCTCGATCCGAATAACTACGCCGCACACGCCAATCTGGCGACGGCGTTTGACGAGTTGAGACTGTACGAGCGCGCGCTCGCCGAATACGAATGGATACGCCGCGCGCGACCCGATCTGGCGATCGCCGATTACTTCATCGGGCGCACGCTCGACCTTCTCGGGCGCTATGAAGAGGCGTTGGCCGCTTACGAACGCTTTCTCGCGCGCGCCGATCGAGAGAAGAATTCGCTGGAGATCGAGCGCGTCAATCTTCGCTTGCCGAGGTTGCGAGAACAGATCAAACGCAGCGATGGGAAGAGGCGAGGATAATTTCGGAAGAGCTTCGAGCGCCAAACGCGCTCCTCGATTACAGATCCTTCGGAGCGCAAAGGCGGCCTGCGCAACGCTGATCATCTTGAACCTCGCCCGCGTTCTCTTTGCGCAAAACGTCTTCCTCCCCGCCCCTCCCCCGTACCGCTACATCCCCAAAGATGAGCGGGCGCGTCTGGATGAGACGAAGAACCTTAAGTCGCGCGTCGCCCTGAGCCTCGAACTGAGCGGAGAGAGGCTCAGTCGCGCCGAAGAATTGACCAATGAACAGAAGTTCGATGAGGCGGTTTCAGAGCTCGGCATCTATCAAGCGATCATTGAGGACGCGCTTCGCGCCCTCAAAGAGGGCGAAACCAAAGGCAACCGACGGCGCGATCTCTATCGCCGCTTCGAGATCGCTTTGCGCGGTCAACTCTCGCGACTCGAAGCGATCCGCCGCCTCATGCCGTCCGAACAGGCCGTCAACATGAACTCGATCATCAACGCCATCAAACGCGCGCGCATCGACGCGATCAACGCTTTCTACGGTCACGTCGTGATCCATGACATTGAAGAGAGCGCCTCGCAGGAAAAGTCCGCTGCCGATACGATGACAAAACGCAAAGAGCCATGAGATCGCTAATCGCAACGCTCGCCCTTTCGCTCATCGCTTGTAGCTCGGGCCGCGCCCTGGCCCTCCAACGCGACCATCTCACGCCGCAAGAGGCCGATCACGTGCGCGATGCGCAAAGGATAGACAAACGCATCGAAGTCTTCATCAAAGCGATCGATCGTCGCATAGAAGCCTTGCAAGGCCAGCCGCAGAATGCGAGCAAGAAAGGGCAGAAGGAGATCGAAGAGTGGGGCGAAGTGAAGGGCACGCGGGCCGACCTTATAGCCGATATCGCGGGCATCCTTGACGAGGCGATAACCAATCTGGATGACGCCGCAGAACGCCCCCCGCAGAAAGAGTTTCTGCCGAAAGCGCTGGAGAAGATGGCCGAAGCAGCTAAACGTTACGTCGCAGCGCTCCGCCCACTGCGCGAGCAGATCAGCGATCGGCGAGAGCGCGAATCGCTAGAACAAGCGATCGAAATGGCTGAACAGATCATCGCAGCCCATCAATCTCACAACGGCAAGTAGCCGACGAAATTCAGCGCCAGAACCAAAGGCGCTTAGGATCGCTCCGGCGAATCCCTGCGGTGGAGTCTGTGGCCGCCGATAATCCATGGGTCCACTGCTGACGCGGCGGGCACGAATTGCGCTTTCACCTCGGTCGAACCCCATGGTCCCTCGCCGACAGCGAGAGCTCTGAATAGAGCCGATGATATTCGGTCGAAAACCCACGGTCCATCGCTAGTCGCGCCCAATCGAAGTTTAATGAAGCTTCATCGCCTTCATCGCCATCGTTAATCGCACCCGATCGAAGTTTACTGAAGCTGCGCGAAGAAGAGCGCTTCGTCCGATTCTTCCGTTCGCACCAGCGGCGAGTCCTCGAGCGCGCGCCGCACGTTCAGGTCGGTCATTCGGCGCGACAGAGGGTTGAACTCGTCGCCCCACCAGAGAAAAGCGTTCTGAATCTTGCACAACCCGAACAGCGGAACTAAGCCCTTCTCGGCCACCACCTGATAACCGATGTTGCTCGCCATCTTTACTTCCAAACCGATGGCGGCATCGGCCAGGTCTATGTACGGAACATCGCTCGTCGCCTCGAAAGCGATCGCCGCTTGATCCGCGCCCGAAACGGCGAGCGTCGTGCTCTCGGCCTCGACCAGATCGGTCACGATGGCCCATTCTCGCTGCCACTCGCCCCGACGAAAAAGGTCCATCACCCGACGACCGAGAGCGACCTTGTCGGCGATCATCGTGTAGCTACATCCCGCCGCGTTGAAGAAGACCGCTTTGCGACTCGAAAATCTGATCTCCACACGAGCCTTTTCGTTGGCGATCCCGCCGCTGGCGACCGATCCTTTAGCATAGAAGTTGATCTGCGTGTCGCCCGCCGAAGAGAAGTATTTTTGATCCTTCGCCGGATCGGTGCGCGTCTGAAAGCTGATCCCGCGCTCCTCGATGTTGCCCAGATAGATGAAGATCCGCCCGCGCAGCAACCCGAAATCGCCGAGCTTGACCGGACGCCCAGGCTCCCAATTCCCATACAACGGCTTCAAGTTTTCATAAACCGCTTCCGTGTATATCTCCGCAATGCTGCTCATCCTATCTCTCCCTCACGCCGACGATGAAATCTCTCGGCTGTCTCACCGCAGAAGTTTAGACGCGATCTCAAAATAGACGCCTTTAGATCCTGTGTTTTTCCGCGCCGATCTCACCGCAGAAGTTTGGGCACGATCCCCTTCCTTCATCATCGGTTCCAAAGAGCGTTCCTCTTGACTCTTCGGTCGGAGTTCGCCGCTGAAACCCATCATTATTGGCAACTGTCGAGACTCCCTCGCTTAAAACTTCAAGTCGCAAGCCGCTCGCACTTTTAACAAGGCGAATGGTCCGAGCGCCGGGTTTGTCCTCGCCACCAAACCCGCGCTCGGACCAGCGTGCCGCTCTCCACGGCAAACTCGCTCACTCGCGCTGGCGGCGGCGTCTCCTCAACGCGCCAGCCACTCCCGCTAAACCCGTCCCTAAAAGCAACATCGTCGTTGGCTCGGGTACGGGCGCAGGTTGAGGACTTTGCAATGAGTAACGCAGTTGTGCTATCGCAAACCCATCTGCGCCGCTATCAGCTTGAATGACCACTGTCGTGAACGGGTTGGTTGAAGTTTGCGCAGCGAAGAGTCGGGCGCCAGAACGACCATTGACGAGTTGCGAGATAGTCCCGACCAACGTTGCACCTTGGTAAAACGACGCTGTGATGTTGTAGACGCCAAAGTTATTCGGTTCAGCTTCGAAGCCGAAGATGGAAGCTGGTTGCGAGAGTGTGATGGTCAGATTGCCGCAGCCGATACAAGAAGAAAGCACTCGTGGGGTGCTACTTTCCGTGAACGGCGGACTACCCCAGGTACTCCAACTATTAGGCACAGTCCGTGTTTGAACTTGGCTCGAAAAAGACAGCGTCATCGTCCCATCACTGAGCGACGTGATGTTAGTGTAGTCAGGATCGGTGATGGGAATATTAGTTGTGCTCGAAGTATAGGCCGCGGTCGGCTGTGAGATGGTGATAAAGTCGGCTCGCGCAGTACTACCACCAACCGCCACCGCCAGAAGAAGCGTCAAGAAACCGAAAGCAAATCTTTGAAGCATCTTTCTCCTCCTAACTTTACTTGTGAGGCACTCTGTTGGTTAACATCGCGTCGCAGTCCTTCTCCGGGGCACTGAAGAAGAGAGAAGCGACAGAAACTCGGCGAAGAATCGATACCCAGCCTTGACCGAAAGGATCCACAGGACGATCTATTCTTCGGCTCGGCGGCGGATCTCGCCACCGAGCCGCTCTCCCCATCGCTGCCAACACGAACGCTCTTGCGATGAACGCTCGTGCCTTCCGTTAAAGCTCACCCTCTATCTTGCTCCTAAAATCAATCCACCGTCCTTTGAAAACCCTTAAAATCATCTTGGATCTTTCTTAATTCTTCCTTGCAAAGCCGCGCAGGTAGTGGCTCGGGCAAATCGGCTTGTCCTCGCCACCAAACCTCCTTGCCCGAACCACTCGATTGCCGCTCTCCACGGCAAACTCGCTCGCTCATACCTACCGGCGCCGCCGTCTCACGATCCCAGCCACGCTGGCCAAACCCGTCCCTAAAAGCAACATCGTCGTCGGTTCGGGCACCGGAGAGGCTCCCGGCTGCTTGATCTCAAAAGTCGCCGTCAACTCACCGGGAACATTGTCATCGTACCATCCGGGATTGCCATGAAAGGCGAACGCATCGGCAAAGCCCAAATAGAGACGTGTCGCCCCGCTCGGCACGATGAACGTCTGCACGCTCCCGCTGCCTGTCCCCGTCAACCCATCGCCAATGAAGAAGACCTGCCGTAGCTGCGGCGCATACGTCAAATCGCTGCTGCTCAGACTCCCGCTCCCGCCTGTGTCGTACACCAATCGCGCCGGGGCGCTCTGCCCGGTCGGATCACCATCGGTAAATACACCGACCAGAAACATCGTCCGCCCTTGAAAGTAGATCCCCGAAATCCCATCGTAGGAGTTTATGTCCGTATAGTTGCTTGCGCACTGCCCGCCATCAGGACCGTTCGACGGACCATTGACGAAGCAGGTGACGTTGCCGCTCACGTTCTGAAAAGTGAGCACCAGTCCGCTCCCCGAAGGGATCGTCACATACGGAGCGGGAGTCCCACCGCCACCTCCGCCCGGCTGCGGCGTTTGACTGCCAGCCGGACGATTGGCTCCAAAGATGTTGGCCGTCCCCGGTATCGTCACCGTGAAGGTGTCAGCACGCAACACCGTCCCGCCACACAACACGGCTACGCAAACCACTGCCAATCTCACCAATAAAGATCTCATCACAATTTCACCTCCTAAAGAATCGCTCGCCATCCGCACCCGAACCGATGCGCCTTACCGCTTCATCCGATTCGAAGCAGATCTTCTGTTCCGCCTCCTCATGACACTGGCCACGCCAGCCAATCCCGTCCCCAAAAGCAACATCGTGCCGGGTTCGGGCACAGGTCGTGTCCCTTGTGCCTCAGCATCGATGGCCAAGTGGTCAAAGATTATCGCGTCATTTCTCCCTAACATTCTGAACTCAACGCTCGTAATGAGTGGATCGCCTGGACTAACAGAGAGCAGTAAATATAAGTTCCTGATGGCACCATCCTGATAATTAGGCAGCGAACTCACCAGACCTAGATCAATGCCGTTAACAAATAGTTTCGTCTCGTTTAAAAAGGTTTGGAAGTCAACAAGACCCACGCCGAACCTTGTAGTACCGCCATTTATATAGAAGATGACGTCAGAGTAAGGAGGCATGTTCTGCTGATCAGGTCGATTGATAAGCGTCTTCGTCCCGTCCCACGAGATGTAAGCGAAGGTCTGCGGCAGTGTAGTGATGGGGCCTCCGTTGGGATTCCTGAATTCTACAGAGAGGCGCGGAATAAGGGTGGTGTCCTCAAAATCTTCAATCAACATGCCGTTGATGCCTAATGCGGCATCCATAGCTGCAGTATTGGGGTTGTACACACTGGGCGCGAAAGTTACGACATTGATGGGACTCGCCCGCAACGATAATGAGAGAAAGAAAGTGATGCTGAGGGCGATCAGTTGTATTCGAAAAACAAGCTTAAACAATCTTTCTCGCGCGGCAAGTGCGACATTCGTTCGCTTCATGGTTCTTTCCCCTTTCCTTCTTCACCAGCTGGCTCGACCCGTCGCGCCGAGCCGGTCTCTCCCGATCACGGTGAGGCGCGCGCCTCACCCTCTCTCCATCTCTACTCGCTCAAATAAAGCGATTCTCCTCCACCTTCCACCGATTCCGCCTTTGGAAATCCTTAAATATTCCTTGTATATCTATCTTGAAGAAGATCAGCGCCTTGCCGCACGGCTTTAAGGGATCTAAAAAAAATCTTGCGCCCAACAGAAGCGGCAAGATGGCGAAAGAGAAGAGCTGGATTGTTAATCGAGATTTAACAGAGTCGAGCCTCTTTTCGCTATTGACCTTCTCGTGCGGACGGCGCGATAATCGGCTACCGCTCATCAGGCAGTGAGAGCCTTGAAGGTCAGATCATCTGCGCTTGACGAGCGCAGGAGCAGCAAGATTCGGGCCAGCGTGCCCCCAAGTTGTGATCCGATGCCGCGCGCTACCTCATCACCTTTCCAAGACGGATGAACGAGGTGAAGCGCCCGATTAACCCTTTGCGCGATTTTTTGGACTTGACTCAATCGAGTCTTGCTTTGCAGCCTTGCGGAACCGCTTGTCGCGTCATTCGAGTTTTAATTTCGACTCGATTGAGTTTTGGCTTCGAGTGAGCGATGCCCCGAACCACGGCCCCGACGAACCTCAATGAGGATATCGTTTACGAATTCGGCCCCTTTCGCCTGAACGCGCGCGAACGGATTCTCTGGCGCGACGATCGGCTCGTCCCGCTGGCGCCGAAGGCCATTGAAACGCTGCTGGCGCTGATCGAACGGCGCGGCCACGTCGTTTCGCGCGAAGAGTTGATGGCGCGCGTCTGGTCCGAGGCTTTCGTCGAAGAGGCGAACCTGACCGTTCAGATCTCCGTTTTGCGCAAGACTCTCGGCGACACGGCGGAAGCCCCGCGTTACATCGAGACGGTCGCCAAACGCGGCTACCGCTTCATCGCCGAAGTCAAAGTCCACCGCGGCGAAGAGGCCGACGAGGCCGCGCAAGCTTCGGTTGAAGCGCTGGCGAGCGTCCACCCCCACGAAGAGGCGCAGCCCGAAGCCGCGCCACACGTCCCGCAGGAGAGCACATCCGCGGCTTCTTCGCCTCGATGGCTGAACAATCGCGCGCTGGCGGGCATAGCGATCCTTGCGTTGCTCTTTTTGGCAGCCATCGTCATCACCTTCTCTCCGCGCTGGTCTTCGGGTGATCTGCGGCTTCGGGTGCGCTCGTTGGCCGTGCTTCCGTTCCAGGTCATGCCGGAGACGGAAGAGGCGGGTTTTCTCAGCCTCGGCGTCGCCGACGGCATCATCAACAAGTTGAGCCAGTACAAGGAACTGGCCGTGCGCCCGACGACCGCCATCGGGCGCTACAATCCGCCGCAAGATGCGGTCGCCGTCGGGCGCGAACTCGGCGTCGAGGCGGTTCTGACCGGCACGGTCCAGCGCGTCGGCGATCAATGGCGCGTCTCGGTCCAATTGATTGACGCCAAGGAGAATCGCCCGCTCTGGGCGGCTAAGTTCGACGAACGGAAGAGCGATCTGCTTCTGCTGCAGGACTCCATCGCGCAGCGCGTGGCCTCGGCGTTGGCTATGGCATTGGTCCAACCGCATGGACGCGAGGACACGACGAATACGAACAACAACGAGGCGCTGCAAGAATATCTGAAAGGGCGCTACTTCTGGAACCGGCGCACGCGCGAAAGCCTGTACAAGAGCATCGAGCATTTTCGGCGGGCCGTCGAACTCGATCCGAATTACGCGCTCGCCTATGTCGGACTGGCCGATTGCTACAATCTTCTGAGCCTTTACAGCGTGCCGCCGGCGGAGACCTTTCCGAAGGCCAAAGAGGCGGCGTTAAAGGCTTTGGAATTAGATCCGCAATCAGCCGAAGCGCACACGTCGCTCGCTTACGCCCTCTTTCGCTACGACTGGGATTGGCAAGGGGCTGAACGCGAGTTTCGCTACGCCATCGAGCTCAACCCGAACTACGCGACGGCGCACCACTGGTATGCGGAGTTTCTCGCGGCGATGGGGCGCTTTGACGAGGCGCTGGCGGAGATAGAACGCGCGCGCGCGCTCGATCCGCTCTCGCTCCCGATCAACACGGATGTCGGCGAGATCTTCTACTACTGGCGACGTTTCGACGAAGCCGAACGGGCTTACAAGCGCGCTCTGGAACTCGACGCGAGCTTCGTGCGCGCGCACTTCGAAATGGGCCGCCTGTACGAAGTCAAAGGGATGTATGACGAAGCGCTGCGCGAGTACGAATTAGCGAGATCGTTCGCGCAAGGGCGCTTTGCGGAACGGAGCGCGGGGCAAGCGGGCGAATGGCGCGCCGTGTGGAGCAACATGATCGCTTCGGCGACGAAGAGCCGGGCGCAAGGCGAGTACGTTTACGGCTATTCGGCTGCGCTCTGCTGCCTGCGTTTGGGCGATGCCGAATGCGCCATCGAATGGCTCACACACGCTTACCGAAACCGCGATCCAAGCCTGCCGTTCATCGCCGTCGATCCGCTGTTCGATCCGCTTCGTTCCGACCCGCGCTTCATCTCGTTGGTCGAGGCGATGAGATTGGATCGAGCCCATTGAATGATGACTTTTGCTCCGGCTTACAGGGCGTTGCCTTACAACCATCCGATCACGCGCCGGATCGAACGAAGATCGCATCGTGCAAAAGCGCCGCCGCGATGATGAAATCATCCGGATGCGTGATCTTGATGTTACGCGCGCTGCCTTCGACGATGTGGACACGGATGCCGAGCCTTTCGACGAGAGAGCTATCGTCGGTCGCTTCGACCGACGCACGCCGCGCCGACTCATAAGCGCGGCGCAGCAGATCGAACCGAAAACATTGCGGCGTCAATGCGCGATAAAGATGCGTGCGCTCTACGGTCCGCACGATCGCGCGCGCATCATCCGCCTCTTTGACCGTATCGACGATCGGCGCCGCGAGGATCGCCGCTCCGGTCTCCGCCGCCGCGCGCACGGTCGCATCTATCTCCTCAGGCGCAACCAGCGGGCGGACGCCATCATGGATGGCGATGATGCTCGTCGGTCCAGCTTCGATCGCCTGCAATCCACGCCAGACCGATTCCATGCGCGACGCGCCGCCGACGACGATCCCCGTCACCTTGCGCAAACCGTAACGCGCGAGCGTCTCGTGGAACCCCGCCGCTTCCGCCGCGGGCAGGACCAGCGCGACGCGCGCGATCGAAGCGCAAGCCTCAAATCGTCGCAGCGTGTGGATGATGATCGGCGCGCCAGCTATTTCGCGGAACTGCTTGCGGGTTTCGCCGCCAGCGCGTTTGCCTTCGCCAGCGGCGACGATGATCGCGGTGTTCATGGCGACGCGCCCTTCTTTAAGATGTCTCGCTTTGTAACCGTGGGCAGCACGGCCTTGAGCGGAAAATCGAGACGCGCTCTTAAGATGTCTCGCTTTGATCGGGATTGCGCGTCGGCGTAATGGCCGATCGGGCATCGCGTAACGGGCGGCGCACCGTCCCATTCGAAGCGCGCAGTTCGCCGCCTGCCGTCTCGCTCGACTCTTCGCACAAGCGCCCGAAGATCATCTTCCCGGCGGTCGTCTGCAACACGCTGGTCACAGAGATATCGGCGTTTTTGCCGATCATCTTGCGCGCGTTGTCAACCACCACCATCGTCCCATCATCGAGATAAGCGACGCCTTGGTTGTACTCTTTCCCCTCCTTCAGGATGAAGACGCGCATCGCTTCGCCCGGCAAGACGACCGGCTTCAGGGCGTTCGCCAGCTCGTTGATGTTCAGCACGGTGACGCCATGCAGTTGCGCCACCTTGTTCAGATTGAAGTCGTTCGTGACGATGACCGCCTCGAGCTGCTTGCTCAATTCGATGAGCTTCAGATCGACTTCGCGAATGGCCGGGAAGTCCGTATCGACGACCTGCACGTCGAGCTTGCTGTTGCTCTGCAAGCGTTGCAGCATGTCGAGCCCGCGCCGCCCGCGCTGCCGCTTGGAAGCGTCGGGCGAATCGGCCACCTGTTGCAGCTCGCGCAGGATGAATTGCGGGATGATGATCGTGCCGCTCAAGAACCCCGTCTCGGCGATGTCGGCGATCCGCCCATCGATGATGACCGACGTATCGAGTATCTTGTAATCGCGCCGCGTCGCGCGATCGCTGAAGATCCCGCCCAGCGCCGAAAGGTCCAGATAATCGCCTTTGGCCGCTCCAACCATTAGCCCGACATACGCCATAAAGAAGGTCAGAGCGAGCGTCAAAAAGGTCTTGGTTTCGGGCGCGACCGCCGGAGACTCTTGATGACTGATGAGCGTGCCGATCAGATAAGCCCCGATGATCCCTAGGATCGAACCGACGGCGGCGCCGATCAAGGTCTTGAGCGAAGCCCGCTGCACGCGCACCTCGAAGAAGATGATGGCCAGAGCGATCACTCCGGCGATGATCGCCGAGATCAAACGATGACCGAAGGGACGCAGGACGTACCCGGCGACGATGAGGATAGCGCTGAAGACCAGTCTGATGATGATGATGTCCGTGCGCATGGCGCAAAAATTTTAGCACGTCGCGGAGTTCGACGTCACGAGGTTAAACCTCGCGCTGAAGCCTATTTATGGCCGCGCCGCCTCGACCTCAAGCGCGCGTGCGCCGGCTCGCCGTCTTCGCCCGCGGTTGATCCTCGCCCTTGAAGTGACGACGACATAGACGGATGAACGTCTTACAAATGGGCGAATCGTAACCATCGCGCAAACGCGCTAACCCGAGCTCCCAATTGATCCGTTCGGCCCCTTTGATCCACCATGCGACCAATCGCCCTTCGGCCACTTCTTCGCGCACGGATTGCGACGGGACGATGCCGACGCCCATCCCCTCTTCGACCATGCGCTTGATGGCCGCCGTCCGACTCAACTCCATCGTCACGTGCGGACGAACGCCGGCCTGCGTGAAGAACTGATCGATCAAGCGGCGCGTGTTGCCGCCGCGCTCACCCAAAATCAATCGCTCCTGCGCGAGCGTTTCGGCATCGACGACGCGCCGCGCGGCCAGCGGATGCTCGGGATGCGCGATCGCCACCAGTTCATCGCGGCTTAACAGTTCGGTCTCGATACCGCGCGCTTCGACCGGCAACGAGACGAAGGCGATATCCAATTCGCCAGCGAGGATCTGACGCACCAGTTCGGCGCTCGTCCCCGACTCCACCGTCACTTCGGCGCGCGGATGGCGCGCGCGCAACTCCTGCAGAAGTTGCGGCAGAGGGTCCGAAGCGATCATCGCCGAAGCCGTCCCGATCCGCAACCTCCCGCTCTCTGCGCCCGCAAGCTCCTTCATCTCGGCGAGCGCCGCATCGTGCTCACGCAAGATGCGGCGCGCGCGCTCCAAAAGCCGCTCGCCAGCCTCGGTCAAGAGAACGCGCCGCGGCGTGCGCAGGAAGAGGCGCACGCCGGCTTCGCGCTCGAGCTGCTTGATCTGCATGCTGATGGCGGCCTGCGTGACGTGCACGCGATCGGCCCCGGCGGTGAAAGTGCCCGTCTCGGCGATGGCGACAAAGGCCCTGAGCTGTCTGATGTCCATGCGCCCTCGATTAGTTTAGGTTATCGTTTGAATAAGAGCTTTTAGTTTCCATTATGAGAGAGCGCGCGCTAAAATTCAATCGTGCGCTCTCGCGCGCCGATCAGGTTTTTCACGGGTCGAAGAGCAGTGATCAGAAGAACGGGCGTCATGGGACCAGATTCCGCACCTCCCCAAACAGCCGAAGAGATGGCCAAAGTCGAATTCTTCCTCGGCGTCGATGGCGGCGGCACGAAGACTCAAGCGGTCATCACCGACAGTTTCTATCGCGTCGTGGGCGAGGGATTGGCTGGCCCATCGAATCCGTTGCGCGTCGGCGTCGAGCGCGCTGCGGCGGCGATTCGCGAAGCGATCGATCGCGCCTGTCAGGCCGCTTCGATCGATCGCGGGAAGATCGCAGCGGCGGAGATCGGTTTGGCCGGGGTGCGGCGCAAAGATTGGCGCGAACGCATGCGCGCGGCCCTCTCCGATCTGGGCATCGATACGCTCGAAGTGGTCACCGATGCTGACATCGCCCTTTTCGGCGCGACCGATGGCGGCCCGGGAGTGGTCGTCATCGCGGGCACCGGATCGATCTGCTGTGGGCGCAACGCGCATGGACGGCGCGCGTGCACAGGTGGCTGGGGGCCTGTCGCTGGTGACGAGGGGAGCGGATCATGGATCGCGCGCCGCGCCTTACAGGCGGTGGCCCAGGCGACCGATGAGCGCGGGCCGCAGACTGCGCTCGTGCAAGCGGCCTATGCCTATTTCGGCGGCGAAACTCCAGACGAACTTTCGACGGCGATCTATGCGCCGGAGATGACCAACGAGCGCATTGCGGGTTTCGCGCGTCACGTCATCAATGTGGCGCGCGAAGGCGATCAAGTGGCGCGGGCGATTCTCGCCGAGGCGGGCCGCGAACTGGGGACGGCGGCGGCCACGGTCATCCGCCGTCTGCACATGCAACACGAAGCCTTTCCCGTCGCTTATGTCGGCGGCGTCTTCGTCGCGGGCGAACTGCTTCTTGAACCTCTGCGCAAGGCTGTAGCTCGCATAGCGCCGAAAGCCTACTTGACGCAACCGGCGATGGCGCCGGCGATCGCCGCAGCGCGCATGGCGAGGGAGCATCTCTACGCGCCAGCGCTCGCCAGTTGAAGCGCCATCGCGAGCGAAAAGTTTATGGACCAGGTCCCGATCACCGAGCAGGAGAACCCGCGCACCGCGCAAATCAGCGAACTGCCGACGCTGGAGATCATCCGTCTGATGAACGAGGAGGACGCGCGCGTCGCTGACGCCGTGCGTCTCGCGCTCCCGCAAGTCGCGCGCGCCATCGATCGCATTGTCGAGCGCTTGCGTGCCGGCGGACGGCTCTTCTACGTCGGCACGGGCACTTCTGGAAGGCTCGGCGTGCTTGATGCGGCGGAGTGTCCGCCAACGTTCGGCGTCTCGCCCGAGCTTGTGCAAGGGGTGATCGCTGGCGGTTACGAGGCTCTCTATCGCGCCGTGGAGGCTTCTGAAGACGATAAGGAGGCGGGCGCGTGCGATCTCGAGCGGCGCGGCGTCACCGCCGACGATGCGGTCGTCGGCATCGCCGCTTCGGGGCGCACGCCGTACACGGTCGGCGCCGTCGAATTCGCGCGCTCTCTCGGAGCTTTCACCGCCGCTGTCACGTGCGTTCCCGATTCCCCGATCACGCGCGCGGCTGAGGTTCCGATCGTCGCCGTCGTCGGCCCAGAGGTCATCACTGGCTCGACCCGTCTGAAAGCGGGCACGGCGCAGAAGATGATCCTCAACATGATCTCGACGGTGGCGATGATCCGGCTCGGCTACGTCAAGGGCAACCGCATGACCAATCTTCAGCCGCGCAACACGAAGCTGCGCGCGCGCGCCGTCCGCATCCTGCGGGCCGAACTCGGCCTCGATGAAGAACAAGCGCAGGCGGCGCTGGATCGGGCCGGCGATGACTTGCGCACAGCGCTCGTCATGTGTAAAACGGGGCGCACGCGCGACGAAGCGGAAGCGGCCTTGAAAGCCGTCCAGTGGCGCATCGCCGATGCCGTTCGGATGCTCGTCGGGAACGCGGAATAAGGCGGTCGCACAGCGAAGCTCGTTCGGGCTTCGCATCGAATTCGTCGGCAGCCCCGAGCGCGCTGACATCGCCGCACATTGAAGCTCGCTCGGGCTTCGCGATCGTGTTGGAAGTGATTAGGTCTACGAGACTAAGCTAACATCATCGACGCGCATGACGCTCCATCCGCTGGATCTGATCGTCCTCGTCGCTTACATGCTCGGCGTGACAGCCTTCGGCTGGTATTTCGGGCGCAAGCAGCGCGACATACGCGACTATTTCCTTTCGGACCGCGATGTCCCGTGGTGGGCGCTCGCCGGTTCGATCGTCGCGACCGAGACTTCGACCGTGACCTTCATCAGCGTCCCGGCTTTTGCCTTCGCCGCCAATGCGCGCGGCGAGGGCGGCAACTTCACCTTCTTGCAACTCGTCTTCGGTTACATGATCGGGCGGCTGATCATCGTCGCGCTCTTCATCCCGCTCTATTTTCGCGGCGAACTCTTCACCGTCTATCAGGTGCTCGATCGAAGGTTCGGCGGGCGGGTCAAGCGCGTCGCCGCTTCGCTCTTTTTGATCACGCGCTCGCTCGCCGACGGGATACGACTCTACGCGACGGCGCTGGTCCTTGTGGCGCTTACCGGCTGGGCTGATCCGACTTCGATCCTGATCATCGGCGCGGTGACGATCTTCTACACCTATCTCGGCGGGATGGCGGCTGTCATCTGGACCGATGTCGTGCAGCTTTTGATCTACATTGGCGGCGCGCTCGTTGCCGCCGCGATCCTGCTGGGCCAGATTCCGGGCGGGTGGCATGAAGTGATCGCCGTCGGCAGCGCGTTCGACAAATTTCGGCTCTTCGATTTCACGTTCGACCTCGCGCGCAGCTATACGTTCTGGTCCGGCGTGGTTGGCGGCGCATTCTTGACGACGGCGACGCATGGGACGGACCAGTTGATGGTCCAGCGTTATCTTTGCAGCCGCAACGCGCGTCAAGCGACCGGCGCGTTGCTCGCCAGCGGAGCGATCATCTTCGCGCAGTTCGTCCTCTTCCTATTTATCGGCGTGATGCTCTTCGTCTTCTACCATCGCTTCCCCGCCCTGCTGCCGGCGGAGGTCGCCGCCAAAGCCGATCGCATCTTCCCCCATTTCATCGTCACGCAACTGCCGGTTGGAATCGTCGGCCTCGTGATCGCGGCGATATTCGCCGCCGCGATGAGCACGCTCTCGTCATCGCTCAACTCCTCTGCCGCTACGGCGCTCACAGATTTTTACAGGCCGCTCCTTGCGCCGCAGCGTTCCGAAACGCACTATCTGACCGTCTCGCGCGCGTTGACGGCCGGTTGGGGCGTGGTCCAGATCGCCGTTGCCATCGCCGCGATCGCGATGGAACAGCGCGTCGTCGATGCGGTGCTTTCGATCGCCTCCTTCACCAACGGCCCGATCCTCGGGCTATTCTTCAGCGGCGCGCTCACCAAGCGCATCGGGCCGTTGGGAGCGCTCATCGGCGTGGTGTCAGGGATCGCCGTGATGATTCTCGTCTGGGCGCAGACGGCCATTTCTTGGCAATGGTATGTCCTGATCGGTTCGCTGGTGACGTTCATCATCGCCTATTTGGCCAGTCTGATCTTCGAGCGCGAGCCGATCGCCGTCGAACAACCGATCGATTGAGTGGCAGGCTATGGAGCGAAACTTAGAACGCCGTTTCATCTCGATCCTTCTTCTCGCGCTCATCGCGTTGCCGTATCAAGCGCGATCGCCAGTGCGAGCGCAGGGGCGCGCTTTGCCCCCGCAGATCGCACCCTACCCGTCACATCCATCCGCCGCGGCCTTGCGTTGGGCCGATGAACAACTGCGTCGCATGTCGCTCGACGAGAAGATCGGGCAACTGATCCACATCGGCGTCAACGCCACTTTCCTCAATCAGGAGAGCGAAGCGTTTCGCGCGCTTCGCCGACAAGTCGAGGAGAATCAGATCGGCGGGATCATCCTGTTCCGCGGACCGGTCTATGAATCGGTCCACCTGATGAATCGCATGCAGAGTCTGGCGCGCATCCCGCTCCTCATCTCCGCCGATCTGGAAGCCGGGTCGGGGATGCGTTTTGAAGACGCGACCGATTTTCCGTGGAACATGGCCGTCGCGGCCACAGGCGATCCAGATTACGCGCGCCGCCAAGGCGAGATCACCGCACGCGAAGCGCGCGCGCTCGGCGTGCAAATGATCTTCGCGCCGGTGGCGGACGTGAACAACAACGCGGCCAATCCGGTGATCAACGTCCGCTCCTACGGCGAGGACCCCGCGACAGTGGCGCGCTTTGTCGCCGCCTTCATCGAGGGCGCGCAAAGAGGCGGCGTCATCGCGACGGCGAAACATTTCCCCGGCCATGGCGATACGGCCATCGATTCGCATCGCGGGCTGCCCGTGATAAACGTCGGGCGCCAGCGTTTGGACGAAGTGGAGCTTGTGCCGTTTCGCGCGGCGATCCGCGCCGGCGTCGGCGCGATCATGACGGGTCACATCGGCTTGCCACAGCTAGATCCAACCGCGATCACGCCGCTACCGCGCGAGCGCGTCCTGCGTCCGGTTTATGCCGAAGAGGGGAGTGAGATCGTCGTCGAGAAGGCGACGCTTCCGGCGACGCTTTCGCCCGTCATCACGGGCAGACTCCTGCGCGGCGAACTGGGCTTTCGCGGATTGGTCGTCACCGATGCGCTCGACATGAGCGGCTTGACGCTCTACTTCACGCAGGATGAAGCGGCCGTGCGCGCCATCGAGGCCGGAGCCGATATGCTCCTAAAACCCGCCGATCCCGACGCGTGCATCCGCGGTCTGCGCGAAGCCGTGCGCACCGGGCGATTGAGCGAGAAGAGGATCGAAGAATCGGTCCGGCGCATCCTCGCGGCGAAGTATGATCTCGGATTGGTCCAGAACCGTTACGCGCCGCTCGAAGCGATCGATCGTCTCGTCGCCAGCCGTGAGGCCGAACAACTCGCACAGGAGATCGCCGCGCGCGCCATTACGCTCGTGCGCGACGAAGCCAAACTCCTTCCGCTGCGCGACGTGCGAAGCGCGCGCATCTTTAACCTTGCCGTGACCAACGGCGAAGATCGGTTATGGGTGGCGCGCCCGTTCACGACGGAGCTGGGCCACTTGGGCGCGCGCGTCGAAACGGCTGCGCTTGACGACCGGTCTTCGGAAGAGGAATGGCGAAAAGCCTTGGAGCGCGCCGCGCGCGCCGATCTCATCGTCGTTTCGCTCTACGGGCGCATCCGCTCAGGCCAGCCGAACAGCGCGAGCATTCCCAAAGCTGGTGAGAGTGCGCTGCGCGCTCTGCTTGACGGCGATCGCCCGGTGATCGGGATCAGCTTCGGCAATCCTTATCTGCTGCAGAACTTCCCGAACCTGAAGACCTATCTGGTCGCATACGGCGACATGCCTTGCCTGCAACAGGCGGCGGCGCGCGCGCTGCTTGGCGTTTCCGACATTACGGGGCGCTTGCCGATAAGCTTGCCGGGGCTTTACGCGCGCGGGACGGGAATCCAATGGCGAAAAGGCGAGGCGAGCAACGCCACATCGCGCTGATGCGGCGTTGCCCCAAACTGTCGGTCGAACGTCACATGCCGAGGTTTTTCGCGTGATAACGCTCGGTATCGTAGTAACGCGCGACGTCGAGCGTGTTGAGATTGCCGACGACGATCCCAAGATCGACGAGCGACAGTTCGAACGATGGGGCGATGCCGCGCGCCGAAACCATCTTGCCGAAATCTCCGGCAGCGATGGCATCTGCGGCCCGCGCCCCGAAGGATAGTCCCATGATTCGATCGATCGGGCTCGGATGCCCGCCGCGTTGTGGATGGCCGATGGCCGCCGAGCGCGCATCATAGGGCGTCTCTTCGCGTATCTTGCGCGCGAGGATTTCGCCGATGCCGCCCAAACGCGCATGGCCGAAGGCGTCTTGGCGATCATCGAGCGTGACGATCTGACCGTCTTCGGCATACGCGCCCTCGGCGACGACGATGACCGAATAGCGCGGGCGTCGCGGATCGCGCGTCAGACGGTTCGGATCGCCCATCCGCTCGCGCAAAAGCGCGAAGACTTTGGCATAACTGAACGGATGTTCGGGAATGAGGATCAAATCGGCTTGACCGGCGACGCCGGACCAGAAGGCCAAGTGCCCGGCATGCCGCCCCATCACTTCGATCACCTGCACCCAACCGTGCGAACCGGCGGGATTGCGCGACCATTCGATGATCTCCGTCACGTTGCGCAGAGCGGTGTCGAAACCGAGCGTGTAATCCGTGCCGGCGAGATCTTTGTCAATCGTTTTGGGCACGCCGACCACGGGCACGCCCTTCTGCGTCAAGCGCGCCGCCACGCCGAGCGTGTCTTCGCCGCCACACGCGACGAGCGCATCGAGGCCGAGCTTCTCCATGTTTTTGATCACTTCGTCGGAACGATCCACGCGCTCGCCCGCCTCGTTCGGCGCTTTGAAGGGATTGGTGCGCGAAGAACCCAAGTTGGTTCCACCATCGCGATCCCAACGCCGCACCGTCTCGCGATCGAGCGGCCACGTCTCGAGCGGCGGATCGAGCAGGCTGCGCCAGCCATCATACAGGCCGATGACCGAGATGCCATGATCGCTGGCGCGATAGACCAACCCCTTGATCGCTGGATTGAGCCCCGGCGCGTCTCCGCCGCCGGTCAGAACACCAATGCGTTTTACTTTCATCTTCAATCCTTCTCTTCTAGAGTTGGGTTCGAGTTTTTGAAACTCAAAAGAGTAGCAAGAGTCGCCAGCGGTGACAATAGCCTTCGCTCTTCGCCCGCTCGACCGGGCGATTTATCGCGCAATTTCGCGCTATTTTTTCGCCCGCTCGGGGGCGGCGAAACGTCGCGCGCCTTTAGCTCTCCCGAGTTCGAGGCGAGCGAAGCCGTAAAGCGATTTATGCACGACAAAGCGCCGCTTATACTCCGGCTCGACGGCATGAAGCGTAACTTGCGCGATTTTTCAGCCGGTAAGATTCGCCAAGTGAGGTCAAGATCATGATGAGCTTCCGTCGTCAATGTGATGCGCGCGGCATAGCGCTGCTCCTGCTTCTACTCTTCGCGCAACGAGCGGTCGCCGACAAACTGCCGACCGCTTCACCCGCCGCCGTCGGCATCTCAGCCGAGCGTCTCGCGGAGATAGATCGCGCCGTGGAACAAGAGATCGCGCAGAGAAGGCTTCCCGGGGCGGTCGTGCTCGTCGCGCGGCGCGGGCGCGTCGTCTGGCGCAAAGCTTACGGATCGAGAGCCGTGGTCCCGCAACGCGAGCCGATGACCGTTGACACGATCTTCGATCTGGCGAGTTTGACCAAGGTCGTCGCCACTGCGACGAGCATCATGATCTTGGTCGAACGCGGGCAGGTGCGTTTGAGCGATCCGCTCTCGCGCTACATCCCGGAGATCAAAGGCGGCGGGCGCGAACGTATCACCATCGAGCAACTGTTGACGCACACCGCAGGCTATGCGCCCGACTTCGATCTCGGCAAACGGTGGACCGGCTACGACGAGGCCATTCGCCGGCTCATCGAAGAGCCGCTGCGCTATCAGCCGGGAACGCGCTTCGTCTATAGCGACATCGGCTACATCGCGCTCGGCGAGGTGGTCCGGCGCGCGAGCGGTCTGCCGCTCGATGAGTTCGCACGCCGCAACATCTTTGAGCCGCTCGGCATGCGCGAGACGATGTTCCGTCCGCCCGCCAGCCTTCTTGCGCGCATCGCGCCGACCGAAACCCGTCGTGGCCAGATGAGTTATCTCGGCGGCCATCCCGAAGACGCTGGCGCCGAAGCTGAAAGGGTCTTGCGCGGTGAAGTGCACGACCCGACCGCTCATCGCATGGGCGGCGTCGCCGGTCACGCCGGACTCTTCTCCACGGCGGACGATCTGGCCATCTATTGCCAGATGATCTTGAACGGCGGCGAATACGCTGGCCGACGCATCTTGAGCCCGTTGAGCGTCGCCGCGATGACGCGCCCGCGGGCCGTCAATGCCGAAGGAGCGGCGCGCGGACTCGGATGGGATATGGCGACCGCTTATTCGTCCAATCGCGGCGATCTCTTCCCTCTCGGTTCATTCGGACATACGGGCTTTACGGGGACCTCGATCTGGATCGATCCGGCGAGCGAAACGTTCGTCATCTTCTTGAGCAACCGCGTTCATCCGGACGGCAAAGGCGATGTGACTCCCTTACGGGGCCGTGTCGCTTCGATCGTCGCCGCTTCGATTACGGACCTGCCGGTTGAACGAGCGCGCGAAGAGAGCGCACGTTTCGCCGCCGAATTGTCGGCGACGCTGCCGCGGATGGCGAGCGCGCAAGCGAGAGCGCGCATCGGTGACGCGGAAGAGGCCCATAACGCTGAGGTGCTGACCGGAATAGATGTGCTCGAACGCGACGGCTTCAAGCCGCTCGTCGGCAAACGCGTCGGACTCGTCACCAATCACACGGGGCGCAACCGTCGGGGTGTGCCGACGATCGATCTGCTGGCGCGTGCGCCTGGCGTGAAACTCGTGGCCCTCTTCTCGCCGGAACACGGCATTCGCGGCGCGCTCGATGAAAAGGTGCCGGACTCGCGCGATGAGAAGACGGGACTGCCGATCTACTCGCTCTACGGCGACACGCGCCGCCCGAAGCCGGAGCAACTGCGCGACCTTGACGCGCTCGTCTTCGACATTCAAGACATCGGCGCGCGCTTCTACACATACATCTCGACGCTCGGCTACGTGATGGAGGAAGCGGCCAAAGCGCGCATCCCCGTTTACGTGCTGGACCGGCCCAATCCGATAAATGGCCTTGATGTCGAAGGGCCGCTGGCCGATGCCGACAAGCTCTCTTTCACCGCTTATCACACGATCCCCGTGCGCCACGGCATGACGGTCGGCGAACTGGCCCGCCTCTTCAATGAAGAGCGCAAGATAGGCTGCGAGCTTCACGTCATCGAGATGCGTGGCTGGCGGCGCGCGATGTGGTTCGATCAGACGAACCTCACGTGGATCAACCCATCGCCCAACATGCGCAGCTTGACGGAAGCGACGCTCTATCCGGGCATCGGGCTTCTCGAGACGACTAACCTTTCGGTCGGGCGCGGCACAGACACGCCCTTTGAACTCATCGGCGCGCCGTGGCTCGATGGGCAACGCCTCGCCGCTTATTTGAACGAACGCGAGATACCCGGCGTCCGTTTCGTCCCCGTGCGCTTTACGCCGCGCGCTTCCGTCTTCAAAGGCGAAGAGTGCGGCGGCGTCAACATCGTCATCACCGATCGCCAGCGTTTTCGCCCCGTGCGCACAGGCATAGAGATCGCCGCCGCTTTGCACAAACTCTACCCGCAAGAATGGAGAGTTGACGATTATGTGCGCTTGCTCGCCAATGAAGAGACGCTCGCGCGCCTCAAACGCGGCGAAGCGCCCGAAGCGATCGAAAGCTCTTGGCAAGAGGAGTTGGAAAAGTTCCTTCGCGCGCGCGAACGGGCTCTGATCTACAGATGAAGCGCGGATAGAGAGTAGCGATCTCGACATAGGATGATCGCCAATGGCTCTGCCCCACAGATGAAGCGCGGATAGACGGCGGCGCTGCTCGCGCCAAAATCGCGATGACGAACTCTGATTCATAGATGAGGCGCGGAATCGGGGCGGGGCGAAGAAAGCGGCACACGACCGGCGAAGCGTTTAACGCCTCGCCGCTCCCATCAACGAAGAGTCTGATCACGCTGGCCCGTGATCGCTAAAATATGCGGTGCCGATGAAGGTCGCTTTATGACGGCCGCGTAAAAGGGCGTGCCGTTGAGCTTTTCAAAGCCGCGCTCGCTCTAGCTGGTATTGCATGATGGCCAACAAGCTGAGCGCGTCGGTGATCTCTCCAGCGAGCGCCATCCGCAGAGCCTCAGCGAACGGCACGCGCCGCACACGCAGCCGCTCCGTCCCTTCAGGCTGGCTTACGCCTTGAGTCAATCCAGTCGCTAAGAACCAGATGGCATATTCATCGGAAACGGAATTCGAAAGATACGCCGCTCCCATCCGACGCCAATGGCGCGCGCTCAGCCCCGTCTCCTCCTTTAACTCTCGTTGCGCCGCCACGAGCGGATCTTCACCGAACGGGCAACCGCCCTCCGGTATCTCCCACGAATAGCGTTCGAGCGTGTAGCGATATTGACCGACAAGATATACGTCATCGCCTTCGATCGGAAGCACGCCGACGGCGATGTTCTTGTAGTGCACGACGCCGTAGATTCCCGGCATGCCATCGGGACGGATGACGCTGTCTTCGCGCACGCGGATCCACGGATTATCGTAAATCAAGCGCGAGGAGATCCGTCGCCAAGGGTTCTCGTCGCTTCCATCCTCGATGCTCTCCACACGATCTTTTCTTTCACTCATCGGCATTTTTACTATCGGACCAGTATCGCATCATGATCACCCGCCCCTCACGATGCGATCTTTAATGATCAGCCTCAGCTTAAGAGTCTGTGCTTTTCTGTTTTGTTTGGTTCGGCGATGCGATCTTTAATGATCAGCCTCAGCCCCGGATTCGATCTCGCGAACGATATCGAGAAGCGCGAGCGTGATCGCCAAGATGACCGGTCCCAACACGAGCCCCAATACGCCAAAAAGGTTCAGCCCGCCGAGCACCGAAAAGAAGATGAACAACTCGTGCAAGCGCGTCTTTTCGCCAACCAACTTCGGGCGAAGGAAGTTGTCCACCGTCCCGATGACCAGCGCCCCCCAAGCGGTGAGCATGATGGCCTTCGCCCAATGCCCCGTCGCAGCGAGGAAGAGCGCCGCTGGCACCCAAACGATGAAGGCTCCGGCCATCGGAATCATCGAAAGGATCGCCATCACCACCGCCCAGACGATCGCCGAAGGGAGCCCGAGCGCCCAGAAAGCTAGTCCGCCCAAAGCGCCTTGGATGATGCCGATCACCAATACGCCATAGAGACTCGCGTTGATCACTTCACGCGCGCGCGTGAAGACGGTATCCACTTGCGCGCGATCGAGCGGCAGGAAATCACGCAAAGCACGTAGGATGCGTTCGCCGTCGCGAAACAGATAGTACATCGTGAAGATGATGAAGAACGTGTCGATCACGATGCCGAACGCTCCGCCGAGCACCCCAAGGGTGCGCCCGGCAATCGCACCAGCCGCAGTTTGAACCGCCGCTTGGATGCGCTCGGCGGAAAGCCAACCGGCGCGTAAACTCTCGACATCGACGAACCGGCCCAACCATCGCCAAAGCGGTCCCATGAAAGGCGACTCGGGATCGAGCAGCGTCGCGGCATTGGCCTGCAGCATCTTCGCCGCCCCAGACAACTCATTGAAGACGGCGAAGGTGACAAGAGTCAGCGGCGCAAGGATCGTGATGACGACCAACAGACACGAGAGCAAAGCGCCTAGGTGCGAGCTCCGCGTCAGCAACACTATTCGCCGATGCAACGGATGAAAGAGTATGACCAGAACGATCGCCCACACTAAGACGTTCAGAAGAGGTTGCAGCATTAACCAGCAAACGTAAAGCGCGATCGCCGTTGCGATGATCAGAACTGCCCATCGCGCCCTACGCCCGCGCGCCAGCTTCATCTTATCCGTGCTCATGCCCCAATGATAAACATATTTCCCTCTAAGCTCTTAGCGGTCAGCCGAGGCGGGCCGCCCTCGCGGCTCTGGCAGCAACGCGGACCGTTTCAGCCGCGTGCGCATTGAATCAACCTCGACTGCGAGTTGAATACCGCGCGGGAGCGTGTGGAAATCATCGCTTCAGCCGCGTGCGCATTGAATCCGCTCGACGGCGCGTGTCCATCCACTCGAATCTCACTCGGTGAGATGAACGCCAAAGCAAGCTCTGCGCTTCGGTCGGATCGCTTAATCCCCTCGCACATTCATCCACCTCACCTAGATCAACGCAGACCCGACATGTTAGAATGTGTTACGTTTCGCTTAGCAGGCGATACTCAATCAAAGCCCCTGTAGCTCAGCCGGATAGAGCATCTGCCTTCTAAGCAGAGGGTCGCAGGTTCGAGTCCTGCCAGGGGCGCCAATTTTATAGCTTTACAGATACCAGGCTAGTCCGCCGAAAATCTACTCCACAACAACCCAGAGCGACCAAGTCTATCGATAGCTACCGAGCGACATTCCCTCCACATGCAATTCGACATCATCATCACATCGGCATCATCATTTACCGAGCGACATTCCCTCCGCATGCAATTCGACATCATCATCGCTTACCGAGGCGGCATTACATCCACATGCAATGCGACACAAGATGCATAGCGTCCCGAACGGAACGCCGCCGAGTGGCGCGCCGTGACGCGATGGGCTTTTAAGGAAGCGCTTGCGGCAGGTTACTTGGTCGAAGAGTTCTACCGCCTGAGTCGGAGCGATGAACGATTCGGAGTCTACATCCTCAACCGCGGAAAGGGCCTGGCTGATTTCGAGAATTAGGCGCACGGATAGGCATCAACTGATGAAGCCTAACGGAGGTTGGCTTCCGCTCGCCAGCTTGAAGAGTAGATCCTAGCTTGAAGAGTAGATAGCTGTTGTGCGGCAATCAATACGGCGATCGATTAAGCGATTGGGGCGGCTAGCGGGACTCGAACCCGCGACCTCTTGATCCACAGTCAAGCGTTCTAACCAACTGAACTATAGCCGCCGCAACTCTCTTTCACACATTTTTAAATAGTAACTGATACGGGGCGCTGCTGACAAGCGGCTTGAGGGGGCTGTGCCTTTAGGCTGCAAAACCGTTTGTCGAAAAGAGCGGAAGCGGCGATCTTTCCTCCCGAGGGCTGTGCCTTTAGGCTGCAAAACCGTTTGACTGAAGGTAGCGCAATGTCGCCGGACAGATCAGCGGAGCCCCTCAACTCGCGTAAGCCCTCTCGTGACTTCGCGCGACGATCATTTCGTGCCAATTGCTAAGGAGCGGAGCTTCAGGCAGGCACAACTCCTCCCACACTCGACGACACAGTTCGCTGAAGGCAACATAGCGGCGCGTCAAGAACTCGCCCCAAGCGTCAATCAACCTCTCGTCGCGCACGTTGCATATCTGATATCGCCGCGAGAAACCGTATGACACAGGCACAACAGCCCCGTCCGATTCGAGCACGATCAGGCTGAGGAGCTGCGCCGGAGATAGATCGGTCGCTTCTTCAGGGGGCGTCCCGGCGTAAACTAGTTCCGGCTCTTCACGTAAGTGTTCGCGGTAGAGCAGATCGATCTGCACGGCCATAGTCTCAGCGTATTTGTCCGCGAGCAGAAAAGCGATGACATAAGCTCTCGCTAACAACTCTTCCGTCAGCGATTCGCCTCGCATCATCTCAGTAGCGCGACCAGCTAACTCTAACGGATGAATTTGCAGCAAACGGGCGCCGTTCTCAGCGGCGAATTCCGCTACCCAAGGGAGATGTTCCCAGTTCTCGCGCGTGAGTGTATGAATGAAGCCGAATTGAATCCCAATCGCCCGCAAATCGCCCAATCCGCTTACGAGTCTTTCGAACGCTCGCGCTGAACGGCGTATTCGGTTGTGAACTTCAGGCGGGCCATCGAGACTGATGGCGAGCGCATCGAGCTTGTCGCGTAATCTTTCCAAACGCCTTCGGTCATTGAAGAAACCGTTCGTCGTGACCGTCGTCTGCAAACCGAGCGATTTGGCATGCGCGAGAATGATCTCGAGTCCGTCGTAGATCAAAGGCTCGCCGCCCGAAATCGAGACAACTTCATAGCCCATGGAGGCCGCATCCGAGATGAATTGACAAACGATCTCCGGCTCGAGCTCAACGCGCGCCGTTGGGGCAGAATCGGAATAACAGTGCGCGCAAGAGAGATTGCACTTGAGCGAAGGATGGATCTGGACGATCGTCCTTCTGGCAGGGCCTCTAACCCCGCCAGAAGGACTCCTCGAACTCAGCTCTTCCATAGCCCTTGATCTTTCCCCGAGACCGCTCAAGTCTGATAGACGTTAGCCTAAGGCGAGGTGAGTTCCGTCGTTGGCACCGTCGAGGCGCCGAGATCGAGATTGACGCGAAAGATCTCCGGCCACGGGATGCCGTACGGGAAGACGACTATCCCGCCCAAGCGAGGTGTCTTCAACACGACATCGCTAAAGAACCTACCCACTTCGCTCGCCTCGAGAATACCGGAAACCCGCAAGCCATCCACCGCGGGGATGCCGCGCGGAAAGGCTTTGATCCTCTTCAAACCAGCGCGATGAAGCGTGGCAACTATCGAGACCAACTCTTTGAGGTTCTCCTTGTCGATACCGCCAAAGCGCAGTTCATGCATCAAAGCTTCTTCGATCGAGGTCTGAGGCTTTTGACTTGCCATCTTTTGTTACCTCCTGTTGCTGGTTCATGACGAGGCGTTAATTTGGCGGGCTTTCTGCTCGCGATTTCCCGGATGGTCCATAATCCATCCGTTCACGGAGAGCGCTTATCATGAATCGCGCGGATTGACTGCGCTTCCCTGCGGCGAAGCGAACGGCAGTCGACGAGGTTCGTATGACATACAACATAACGGAAGTAGAGTCAAGCACCGATGGCGTAATCATCCATCACGTCTTGAGCTTGGGCCCGTTTTTGGCAGCGGCTATTGACCCTTAACCACATGTAATCATCCATCACGCCTTGAGCCTGGGCGCGATTTTCTCCCAGTAAGCGACTGCGCTATCGTCGATGCGGCGCGCGAGAAGTTAATCGAAGTCGGTGTCTTTCAATCAGTAAGCGGCTGCGCTTCCCATTGTTCCCCGAAACCTTGAGGCTTTATTGATTGGCATGACTTTGACCGCGGTCGCTGGTCTAAGTTTCTAGAACGCTGAATGACACTCGGCTACGCAAAATGCGCGCGTTATGGGCCTAATACAAGACAGAGAACACAATTTACTACTTCCCCAGCTGGTCCTATTAAAACCAGCTCCCTACACGATGCCGCGATGGCGTGCTAAAGTCCGTACGGCAGTCTGATTAAACCAGCTAAACATGGCACCACGAGCTCGACGTCGCCGATGTGTGACGCTGTACAGCAGTCTGATTAAACCAGTTAAACTCCCTACATGAGAGCTTTTTAGTTCGCTTTGGTTCCAGACCTGAGTCCGATTAAAACCAGTTACCCCCTTAACCGCTCCCCCAGGGTTCAATCCCCCTTTGGTCCGATTAAAACGACTTAAGAAAATTGCGTGATGAAACTACGATCCAGTTTTTCAATCCCACACTGGTCCGATTAAAGCTAGACAATCGCACGAGCGCGTACTGGTTGTCCTCGAGTGCTGCCAAACAAAAGATAAGGGAGGATCTTGAGAAGCGCCCGAGCGTGTACTGGTTGTCCTCGAGTCCCACCCTGGTCCGATTAAGGCGCAAGCGACCACGCCTAGCTTGTTGAAGTTTTGCGGGTTTCAATCCCACACCGGTCCGTTTAAAACAGGGCGGGTCCGCTCGACCCGGCGGGGTTCCACGGTGTTTCAATCTCACACTGGTCCGATTAAAACCAGACGCACCGGCCAAACCGACGCGCCGCGTGCAAAGTTTCAATCCCACTTTGGTCCGATTAAAACGTGGGATGCACGGATTGGCGGAGGTCGGCATGCGCCGTTTCAATCCCACGCTGGTCCGATTAAACCCATGACAAAAGAAAGGAAAAAAAACAAAATGAAAAAGAATTCAAATTCAACACGGGGGCCCCCCACGGCCCCCTTAGTTCCACAAGTTAAAGGAGAAAGCAACTGGTCCGATTAAAGCGCGGGCGTTTTCGCCGCATGAGGCGAAGGCGCCCGCGTTTCGATCCCACGCTGGTCCGATTAACACTCGAGAGGCAGTTTCATAAATAGCACCTAAGTAAGATCGCGATGCAACCAACGTGCATGAAACAAGCGACCTCTCGACATGGCGCGCGGGCGGCGCACTATCTATCAGCGAGCGTCCTACAGCCAAGCGAAGAGCGCCAGCGCGGCGGAAGGGGGCGGTCATCTCGGGTTGGGAGTGTCTTCTAGCTCTTTCTGTGAAGAGCGATCATCTGGACCCTTTTGATGGGCCAAAGCTTCATCAAGCGGATCGCTCTGATCGGCTTCGCCTCCAACTAGCCGCGATGGCCACTTGCTGGCGAGGGTCGAAGCGAATGTCTTTCGACAACGATGCTTCATGTGGCGACAAAGCCATGGTTTCGCGTCACGCTCTTCGGCCGGCAGGCCGGTCCTTCGACAACGGTGCTTCATGTGGCGACAAAGCTGTTCGCACTAGTGCGCAGTCCGTTCAAAGCCCTTCGACAAGGGTGGCTTCATGTGGGCCAGTCACACGCTTTGTGGACGGCCACAGGGAGACCAAAGCTGTGCGGCCACCGCCACGAGCTTCGGCACCGAGCGCGCTTAGTTCACCCCACTCCGCGCAACGCGTGACGCTTTCGAAAGCGCTCAGAACGCTTCCGAAGCGCGCCTGGTTCGCCTCGCCCCGCGCAACCCTTTTTTACTAACACCCGACCTTTCATCGTCAAGTTTCGCGTGTTGGTCCAGCCGCTCCGCGCCCCTCTTTTTCACCAACACCACTAAATTCATCGATTATGCGGATGCTGGCGTACAAGTGTGGGTAGTGCGAGGCGGTAGTTGCTATTAGCGACGGGCACTCGCCCAATGCTATCGTACAAGTGCGGGTGGGACGGCAGCCCACGAAGCTGGAAAATCTTTGATACCCGCTTACGGCTGTCGTACAAGTGTGGATGGGACGGTAGCTGGATCTGTTCACTGGCGAGGTGGTTGAGGGCTCGCGCTGTCGTACAAGTTTGGGTGGGACGGTAGCCCTAAATGCATCGATTAAGATCGGGCACTGTACGATGAGTTGATCACGCTGCTAGGAAGACGGCAGCCCTAAATGCATTTAAGATTTCGAAGAGCTAGCCATATAGCCGTAGGGCAAATATCTGGTCCGGCTGTTGAGACTGCTGCTGCATCTGCGGCGGACTGGCATATAGCCATAGGGCAAACATTCTGCTGGAGATTAGCAGAGGTCTAGCCGATGATCGCGCGGACTGGTTATAGCCATATGGCAAACATCACACTTAAACCTAAAAATGTGTCGATTAAGATTGCGAGAACTCTACCCCTAAACCGACTTGTTTTTTGATAAACATTGCCACTTGCCGTCACTAAGCTAGGGATTGACATTTACCGATGTTCGACGGCAAAATATTCTTGGAGTTGATTGAAATATCAGTGTTTTTTGCAGAAATCCTAGGGGGGTTTTAATCGGACCAGTGTGGGATTGAAACAGTCAGGGCGCTCTCAGACCGCATACCGTCTGGCCGAGTTTTAATCGGACCAGTGTGGGATTGAAACTCGGACTCGAGCGCCTAATAGGCGCTCCTAACCAACATGTTTTAATCGGACCAGTGTGGGATTGAAACCTCGCCGGCGTCCACCCGCCACTGCAGGTGGATGAAGTTTTAATCGGACCAGTGTGGGATTGAAACGACTTTATCGGTCGGGGGCAAGTAGGCGCGAAACATGGTTTTAATCGGACCAGTGTGGGATTGAAACACGTCAAGGCGCACGGGAACGCTCTCGTCAGACGCAAGTTTTAATCGGACCAGTGTGGGATTGAAACTCGTTTCGATACGCGTAAAACCGCAGCCCTGGACGGTTTTAATCGGACCAGTGTGGGATTGAAACTCGTTTCGATACGCGTAAAACCGCAGCCCTGGACGTAGTTTTAATCGGACCAGTGTGGGATTGAAACGCGTCCGACTACATCATCGTCATCGTCATCAATTGGGTTTTAATCGGACCAGTGTGGGATTGAAACGTGCTCGGGAAGGAACGCGTTGAGACGGGCGAGGAGGTTTTAATCGGACCAGTGTGGGATTGAAACATCTCGAAGTTAGCCGGTCCGGCCGGTAACTCGCCTGTTTTAATCGGACCAGTGTGGGATTGAAACCTGCTATATAGTCCGCGTA
>NZ_CBXV010000004.1 GCF_000820845.2 Pyrinomonas methylaliphatogenes | reverse complement strand
GCTCACCAAAATCATCATACCCATACTCCACCCTAACACCCAACCACTTCCCATCTGCTCACACGAAGCCTGTTGTCATACGCGACGCTCTGTTGTCGCCCGTTGCCATACGTCACCTGCTTCACCGCCCCAAAGGCTCGATACCTGATCCCCTGCGCATATACAGTCACCCCAGCATAACCGGCTCCGGTGATGGCCGTCACCTGGCCGGTCTGATCTCTGGTGTAGCCTACCACCACACCCCACGGATTCGTCACCTGCGTCAACTCCCCTGCTAAATCGTACTGGTACGTGAGCCTGTAAGATTGCCCTAACTCATTGAAATACCGCGTCTCCGCCACCAACCGCCCCAACACATCGTACTCGTAATCCACTCGCCCCATCCCGTCCTCCATCCACACCCGATTCCCTGCCTCGTCATATCAGAAAACATGCGTCAGCACTACCTATCACGCCACTCGATGACTAACCGCATCGATCATGTCGGTCTAAGTTTAAGCACTCGAACGCTTCCGGAAGAGTCGTGTAAAACCTGCCACGAAACTTCGTCAGCCAGACCTCAGATGTGCGGTCCACCGCACGACTGAGTTATCATCAGCTTGATTTAGTGCCGAAGCAGGTGATACATAGGATTCTAGAAAGTGTCTAGCTCTCGACTGCTATAGATCGATCATGGCGAGATGAGTTCAGCCGCAGCTTTTAACGCAAGATCGCAAAGGTGGCGGTCTCTAAATCAATGTCGAGAAAGCGCGAAGGCACTGGCCAACTTCCCAAGCTATTTGCTCTAGTGGTTCGGAGACGATGATACTCATGCGCCAAAGTAAAGTAAGACAAGAACACGAACAGGTGAAACGCCAACCATGCTGGTAAGCACTAACGACATGATTTTGGACGCTCGTCTGCAAGGGATCCTGGTTGAGTACCAGCTGCGCCTTGTCGAACTTCTCGGGGACAAACTAGATTCGATTGTCCTTTACGGCTCGCAGGCCCGTGGAGACGCGACGGAAGGATCTGATATCGACGTGTTGTGTGTGATGAAAGAGCCATTCGATTATGCAGAAATGCTCGATCTGACCTCTAAAGACTCCGCAGAACTTAGTCTAAAATATGATGTGGTGCTATCGACCACGTTTGTGACCCGGCGCGATTTCGAATCGCGCAACAATCCTTTCCTGATGAACGTCCGGCGCGAGGGGATAAGACTATGAGCCAAACAGAGATCCGCGCACTTCTGGAGAAAGCGAAAGCGAGCCTCGCCGCCGCTCAGACTCTTCTGCGGGAAGGATACGATGATTTCGCCGCTTCGCGAGGTTACTATGCAATGTTTTACGTCGCTGAAGCGCTCTTGCTCGCCTTGGGTCACTCGTACAGCAAACACGCGGCCGTCATCGCAGCATTCGGCAGGGAGTATGCTAAGACCGGAGTGCTCGATCCCAAGTTCCATCGCCTGTTGCTCGATGCCTATCGCATTCGAAATGTCGGTGATTACGAGATAGGAACACCTGTCCCCAAGGAAAAGGCGGAAGACATCTGCCACTGGGCTGCCGAATTCATCCAAGCTGCAGAAACCTACTTATCAAAGAAGAGCAGCAGCGAGTAGAATCTTCGCCCGCTTTATCAAGACTTGTCGTGATCAAGCAAAGTGATCGACTCATTGGTAAGACTCGTGACGCAACTGGTAAGACAAAACGGCGAGATCGCCAATCTACCGTCCGTGGCCAACCCCGACGATGCCCCGATGCTGGCTGAACGAGCCACCTACCCGGACGAGAACCGCCCTGGCTCAGACAGCTTGCAGCGCATACCAAGCGCGCCCTCGCTCTAACCCTCGCGACTCAGTCCCGAGGCGATTAAACCGTCTGAGTATCAAATGATTAGCTGTTGCACAACAACGCCTTTTCCTTAAACATAGCATCCAGTAATTGATGTGAGAATTTGTCCACTGATGCTTGTGGATATTGCCAAGATAGGTGATCTGGATAGAGCGATCGTCGCACCGATTGCGTCCGCGCAGATGAGCACTACGGCAGCATTGCGTGGCGCGAGTTCCAGCATCATCACTGTTGTCCAAAATCATATGTTGAATATCACTGAAGATCGTTTCCACCGGGTTGTCGTCCGAGCTGACTTTGGGCAAGCTGATCAAATGCGGCTTGCGTCCTCGCATCACGCGCCGGGTCTGACGTGACTTACAGTGACGGGCCTGATCTCGATTCAAGGCCATCTACACGCCTTGATTTTGATGCCGGCATCGTATCTGGCGCATGAACCGACAGACGAAGAGAGAACTCTTCCCTGGGAAGAAGGCCTAATGGGCTTCGTTGCTGCCGACATCATAGAACAGAAAGAGATAACACCAGCCTCTCGTCTTTTGGTGGCGTGCCAAGACTAACCGCTTAGCGGAGGTGAAGCGACGCCCCCATACGCTTTGACAGGGATCGATCGGACATCGAAGAACCACAGAACATCGTTCTTGGGCAGATGCCGCTGCACAGCCCGCAGATGGCTCAAGATCAACTGCCGCTGGGAATTTTGGCTGATGATCTTGCGTTGGACACGGTACAAGAAGCCACCCGCCTTTGAGCACTTGCGCCAAGTGCTCACGGCTGATCGTTTTGACCACGCGCTGTTTGATCAAATACGCGCTCAATTTGCTGAGTGACCGGCGCGCATACGGCAGCCCCGATTCACAAAGAGGCACTTCGGCCATGCGTTGCATCTCCGTCGCCTGCTTTGAGCTTCAGCCTCCTACAAAACTTACGTTAAGGCACAATGCGGAACAAACCTTCGTCAGCGACCGCCCATATGTGATTAGCATCGAAAAGGTAGATATCCTCAAACCTTATGTTTGCGTTGATCTTAACCCAAGTTGCTCCACCATCCCTTGTCTCATACAAAGCGCCATCAACATCTAACCCAAAGCCATGTTTCTGATTAATGAAGCGAATCTTCTGGAAGAAATTATCAGAAGAGTTAGGCCAAGTTCCTCCCAGATGTAGCAGGTCACACCATGTCTGCCCCCCATCTTCACTCTTAGCCATATATCCGCCTGTGTAACTTACCCAGCCTGTACCAGAACCGACAAAATATACATCCACTGGATGCTCCTCGAAGACAGTCATGAAGTTCTGATCGACACAATCATCCCTGAACTCAATAGGGTGCCAAGATCGACCACCATCTCTCGTGTAGAAGACGTCTAGATCGCCGAGCACAACGCCATGCCTTGCATCCAAGAAACTGAGACCTAAAAATATGTGCACATCACGAGTGCGAATTTGCTCATGCCAAGTCCTACCGCCATCATCCGTGTGAAAAACAACTCCTTCAAGTACAGCCTCTGTATCGTTCGGCAAAGTGCCTATTGCATAATTGGGATAGGGATGTTGCTCCAACTCTTTGCGCGTGATCGGGCGATAGATCCCACCAACAACCCACCCTACCTTGCCACCTGCCAAAAAGCTGAGATCTAGTAGCTGATCCTGAGGAAAATCAAAAGGCGTATGAAGTCGTCTCCAAGTACACCCGCCATCCTCAGTTTTGAGAAGCCAGCCTGATGTCCTGAGAAAACCGTTGCGGGAATCGACAAACTGAAAACCCATTATTGAGTTGAGAGAACGTTGGCTAATCGAGTAAACCAGCTTCCAGCTCATTCCCCCATCCGTCGTCCGCCACAGATTCTTGTTATCGGCAAGCCATCCCTCCTGCGTATCCGTGAATTGTATTAAGTGGCGACCATCACTGCGGGGTTGGGGGAGTCCGCTGACCTTTCGTATCCTTGACTGGAAGGATGTAGATATCGGTCTCGAAGTTGTTAGTGACAAACAGACTATTAGTATAACTAAAACAAAACAAGGTCCGGACCGACCGCCCCCCTTGTCAAATCTTCGTCCGCCCATGATTGCGCCTCCTAGATCAAAAGAAATGATCAAAAGAAATCCGTATATGCGGCGCGTATAGCATTGCCTTGCCTCCGAATGAATCTCTGAATAATCATTCTACCTCCTTTTCTGACTAGCCTCTCTTGCATTACTCCCCGCCAGTTAAAGATTGAATCGTTGACGACCCCATTTTGAAGCACTTCACTAACCGCCCTCACGGCAGTGCGGAGTCTCTCGCATTCAGCACTCCCATTAACGCCAAAGTTGCCAGAGTTGAGGATGTTCATCCCTCTGCTGTACCCGAGGAACTGCCCTCTGGCAGAAACGACATCTTGTAATGACTGCCCGCTCCTATTGGCCCGATTCACAATGACACTGGCCATCAGGACTGCCTCCGTATAAAGATTTTCTTCAGTGATGACTTCGCCAGTCGGTCGCCCGTAAGTGTCACCATCCCTGTACTGGCGCATGCCTATGTAACTTCGTGGGGTGGCCTCACCTAATATCGTACCAATGGCTGCACGGAGATTTGAATCATCAGGAATCCTAACATCACATGGCGTGGGATTTGATTGCTAACGGCTGCATCAACCGCTGGTTCATTTGCATCCCGAACATCCATAACTCCCACAACGCCTCCATCGCCTCGAAGTATTCCCTGTTTAGCGCAAACAACCCACTCGGATCGGTGAAGTTCACCGGATCGTTCTGCACATAAGTGCACCGGTCGAACGACTGCGGATCCGTCAGATCGTAACTCCCATCCCACGGATCCGGCTGATAGAACCGCGAATACCACCCGTGATACACCCTCCGCTGCGCCTGATCGCTCCAATTCCCATCCCGCTCATACTCCCCATACACATACGGATGATACCGTGGGTTCTCGCTCCTCTCTGTCTCCCCGCCCCACGGATCCAACTCCACCACCGCCACCACATTCCCCGCCTCGTCCGTCAACCGCTGGCACGTCCGCCTCGAACTTTTCCCTATAGAGATCCCCACAAAGGACATCTCCCTGGATCGTCAGCGGTCTATCACTCACGCCATGAATCACTCTATTCAATCACACTGATCTTCAATGGCGTACTCCGAATCGTACCTACCGCAGTCCTTACACCTGGCTCACAAGGTGATCCAACTACGTGCTCGTTCCTTATTTCCGCCATGATGCTGTATGTACCAGGACGAGGGATGCTCAAACAAGCATCACCCTAGGTAATGAACAAGTTGCGCTCAAACCTCTCGTAATTCAGTAGTCTAAAGTCAGATACTGGCCGGCTTTCTACTATCTTATTGGTGAGTTCTGAAGCTGCTTTTACAAAGGCATCGCGCTCGTCACAACCTATGAGTAGATTCAAAGAGCCGGTCACCAACCCATCTGGCTCAACTAGTTCATACATCTCAGCGCTGATCCCAAGTTGATATACAAAGTACTCTCCGACTCTCACTTCCTTGCCGTTGGCATCATAAGCCAATAACCTGACGACAACGGACGAAGGAATCATCAAGAAGATCGGATTCGAGTCCACATTCAAAATCGCTAAGTCAACGCTGATCATCTCACCAAAACGATAAGTCGTCTTGCGTGATGCCAGCTTGAACTTTGCGACGCGCTCGTAATCCACTGCAAGTTGCGCTCTGTCCTTGGCCTCTTTAACGTAACGCAGATCCTGCGCAAACGTGCAATCCCTAGCACGTTGCGACGCGCGACGTTGCGGCGAAGCGGATGGGGCTACGATTATCAGCAACAAAACGATGCTCAACAGATTCCTTCCAAAAGCCAGCATCACATCCCCCTACTCGACGATCTTCTCCGGTTTGAAACCGATGACTTCCACATGCCCGTCCTCCTCCCCGATTGAACTAACCCAAGCAACAAACGCCCACAGCGAATACCACCACCACGGATAACCCCCACCAAAGCCACTGCCGATACTGTCATTCCCACCACCTCCTCCAATCAAACTCAGCTCGGCGCCTGGTGACATTTCAGTGGTAGATATAGGCGGACATCTCAATCCTAGTCGCTCAACCAACTCTCCTGGTTGAAGGAGAAAGTCATTGTTGTTAGCATTACTAAACCATTGTCTGCCACCAAAGCCAAAGCGCATCAATCCTTGCTCTGCGTGCTCTCGCAGTTGCAAGTTGCTGTAGCGCACCTGCCCTCTGGCGTAGCGCTTATGCTATAAATTCAGTGCTCTGCGCGTGGCTAATGTCTGGCATCCAGCAAGGTTGGCCCCGTTTTCCCTCCGCCACTATGACACACTATGACAACCGTCTTCACTCTGATGATTCAAGGACATGTCACAAGCGGTGAGCCGTGATTTTGTGGCAGGGTAACCGCTTCTCCCACCTGCTGAAAAGCTCGACCTTGCCAACGATATCGCGTGCGAGTGAAGAACTTCGGACAACATAAACCTATCTGATCTTCTAGTGACTTCGCCTGCTTCCCGACCACTCTCCCTCTCCCATACAACTCCACAACAAGTTCGCCTCGATCAGCGTATACACACCGCAGTCCACCATCAGCGCGATCCCCAGTCGAAAACGCCCATAGAAGCTTGGGATTATCATCCTGCAACGTGTAGATGTACACGCAATGCGGTATTGCAGAACCTCCAGTTAAAACACTAAGAACGATTATGGCCTCTTCCTCCCCATCGCCTGTAACATCAGCGTAACTGATGTTTTGCAAGAAAATCCCCATCTCATTGACAAAACCTCTCTCGTCCCGAGTCTCAGGTCGCTCTCCATTCCGCAAAGTAAAAGTCTCGTTAGGCTTAGCAGGATCAACCAACTCCACCACCCAAGGATAGGTAAAATTACGAAAGTCAATAGCACGAATCGAACCCTTATGCGAAGGATTTTCCTTTTGTCGCACAAACGCCGAAGGGATTTGTGACGAGGATGCATTCGTGCCCCTCTCGACGACAGAACAGGCGGCCGTTATCAACAACAATCCGAACACTGACCATAACCTCGCGAAATTCTCTTGGTGCATGTGAACTTATCCCTTACTTGCCACCTCGCAAACATTTGAAGAAGTTATCAAAAGCAGGTGCTATCTTGTTGAAGAGATTTCGGCGGGCATTGAACTCAGCGCGACCTTTAGGCCCTTTCAAGAACCCACCTCGACCAGTGCGGTAATATCCAGCTGCATTAGCACGTCCCGCGCCTTCATAGCTCTTCAAGATGCGTGCTCCAGCGCGTAGATTCGCTGTCGGATCACCATCGAAGAACTGAGATCCGACTGTTAGTCCCGTCACCGACCCAAAGATGTTGTTCACTCCCAACCCGTTCAAAAGCGACGAGCCCGCCCATGTTCGATAATTAATCTGCATAGGCCCAACGTCCTGATTACCTGGGGTGTAATCGTTCGGATTGCTCATGGGAGCGAAGTCAAAGCTAGATTCTAGTAACCATGTCGCGGCCAAGAGTGTCGGATCAACACCCTCTAAACACGATGTGGCAAGGATAGCCGCTGTAGCTTGAGCTGACGGTAGCGGAACACCAGAAATGTGCTTGGCACATTCTTCATAGAGTGGCGGCGCTTTGAAGAAGTTAATCTCATCTGGTCTACCAGGAGTGCCGCCTCCGCCGCCGCCAATCTCACCACCACCGACCTCGATCACCATCAACTCGCACACCTCGCCCTTGTCGTACCAATCGCCACCTCCCTCCACGTGCTCCTTCCACACCCAGTTCGTCCGACAGTTGACCACCACCGCAACCCGCAATAACCCACTCGGATCGGTGAAGTTCACCGGATCGTTCTGCACATAAGTGTACCGGTTGAACGATTGCGGATCCGTCAGGTCATAACTCCCTTCCCATGGATCCGGCTCGTTGAACCGCGTCCACCACCCATGGTAGCTCCTCATCAGCGCCTGATCCACCCCGTCCCCATCCCGCTCGTAACTCGTGTACAGGTACGGTTGCTGCCTCTGGTTCACACTTCTGTCCGTCTCTCCGCCCCACGGATCCAACTCCACCACCGCCACCACATTCCCCGCTTCGTCCGTCAACCGCTCACCTCTTCACCACTGGATCTCGGTGCACCCACTTCACTCCCCCGGCTTGAATCGCCAGCAACTCCCCACCAGGCCAATAGACATACCCCCTGCTCCAACTCCAGCCATATCCCCAGTTCCTCACCTCAGCCACCACTTGCCCAGCCTGATCCCGACTGTAACCCACTACCACTCCCCACGGGTTAGTAATCGACGTCAATTCCCCTGCTAGATCGTAGCCGTACTGCAACGTGTAACTCCCGTTCAGCTCGCTGAAATACCGCGTCTCGGCCACCAACCGCCCCAGCACATCGTACTCGTAATCCACTCGCCCCATCCCGTCCTCCATCCACACCCGATTATCACACTCGTCATACCAGAAGCCGACGTTCCCCGCCGCCTCCACACCTGCAATCACACCACGGTTGATTGCGGTGATTATATGTCGCTCGCTTTACTTCTGCGACGCTTCTAGCTCGCGTCGCACGCATCCGCCTCGCTTGATCCCCTTCGCCACCATCGCTCATCGCCTTGCTATCAAGGTACGTTCGAAAGACATCTAAGGAAAGTTCGCGGTCGAACGCTGCTCGCCTTCTTGATAAACTCTCCTTTCGGAGATCTATAATGCTGATTCTTCAATTAATCGAAAGCGGCGAACAAATCGATCACTCGGACGTAACTGTCGCTTATCTTCTCTCTTGGAGATAGCCGCACATAATTCGATTTACCGAACTGGGCAATGGATCGAGATGTCCTTTGTCCCTTGTTGATGGCATAACGAACGGTAACGAGCGAATCGAGCGAAACGCGGCTGCCTGCGACCCAATATGTCCCATCGCGCTGTTCAATGTACTCTTTCATCATCGTCGCTCCCCTAACCTTGAAATATGCTTACTGGAATGGGCAGTCGGCAGAATCGATCGCGCAGAGCTTTCCCGTCTTGACGCTTGAGCACGTCTACGGTGCATTGACATTTTATTTGGCTCATCAAACCGAGATCGATGCTTACTTGGAACGACGCCGAGCTGAATACACAGCGAAGCGCCAAGCGGCTCGCGATGCAGATCCGATGTTCTATCAGCGTTTAGCCGAAGCGCGGCGGAAGCTTGAAACCAGCGTGCGATGAAAGTTCGCTATCAAGCCGATGCCGATCTGAACGAGATCATTGTCACGGCGACGGTGCGGCGCGCGCCACAGATTGACTCCCGGACGGCCAGTGCGGCAGGGCTTCGTGATCTAATCAATCTCGAAGGGCTGGAGATAGCGGCGCAAGCCGGGCGTCTGCTGGTCACACATGATCAGACAACGGATGCCGCAACAGTTTGCCGAGTTCATTGGCGGTCAGCAGAGAGCCGGTTTACTGGTAGTGCCGCAACATCTCACCGTACGCGAAGTATTCGACGAGTCGATTCTGATCTGGACGGTGACGGAAGCCGATCAAGTCCATATTTGTGTGTAACATCACTCTCCGGTAGAAAGAGCTACACCAAGCGCTTCATCGCGGACTGTTGGGTCTCACGCCAAACCCAATACTCTCGCATGTCCAGGTAGCGGTGGCCCGTCGTCCATTTCTCGTCCATTTCCATCAGCAGAGCCCCCAGCAGGCGCAACGCTGACTCCCGGTTGGGAAAAATCCGGATCACCCGCTCCCGCCGACGAATCTCCTCGTTCAAGCGCTCCGCGCCGTTCGTCGTCCGAAGCCGCCGCCGATTGGGAGCCTTGTCGGCCCAATCTTGAAGTACCTAGTTGAGCAACAGCCGAGCCGTTTCTAGATCCGGCGCGTCCAAAATGGCCCGCCCCCGCTGATACACCTCGGCCTGCAGGGATTTCGGCGCGCCATCCAGCAAGTTCCGCATAAAGTGCGTCTGAAACCGCTGTCACGTGCAACCCGAAAAATGAGCTAGAAGGGCCTTCACCAGGCCGCTGTGGCTGTCGGAGACCGCCACGTCCACTCCTGCCAGACCGCGTTCTTTGAGCCGCGAAAAGAACGCCTGCCAGCCAGTCGCGGACTCGCTATCCATCACGCCGAGAATTTCGCGGCGCCCTTTGTCGTTGATGCCGGTGGCAATCATGGCACTGTGAGAACGCGCCCGACCGTCTTCCCGGACCTTGAGGACCAGGGCATCTGCCAGAACAAAGGGATACCGATGCTCGCTCAAGGGACGCTCATTCCATGCCTGCACCACCGCATCCAGACGCTTGCACAGGGCCGAGACCGTGGACTTGGAGAACTCCGTGCCGCCGCAGTTCCTCAGTGATCTGGGCGATCTTGCGCGTGGAGTCCCCTTGGATGACCATCTCCATGAGTGCCAGCACCAAATCTTGTTCACTGGGCTGATAGCGCAGGAAGAGCTCAGTCGAAAACGATCCGCCGCGAATGCGGGGCACTCGGAGGGTCAAGCGCCCCACCCGAGTGGTGAGAGTATGCGGTTAGGCACCGCTTCGGTAACCCTGGCGTTGCTCCGTCCTCTCGTAAGGAGCCGCTTGAAGCTGCTCGGTGACCTGGACCGCTTCTAACAGCCGGGCTACTCCGCCGTCTCCCTGAAACAACCCGTGCAAGAGATCGTCGTTTAGGGGGATCTGGAATTGAGCCATCTCGGATCCTTACTGGTGAATGTGGTGTGGCTAATTCTCATTCTACCGAAAAGGGCCCGGGATGGCTCATTTTATTTTGCCTTTAAGTCCATCCCGTTTCTACACAATGATGAGGGGGTAAGGACTCAACTTTCGCTTACGCCTAAGATCCTTCAAATGTCCCCGCCCCGACCGCCCTGCTCTCCTCTTAGACTACCCTTCAGATAAGTGCCTATCGGGATTTGTAACCGCTGAATTAAGAACCGAGCAAAAATTCTTGCATGCAAAAATTTTTGCACCCCACCTCACTTATACACCTTCGCTTCACATAAACCACTGATGGAAAAGCATATATAGATAATCTAGCCCTAGGCAAAAAATTTGCACGCAAAATTTTTTGCCTCCCCTTATCTGGAGATCTGGAGCAAATGGCCACTCAAGACTAGTAGTGCAGGCCGGACGGTGCTCAGCGACTTCTCGCCTCATTTGAAAAAGTGGTCTCTCAAGAAACGCCTCCATGAATCTCTTTGAAAAACTTCTCTAAAAAGCTCCGTCGTAAAAGCTCTCTCCATCGTTTCTGAGTGGTTGCGTATCAAAATAATGCGGTTTCGATAACTTTGTTGTTTTGTTGATCTATTTATATCGCTTATGTATCGCGTGTTATGATCCTGACGATTCCATAAACGGCTTGTGAAACAATATTATAAAATAGCGCATCCCGGTGTTGTCACAAGATTCTGTATATCGGAAATTCAGATCAAAGAGTTAAATGCTGAAAATAAAAGACTTATAGGTGCAGATGGCGTTTTCAAGGGTCTTTTGTCATACAAATGCTGTAACTCCAATAGGTTCAATGGCTTCCGTGTAGTACGGCAAGTTCGAAAATGTAGTACATTTTGTAGTACGGATTGTAAGTCCTTTAGAGTCACTATTTAACGCGAAACAAATTTTTTTTTTGCGGATGAAACGGCGTCTGTAGTACGCTGTAAAAACGGTGGATAGAGGACTTACAGGTTTCACACGATCTGGTGTAGATTTTTGTAACACCAAAAAACTTTGTTTTCGTTATGGTTGTATTTTGATTTGACATACACTCTACACACAAGGATGGGGCGAGTTGGGAGTTTGGGGTGCGTTTGAGATCCCCTTTGTAAGGGGAGAAATAACAAAATTAATCCTCGCTAATCCAGACATCTTGTTCGCTTACCTCCACGGCGTTCAAGGCACACGGATCGACTTTGTCAGTTGCATTGGTTCCGCACTTTGCGGTTCGTTGACAGTTTGTTGAGTGTTGCTGGCAACGAGACCACGCATTGAGCGTGCACGTTTACGAATCTTCGTGACGGGGCGTATATCGAAGTCACGTTGTTGCCACAGTGCCACAATGCGCTGAACATACTGGATAGTCTCTTTGTAAGGTGGCAACGGCAAGACTTTCCCTTGCGGGTTGATCCACCGTTTGCGTGCGTTATAAAAGCGAGGGGGTTTGGGGGAGCTATAAAACCCATCCCTTCAGGGATGGGATACATGGACTCCCCCACGTCCGCCCCCGGCGGACATAACAGCGACCCGAAGACATGCGTCCGGACCTGGACGCGTTCGTGTCTTCGCTGGCGTGTGGCTGATGTGTTATACTGTGCTAGTGTCTACAGCCTACAAACACAAGAACACCTCCGTCTCGCTGCTTCGCTACCACTTCGTGTTCGTGCCAAAGCGCCGCCGCAAGATTCTGGTCGGGCCGTTGGCCGAGCGCTTGGAGGTTTTGCTCAGAGCGAAAGCCGCTGAGCTTGGGTGGGAAATCATTGCCCTGGAAATCATGCCCGACCACGTACATCTGTTCATCTCGGTAGACCCCAACGTTGCTCCCAATCAGATTGCCCACCGCCTGAAGGGCTACACCTCGCACGTGCTGCGTCGGGAGTTTCCCCACCTCATCCGACTGCCTGCGTTGTGGACGCGCTCGTACTTCGTGAGCACGGCGAGGATGGTGAGTAGCAAGACCATCGAGCAGTACATTGCTGCTCAGAAGACGAGGGACTGAATGGCCGTACACCGCAAAGTCTACCGCTTCCGCATGGAACCCACCCAAACCCAAGCTGAGGCGTTGTTGCGCATGGCGGGGGCTAGGCGGTTCGTGTGGAACTGGGGCCTTGCACGGCGTAAGGAAGCGTATGCAGCCACCGGGAAGGGGCTGACCTACAACCAACAGGCCACCGAACTCACCGCTTTGAAGAAGCAGCCGGAGATGGCCTGGCTCAGAGAAGCGGATAGCCAACTCTTGCAACAAGCCCTGAAAGACCTTGACCGAGCTTTCCGAGCCTTCTTCAGCAAGCGGGCCAGCTTTCCCCGCTTCAAGAGCAAGAAGCGGGATGAGCCTCGCTTTCGCATCCCCCAGCGGGTCAAAGTCGAAGACTCCAAAGTCTATGTTCCCAAGGTCGGTTGGGTCAGGCTTCGCCAGAGCCAGCCCGTTGATTGCCCCATCAAAGGGGCCACCTTCAAGCGAGACGGCGCGGGTCATTGGTACGTCAGCCTGACGGCTGAGTTCGAGATGCCTGACGTGCCGCTTCCCTCGGCCAACCCTGAGCGAGTGGTGGGGATTGACCTCGGGCTGAAGGATTTCGCGGTGCTTTCGGATGGTACGCGAATCGCCCCGCCCCGGTTCTACCGCAAGGGGCTTGCCAAACTACGCCGGGCACAGCGGGCGCTGTCGCGTAAACAGAAAGGAAGCAGGAACCGCGAGAAGGCCAGAAAGCGACTCAGCAAGTTACACGCTAGGGTCCGCCACCAGCGGCAGGACTGGCTGCACAAGCTGACCACCGGGCTCGTAACCCGCTACGACGGGCTGTGCATCGAGGACTTGAACTTGAAGGGGATGGCGAAAACCAAGCTTTCCCTCTCGGTTCTGGACGCGGCCTTGGGTGAGTTTAGGCGGCAGTTGACGTACAAAGCGGTCTGGTATGGAAAGCACCTTGTGGTGATTGACCGCTTCTTTCCCAGCAGCAAGCTCTGTCGAGAGGGCGGAGCCATCAACCAAAACCTTGCCCTCTCAGAGAGGGTTTGGACATGCGAGTGTGGGGCGGTGCATGACCGAGACCTGAACGCGGCCCAGAACATCCGGGCCGAAGGGATGCGACATATCCCCGTCGCCGTGGGGCACACGGAGACGCTAAACGCTTGGGAAGAGGGCGTAAGACCTGCACATGGCGGGCAGTCCTCGTTGAACCAAGAATCCCACCGGCTTTAGCCGTGGGAGTGTCAATGATTTCAGCCTTTTTCAGTTCTTTTCTTTCAGTTTGGCCAACCCTGAAAGAACTTAGTCAGCATAGAAGAGTAAAAGTTGTACAGGATTGTTTTGGTGAGTGAGGCACGCAACAGACGCGCACGAGCCTTTTGTTTGATTACAGTCAACAGGTTTTGGAGTACAAGCGCCGTCGTAAAGCGCTCGCAACTGAGAAAATCTTTGAGAACTAGAAAGTTAGCATAGTTCGACGGGATGATGGAACGGTTGCAACCAACAACGCAATTCAGACAGTATCGAACCGCTCGCAAGGAGCGCACCAAACTCTTGACCAGAAAGGTGGTTCTGGTTATGCTGTAACAAAGCCTGCTCAACGGCTTGGAAGTTGAGACATCGTCTCCGCCGTTAAATTCTGCGGTAACTGGGCCGTAACAAAGCCTGCTCAACGGCTTGGAAGTTGAGACGTTTGTAGACCGTGGTCGCCAACCCCAAGACCATGAAGTAACAAAGCCTGCTCAACGGCTTGGAAGTTGAGACGGCGTACAAGACGAGCCGCCCTTGCAGGCGGACGAACTGTAACAAAGCCTGCTCAACGGCTTGGAAGTTGAGACATCTACGATCGCGCTGGCGGCGCCAATGCGCTCGAGTAACAAAGCCTGCTCAACGGCTTGGAAGTTGAGACTTCTTCTCTTTTGGGGCGTACAAAGCAACTCCAAGGTAACAAAGCCTGCTCAACGGCTTGGAAGTTGAGACCGCGCTTGGCTGAACGGATCAGAACTAAACCGCGATCGTAACAAAGCCTGCTCAACGGCTTGGAAGTTGAGACAGCGGCATAACCTGCAAGCCGAAACTGGCGCGTTTGAGTAACAAAGCCTGCTCAACGGCTTGGAAGTTGAGACGTCGGTTCGGCGCTCGGTCTAACCGGCTTTTTCCTGGTAACAAAGCCTGCTCAACGGCTTGGAAGTTGAGACTGTGCCCACCGACTCATCATTGCCCAGATCCGGTATCGTAACAAAGCCTGCTCAACGGCTTGGAAGTTGAGACACTTGTGTTTGTGAATGAAGTCGAGAGAATCGAGGAGGTAACAAAGCCTGCTCAACGGCTTGGAAGTTGAGACTTGCACTCTCAATTGCAGCCGATACTGCGACATGTCTGGTAACAAAGCCTGCTCAACGGCTTGGAAGTTGAGACTCTCTTGCGCGCCGGTTTCGAGTGTCGGTGGGGGGTAACAAAGCCTGCTCAACGGCTTGGAAGTTGAGACCCGGCGCGGTCGGCGTATGAGATCACGCACTCTTCATGTAACAAAGCCTGCTCAACGGCTTGGAAGTTGAGACATTCGTGACCGGGTTTTGCCCAACGCCGCGCGCCTGGTAACAAAGCCTGCTCAACGGCTTGGAAGTTGAGACCCCGTCGTCGTTTCTTGGATCGCGGCGTTCTAGCGGTAACAAAGCCTGCTCAACGGCTTGGAAGTTGAGACGCCGTGTCCGATGTTGCTCAGTCCGCGCGTGCAATTGGTAACAAAGCCTGCTCAACGGCTTGGAAGTTGAGACCCGCGTGTGAGCGCATCGAGCGCGCGCCGTTCGACGTAACAAAGCCTGCTTAACGGCTTGGAAGTTGAGACCCCCACGCGGTGCATGCACTTTGTTCCGCGTGAGAGTAACAAAGCCTGCTCAACGGCTTGGAAGTTGAGACGAAGAGGATTTCGATCCTGAACGGATCGCCCGCGCATGTAACAAAGCCTGCTCAACGGCTTGGAAGTTGAGACAGTATTACCCGCACTTGCCGTCCACGGATGAACCCGCGTAACAAAGCCTGCTCAACGGCTTGGAAGTTGAGACATGACGTGCGCGACATAACACGAAAAGCAGATCGCGTAACAAAGCCTGCTCAACGGCTTGGAAGTTGAGACTCTCGCGATTAAATGAGCGTCAAGCGCTCGCGCTATTACGTAACAAAGCCTGCTCAACGGCTTGGAAGTTGAGACACGAGCGACCGGGTGCTCCAACGACTCTTCGATCACCACCGTTTTTGAAAGCATAGACATTTATCCACGACGTCAATCGAACGACTCTGCTGACGATTCGCGTTCGGGAATCTCACTCGAAACACCGATTTTTCATTTTGACCTTCTTCCTACGTGTTTACCTATAGGTCGTTTTGGTTTGTGGGTAGAAAGCAACCTTGCAGGGCGCGGAATCAGAGCGTGGAAGAGGAACGGATAAAGAGGGCGATATGTGGGAGAGATTGTTGATGCCAGACTTTACGTCCGATGGCGACGATACAAGCAGGTTGATCAGGTGGGTAGACAACAAAACAAGCTTCTCTGACGAAACCTGTTTGTGGGGCGATGCGTTGAAAAGCAGCGTGCCATCCGACGAGGCAGAGGCGTGAATTGGTTGGGAGGTTAGCGGCGGCGAGTTCAAGCAGAGCGGCAAGGCGTTTAAACTCGGAGACTGAAGTAGGATCAAGGCGCAGGAAATCGATCCAGAGAGGGGCGTTGAAGAGCAGTCCATCGATTTGATCAAGGGCGTTTTGATCAACGATGAGATCAATGGGATCGAAGCAGGTCCAAGAAGGATGTTGCATAGGAGATGCGGTTGGGTGGTTACGCCACGCCGCGGGGCTTTCAGTGCAGGCCAACGGATCGAGCCAGAAAGCATGAGCAAACCACGGAGAGAGGGCTTGGCGTAGGGACTCATCAGCGAGGGGGTTTGAGGAAAGGATTTCAATCTCTTGGAAGTGGTCGGTAGGCGAATAGCTTTTAGGGAAAGAGAGGACATTGTGTGGGACTGTATGTTTCAGGGTGGGCGGAGGAAGCGGTAAGGGGCGAGAGGCGAGTACCCTCAATTTGGAAGAAGCAGAGGGTGTGGGAGAAGACGGAAAAAGTCCGCGGCATTCCGCGGCTTTTTCGCTTTATCGTCGTGGGATGAGTGTGACCTTAGCTTGTGGGAGGTAGCGTGTCAACCAATTGAGCCACAGTGTGGGATCATCCACATCAACTATAACTGATTGTGGTGGGTAATTTTCCAAGAGTATTTGATGGAGTACATCTTCAGTGATGCCACTTGTCATTGAATTCGGCAAGTACGCTCGCGGACTGATAATCACAGCGGACTCTTTAGGGAAGAGGTCCGAACAGGTAACAGTGGTAGCGTTACGAGAGAGGCGTGCGACTTGTTTCCACGCAGCGTGCGAAGCAAGGGCCACACACCAAAAATGTGGTGCGGAAACTTGTGGGCGAACATATTTGTGGCGGTCGAGGATATAAAGGTCCATAGTTCCCACCGACGGACAACGTCAATGAAGCTTGTCTAGTTCCTTAAGATCGAGCACATCTCGATCTTTGACTTGATCGAGTTCGACCATCGAGATAGAATCTTCGACTTTTTCGAGGGAAGCTTCTGCTTGACGGTGCAGATCGATGGTTTGGCGGTAATGTTCAACGGCTTGTTTGGCCAACTCTTCAGGAAGTTGTTTGAACCACTCATCCACTTGGAGGGTGTATATGTTGCCGTGTCCGATGAGAGCGTCGTCAATGCCTTTGCCGTGATCCCAACCGAGGATGATGGGTTCAATGGCGGCGAGCGCCAGGGCGGCGATCAACCTTGCAATTGCCAAGGCGACCATTCTGTTTTCTTTGGCATCCATATCAAACGCGACGTAAACAGGGCCATTATGTTCGCGTTGAAATTGGACTGCGGCGGTGACCAATTCAGTGTGGGAAGCGCTGACACCACTATTGGCGACAGCGCGCAGTCTCCCTTGACTGATACAAGTAACGGTATCGGCTTTGAGGGCACCTTCGGTAAGCAACAGTGCTGTACCTTGTTGGGAGTCATATCCTAAGCGTTGTGCGAGGAAATGCGTCGAGTGAATAGGAGCACGACACACTCTTGCTCCTTCCGGATAATTCGGGCTTGACAACCAGAAGTAATGTGGGAGTTCGGGGTTTTGCAAGCGTTCATGTTTGTTAGTGCGTATTTGCATGGCGAGGACATCGCCCTCGATGTTTCGGAAGGGGACGAGCAGGCGTGCTCCTTTGTATTCTTGGAGAGGGCCGATGATCCACTTCCCACGGTGTTTATCGAACCAGAATCCGGGAATCCCGGCGACCATTCTAGAAGGGTCGCGTTGAGGGAAGATAGTCTGCAACCGTGCGCTTACTTGATCGACCAGATCGATCCGGCGATCGAGGGTACCGGGCAGCGCTCCGTACATATCGGAAACTTCGCCGAGGCGTCGTGCGTTCAATCCGTCGTCAGCGGCAATGAGTTCTGGAAAGTGTGTGGCTGGGCTAATACCGATCAATATATTGTAAGCAGCCGATATAATCGCAGGATCTATAGACGGGGCTTCATCTAGGAAGTCCTCTTCCTTTCTTTGTGAAGGTTGAGGGTAATTTTTTATCAACTTCATAGCGTGAAGCCACGTAGCTCCTTCGTGACTATAGACGCCGAGGCCGGTTGCGGTAATACGGATGCGGCGGGCATTACCGGCGAACTCTTCCGTTCGACGACAGCAATAACTCAGGCTCTCATCTTCCGTATAGAAGCACCCGGTAGGTGAGTTGCAGATAAGGCACCGCCGCAGTTTATTGACGCGGTAGAATACTTTGCCACCTTTGACAAATTTCGAGCGACGCATAACAACACCTCAATTCACCAAATCAAGCGGCGTTGGAAGCCCCGGCGTTGACGCCTGGGGAGGAGACGACGCTTGGTATTTTTCTGTATTCGTATCCGTCCGCTCGCTGAAGCAAGCGGCAGCGCTTCCACGAAATCCCATCAGCTTTCTCCACACGGAACGATCCCAAAGCACGTACCGCGACAAAGCCAACATGAGTTCCGGCCCACTTGCCATGCGGCACTTCTGCCTGTACTAGGTCGCCCGTGCGAAATCCGTGCACAGTTTTGTGACGCATTCGGTACCCTCGTGAAAAACCGTGCGCGTCAACGTTGGTTCGACACCGCTGCCCACGGCCCAGCGCCTTGATTTCAAGGACCTGGACATTCCAGCCGGACACACCAGCCATGCCGCCCACGCACAGCGCGTCCAGAGCGTGCGCCTTTGGAATACCAAATTGTACCCGATTGTACTTGGTGCGCCCGCCAGTCCACGCGCGAACCGCGAGTTCCATTTCCCTCAGACCGTCCAGAATCGCGTAGCGCGTCGTGTTGACGGCAGCGGCATCCTTCAGCGGCGGCTTCGCCTTGGCTTGCACTTCCGCGTGACCAAACTCCTCGGCGGTTCTGCTCCCCTTGGCTTGGTTGCAAGGGCGACAAGCCAATGAGAGATTGCTCACCCGGTCGCTCCCGCCCCGCGACTTCGGAACGATATGCTCGATTTCCAGCGGTACTTTCTCCGCGCCACAGTACGCACAACGCCGTCCCCATTTCTCCAGCAAATGTCCTCTCACCTCGTAGCCGAAAAGTTCGCCGCGCTGATACTCCACACCGGAGATTTCAGGGTTCTGGATCTTTTGCGTGTCGAACCGGACGGTTTCGACATCGACGAAGACGATGGGAGCCAAGCGGCGATACCGCTCCACCCACGCGAGGACGTTCTCAACCCTGCTCCTGAGCGACGGCGCAAGCAAGCCCTGCGAGCGAGTGCGGTTATTGAACCTCGGCGGACGATACCTGAGATTGGCGCTTCTCCTGCGGCGGCGCGAGGCCGCGCGTTTTTGCATCCGCTCATGAACCATCTCGCCACGATGGGCGATTTGTGAGAGGTGCAGAGCGTGGTCAACGGGACCGTTTACCGTCTCTTCCCGGCGCACGAGCGCCGCTCCTGTGACCTTGCTGCCCGGGTCGGACTTCACCCCGACGGGCTGCAACACGCTCTGCTCGAGCAGTCGGTCTTTTAGCCTAATCGTGAACGGCTGAAGGCGGTGAACGACGGCCCGCTCGCGCTTGAGCAACAACCGCGCGCGCTTCTCCGAGCATGGCATGAGCGGCCTCTTCTTCTTGTCCAGCACGAAAACCATCTTTCTTTCTCCCTTTTTATCCCCCTTACGGGGTTGGTGACGGGTTCGGGCGGACTCTCCCGAACCGCTCTCCTCGCCCAAGTTGCCGACCGGCAGTCTGTTCCGGTCCGTTTCGCGCACACCCCGAAGCTTGTCTGCAACCGGAACTTCCAGGGTCCGGGGCTGGAGAAGCACTCCGGAGTGGGTCTCGAACCTGTTGGTAACGTAGCGGCTTCATCGCCTTGTCCTTCGGCTCTACCGCTCGGGCTGGTCATAGACGGGCTTGCTGGTTACCCCCAGCAAGCCCCCCGACTTTAGGGAAAAGGGGGGAGCGCGAGGGGGCTGTAATCCCCCTCAATTCATTGAGGGGATGCACGGACCCCCTCGCGTTTGTGGTATCATTATGAAGACATTGGCTGTGGGGCGTTCCACCTGTTGGTCGGTTCTACTATGTCGGAACCGTCGGACACGTAAGCGTGGAGAACCCCAAACGCCACATTGAGGAACAGAAGACGGATGCCAATACTGACGATCAAGGCGCAGATCCACACTGATGTCGAGACCGAACGTATCCTGCGGGACGCCATGTTCTGCGCCACTAAGGTCTACAACGGGCTGATGTGGCATCTGCGCCACCAACAGGAGGAGACCGGTCGGATCGATGTACGTCGGTCAAACCTCAACCGCATCCTGAGCACTCTCCCCAGAGCGAGGGGCTACTACTCCATGTCCGTGCAACTTACCCGCGACGAGGTGCGCCAAGCGTGGCGCTCGTTCTTCGCCCTCCGACGCAACGGACGGACTGATCGCAGCGCACCCGGATTCCGACCCAAGTCCATGCTATCCCCGATCAAGTACGTCCAGAGCGGGTTCAGGGTCAAGGGCGACCGCCTGACGCTCTCCCTGGGCATGGGTCGGGAGGACGGCGTCCGCTCCGTCACGGTTCGTCTGAGTCACCGCCCCGGCGTGGAATACGAGCGGGTGCGCGAGGTCTCCATTACCTACGACACGCTGACCGGGCGCTTGGAAGCCCGTCTGGTGGTGGAGGTCAGAGCCCGTGAGAACCATGGCACGAGCCGCTTAACAGTGGATCTGGGGGAGACGGTGCTCCTCGCGGCGGCTTTCGAAGACGGCACGGCCCTCTTGTACTCTGGGCGACTTATCAAGGCAATCCGTCGATATTGGCAGAAAGTGCGGTCCTATGTGCGACCGCCGTCTAGAGAGCGCCCGCATAAGTCTCGACGGTTTCTTCAGATCGCCCATCAGGAGCGCAGGCAGTTGGAGCACCTGCTGCACATCGTCACCTCGCACTTCATCCGCGAGTGCGTCCGGCGCGGCGTCGGTGAGATCGCCATCGGCGACCTCGTCGGCATCCGCCACGGGATGGACTATGGCGCTCGGATGAACCAGCGGCTCCACGCCTGGCCGTACCGGAAGATCATCAACATGATCCGGTACAAGGCTGCTCTCGTAGGAATCGCCGTGCGGGACGATGTGAACGAGCGCGGGACATCCTGTACCTGCCATGCGTGTGGCCGGACCCGTAGAGCCAGTCGTGTGCATCGCGGCCTGTACCGTTGCCCCTGCGAGTGGACGGCGCAGGCGGACGTGAACGGTGCCCTGAACATCTACCAGCGGGCATTCCATGTATCTCCCGTCAAGGGGAGTAGTGGTCGTGTGGCGCGGCCCGTGGTCTTGTCATTCCTGCCGGGGTGGCATACGGTCCACGAACCAAAGCGCAGGCCAATCCTGCGCCCATCCACTTGAGGATGCCCCCGAATTCATTCGGGGGAGGACGTCACTCGTGGGGTCTATGACAACCAACGGCAAAGTAACGAAACGCCAGAAGAGAAGGTGCTTTCTGGGGTTAAAAATTCCCAGAAAGCACCTTGCACAAGAGTTGGATCTGTCAATTGACGGAGTCTTCAAACGACAGCGAAGGCCAATGATGGTTCTGGATAGGCACCTCTTTCTTGATCGCTACCGTAACATTGCGTCCACCGGCGGCATCAAGCAACCGCAACCGCAGGTCATTAGGAGCGATCTCCTTGACGCGTGCATGACGCGCGTGACGAAGGACCTTGCGCGCCTGTGGATTGATATCGATTTGATGGCGGAGGATCGCCACCAAGGCAGTATCGTTGATTACCGACGTTTCAAGCGTTTCAAGACGTTCCGCGGGAGTCGATTGATAGATAAGTTCAATCGTCGGTGCGGAAGTCGTTTGAGGCCAGTAGAGAGCGAAAAATTCGCGGGTTTGCGGATCAAACCGCAGTGTATGGCGGTTGTAGACCAAGCGTTCCGCGAGCAGATAGTCTGCGGCCAGAGCTGGGGGACGGGTTCCGTTATTGTAAAGCAGTTCCAACAACGAGTATCGGACCGCGACGATGTCTGGTGCGAAAATCCACAAATTTTTCGTGAATGATTCGAGCCAATACGGATCGATGAACCGCTCGCTTCGACCGATGAACTCGGCGACGAAGCGTTCGGTCCAGTTCGCCGCTGGACCCCGCGAATAAAGCCAAATCAAACGATGAAAATCAATCAACGGTTCGTGCATCTTCCTCTTCCTTTGTCTCTTTCAACGATGAACTTAATAGTTCGAGCTTTTTCTCTTCCTTTCTTCCTGTTACTTCTCTGGCTACGGTTCTGTTCAATCTCTCGGTCTTCTGTTTCGTTACTTCTCTTTTGTTCCTTCTCGCGCCTCCTTTCTCTTTCTTTCTCTCTTTTTCTCTTTTGTTCCTTCTCGCGTCTCCTTTCTCTTTTTCTTTCTCTCTTTTCTTTTTTTCGTCGAGGTCTTTTTTTTACCCACGCGGATGCGCGTGCGTTTAACCTCTCCACAAAAATTTTACCCCAAAAAGAGTTTGGGTGAAACGGGATCTTGCGCAGAATTAGACTTCTTGAGGTTACAAGAGCAGTCAACTACTCCACGGCTTACTGCCGTGGGCAAGCCCCGCACCCGGCTTGCCGCTTCGGGGCCGATTGACGGCCGCCCCACCGCCCGGACCAAAAAGGTCCGCCCAGTCAAGGTTCGTTGCGAAAGAGCGATCGCCGTTTCTCCTCGGTTTCCAAGAAGTGCCTGACGCTCAAGTGCTAAAAGACGCCGCAGGAAATATCAAGCGGAAAGGAAAACAGCGCTCCTCCTCATGCCTGAAGGCGGGGGCAGGAAGCGCCGCGCGCGGGTTCGGTGGAAGATAGAGGAACTAGCAGATTCAAAGACCAATTATGTGCCAATCTCGCCAACGGCTTGCTGGCAGCCGTTAACGATGGAGCTTCATCGCCGCTGGCCGCCTCTTTTCAATCAGGCGCACAACTAGCCCTCGAACTAGATTTTACACCCTCTGCCGTGCGCACCGTCCGCTTGGTGATGAGAACCTCCAGCGGTGCCGTGACTCTGGCAACCCTCCAAGCTCCGCAATTGGCTGGGCAAAACGCACGCCCTGTGGTGCAAATCCAATCCTCTGCCCAAAACAACATCCAACTGGATACGTTATTTTGAACGGATGTATGGGGATAGGACACAACAAAATCTCTGATGGTCGGGCCCTGCTGTTCAAACTGGCGGCGGCCTGATCCCAGTCATCGTGCACGCTCGTGCGCGCGATGGCGCCGCATTGCTTGTTCGTGCCATCGCGCGGTTGGAATCCGACGGGCTCATTTGAGGCTAAGCTAGGAATCGAAGAGCGAGCTAGCGGTCGAGTTCGTCCGCACTACGTGCGAACCGGTGAATTGGTTTGATGACAAGCTGGGAACCGAGGCGCTGGCAGGTTCACTAAGCACTCCGACATAGAAAAGCATTAGTTTCTGGATGGGACAGGGCGGTTCCCTTGAGCTGCTCCGCCCGGTTGGTGAGAGCCTCATCGACGGCGGCTTTCAGCGCCTGGGCCGTCTTGTAGCTGCGCTCCGGTAAGTCCTGGTACTTGATCTGCCGCTAATGGGGCTCAATGGCGTTCATTTCCGGGCTGTAGGGCGGCAAGAAGAAGAAACGGACGCCAGCGGCTTCCAGGACCGGCATTTTATCCTTGACGAGTTGACTGTGATGAACCGAGTAGTTGTCCAAGGCGATGACCAGCGGACGCTCTCGCCGGTAGCCGTCGGGCAGGACCGGGGCAGCCCCGCCAGATTCTCGACGAAGCGCAGGTGGGCGTTGGCGTCGTACCGGGCACGCGCCCTTGCAGCGGCTCTCGAAGATCAAGCGAGAACCAGCCGGATCGAAGGGGAAGAGGGCACCGACCACGTTCACCCGCCGCCCCTCGGGCGCCTCGTAGGGGACGATCTTTCGCTCCCCGATCCGCGCCCAAGTGTAGCCGGTCGGCATGGTGGGCGAGAAGCCGCTTTGATCCAGGAAAGCCAGATCGATCTCACCGTTCCGGGCCTGATTTTTTGAGAACCTCCAGCTCTGCCGCTTTGGCTGCTTGGAGATCGGGGTCCTTGCGCTTATGAGCCACCGAGCGTTTGGTGCGCTTCCAACGGAAACCGCGGCGATGGAGCAGGCGGGCCAGATGATCCGGGTGGACGTCCACCTGAAAGTGCTCGGAGAGCCACTGGGCCAACTGCGGCGTGCTCCAGGTGCGGTTCGACTCGTCGAGCAGACGCTCCAGGGCCGTCAACATCGCTTCGGTGACCTTGGCCTGCCGCCCCGGGTGAGGCTTGTCCGGTAGTTGGCCGAAGCCGCCTGCGACAAATCGCTTGATGTACTTGCGGACGGTCTGTTCATGGTATTCCAAGTGGCGCGCGATGCGGGGAATGCTCCATCCCGCGTCGGCCAGCCGCACCATTTCCAATCGATCACGAGTGCGGGGGTGAATGCCCCGTTCATGGCTGCGTTTCCGCAGCTCCTCCCGCTGCTCGGCATTCAGTTTAACTCGAATCAAGGCAGGTTCCCTCCTGCCATAGATTCTACGACATTACTACGTCGGAGTGCTTAGAGGAGCGCGTCTCGCCCGCCGACGAGTGCGCGTGCCCCGATGACCACGCCCACGGCGATCATCATGAGCAACACGGCCAGCGCCAGCGCGCGCCAGATGTCCGTTTCCATCGCTGTCATCACCGCCAGCGTCAAGGTTTGGGTGCGACCCGCGAGGTTTCCGGCGAACATCAGGGTCGCGCCGAACTCGGAAGCAGCGCGCGTTCCGCACAGCAAAGCCCCTGAAAGGATGCCCGGGAGCGCCAGCGGTGCCGTCACGTGCCGAAAGGTGGCCCAACCGCCGGCGCCATCCACGGCGGCGGCCTCTTCCAGTTCGCGTGGCACGGCGCGAAAGCCGAGCGTCGCCGCCCGCACGTAGAATGGGATGCTGACGAAAAGCTGTGCCAAAACCACGGCTGCGGTGGTGAAAGGCAACGTGATCCCGAACTCTTCCAAGGTTGGACCGAAGATGCCGCGCCGCCCGAAGGCCATGAGCAACCCGACGCCGGCGATCACCGGCGGAAGTGCGATCGGAAGCTCCACCAGCCCTTCCACCAGCGCTTTGCCGCGAAACTCTCGCCGCGCGAGGATGATGGCGAGCGGCGTGCCCAGCACGATCGCGATCAGCACCACCAGTGCCGTCGTCTTGAGCGTCAGCCACAGGGCTGCCTGCACCAGTGGATCGCTGAAGGCATGCACCGTCCCTCGGTTTGCCCCGCGCCAGATGAGCGCGAGAAGCGGCACTGCGAGGTAGCCAACAAGCAATGCGGCCAATCCAACCGGCGCCAGCCTTGTGGTCAGAGGCGCGCGCGCGGTGATCACATCGAAATCTCTTTCTCGCTTAGACATCTGCCAGATGCCACCCCGGTCGCACGCCCGGTGGCGTCAGTCGTAGTACGCCGTCCGTTCACCGCGCGGGCTTGAAACCTCGTTCGGCGAGCACTTGCTGGCCTCTGTCCGAGAGGACGAAATCGATGAAAGCTCGTGCGCCCGCCGGATTCGGTGCGTTCTTGGTTGGCGCGATGTAATACTCGGCGACGACGTTGAACTCATCCGGGATTTCGATGATCCTTACACGGTCGCGTACGTCCGCCGTGACATCCGTTCGGTAAACGAAGGTCGCGCTCGCTTCGCCGAGCGCGACCTTGGCGAGCGCGGCCCTGACGTTGGTCTCTTCCGACACCACGTTTCGCTGCACCCGGGCCGCGAAGTCGCCGCCGTAGTTCGGCGCTCGGCTTGCTCGGGCGAGAACCTCGCGGGCGTAGCCGCCGATGGGAACGTCCTGCGCGGCCAGCACGAGCCGCACGCCCGGCTTGGCGAGATCGGCGAGCGCGGCGATCTGCGCCGGGTTGTCCGCTGGCACGACGATCACCGGCTGATTGCGGGCAAAAAGCGCTGGAGTCGGCGCGACCGTGCCTTCAGCCACCGCTGCGTTCATGTTCCGTTCGTCGGCAGAAGCGAAAACGTCCGCCCGCGCCCCCTGGGCGAGTTGGGTTCGTAGTTGAGCGGAGCCGGCGAAGTTGAAAGCGACGCGCAGCCCGGGCCGCGCGCGTTCGAACTCGGTAGCCATCTCCCTGAACGCCTCGGTAAGCGAAGCGGCGGCGAAGACGACCACTTCCCTCTTCTCCGTCGCGGGCGTCCGGTTGCGCTCGCACGCGGCGGCGCAGCAGATGACTGTTAAAACCAACACGAGCGCAATGCGCCCAAGAGCGTTTCTCGCGCGACCAGCGTGCGCCCGAAGTTCAGCGGGCGCGCGCCTGTTTCCAAGATCCTCTCTCATCAGTTAGCCTCTCTTCTACGCTTCATCTGTAGATCGTCGTCGGCGCGCCCTCGGTCTACTCGGTTGGGTTCCTGGTTTGATCGTCTATCCTCGCATCATTGCGCCGCGTGAGCGGGTGCGCCTCAGTTTACTCGATTGGATTCGTAGTTTGCACGCTGCCTGACGCGCGCCTCTTCCGTCTCCTGGCCATACTTAGTTTACTCGGTCGGATTCTTGGTTTGTGTCATGGGTGGATTCTTCGTCTCGGATCGCCGACAGCAGCGTTTCATCCGTTTCTTGGTTTGTGTCATGGGTGGATTCTTCGTCTCGGATCGCCGACAGCAGCGTTTCATCCGTGAAAGCCAAGAAAAGGCCGCACCGGGGGCAGAATTTGGGGAGCGCGGTGTCTATCCAGTACTCTGCAAACGCAAAGCTTTCGTGGATGCCTGCCAAATCGGTGAAGTCTTCTTCCCTTTCCGTGTAGAGAGACTTAGGCGCATAGATTACTTTCACTTTCCCACCCATGTACGACATGAATTTGAGGCTGCCAAGTGCCAGCCCCAGTCCTTCGCCCCTCAGCTGCACGGCCTTGTCCCTTTCCCGCTCCAAAAGGGCTAATTCCAACTCGTAGAGCCGTTCTAACTCCGGCACGTTTAGGAAATTGATCTTCGATAGACCGAAGCTAGGCCACAAGAGTTCGAGGCTTACCTCCCCGCTTGTGGTGTCAAGCAGAGCACAGAAGACGATGACACTTAAGCGCAATTGGTCCAGTCTCGGAGAGAAGTAGAAATATCCAAGGTGCGCGCCATAATCAACGCCCTTGCGGTTCAAAAGCTGTGCCAGCACGGGAAGATGCGGCGAGCAGCGACAGACGTCCGAAATCTTCTCTCTATGGAAGTAGAAAGGAAAGCTATCCACCGCGGCAGCCTCGTCGAAATCCTTAGAGAAGTCCCTGCTTTTATCCGTCCAGCACCAAGCGGCGTATATTCCACAGGCATCGAGAAAGATCTGGCGGGTGAAAGCGCGATCAACGAATTGGAGAAAAGCCGCCTGCTTTAGAAGTGCCAAGTCTTCGCCGTTCTGCGCCAAAGCGGGCTGCTTGCCGAAATCGTTCCCCGCGAAGCTCTCCACAACACTCGCATAGTCTTCGGCCAGTATCGTGGGAAAGCGCGCATAGTACTCATGTAGCCCGCCAAAGTACAAGCCAATCTCCTTTGCATCTTTGGTTGATTTCACGATATTCGCTGCTCCTTCGACCTGAGAAAGATGCAGGGAGGGGAATAAGATTTTGGGTCCGGGCAGCAGCGTCTTTCCGGCCAACTTTCGCGGCTTGACGAGCTCGCCTATATCCGCGGGCAGAGCGATCGCTAGAAAATCGCGGGCAGAGCGATCGCTAGAAAATATTCTTCGTCCGATTCGGAAACACATGGGATCGGTTGAAAATAGTTCGCTCGTTTAGATCCAGAAGCGCTGTCTCGAAATCTCTGGCGGCTAGAAGGTACGGTAAACCGCCGATAAAGGAGTTCAGCATAACCTTCTGCAAGAAGCGGTTCCGCCTCTTTGGAACGGAAAGGTACTTGAAGCGCGCGCCGCCGGAATGCTGTACAGCGACCAAGCTGCCCTCCAAGAGGCCGCTCAGATTGAGAAAAAGAGGATAGAAGTAGGGTTTGAGAAAGTCCACATCATCGTCAAGATCCGCTTCAAGTTGAAAATCGTCGAGATCCGCTTCACGTTGAAAAAGGACGAAAGCGTCGGGCGTCTCAACTATCTTCAGCCTATGGTTGTTTTGTCTTCCCTTTCTTTCTATGGCGATGTCTCCTCACAACCGAGGTCGAGCCGTTTCAAAACGGCTGTTCCTTCAACGACGCTGATTGTAGATCATTGTCGTGGCGAAGTCGTAGCCAAAGCCGAGGAGCGGGACCGCAAGCGCTTGGGTCTGCCGAACACTGCTGAAGGAGGCAAGGGCGGAAGCGATGGCATATACGACGCTTCCGGTCCGGAGTCGCGCTGTCTCTGGAAACGTTATCAGACGCAAACCCGCCACCCTTCCACTCCAGCGCCAGCTTCGGCACATGCCTCTTGCCCGAAACTCTCCAGACGCCAGCCAAGCACTTTCATCCACGGCTGTTGACCGCGCAGTCCCATGATTTAACTCCTCAGTAAAAATTCAGTAACACGTTCGTTACATCATCATGCAACGCTGTCCCATCCCCATGGCGGCGTTCACAAAGACGGACGGTTTCGAGCGCAGAAATCGCTTGGCGCGCGCTCAGAACAAGCTCAACCCTTTGGTCATCTTCTTCATTCTGTGGCTTGCGTCCAGTTTGTTGAGCTGCGGCTTGCCCGGCGTGACGCCGCCAGCGCGCGTCATGGGGCTGCACGCCTTTCAAGCAAACGGTGTGAGTCTCTGGGTCGAGAGCGTCGAAATATCAAATGATCTTATTACCCTGCGCCTGCGTGCCATCAATGGCAACAAGAGTCCGATGCAATTGAGCGATGCAACCGATCCAATGCTCTTGCGCGACGATGTCGGCGGAGAGTATCCGTCTAAAAACGAGAAGATCGAAATTCCTGCGCGGAGCATGACCGCGTTGCGCGTTGAGTTCGCCGGACCGTTGAAAGCCGGCGCTCGCGAATTAACGTTGCTGACGAACTCGAAATATGGCAACAACTTTTACGCGCCCGCCTTCGCCCTTGCACATATTCCGGCAGCGAGTTGGCGCGACGCTGCCTTTGCAGAACCGCTAGTGCGTCGCCGACCTCTCAACAAGAGCACGACGATGCATCCGAACGGCTTGAGCATGACCCTGACCGAGGTCGTCGTTGAAGATGACGAGATCAAAGTCTCTTTCCTCGCTGTCAACGGTCACAAGGATGAAGTGAAACTCGCCGAGAGCAACGACGAGACGTTCATGCAAGACGAACAAGCCAATCGATATTATCTGATCCCACCACCGAACAACGCGGAGTTGCGCCTTCCGGCGCGCGCGCGCATGAGCGGCACGTTGCATTTCGCCGGACGTCTTGCCCCATCAGCACGCCGCCTGAGCCTACATTTCAACGCGCGTTTCGGTGGCACACAGGATTTCAGCAACGATCCGAAGATCGTCATTGAAGATTTACCTGTCGGAGAGTAAGCAACAGAGATGAGGCAAAAATGGATCACTTTGATCTCGGCAGCATTGATTTCACTGAGCATCAATTGCCAGAGGCTATCTGGTTTGCTGGAGACTGCAAACGCGCCACAACCAAATCCCACACGCACTGAGAAGGCCAGCTCCTCTCCGTCAAACGAGACGAAGAATTCGCCAGCGCTGACGGGCCGCCCGCTTCCCGACGATCAAGACCTCGATTTGCAAACGAATCATGCGAACGGTTCGGTGTTGAGGGTCACTCATGTGGCATTTAAACCGGATCATATCACGATTGATTTCACGATCACGAACGGTTACGAAAAAGAGATCAAATTAAACGAGCTGAACGACAGTTTGGTTCTACGCGACAACGTCGGGAACAAGTACAATTTCTCGCCGCCTGCGCAAAATCCCGAGCTCAGGGTGGCGCCACGCACGACGCTGCAAGGCAAAGCGATCTTTCTCGGGCGCATCGCTCCGAGCGCGACTTCCCTAACCTTAACGACCAACGATAAATTTGGGGGCAATCAGTATTTTAGCGTCAATCCTAAAATGGTGATCGACAATATTCCGGTGCGGAGATAACCGTCAATCATCCCCGACTTCGAGTCAGCAACTGGTCGGTTCGACAGTCAAACGTTGACCGCAATCGAGTGGAGACCGATCGTGAGGCGGCAGCAGAGTCCTGACGACCTCCATCTCTCGGCAACCGAAGTTGCCGGACTGCTGGCGGAGGTTCTATGAACGCTCAAAGGAATTTCACTGTTGAGATCGTCATCCTAGCGACGTTTTTGCTCAGCGTTGGTTGCGGGGGCAAAGGGAGCGTAGCAGCCAAGACAGGAAGGCTGATCCGGCGGCAACCGAAACAGCGCGCCTGCGCATTGAACAAACGACCACACGCCTTGAACCGTCTCGTGTGGAAACCAGCGCCGTCGAAGAAACTTCGCAAACAGGTGGGAGCGACCCGTCTTCCCAGATCGCAGTTCAGCAGGTCGAAAGCTCCGAGATCCAACGCGTCGAACAGATCATGACCGACTTGAATGCGCAGCGCACGAGCCAAGGCATCCTCATCAATCTGCCGGAGAACATCCTTTTCGATTTCGACAAGTACGACATACGAGCAGATGCCCGACCGACACTGCAAAAGTTATACGAGCTGATCTCCTACTACAAAGAGGCGCCAGTAGAGATCAACGGTCACACCGACAGCAAAGGCAGCGATCAGTACAACCAAACCTTGTCCGAAAGGCGTGCCGCCTCGGTCAAAAAATATCTCGTTGATAACTTCGGCCTCAGCCCCGATCGCTTGCAGACGCGTGGTTTCGGAGAAACGAAACCGATCGCTCCGAACACGAACCCTGATGGCTCGGATAACCCTGAAGGGCGTCAAAAGAATCGTCGCGTTGAGGTGATCATCAAGCCCACAGGTGCAGAAGCAACGAAGTGAAAGTATCCGCCCGTGTCTGCCGGGTCCGACGTAGCTCTAGCGCCCCCGCGCGCGACGAGCGAGCGATGGGCGTCCCATCCGCTTGCAGTCGCATCGACTAGCGCCCCCGCGCGCGACGAGCGAGCAAGAATCCCCGCTCGCAAGGGCTGAGGAGGAGAAAGTCAATCACACGGCTGTCCCCCACTCGTGGGGGCACCCTGCTAAACACTGAAACATTAATTTGCCACGCACTCGATAGAGACTGGCTGTGACATCAACGACGGGCCGCGCAGCGGATTATCCGTTGCAACCGGCGGTAGACGCCCCTTTCACGCAGCCGCCCACTCCACAGAGAGCAAGGCCGCCTGCTCAAGCACCGTCTGGGTCGCCTTCTCCTGCTTGTCCGGTGGGTAGCCGTACTTGCGCAGGATGCGCTTTACCAGTACCCGGAGCTGCGCCCGCACGTTCTCGCGCAGGGTCCAGTCAATGGTGACGTTCCGCCGCACCGTCTCGACCAACTCGCGGGCGATGGTCCGGAGCGTCTCGTCGCCCAGGACCTTGACCGCGCTGTCGTTGGTCTCCAGCGCGTCGTAGAACGCCAGCTCCTCTTCGCTGAGGCCGAGCTTCTCGCCGCGCGCGCTGGCCTGGCGCATGTCGCGGGCCAGGGCGATGAGTTCTTCAATCACCTGCGCCGCTTCGATGGCGCGGTTCTGGTAGCGACGGAGGGTCTGTTCCAGCATCTCGGCGAAGGAGCGGGCTTGCACCACGTTCTGCCTCCGACGCGTGCTGATCTCCCCCTTCAGCAGCTTCTGGAGCAGCTCGACCGCCAGGTTCCGCTGCGGCAGGCCGCGCACCTCGGCCAGGAACTCCTCGGAGAGGATCGAGAGGTCGGGTTTCTTCAGGCCGGCCGCCGCGAAGATGTCCAGCACACCTTCCGGCGCCACCGCGCGCGCGATGATCTGGCGGACGGCGTGGTCCAGTAGGGGCGCACGGCCGTGCGCCCCTACATCAAGGGTCTTGGTGAGCGCTGCGGCCACGGCCTGAAAGAAGGCCACGTCGTCGCGGATCTCCAGGGCCTTCTCATGCGGCACCGCCAGCGCAAAGGCCTTCGACAGGTCGCGCACCGCCTGCAGAAACCGCTCCTTGCCGTTCACGCGCGACAACACCTGCTCCTGCGCGGCGGGCAACAGGCCAATGCGCGCTTGCGCGTCGCCGCTCGCCCAATCCGACCAATCGAACCCGTGCAGGATGCCGCAGCAGATCTCGTACTTCTCCTGCATCAGCGCCACCGCACGTTCCTGCTCGAGGGTGGTCTGTCCGGTACCACCGCTCTCGGTGTAGGTCGCCAGCGCCGCCTTGAGTTCGTGCGCCAAGCCCAGGTAATCCACCACCAGGCCGCCCGGCTTGTCGCGGAACACCCGGTTTACCCGCGCGATAGCCTGCATGAGCCCGTGGCCGCGCATGGGTTTGTCGAGGTAGAGGGTATGCAGGCTGGGGCAATCGAAGCCGGTGAGCCACATATCGCGCACGATGACCAGTTTCAGCGGATCGTTCGGGTCGCGGAAGCGCTTCGCCAGCGCCTCGCGTCGCGGTTTGTTGCGGATGTGCGGCTGCCAGTCGGGCGGATCGGAGGCCGAGCCGGTCATCACGATCTTGATCTCACCTTGGTCGTCATCCTCGCTGGCCCACTGCGGCCGCAGCTTGACGATCTCGCGGTAGAGCTCGACGCAGATGCGCCGGCTCATGCACACCACTCGAAGTGTTCGACGATGTCTTGGGCGATGAGGCGCAAGCGTTTCTCGGCGCCGACGATGGCCTCGAGCTGGGCCCACTTGCTCTTGAGCCGCTCCTTGCGCTCGACCTCCTCGCCCTCGGTGACCTCCTCGAAGTCCGGGTCGATCCGGGGTCGCTCGGATTCGTCGAGCGCGAGCTTGGCCAGCCGGCTTTCGTAGTAGATCGGCACCGTGGCGCCATCCTCCACCGCGCGCTGGATGTCGTAGATCGAGATGTAGTCGCCGAAGACCGCGCGGGTGTTGGCGTCGGCCTTTTCGATCGGCGTGCCGGTGAACCCGATGAAGGAAGCGTTGGGGAGGGCATCGCGCATGTGGTTCCGCGCAAGTTTGTGTTCGCGAGGTTTCTCGAATACCCGTGCTAGACCGGAACAATCACGAGGGGACCCAGCGTCTCCCCTATCTTCGTAGCCTCCTCATTATGCGCCATGCTACTTTAGCCGGATCCGCTTTGATCTGACATTGCCAGACTACTAGGACCTTCCAGCCCAATTTCCGTAGTTGCCGGATCTTGCGAGCGTCGCGTTGGCGATTGGCAATGAACTTAGCCTCCCAGTACTCTGTGTTTGACTTTGGTGTCGTCGCGAGTTTGCAGCCTTCATGTCGATGCCAGAAACAGCCGTGCACAAATACCGCCAGGCGTTTGTCCGTGAACACCAAGTCTGGTGATCCAGGCAAACTTGACACGTGTTTATCGAACTGTAACCCTAGTTTTTCCAATTGAGATTGCAACACACGTTCGGACTCTGTGTCACGACGACCGACGGCGCGCATGATACGAGAACGTTCGGGACTCGAAGGGCCGGGGCATTTGGGTTCGCGCGACATACAGCCACTCCTCTACCGTAGAAAGCTCGGCAGCACAGAAACGACTGCTGTGTACCCGAGCAGTGGCGGTACCGCATCCCCGATCCATTTCGCCAGCTGGGTCCTGCTCGGTGCTTTGTGGTCGCTCGGACACCATACGAACCAGTCGGGGAAGCCCTGGAGTCTAGCAGCCTCGTGTGCGGTCAACGTACGTCTGCGTTCGGGATGCACGAAACGGCCTCTGCCCGGACTGACAAACCCCGTCGTGATCGTCCCGGCAGGCTCATCCCAGCGGAGGCGTCCATAGACAGAGGGATAGGTGTGGCCGTTTCTATGGCATGCCGGCCGCATGTGGTCCGGAAGATCGTATAGGTCGTTGTCGAATAGGTAATCGATACGACGGCGATTCTCTGGAGATAGCGCGGCTGGCACATCCAGAATCGAATCCTGTTTCGTGTCAGTAAGATCTTCTATCGCCCATCGCACGGTCGAGGCTGGTTCCTTGGCCATTGCACGTGCTATCTCTTCGAGAGGAACGACACCTGCCCGTGACGCTGCTAGGAAGAAGCGTTTGCGCGTTTGCGCCAACCCTAACAGGTCGGCCGCGAGCACACCTTGAGTCGTCTCGTAGTCGCATCCTTTCAACAACCCGACCGCTGTCTCTAACACACGGGAGCGGTCGTTGACGATGTCCGGCACGTTTTCCAGAACGATAGCGGTGGCACCGATAGCAACTCCGACTGCGATAGCATCGAGGTACAGCAAGTTCCGCGGGTCGGCTCGCCGCGTTCGGTTGTTGAGATTCGAATGCCCCTCGCAAGGCGGACCGGCGACGACAAGATCCACGCTGCCCTTTGCGGCGCGCAGCTTCGGGTGTAGCAGTTCAGGAGGGTAGGCAAAACGAGCTCCATCGCCCCATCCACAGACCTGAAAGTCGACGAGGCTGCTCACATCGGCACGCAGAGTTCTGGTTGGGGCGAAGTTCGCTGCATAGACAGCGAGCGCCTCCTCGTCCACGTCCACAGCGAGGCAGACCCACGGCCGGAGACCCACCGCGCGAGCAGCCTCCTGTGCCCCTAACGTCAGTCCGCCGCAGCCGCAAAAGAGATCCACGATCGACACGTTCCCGATCGCGTGACCATCGAATTCGACTCGGGCGCCGCGGAGATAGGAACGCCACCACTTCGACCAGGCCGGAGCCTCGTCGTCGAGACGCGAGATATCTGACATTCGGTTGACGAAGGATCTGTTTCCGACGGTCAGCTCCCTCTTGATCCACTGCCTGTCAATTCTGTACCGTTCCTCGATCATTGCCCGCTGACACTCCCGGCCAGTGTCCGCTTCGCAAGCTCGGCCTCTTTTACGATCAGTTCGTATGCGCTTTCTTCATCCAAGTACTCGAAAACGACGTTTGGGTGCAGCCTCCGAAGGCGCTTCGCTAACTCGCGGATCTCGGCGGTCTTGAGAACTGGGTTTTCCGGTGAATTGTCTGGAAACTGGTAGCGGATCAACGCCCTGACCAGCGATCGGCACCTGCCGTAGCCCTGTCGGAAGACATGGCTGCGCCAGAAATCCTGGTCCCCGCGTCGTGCGAGTTCGTAGGGGTCGCTACGGGTCGGATCGTAACCGGCATCGGCTCGCAGCCACATACGATACAGAAGGTTCTCGCTTCCGTTCCCTATCCCGAAGTTCGCCGGGGCTGCCCGCCCTGTTTCGCCTCCGTGCCGCCATTCCACCAGTTCGCGGAAGCGAAAGACTGCCAGCCACATCCACCACTCGTAGTCCGCGAGCATCTGCGGATCGAAAGGCAGCCTCCGGTGCACCTCGACACATGCCTGCGCCTCGAATTCGCCACCTTTCGGGTCCCGCCGGCTAAGACGTTCAGGGAATCTCAATTTGATCTTGTTAAGGCACTCGACGATTTTTGGAATATCCTTCTCGATATCCTCGCCTGAGCCGCGGAACTCCAGCACCCGGCTCTCATCCACCGGTTCAGCTTGCCGCAGCGCCTCGAGCGTCTCGAGTGCATGCTCGGATTTCAGTGCGACATAACGCATAGTTACCTCACTGTATATTCATATTACCCAGCTTCGCTAAGGCCCGCTGCATACCGACTGTTGCCTGGGCGAATGTGCGGAGGCTGGATAGTTCCCCGTCTTCGACGAGCCTCCGCAGTGAGTCCTGGGTGGCATTCGTCGCTTTCTCGACTCTCGCGAGGGCCGAGTGCAGGAGGCCACCCCGCTCAATCTCCTCGCTGGCATCGAGACTCTGCAGACCCCGCCAGAGGACCTCGGTGAGGATTTCTGCGACGATAGTCGAAAACAGGGCGCGTCCCTGTGGAGTGTCTTGGGCCTGAACGAGCGCATCGTATACATCCGCACGCAGGCACACCCGGAAGGCCTCGCCCGGGTCATCAAACCGCCTGTTTAGATCGTCAGCGATGAACTGGATCCAGTAAACGCTGTCTCGCGGCAATCCCTGCCGCGCAAAATCATCTGCCGTCCACCGCTCTACGGGAAACGCGCGGGGTTCGGCCTTCGAACGAACCGAGAAATCCTTGCGCGCCACCCATTGGCCGCGCATGAAGGGTTGCCCTGGTTGCGGCGACCGCTCCGATCTCAACACCAGGGCGACAGTGACATCCGCACCGAACTTCCAAGAAAATTCCTTGCTGACGTCCGTCGGTACATGCCACGTCTCCGGCAGACTCTCGACCGCTTCTTTAAAAACCACCTCGCTGCGATGAAGCCTCGCATCGGCGAGCCGGATCACCAAGTCGAGATCGCTCGGTGCAGGTAATCCCGACCCCTGCGCTCTGAGCGGCGACGGATCCACTTGTAATCGAAACTCTGGCTGAAGTCGGTCCAATTCCACCTCGGAAACATCGAAGGAAGTCCGGTCGTCGAATTCCGCATCGCGGGTAAGTTTGAACTTCACACCTACCAGGCAGGACTCAGCAGTCGGAAATGGCCTGACGACCCTGGTTTCTGTACGTTGCCAACGCGGCATTACGATCCTCCCTCCTGTGATTCGACTTGGACGTCGACCTTCGTGGCCCAACGATGGTCGTAAGGGGCGCTGCGCACTCTAAAAACGCGCCACTCGCTCTTGGAAAGCTCAATGGGGAATTCAGACTCGGTCTGACCGGTGATAGCTGGATTGCCGTTCTCGAATTCGATCGTGACCTGCAAAAGGTCGCCTTCCCTACCGTGATCGTCTTCGAGAACCGGGACACGAACTCGAACGATGGCTTCGGTCGAATCGTCTTCTGCATCCGACCGGAGCCTCAGTGCCACTGTGGCGAAGGTTTCGATGCTGTCGGATTTGCATGGTCGAATAGCAGGCCCTTCGCGGAAGCGGATCTCCACAGGGTCCGTAACGCCTTCCCAGCCGTCGCCCCGCATCGGCGGCCGGAACAGAGCACCGAGCTCTCGCTCCAGGAAGCGCAGCCGACGCTCCTCCCTCGGTCTCGGCGGGCTCGCCTGCGCCTGGAGCTTCCGCATCTGGTCCTTCAGGCGCTTTCGAACCTGCCGCACGACTTCGCGTGCAGTGTCCTCGTCGGGCTTCGCGACCTCGAGCCGTCGCGACTCCGGATCCCAGCGGTCATGATTCGGTGGTTCCGACAGCTTCAGGATGTCGTCGATGTCGGAGTCAGCCAGGAACACGCCGACCGCTGCGGGGGTCGACCTTCCCATCTGCGCGTACTCCACCACCATCTTGGGCGAGCGGATCAGCGCGACACGGCCGAGCTTCTCTTCCGGGAACTCGTCGGCCAGATCGGCAGGCAGAACCTGCAAGCCGTAACCGCCGAGAGAAAGCCCCCGCAGTCGATTGAACCTGTCGCTTTTTTGATGCGGCCCGGCTGGCTGCGCACGCTCGACAGCGAGCGAATAGCACTCGATGAACGGCAGGAGATCCTGACGCTGCTTCGGCTGGGGAAAATATTCCTTGCCTTCAGCTTCCACCACCACTTCGAGCTCTTGGTCCAGAAGCCGGGGCCACCACCACTCTTCTATCCCGCGGAGGATCCGCTGGTGATCGTGGGCGTGAGAGTCGACGATGAGAATCGAAGTTCCATGCTCTTCATTGCGGCGGCTGCGGAACCCGAGCAGTTCCGCGAACGCGTGCGCCTCCTCGTCCCGGAGTGGGTCGACGATAATCTCGTGGCCGGCGCGCCGAACCCCGAACCAGCCCCGGCCCGTCCACTGCTTGCCTTTGAATTCGTGAGCATCCAAATACGCGCAGCCCATGAGTCGGGCGGTGGCGCCGGTTTCATCGGGCCTGAATGCGCTGTAGGCGACGATCGTGCGCAGGCGCGAATTGAGGCTCAGTGCGGACTTACCGTAGCCGTAGGAGCCACCGGTTGCTCTCGACTCGAGCGCTTTAGTGCTGTCACCGACGGACAACAAGAGTCGATGGAAGTGCGACCACCGCTGGTGGGGGTCGCCGGACAACCCTTTGGTCTCGTAATCTTCTACGAAGAGCAGATGGAGGGGGCGCTCAGGCTCGGCGAGACAGTTGTCGCGCGCGAGGCTGACATAGTTCATGCGTTTCCCGATCCCCTGCGCGAGCGAAAGAGCCTCGATGAAGCGCTGTTTGGCGTCTCCCTCGAGCGCTACGATACGGAACACCACACGCACTCGTCTCGGCCCCTCCTTCGCGGCGTCGCACGAATTCTGGATCGCCTCCCGGGCGAGTTCTGCTTCGGGGTCGATTCCGGCAGCCTGGAGGACATTCGCGAACGCATTCCCCGTCGCGCCGCCCATCGGTCCGACAGGTTCGAAATACCACTTCGGTTTAGATGTCATGGCGAGAGTTTGCCTCCTTTTCCGCGATAGTTGATGGTAAACGAAGTAATACTAGTTTCGGCGCCCCGCCGTCGAGGCTCGTGCAAGAGCAACAAAAGACATCGGCCCCTCTCGGGTTGCCGGTAGTGTCATTGTGACAGGCTCACGCTATCTCGGACTCGAAAAGTGCGTCGTGCTTGTCCTGCTCGGGACCGCCGATGTAGCGGCCCGGGGTGAGCACGTAGCCGTGCTTGCGGATCTCCTCCAACGTGGCGCTCTTGCAGAAACCGGGGACATCCCGGTACTCCCCCGCCTCCTTCTCCCCGCGCCAGGCGTGGTAGGTGTCGGCGATCTTCTGGATGTCCTCGTCGGTCAGCTCGCGGTGGGTGCGGTCCACCATAAAGCCGAGGTTCATAGCCCACCGTGTCGCCGTTGGTGCTTGTCGTGTTCTTGTCCTTTTTTCGTTTTGTCATGTCTAATCCATTCGATCGTTTTGCGGTGTCGCGCGTGCCGGAACACGCGTCTTACAGCCGCACACGACGCTCCGATGAAACATTTTACCTATCATGGGATAGCCGATCAACGGCCAATGGCGAGAAGCGGTCAATGTCTGCATCAAGGTACTTACCATCGCGAGTGAAAGAAAGCTGCAAACTCTTGCTGAACACATTCCGTCGGTAGCTCTCACTGTGTGCTCCATGCCTACCTCCAATGTCGCGGGAGAAAGAATTTGATGCTTGTACTTGAACTAATAAATTGGTGGCCCCTGCACCAGCAACGAAGATCGTACGATCTTGCTGAATACCTCCGGCATCCCAATGTACTCTCCATCCGCTCAGTGACAGCCCTGCGGCAGCGATGGCTCCGGTAACATTGAAAAATCCAAGCCGTTGATTATTGCTCAAGCTATTCCACTGACTCGCGCTTACCCCGAGTTGCTCTAATTGACTCTGTTTTACCTGAGAAAGACTAGCAAAGTCCGGCACATTACAAGGGCCCTTAATCGACACAGTCTGAGTCAGCACCGGCGCAGCCGCGCCGCCTCCGCCGCCACCACCTCCGCTCCAATCGTCCGAGATGGAGGGCTGTGGACTACTGCCAAAGTAAGATCGCCACAGCAACCAATTAACTCCTCCACCGCCTCCGTCCGTGTCCCGACACGCACCGGTTGCGTAGTCGTATCCACTGCGACATGGCCCTTGTCTAAACATACCCATCGGATCCACGAAGTTCAGTCGCCCATTCCCGTAGCTCACCTGCTTCACCAACCCCGAAGCCCGATACCGAATCTTCTGCGCATACACTCTCTCCCCGCCACGGTTCGCCCCCGTCACCGCCACCACCTGCCCGGCTTGGTCCCGACTGTAACCTACCACCTTGTCTATCTGCCGCACTGTCCCGCAGTTCACCACATAACGAAAGTAAAGACATTGATCGTGAGAAAACTCTGCGTGTGCGGTAGTTGAGTAACAGCTAGAACGGAATGAATTCGATCCTGTTCTCCAAATCAGCAGGATCACAAGCCTTTGCAATTAATTCGAGAGCGGCAATGCATTTGCCAATCGGACTGCGCAATTGATGCGAGTAAATAACCCCAGCAAACCGCTCCCCGGCAAGCCACCGCCGATGCGCTTCGGCCAATAAATCATCATCTTGCTTATAGAGTGGGCAGCCGATCTCGGTCGCTCGATCGAGCAGTGCCGCGTCATCTAATTCCGCAGCTCCGTCCTCCTGCGCTGTTATCACCTCAACGCCGCGCGCGCGCAGTCCAACACTGATTGCCCGTGGGATGTGAACATCCATGTAGAGAATGACCGACACTATGCCAGCAACCCTCTCTTCCTGAGACGCTCGACCAACTCCGACGGACCAACATCACGCCTAATCTGCTCAACCCGCTCTAGCCGTCGCTCGATCTCGCGTTCGAACTCCTCTCGATGATCCCAATAGTAAGCCAATGCTGAATGGATCTGCCCTAACGTCAAGTATGGATGCTGAAACTGCAACTCCTCAGCACTCCACCCATAAGCCAACATCTCCAACACTAACTCGACGACCTTCATCGTCGTCCCTTCGATCGTCGGCACGCCAGCCTCGTCAAGAACGATGTGCTCGTAAGCTGTCGCTCGGTTCATAAAGCTCATCCCCCTCTCTTCTGCTCCGACTTCGTTTGCTCAGCAAGTATAAACCATCGAAGACGAAGCAAACATACTCCCCACACTTGCTCGTCATAACGGGCAACGATGGTGACTCCTCGCCCCCCGCCATTGATCGCCAGTTCGCTGCTTTCATCCCGCAAACCTACCACCCACCTTCTATTCATCGCTCGCCAGAGATTGAATTTGAGGTCTGCCAGCTTCAGCATTCACTTCCTCGTCGCAGGATCACCGTTTGAGTGCGCGCCAGATGGCGTACTCCGCCACCACGTACATCCCGATCGTGATGAACAACAGCGCTTCTGGATCGATCTCGCCGCCTGTCAACAGAATCCCTAGCGAGAGCAAGCTGAAAAAGAATGTCGCCATCCCACGTAAAAAGAGCCGCCCGAAGATCCGCTCTTCTAGCTTCTTTCCCTTGAGCAGCAGCAGCCCGCCGATCATTTCCAGCACTCCCCACACGATGAACACGGCGAGAAAAATCAAAACGAACTGGCGTGTAAACAGCGCACCCTGCCACGTTGACTCATCCACGCTACCTCCTCATATCGTGAAGAACGGGATCCGGTGTTCGGCCAAAGGATACTTCTTCTTGCAATTCTCCTATAGCTTCCGTCAACTTCCGATCATTCGCAAAAGCTTGTTTGATGGCCTCCCAAGCGAGCTTGCCACTGAAAGCGCCAACTGCACCGCTCCATATCCAGCCTTTGGATAGTTCATCACCCGCCTGTAACAAGCGCCCAACAAACGGTAGCGTGGTGTCCTCAAGTGCATGTTGCCCTCCCCTTAAGCCCAGCCCAAGCCCTCGAATTCCGATGAAGAAGCTTGCGCCCAACCCCAAGCCAATGCCACCGACGATGGCGTTGCCAGTTGTCTTCGGGCACTGTTTCCGATACTCTGCATAGGCATGCTTCACACAATCATCGAACTCCTTCTGCTCCGGTCTGACTGATGGCGCTGGATGTGGCTGCGAAGCAGAGCCTTGCAGCGGAGCAGGCGCGCCGCCTCCGCCATTAGCCTCATTTACTCAACCCTTGCCACCAACTTCATTTAAACCATCTCCAATCCCCCACACACAATACACGTTATAGCCTGTCTCACTATTCCCTATCACCTCACACATGATCTTCGGCACTAACCCTTCTGGACCTACACACCAGATCATTCTCACAATAGCTGTATCGGTTGAACGATTGCAGGACCGTTTGTCACTGCAGAGTGCGTTTAGCCTCATCAAGTGTGATGGCAAAACTATCCCACGCCCCTCGATCGATCTTCATCCTTCTTCTTTCCTCAGCGTTTCCGGGCGGTACGAACCTTCGTAAGCTTCCCGCAGGGACGCGGCTCCGCTGCCCATCTTTGACGAGATAAGCCTCCACCCAAAGATACATTGACGTCATGTAATCTCTGGCCGCGTCGTCTTGATGCTCATCGGCAACCTTGACCAACGTCGCCCGTAGCTGTTCTTCGTTTGTATCTACCGGAACCCCAATACAAATCAGAGTCCCCATCTCGTCGGAAAGGATTTCGTAGGCCGCTGGTTGGCTCGGGTTGCTGCTGATCGCTTCGTGACGCGCGCGTGCAACGAACAACACCCCTATGCCGATGGCGGCAGTCACTATCGACGTCCAGACGAGCGCGCGAAAGCCTGGATTGCGTTCCACGATGTTTGCCCTCCGGTTAACCCTCACAAAGGGTGTTCCTGATCCAATCTGCCAGCGCTCTCGCGGCTGCTGCGCCAACGGGTCCACGAACAGCGAGACTATTAGCGTTCATAGCTAATCTCCGCCCCATTGGCACTGTTTGATTGTTCAAGTTGATGTCCGGCACCCCATGTACAGGGTCAGCAGGGTTCTCTCTGTTGTTCATCCCCAGGCCAAATACTGGATCATCAAGCGGAATTCCCACGTAACCAGCGATCAGCCCACCAACTGCGTGCCTCACCTGATTAGCATCCGGCTCGAAATATGGTCGAGCAAATCCGCTGCTTCCAAACGTCATGGCAGGGCGACTGCGCCCTTCAAGACCAATTACAGCTGGAAGCGTGGCGCTAGGAAATTCAGTGAATGTAGTAGCCATCCGATTCATGAACAACTGAACATCTAACCCCGGAATGTCGGGACGTAACCCGATAGTTTCATTTGCAATTCGCTCAACAATGCTGGCAAACCGCTGACAATCATTCTGTTGTGGCGCGTTGTTCTGCCTCTGCACCGGCACAGGCGCGCCGCCTCCGCCGCCACCAACCTCACCTCCTCCACCGACCTCGATCACCATCAACTCGCACACCTCGCCCTTGTCGTACCAATCGCCTCCACCCTCCACATGCTCCTTCCACACCCAGTTCGTCCGACAGTTGACCACCACCGCAACCCGCAATAACCCACTCGGATCGGTGAAGTTTACCGGATCATTCTTGACGTAGGCATACAGATTCAACGTCTGTGGATCGGTCAGGTCAACCGACTTCATCCCGATCGGATCGACCTGCGTGAATCTACCTTGCTGTGGATCGTAGTGCCGATTCACCGCATAGTCTAACCCTGTCACTGACGAGCGATCATACGAGGTAAACCGCCTGTTCGTCGCACCACTCGATTCAGCTTCGAGTCCTACTCCGAATGGCAGCGTCACCTGCTCATAGTACGAGCCATCTTGATTGTTGGTCACTAGTCGTGTCCCAAGCCTGTCCGGATGATGGAATTCTACTCTCTCATTTCCTTCACCTGATGGGTGGATTGTCGCTAACAGTCTCGCACCTAGATAGACGTACTGCTTCGTCCAGACCGGCTCTGTAGAACTGCCGACTTCCGTGTACTCTGTGATGACTCTGCTCCCGCTCCACAGATAGTAGGTGCGTACATCCCCTTCCTCACTGATCAATCTCTCGGTCGTCGCACCATACGTGTAGCTTGCCAGCACACCTCCTGCTTCATCTCTAACTCTGACCAGACGACCGGCCGCATCGTACTCTAGCCGCTGCCACCCGCCACTGCCTGTCTGAATACGCGTCTGATTGCCTGCCGCATCGTACTCCCACCCAGCCACGCTGATCCGGTTGCTCGCTTCATCATAGCTCAACGACGCGTGCCCGTCGCGCGTTACTCCCCCAGGGCTCAGCCTAAACTGCTTTGGCGCCCCCGATAACAACTCAACCTCTCCACCTTGTCCCGCTCTGTCAACCCCATAAACCCACAAACTATGACTCACTCCATCGCGAAACTCCTCCCCTATCCGCCAATTGAAACCATGATCGCCAGGATAGCCGGTCACCTGATTGACATCCGGACGTGGCTGATTGGCACGCGCCGTGCCAGCAAACCGCCCTGTGCCCGCTGGACCATCGACATAGAAAAGCACCTCGATCGATTCGGCCGCCGCGTCCGGATCAAGCGTCCAACCAAAGGCCATGCCATTGCTGTCGATCCCATCAAGCCAGCCGATGGGCCTGCGATTCGGTGGTGTCGGCGTAGGTGTTGGTGTTGGTGTTGGCGTCGGGGTCGGTGCGGGCGGCGGATTGCTGATGGTCGCCGTGCTCTGTGCGCTCGCTTGCGCACCATTGTTGTCCGTCACCGTGAGCGTCACTGTATAGGTGCCAGCTTGCGAATAGGCGTGCACAGGCGTCGCTCCACTCGCTCCCGTTCCATCGCCGAACATCCACACGTAGCTCGTGATCTGGCCATCCGGGTCGTATGAACCGCGCCCATCGAACTGAACAGCTTGCCCCGCTTGCCCGCTGTACGGCCCGCCTGCAACCGCCACTGGCGTTTGGTTCGGCGGCGGCACCACGTTGACAACTACATTCGGCGTCACGTCGCCAAACCACCCGGCTCCATCCTGCCCCATCTGCCACTGGAAGTTGTACTGTCCAACCGTGGCCGGTGCTCGCACTGTGAATTGAAACGTCACTTCCGCGCCGGGCGACACATCCGTCGGCACCGCCACCCGATTCACTCCCCATGTCGTGTTGTCCGGCGGATTCTGTGACCCTAACCTGTATCCGTCCGCCGCGCGCCACACTCCGCTCCCGCTGTTGCGCAACGTCACCGACACGTTGTATTGCTGCCCCACCACCATCTCAGTGGCGACTTCCTGCCGGACGAAGCTGGCTGCGCGCCACGGCGCACACTGCACCTGTCTAGGTGAACTACCCAACTCATACCCGCTGTTGGCGATGCGTGCAACGATCGTGTGGGTTTGACGGTCGCGCAAGCTCTCAGGCAGGGCGTAACTCCACCCGTACTGCCCATCGCCGATGCCCGCTGTTGCCAGATCCGCACGGTACTGATCCGCCACCACCCGCGCGAGGAAGTTTCCATCAACAAATAGATCCACCGACTGCCGGACGCCGGGTCGAACACGATCCCAGGTCCAACCTGTGAGCCGAACGCAGTCAGCCCCATCGAACCAGCCCTCGTATTGCGGTGGTGGCTCCGAAACGGTGATGGCTAAGTTAGGCGTCCAGTCGCCGAACCATTCGACCCCTTCGCGCACCATCCGCCACTGAAAATTGTACGTCCCAGCCTGTGCGGGTGCCGTGATCGAAAACTCGAACGTCACCTCTTGCCCCGGAGCGACGTCGTGCGGCAACATGACGCGCCCATCGCGCCAGATGGTGTTGTCTTGCGGGTTCTGCGAACCTAGTTTGTATCCATCCGCTGCGCGCCATGTCGTCGTCCCCGTGTTGCGCATCGTGATCGAAACGGCCGTCCCTTGCCCGGTGATCAACGTCGTCGGCACCGATTGTGTGACGAAGGCGGCGTTGTTGTAAGGCGCTGGCGGCGGAGCGCTCACCGTGACGCTTGTCGTAGCGCTGCGCATCTGCCCACTGTCATCGCGCACCGTCAACTGCACGGTGTAGGTTCCGGCCTGCGCGTAGCTGTGCGGCACGGTGGGGCCGCTGCCTGTGTTGCCATCGCCGAAATCCCACCAGTAGTCGGTGATCCAGCCGTCCGGATCGTACGAGCCCGAGCCGTCGAACTGGATCGCTTGCCCGGCCATGCCGCCGTATGGACCGCCCGGCACTGCCACCGGCGGCTCGTTCCACCCGCCGCAATCGCACGTCGGATAGCACGGATCTTCCGGCGGGCAATTGGGCCGCGTTGGTTCTACTGTCGTCGCGGCGTTCGGCTCACGTGGCGCTGCGTCGCCCGTCGCTTGGCTCGTCTTTGTTGTGTTCGCTCCGGCGCGCGCTTCGATCACCGTCACCGTCACGCTGCTCCAGACGGCGTGGGCGCGCGGCCCGGCTTGATGTTTGGCGAAGAGACGGTAGCGTCCCACCCTCCGCGCTGTGAACTCGCCCGTCGGCGGCATCACCACCGGACGCCCCGTGCCGAGATCGAAAGCACGCCAGACGAGGCGGCCCGTCTGCACTGCGCGCCCCAGTGCATCATGCGCCGTGGCTTGAAAACGGACCCGTTCGCCCACGCGCAATGTGATGTTGCCGGGTCTTATCTCCACGCGCTGGGCGGTCCCCGTCGCTTGCCACAAGCCGGCAAAGGGCGAAAAGGGCGCGTCGCTCACGACGCGCCACGGATCCAATCCTTCGAGCGGATTCAAGCGCCACGCAAGCAACTCGGTCGGCAATTCCACCTTGGGCATGGCGATCAGCCGCGCGCCGCTGGCGTCTTTCCCTTTGTCGCTCGCTGCGCCGACTGACTGCTGACCGGCGCCTTCCACCGCGCCGAGCGCCAGTTGCCCGCCGACATCGACGCGCGTGCGGTTGCCGTAGCGGTCGTAACTGTATTGCTGCCACCATCGGTTGTTGCCGCTCGTCACGCGCATCAAACGTCCCAGCATGTCGTACTCATACGTCTTGTCTTTGTTGCGATCCAGATTGTTGATGAGCCGCGTCAGCTGCCCGGTCCGCCCACCCGTCGTCCCCGGACGCACGTAGTCGTAGCTGAGATCGAGCAGCCGTGTGCCACCGCGCAGGACCTGCTGGTTGACGAGGAGTCCGGTCGCCGGATCGTACGAGTAGTTTTCGACCGACTGACCGGCGCCGCTGCCGACCGTTAGCGAGGTGGTCTGACTCGCGGCGTTGTACTGCAGGTTCGAAGCGAAAGGCGTGCCATCGACCTTCAAACTGCTCAACCGACTCGCAACATCGTAATCGTGGTGGACCACCTTGCGCGGTGCCGTACCCAGGCCGTATTGCGCCGGATAACGCACGTCCGTCACGCGGTCCAGCGTGTCGTAAAGGTAGTCGGTCTCGAGCGGGTGGTTCGGGCGCGTGGCCAAGATCACGCGCTGGCGGCTAACTCGACCCTCGCCGTCGTACTCGTACTCCTCGGTGCTCACGCCTTCGGCCACTACGCGCCGAACGCGCGTCAGGTCACCGGTGGTCATGTATTCGTAACGCACCGTGGCGGCGGGCGCCACCGGCTGTCCGGCGCCGCTCGTGTCGTACGTGACCGATTGCAACCGGTTGAGCGGATCGCCGTTGTAGTTGAAGACGGTGCGCACGCCGCGGGCGTCGACGCGCCAGATCAAATTCGAGCGCTCGTCGTAGGCGAAGACTTCACCCCAGCTACCATTTCCGACATACTGCCCAGCGTCGTTCAATGTCGCCGTTTGTTCGGCCAGCTTCTGATGTGTCAGTCGGCCTAGAGAGTCGTAGCGGAAGCGCCGCCGCTGCGCCCCTTGAACCACTTCCACCAGATTGCCGAGCGGATCGTAGACGTAGCGCGTCGCCAAACCGCCGGACCAGACTGATCCATCACCTTGCGGATTGGGTTCGACGACTTCGACCAAACGTCCGTCCGCATCCGATCTTAACCACCGTTGTCGCCCCCATGCATCCACATGGCGTTCGGTCTGCCCCGGCTCGTTGCTGGCCACGTCAGGTCGCTGACTCTCGTTGTAGAAGACGCGCGCCTCGCTCCCATCGGGCATGCGCACGAGGACGACGCGCCCCAGCGTATCGTAGACGGTCTCGCTCCACTGCGGCTGTTCTTGCCCAGCCCGATACGGACGCGTCTGGCGCCAGAGTCGGCCCAGCTCGTCGTACTGCGACTCGACCACATCCCACGCGCCGCCCGGCGCCAGCGCTTCTTCGCGCTTGATCTGGCCCAGCCCGCTCAACCGCCGTACGCTCTGACTCGCGATCGCGCCGTCGGCGGTGCGCGTCGTCTCACTGACGACCATCGCCACATCATCATAGGCGTAAGCGGTGTAGGCTCCGGTCGGCGCGTAGACCATCTGCGGTCGCAGCGTATTCGCATCGTAAACGGTCTGACTGGTCCGACCATTGGCGTCCGTCGTCGAAAGCACTAGGCCGGTGCTGAAATCGTAGACGGTGCTGGTCGTCACCCGCGGGCCGGAAGCATCGGCCGCGCCGCGCGTTTGCCCTTGCGGATAAGCGTACTGCGTATCGACGGTGTAGTTCCACGAAGTCTGCTCACAACAACTGGTCGAAGCGGCGACTAGATTGCCCGCGATGTCGTAGCGGCGCGTTTCGGTGATCGGATCAGCTAAGTTGGCGGCATCAACGTACTTCTTGATCTGCGTGACGTTGCCGCGATAGGCCGTGCTCGGATCGTACTGTGGATATGTGTCGCACACATAGATCTGATCGACGTAGCCATCGCAACGCGGATCCCAAGCGACGCATCCCGGGTTCTGGTAATCTGGATCGTTCGGATCGTCTTGCCACTGGCATAGTTCCACAGGCGGCGCGTACGGGTTGTGCGACGGCAGGTGCTGCACCACGCCGGGGGCATCTTGCAGCGTCGCCGAATCGTAAACGTATTCGACGCGCGAAAGCCGCGTCGTACCGTCGCCCGCGTAAGTCTCCACCACGCGCGCGAGGTTGAAGATGTGCCGGTTAGTGTAGTTCGCACTCGTCTCGTATTCGGTGCGCGTTGCACGCCGGAGACTCGCCCCGCCGTAGTCGTACTCGCGCGTCTCCGTCACTTGGTTGTAGGCCGGACCGTAGCTGAATTCGGTCGCCGTCATCTGCCCGCGCTCATCCGTGATCTCAATGCGCGCCGGGCGCGGCGAATCGTAAGCGCCGCGCTCCCATGTGACCGCGCTGCGCATGAGCAGGTTGTTGCTCGCGTCGCGCAACTCGTCTTGATAGAGCAACCCGTCGTTGTACTGATTGGGGGCGTTGAACGAGTATTGAATACTTTTGGTTCCGTCCGGGCGCGTGATCTCCACTCGCCGCGGAGATGCGTTCTGGTAGATGGCGTACTGCGTGACGGCCGGATCAGTGTCCATGCTGGCCCAACTTTCGGTGAGCGTCGTGTAGGTCGGCGCGTCCGTTAAACTGTAGTCTGGTCCGAGCGTGTAGTTGTACACTTGTCGGCGCGTCATCAGGCCTGGTTCGACTGTGCCCTGCTCGGTCAACGAGGCAGCCGTGAAGTTCATCGCCCGGTGCTCTTCGACCTTGGCCAACATCCCGTAAGATGAATACGACTCCGCGTCGCCGAACCAGTAGCCCGTCTGAGTTGCCGGATAGTAGATTGCATCTAAGACCCACACTGTAGAAGCGCGAACGTGAACGTTGAGCCCAGTGAAACCGTAGTTCAACGCGAGCGGCCGATAGTGCAAACGCACAAGCGTGCGCTGCGCGCCGCCGAGTCCCGGCCCGGTGACCGCCGTCAACAGACCGTTGGCGTCGTAGTGGAACTCGATCACGCGCCCGAGCGTATCGGTGACGGCTTGAATTCGCGGTCCGCGGTTGTCGACATAGGCGACCGTGATGTAGTTGCCGCTCGCGTCGATGATCTGAGTCGGATAGACCGCTCCATCGCCCGCCGCGCCGTAATTGACCACAGTCCCATTCGGCAGCTTCGCTTGTGCCCAACTGATGACGCCGTTGTACGAATGGGTCTGGTAATCGATCAGACTACCGTCGGTGGTGTGTCCAGTGAAGTAGACCGTGCCGTTGCCGTAGTTGGTCACGCTTCCTGTGAAAGCGCGGCGCGTCCCGTCCGGCTCGATGATCATCGAACCACCCAGCCCCATGCCGACGACCTTGCCGAACCCCAAAGCCCAACCGGGCGCGGGCCATCCGCGGTCGGCATCGAAACTGATCTCGTTTCCGGCTTTGGTCCAAACGCGCGAGTTGTAGGCGAGCGTCAGCGCGACCGACAGGCCACGCCCCGGCAGGCTCACCACGGGCGCTGCCAGTTGAAAGTTGCCGCTGCCGGCACCGTCGTCTTGCGGATAACCGGGTGGATCACCGACGCGATTCACCGGATCATCCGCCGCCCAGTAGTTGTCTTCACCCCAACCGGAATCGTCCGGCGGACGCATAAGCGCCTGCTCCACGCCGCTGCCGTCGGGCGACCCGGCACGCTCGGCGCCTTCGGCTGAAGAGCGTGCCGCTGGACCATCTTTCGACGATACGCGCCGACTCGCACGCGCGCGCAAAGCGCGACGGCGCGCGCCGCCGCTCGTTTGCCCGTTTTCGCCAGTCACCGTCACGCTCGCCTGCGCTACCAGACCGCCGCTTTCGGCCGTGACCGTGTAACTGCCAGCGACGCGAGCATCGAACGCTCCGCCGATCAACCGCCATTGCTTGTCGCCTTCGACCTCGCGACACCACCAGACAACCTCCAGTCCGCCGATGGGATTGCCTTGTCGGTCTCGCCCGATGGCCGTGAAGACGACGCGACTGCCCGCGACCACCGTCGCCGTGCCCGGCAAGATCTCCAACCGCGCAAGCCGCGCCGCCCGTTCGCTCTGTTGCTCTTGGCGCAACTCAGCCCGGGGTTTAGCGCGGTTGCCAGCCTCGACAGCGCGCAGCCAAAAGACGACATCGGCCCACCACACGGTAGCCTGCATGTGGAGCATCTTGGGTGCCGCCGGAGCCTGCGCAACGGGCAGCATGCAGACAAGCGCGATACTGAGGAATCGCTTGCCGAATTCAATGACCGAACGATGGACCACGCGCGGCGAGTGCGTCATGACCATCTCCTCCTAGATGGAACAGAGAGATTAAATCAGCATCGAACCGGAGTTATCCGGTCAGCCACTGTGCTCTTCGAGTGTGCTCTTCGCGTCGAGGGATCGTCTCGGTCGGGGTCGCGAAGCAAGCCTTTGATGAACTTGGATGAACCGAACACCGAACCGCCCAACGGTTCGCGCTCGCAAAATCAAAAACAACCTCAGTGCTCGCCTCCCGATTCACGGGTGGATTTCGTCGCCGGTGGAGCTAGACGGTCACCACGAAGGACTAGCTCGACGAGCATGCCGTGAGCCAACGGCTCCCCTGCGACCGATCATCATCGTCGACTTCGAGAGAGTACGACGTGCGCCACCGTGGCGAGGAGCCTTTCTCTCCTGAATCGAAAGGTGGGACGAGCAAACAACACGACTTGCGATCATCCCTTGTCAAGGTCTTTTTTTCGCAGCTTGCTAATGGTAGCCAAGCAGGCTCCGGCAGCGAGGTCGATCTTATTCGCTTAGCAAAGCGACGCGGCGTGCGCTGGCCGTGACGACGATATTTCTTTCGCGTCCGGCCACCAGATTAATGAGCGTGATAAGCGACGCTGGTGGCGGAAGTCGGTTTTCGACAGGGGACGTTGTTCGACAAACTTCGCTGCACCTGTCTGCTTGTTTCAACAATCCGGCAATCCTCAACCGCCATGCGGCGACCGGTACTCAACCACCTGTTGGGTCAGTCCGCCGTCGATGAAATAGGTCGCGCCCGTGACGTAATCGGCTTCATCCGAAGCCAACCACGCCGCCAACGCGGCGACTTCTGCCGGACGACCGAATCGGCCCCACGGGATCTCACGGCAAACGGAGGCTTTGGCCTCAGGGTCTTCCAATACGTCCTCGTTCATCGGTGTCGCGATCGCGCCGGGAGCGATCCCGTTGACGTTGATCTTGTACTCGGCCAGCTCCATCGCCAGCGTTTTCGTCAACATGCCGAGTCCGCCCTTGGCCGCGCAGTAGGGCGCGAAACGCGGTTTCGCGATCTCCTGATGGACCGATGAGATGTTGATGATCTTTCCACGCCGCCGTTTTACCATGTCGCGCGCACAGGCTTGCGCGACGAAGAATGCGCCTTTGAGATCGACCTTGGTCATCAACTCCCAGTCATCCTCCGTCACTTCGAGGAAAGGGACCTCACGTTGCACGCCAGCATTGTTGACGCAGATATCGATGCGTCCGAAGTGGTTGACGGCCGCATCAACCATGCGGCCGACCTCTGCCACTTGTGACACATCAGCTTCGATGTTGAGCGCGCGCACCCCGTGCGCCGCGATCCTTTCACAGACATTCTTCGCCTGCGCTTGCTGCCCAAAATGGTTGATGACGATATGGGCGCCTTCCCCGGCGAAGCGCAGCGCGATGGCGCGTCCGATTCCGCTGGAAGCCCCGGTGATCAATGCGATCCGATCCTTCAATCTCATTTGCTCCCCTCCTGCTCTTCGTTCCCGTCGGAGCTGGATGATGTAGCAGCCGCGCAGCGGCGTCCGCCGCCGCTTCTTCGCGACACCCTCATTCGGCTGAACACCTCCGGCTTGAGTCGGCGGTCTTTGATCTGCCTCATCTTTGTCGAAAATGGACGATGAAGAAACCGTGCGGTTCAATCGAAACCGCGAGTACGCGGAGATCTTCGCCCCGGTTCTCTCCGCCTTCGACCCATCCACTGTATTCGCTGTTATAGACGCGCAATTTATAAACGCGCTCGCCATCGATGAGATCATCGAGGTCGAACGGGACGATCAACGTCTGCGCTGCACTGTTGCCGATGAACAAGCATAGCTCCTCATCACAAGCGAAAGCCGCCACCGACGCTTGATCGCTCCAGACTCCGACCCTTTCGGAAACATCTTCGCCGCACGCGGTCACGGCATGCGGCGAGTCGAGCAGATCGGTCGCGTAGATGTGCAGCGCGCCGTCTTCGCGCACGGCGACGAAGCTGATCGTGCGCCCGCGATAAGGGAGACGGCGCAACACCAACCACTTCCAATCGGGCGGCAAGCGCGGCTCGATGCGTAACCGCTCGCCTTCAATGTTGACGCCCGCCAGTCCTTCGATCGCGGCCCAGAGGTATCGCGGCGGTTCCCACGGAGACAAACGCATCCCGCGGTTGACGAGGCTTTCGCCGTCGAACCACTCGCTAAACTGACCCGGCACGGTGTTGTTCTTGCGTGGATCAGCCAGATACGCGCGATAGCCATCGTGCAACCCACGCACCATCGCCTCTGGGTGGTATTTCGCGGCGGCAAACGCATACCAGAAGACCACGCCCGGCCAGACGCCGCCGAGCAGTCCGACGTGCTTCGATGGATCGTAATATGGGCTCTGTCGCGAGACGGTGCGCAACCCGGCTTCGGTCCAAAAATCGCTGCCGTTCAAGCGTGAGATGATCCGAAAAGCGACCTCTTCGGGAGCCACTTTGAACATCACCGGGAAGACCTCATCGCTTGTGACATCCGTATGACGATTTCCATCAACGTCGATGTTGAGGTAGTAGATGCCGTTGTCGGGGTTGAGAAGATGCTCGTTGATGGCCGCTTTCAACCGCTCCGCTTGCTGGTCGAACTCCCTGCCTAGCTCGTCGTGCCCGCTGGCACGCGCTAGCTGGGCCGCTTCGCGCAACGCGCCGTAGCAGAGCGAGTTGATTTCCGTCACCGCACCGTTGATTGAATAATCCGGGATGACGTTGCGCCATGAGGCGATCCCCCAAACGTTTTCGCCATGCGCCGTGCAGAAGACCAGCCCGCGTTCATCGCGCTGCGACAGGATATAGCGCGCTGCCGCCTCGACTGCCGGGAAAGTCTCTTGCAGAAAATCTGCCTCGCCGGTCGCTTGGTAGTGATGGCCGACGGCGAGGATGAAAAGCGGCGTATCATCGTTGATGTTCAGTCCGTAATCTTCGATCCGACCGTCGAGCGCGTTGAAGAATTCGGCGAGCTTGCCCGTCGGGTAGCGCATACGCGCGGCGACGCGCAACATCTCCCGGCTGGCTGACTGGTCCAACCAATCGCAACCATAGACGAACCAAGCGAGATCGCGGATGACGACGTTCGACGAAACGCCCGGTTCGTTGGTGAAGGCGCGCGCCACCGGGTAATCGCCCATTACGCGCAACATGTTTGCTTTAGCCCATTGCACACCCTGCGTGATGATCGGATCCGGCGTCGCAAGCTGCGAAGTCGCCAGCTTCGCGCGGTAATGCTCGACTGTCTCCTGAAAGGCGCGACGGAAATCGCGCGCCGCAGCGAACGTCTCGCGCGCCGCCCCCTCGCCTGCGGGCGAAAAGGCGAGGATGACAGCCAGCTCCGCCTCCTCGCCCGGAGCGAGTTCAAGATTAACCTGAACGATGCCGAAGATGGAACCGCGCGCCGAAACGTCGTTGGTCAACGGCAACACGTTCACCGGATCGTAAGCGCGGCTCACATCGTGCGTTGTCATGTACGCCGTGGCGGGCGAGCTGAAGCCGAAAACGCGCACCCAATCGGACACGCTCTCGTTCCAAGCGAACAACGCGCCGAGCGATTCGTCGAATCGACCCACGACATCGTTCGCCGCCTCGCCGCGAAGATTGGCGTAGGCGTAAATGCGCACCGCACGTCGCCGCGCCGCCTGATTCCGCAGCGTGATCGATTGGTAGACAACCGCCGGGTCTACCCGCGCCGTGTGCGGGACGAAGAGCGTTTCGCTGACCTCCAACCCGCCGACCAATTCAAAGCTCCTTTTCTGATAGGCGGGATGCAACCGGAATCGACCATGCCGGCTCTCTTCGAGCTGCACGCGCGCTTCCGGGCGGCAGAAACGGAGCGTTTCATCGCCCCTCGCTGCCGCTGCGCGGTAAGACACACCGTGTTGCGCCGTGCTGTACCTAATGTTCACGGCGCCAGCGATGGCACGACCAGCATCAAGGCTGAAGAGCTGTTCGATTGCTCCGGTGGCTTTCGAAGTGACCCAACACTTGTCGTTGCCGAGACTGGAACCCGCTCCTAAGTCCTGCTCTGCCAGGTCATAGACGAAGAGCTGTCCCCCCCTAGCTCGCCTTCACGCGCGGCCTTTACACGCGCCGCGCTACCGGGATACGGGCGCACGTTCCCCCTCCTCGCAGCTCCTTGTTCGCTCAGGCTAGGGATTTTAGCGAAAGCAACCGCTGAGATCAAAACGTGCTTCTAACGCACCTCAACACGCCACAATTCCCGTCCGTCGGGTGCGATGGCGTGCAAGCGATTGCCTGCGCCAACCACGTAAACGTTCCCGTCAGCGCCAACCAACGGTGGCCCGAGCGGTCCACCGCTCGTCTGATGCTGCCAGAGCAAACGACCGTCCGCGAGCGAAAAAGCGTATAGGGTGCCATCATCACCCGCCATGAAAAGCGCTCGCGCGCCGATAGCCAAAGCTCTCCCCTGTCGAGTTGGCGTCGGCACGACCTGTCGCCATGCGAGGCGCGCGCCATCGAGCGCGAAGAGATAGACCTCACCGGCATGTCCGCCGGTCAACTGCACAGCGAGGCCGTAAAGCTTATCGCCTTCGGCGACCAATGACTGTACCTGAAAATCACGCGAACTCCGCCCGTAGGAGCGAGCCAACTCATCGGCCAATGGGTAAACCCACGCTTCGCGGCCATCTGTGCCGAAAGAATGTATGCGCCCGCTCGAATCGGCGACATAGATCGCATCCGGCGTGATCGTGGGCGAAACGCTGACGGCAGGTCCGCGAACTGCCGTTATACACCCGCTCATCACGATCGGCAAAAACAGAACTGAAACGATCCAACCTCTCGCCATCGAGATAAAAATACCTGAAATCTTCTCTCGATGGGAACGAGAATGCGCTCGAAAGCGAAACCGGTTTTATGAAGAGGTTTACATCGGAAGATGCGCTCTATCCGGTCAAAGCGGGCGCGTGGCGATTCGCCCGTATCGCTCAAGGCTTCGCTCTGAGATCAAAAGTCTCCCGGTCTAGCGTATGGCGCGCTCCACAGCGCGACTTGCATTACCACCGATTTGAACCACGCTTGATGCATCTTTTCAACATCCTCTTCGGCGTGCCCCTTCTTCGCCAAAAACGGTTTGATCGTCGCTGTGATCGGGTAGATAAACGCGATCATGTAGCGAAGCGGGATGTGATCGGCGATCGACTCGACTCGGTCGGTCCGATTCTTTTTGGCGCGCGTATGACGAAGCGCGATCTCCTGCTGATAATCAAGCCAAGCCCGATCATAACGCGCGGCGCACGTATCCCGTATCCACTGACCGAACCGCGCGCGCACGGAGGTCAGATACTCCGGGATCGGCTTCCCATCGCGATCGCTGAAATAATAGACCAAGTGAGGATGTGAAGCGACGAAGCCGTACCACACATCCAGCACATCCTCGACCTGATCGGCAAACACCTCGCCCGCCATCCGCAGATAATGAACGTCTTCATCCGTGAAGAGCACGGTCTGCTTGAGCAGGTCGAACTCCTGTTCGCTCAAAGGCGAGCGCGCCACTTCATCGGTCCCATAAGTGTAGCCGGTGATCTTGTTCTCCTTCATCTTGCTTCCTCCGTCAACCATCTCTGTTTCACCACCGTCGTGGTGTGTCATACAATTTAGCTGAGCGGGGGAAGACTCGTAAGTAGGCACAATTCGGTTAGGTAGTTACTTTTCGGTGTAAATTTATGAAAGCGAGAGGGAAGATCGCACCGGCTGAATCGCCCTTAAGGCCGACCGTCAGCCGCATGGTTGAAGATGTCATAGGTTGCAAGTGGACTTTGACCATCATAGAGTTGATCCGGCAAGGCGTGTGTCGGCCTGGCGCTATCGAACGGAGCATTGAAGGCTTGACGGCCAAGGTGATGAACGAAAGGCTGCGAAAGCTGGTCCGCTACCGAATCATCGAACGTTGCGCGTATCCCGAAATACCGCCGCGCGTTGAATACAGATTGACATCTTTCGGTCAGAAATTCGTGCGCATACTCGATGCCATACAAGAGTTGGAAAGAGAGTGCGTAGCGGAAAAGGAGGCAATAGTGAACGAGATCAAACGCCGCAAGGGCGCACCAGCATGATGATCGAAATCCTCCAAACGTTTCGGACGGGAGAGAAATCTTGCTTTGCCGACTCTTCCCTCTTCAAAAGAAGTAAAAGATAAACTTCCATCTGCTGCTTCGCGCCTGGGCGAAAGGTTCGATGTACTCGATCTGCCCTAAACTTGAACTTTTAATTCGTTCACAGAGATTGTCCCTCTCCGACTAGTTGAAGCGCATAGCCTGCTGCTTAGGGTATTTTTCCTCGTGTTTCGAGCTGAGTTGATCGAACAACAGTGAATCAACCTTGCGCTCAATGCAGCGGCCGCTCTGTTGAGAGCGAGCGCAAATCGAGGCGAAGTGCCTTCGTTTCGCCTTTCTGCAAGATCATCTCCATCCTCAATTCGGGTTGGTGTTGGGATTTGGATTAACCACATTGAACCTGCACTTGCCTGCTGAGCCGAAGCTGTAGAGATGCTGCACTTCTTGCGCCGTGAGCGCCCGGTTGAAGATCTCCAGTTCGTCGATGGTGATCGGCTCATCGGCCGAACTCGGCTGATAACCGATCATCATCGCGATGGCGTTGGCGAGCGACCCCAAGTTCGACACGTTGCTGGTTTGCATTCCCTGCTGTGCGCCGTCAACATATAAGCGGACGACGAGCGCGTTCCCGCCGACGTTGCGCGCAAAGGTCACAGCGACCAGGTGCCATTGATTAGGCGTAATGGATGCACTCGATTGCACTGTCGAAACGTTGTTGCCGTCGCCCCACAAAAACTCCAGATACGAAGAACTGCTACTGGGGGGACGCACGATGTAGAGCGCGTAACCCTTTTTGTTTGGGGCGTCGTACTTGTTGATGATGTAGTGCCGCCCGCCCGGGGCCGACGTCGGCGGGAATTTGATCCACGCATCGATGGAGAGATCGGCAGATCCGACGAGCGCCAGCGGCCCGCTGATGTTGGCGACGATGGCGCCGCTGTACCCAGATCCAGAGTACTTGGCGAAGTTGATCGCGCCACCGACTTTACCTGCCGTCGGTTGAGGCGCTTGCGCGGCGCCGACGGGTGACTTCACCGGAGCAGCGTTGTGCCCACCGATGATATCTTTCAGAACGGCGCTTCCGGCTGGATCATCCATTGGCCACCAAGCAACAATGCCTGGTGGCACCCGCATACACGGCAAAGGGACCGGATTAGGATTGATGATCTGAGAGCGCGCAATCGCGGTGCCGATCATCAAGCAAACAATAAACTTCGCTAGTGAAAGCGCCGCGCCGAGCGCTCTTCTTCGATGGCGTGAAGATTGGGCAGATGGGGTGAGACTTTCCATAAAACTTGCTCCTTTCGGGATCGAAGGATTGCATGAAACCGGTTCGCCTCCGTGACGAAAAGCCTGCCTGTTCATGGTCGCCCTTGCTGGGGCGTTTTCGTCGGCGTATCGACCTTGCCCGATGACTGCGGGGCGCTCTCGCCGCGACGCCGCTGAAAGATCTGCACCGCTCCGAGCGCCGCGCCCGCGACGCCCAATATCAGGTTCCTCCGCCTCTGCGCGCGGCGCGATGTGGACGAAGGCGAATTGGGATTCGCAAGCGTCGCCTTGCACTTGCCCGCTGCTCCGGCGTTGTAGATGGCTTGAATCTCGGCCTGCGTGAGCGCCCGGTTGAAGATCTCCACCTCGTCGATGATGCCATTGAACGTGCGCGGATAACCGACGGCGCGAATCGGAGCCGCTGTTGAGCCGATGGTCCACGGAATGGCGGGACTGTATGTGATGGTTTTGACCAAATTCATCTGCGCTTCAAGCGCGCCGTTGACGTAGAGCTTGAAGGTGCTGCCGTCGTAGCTCGCCGCGACGTGGTACCACTGCCCTGCCGGGAAAGTTGAGGTCGAAACGATTCGCTCTGTGGTCATGATGCCAAACGTAAAGACGAACTTCTGCTGTTGCGCGCTCCACCCAAGCGAGATCGGGACGTTCGTGTATCCGGCTGGCGGCGGCAATCCTTTCTGGACGATGACGCTGCCCCAAAAGTCGTTGTTCGACGCCGGCCCCAGCGGCGCGCCGTTCGGCTCGACCCAGGCATCGATGGTGAACTGCTGATTGGCGAGAGCTGGCGAATGCGGGATGTCGATGTAACCGCCCGTGCCGAACGTCACGCCTTGCCCGACCTTGCCCGCGACGAAGCTGATCGCATTGGTGGCCGATGGATTGTTGAAGCCTCCGAGGGCCGCAGTATCGATGGCGCTTCCATCCATCCAATACCATGCGACCATGCCCGGTGGGGGCGCGACGCACGAGGCAACTTGTTGTCCATCGCATTTGATATTGTTATTCGGATTGGCATCCGCGACGCCGCCGGGGAAGAAGATGCGCGCGCAATTCTTGATGCCGGCGACGCCCGCGCTCACCGTGCCCGTGATTGTGATGGACGGAAGCTGTTGTCCCGGATTCAACGTCACCGGGCCGGGATATTGGCACATGAGCGCGTTGCCGCTGATGCTGCAGTTCCAAGGAGGCGGAGCGTTGAAGGTCACGCCGGTCAATCCCGCCGGAAGCGGATCGCTCACGCCGACGTAGGGCGCCACAAACGGCCCTGAGCCGATGTTGCCGACCGTGATTTGATAGGTGATCTGCTGGCCCGGAAAGACCGGTCCAGACGATGGATTGATCATCACTTTATTCACGGCTGGATCGGGTTGCCCCGAAGCGGCGGAGCATTTGCCGGCTGGACCAGCATTGTATATCGCTTGGATCTCCGCCGGCGTGAGCGCGCGATTGAAAAGCTCCACTTCGTCTAGATCGATCTCGCCGATGGGCGGCACCGCGGGAAGCCCGAGCGGCGTGATCCCGCCGATCAACAGATCCGCACCGTTGTTTGTGCTCCCAAATCCCGATGGAAGCGCGGCGGTGGCGGCGAGCGTGCCATTGACGAAGAGGCGCAGCGTGTTGCCGGCGCGTTCGGCGACGACGAACTGCCATGTGCCGTAAGCGATGGGCGCGGCGGCGGTCACAACGCTCGCCCCATCGGAGACGGCGAAGTGGACCTTGGCGTTTTTGACGAACATCTTGTAACCGGCGACGCTGGTCCCGCTCGCGTTGAGCGCCTGCGCTTTCTCGATGATCGGCTGATAAAGCTGCGCGTTGACCTGAACGGGATTGATCCACGCATCGATGGTGAAGTCGCCCGCGCCGAAATTAAAGGCCGGATGGTTTGGGACGCGCACGTAGGTGTTCGCTTGATAGAAGTGGAGCGCACCGCCGACCACGCCTGCGACGGGCGCCGGTGAGTTGGAACCGAGCGGTCCGACCGGGCCGCTCACTGGCACACCCGTGTGCCCGCCAACCAATTCGCTGATCGAAGTCGCTCCGTTCTGCTCGTTGAGCGGCCACCAGCCGACGGCGCCTGTCGGAAGCTGCACGCAACCTTGGGCAGCCGTAATGGAAACAACCTTCCCTAATGACCATAAACCGAGAGCGATCTTCAAAACCAGAAGTCGAATCAAGTTCGAACGGCTTCGGCGTGCGAGCGATGGCGACAAGGGATCAAAGCTACCTGGCGTGCATGAGTTGGCGATCAAAATCGAATCTCCTTTCGCTTCCGGTGAAGGTGCAAAAGCATTTCGATTCACTGCGAAAAAGTTGCGGCGTGTTTTAGAGGCGACGGCGGACCTGAAGTGACACTTAACGAAGTGGTCCGGCAAACTATTCGCTTGCCGCAAAGCGAGGGTCAGTTAAGATCTAGCACGTTATCCCAGAAGAAGTCAACGCTTTTTTTCTATCGAGAGCGATCGCTGTTTCTGGCAAGATGGATTCAAGATCAAAATCCTCTGAGTTAACCGACGCCTGTGTGCGCGCGTTCAGCGTCAAACCGGATAGGCTCCAAAATCCTCGAGCGAGACATCGCCAGCAAGCGACGCGCCTTGCAGCTTGAAAAGCCCACCGACCATAACGCCTCTCCGCCCTTCGCTCTTCATCTCTCCACCGCCAATCAACGTTCTCACTCGAATCATGAAACCAACCTCATGGTTGCGCTCGCGCTGGTAGTACTGGTTCGCCCATCCCGCTGGCGGCGCACCCCTCTATCGTCGTAAGCCACTCCTCCAAAGAGCGGAAACGGCAGAGCTAACGCCACATTGTTTTTAGTCGGGCACCGAGGCTCAACGTCTTTCGGGAGATCGAAGTAGCCAGATCACTGTCGCGAGCAAAAAGAGCGTCAGCAGGATGAAAACGATATCGACGCCGATCGCGCCCCAACCTCTGGAACCGTTGATATTCTGCAAGTGAAAGGTGATATAGACGACGACAATGCCGACGATGCCGAGAATGACTGGACCGATCTTATTCATCTGAAAGGCTCCTCTAGTGTAAATTGCCTGCGGCAGATGATACATTAAGGCGATTCAACCTGCCAAAGCTGGCAGTCTTATCGTAAAGACCGCTCCGCCGCGATTCGAGTTGGCGGCCAGTAACGTGCCATTATGATCGGCGATGACGCGATGCGCTAACGCTAGGCCGATGCCATGCCCCTGTCGTTTGGTCGTAAAGAACGGTATGAAGATCCGCTCCAGATTCTGCGGCGGGATGCCCGGCCCGGTATCTTCGATCTCGATGACGTTCCAACCGTTGCCACGCTGGTCCAGCTCGTATCTACCGCGCACGAAGACCTTCCTCTCTGCCGCGCCGTCAGGGATCGCTTCAGCCGCATTGCGCAAGATATTGAGCAGAGCTTGGCGCATGAGGATCGCATCGGCACGGACGCGACCGAAAGCGCCCTCGAATATCAATTCGATGAGACGCTCTTCGTAGAATCGCCCTAGCTCCTCCCGACATTCGTCGAGCAGACCGCGCAGTTCAATCTCCTCCAAAGTTAAAGGGCGCGGGCGCGCGAAATTGAGGAATGCGGTCACGATCGCCGAAAGATCGCGCACCTCTTCGAGCAGTGCGGTGATCGCCACGTTTCGCACGCCCTCTGGATCCGTCCGTTGAAGGAGCTGCGCATACCCTTGTAGCGTGGCGAGCGCGTTCTTGAATTCGTGGGCCAGCCCCGCGGCCATCTCGCCTAAGCTTTCGAGGTTCTTTTTGCGCGCCACGGCTTCGCGCAGCTCCAGTATCTCGGTTATATCGGTCATCAAGCACAAGGCGCCCCTACCCTCATCGCCGCCCTGCGTCGCAATCGGTGCTACCGTCACGCCCAAGCGCCGCGCCCGTCCGTCAACTCCGGTGGCGGTCACCTCTTCGCGGCGATAGATCTCGCCACGCTGTAAACAGGCGTCTACCATCTCGACGAGTTCTGGGGCGATCAGAAAAAGCTCGTCCGCTCGTTTGCCTATCGCCTCGCCTTCGAGTTGAAGCAGCTTGGCTGCCGGATCGTTGATGACCGTCGCATATCCTTGAGAGTTGAAGGCGATCAATCCCGAAGGGATGCTGGCGATGATGCGCGCGTTGAGCTCTTCGGCGGATCTGGCGCGCGCGCGCACTTGTTCGTTCAGTCGCTCTAGCTCATTTGCCTTAGCACGCAGTTCGGCGACGATTGCTTGAAAGGTTTCCAACACGAACTCCGTCTCGTCGCGCGCTTTAACCGGTGGCTGCGCGATGGGCGCGCGCGCGGCCTCATCGAAAAGCTGCCTGAAAGGGCGCAAAAGCCAGCGCGGGAAGAGCAAGATGAAAGGCACGCTGACCATCAACGTCACGACCGAGACCGAGAGCAGAAGCGCCGCGCGCGAATTTTGCGCACCCGGAGCGAAGGCGACGAAAGCGAGGGCGAAAAGATTCCCCAACAGAAGCAAACCGATAAGCAGGGCCAGAGCCAACTGCGCGCGGTTTTCGTAACGTGACAGCATATGATCAGACGCGATGCGAAATGTTCAACTAACTCGGACCACCACAACCTTACTACACAAAGCCCGATGATTGAAGATGTCGGCCCGCTTCCCGTCAATCGAAATAGCTCAAGTACCAAGCGAGCATCGCCTCGCCAAAGAACAGGCTCACGAGCGCGCCGATCCCGAGGAAGATGCCGAAAGGCAACATCATCTGCCAATCGCGTTCACGACGACGAAGCAAAAGCGCGACGCCGACCACAGCGCCGATGAGGAAAGCGAGAAACAGCGCGACGGCCGTGCGTGCCAACCCAAGGTAGGCGCCCACCATCATCATCATCTTCACATCGCCTAATCCCATCGCTTCGATACCGCGGGCCCGTCGCCAGAACCATCCGAGCACCCAGAGCAAACCACCGCCGAACGCCGCTCCGATCAAACCGCCGAAGAGAGAGAGAGCCCAAGCGGGCCATGAGGCTAGAAGATGCGATCCACCGACCTGCGGCACCAAGATGCGCGCTATGAGTGCGCCGATGAATCCCGGATAGGTGATCGCGTTCGGAAGCAGCATGTGTTCGGCATCGATGAAGATAAGCGCGACGATGGCGGCGATGAAAGCCAGATCGAACGCGAGTTCTAGCGGGAGCCCTGCGCGCATCGCGGCGACGACGAAAAGGATCGCGGTCAGCGCTTCGACCAAAAGGTAGCGGAATGGGATCGGCGACCGGCACCGACGGCAACGCCCTCTGAGGATGAGGAAACTTAGGATCGGGATGTTATCGCGCACGCCGATCAACGCGCCACACTGCGGGCAACGGGAACGCGGTCGGATGATCGACTCCCGGCGTGGGACGCGATGAATGACGACGTTCAAGAAACTGCCGATAGCCGCGCCGAAAATGGCGCTGAGGACGATGACGATCGGGAGAGCGTACTCGCCGTTTTGCTGAACCATCATCTATGAATCATTCGCCAGCGCTCTTCGCGAAACTTGACGCGCGCGCCAGCTTTTCGCATGATAACGCTTCGCGTCCTCGAGGGGAAGGCGTGTCGATCGAAGATAAAAAATTTAGAGGAGGAATTCGACCTTGAGGCCTCGCTGGTCCGTGTCGCTGATGGTCTTCAGCGGTCTGATCATCATCGCGGCGCTCAGCTTCGTTCCCTATTCGCTCAAGATACGCCAACGCGACGCGCGTCCGATCGTCACGCGCTCTTTCGCCACATACGCTGCGGATGTCGAAACGCCGGCGATCGAAAAGCCTCTCTTTGACGTTGCCGCTTGGTACGCGGCGCGCGGCGAAGAGCTCGAGCGCCATGGCGTCCTCATCGAGACGCTCGATGGCAAACACACACTTGCTTCGCTCAACGCGGATGTCACCTTCAATCCCGCCTCGCTATCGAAGCTTGCCACCTCGCTCGCCGCGCTGAAGAGATTCGGAGCTAACTATCGCTTCCGCACTCGCGTCTATCTCGATGGCACAACTGAGAACGGCACCTTCCGCGGCGATCTCTACGTAGCGAGCGACGATCCGCTCTTCGGCGACATTCAGGCCAGCTTGATCGCCAACGATCTCCGCCGCAAGTTCGGCATCAAAAGGGCGATAGGGACGCTTTTCGTCGCCCCCGGCCTCTGTTTCAACTTCACCGACGCGCCCGCGGAAGCCGCGGCGCGCTTGAATCGGGCGCTGAAACTCGGTCCGATGAAGACGGCTGTCGCGGCTCCGCCCGACACCGAACCAACTTTCACAATTGACTCTTATCGTTTGCGTGACGTCCTGCTTTACATGAACGCTCACTCGAGCAATTTCGTCGCCGATCGCTTGGCGGCGTTCGTCGGCGGCCCAGCAGAGATCCAACGTTTCCTCGCCGAGCAGATCAGCATTCCCAATCACCAACTCCTCTTCGAGAGCGGCTCCGGTCTGGGCCATAACCGACTGACGCCGCGCGGCATCGTCGCGATACTTCGCGCGCTCGTCGAAGAGCTTCAGCGACAAGGGCTCGATCCGGAGGACATCCTGCCGTTTGCCGGAACCGATGCCGGGACGCTTCGCCATCGCTTGCGCGGCACGCCGCTCGAGGGCGCGCTGGTCGGCAAAACCGGCACGTTGACGACGATCGATGGCGGGATGGCCAGCTTGGCGGGTATCGTCTACACGAACGACTACGGATTAGTCCTTTTCGCCCTGCTCAACCAAGGTCCCCGCGTGTGGGAGAGCCGCCAGATGGAGGATGAATTGCTAACGGAGTTGCTGGCCACGCATAGCCTGCCGCGCGCTTCGCTTAAATCGTTCACGCGCCGTCAGCTTCTTCCTTCGCTCAGCGAGATGGATGGAACCAAAGAGAGCGGCGAGTAGATCAAATCTCGCCAAGCCCATTCGCGCGGCGACGCCTCGATCCAATTCGTTTGCAATAGCATCCTTCTCGGTGTATCTTCACCGAAACAAACGAATGATAGCCGATCTACGCTAGCTGAGTAGCTCTAGTGTGATGATCGGCACCTCAAATTTATGCGCATTCTGGAAATAGCAACAGGCTTAATTCTTTTAGGCGGCGCCGCATGGACCACGGTCAGGACCTATAGAAGCCGCGGCGTCGCGTCATGGCTGGTCCTCTCGTTTGCCATTTTCTTAGCGGCCTTAGGGCTCTTTATCCTCTTCGGCGCCGTCAGCGAGGTGTGGCGCGAATTCAGACTGGGCGGGAATTGGATCAAGTAACCGAAGCTCCGGCGTTTCCGGGCGATCTCCGCACCCTAACGACTCTACCCTCATCGGGTCTGTTTATCCCCACATTGAAACATGGAGCTAGATAGATTGATCGCTGAAAAAGTGGCGAATTGATCATTCGCTCTCACCTTTGCGCTGCATCTCCCACAACAGCAGATGTTTGAGGAAAGCGTGATGCGCGGCGAAACGAGCGATCGCATATCCGGCCAACCCATCGCGAAAGCCGCCCTTAAGGATGAAACTGCGCAGGAAAGCGGCTGGACCAGCGAGCGCGATCTTGATGGGTGATGTGCGTTGACCGGCTTCATACATCTGCCGCGCGCCGAGCGGCGCGTATCGCTCGCCGATCATGCGGTGATGGTGCGCCGCATCGCGCACGCTGTAATGCAAAATCTCGCCTTCCAGAATCACCACCCGCGCCCCTTCGACCATCTTCACCGACTCATGCACATAAGCTCCCTGCCAACGCCCGCGCGCGCGATGATAAAGGCGCAATTGATAGTCCGGATACCAACCGCCGCCGCGAATCCAACGCCCCATGTAGAAGGAGCGGCGGGCGACGCGATATCCATCGGCCAAAGCGCCCTCATCGAGATGGCGAAGACTAAGGATCGATTCACGTAAGCGCGGCGAGACGCGCTCGTCGGCATCGAGGCTGAAGATCCAGTCATGGCTCGCCGCTTCGGCAGCGAACTGCTTCTGCGCGGCGAAGCCCGGCCACTCCCGTTCGATCACGCGCGCGCCGCACGAACGGGCCACTTCGCGCGTTCGATCGCTCGATCCGGCATCAACGACGAGGATCTCATCGGCCCAAGCGACCGATTCGCAAGCTGCCGCGATATTCTCCTCCTCGTTGAACGTGATGATGGTCGCCGTTATCTTCACATCCGCGACTTCGGCGAAAAGCACAGGAAAGCCGTCCGGCCAAACTGCCGAACGACCTATCTTTTCGTCAGCGGCGATTGTATCGTGATGTTGTTCATACGCAAGATCGTGCCGACGGCGCGGCGCAACTGCGCGACGGCTTTATTGTAATCGGTCTCGGCTCTGATCTCGGCGTTACGCGCATTCGCCAGCTGATTCTCACGCTGGAACAGGAGGAAGGTCGTCGAGCGCCCGACTTGATATAAGCGCCGCTCCCCTTCCAACTGCAACTCGGCGTTACGGCGCGCCTCGCGCGCCGCTAAAACTCGCTGGCGCGCCGTCTCGACGGCTTGCGCCGCGTTGCGCACTTCGACCGCGACCTGCTGCTCTTGCGATCTTCGCGTCGCGGCCAACTGTTCGCGCTGGACCAGTGCCCCGGCGAGATTAGCCTCCGCCGTCCGATTGCGCAACGGCAATTCGATCCGCACTCCCACGACCACGTTCCGCGTTTCGAAACTGAAGAGGTTATGCAACGTCTGCGCGTACCCGCCGACCAAGCGGGTCGGAACGGTCTGCGTCTGCGGCGTGATGAGCGGCACTTCAGCGGGTGGCAGCCCTTGCGCCGCCCGCAGTTGATTGATCTGTGCGAGCAAGAAAGCGTTCGCGTTGAGGTTCGGATCGCCGAAGATCAACGGCACTTGCCCGCTCGCGCTCCCCGACACGCCCGCTAATCCGCCGGTCAAAGTGCCGGTCGGGACGACCGCCGTCCCCGCCAATCCCGTCGTCGCCACCGTTGCCTGCAGGTCGATGCGCGGGCGCGTCTGATTCCGGTAAAACTCGAGATCGATGCGATTGATATCTTCTTCTAAGCGCAAACGCTGTAGTTCGGGTCTATTCTCTCTCGCTTCAGTCAACAAAGCCGCTAGATCTATCGGCGTCGGATCGAAATTAGGTTCATCGGTCGGCGTAATCTGCGCGGCCCATTCGGGCGCTAAAGGATCGCGGAGGATGAGCTGTTTCAGATTGTTCTCCGCGATCGAAACGTTCTGCGCCGATTGCAGCAGATCCGTCTCGCGACTGGCAAGCTCAGTGGCGACCTCAGCCCGTTCGATCGGCGCAGCGGCCCCAGCCGCCACACGCGCTTCCGTTTGTCTGAACTGTTCGCGCGCCAGCTCGAGATTCGAGAGTTTATTCTGCTGATCCTTCAAAGCGAAGACCAAATCCCAATAAGCCTGTTCGACTTGCGCGATGATTTCGCTTACGCGCCGACGGAAATCGGCGTCCGATTGTTCGAGCCTTTTCTTCTGAATCCTGATCTGCCGTCTGTTCTGATCGATCGCCCGATTGCGCCACAATGGCTGCGTGAATTGCACGCCAAGGCTCGACGAATAGAACGGATTGAGTTGACTGAAAGTTGAAGTCGTCGAACGGCGAAGGTTGTTGAAGAAGATTTGATACTGGCCTCCGCCAAACCTTAGCTGCTGGCTCATCGCCGGCCCGAAATTGAAATCGGTCGTCTTGACCGTTCCACGCTGGTCTGATCCGGCTAACACGCTGGAGACGGGTTCGATCGTGCTGGAGATTTGCGGCGTGAAACTGATCACCGGATCATAGATGCCCTCCAGCGAACGCAACACGCTCTCCGCAAAGCGCACATCGTCGCGCGCCACCTCGATCTCGTTGTTATTGGCCAAAGCCAAGCGTATAGCTTGATTGAGCGACAAAGAGAGCGTGCGATCCTTCTGTACGCCCACCCTTTGCAAACTTGGCAATGGCGGCACGGGACGCGGTTCGACCTGTGGCAGATTCGGCTCGCGCGGCTCTTGAGGAGCAGCAGAACCTTCCTGCCTTGGCGTAACAGGCTCTTTCGCCGAAGCGGGCGGGGGCGTTTGCGCTAGAACCATCGCGCCGCTCAAAAGGATCAGCGCGGCGCACCGTCCTATTTTCATCGAAGAACGGGCTTGCCAAAAGAGAAGACCTTTAAGCATCTACTTCCATCTCCTGCTGGTTGAACTACCCGAAGGTGAACGTGCACAAGATTACTACGTCGCTTGCCCGCGCGCGGTTTCATAAAGTGATCGCGCAAATGAGCCCCCGCTTCTCCCGGAGACGTTACGAACGACCGCTCGGCAACCAGTCAGCGCCGCCTCTGAGCTTTTCGTCTCGGCGACGCATGCGCTATATTTCCGCAATAGCGCGCTGAGGATGTTCCGGCCCGATGTCGGCCCTTGTGCGTCCCTTAACAAAAAACAAAGAGGATCTCCATTCGGATCGCCGAGCAGTGACATGAAGACGCCTCTGATCATGAAATTCGGCGGGACGTCGGTCGAGGATGAAGCCGCGTTTGCGCGCGTCGCGACGATCATCGAAACGAATAAGGACCGAGCGCCGGTCATCGTCGTCTCAGCCATGAGCAAATTGACCGACGCTTTGATCGAAAGTTTCCATCTCGCTTCCGATGGAGCGGTAGAGGAAGCGACGCTCAAGCTCGAACCGCACTTTGCGCGTCACGCCGCCGTCGCCAATGCGCTCTTGCCTTCTGAAGAAGCGCAAATGATCGCGCGGCGGCTCGAAGATGCCAAGGCCGACCTCAAACAGATCTTGCAGCGTGCGGCGAGGCGCGAAGCCCTACTTCCCGCACTGCAGGATGAGGTCGCCTCCTACGGCGAACGACTCTCCTCCATGCTGTTGACCGCCGTCCTTCGCGCCAGGGGACTGCCCGCGATCAACATCGATGCGCGTCAGTGCATCATCACGGATGAGACCTTTGGCTGCGCCACGCCCTTGATGTCGGAGACCGAAGCGAGCACACGCAATCACCTTCTGCCGCTCATCGAGCGTGGCGAAATACCCGTCCTCGGCGGTTTCATCGCCTCTTCGACCGCTGGGCGGACCACCACGCTCGGGCGCGGCGGATCCGATTATTCGGCGGCGATCATCGGCGCCGCCCTTCGCGCAAGCGAGGTTCAGATCTGGACCGACGTCGATGGCGTGATGACGGCTGATCCGCGCCTTGTGCCTAAGGCGCGCACGATCCCGCGCTTGTCTTACGCAGAGGCCGCCGAATTGGCCTATTTCGGCGCCAAGGTCCTTCACCCGAAGACGATCGAGCCGGCGGTCGCGCGTTTTATCCCCGTGCGCGTCTGCAATTCGCGCCGCCCAACCGAGGAAGGCACTTTGATCTGTGCCGAATCGTCAACTTCAGTCTCGCGCATCAAGGCGATCGCGCACAAGACCGGCATCACCGTCATTCAAGTGACATCGGCGCGCATGCTCGGCGCTTACGGTTTCTTGCGCGCGCTGTTCGAAGTCTTCGACCGTTACCGCACGGTCGTCGATGTCGTCACGACTTCAGAGGTGAGCGTTTCGCTGACGCTTGATGACACACGTGCCCTCGATTCGATCGTTCGCGAACTCGAAAGACTCGGCACGGTCCAAGTCGAACCGCGCCGCGCGATCATCTGCGTCGTCGGCGAAGGGTTGCGCACAACGCCCGGCATCGCCGCGCGCGTTTTTAGCGCTATGCGCGACATCAACATCTCGCTCATCTCGCAAGGCGCTTCGAGCATCAATTTGACCTTCGTCATCGATCAAGAGAGGGTCGCAGAAGCGGTCGCGCGCCTCCACCGAGCGATCTTCGAAACGGAAGACGAAAAGCAAGCGGCCCAGCAAGGATAACGCCGCGGAACCGGATGGGACGGAAACGATCGATGGATCTTTTCACACTGACGCGCAAACTGGTCGATATCCCCTCTATCACCGGCGAGGAGAAGGAGATCGGGCTCTTTCTCGCCGATCATCTCGATCATCTCGGCTACGAGGTCGAACTGCAAGCGATCGCTGAAGGGCGAAGCAACGTCATCGCGCATCAGCCGAAAGCCTCCCCGCGCATCGTCTTGTCAACCCATATGGACACCGTTCCGCCCTTCATCGCTTCGCGCGAAGATGCGGCGCGGATCTACGGGCGCGGCGCCTGCGATGCTAAGGGCATCATCGCCGCACAGATCACGGCGGTGGAGAGATTGCGCGCCGAAGGCGTGCGCGATGTCGGGCTTCTCTTCACGGTTGACGAAGAGTTGGCGAGTCTGGGCGCCCAAAAGGCCAACGGGCATCCGCTCGCCGCCGAGTGTCGCTTCCTCATCAACGGGGAGCCGACCGAGAACAAATTGGCGATCGGGACCAAAGGCGCGCTTCACGTTCGCCTCCGTGCCACTGGACGCGCCGCGCATTCGGCCTATCCCGAGCAGGGCGAATCGGCGATCGAAAAGCTTCTCGATGCGCTCGAAGCCGTGCGCCGCATCACTTGGCCCGCCGATGACCTGCTGGGTGAAACGACCTGCAACATCGGCGTCATCAGCGGCGGCACACGTCCAAACGTCATCCCCGATCACGCTCAGGCCGATCTCCATATTCGACTGGTAACGGAAGTTGAGACGGTCAAAAGACAACTCGAACGAGCCGTGGCCGGCCATGCCGAACTAGAGTATAAAGCCCTTTCACCCGTCGTGCGGACGATAACGGTCGATGGGTTTGAAACCTGCGTCGTGCGCTTTGCGACCGACATCCCGCACCTGAGGAACTGGGGCCAACCTGCCCTTCTCGGCCCCGGCTCGATCCTCGTCGCGCACACGCCGCACGAGTATGTCGAAAAACGCGATCTGCTCGAAGCCGTTGACCTGTACGTTCGCTTGGTCTATCGACTCAAAGCGCTCGACCGTTGAAAGTGAAAGCCTTTTTTCGTATTTTTGCCGAGCGACCCATAAGTAAAATGAATGTCCCGTTTAAGCTACGATGAAGATCGGACTGATCGGATACGGCAGGATGGGCAGACTCGTCGAAGCGCGTGCGCAGGCGCGCGGACATCAGACCGTCGTGATCGCCACTTCGCGCGATGCCGAACGCACGGCGGAAGAGTTGGCCGGTCGTCTGCAAGGATGCTCCGTAGCGGTTGATTTTTCCGTGGCGCATGCGGTCTTACGGAACATCGAAGCTTGCGCACGCGCGCGCGTCCCGCTTGTCGAAGGGACGACCGGCTGGAATGAGCGTCTGCCGCAGGCCCAAGCTATACTCGACGAGCGCGGCGGGGCGATGGTCTACGGAGCGAACTTCTCCATCGGCGCCAACCTCTTCTATCGCATCGTCGCACATGCGGCGAAGCTGATCGCGCCATTTAGCGACTACGCTCCGTTCATCGAAGAGGCGCATCATGCGGGAAAACGCGACGCCCCTTCGGGGACGGCATTGAAGCTGCGCGCGCTTCTTGCGCCGCACTGGCCAGCGGAGATCTCGATTGCGGCCACGCGCGCCGGTCACATCCCCGGCACGCATCGTGTCGGTTTCGATTCGACGGATGATCAGATCCTCCTCCAACACGAAGCGCGCACGCGCGAAGGGTTCGCCGCCGGAGCGCTTCTCGCCGCAGAGTGGATCGTGACGAAACAGGGCGGCTGTTATGAATTTTCCGAACTGATCGATCGAATCATAGAAGAAAGGGGGAAAAGATCATGATCAAGACCGATTGGCTGCGCGGTTGCGCGACGGCCTTGGTGACGCCGTTCAAACTCGATGGCGCAGTTGATGAAGAGGCTCTGCGCCGTTTGATCGAACGACAAATCGTCGGCGGCGTGCGCCTCCTCGTGCCATGCGGGACGACGGGCGAATCGGCGACGATGACTGAAGAGGAAGACCAGCGCGTGATCGCAATCACCGTTGAGGTAGCTCGCGGACGCGCGCGCGTGATCGCGGGGACGGGCAGCAACTCGACGGTCGATGCCATCCGCTACTCACAGGCCGCACGCTCGCTCGGCGTCGATGGCGTGATGCTCGTTGCGCCTTATTACAACAAACCGACGCAAGAGGGACTCTATGCGCATTTTCGCGCCGTCGCCGAAGCAGTCCAAGATCTGCCGGTCATCATCTACAACGTCCCTGGGCGCACCGGGTGCAACATCGCCGCTCAGACCACATTGAGGCTGGCGCGCGAAGTGCCCAACATCGTCGGCATCAAGGAGGCTTCGGGCGACTTCGCGCAGATCATGACCATTCTGCGCGAGCGACCCAACGGATTTCGCGTCTTCTCGGGCGATGATTCGCTCGCGCTTCCGCTCATCGCGCTCGGCGCGGATGGGTTAATCTCAGTCGTTTCGAACGAGGTGCCGGACCTGACTTCGCGTATGATCGACATGGCGCTAGCTGGCGACTGGGCCGCTGCACGACAGATGCACTATCGTTTGCTGCCGTTGATGGAGGCCAACTTCATGGAATCGAGTCCCGGGCCAGTCAAAGCCGCGCTCGCGATGATGGGACTTATCGAAGAGCGCTACCGCTTGCCGCTCGTCCCCGTTCAAGAGAAGACCAAAGCGCGTCTGCGCGAGATTCTCACCGAATTGGGCGCGTTAAAGGGGGTCTCTCATGGCGCAAGCTGAAGGGCGAGTCGCGATGCTTCGCCAACGCATCGAAACGTTGGCGGCGAGCGAGAAACAGAAGTTCTCCGAAGCGGATCGAGCGCTCTTCGAGGAGTTCAAAGCGGCGCTCGGGCGCGGCGAGATCCGCGCCGCCGAACGCGGCGATGATGGAGCCTGGCGCGCCCACGTCTGGGTCAAACAGGGCATCCTCCTTGGATTCCGCATGGGCGCGCTCGTCGAGATGTCGCCGCACGATAGGTCGCTACGCTTCTTCGACAAGGACACTTATCCGATCAAAGCTTTGACCCTTCAAGATCGCGTGCGCATTGTGCCCGGCGGCTCGAGCATACGCGATGGCGCCTATGTCGCGCCCGGAGTCGTCTGCATGCCGCCCATGTACATCAACGTCGGCGCATACGTGGATGAAGGGACGATGATCGACAGCCACGCGCTCGTCGGGTCGTGCGCGCAAATCGGCAAGCGCGTGCATCTTTCGGCGGCGGCGCAGATCGGCGGCGTGCTCGAACCTGTCGGAGCCTTGCCGGTCATCATCGAAGATGAAGTTTTGATCGGCGGCGGCTGTGGCGTTTACGAAGGGACCATCGTGCGGCGGCGCGCCGTGCTCGCTCCAGGCGTAGTGCTGACCGGTTCGACGCCGGTCTACGACCTGGTCCGCGGGCAGATCTACCGACGCACAGCCGAACGCCCGCTCGAAATCCCCGAAGGCGCAGTCGTCGTTCCGGGCGCGCGCGCCATCGCGAGCGAGCGCGGACGTGACTGGGGGCTTTCGCTTTATGCGCCGATCATCGTCAAATACCGCGACGAGAAGACCGATGCCGCAGTGCAATTGGAAGATTACTTGAGGTAGAATTCGCGTTTCGAATCTCTCGAAGGAGAATCATTTTTTAGTTCGATGGTGAGAAAATATCGCGTCGGCATACTAGGTGCGACTGGGACCGTAGGACAACGCTTCATCCAATTGCTCGACGGTCATCCGCTGTTTGAAGTGACGGCGCTCGCCGCATCGGATCGTTCGCAAGGCAAACCTTACGCGGAGGCTTGCGCGTGGCGCCTTTCAGGCGAGATGCCGAGTGGCGTGCGCGCGCTCGAAGTCGCGGCGCCGGAGCCGCCGCTCGATTGCGATCTCGTCTTTTCGAGCCTTCCCGCCGGCATCGCGCGCGAGATCGAAGAGAGCTTCGCGCGAGCCGGTTATCCGGTGCTGAGCAATTCATCGGCATTTCGCATGGATCGCGATGTTCCGCTGGTCATCCCGGAAATCAATCATGAACACCTCTCGCTGATCGAACGACAAAAGCGCGAGCGCGGCTTCGACCGTGGATTTATCGTCACCAATCCTAACTGCTCGACGATCATGTTGGCCTTAGCGCTCGCCCCGCTCCATCAGCGTTTCGGCGTGGAAGCTTCGGTCGTGACGACGTTGCAAGCCCTTTCCGGCGCGGGCTACCCGGGCGTCCCATCGCTTGATATCTGCGATAACGTCCTGCCGTTCATCGAGAAAGAGGAGGAGAAGATCGAAACCGAAACGCTGAAGATACTCGGCAAACTGCGCGGCGAATCGATCGAAGAGGCGCCGATGAAGGTGAGCGCTCAATGCCATCGCGTCAACGTGACGGATGGCCACATGGCGGCCATCCGCGTTAAATTGAAACGCGCCGCTTCGCTCGAGGAGATCACCGACGCGCTCGCTTCATGGCGCAGCTTGCCGCAAGAGCTTGAGTTGCACTCTGCGCCATCTCATCCGATCATCGTCCGCACGGAACCGGACCGACCGCAACCACGCCTAGATCGTGATGCGGGTGGCGGCATGAGCGTTACCGTGGGGCGCATTAAACCCGATCCGATCTTCGATCTTCGTTTCGTCGCGCTCAGTCACAACACGATACGCGGCGCAGCGGGCGCGGCGATCTTGAACGCCGAACTCCTCGTCGCGCTTGAATACATTTAAAGCGCTTGTTCGGCCAGAGGGCGCAAGCGGAATATCTCAGAAGCGTTCCGATTGGCGCGCATCCCTTCTATCGAGCGTCGCGTCCGCATTTGACAGAGGCGGAACGGTTGAGTTAACTTACAAAATCTTGGGCTGATCACCGCTCGATCCACATGATAAAGAGCGATCGGTCCTCAAGCGAAAGCTGCCGTCTCATGGCGGATCAAAGATGGCCGGCAGCGGAAACTACTGGGCCGGTCATTAAATTATGAACAGGAAGTTCGCCCACGTCCCCGTCGTCTAGTGGCCTAGGACACCGCTCTTTCAAGGCGGTAACACGGGTTCGATTCCCGTCGGGGACGCCAGATTTGAATCTTAAAGGCCGCAGAACTCTCAAAAGGGTTGCGGCCTTGATCGCTTTAGCGGGAACTTTCGAGCAACGCGCGCGCATCGAGATTCATCCGAGCGGAACCTAGCGCGAGCGTAGATCTTCGTTCGTGCCGAGCGGGGGCTGAATCATGAAAAGGTTGTTAAATGCCGTTTCGATCTTGAGCCTTTGCTTTTATCTGGCCTCCCGGATCGCCGTAGCCCAAACGTCCGGCAGCGATACGGTCCTGGTCCTACCGTTCGAGAATACATCGAACTTCAAAGAATACAACTGGATCGGAGAGAGCTTCGTCGATGCGTTGTCGGAGCTTCTGAGCGTTCCGGGATTGCGCGTCGTCGCAAGCGATGAACGCGAATTGATCTATCAGCGCCTGCGTTTGCCGCTGACCGTCATTCCGACACGCGCGACGGCGATCAAGATCGGGCGCGAAGCCCAAGCGACGCTCGTCGTTTATGGTGCCTATCGAGTCACGCCGGTCCAAGGCGAAAACGCTCCCGCGGAGATACAGGGGACGGCGCGCGTCATCCGCGTCAATGAAGGGCGTTTGCTGGGCGAGCAACTAGCAGACGGACGTTGGGCCAGTCAACAATTCGATTTCGGCGGACCGCTCAAGACGCTACAAGCGATGCAAGGTCGCCTCGCCTACCAGATCCTCTATCAACGCGACAAAGCTTTTCCCTTCTCGCTCAATCAGTTCATCGAGCGCGCGACCAAAGTCCCCGCTCGCGCCTTCGAAAGCTATGTGAAGGGCACGCTGACGACCGATCCAGAGAAGAAGAAGGCCTATCTGCAGAACGCGCTGCTCGAATATGCGCGCGTCAACGGAGGAGCGACCTACACGCAGGCGGCTTTCGAGCTGGGCCAATTCTATTTCGAGCGTCAAGATTGGAAGGAGGCGGCGGAGTATCTCTCCAGACTACAGAAACGCGATCGCCACTACGCTGAAGCGGCCTTCTACGCCGCCATCGCCTATTGGCGCATGAACGATCTCACGCGCGCGCTCGGCGCGCTTCTGCCTTTGACGACGGAGACGCGCATGAAGAGCGTCTATAACAACGCGGGCGCGATCTCCATTCAGGCCGCGCGCAGCGAAGCCAAAGTCGAAGAGCGCGACCGCCTGTTGAAACAGGGCGCGGCCCTTCTGCAAAGGGCTTCCGAATCCGCACCGGAAGATCCCCTCGTTCGCTTCAACTACGCTTACGCCCTCCTGCTGCTGGGCAAATATGCGGAAGCGGCGGACCAGCTTCGCCCTGTCATCACGGCCAATCCGCGGGATGGCGAAGCCCTCTTTCTCTTCGCCAAAGCGCTCGAGAAGATGGGCAAGGCCGAGGCCGCCAATTCCGCTGATAACGAATCGAGACGTTTCCTCCCAGCCTACGCGAGATGGCAGACAGAGTGGCTGCGTTCGCAAACCTTGAGTCAAGTCCCGCTCCGGCTTTATCAAAACTTCAACCGTTTAGACTACTATGATGCCGCGCGCGATCGTCTGGCTCAAGATGAGGGCACAAATGTCGATGCGAAGAACCTTCTCGCCAAAGCGCGTGAGCTGTACGCCGCCGGGCGCGACGATGAAGCGCTGCCGGAACTGCGCCGCGCGCTGACGATAGAGCCGATGAGCGCTGAAGCCTATCTAATTCTCGGCTACATTCACCAACGGCGCGGCGATCTCGATGCCGCCGTCAGCGCGCTCCGCACGGCGATCTTTTGGAACCCGCGGCTAATCGAAGCGCATATCGCCTTGGGTCGCATCTTTCTCGATCGCGGCGACCGCGCCCAAGCTATGACCTACGCGAAGAACGCGCTCCAAATAGATCCGAACAATCCGGAAGCTATCGCGCTTCAACGCCAAGTCGAGACCGGCATCAAATGAGCCAGAAACCGGATGCAGCAACTTATCTTCGGATGACTCCTAGCCACGCAGACCTGCGCTGACAAGCGTTATCGGACCGGCGAGAGAGCAGCTCAGTGGTGCGATCATCTCTTCCATCATGCGCCATCACACTACAATCGCTTCGCCAAAATGGACATAACGACGATTCTGCCATCTTTTCCCGTTCTGCAGCTCATTCGTCCAGGACCTGCCCCGGCCGCTTCCTGCTTCATCCACTGACACTGCAGCCAATGTCCACAGGCGTCACTTCCCGCCGAACTGGCGGTAGGCAGATAGCATGACCGATTTAGCTGTGTTTGTCCATTGTTCAGTAAGCAGGTCTCAACCTCCAGTTTTTCTAAAGATAGCGGATGATTTCTTCTTTGTTGATTTTTAGGTGATCACACACGTCGCGCAAAATCGAAGCCAACGTGCCGACGTACAGAGTGGGGTGGCGCGGAATGGTAACGTAATGTTCGCCGTTCCTGTAGGTGCGCAAGCGCATGTGGCTGCCGGTTGTGCGCACGACATCGTAACCGAAATGCTCAAGCGCCCGGGCAAGATCATCACCAGAGACATCGCGCGGCAGCTTCATGCTGCGATCACTTCTTGATGAACAAAATGCAAGCGGATCAATTGCGGTCTGTCTTCCTCGTCGAAATGACAGCGCACGGCGTCACGTACTTGCTCGCGCAAGGATTCTACTGTTTCCGCTTGCGTGTAAATGGAGGCCCCCAGTGCGCGTGCGGTGTACCCGCCCTCAGGGGCTTCTTCCACGACGAAGATGATCTCGTTCATGCTTGCCTCCTGTCGGCCACTATAGACTGTTTGCGTAGGCGTTCTGCAACTCATGGACAAATGTCACACAACACCTGTCCCGATTGCTTCCTGCTTCATCCACCGACACTGCAGCCAATGTCCACAGGCGTCACTTCCCCGCCGAACTGGCGGTAGGCAGATAGCATGACCGATTTAGCTGTGTTTGTCCATTGTTCAGCAAGCAGGTCTCAACCCTAAAAAGGACGGCAACCAGTGGTCCGTCTTGGCCGCAAGCAGACCCTCGAACGCTAATGACATCTCTGAAAAGAAATTCGAGATGTATACCATCTTGGCCGCAAGCAGACCTTCGAACCCCATGTGGCTAACCGAACCAGCTTCCCGACCGAGTTTTGGCACGCGATGTGCTTATACGAGGGTGGCAAGCACGAAAGGCTATTAAGAACTTTCGTGACCCCGCCGCCAACACTCCTCTGAGCGTAGCCTGCCGCTGCGCCAGTAACCTGCCGTGCGTCCCCTCCGTCGCGCCCTCCTTCTCGGAACCCGGTCTCGAATGGGGCCGGGTTCTCCCGCATTTTTCAAGCGCCCTTCTCGAAACGGCTCGCTCCGAACGTCCAAATCGATCTGAAGAAGAGACCGTCCTTCAATCCACAGCAAGTGTCGCGCCCTTGACAGCCGAACAAAATTTGTCACTGTCTGATTGACACTTTCTGTTCATTTTGAAACGTCAGTTGAACGATTTCGTTCAAACTGATGTGGGCCGCGAACATCATCAGAAGATTTCGGTGAACTAGCAAACCTTTTTCGGAAGATCGGGTCCAATCCTGCGCGCCACACGACCTTTTGGTCAGGACTGCGCAGCAACCGATGTTCTGCTAAACTTTAGGTTCGTGCGAGAGCTCAAACGAACCAGCCAAGTTGCCTTGTTGCGTGAGAGACCGGTCCGGGTTCCTAAACCGACCGAATGGGCAAGCGGGCTGCTGTCGGCAGCGCTTCTCGTTTCGTCTTTTCCCGACTTCGATCTCTGGTTCCTCGCGTGGGTCGCCTTCATTCCCATCCTCATCACGACCGCGCGTATGAAAAGCGCAAAACGGGCCTTTCTCCTCTGGTGGGCGATTGGCGCGCTCTTCTTCTACGGCTCATGCTGGTGGCTAACCCACGCGATGATCTATTACGGCGATCTTCCCGCTTGGGTGGCCTTTCCCCTGCTCGTTCCCGGCGCGCTCATCCTCGGTCTCTTCCCAGCCGCTTCGGGAGCGCTTCTGGCCTGGCTCTGTCAAAAATTAGGAAGGCGCGCGCTTCTTCTCTTCCCGCTCCTCTGGGCGACATTTGAATGGGCGCGCTTTTTTGTTACGGGTCAACTCTGGAATGCCCTCGGTTACTCGCAAGCCTACGTCCCGTTTCTAATTCAATCGGCCCGCTGGGGCGGAGTCTACGCCGTCGGTTTCTTGATCGCGATGACCAATTCGGCTCTCGCTCTAGCGCTTGCTGAGCGAAGGAGGGGCGCAGTCTCGATCTGCATCGTGGCTCTCTTATCGGTCCTGACAGCGATTATCTTGAGCGCCCGCTATCGGCGGGACGTAGCGTTTTCCGCTCCGACAACTCTTTTCATCGCCGTCCAACCGAACGTGCCAGCCGATTTTCAGCGCACGCTTTCCGAAACCGAGATCCTGCTCCGACGACATGTCCAACTGAGTCTCGAAGGGTTGAGAGCAACGCTCGGCTCGGCGACTTCTTCGTCTTCTCCGTCAGATGCGGCCTCGCTATCTAGCGAAGATCAGACACGACGCGCCACTTCGATCGACTCTTCGGCATCTCGCACGACCTCGCCATCTAGCGAAGATCACACACGACGGGTCGTCATCTGGCCTGAATCGCCGATGAACTTCCGGTACGCGCGCGACGCGAGTTTTCGCGAGTTCATCGCAGAATTTGCGCGAGCCAATCGCGTCTTCATGCTCTTTAACGCGATGGAACCGGCGCCAGCGAATGGCGTCTACAATTCGGCGATACTTCTTGATGAATCGGGTCAACTGGTCGCGCAGTACAATAAGATCAAACTGCTGCCCTTCGGCGAGTACATCCCGCTGCCTAAATGGCTGCCCGGCGTCAGCTTGATCAGCGCGATCGTCGGAGATTTCACTCCGGGGACGCGCTACACTTTAATGCCTATCGGCGATCTGCGCGCTGGCGTCTTCATCTGCTTCGAATCGGCCTTTCCGACCATCGCGCGCGAGTTCGTCCGAAGGGGGGCCGATCTACTGGTCAACATCTCGAACGATGGTTATCTGGGCGAAACGCCGGTATTGCATCAACACTTGGCAAACGCTATCATGCGCGCCGTCGAGACAGGGCGGCCGGTTTTGCGCGTGACCAACACGGGGATCAGCGCTTGGATTTCGCCGCGCGGCGAAGTTCTCGACGCAACGCCGAGCTTTCAGGCCGATGTGCGCATCTGGCCCGTAGAGCGCGCCAGTGAAGAGATGACGTTCTACGCTGCACATGGCGACCTGTTCGTCGCCCTATGCGCGCTCATCAGCCTGTTGAGCGTCGCCCGCGCCGCCGACCGGTTAACTTTGTCCAGACTCCCGGGCCGCATTAAAATTTAACGTTCGCACTTTCGACCGCGATCTTGCTAACGAGAAGATTCTTGAAGAGGAATTGGAGCGATGAGAGAGGTTTTGGATCTACAGGAACTTCACACGAAGTATGACGATCTGCGCGACCGTATCGCGCAACTCGGGAGGTTCCTTTGAAATCGATCGCCAGCGCGAGGAATTAGCGCGAATCGAGGAGCGCGCCGCGTCTCAAGATTTTTGGTCTGATCAAGAAGAGGCGCAGAAGCTTCTCCAGCAGCGTAGCCGTCTCGAACGCATCATCTCACGCCAAGAGGGATTCGAGCGCGCCATCGAGGACGTTCATGTGCTCCTCGAATTCGCCGAAGAGGACGAGGCTAGCTTACACGAGGCTTTATCGCTCATCGAAAAGCTAGAGAAGGAGGTGAGCCAAGCCGAGACGGAAGCGCTCCTTTCGGGCGAAAACGATGCGCGCAATGCCATCTGCACGATCCATCCGGGCGCCGGTGGCGTCGATGCGCAGGATTGGGCCGAAATGCTGCTCCGCATGTATCTTCGCTGGGCCGAACGGCGCGGTTTCAAGACCGAGATCCTCGACTACCAACCGGGCGAAGAGGCGGGGCTGAAGAGCGCCACCTTCCGCGTCGAAGGGCCATATGCCTACGGCCTGCTTTCAGCCGAAGCCGGCGTGCATCGTTTGGTGCGCATCTCGCCTTTCGACCAGGCCGCACGTCGCCACACATCCTTCGCCTCGCTCTTCGTTTACCCGGAGATAGATGAAGAGATCGAGATCGAGATCAATGAGAAGGATCTCCGCATCGACACTTTCCGTTCGACCGGCGCTGGCGGGCAACACGTCAACAAGACCGATTCCGCCGTGCGCATCACGCATCTGCCGACAGGCATAGTCGTGCAATGTCAGAATCAGCGATCGCAACATCAGAATCGCGCCGTCGCCATGCAGATCTTGCGCGCGCGTCTTTATGAACTCGAACTGGAGAAGAGGCGCGCCGAGACGGCGGAACTGGAGGCCAGCAAAGCCGACATCTCTTTCGGGTCGCAAATCAGAAGCTACGTGCTCGCGCCTTACCGTTTAGTCAAAGATACGCGCACGGGCTATGAGCGTGGCGATGTCGATGCCGTGCTCGACGGCGATCTCGATGATTTCATCAAAGCCTATCTGCTTTCGCGTCGCACTGCCAAACGATAGGCTGCTCCGCGCATCGGAGGTGGATCACGATGGCCACAGCGAAAACGAACGCGCAACGCGAGACGTCGCGTAACACACGACGCAACGAGATCCTCGCCATCGCGCTCTTCGCCTCGAGCCTACTGCTTCTGCTCTGCTTGCTCTCTTTCAATCCCAACGATCCATCGTGGAATACCGCCTCGAACCAAAATCTGCACAACCTCGTCGGCGCTGTCGGAGCCCATCTCTCCGCCGCGTTTCTGCAAACGTTTGGCTTGATCGCCTACGCCTTCCCTCCGCTCCTGTTCTTCATCGGATGGCGACGTTTTCGGACACGGGAGTTAGAAGCCCCGCTGACGCGCACCTGCGGCTTAGCGCTCCTACTGCTGAGCTGCGCGGCCTTGCTTTCGCTCGCTGTCACAACGCCGATCTTCGATCGCAGCGTCGAACCGGGCGGATTCATCGGACGCGCCATCGCGCAACTATTTGCGGCAGGATTGAACGCGGTCGGCGCGAGCGTGCTTCTTACGGCGCTAGCCGCCGTCGGCGTGCTCCTGGCGACGAACTTCTCATTTGCCCTCTTTTACGAGAAGATCGCACAGCTTTTGCGCGAACGCTTGGCTTTCTTCACACGCGCAGCCGAGCGCATCCGTCACTGGCGCGAAGAACGGCATCGGCGCGCGTTGGAACGGGCCGAGGCTCGTCGGCAAGCGCGCGCCGCGCGCGAGAAGGAGCGAAGGCTTAAAGGGCGCGAGCGGTCGCAAACGGCTGCCGAACGAGTCGCGGAGTTCATGCGAGCGACGACGCCGCAACCGATGGAAACGAACGATGCGCCATCCATCGAACCGGCCATAATGCCCAGCTTCGCCGCCTCAAACGCTTCTCGAGCCGACCTTCGCGCGAGCGCATCTCCAGAAACCGCCACCGAACGCGCCGTCACAACGGAAGATCAAGCGAGAGCTGAGATCGAGGATATGCTGCGCACGGCAGCCGTAGTGCGCACAGAGATCAACGAAGAGCCGCGCGAAGAGGGGAGTTCCAAACTCCCCGCCCAGCGTCCTATCGATGACTACGAGTTTCCAGATATAGAATTTCTGAACTCGCCTCCCCCGAGATACGAACAGAAAGACGAGGAGTTGCTCGAAATCGCCCATCGATTGGCCGAAAAATGTCGCGAGTTCAACGTCACGGGGCAGATCAAACATATTTGCCCCGGTCCAGTGGTGACAACTTACGAATTCAAACCCGATCCCGGGGTGAAATACTCGCGCGTCACCAGTTTGGTCGATGACCTTTGCCTCGCCTTGCACGCTGAATCTATCCGCATCGACCGTCTGCCCGGCAAGCCGCACGTCGGCATCGAAGTGCCGAACCCACAGCGCGAGACCATCTTTTTGCGCGAAGTGATCGAATCACGCCCCTTCCGCGAATCGCCTTCGAAACTCACCATCGCGCTCGGAAAGACCATCGATGGGATGAACTACGTCACCGATCTGACCAAAATGCCGCACCTGCTGATCGCCGGAGCGACCGGCACGGGCAAATCGGTCTGCCTCAACTCGATCGTCGTCTCGATCCTCTACAAAGCGCGCCCCGACGAAGTGAAATTCATCATGATCGATCCGAAACGCCTCGAACTCGGCCTGTATGCCGACATCCCGCATCTCGCCACGCCGATCATCACCGACCCGAAACGCGCCGCCAATGCGCTGAAATGGGCCGTCTCGCAAATGGAACAGCGCTACAAAGAACTCGCGCGATGGGGCGTGCGCAATATCGATGGATATAACCTCGAAGTCGAACGGCGCAACGATGTGCTCGATTTTGACGAAAACGGCGAACCCCACAAACCGCTTCCCTACATCGTGATCATCATCGATGAGCTGGCGGATCTGATGATGGTTTCGGGGCACGAGGTGGAAGAAGCGATCACGAGATTGGCGCAAATGGCGCGGGCGGTCGGCATCCATCTGGTCATCGCCACCCAACGTCCATCGGTCGATGTCATCACCGGTCTGATCAAAGCCAATTTCCCATCGCGCATCTCGTTCCGCGTCTCGTCAAAGGTCGATTCGCGCACGATCCTCGACACCAATGGGGCGGAACAACTGCTCGGTCGCGGCGACATGCTCTTTCTTCCGCCGGGAACTTCGCGGCTCGTCAGGGTGCACGGCGCCTACGTCGACGAAACTGAGATCAACCGCATCGTCGCCCACATTAAGAATCAAGGGACTCCAGTCTATGACGAAACGATCACGCAATCGGATGATGAGGCTGAAGGCGAAGATGGAGTGGCAGGTTTTCAAGACGAACTGTTCGAAGACGCGCTGCGCATCTGCGTCGAAATGAAGCGGGCTTCGACCTCCGTTCTACAACGCCGACTGCGCATCGGATATGGGCGCGCCGCCGCCATCCTCGATGCGATGGAACGCCAGGGTTACATTGGCCCAGCCGATGGCGCGCGCCCGCGTCCCGTTCTAAGTCGCGCTTATGAAACGGTCGCACATTGGGATCGCCTGCGTGAAGAAGGGGGCTGAATCGCTCATCAGCTTACGATCGCCCACCCCCTTCGCTTCTGAACCCGGTCACATACTCTTCCCGCGCTTTGGGATCATACCCACGCAGCGCCATCGATCTCCCATAGAAACGATGTCCTTCATCGGAAATTGCATGTACGCCCGAAGCGCCCACCCATCGATTGTAAAGATTGAACAAGGCGCAAACCGTTATAGCATAGAAGATCGCCTCGTCGCTCCAACCGGCATCCCTCACGGCTTGTACGTCCTTTTCACTTATCCCCGAAAGGTCTTTGGTTATTTGCCGAACGAAACGAAGCAAGGCTTTCTCCTCGTCCTTCAGGTCTGCCTGTTCCGGATCGCGCAACGCCGCCCAAACCAACTCCTCGCTACCTAGCAACTCAGCCGCCACCGCTGCATGAGCCTTCGTGCAAAACTCACACTCATTCAGGTATGAAGTGTAAGCAGCGATCAACTCACGAAGTCCAACGCTGAGCGGCGACTCGCCCCGCATCACCTCTTGCGTGAAGTTTTGAAGATGCTGCGTCATCGCCGGTCTGTAAGCGAAAAGATACCAGATGTCGCAAACCTCCCGCCCACTCTCCTGAGAAGCGCGGATAAGGCTCAGATAGTGGCATGGCTGAGGATTATTCTGTACCTCCCGAAGATAGATCTGTCTCGTCCCGTCAATCGACATCGAGGCAACCTCCTGATCCTCTCTAGATCTTCAATTTCTTTCAATGGATAAGCCGAAAACATCTTCTTGACATCAACCTGATGTTAAATATTCCAATAGAACTTCGGTTATAGTTAGATCCCATCTGCAAGATGGTCGTTGACCTGAAGATGTCGGTACCCTTGTTCGGCCTGTACAATGTGCCGTGCTGCCTGCAAGAGGCATGGCCATCCTATCCAATCATCAAACGTGACCTCGATAATCAGAGGATGCGAGCGACGCGCTTGGCGAGGAGCCCCTTCGAAGTCAGTAACTATGAGCCTCAACCCTTATGTGGCGACTTATATTCGACGACCTGCTGCGTCAATCCGCCGTCGATGAAATAGGTCGCGCCCGTGACGTAATCGGCTTCATCCGAAGCCAACCACGCCGCCAACGCGGCGACTTCTGCCGGACGACCGAATCGGCCCCACGGGATCTCACGGCAGACGGAGGCTTCTGCTTCTGGATCTTCCAACACGTCCTCGTTCATCGGCGTCGCGATCGCGCCGGGAGCGATCCCGTTGACGTTGATCTTGTACTCGGCCAGTTCCATCGCCAGCGTTTTCGTCAACATGCCGAGTCCGCCCTTGGCCGCGCAGTAAGGCGCGAAACGCGGTTTCGCGATCTCCTGATGAACCGATGAGATGTTGATGATCTTGCCGCGCCGCCGTTTTACCATGTCGCGCGCGCAGGCTTGCGCGACGAAGAATGCGCCTTTGAGATCGACCTTGGTCATCAACTCCCAATCATCCTCCGTCACTTCGAGGAAAGGGACCTCACGTTGCACGCCAGCGTTATTGACGCAGATATCCACACGCCCAAAATGGCGAATGGTCTCATCAACCATGCGGTGGATTTCGACCACCTGCGAGACGTCCGCTTCGATGCTGAGCGCGCGCCCACCATATGCCTCGATTCGTTCACACACTCTTTTCGCTCGCTCTTCCTGTCCAAAGTGATTGACGACGATATGCGCGCCCTCTTCGGCAAATCGGAGCGCGATGGCGCGCCCGATGCCGCTTGAAGCTCCGGTGATCAGTGCAACTCGACCTTTTAATCTCATTCCTGCCTCCCCTCGCCTTTCACTTCAGTTGAAAGCGGATGATGAAGAAACCCTGAGGTTCGATCGAAGCAGCCAGCCCGGTCAATTCTCTGCCAGCGCTTTCCCCGCTTTCAACCCATCCGCCATATTCGCTACTGAATGTATGCACTTTATAGGTGCGATTATCTTCGATCAATCCGCCGAGCTCGAACGGGACGATGAGCGTGCGCGATGAATTATTGCCAATAAAAACATATAACTGTCCATCTTGAGCGAAAGCGATCACGGTCGCCAGATCGCTCCAGACTTCCACTCCGTCAGAAACATCCTGACCGCAAACGGTCACGTCTCTTTGCGATGCGAGTGGCTCCGTCGCATATATGCGTTGCGTGTTACCTTCGCGCACGATGACGAAGCTTATCGCGCGCCCGCAATAGGGGAGGTTGCGAAGCGCCAACCATTTCCAATCAGGCGGCAAGCGCGGTTCAATCTGCAACTGGCCACCTTCAATATTGACGCCAGCCAATCCCTCGAGCGCCGCCCAAAGGTAACGCGGTGGCTCCCACGGCGACAGCCGCATCCCACGATTGACAAGACTTTCCCCATCGAACCATTCGCTGAATTGGCCCGGCACGGTGTTATTCTTGCGCGGATCGCTAAGGTAAGCACGGTAACCGTCGTGTAATCCACGGATCATCGCTTCGGGATGGTACTTCGCCGCAGCGAATGCATACCAGAAGACGACGCCGGGCCAGACGCCGCCGAGAAGACCGACATGCTTTGATGGATCGTAGTACGGGCTATGGCGCGAGACCGTGCGCAAGCCCGCTTCGGTCCAAAAATCGCTCCCGTTCAAACGCGAGATGATGCGAAAAGCGACCGCTTCCGGCGCGACTTTAAACATAACAGGGGAAACCTCGTCGCTCGTCACATCCGTGTGACGATTGCCGTCAGCGTCTATATTGAGGTAGTACATGCCGTTGTCTGGGTTGATCAAATGCTCGTTGATGGCCCTTTTCAACTCTTCAGCTTTCTGGTCCAGCTCTGCGCTCAGTTCATCCCGCTCGATGGCGCGCGCCAAATGCGCCGCTTCGCGCAGCGCGCCGTAACAGAGCGAGTTAAGTTCAGTCACCGCGCCGTTTATTGAATAATCCGGGATGACGTTGCGCCATGAAGCGATCCCCCAGACGTTTTCGCCGCGCGCTGTACAGAAGATCAGCCCTCGGCTATCGCGCTGCGAGAGGATGTATCTGATCGCCATCTCGACCGTCGGGAAGATCTCCCGCAGGAAATCTAGATCGCCAGTCGCGTGATAGTGGTGCCCGACGGCGAGCACGAAGAGCGGCGTATCATCATTGATATTCAATCCATAATCCTCGATGCGCCCGTCGATGGCGTTAAAGAATTCGGCGAGCTTCCCCGTCGGATAGCGCATACGCGCGGCGACACGCAACATATCGCGACTGAAAGATGGGTCCAGCCAATCGCAACCATAAACGAACCAAGCGAGATCGCGGATGACAACGTTCGATGAGACGCCCGGCTCATTCGTGAAAGCGCGCGCGACCGGATAGTCGCCCATCACGCGCAACATGTTCGCTTTAGCCCACTGCACGCCCTGATTGATGATCGGATCGGGCGTCGCCAATTGTGAGATCGAAAGCTTAGCGCGATAATGCTCGAGCGTTTCCTGAAATGCGCGCCGAAAGTCGCGCGCGGCGGCGAACGTCTCACGGGCCAGCGCCTCACCCTCTGGCGAAAAGACAAGAATGACGGCTAGCTCCTCCTCTTCGCCCGGAGCGACTTCCAGATCAACTTGAACGACGCCGAAGATGGTGCCACGCGCCGAAAGATCGTTGGTTAGCGGCAAGACGTTCACTGGATCATAGGCGCGGTTCACGTCGTGTGTTGTCATATATGCCGTGGCCGGAAGATTGAAACCGAAGATCCGCACCCAATCAGGTTCGCTCTCGTTCCGAGCGAGCAACGCCCCAAGCGAATCATCGAACTTACCTACAATGTCGCCTGCTGTCCCACCTCGAAGATTGGCATAGGCAAAGACTCGAACTGAGCGCGCACGGACCGTTTTGTTGCGCACGGTGATCAGCTGATAGACGGCCACCGGATCTGTCTGCGGCGTGTGCGGGACGAAGAGCGTCTCGCTTACCTCAAGCCCGCCGACCAATTCAAAGGTTTTCCTTTGGTAAGCTGGATGTAGGCGGAATCGCCCGTGCCTTGTTTCCTCCAACTGCACGCGCGTCTCCGGACCACAGAAAGGAACTTGTGCCTGGTGTGTGCCAGCTACCGAGTCGGAGCGATGCCTTACTCCATGTTGTGCTGTGCTGTAACGAATATTCACCGCACCGGCGACGGCGCGACCTATATCTAGGCTGAATAATTGTTCGATCGCTCCGGTCGCTTTAGAAGTGACCCAACACTTGTCATTGCCGAGGCTCGAGCCGGCCCCTAAATCTTGCTCCGATAATTCGTAAACGAAGATCTGTTCTCTGCCGCGCTCCCCTTCACGAACCGCCTTCACGCGAGCTGCCGTATTAACACGCGATCCCTCCATGTCTCCTCCTTGCAAGAGGCAGCTCCCGACAGAGGCGAATACCAGGCAAGATGCGAGTATTCTAGCGGAATGAGGATAAGCCCTCAAACCGTGCGCGTTGGGATAGATCTTCTGCTGATCGTGATTCTGCATGCGGCCAGCACACAGACGGCGGGGTCCATCCGCGCCATCGAACAACCCCGTCCCTCATCAGCCACACACTTGATCTTACTCGATCGACAGGTGACTTGGACGGCTCGAGGGCAGACAAAAGTCGCGCGTATCTCAGGCGACGACCATCGCTCAATGTTCTCTTCGATTCGAATGGGGCTTTGCTTCGCCCTATAACGGGCGAAGCGTGCGGAGGTGAGGATAATTAGCGCGCAATCGCAGACGTGTGATCATCCGCGACTAGGGCCGATGCGCGGAAGCCATCGACTCGTCCATTGCCACTGAATGACGCGCGTCACATCCGTTCGATCGCGCCAAGACTTTCCGCCACACAACCAAGGGTAGAGCCCTTCATTTGCCACGCGCGCCTTTACTCTTTAGCTAGACTTGGTTTAGCATTGACGCCTTTAAAACCCATTGCGCTTGATCAAAGACACTCGCGACATAATCTTCATGATCAGCGGTCGAGATATAATCTACATCTCCAGCATCGAATGGGATTTCGTTTGGCAAGGGCATCAAGAGATAGCAATCCGTTTCGCACGCGCCGGAAATCGTGTCCTATACATCGAGAACACCGGCGTGCGCTCACCAAGATTGAGCGATTCGCGCCGTGTGATCAATCGCCTAGGCAAGTGGATAGAATCGCTCGAATCTGGCGGAGTGCGCTCTATCGAAGATAACCTCCATGTATGTTCACCCCTCGTTCTTCCACCTTTCGGTCCAAGCTGGCGACAACAGATCAATCGCCACCTGCTTCTACCGCTGATCAAAAGGGCGGCGCGTAAACTCGGCATGCGCGATCCATTGATCTGGACCTATCTGCCGACCGATACAGCGTTGAACCTAGTACGCATGCTGCGCACGCCACAGAGCCGCGTCATCTATTACTGCATCGCCGACTTTTCGCAGCTTACCCCATATCGCGCACAACTGCGCGAAAGCGAGCGCGCTCTTATCGAAACGAGCGATATAGTTTTCGCGCAGAACAACCAACTCGCCAAACACTGCATGCAGTATAACAGCAACGTGCATATCTTCCCTTTCGGCGTCAACTTGCAAGCTTTCCCGTTCGAACGCGAAGAGAACGGCCATGCCCTCGGCGATGACGCGGTTCGGCGGCTACAGTCGCTGCCCCGTCCGATCATCGGCTATGTCGGAGGCTTACACCGACACGTTGACTTCGATCTGGTAGTTCAAATGGCACGCGCGCGCGCCCATTGGTCGTGGCTCTTCATCGGTCCCAAACAGACTGACCTCAGAGAATTGTCGGCGCTTCCCAATGTCCACATCTTCGGGCAGCTTCCTCATGAGCGGCTCGTCTTCTACATACGCGAGTTCGACGTATGCATCGTCCCGTACATTCAAAACTCCTATACAGAGACAGTTCTCCCCACCAAAATCAACGAGTACCTCGCCGTCGGCAAGCCAGTGGTCTCGACCGAACTGCCGAGCGTCCGCGAATTCAACGATAGGCATAAAATCCTTACACTTACGCCAGCCACGCCCGAGGCTTTCCTGCGAGCCATCGAAGAAGCTTTGCAGGCGCCTGACGATGCGACGGCGCGCTCTCGACGCCGCGCCGTTGCCGCGCTGGCCGATTGGTCTTCGAGATTGGAGAAGATGTGCGCAATCATCGAACGTCACCTCGCCGCCGGGAGTGATGCTTTCCACGCGAGATGAAGAGAACAGCACGCACGCAAGCGACGAGTTGTGGGGCAGACGCTCGAGCGGTCGAAATCGACCGCAACATGATCCTTGGCAGCAGCATCACCATCGGCGCGCAGATCGGCAAATCAGCGGTTTACTTGATCTCAACCGTCGCACTGGCCCGCGCGCTCGCCCCAGAAGATTTCGGCCTGTTCGCCATCGTCACGGCGTTCACGAATTTTCTGCTCCTCTTCAAAGATTTGGGGCTTTCCGCCGCCACCATACAACGCGAAGAGATAGATCAAGCGCAAATCAGCGCCCTATTCTGGATCAATGCCATCAGCGGCGCGCTTTTAATGCTCCTCGTCGCGCTATGCGCTCCGATCCTAGCAAAGCTGTACTCCGATGCCAGACTCTGTCCAGTGACGCTCGCACTATCGGTTAATCTCTTCCTCAGCAGCCTCACGGTCCAACATCAAGCGCTGCTCAAACGCCAGATGCGCTTCCTCACTCTGGCGATGATCGATCTGCTGCCTCTTGCGGCGGGAACCGCGATAGCGATCGTCGCCGCCCTTCAGGGTCTCAGGTACTGGGCGCTTGTCGCGATGAGTCTAACATCGAGCGCCAGCGCCGTGCTCGTAACGTGGATCGCCTGTCGTTGGCGACCGTCGCTTCGCCCCCCACAGACGCCCGTGCGAGAGATGATTCGCTTTGGCGGCTATCTCACGGGATCCAACATCATCAACTACTTCTCGCGCAACGCCGATAATATGCTCATCGGTTGGTACTGGGGCGCGCAACAGCTCGGCTTTTACGATCGCGCATACCAACTCATGTTCCTTCCAATCTATCTAATCAACACGCCGCTCAGCTTTGTCGCCATCCCGCTGCTCAGTCGTCTTCGAAAAACGCCCGAAAGCTATGAAGAAGCTTACCTGAAGCTTCTTCGACTTACCTCGCTGCTCGCCATGCCGCTGGTCATCTTTCTGCTTGTGACTGCAGACTGGACTATAAGTTTGCTTCTCGGCCCTCAATGGGGTGAGACCAGCCGTATCTTCCGATGGCTTGGTCTCGCCGCCTTGGTTCAACCATTAGCCAACACCACCGGTTGGCTCTTCATCTCGCAAGGGCGCACACGAGAGTTGATGTGGTGGAATCTCGCTTCTAGCGCGATCAGCTTGCTATCCATCATCGCCGGTCTACCTTGGGGGCCCCTCGGGGTCGCCATCTCATATTCTCTATCCTATCTCATGTTAAATGCACCGCTGCTGCTTTGCTTCATTCAACGGATTGCCATATTCGACAGCAAGAAACTCCCCCGCGGGCTGCTTTTAGCGTGTGGTCAGAGCTTCGCCCTGCTTGTCGCCCTAATTACGCTCAGATATTCGCTGCCGGGACTGAGCAAAACAAGCGCTTGGCTGCTAGCATTATCGCTCACGCTGAGCAGCGTACTATACTTTTTGCTCCGGGCGAGATACATAGCTGCGCTTTCCCGTTAGTTTCGGAGGGAAGCTATCCGAGATAATGTCCATTTGCCTTGTCAAGCACGGTCCGATCACAGAAACATTTATTCGTGCGCACGCCGAACGCTTGCCCGCCACGATAGTGCAAGATTGGCCCCCTGTGATCGGCGAAAAGAGCCATCCCTATCTCGCTTTCTCTCGACGCTTGATCGGGCGGGTGGATCGTATGTTGCGCAACCGCAGTTACCAAGAGCAGGCCACACAACTTTACCTCCGAGTTCTAAAAAGACTATCCCCGGAGGCCGTTCTCGCCGAATACGGCACAACCGGCGCCCTGATCATGGACGCTTGTCGACAGCTCAATATCCCATTGATCGTCCACTTCCACGGTTACGACGCGAGCGATCGCCGCGTGCTCGATAGTTACAGGACACGTTATGCGGCGTTATGGAAGTATGCCGAGGCCATCATCGCCGTCTCGCATGAGATGCGTGAACGCTTGATCTCTCTGGGCGCAGATCGAAAGAAAGTCATCTACAACCCTTACGGGGTAGATTGCGCTGAGTTCTCTGGAGCCAATCCTCAGACCGCCCCACCAACCCTACTCCATGTCGGACGTTTCGTTGAAAAGAAAGCTCCGCACCTGACGCTGCGCGCTTTCACGCTGGCGCACAAAGCTTATCCGCAGGCCCATCTGCGTATGATAGGCGATGGTCCGCTACTGAGCGAGTGCCGCAAACTGGCCAGTGACCTCAAGATCGCGCACGCCGTCACATTCTTAGGTCACCAACCGCCATCCGTCGTCCAAGCCGAGATGCGACGAGCGCGCGCGTTCGTCCAACATTCCGTCCGCGCGCGCTCTGGAGATTCAGAGGGCACGCCCGTGGCGATCCTTGAAGCGAGCGCGAGCGGGCTGCCGATCATTTCGACGCGCCATGCTGGAATCCCGGAAATAGTCGTCGAAGGACAGACTGGCTATCTCGTCGACGAAGGGGATGTAACCGCGATGGCCGCGCACATGGTTCGTCTGCTCGAAGATCCAGGTCTAGCCCAGGCGCTCGGGCGAGCGGCGCGGCGGCGCGCCATCGAGTTCTATTCCATCGCACGAAGCATCGAACGGCTTCGAGAGATCATCGCCGATGCGTCAAGAAGAAGTCTGTAAGATGATCTCGTTGATCATCACCGCGTTGGCGGTGAATCATTACGGTTTTCGGTTCAATAGCTGACGATCATGCCGCAACCATTGGTTTCCGTCGTGATGCCAGTTCGCAATCGCGCCCGATGGGTGCGCCGTGCCATCGAAAGCGTCTTCGCCCAAACTTACGAGAAACTAGAGCTGCTAGTTGTGGATGACGGTTCAACCGATGAAACGCCCGCGGTCCTACGAAGCTATGCCGACTCGCTGTCCATCTTCACGCTCCCCCACGTCGGCCCATACCGCGCGCGCAACTATGCGATAGAGCGAGCGCGCGGCGATCTGATAGCATTCATCGACTCGGATGATCTATGGTTCCCCGATAAACTTGAACGACAGATCCCGCTCTTCGAACGTCGCGGGATCGGGCTCGTCTTCGGCGATGCTGTCCTCGTAGATCATTCCGCGTCGCCTCCGGTTGAACTCGCGACGACCTTCTTCGACAACGCACCGCCGAGCCGCGGTCAAGTCGCCGCCAGATTTGCCTATAGCAACTTCGTCCCCCTCTCCTCAGTCATCGTGCGTCGCTCCTGTTTCGAAGATGTGGGGGGATTCGCGCCGACGCTCAGCGCCGATCACGTCAAGTGGTTCGAAATCGCTCTGCGCTACGAACTGGATTACGTCCCGACTCCGGTTTTTGCATACGCTCTTCATGCCGACGGCATCAGCCGCGACATCTGCGCGTCGCTTCGCGCGCGGATCGAAGCGTTCGCCGAAATCCTTACGCAAGCCGACGGCGAAACCGCGCGATTGATTAAACACATCTTATTTAACCTCAGATTACAACTGGCTCTCGCCGAACTCCGTCGGGGGAAGCTCCCTCGAACCGGATACTCCGCCAATCCATCGGACAACCCACCTTTTGCGGATCGGGTTTTGTGGCTGCTGTCCTTTAGCGGATACCAAGCGAGCCTTCGCCTGAGACGAAAGGTTCGGCAGATCGCCCGGGCCTTATAGCGCTCGCCAGCCATCCGCACCAAACCGCTCGCTCCTATGGCGAGCGCATCTTGAATTGCTCGATCGGTTGTTCTATGCTCACCGGGTGAGTACGCGAGACGATGGAAGACGATCGAAGCCTTGCGCGCTTTTCGCTCATCTTCCCTCGCACTGAGCATTCAATCGAAGTCTTTGGGATTTATGAGAAGAGTTTTAACGATCGGCTTCACCTTGATTCTCATCGCCACCAGCGCGCTCGCTCAAGAGAAGGGCGTCGATACGCAGAATGAGCGCATCCGCGATGTCGGCGCGGAACGGGGAACCAACGGAGCGAAGACCAATGTCGGAACGGGTCGCGGCATCGACTTCGGCAAAGGGCGCACGCCAGCGACCGTTGAATTACCTAACCCATATCGCTTCACGGCTCGCCGCGATGCCGTCATCGAGGCGTTGAAAGAGGTCTTGCGCGAACGCAAACTCACGCTCGATACGGCAGCTTCCAAACCCGATGAGGGGATCTTCATCACGCAGCCTTACACGTTCGCTAAAGGGACGATCGTCGCCACTTCAGAACTGAGCCGCTATGCCGAAGCTTCAGATCTACCCGGCACAGGATGGACGCGCGGACGCTACACGCTCATCATCGAAGTCCAACCCGTTGACGGGACGACCACCAATGTAGCCGTCAACGCGCGCGTCGAAGGGCGCACCGATGGCATCTCCGGCACGGAATGGGTGACGCTGCGAAGCACAGGGGCCGCCGAACAAGAGATGCTTCGCGCTCTCGTCGAAAAGCTAACCGGCTCGACGGCGGAAGGGGTGACTGTGCCCTGAAATCAAGAGGCGTTCCTCTCTGAATATCGGTCCAAATGCGGCAGAGACTCATCGCTTTCATCATCGCCTCATTCACAACGCTTGCGCTGCTCAGCCTCTACCTCTACCTACAGCATCGCAACCAACTGCGCTGGACCAAAGCGCGCGAAGCTCCCAGACCGCCAGTTCTAGCCCACATCTACGCCGATGAGCCGGTGTTGCGCGGCGGCCAAGCCGTCATCAGCGGTACGGTGGTCAACGCATCGAACTCGAGATTAGAGAACGTGCAAGTCGAAGTTGAACTCATCCCGCGCATCGAAGGCACCATCGAGACGCACACGATCCGCCTAACTCCCGACTCGCTCGCGCCTGGGGAGAAGGGGCGCTATGTCCTCTCCGTGCCGCCGAACCGTTGGAGTTTGGCGCGCCCGGTCAAACTTCGCGCCGGAGAAGATGGGCGTGAGATCGCCTTCGAGGCGAGCCTCGGCGAACGTCGCCCACCAGATCCGCCGCATCTGCAGACAAACGACGCGCGCCCTCGCTCGCCTAGCGGATTCATCAACACGCCCGATAACCCGGTCAATATCCCATGAGCCTATCCTAAAAGCGATCCTAAAGTAGTTCTTGAAGAGTCGTCGCGCCGACAGGATCTCAAGTCGGATCCGAGCCGCGTCGGACGCGCTATGCTTTCAACCTTTCGAAACGACGAAACTCGACCGCCCCTAATAGAGATCAAAGGCAGTCTTCACCGCTCCAGACTTTCGAAACGACGAAAGTTGACCGCCCCCTTGTACCTCCATCTACTTTTTCGCTACACTCGATGATGGATTATGGGCTATGGATTAGCTGTTCTAGGTCTCCTCCTCGTCCTGAGCGGCGCGCCGGCGCCTGCCCAAACGCGCGCGCAGACGCAAGAGTCAAACGACGCCGCAGAGCAAGAGTTGCGTCTTCCGCCGATCGGATCGCCAGCCGCCGAAGCGATGGCGCGTTATGCCATCGAACGCGAGAAGAAAGAGTATCGAGAGAACATTGAGCGTGCCCAAGAGGTCGCCCGCTTGAGCGCCGAGCTACAGAAGGCCTTCGAGCAACGTCATGGCCTTTTCCCTGACGATCTCCGCAAACTGGAGCGCATCGAGAAGCTCGCGCGCCGCATACGCAGCGAAGCTGGCGGCTCCGATGGCGACGATGAGGGGAGCGATCTCCCGAAGAGCTTGGAACAGGCGGTGAGAAGGCTCGCCAATGTCGCCAAAGACTTGAGCGAGCGCGTCGAAAAGACACCACGACAAGTCATCTCGGCGAGCGTCATCGAAAAGAGCAACGAACTCATCGAGCTTGTACGTCTGATCCGTCGCCTCTCTTGAGAGATTACTTGAAGCGATGTCGCGATCCGCGATCAATTCGGGTAGAGTGAAACGTCGCTGGCGGTTCCCTGCCCCCCTTTGGCCGACCGCGCACCGTTGGCTGCTCTTCTTCACCCTCCCATTGGCGCTGTCCCCGTTAGCTCCGGCTCAGGATCAGGACGAGGAGACGATACGCATCAATTCCGATCTCGTCGTCCTCAACCTCACCGTCACAAACGTCAAGGGAGCCTACATACACGGGCTCAAACGGACGGACTTTCGCGTCTTCGAAGACGGCGTGGAGCAGAAGATCAGCAGCTTCAGCTTCGAAGAGACGCCCTTTGCGGCGGCGATCTTGATCGACACTTCGGGCAGCATGGAAGGCCGCGAAACGCTTGCGCGTTCTGCCGCTATCAGATTTCTCGATGGGCTGAGAGGCGATGATGCGGCGGCGGTTTATCGCTTCGATTCGGAGATCGAGCGGGTTCAAGATTTCTCATCAACGCGCGATCTAGCGCCCATCGTTTACAATCTGCGCGCGCATGGAATGACGGCGCTGAACGATGCCATCGTGCGCGCGGCGCAAGATTTGGCTCAGCGCCCAGAGAAGCGGCGTGCGATCATCATCCTGTCGGATGGGGCTGACACGCATAGCCGCGCTTCGGCTGAAGAAGCGCTCAACGCCGCGCTCGGAGCTCAAGCGACCATCTACGCGGTCGATATGGCCGCGCTCGATCGCCCTTCGCCCGAAAGGCAGATCGCAGCGGGAGCGCTCCGCAACTTCGCCAATAAAACCGGCGGGCGCTATATCTCGACACCCGGCGGACAAGCGTTGCGCGACGCTTTCGCCAGCATCGTCGAAGAACTCAGCAATCAATACACGCTCACCTATCAGCCGAGCAATCGCGCGCGCGATGGCCGTTGGCGGACGATTGAAGTCAAAGTCTCGCGCGCAGATGCGACGGTGCGCACGCGCCGCGGCTATCGCGTTCCCAAAAGCTGAACGAGATCTCCGGCATCCGCGGCCATGCTCATCGCTCCGTCCCCGCTGAACCGACTCTCTTCGGTGGAATGGTCCACAGATAGATCATGCGCCCGTTGACATCTATTGTCTTTTCCGGCTCCCAGTCGCCCATCGTGAAGGCGTGTGAGACGACGCGCGCGCCCGGTCTGAGCTCACGCCACAGTTTCGGGCGCAACCTCATGTTGACATCCGGCAACAGATAGAGCGTGACGACGGTCGCATCGTGAATATCCGTTTGGAAAAGATCCTGTTGAACGAACCTCACGCGATCGGCGACGCCCTCTTTACGCGCATTCTCGTTCGCCTCTCTAATGCGCTGCGGATCTATGTCCACGCCGACGCCGCGCGCCCCGTACTTTTTGGCCGCAGCGATGACGATCCGCCCATCGCCGCACCCCAGATCGTAAACCACATCATCTTTCGTCACCGCTGCCAACCGCAACATCGCATCGACGACTTCAGGCGGGGTCGGGACATATGGCACATCGAGATGCGGCGCCTGCTGGCCCAGACCGAGAGGCGGCCTTCGTTCAGGAAGCCTGAACTTCTGCTGGCCTTGCCCGGCGAAGATGATGCAGCAGAGGGCGACGAGACCACATAGCAATCCCACCCCACCTCTTACCCTTTCGATCAGATCGTGATTCCGACACCGACGCAGACTAGTCAAACCGGGACTTTCGATCAGATCGCGATTCCTCCTCATGATAGCCTCCTTTCATCCTTAACCTACGCGCGCCTTCGCGCGAGACCGAAGATCGGCAGACCGCAAGCTAGAACGGCGACGCCAGCTACGGCTCCGATTCCCGTATAACGCAGACTCGAATGCAACATATAGGCGGAAGAGGCGCAAAAGATGAGCGGCACGACCGGATAGAGGGGCACGGTGAAGGGGCGCTGCCGCTCCTTCTCCTTGACGCGCAGAACAAACAAAGCGACTCCCGTCAGAAGGAAGAAGAGCCAAAAGACCGGAGCCGTGTATTCGACGATGGTCGTGAAACCGTCGCGCGTCATCGCCCCGAAGACCACGAGCGCCAAAGCCACCGCACCTTGTGCTATCAGCGCATTGACCGGCGTTCCCGCCCGCTCATCCCATCGCCCCAAAAACCCGAACAAGCGATAATCGCGCCCAACCGCGTATGCGGCGCGTGCGCCGGTGATCACCGTCGCGTTCGCCGAGGTCAAAGCCGAAAGCGCGATGATCAAGCTGATCAAACGCCCACCGCCTTCGCCAACCGCGCGCCGCATCAGATCCGCGGCGACGACCTCTGACCGGACCATCCCGGCCAACCCGAGCGCACGCCAGTAGGCCAAATTCGCCAGCACATAAAGCGTTGTGATTAAACCGAGGCTGACGAAAAGCGCCCAAGCGATACGGCGCTCGCCTCTTATCTCTGCCGAAACGTATGCCGCCTCATTCCACCCGCCATAGGTGAGCAGCACGAAGACCATCGCGAGGCCAATCGAATGGCCGCCATTCTCAATCGTATCGACGGCATCAGTCCCATCCGCCATCGGCGCAACTAGGATCAATCCCGCCACGATGACTGATAACAACCCGCAAATTTCGATTGAGGTCAGCAGATTTTGCGCGCTCTTTCCCGGATCGATACCGGCCACGTTCAACATCGTCAACGCTAAGACGACCGCCCCCGCATAGATCGCCGCTGAGTGCGGACCGAGCCTCACAAGTTGCGAGGCGTAATCGCCGAAGACGAAAGCGAGGAAAGCGATCGATCCGGTCTGGATCACCGTCATGCGCGCCCAAACGAACAGGAACGAGACGCCGCGCCCAAAGGCGCGATGCAGATAGTGATAATCGCCGCCCGCATTCGGATAAGTGGTGGCTAACTCCGCATAGCAGAGCGCGCCGACAAAGGATAAAGCTCCGCCGATCATCCACAACGCTAACATTTCGACAATATCGCTCACGTTCGCGGCGATGAGCGACGGAGTCTTGAAGATCCCAGCGCCGACGACTATGCCGACGATGATCGCGACCACATCGAACGTGGATAGCGTCGCTTTTGGCACGCCCTCATCTTTTTCGATCGCTTCGCTGACCATCCGAGACCGCCTTGCCTCAAACGCGATCCGCTGATCCTCCCACGTCGCCATCGACCGTTAGACGATGCGGTCAGCGGCGGACTCTGGATTTACGGCGCGCAATAGCGCATTGATATAAGCGAAACGAGCCAGCGGCGGATTCATGTCTTCCGCTTCGGTGTTCATCAAACGGATTAAGCACTGACATTCGCGAAACGAGCCAGCGGCGGATTCCGCATTTTTTAAAGACTCCCCTCCTCTCGAAACGGTTACAAGAGAAGATTTTCATGGGATGCGCGTAAAAGGCCGGGCGGCTTCGCCTTCTCGCGCGTTTTTTCATGCGGCATCAGAGCGAGCATCGTATCAACTACACCATGGCCGGGCGACTTCGCCTTCTCGCGCGTTTTTCATGGAGAACTCTTTCCCCGTAAGAGATGGCGGACGAGACTGCCGATCCCTCGATCGCGCGTCGATGCAACACCGCAACGCTTTGTCGGCGATCGGGCAACTGCGGAGCGGCCCAAGCGTAAGCTGCAAGATAGATCGCCTCGTCTTCGGCGACGGGAGAGTCCGGCCCCGCATCAGACATCGGGCCCTTCGGGCGCTAACCAGCGCAAGGACTCTTTAAGCGCCGACTTTAACGTCAATGGTAAAGGTCGCCCGCCACACGAAGGATCTCATCTCAGCCGGCGCTTGAGTCGCCACGACGCTCCCGATCTCACACGCTGACCTGGCTCACGATAACGCCCTTTCATCCACGCTCCGTTTCAAATGAAGTGTCTTAATCTAATGAGCTAAGCTAGTTCGATTGCGCGCCTTGTCACGGTGGCGTTCGAGCGCCAATTCGATCAGACGATCGAGCAACTGCGGGAAATCGAGCCCGGAAGCCGCCCACATCTTCGGATATCCGGAAACATCAGTCAATCCGGGCATCGTGTTGATCTCGTTGATGAGGAGTTCGTCGGTATCGCGACGCAAGAAGAAATCGACGCGGGCCAACCCAGCCCCATCGATGGCGCGAAAGGCGCGACAGGCCATCTGTTGAATCTCCCTTACGAGCTCAGCCGCGACGGGTGCCGGCGTGACGAATTCGACGTGCCCCGTTTGCCCATATTTTTCCGTATAATCGAGGAACTCCGCGCGTCGATCCAAGACGACGTACTCGCCCGGCAGACTTGCTTGTGGATCTTCGTTCCCGAGCACTGCGCATTCGATCTCACGCACATCGAGCGCCTCTTCGACGACGATTTTGCGGTCATAAAGCGCAGCTTCGGTGAGCGCCGCTTCGAGCGAAGCTCGATCCGTCGCCCGCGTTACACCGACGGAAGAGCCCAAATTCGCCGGCTTAACAAAGCACGGGAAACCTATCTCATGCTCAATGCGCTTGATGACCTCGCTCGGCTTGGTCTCCCATTCGGCGCGCAGGAACCAAAGATAACGGCAGATCGGCAGACCGACAGCGCGGAAAAGCGACTTCATCGCCACTTTATCCATGCCGCAAGCCGAAGCGAGGACCCCGCAGCCGACATACGGGATATTGGCCATCTCGAGCAACCCTTGAATCGTCCCGTCTTCGCCATACGTTCCGTGAAGTACCGGGAAGACGACATCCAATCGCTCCACTCGCGTGCCATCTTCGCCAAGGTGGACGAGTCCCTGCCAATTCAGATCGCCGATGATCGTTACCGCATCGCGTTCAGGTGAAGAGTGAGGAGTCGAGGGGATCGAAGCGCTCGGTAACATGCGCCAAGATTCGGCGGGCGGAAGCCACCGTCCATCTTTGGCGATAGCGATCGGGATGACCTCGTAACGTTCGCCATCCAACGCTTGGATGACGGCCCGCGCCGACCGAAGCGAGACCTCGTGCTCGCCCGACCGACCGCCAAAGATGAGACCCACTCTCAGTTTGCCCAACTCCTTCTCCTTCGAGGCTTTTTCAGTACCAAGTTAAGCTATAACCTGAACTTTTGTCGGCGTTACGACTCTTAAACCGATGCTTCAAGTCTAGAGGATCGTCTTCCCCAAGGCCGAAAGGATCAGCTCCACGCCGAGTTCCGCCGTTTTGTTGTTGACATCAAGCACGGTATTGATCTCAACGACCTCGAGGGCTTGCATGCCACCGGCCTCGGCGATCTTCTCCATCGCCAGATGGGCCTCGCGGTAGGTCAAACCGCCGCGCACGACCGTTCCAGATCCGGGGGCATCGTTCGGATCGAGCACATCGACATCGAGCGTGACGTGATAGCCAGCGGGAGCTTGCGAAACGATCCGAAGCGCTTCATCCATGCAGGCGCTCATCCCGCGCTCATCTATCTCGCGCATGGTGAAGAAACGCACGCCCAATCGCCGGATCAATTCGCGCTCGCCGGGATCGACATCGCGCGCTCCGACATGCGCACAGTAGCGCGGATCGATCTTCGGCGCGTATCCGGCGACATGCGTCAACTCGCGCGCCCCGTAACCGAACAGAGCGGCAAGCGGCATCCCATGCACGTTGCCCGTCGGCGTCGTCTCCGGCGTGTTCATGTCGGCATGCGCGTCGAGCCAGATGAGGCCGAGCGGCTTATCCTGTTCGTGGAAGAAAGAAGCGACACCGGCCACGCTGCCCGCAGCGATCGAGTGATCGCCGCCGAGGATGATCGGGAATTGACCGGCGCGCAGAATGCTGCGCACTTCCGCCGCAACCTCTTCGCATACGGCGCTGATCTCGCGCAGATACTTCGCTCGATCATCGGCAGCGGCGACGTAATTCGGATGCTCGATACGAAGATCGCCCAGATCGAGCACCTCATAGCCCAAACCGCGAATACGTTGCTGCAAACGCGCCAGACGCAAAGCCGCCGGTCCGAGTTCGACCCCGGCCATGCTTCCGCCGAAATTGAGCGGCACGCCGAGAATGGCCACCCGCTTGTTCCGTTCCGTCGACATATCTTCGCTCAATCGCCAAAGTCGAAATCGAAGGCGCTTCCACGGCTTGAAGACTGCGAGGGGAAGAACGGCTTCAACAGCCCAGCGAGCGCGGCGAGATTGCGCGTTTGAATCAACAACTCTCCGGGACCGGTGAATTCCGCGACGATCCCCTCGCCGCTGACGAAACTGCGGAAGAAGCCCGCCGCGGCTTTGCGTAAGGTGTATTGCAACGTCGCTTCCCAAGCGACCAAATGGCCCGTATCGACAACGTATCGTTCGCCCGCAGCAAGCCGCTTGCGATGGATCGCTCCATAGGAGGAGACGAGCAGCAATCCCGTCCCCTGCACCTGCAAAACGAAAAGCCCTTCGCCGCTGAAAAAAGATTTCGCTCCGCCCCATCGCGTGTCGATAGCAAGCGCGGCGTCGCTCGCCAGATAAGAACTCGATTGGACCAAGAAGGTCTGGTTGCGCATTTCGATGGCGGCGATATCGCCCGGAGCGCCCGGCGCAAGCGCCACTTCGCCCGGCCCACCGCGAGCCGTAAAGGTCGAGATGAAAGCCGACTCGCCGACGACGGCGCGTTTGAGCGCGCCTAACAGCCCGCCCCTCATCTGCGATTGAAGCTCGACGTTGGCCGACATCGCAACCATCGCCCCGGCCTCGGTTAGGATGGACTGCTCGGGCTCTAAACGCACGATGGCCAGCGAGAAGGCCGGCTGGTGTAATATCTCATAACTGTAACCCAATCCGACGCCCTGCCCATCAGCATCGAGGCTGATCCCGCCGCTCGGCACCTTCGTCGTCACGGGCGCGCCGCAGGTGCCGCAAAAGGCGGCACCTTCAACCAATCCCGCGCCACACCGCAAGCAATTCATAAACCTCTCCTTGTAATGAGGATCGTTCTGTAGAAAGATTTACGTTTTAGGACCGGCAGATGTTCGCTCCGTTTCCCATCGCGTAGCTTTCATCGCCTTGATCATCAGCGATCCTTCAGCACGATAGCTCAGATAATCTTCGCGCGTGTCGAACCAACCGATCGGATAATCTTCCTCAAGCGGTGTCGGGTCATAAAGCCGCGCGTCTTCGATCTGCACGAACCCTGCCCGCGCAAACAGATCACGGTATTCGGCGCTGCTCAGCAGATGGACCGGGACGTTTAATCTTCTGGTCCACCCGTGAGTTGCGCGATTCTCATAGAAGAGATCGACCACGGCGATGAATCGCGCCCCGGGAGCGAGCACGCGACACACCTCTTTCAGCGCGGCGGCGATATCGGCGCAGTAGTAGAGCGCCTCCATCGAGAAAGCGTGTGTGAAGAACGCATTGGCAAAAGGCAAACGCTCGGCATTCGCCACACAGAAGAAGGCGTTCGTAAAACTCGCGCTGCGCTCACGGGCGCGCCGCGCCATCTCATCGGAGACGTCGAGCCCGATGGCGAATCCATCCGAAGCCCGTTCGGCCATCCAGCGCGTCGCCCATCCGGAGCCACACCCGAGATCGAGACAACGCGCTTTGCGCGCGACGTTCAATCGGGCCAGCGCTTGCAATCCGACGGGCAAGTGACCGCGTTCCATCCGTTCGGCGCTTCCGCCGCGCGCCCATTCGTTGAATTCAAGTCGCAACCTCTCCTCCACGAAGATCCTCCATCAAGGGCGCAAACGATAGAGCATGCGCGGAAATGGGATCGTCTCGCGCACGTGCTCGATCCCGCACAACCATGCGACACATCGTTCGATCCCCATCCCGAAACCGGCATGCGGGACGCTCCCATAACGGCGCAGGTCCAGATACCACTCAAACGCCTCGCGCGGAAGATTGTGCTCGCGGATCTGCTCTTCGAGGAACTCGAGCGAAGCGGCCCGCTCGCCGCCCCCGATGATCTCGCCGTACCCCTCGGGAGCGAGCACATCGACGCCCAAAGCGAGTTCGGGTCGTTCCGGATCGCGCGCCATGTAGAAAGCTTTGACGGCCGCCGGGAATCGGTGGACCATGACCGGTTTTTCGAACTGTTGCGAGAGATAGGTCTCATCGGGCGCGCCGAAATCTCCGCCCCACTCGAAGCGATCCTCGAGCGCCCCGCGCTCATGCCCCTCCTGCAATATGCGTACAGCCTCGTCGTAGTGGAGGCGCGGGAAAGGCGGCGCGATCCGCTCGAGCTTCGCGGTGTCGCGTTCCAAGAGCTTCAACTCTTCGCGCCTTTCATCGAGCACGCGCGCGACGATCGCCGTCAAGAAGCGCTCGCTCAGCTCCATCACATCATCGATCGTCGCATAGGCCATCTCCGGCTCGACCATCCAGAATTCGGTCAGATGACGGCGCGTCTTCGATTTTTCGGCGCGAAAAGTTGGACCGAAACAGTAGACGCGCCCGAACGCTGCCGCCGTCGCTTCGTTATAAAGCTGCCCCGATTGCGTAAGATAAGCCTTTTCGTCCTCGAAATAGTCAACCTCAAAGAGCGTCGTCGTCCCTTCGCAAGCCGCCGGAGTCAGGATCGGCGCGTCACACAGGATGAACCCCTCTTGATCTAGAAAGTCACGCACCGCCCGCACGACCGTATGGCGCACTTTGAGGATCGCGTGCTGCCGACGCGAACGAATCCACAAATGGCGATGGTCGAGCAAAAATTCGACGCCATGCTCCTTCGGCGTGATCGGATAACCGGTCGCCGCCTGCACGACCTCCGCGTCCGTCACTTCGATCTCATAACCGCCCGGCGCGCGCGCATCCTCGCGCACTTTGCCGCGCACGACGAGCGACGATTCCTGTCCGAGATGGTCGAGCGCCTCCCACACTTCAGGGGAGACCGCGCTTTTGAGGACGACGCATTGGACGATGCCCGTCCCGTCGCGCAACTGCGGGAAGAGGATCTTGCCGCTCGAGCGCGAATTGTAAAGCCAACCTTTGATTACAACCTCTTCGCCAACGTGGCGAGACAAGTCTTTGATGTAAACCTGTGGTTTGAAAGAGAGCAACGATCCCTTCATCCCTCACCTGCTCGCTGAAGTTTTCGGGCAGAGCGCCGGTCTGCGCCTCCGTGACCGGAGGTTGCCGATCAGCTCACTTCGAGTTCGATCGGATCTTTGATGCGCGCGGCGATCTGCCGCCTGATTTCGGGGAAACGTCCCAGCCATTCCAAAGCCTGCAACACGATTTCGAGCGTCGGGCGGATGAATCGCGCGTAAGCTCGACCACGGCCATAGACCGCCGTTTGACAAGAGAAGGTGCCGACGGCTTTGAGCCCCCGCTGCACCGTCGTCAAGCGGAATTCGCGGGCGAACTCATCAGGATCGATCGTGGGCAAGCCGCGCGAAGCCCGCGCTTCGAGGAAGAAGAGCCTCCGCTCGCGTAGCTCAGCCAACGATGGCGGCGCTTTTTGCCGGTCCAGCAACAACGAGACTAGATCGTAGCTTGCCGGTCCCATCCGCGCATCCTGATGATCGATGATGCGCAAACGCCCACGCTGATCGACCATCAGATTCGAGACGTGAAAATCGCGGTGGCAGAGGATGCGCGGGCGCGCGGCGAGCTCGCGCGCCAATTCATAAAGCTCATCCTTCAATCGCCGCTCTTCGCTGTCGCTGAGCTTTTCGCCCCGCAGACTGCCGAAATAGTGTTGATAGAAGAAGTCCAGCTCCCAAGAGAGCTTGGCCTCATCGAAAGCGAGACGGCTGCAAATCGAGTCGCGCGCGTAAGCGAGTTCAGTCGCCGCTTGAATCTGCGCGATCAACCCTATCGCCTCCTCGAGGCGTTGCTCACGCTCATCCTCCGAAGCGGTCTCCAAAAGGTTGCGCAGTTGGCGGTCGCCCAGATCTTCCTGCACGATGATCCCTAACTCACCCTCTACGGCGATCACCTGCGGCACAGGCAATCCGGCCTCCGCAAACAGCTGAGTGACATCCAGAAAAGGGTGTGTGGCCGGATCGAAAGGTTCCGGATAGACCGCCGCGACAGCCGTCGCGCCATGCCAGGGGATGCGGAAATAGGCGCGCACGGAAGCGTCGGGCGTCAAAGCGATGATGCGACTCGCATCTACAGCACAACCTGAACGCTCGAGATAGAGCCTCAGACGCTCGCGCGCCGGAATATCCTGCGGCTCCGTTGTCGAAGAGACGGACTGTTTCATTTCAGGGTAACCCGATCTTAGCGCGCTTTAGCGGCGAGAGGCGATGAAAACTCTCAATCCCATCGCACCAGAGCCGCGCGATTGTAACACCCTTACAATGATAGAACAAAGCTGATGATTTAGGCGAGGTTCGATCGGCACTTGGCATCGAGCGCAAGCCAGGCTATGATCTGCTCATCAAGTTTCTGCAGCCGAGGTCTGTGGACTGAGCTAGGAGGGTTTCGATGAACGGAGAGACGAAAAGACCGCCGCAGAAATGGAGAAAGCCCGTTCTCTTTGTCGCCGCACTCCTTATCGCTTTCCTGCTCGGCTTCGTGCCCACGTGGTTTTCCGCCCATCAGCGCGCCCAAGAGTTGAACGCAGCGCAAACATCGTTGCGCGTGCGCCAAATGCAGTGCGAACTCGCCTCAGCCGCGATCGACGCGCGCCGCGGCGAATATGAGCAGGCGCGACTTGCGGCGAGCAGCTTCTTCACCGCCGCGCGCGATGAGATGGATCGCCAGCAGGGATCGGCTTTCTCATCGAAGCAGCAGGACGCGCTGCGCTCGCTCCTGGCGCAACGCGATGAATTGATCACGCTCCTAGCTCGCAGCGATCCGGCCTCTGCCGATCGCCTCTCGGATCTTTACGTCTCATTCCGCGACATCATCGGCTCGCAACCCCCGCGCTGAAACGCCGCGATCGAGCCGAAGATGGCGTTCAGGCTCCCCGAACACTCACCCTCGGCCCGACCGCTTGCGCCGCATCCGAGGCGGATCACCTCGCGTAACGCGCCGCCGTCTGCGCGAAAAGCTGTAGCCCTCGCGGCAACCGCGACATATCGATCTGCATGCCGGACAGGATCTCTTTCGCTTTTAAGCCGTACACCACTTGATTGAGGTCATTGTCGGGATTGATCACCGCCCCTTCCAAAGCTGCGCCGATGAAAGCTCCTTTTGAACGCGAATAGGAGAGGATTCCGGCGTCGAGCGTCACGTTGGTCGAAGCGCTGGCGCTCCGCCCGACTGGTCCAGCCGCGACGCTCACATCACCGCCAAGCGTCACTTTATCCTGCAACAAGCCTTGCAATCCGGCATCGTTCATGATCAACAGCACGAGATCGGTCTTCGAAGCGCCGATCTGCGCGCCGAAGCTGCCTCCGCCGAGCGCGAAGAAAGCCGGAGCGCTCCACTTCCCATTCGCTAAGCGACGACTGATCACACCTTTCCCACCGCGCCCGCCGAAGACGAACGCCGCCCGCAGGACGTCGGGAAAGACGGCGATCGCCTGCGCCCTTTCAAGCAATTCGCGCGGTATCGCCTTATCCGGCACGGCCATAATCTCATCGAGCACGCGCGCGGCATGCGAAGCCCTCTCCGCCGCCTCGTTGAGTTGTTTAGCGTTTGCCCGTTGGGCGCGCGCGCGCTCGCGCGTCTGCGCCTGAATTACGGTTGAGAAGCACACGGCGACGATCAACCACAAACATGCCACTCTGATCGACAATCTGCTCATCATCATAAACCTCCTCGTCATCGGAAATATTCAAAGCCTCGGGGGAGAACCGCCGATCTTACGCCTGACGCCAGATCGACGTTCGATGAAACTTCGCCTTCGCGCAAAACGCCTTATCTCCTCACGGCCTCGCGGGAGAGCCCAACTCCTTTTCGGCCACGCACGAAGAGGGGGAGTCTTCAAGGAATGGATTCACTATAGATCATAAGATGTTTATAAACAAGAGCCCGCGTCGCTGCGGATTCATAACTCGCCTCACTTCGACGCCTGTCCCAATTAAAAATCATCCTCCGTTCCCTCTCCAGCCTCGATGAGCTATAATGCGCGGACGTCTGAAGGCGACAGACACTAAGGGTTTATCGAGGCGACCGATGGATGCAAAGAGGCTCGAACATTTCAGGCAGAGATTGCTTGCGGAGCTACGCCGCCACACGGAGAACGCTCAACACAATCAAGCTGACGCGCTCGAAATCGCCATGGCGGACGGTGTCAAGGACGCAGCCGATCTATCCTTCCAAGATGTGGAACAAGAGATCGAATATCGCCTGAGCGAGCGCGAATCGAGCTTTGTCTCCGAGATAAAAGAAGCGCTCCGCCGGATCGAAGAGGGGAGGTACGGCATCTGCGAGAACTGCGGCAAACCGATCAGCGAACGTCGGCTCGAAGCGATGCCAACAGCGCGCTACGACGCCGATTGCCAAGCGCTCATCGAAGCGCAGCGAGGACCGGAGGAGACGCCAACTTTATGAAGAATCCCCCTCCCTGGACCCGCGGAGCCGAAGGTCAGGATTTGGGATGCGTCTTATCGTACACTTCGATCAACTTCTCCAACGACACATGCGTGTAGATCTGGGTCGTCGAAAGGCGCGCATGCCCTAAAAGCTCTTGTATGTCGCGCAGATCGGCTCCGCTGTCGAGCAGATGCGTCGCAAAAGTGTGCCGCAAAGAGTGCGGGCTGATGTTGTGAATTCCAGCGCACAGCTCGATGTACTTATCGACCATGCGCCCGACGGAACGGGTTGTCAGACGAGTCCCCTGATAGTTCAGAAAGAGGGCGCGCTCATCCCGCGCGGCGGGCGGCGCGTTGCGCAAGAAGTTCTCTCTGACGGTCATGTATTGCAAAAGCGCATGCAACGCCGGCTCGCCAAATGGCACAATCCGCTGCCTGCGCCGTTTGCCCGTCACGCGCACAGTCCGATTGCGGAAGTCGACATCCGATACGTTCAATTTGACCAACTCCGACACGCGCATCCCCGTGCCGTACAACATCTCGAGGATCGCACGATCCCGCTTCCCTAGATCGGTGCTAACATCGGGAGTCTCTATGAATCTGATGACCTCTTCGATGGTCAAACAAGTCGGCAACTTCCTCTCTCGACGCGGAGTCGAAACGAGCTTCGCGGGATTGCTCTCGAGCACGCCTTCGCGGATCAGGAATTGAAAGAAGGTGCGCAAAGCGGCTAGTTTGCGCGCCATAGAGGTCCTCTTCTTCTTGGCCGCATGAAGATGGGCCAACCACTCGCGAATCGTGATGTGATCTATCTGGCGCACATCGATCGGGCGACGCGCGCCCGTCTTCGGATCAGCGGGCGCGAGATAATCGTAGAACTGCCCCAGATCGATCGCATAGTTGCGCAACGTGTGTTCGCTCGCGTTGCGTTCGTAACGCAGATGGTCGAAGAATTGGGCTAAAAGATTCTCCATCTCCATCGCTCTCCCTCGCGCGCTCAGATCATCTGTTTGTCATCGAGCGCAACGAGTACGGGATGCTCCGCTCTCCCTCGCGCGCTCAGATCACCTACACAAATTCAACCTGTCCGCCAATTTTAATCATTTTGTGGCATCTCACAACCTCTTAAATTTAAAAGCTCGCCCTTTCCTGCGGCGCTGGCGCCCCCGTCGCGCCGATGCTATCATCATACGCCCGTCACCTCCTTCGGGGCAGGACATCCAGATGAGGCATTTGAAGTCCCTTACGCGGCGGGCGATCATTCTACTGCTCGTCGTTTGGACTGTGGTTTCAGCCGTCACGCTGCTGATCGAGTTGGTCCCCGGCGATCCGGCCTATGCCATCCTCGGCGATCAGGCCCGACCGGAACAGATCGCGCAATTCAGACGAACGCACGGTTTGGATCGCCCGGCCTTCTTCTTCTCACTCATCCGCAACGAAGAAGGCTGGCGCCTCGTCTGGCATGGCGCGAACAATCGTTACGTCGAATACTGGAGCGGGCTGCTGCACGGAGATATGGGCCGCTCTTTCCGCACCGATCGTCCGGTGAGCGAACTCATCCTGCAACGCTATCCGGCGACGATCGAGCTTGCGATCGCCGCGCTGCTCGTCGCCATCGCGATCTCTGTACCGCTTGGAGTGATCGCTGGGAGCCGGCGCGGGACGTGGATCGACAATCTTCTCTCCGTTATCGCGCTTATCGGCATCAGCCTTCCGAGTTTCGTCACCGGCCCGCTGCTCATCTACATCTTCGCCGTGCGGCTCGGATTGCTGGCGCCATCGGGCCGTTTCGACTGGACCGACATCATCCTGCCATCGTTGACTTTAGGCACGGCGCTCGCCGCCTTTCTGACGCGCATGGTTCGCTCTTCGGTCATCGAAGAATTGAATCAAGATTACGTGCGCACGGCGCGCGCCAAGGGCCTGAGCGAACGCGCCGTGCTCTACAAGCACGTCCTGAAGAACGGCCTGATACCGGTTGTCACCGTGCTCGGATTGCAGCTCGGCGTGCTTCTCGCCGGAGCGATCATCACCGAAAAGATCTTCAACTGGCCCGGGATCGGTCTGCTCCTCGTCGAAGAGGGGATAAACAAACGCGATTACCGCGTCGTGCAAGGTTGCGTGCTGGTCATCAGCCTCACGTACATCTTCGCCAACGCCGCGACCGATATGCTCTATCGGCTGCTCGATCCGCGGATCAGATCGAGATAGAAGATCGCGATGCGCACAGAGCGGATCGTCATATGAACCGTTTGGCTAAAGTCGGGCTCATCATCATCTTCGCGCTCGTCATAGCTGCGCTCTTCGCGCCATGGATCGCCACGCATGATGTCGGCGCGACCGATCTTTCTGCGCGCTATCTGCCGCCATCGTCCGCCCACTACTTTGGCACCGATGCGACCGGGCGCGACATCTTCTCGCGCGTCATCTACGGGGCGCGCATCTCGCTTCGGGTCGGCGTGACGGTGGTGATCATCTCAGCGACAGTTGGAACGATCGTCGGCGCCATCGCTGGTTACTATGGCGGATGGGTTGACCGTTTCATCGCCGGTTATCTTTTCAACGTCTTCCTCGCCTTTCCGGGATTGCTGCTGGCGATCGCGATGGTCGCTTTCCTGGGCGCCGGTTTGAACAAGCTCATCCTCGCGCTTTCGATCATCGGTTGGGTCGGATATGCGCGCGTCATGCGCGCGCAAGTGCTCAAGGTACGCGAACTCGAGTTCGTTCAAGCGGCGCGCGCGCTCGGCGCAAGCGATCTATACATTTTGTGGCGGCATATCCTGCCCAATGCCATCCAACCGCTCATCGTCCAAGCGAGCCTCGGGATGGCCGGCGCCATTCTGTCCGAAGCTTCGCTGTCTTTTCTCGGCTTGGGAGTCCCGCCGCCCGCGCCTTCATGGGGTGTAATGCTCGAAGAGGCGCGCGATCTGGCGACGTTGCAAACGGCTCCGCACGCGCTCATCTTTCCGGGCGCCGCTGTCGCGCTGAGCGTCCTCGCCTTCAACTTCGTCGGCGACGGGTTGCGCGAACGGCTCGACCCGCGCCGCCATGTGGACCGATAAGCGCTACGATTGCAGATGAGCGCCGCGATCGTTATCGAAAATCTCTACAAAACCTATCCGGTCCCTCTGGCCGGACTCCTCCGCTTCCTCCGCCGCTCGACGAAACGACCGACCGAAGCGTTGCGCGGAGTATCGTTCAAGATCGAGGCGGGCGAGATCTTCGGCCTGATCGGCAGAAATGGCGCCGGGAAGACGACGCTCGTCAAGACGATCGCGACGCTCATCCGACCGACCGCCGGTCGCGTGCTGGTCCATGGATACGATACTGTACGCGATGAAGAGCGCGTGCGCGCGCTCATCGGGTTGGCGACCGCTGAGGAGCGAAGCTTTTATTGGCGCTTGACCGTAGAGCAAAACTTGCTCTTCTTCGCACGACTTTATGGGCTGCCGGAGCGTGCGGCGCGCCGCCGCGTCGCAGAGTTGCTGGACCAGTTCGAGCTATCCGATCAGACGCGCCGTCGCTTCGCCGAACTTTCGAGCGGTAACAGGCAACGGCTTGCCGTCGCGCGCGCGATGCTCAATTCGCCGCCCGTCCTGCTGCTCGACGAGCCGACGCGCTCGCTCGATCCCGTAGCGGCAGCTTCGATGCGCGCCATGATCGCCGCCGCTGCGCGCGAGAACGGCGCGACCGTTCTCCTCACCTCGCATAACCTGCACGAGATCGAAGAACTCTGCGCGCGCATTGCGATCATCAGTCGCGGGCGCATCGTCGCGCTCGACGCGCCGCAAGCATTACGCGCGCGTCATCGCCAAACCGAGCGCGTCAGCTTGACGATCCGCAACCTCACACGCCACGAGGCCATCGAAGCGCTCGCCGGTTTCATCCCCACGCTCGAGAGCGCGGAGCGCGATGGCATCGTCGAACTTCGTTTCCTGCGCGCGCCTGAAGATGAGGCGCTTGACCGCGCGCTCCGTAACTTATACGCTCGCGGAGCGACGATCATAGACTGTCAAACGGAAAAGGCGACCCTGCTCGATGTTCTCGAAAGCTATGACTAACCTGCTTATCCTGTCGCGCCGCGTGCGCGCTTTCGTCGCGAGGGATTTCCGGTTGGCGATCAGCTATCGAATGGAATTCTCCTTGCGTATCCTCTCGGTGCTGCTAGTGGTGACGACGCTCTTCTTCATCGCCAAGATCTTCGGCGGGCGAAGCGATGTGGCGCTGGCAGCATGGCATGATCCGTTGGCCGCCTGGATCACGGGATTGGCCGTGCTCAACTACTTCATGACCGGGTTCTCCAGTCTGGCGAACGCCGTTCGCGTCGAACAAGCGCAAGGGACGCTCGAAAGCGTGCTCATGACGCCGATCGATATCCCGACCTTGGTCATCGCCAGTTCCGCTTGGGACTTCGTGCAAGCGACCTTCTTTTCTTTCCTCTATCTGTTCTTCGGCTGGATCCTCTTTGACGTGCATTTTCGCGGCAGCTTCCCGCTCGCGGCCCTCTTCCTGATCTTGACGACGCTGGTGCTCGCTTCGCTCGGCATACTATCGGCGAGTTTCGCGATGGTCTTCAAACGAGGCGATCCTTTCGGCGTACTCCTCGGCACGGGCTCGGCGCTCTTCTCCGGAGTCTTCTTTCCGACCGAATTCCTCGGCGAGTTTCGCGCCATTTCGCGGGTCCTGCCGCCGACTTATGGGCTAGCTGGGATCCGGCAAGTATTGATCGAAGGGAAAGGCTTGAACGAAGTTAAAGAACCGCTCCTGACGCTTGCCGTTTTCCTCGCCGTCCTTCTCCCGTTCTCGCTTTGGGTCTTCGGGCGCGCGATCCGTCGCGCTAAACGCGAAGGCAGCCTCGTTCAATATTGAGTCACCGGTCCGGTTTCACCGCCATTGGCGATGTTTGAAAGTCGCGCCCAGCCAATGTTAGACTCGAAGTTCGTTGTTCGAAACGAAAATCTTACGTTTAAGCCTGGCAGACGACTATGCAAGCGCTTATTCTTGCAGGTGGGAAAGGGACTCGTTTGCGCCCTTTGACAGTTCATACGCCGAAGCCGATCGTTCCGATCTGCAATCGGCCATTTCTGCTCTATCAGATCGAGATGCTGCGTCGAGCTGGCATCACCGATATCACTTTATCGCTCTCCTATCAACCGCAAAAGATCGAACAACTCTTGGGCGACGGTTCCGCTTTCGGCGTCAAACTCCGCTACACGGTCGAGCCTCAACCGATGGGCACCGCCGGAGCTTTCAAATTCGCCGAAGAGATGATCCGCGAACAGACGGTCGTCTTGAACGGCGACATCTTGACCGATCTCGACCTGGCGGCCGTCATCCGCCAGCACAACGAACGCAAAGCTGTTGCGACCATCGTCCTGACGCCGGTCGAGAATCCGAGCTCTTACGGTCTGGTCGAAACCGATGCGGATGGCCGCGTGCTCCGCTTCATCGAAAAACCGAACATCGAAGAGGTGAGCGTCAACACGATCAACGCCGGCACCTACGTGCTGGAGCCGCGCGTGCTTGACCTGATCCCAGCGGGCGAGAACTATTCGTTCGAGTACGGACTGTTCCCGGACCTTCTGCGGCGCGAAGAACCGTTTTACGCGCACATCCCGCAGGACACTTACTGGCTCGACATCGGCACTCCGGCGCGCTATTGGCAAGCGAACGATGACCTGCTGAACGATCGCGTCGGTCGAATCAAGATCACGGAGAGGCGGGGTAAATTCGAAGCGAGCGGAGCGGAGATAGATGCGCGTTCGATCATCGCCGACGACTGCGTGATCAAGGCTGGCGCAGAGATCATCAATTCCGTGCTCGGTCAAGGCTGTCACGTCGAAGAGAAAGCGCGCATCGAAAACTCCGTCATCTGGCCGCATACGCGCATCAGCGCGGGCGCGCACGTCTCCGGCGCGATCATCGGGCGCGGATGTCATATCGGTCGCTTCGCGCAGATCGGGCACGGCGCCGTGCTCGGCGATAAGACTTCGCTCACAGACTACACGCAAACGGGAGGGGATCTATGAGCGAGAAGACGGAACGAGCGCCAATCAGATTCGGCACCGATGGCTGGCGTGCCGTGATCGCGCGCGAGTTCACCTTCGCCAACGTCGCGCGCGTCGCACAGGCTTACGCCGACTACCTGCTCGAGGAGAGCGCACAGCGCGAGATGACGGCGCGCGCCGAAGCAAGACAGACCGAGAAGCTGCCGCTCGCCGTCGTCGGTTACGACCGGCGCTTCCTTTCGGAACATTTCGCTCATCTGACCGCCGAAGTCCTTACGGCAAATCGGATTCGCGTCTTCCTCTTCGAACGCGATATGCCGACGCCGGTCATCTCTTGGGCGGTGCGCGATCGCAAAGCGGATGGCGGCGTGGTCATCACCGCCTCGCACAATCCGCCCGAGTTCAACGGCTTCAAGATCAAAGCGCCATGGGGCGGTAGCGCAACGCCCGAGACGACCTCGGCGGTGGAAGCGCTCGTCGATCGACACGAGCCGCGCCGCGAAGAGTATGTTCCGCAAGGCCGCGAAGAGCTAGAGCAGGCAGTGGCAAACTATCGCGTGCAGATCGAAAGCTATGTCGATCTGGACCGGCTGCGGGCTTTGCGCGCGCGCATCATCGTCGATCCGATGCATGGAACAGGCGCGCGTTGGGTCGAAAGTTTCCTCCGAGGCGGCGCGCTCGAAGTGGAGACGATCCGTCCAGATCGCGATCCGCTCTTCGGCGGCGTCAATCCCGAGCCGATCGACCAGAACCTCGGCCCGCTCAAAGAGCGCGTCAAGGAGACCGGCGCGCTCGTCGGCTTGGCGACCGATGGCGACGCTGACCGCGTCGGCGCCGTCAACGAACTGGGCCAGACGATGACCATGCACGAGGTCGTGCCACTCGTCCTCTTGCACTTGGCTCGCCACCGACGGATGACCGGCGGCGTGGTGCGCACTTTCTCGCAATCCGTGCTCCTGAAACGGATCGCCGATGCCCACGGATTGAAACTCTACGACACGCCCATCGGCTTCAAATACATCGCCGATCTGATGCTGCGCGAGGACATCCTGCTCGGCGCGGAAGAGTCGGGCGGCATCGGCGTCAAAGGGCACATCCCCGAGCGCGACGGCATCCTGAATTCCCTGCTCTTCCTCGAAGCGATCGCGACCGCCGGCAAACCGCCGTCGGAGATGGTGCGCGATCTGCACCGCGAGTTCGGCGAATTCTACTTCGGTCGGCGCGATCTACACATGGAAGTTTCGCGCGGCAAAGCGCTGGTGGCTGAATTGGCCGAGAAGACGCCCGCGGAAGTCGCCAGCTACCGGGTCGAGTCGATCTCCACGATGGATGGAACCAAGCTCATCTTCAACGATGAATCGTGGCTCCTCTTCCGGCAGTCGGGGACTGAACCCGTCTTGCGCATCTACGCGGAAGCGACCTCGGTCGAGAAGATGAACGCGCTGCTCGATGAAGGGTGCGCGATTGCGCAAGCGCCGCGTGCCGTCAAAGCGTAAAGACGGACGCAAGTGTGGGATTTCGCTCGACGCTGAAGCTTCGGTGCAAAGCGCGGCGAGCCAAATCGGATTAGAATGCGCCTCGGCATCCTCCGTCGATCAGCACGTCGCTTGAAGTCCCGAGGCGCCACCGAGATCGTCGCCCAAAGTTGAGTGCTATCGAGGCGGCGGATGATCGTCGCTCGGAGTATCGAAGCGCGCTTCGCCAAGATCGCCTATGTCTCAAAACGTAATCGCGACCTGTGTCTGGATCGCGAAAAGCCTCGAAGCGCGCTTCGCCAAGATCGTCTATGCCCGAACTGCCAGAAGTCGAACTCGTCGCGCGAGCATTGAAAGCGTTCATCGTCGGTCGAAGCTGGACCAGCGCAACCGTCCTTCGCCCGCGCCTTCTTCCCGATTCGACGCCGGAGCGTTTCGCCCAAGGATGCGGCGGCGCGAGCGTCCGTGATGTTCGGCGTCGCGGCAAGTACATCATCATCGAACTCGACAACGGTCGCGCGCTGCTGATCCACCTGCGCATGTCCGGTCGCTTCCTCATCCTCCCGCCGGACAGACCGCTGCCTAAATTCACGCACGCCATCTTCGAGATGGACAATGGACAACGTCTCATCTTCTCCGACCAGCGCCACTTCGGGATGATGAAACTCCTATCCACCGAAGAACTCGATGCCGCGCGCGAACTGCGAACGCTGGCGCCCGAACCCTTCTCCGCGGAGTTTACAGTGGACTACCTCAGAAGCGCGCTCGCGCGATCACGGCGCACGCTCAAAGAGACGCTCATAGATCAATCGAAAGTGGTTGGACTTGGTAACATCTATGCGGCGGAAGCGATGTTTCTGGCGCGCACGAATCCGTTCGTCCGCGCGGCGGAACTCGCGCCTCGTCGCATCCCACGCCTTCATCGCGCCATTCTCGATGTGCTCGCCGAATCGATCGCGCACGGCTCGACGCTCAACGTCGATCCGATGAACATAGATGGGAGCTACTACGGCGGCGCATATGAAGGACGCTGGCGCGTTTACGATCGCGAGGGCGAACCGTGCTTCGTCTGCCGCGCGCGCATCGAAAGGGTGGTCCACGCCGGACGCTCCACGTACTTTTGTCCGCGGTGCCAGCGTCGTTAACCGCCCAAACGTGCTTTCCGGAGTCTCGACCAGAGGGATCGCTCCTGACGTTGCGCTTTTCGCCACGCAGTTGACGAACGCGCGAACCTCGCTTCAAGCATGAGGCGAACGGTTTCACTCGGCGATGTCGGCGAGAAAGCTCTCTCCGGCCTTCAACTTCAGACCGAAATTGTCGGCGATCGTCTGGCCGATGTCGGCGAGCGACCGGCGCGTGCCGAGATCGACGCCGCGGCGCGCGCGCCGCCCCGTGACGAGCAGAGGCGTGTATTCGCGCGTGTGATCCGTGCCGCGGAAAGCCGGATCGTTGCCGTGATCGGCGGCGAGGATCAGCAGATCATCGTCCTTGAGCGCCGCTTCGATCTCCGGCAAGCGCGCATCGAAATACTCGAGCGCGCGGGCGTAACCCTCGACATCGCGGCGGTGCCCGTAGAGCATGTCGAAATCGACCAGATTCGTGAAGATCAGTCCGCGCGTCGGTTCGCAAAGTGCGGCGATGGTCTGATCGATGCCTTGCGCATTGTCTTTCGATGGGAGCGCCTGAGTGATGCCCGCGTAATCGTAGATCGAAGCGATCTTGCCGACCGACACCACATCCAACCCGGCCTCGGCCAACGCGACGAGCAAGTTTTCGCGCGGTGGCGGCACGGCGAAATCTCGCCGCCGTTCCGTGCGACGAAAGTTTCCGGGCGCGCCGATGAACGGACGCGCAATGACGCGCCCGACCTCGTGCTCGCCGCGTAAGATGGCGCGCGCCTTTTCGCACATCGTGTAGAGACGATCCACAGGGATGACCTCTTCATGCGCGGCGATCTGGAAGACGGAATCGGCAGACGTATAGACGATCGGTTTGCCGGTTCGCATATGTTCTTCGCCGAGTTCGCGAATGATCTCCGTCCCCGAAGCGGGCACGTTGCCGAGCACCCCCGGCACGCCCGTCTCTTCAATGAATCGCGCGATGATCTCCGGCGGGAAACCTTGCGGATAGGTCGGGAAAGCGCGTTCCAAGATGATGCCCGCGATCTCCCAATGTCCTGTGGTCGTATCTTTGCCGTTGGACAGCAACGCGCAACGACCGTAGCAAGCCTCCGGCGAGTTGACTGGCCCGAGGCTGCGTAACGGTCGAATATTGCCTAATCCCAACCGCTGTAAGTTTGGCACATGCAACCCGCGCAGTTCAGCGATGTGCCCCAAAGTATCGGCGCCTTCGTCACCCCATCGGTCAGCATCCGGCATTGCGCCGATGCCGACGCTATCGAGAACGATCAAAACGACGCGATTGAAGAGATTGCCGTTCATTTCCCCGCACTCCCCATTGGATCTTTGTCTGGAGAATTTTAGCGCACCAGATGGACCACCGTCTCGACATGATGCGTTTGCGGGAACATATCGAAAAGGCGCACGCGATGAAGACGGTAGCCGCCGAGAATGAACTTTCGGACATCTCGCGCCATGGTCGCCGGATCGCAACCGACATAGACGAGATGCGACGCGGCCAAGCTCAACATCCGCTTGATCGTTTCGCTTTCCAATCCAACCCGCGGCGGATCGAGCAGCGCGAAATCAACCGGGCCGATCATCGGCCCAGAACGTAACCAAGCCAAAACCGATGATCTTCTGACTTCGACGTTCTTCGCGCCAGCTTCTTCCGCATTTCGACTCAGGTAACGGCATGCCGCTCGATTCTCTTCGACAGCTATGACGCGCTCGAAACGCTTCGCAAGCGGCAGCGTGAATAGCCCTACGCCGCAGTAGAGATCGAGCGCCGTCCGCCCGCGCGCTTCTCCGACGGCCTCTTCGATCAATAGATCGAGGATGTGAGCGTTGACTTGGAAAAAGCATTCAGCGTCAAAGCGGTACTGGTTTCCGGCGATCGTCCGACTGATCTCGCGCGGCTGCTGACCATAACGCGGAAGCAACTGTCCGACCGCGCGTGGCGCAAAAGAGATGCTGCCATCATCGCCAGCAGCGACGGAGACGGACCTGATCGCGGGCGCTTTCGCCGACTCTTTGATCGCCGCACGCAGAGCCAGAAGCGCTTCTTCGAGCGGTGGAACGAGGACTGGACATTCGCCGATCTCGACAACGCTGTGCGAGCCGCATTTAAAGTATCCCACCTGCCTATCTTCACGATCCACTTGCCATTCCGCTCGTGTGCGGTAACGCCATTCAACCGGCGAAGCGACGATCTGCAACTCGTCCGCTTCGATGTGTGCGATGCGGCGCAAACAGTCGCGTACGATCTCTACCTTCGCCGCAAGTTGAGCATCGTAACGTAACTGCTGAAAATCGCAACCGCCGCACGTTCCGAAGAAAGGGCAACGAGCCGCAACGCGCACAGGCGAAGGGTCGATAATCTGAGCGACCGAAGCGAAAGAAACGCGCGATGTCGCGCGCTCCACTTTGACGAGCGCCACGTCGTCGGGCGCAGCGAGTGTCACCAGCAGCGTCCCATCCGGCACATGCGCAAGCCCCCAGCCTCCCGGAACGATCTTTTCTATTTTCGCTTCTAGCTCATCTCCCACACGCATCCGCTTACAACCTCACCGCAATGGCCAAAACGGGGCAACCCTTTCGCTCTTTCGATGACCGACCTTTCACGCTGAACATTATCTCTGAAAAGCAGGCCGAAGACGCGCGCGTTGTTAAACAACTTTCACGCTGAACATTATCTCTGAAAAGGCTGGCAGAAGACGAGTCTCTAACCCTGTTTCGAGCTTCGACGCTAGCCTAGCTCGAACCTACAAGAGGAAGACGCTTTGAACACTATTGCCTGTTCGTTCGCGATCGCGTTCGTCGTGCTCTACGTCGAACCCAAAAGAGGAAGGCGCTTTGAACACTATTGCAGCGAGGGATCGGTTCTCCGAAGAGCCATTAGATCCAAGGTTCAATCTAGCAACGAAACTTCGCCAACGATTGGGGCGCAAAAATAGCCAGCCCGTCTTTCGACGAACTGGCTCCAAGCCACGCCGGCCAAGAGTCGCTAATCCCCCTACCCGTCTACAATAAAGTCACACATCAAATCGGTGGAGCGGTGAAAGCAATCATCTCGCCTTGCACTCATTTAACCATTGTGACGCCGACGCAACGCCGCCCCAACGCCTACTAATCCTGTGCCGAGCAAGATCATCGTGGCCGGCTCGGGGACGGGCACGATCGTTCCTGGTCCAGTGATTGTCGTTTGAAAAGCGCCGGAATCTTCAAAGAGCGACATCCCATCGCCGATCTTGCCCGTGACGACGAGGAAGTAGTTAACCCCTGTCGACAGAGTTTGGGTAAAGCCTGAACGTGTGGTGTCGCCAGCGAGGTCATCATTCGCCACGACGAAGTTGCTTAGAGGGCTTGAGGGGTTGAAAGAGCTAGCATATAGAACCAAGAATGGATCGTAAACGACCGGCTCCAGAGATTGAAGAACGAACGTGTACGAGCCAGGACTAGTGACGGAGAAACCGAAGACTTTGTAGGGGACGTTCGATCCTAACGAGGAGAGCATCATCCCGTTCTCTTCGGGGCGATTGAACCGACCGTCTGGGTTGGTGAACGTGTTTCCCGTAAAGGTGAAGGTTGCGGCTTGCGCCATGCTCAAAGATCCCAGAATCAAAAGGGAAGCTATCGTCAACTTGAAACGCATGGTTCTTTCCTCCGCAGCGAAAAGTTTTCGTTCACCGAATGGCACCATTCATTCGATTCGGGAAGAAGCCGAAGCCAGCGGAACGCCCGCCGAGGTAGACGATGCTTAAAACTTGTGTGGGCGTCCGGCTGAAAGCGATGCCGTTTCCATCTGAGGGGACGATATTAGCTTTACCGTTGAGCAAGATCCCTTGGTCGAGATCCGCCGGTCCATCGGCAGCATCGCGCAGATCCGAGATGCGCTGCGCCGCATCGAAGAAACCGCGCGCATAAAGCACGGTGCGAATGTTGCTCGCGTGATAAGCTTCGACGGCGAGAATTCCGGCAGCAGCCTCGAGGAAGTCTTTGTTCGTCAAAAAGCGCGCTGCTCCCTTGTAGGCGGTCACGCCTACGTCCTCGAAAATGTAAGCCGCTAACAAGAAATTGTTCTCATCAGCGTAAGGATCAAAACGTATCCATCGGCCCGATCAAACCAGCAGCGCGTGCCGCCTTGGTGAAACTATCCTGCAGATCGATCGTCGGACGGGCGACAGCGGCGCTCCCTAGGCCAGCGCGCAAGAAACGGACGTGCGCCTCCTCGTCGGCAGCGATCTCCTCGGCATATTCGCGTATGCTCGGCGTTGTGAACGGCACCTGACGCCCGCCGATCACCGGACCGAGCGTGCCCGTGCCCGTCACGTCGCCGTCGCTCAACCCGCGTCCGAAGGCCGAACGGACGTAGAACTCCGCCTCCAGATATTCCAAATTGAGCGCGAAGTTCAGTATATTGACATCGTTCAACTCGCCGCTCTGCGCCATCACTTGAGTCAGTTCGATTTGACTGGCCCCGATCAACCCGAGACCGGCGATTCCGGCATGTTTGATGAAACGGCGTCGAGCGGCACGGTTCTCCTTGATCTTCTCGAGCAAATCAGACATCGGGTGATCCTCCTTTTCAGCAAAAGATCCTTACTCGTCGCACGAAGGCGATCAGGCTTGCGCAACGCTGCACTTTTCGCGTGCTTTGGCTGGCAAAAGATCCTTACTCATCGCACGAAGGCGATCAGAGTTGCTTCGACCAGCGCAACCGATGATCCTAGAACCAAGTTTTTCTCCGTCCGCTCTTATCTACGAGCGCCGCATGATGATCGGATTGCGTGAGCGGGAATCACCGCTACGCGGAAAGGCGGAGGAGTTCCGCCTTTCCGCGGTTCGCCAGACGAATCGCCTCTCCCTTTGAGACGAGTCCGATCCCAAAATGTGTTATACTTCGGCGCTCGATCTGACGGGTCGCGCTGGAGACGCGCGGATTCAGAAGAAGCGCATTCAAAACTGAGGGTCGTGAAGCCTCGATCACAGGACCAATCGGACGCCGAACTCGTTCGCGCCATCGCCCAAGGCGACGAACGGGCACTCGCCGCTTTTTATGATCGCTACGCTTCGATTCTATTTGGCCTTCTGCTCCGTATATTGAATGACAGATCGGAAGCCGAAGACGTCTTGCAGGAGGTCTTCCTTCAAGTCTGGCAAGAAGCCGAAAGATTCGACGGTGCGCGCGGGCGGCCGTTCACCTGGCTGGTGACCATCGCCCGCAGCCGCGCGATCGATCGCGTGCGCGCGCGCAATTCGCGTGATCGGAAAGAGATGCAAGCGAGCAGAAGCTCTTGGAGCGAGACGGATGAAATAACCCAACAGTTAAGCCGGACCGAGGAACGGGAGATCGTGCGCCGCGCTCTAGCTGAGATTCCGGAAGAGCAAAGAGATGTTCTCTTGCTCGCTTACTTCGAAGGGCTTTCGCAATCGGAGATCGCCACGCGCACGGGCGCCCCGCTCGGTACGATCAAAACTCGTATGCGCGCTGGACTGCGCAGATTGCGTGAAATTCTCCGTGAGAAGATCACAGAAGGGAGAAGATAAAGGATCGAGTGGCAGCGTGACGATGACATGTCGCGCATGAAGAGGATGAAACACGAAGACTTCAGTGAGATGCTTGAACTTGAAGCGCTAGGCGTTCTCGATCAGGCGCAGTCTGAAGCGCTACGCCGTCATCTCGAGGAGTGTGATGTGTGTCGCGCTGAGCTTCGCGAGCTACGCGACACAGCAGCGATGCTCGCGCATCTCGCCCCGCCTATTGCTCCAGCAAAAGAGACGCGCGCGCGCATTCTGGAGCGCGTGCGGCGAAGTCGCCTTTCGCCCGCTGAATCGAGCGCATCAGAAGAAGCTATCACGGCTTCGCCGCCACGCAGCTTCTGGTTGAAATGGGGGCTCCTTGCCGCTTCGCTCGTCGTCATTATTTGCCTCGCTCTTCTCCTCATCCTTTGGCGAGAGAGGCAGCGATTGAGCGCGGAACTAGCGCAAGCGGAACGAACCGAACGACAATTGCGCACAGAACTGGACCGTGAGCGCGAACTGCGCGCGCTGCTTGCCGCCCCCCAAACGCGGGTCATCGAACTAGAAGGTACGCAAGTCGCTCCCCACGCCCGCGCCAAACTCGCCTACGACGCGCGCACGGGACGCGCCATCCTTTTCGCCACCAACCTGCCGCCTACGCCCGCCGGCAAGGCTTACCAGCTCTGGTTCATCATGTCTAGCGGCGAAGCCATGCCGGGCGATGTTTTTAAAGCTGAAAAGGGCGATATCGAGACCAGCTTCTTCATCCCTCCGATCGCGCGTAATGCCAAAGCCTTCGCGCTCACGCTTGAACCTGCCCAAGGGACGCGCGTCCCGACGGGTGAAAAGTACTTGCTCGGCTCGAACTCCTGATCCCACCCAAATCCGAAAGCCCCGCCAGATACGTAACTTAGTGTAACCGCATACGTGACGGCCAGAGTGGTAACCGCTGGCCGGAAGCTTCGCTGTTAGCTTCATTTTGGTTCCTCGTTCTGCTGACGCGGCAGGCGGAAATGAGCGCCAGTCATCTGGCGCAGCTGAAGACAGAACAGATCAAGGACGAAGGAGGAAACCAAGATGAACTTTAAACGGGCGATCTACCGATTCTGTTTCGCCGCCACGTTGATGTGCGCGGCTCTTGCCGTCTCCACGCTGGCGCAAACGATGCAATCGGACATGTCGGCCCAGAATAACATGTCTATGCAAGGGCAGAAGGATATCGTTGACACGCTCATGAGCGATCCGCAATTCTCGACGCTGGTGATGCTGGTCCAGAAAGCTAACCTAGTTGACACGCTTAAAGGGCCCGGTCCATTTACGGTCTTCGCGCCGACTAACGACGCTTTCGCGAAGATCCCTAAGCAGAAGCTCGATGCGCTGATGAACGATCCCGAAAAACTCCGCACGGTCCTCCTCTATCACGTCATCAACATGAACGTTCCGGCGAGCGCCGCGCGAACCATGCCTGCGCCAACCGCTGCCGGAGCGCAACTGAGCGTCAAAGTGAGCATGCGGGGCAACACGAAGATGGTCATGGTTGACAACGCCAAAGTGATTCGAGCCGATATCATGGCCTCCAATGGCGTCATCCATGCCATCGACACAGTCCTCATGCCGAAGATGAATAAGATGAACAGTCGGCGCTAGGGGCCGTCCACATCGCCGGCCATCGAGCTGGCTGCGAGGGAACGCAATTCGAGATCGCGGAGAACTCCAAAGAGCATGCCGCAAAGCGGCATGCTCTTTTCTTGGCCGCACGCGCCGCGGAATCAGCCCGTTCCTATCTCGCGTTTTGCGCGATCACGGTGCATCATCTTCCGGTTCAACGCCGAAATAGCGCAACCAAGCGCGGATGTCATCCTGCAACTCGCGATGCTCCTCTTCGGCGATCGATCTGGCCTCATCCATCTTGCCGATGAACTCTTGCGCGCTGATGGTCTGTGCGCCGCAACGCCTCACATATTGAGCCAGCGCGCGATCCGACGTGACGACGATCAGCGTCCGTCGCTCGCGCGACCGATTGACCAGTCGTTTAATTCGCTCATCGGCGTTCGATCCGCGCCGCGCATAAAAGACCGTAATGCCGCGGTATTTCGCCCCGTCGGGGAAGAAAGGATTTGGCGCGCCGTCGAAGACGACCGAAAGGCGTACCCGCTTGATCAAAGCGAATTGGGCCAGTTCTTCCAAAAGCCTGCGCCGCGCCTCCTCCAATCCGAGTTTAAAACCGATGCGCCTGGCCATTAAATTATTCCCGTCGATGAGATACGGCATACGCTTCCACCTCTATCCTCCACCTCGCGCAAGATCGATTTGCGACGAAGCCCGCGCCCGGTCCTCATGAACGCCTCGCTCTAGACCGCTCCTTCCTAGATCGAATTTAGATCCGTTCCCGCCCGTAATCGCAATACTCGACGATGGGACATCTTCCGCACTGCGGCTCGCGCGGGCGACAGATGGTGCGCCCGAGCCTGATCAGGTTGATGTGAAAGGAGTAGAATTTCCCGCGTGGAACCATCTGGTCCATGATTGCGTGGGCCAACTCAGCCGAGCATTTATCCGGCAACAATCCGACCCGACGGAGCACGCGAAAGATATGCGTGTCGATGGGGAAGACCTCTTTTCCACAGGCGAACAGGAGCGTGCAAGCGATGGTTTTCGGCCCGATGCCGCGAAACTGCGCTAAATAAGCCGCAGCTTCGCGCGTCGGCATCGCGCAGAGGAACGATAGATCGAGCGCGCCGTGCTTTTCGCGGATTTGCCGCAACAGATCTTTGATCACCGCAGCCTTTTGCTTCGCCAAGCCGCCGCTACGGATCGCCGCCGCGATGCTCGACGTGCGCGCGCGCAAAGCATCCTCCCACGTCGGGAAGCGCCGCTTCAAAGAGGCGAAGGCGCGATCGCTGTTCACATCGCTCGTCGCTTGCGAGAGTATGACGTTGATCAGCGTATCGAGCGGATCGCGCCGCCGTTCGTTCCGAGGCTCGCCGAAGGCCAATTCCAAATTGCGTATAATCTGCGGCAAGGGCTTCTCTTCGAGCGCCCGAGCGACCCATCGCGATACTAACGCGCTGCGGTCAGATGCAATCGCCTTCACCTCTTCGCCAATCGCTCGCTCACGATTCTTCAACATAGGCCCCGACTGAAGAAACGGACTTGAGATAAGACGGAGCGGAACGGCAGGCCCGCTAAACCCGGCAACTCTAAAATCACCGCTCGGCAGCGAGCACCTCTTCGTAGAACTGGACGTACCGTGGAATGACGAGATCGGCGCTGTAGCGCTCGAGCGCCGACGCGCGCGCGCGCCGCCCCATCTCGCGCCTTCGCTCCTCGTCGCACAAAAGCGACACGGCGTCGGCGCTCATCTTCTCGACGTCGCCGACTTCGCTCAACAAACCGCTTTCGCCATCGACGACCACCTCCGGCACGCCGCCCGTGCGCGAAGCGATCACCGGGACTTCGCACGCCATCGCTTCGAGCGCCGCAAGGCCAAAAGATTCCTGCTCGGATGGTAAAAGGAGAAGATCGGCGACCGACAGATAGTCCACGATGCGCGGTTGTTTGCCGACGAAGACGCACGATCGGTCCACATGCAAACAGCGCGCGCGATGTTCCGCCTGCGCGCGCTCCGGACCATCGCCGACCATCACCAAGCGCGCTTTCACTCCCCGGCGAAGCACGCGCGCGAGTATCTCGATGCAATCTGTCGGACGCTTGACGGGCCGGAAATTGGAGACGTGAACCATCAACGGTTCGCCTTCAGGCGCAAGGTGCGATCGCAGTCCTGGCACAGGGCGGCGGCGATACTCCTCGCCGTTGACGAAATTGGGTATCACCGTGAGGCGGTCGAACTGAAAGGTTTCGACGGTCGCGCGTTTCAAGTACTCGGAGATAGCCGTCACACCGTCCGACTGCTCCAAACAATAGCGCGTGATCGGAAGATACGAACGATCCGCGCCGACGAGCGTGATATCCGTCCCGTGAAGCGTCGTGATCACGGGCAAGCGCCGCCGCGGGCGCACGACCTCGCGCGCGAGAATGGCGCTCACAGAGTGCGGGATGGCGTAGTGAACGTGAAGCAGATCGAGATCTTCGGCCTCCGCCACCTCGACCATCTTCGTCGCCAGCGCGAGCGTATAGGGCTGATGCTCGAAGAGCGGATAGGACATCATCTCGACCTCATGAAACCGTATGCGCTCGTTGAGCTCGGTAAGACGAGTCGGCAAAGAGGACGAGATGAAATGGACCGTGTGGCCGCGCCGTGCGAGTTCTTTGCCGAGTTCGGAGCCGACGATGCCGCTGCCGCCGTAGGTCGGATAGACCGTGATCCCAACTTTCATGGGTGTGATGATACAACAAGAGGCCGAAGATGGAAGGGCGCGCCTATCTCCAAAAAGCTTAAGAGGCAGACGACCCTCGCTATCGCCTGCCTCTTGTCTCGCCGATCCTTCGCAGAAGGAGGCAGCGAGACTGATGGCAAAGTACTCCTCATGCGCGCGCTTGTCAAGAGGCACGCCTAAAAAAAAATTGACAAAGCCGCGCTCAACCTCAGAATGGCGTTCGTCTCCTGCACCGAAAGGCCGAAAAGAGTTATAATTATCGCGCGAAGCGAATATGCGTTTTTGACGCGAAGGGGATGGAAGATGCCGAAGATTTCCGATATTCAGGAGACGCCCAATCCTAACGCCGTGAAGTTCGTGCTTAAAGAGCCGGTGTCGAGCGCGCCGCGTTCCTTTCAAAGCGCCGAAGAGGCGGCTCAAGATCCTCTGGCCAAAGCCCTCTTCGATCTCGGCCATGTCGTCTCGGTCTTTTACATGGACCGCATGATCACCGTAGAGAAGGATGACGAGATCGATTGGGACGAGCTTCTGCCGAAGCTCGCGGAACCCATCAGGGCGGCAGCTTCGATCAACGAAGGCCCGCCACCCAGCATGGTGGAGAAGCAGCCGGGCAACGGCGACGATCCGCGTCTACAGCAGATCAATCAGATACTGGACGAGCGGATACGCCCTGCGCTCGTCGGCGATGGAGGTTGGCTCGAAGTCGTCGCGCTCGATGGCAACACTTTGACCGTTCACTATCAGGGCGCTTGCGGTAGCTGCCCGGCCTCGATCTCCGGCACGCTTATGGCCATCGAAAGTATCCTGCAACGCGAAGTCGATCCGGATCTGGAGGTGATCGCGATCTGAGAGCTAATCTCCGTTTCGCTTCATGAGTAGATGTTCATCGGGCGGGTGAGGAGCGCGACCGGGTCTTCGACGTTCAGCGCTTCGTGCACGTAGAAGGCTTCACCTGCGGCGACTCCGATCAGAGAGCCGTAGTATCTCATCCGCCACTCGATCTGATCCAGGAATCCTTTCTGACTGATGCGCGTCGGCGGTTCGTCCGCGTCGGGGCGATAGAACTGTGAAGCGTGCGCGCGGATCGCTTGCATCTTCTGCTCGACGAAGTCCGAGACATCGACGATGAAAGAGGGGATAACGCGCCTTGAATGGACCGGGTGCGCGATGGCGGGCATTCGTATCGTCTCCTGCCCATGATGCTCATCGTAACGGCGCATGGTCGCCAGTCGCGCTGCCTCACGCACGAGGCGGCTCGTATTGGCGTGATCCGGATGCGGATCATCCCAATACGGGGCGAAGATGACTTTCGGGCGATAAGCGCGCAAAGCGCGCACCATCGTGCGGCGTGCCTCTTCGGTGACGTGCAAGTGCCCATCCGGCAACTCCAGGTTGACGCGCACATCGAGCCCAAGGATGCGCGCCGCTTCGCGCGCCTCTTCGGCCCGCGTCTCAGGCGTTCCGCGCGTTCCCATCTCGCCGCGCGTCACATCAATGATGCCCGTCCGATAGCCGAGCGATTTCAACTTCAACAGAGTTCCCGCGACGCTCAGTTCGGCATCGTCGGGATGAGAAAAGATCGCCAACGCATCGAGTTCGATTCGCTCCATCTCCTCCCACCTTTAGCGTCAAAGCATAGTTTAAAATTATCTACCACAGATCTCCGATCAAAGAGAAACGGCCAATCAACGCGACACCCCTCGGAGATAACCGCCCTTTCGAGCTTCATCGTTTATACTTACCCCATGCGCCGACGTGGCAGTAAAATGGATCTTGCCTTGAAATATCTTCATGATGAGCGATCATACTGACGTTCTGATCATCGGAGCAGGGGTTGCTGGGTTAGCTGCGGCATGGCGATTGAGCACGACGGATTTGAAGATATGCCTCCTCGAGGCGCGCGACCGAATCGGCGGGCGAATCTACACGCTTCACCCACCGACCCTTTCGACGGCGATCGAATTGGGGGCGGAATTCATTCACGGCAGACCGCCCGAACTGTTTGAGATCATCGGCCATATGGGTTTGGCGGTCGCTGAGACCGGCGGCGAGAGATGGTGTGCGCGCAACGGGAATCTCGCCCCGTGTCGTGAGATCGAGCGCGTCGAGCTCGATCTGGACCAGATACTAAGCCGCGCGCCGGGGCCGGATGCTCCGGACATCTCATTCCAACAACTGCTCGACTCATACTTTGCGGACGAAAGATTCGCCGGCGCGCGCGCGGCGGCGATCCGCTACATCGAAGGATATCATGCTGCGCGCGCAGATCGCCTTAGCGTTCAAGCTCTCGTGCATGGTGAGAGGGCTTCCGACCTGATCGACGGACACCGTTCATTTCGTCTGCCGGCAGGTTACGACGCGATCGCGAACTATTTCCGCACGGCGTTTAACGGTTCGGTTGACCTTAGGCTGAACACCATCGTCAAGACGATCGAATGGCAAGCTGGGCAGGTCCGCGTGACCGCTCAAAACGCGCTCGACGCCACGCCGCAGGTCTTCCGCGCGCGCGCGGCGATCATCACGCTTCCGCTCGGCGTGCTGAAAGCTCAGCCTGAATCGCCCGGCGCCGTGCGTTTCATCCCCGAGATACCGGAAAAGCGCGCGGCCATGTCGAAGATAGAAGTCGGACAGGTGATCCGCGTCAACCTCCATTTTCGCCACCGCTGGTGGACCAGCCTTCGCTCTACCGATGATGGGAGATGGGCGGCCCGGATCGATAGGATGAGCTTCCTCTTCGCGCGCGAAGAGAAGTTGCCGACTTGGTGGACACAGTATCCGGCGCAAACTCCGGTGATGATCGGTTGGCATGGCGGGCGAGGTGCGGAAATCCTGCTCGCCGAAGATTGTCCTATCACCGATCTCGCGATCGATTCGCTCGCCCATGCTTTCAACGTCGAACGCTGCCTCATCGAGGATCAAATCGAGGCGATCTACCGACACGATTGGCATGCCGATCCGTTCGCACGCGGCAGTTACTCTTACATCGGGGTCGGCGGCCTGAGCGCTCTTACGGAATTGGCGCGTCCGGTAGCCAATACGCTCTTCTTCGCTGGCGAGGCGACCAACACTGAGGGGCATGAAGCGACAGTCCACGGCGCAGTGCAAACCGGTCTGCGCGCCGCGCGAGATCTCCTCGAAAGGCTCAGCAATTGAGCTCGCGAATCGATGAAACGAGGGCTTTCGTGTTAGTCGAAGAGCAACGCTGTCTCAAGCGTAATCGCGCCAACACGCTGACCCGCATGGCGCGCAGATCCTCTCAACGCCTCTCTCTCAACCTTTGCAATCAAGAGAGGAGAAAGAAAATGACCGATCTGGTGAAAGATCCTCTCAACGCCTCTCTCTCAACCTTTGTAACCTTTCAGCCGCAGCCTGCAACGTCTCCTCCCTTTTGCAGAAACAGAAACGCACCTGTTGCGCGCCGCGTTCCGGCACGCTGTAGAAGGATGAACCGGGAACGCAGGCCACCTTCACCTCTCGCACGAGGAAGCGCGCGAACTCTAGATCGTTGTCAAAGCCGAAAGCGCTTATATCCGCCATGATGTAGTAGGCCCCGTCCGGACGGAACGTCTTGAATCCAGCTTCTTCGAGCGCGACAAGCAACAGGTCGCGTCGCTTCGCATAGTCGTCGCGCAACCGCGCGTAATAATCGCGTCCGAACCGCAACGCTATGGCGCCAGCCGCTTGCAGGGGGGCAGCAGCGCCGACGGTCAGGAAGTCGTGAACTTTGCGGATCGCGTTCGTGATCGCAGGCGACGCGATACAATAGCCGACGCGCCACCCCGTCACCGAATAGGTCTTCGACAGGGAGTTGACGATCACCGTGCGCTCGCGCATCCCTTCGAGCTGGGCCATCGAAATGTGTGCATGAGGCTCGTAAACGATGTGTTCATATATCTCATCGGTCAAACATAAAACGTCGTACTCGCGGCACAGATCGGCGATGAACTCCAACTCTTCGCGCGTGAAGACCTTGCCCGTCGGGTTATTCGGGTTACAGAGGATCAGCGCTTTCGTCCGTCGGTTGAAAGCCGCCCGCAATTCACCCGGATCGAATTCCCACTTCGGCGGATAGAGCCTCACATAGCGCGGGCGCGCGCCTGAAAGGATCGCATCCGGAGCGTAATTCTCATAGAAAGGTTCAAAGACGATGACCTCTTCACCGGGATCGACAGTGGCCAGCATCGCGGCGATCATGCCCTCAGTCGATCCGCAAGTGACCGTGATCTCCGCTTCGGGATCGAGATCGAGCCCTAAGTGCCACTTCACTTTCTCCGCGATCGCCTCGCGGAACGGCTTCGCGCCCCACGTGATCGCGTACTGATTGACATCCGCCGCGATGGCTTCGATGGCGGCGCGCTTGATCTCTTCAGGCGCCGGGAAATCCGGAAATCCTTGCGCGAGATTGACGGCGCTATATCTCACGGCTTCGCGCGTCATCTCGCGGATGACCGATTCCGTAAAGCGCCTCGCTTTCTGTGAAACGTGACGCTCGCCCGAAAGGTTCGATGTATTCATCGCAAGAAATCGAGCCTTGATTTTAACCCAGATCCACATAAGTGAACCAGAGCCGCATCGAGGGACGAGGGGAGTTGACGCGGAATGCGGCGCACTGTTAATTTGGGCGAAAAGTCTCGCATGAGGGTTCGACCGGTTTTAAGGAGCGCCGCAAGCGGATCGAATTCGCCTTTGGGAAGAGAGAGATGAAACTGATCGTTTTAGGTTCGGGCACATCCGTCCCGCATCCGGCGCGCGCCGCGCCGGCACATTGGGTGGAGACGGCGGCGGGCGCTGCGCTTCTCGACTGTGGAGCCGATGCCGCACATCGGATGGCCGCGCAGCATCTCGCTTGGGAGAGGCTCGCTGCCATTTGGATCAGCCATTTTCATTTGGACCACGTCGGCGGGTTGCTTCCCTTCCTCTTCGGGACGAAGTATGCGCCGCAGACGCAAATCCGTCGCCATCCGCTGATCATCTATGGTCCGCAGGGACTCAAGCGATTGATCGAGCGCCTCGACGCGGCCAACGACTATGGTCTGCTGGACCAACCATTCCCGCTCGAAATCAAAGAGGTGCTCCCCGGCGAGCGATTCGAACTGCTTCCCGATCTGACGGCTCAGCCTTTCAAAACGCCGCATACGAGCGAAAGCCTCGGTCTGAAACTGTGGGACCGGCAAGGCCGCTCCCTTGTCTACACGGCAGATACGGGCTACGACGAACGGCTCAGCGAAGAGGCGCGCGACGCATCGTTACTGCTCATCGAATGCTCTTTCCGCCGCAACAAACCCGTGACGACCCATCTCGAATTCAGCGAAGCGATCGAGATCGCGCGAGGCGCCAACGTCCGTTGGGCCGTGCTCGTCCACCTTTATCCCGAGATGGACGAATTCGACGCGCAGACGGAAGCGAAGGTTCTGTGGACCGGGAAGACGCTCGCCGCTTACGATGGGTTGACGATCGAGCTATGACAGATGCGGCTCACCGCCTCCATGTCCGATGGGCGAAAGCGCACCTCAGCCTCAAACGCCCCTTCGTCATGGGACCAAAAGGATCACCGCCGCTCGCCTCGGGACAATCATTTCTGTAATATGTGATATTCTCTTTGGTCTCGGCTCGTCCGAAAATTCCGGCTCACAAACGGGGATCCGCACTCGCCGCCGTTCGCGCGCTTTTTCGGGCTTTCGTCTGAAGGGGCGGCGAACCGGTCAGGCAAGCATCGAAGCGCGCATTGAACTGGGCAATGAGAATGAGATCCATGAACTGCTGGAGTGCAACCGAGGCTGCGGTGAAGGCTCTCGCGGCTATATGTATCCTGCTCTCGCTTCTGAATCAAGCGCTCGCCGATGAGCATCTGCTGCTGATCCGCATGCCGGACGAACCGGCCCTCCCGGAACAACCGGGCGAAAGCGATGTCGCGCGTTTCTTCGCGATGCGCGAGTCCCACCTACACATGACCTTGAAGGATCTGCTGAAGGATCGCGAGTTCGCTCGTCAAGTCCTTGGGCAGCGTCAGATCTTCGACGAATTGGGCCAGTTCCAAACCGAACGCGGGATACCGGTCAAAGTTAAATTTATCACCTGGGCCGATGCTTTTCGCTATTTTGCCGATTACGTTTCGGATGCGAACAATCCCCCGATCGTCGCCCAGATCGGCGACACATGGGCAGCCTATTTCCGCTCGCTCGGCGTCATGCCTTATGAACAACGGCACACCTGGGATGTGCGCTTGCTGTGGTACTGGAGAGATCTGGTTGATGCGAAGGAGGTGACTGATGGCAGCGGTTTCATCTCGACCTGCCAGAGGCTACAGGCGATTCCCTCCACCGATCTGATCGCCCCTTTCGCCATCCCGACGGCGCCGGATTGGAACATGCTCCATGATCTTTCAGTCTGGCTCTATAACGCAGGGCTGTCGTCGCTCATCTCCACCGACAAGAAGTTCGGCATCATCCCTTGGAAGCAGGCGATCTTCGATGGTCCGGAGGGCGAACGCGCGGCCCGTTTCCTCATCGAGCTGACCGAGCGCGGCTGTGTGGCGTTGCCCGAGAAGACGAGCAATGAATTAGCGGAGGACTTCCTCGCGCGAAAATATGCGATGGTGATCCTTGGGCCATGGGTCGCCGAACGGGCGGAGAAGCGGTTGGGGCCCGATTGGACGAGACGGATCGGCGCCACCCTGCCGCCGAGGATCGGCGCAAACAGCGCAACGACGTTCAAGGGCGGCTCCCTGCTTGTCGTCCTCGATCCCACGCGCGGGAGGGATGCTGCCGGGGTAGCGCGCGCACGCCTTTTGGTTGACTTCCTCAGCTCACCTGAAAGCCAGTGGCGATATTCGCGCGCTCTCGGAGCGTTACCGGCGAACCAACAGGCGCTGGCGCGCTCGCCGCATTTCGAACTCTTTAAAACCGCCTTGGAACGCGGGAAGACGTATCCGCAGATTCCCGAATGGGCGCCCGTGGTAGAGAACCTGGCGACGCGCGACAACCTCTACGCCTTTTGGAAGCGTCTCTCGCTCCTGACATCCGACGCGAATTCAGCGGCTGGCCCTTCCGAGCTCGAAGCGCGCGAACGGTTGATTCTCGCGGCGCTCCATTCTGCCGCAGCCGACATCAACAGCGCGCTCTCGCCCGGTCGCGTATCGTTCTTGTGGCCGTGGTTCATCGCGGTGAGCTTGCTCCTTTCGGCCACGGCCTCGATCCTCGCCTGGCACCGCTACCGCGAGCGTAAACGGATCAGGGAACTACGAGAAGCGCGCGACGCGCTGGCGACTTTGCAGCGGCGTTTGGAGGCGATGCGAGAAACCGCCATCAACAACAAGCGAACGGCGCCCCTCGAAGCGCCGACCGCCGGACCAGCCATCTTGAAGAAAAGCTATCCGGCTCTCTACCTCGATACGCTGCGGCGTAAAGTCCTGCTCAAGAAAGACCCGTCACATCCCCTCGAGGAGATCATTCATGGGGCGGAATTCGATCTCTTCCGACATATCATCGAATGCCTGCAGGTCGGGTGGTATGAAACGCACTGGATCTGGGGTTATGTGATCTGGCCGACGGCACAGCCGAAGTTTCCGAAAGAGTCCTTCGCCACACACTGCACGAAACTGCGAAAGAGGATCGAAAAGAGCTGGCAACTCGGGAAGATGTTAGGGCGCGGATCGCACCACGATGGCTCGATCCCGATCGAAGTTCGCGATGTTCATTTCTACACGGACGCCAGAGCCGAAAACGATGCTCATCCGATTTGGGAGCTGTTCCAGACCTCCGAACAGGCCTTCAAAGCCTATAAGACCGGGCGTGTCAGCGAAGCGCGCGCGCTCGCCGAACAGCTCCTTCGCCTAGACCAAGACAACTGGTCAGGAAACTTCCTGCTATGCAAACTCGCGGCGCAAAAGATCGTCGATCCGAACGATCCCCTCATCAGAAGAGCGATCGAATTCGCCCGTCGCCAGAAGATCCACTATGAGCAAGCCATCGAGAAGATAGAAGGATTGCCCGACGAGAAGATGAGCTCGACGCAGAAAGAGAGGATGCGTTCGAGATTGGAGAGCCTTTCGGAGCTGCTCGCTCAACTGCCGGAACTGCCGATAGAGGCGCCGTCGGCGCTGGACCGAAAACCTTGGCGGACGCGCGATCAGTTGAACGCTTGGGTCAGCTATCTGAATGGGCGCAAAGGGGATTTGCCCGGCCAAGAGATCCGCATCATCGAGGATCTACAACGTTTCGTCATCAGACGCCTCCATTGGGCCGATCCTCAAGAGACGGCATGCCTCTTCCGCGAATTCGTGCAGGATCTCGCGCTGGATACCAAACTTTGGCCCGACGATAAACTACCGGCGAGCGAAAAGGCGCTGAAATACCGCGCGTTGGATTACGTACTGGCCGGGGTATGTCATCTCTCCGACGATGACGAATCCAAGGCGACGACCAAAGCGCGGAAATTGAGGAGGTTATGGAACACGCGCGCACACCTGAGAAGGCGACTCGAGCGCGAACCGACGATCGAAGAGCTCTACCTTGAATGTCAACAACAGCACGGGTGGAGCAGATTGAGCTTCGAACACCTGCTCAGGCTGGAGAGCGCCTGTCGCCCTTCGCAGTTCGACGAATCCTACTGGGAAGAACCGCTTGATTTCGACCATTGATCTGTGATTTAAGATCGCCCATCTTCGGAATCGATAGGAGTGAATCGAACCATGCTTCCGTTAACTCGACGACTGGCGTTTATCGCGCTGTTCTCATCGCTTTTGACCAACGTTTACGCGCAGCGCCAACGTTGGACCGAAAAACAAGCCAACGAGTGGTATTCGCGGCAACCGTATCTTGTCGGCGCCAATTACGTCCCGGCCACGGCGATCAATCAACTTGAGATGTGGCAAGCCGACACTTTCGATCCCAAACGGATCGACATGGAGCTGGGGTGGGCCGAACAGATCGGGATGAACACGATGCGCGTCTTTCTGCACGATCTGGCTTACAAGCAGGATCCGGAAGGCTTCAAACGCCGCCTCGATCAGTTCTTGAGCATCTGCGCTCGCCATGGGATTCGCCCGATCCTCGTCATCTTCGATTCGGTCTGGGATCCCTTTCCAGCAGTAGGCAAGCAACGCGATCCGCGCCCCGGCATACACAATTCCGGCTGGATACAATCGCCCGGCGCGATCGCCTTGCAGGATCCGACCGAATACCCGCGTCTCGAAAGGTATGTGAAAGACGTCATCGGCGCTTTCGCCCGCGACGAGCGTATCTTAGCTTGGGATCTGTGGAACGAACCGGATAACACGAACGACGGATCCTACGGGGCCTCGGAGCCGAAGAATAAAGTCGAACTGGTCGTCAAACTTCTCCCGCAGGTCTTCCAATGGGCGCGCTCCGCGAACCCGAGCCAGCCGCTGACGAGCGGCGTGTGGAAAGGCGATTACTCGAGCGATGACAAGCTCGATCCCATGCAACGCATACAACTGGAGCAATCCGATATCATCACCTTCCACAACTACGATAACGAGGTCGAGTTCGAGAGACGCATCAAATGGCTGCAACGTTACAATCGCCCGATCATCTGCACCGAATACATGGCGCGTAGCAACGGCTCCACTTTCCAGAAGATCCTTCCCATCGCCAAACGTTACAACGTGGGAGCGATCAACTGGGGCCTCGTCATGGGCAAGACGCAAACGCACCTTCCATGGGATTCATGGCAACATCCATACGTCGGGCGCGAGCCAGCCGTGTGGTTCCACGAAGTCTTTCGCACGGATGGGACTCCCTACTCGGCAGAAGAGGTGAATCTGATCAGGCAGATTACCGGCAAAGCCCAAACCGCCGAACGACGTGAAAGATGACGAAGGGACCGATCGGTGAGATGAGAAACGAGGCCTTAAAGAGGTTCACTGAGACATCTGGGCCACATCGCGGATGACCAGATCGAAAGTTCCGGGCGCGACTTTGCGGAAGCGACGATTGCGGTTGAGCGAAACCGCGATGCTAATCGTCGGATGCTGACCCGTAAATTGGAATCCGCCTTCCAGCAGTCGGTTGTAGATCTCATTGACGTGGAGCGGCCCACCGGCTTCGCGCAGAAGCACCGCCGCCGCCTGCGGAATGGTTCGATCGGCGAAGCGCGTGCTCTTCGGTTCGATGTCGGGGCGAACCGGCGGAGGCGTAGGACGCGACGCGGCACCCTGCGCGCCGCGCGCCTCATCACGACGCAGCGCCGCTTCGATCTCGTCATCGGAAGGGACGGTTGGAGGCGAAGCCGAAGCGGCGCTCCCTGTGCCGAGGACGGATGAAAGTATTCGCAACATCGCCGCTTCGGTCTGATTGGCTAAAGCGTCGACCTCCGCCAGCTCCGTACGAACCTTCTCCGCCTCGGCCTCGAGTTCGGCCAGACGCGCCGCCAAACGCGCGCGCGTCGCTCGCGCCTGACGTAAACTCTGCTCCAGTGTCGTCAGAAGATTTTCGTCGGGCATCTTCGGCTACCGATCGACGAGAGCTGTCAAAAGCTCATGAGCAACACCTTCTGCAGTATGGCGCAAAGCGAGGCGAAGCGCAAGCGCGATTAACGATCGCGCTTGAGGATGTAATTCGGAATGGCACACAAAGCGTCGCGATAAACCGATGGAGAGAGCGCCTCAACCGCCCTGCGCGCGGCGGCGGCGAACTCCGACGCGCGCGCGCGCGCGCGTTGCAACGCGCCACACTCTTCAGCCGCCGCTAACAGCATCGAGCGCGTCACCTCATCATAGGTCCCGGTCTCCATCACCGCTTGAACCTTGCTGCGCATCTCCGGGACGCTCTCTAACATGTAGATGAGCGGCAGCGTCACTTTGCCTTCAAGCAGATCTAGCCCCGCCGGTTTACCCAGAACATCTTCCGTCCCGGTGAAGTCGAGCAGATCATCAACTAGTTGAAAGGCTGTGCCGACGTACATCCCGTAATCGCATAAGGAGCGTTGCTGCTCCGGCGAACCGCCGCCGAGCATTGCCCCTATCTCGCAGCAAGCGCTGAACAGATAGGCCGTTTTGCGTTTGAGCACGTCAAAGTACTGCTCCTCGGAGATGTCCGAACGACCGAGCAGCGTAAGTTGCATCAGCTCACCTTCGACCATCTTGCGCGTCACGGCCGTCAAAATATCGAGAATGGGCAGCGATCGTTCGGCTAAACTCGTTTCGAAAGCCGACATGTAGAGCCAATCGCCCATCAGGACGGCGATCTGATTGCCGAAACGGCGATTGAGCGAAGCACGGTTGCGACGCATCTCGGCGTTGTCGATGATGTCGTCATGTACGAGCGTCGCTGTGTGAAGGAATTCGACGACGGCGGCCATTCGTATAACGCTATGCTCTGAAGCGTCACCGCCGACAGCGCGCGCAGCAAGTAACAGCAGCGCCGGGCGAACGCGTTTGCCGCCAGCCGTCCATAAGTATTCATTCAAGTGCGCGATGATGTGCACGCTCGATCGCGCTTGCCGTTCCAATTCCGCTTCGACGAGGGCCAGTTCCGGCGCGATTACGCTGAAGATGCGCCGCGCCGAAAGCTGCACTTCGTCAACTATAGCCGTGTTGCTCGACATCAGTTCACAGAACCTTCATCACGCTCTCTGCGCGCAAGGGTGGCGCATAGATTTTAACCGGAGCCGTTCAATCCTCAAGCAACGCAAAACCTCGCGCAGGATAGCAAAGAGCATCTATGGCTTTCAACGATCGAGAGCCGCCCCTCGAAACCCTTCCAGATGCAGGCGGAAAAGGCGCGTGAAGTTCTCCGTCGTGCGCCTTCCGATCTCTTCCACGCTCAGGCCGCGCACGGCGGCCAACGCCCGCGCGACCTCGATGACATAAGCCGGTTCGTTGCGTCGACCGCGATATGGCACCGGCGCTAAATATGGCGAATCCGTTTCGATGAGCACGCGGTCGAGCGGCACTTCGCGCGCGATGGCACGTAATTCATCCGCCCTTTTGAAAGTCAGAATGCCGGCGAAAGATATCATCATCCCAAGATCCAAGGCCGCTTCCGCCGCTCTCCATCCACCTGTGAAACAGTGCATGACGCCGCCATGATCGCGACTCAACTCATCGCGCAGAATAGCCAACGTGTCTTCATCAGCTTCGCGCGAATGGATGATGACAGGTTTGCCGGCTTCGCGCGCGAGCTTCAACTGCGCGGCGAAAGCGCGACGTTGAACGTCGCGCGGGCTGTTGTCGTAGTGGTAATCGAGACCTATCTCGCCCCACGCGATCGCCTTCGGATGCCTGATCAGTCGTCCTAAACGCGCTGCTGCCGCCTCATCGAAGAGGCGCGCCTCATGCGGATGGATGCCCACCGCCGCATAGACCATCGGTTCATCTTCAGCCAGTTGAACGGCGCGTTCCAGCGCGCCGCTCGCCGGATCGCCCGCGCCGACCGTCAACACGGCGATGATCCCGACGGCGCGCGCTCGCTCCAATACCTGCGCGCGGTCGGCGTCATATTCCGGCCCGTCTATGTGCGCGTGAGAGTCAACGAACATTCGTCGCCGCCTTTAATGGCCGCCCCATGTATATCGGCTGTTCACCGGATGCGACGCCATGCGAGATGGGGCGCCTCATCGCTTTGCATCCAACTTCGAGAGAATAGAGTATCGCCAATCACGACGCAAAATACTTTTTCACTTTAGCTTCGCTCCGTTCGGCACCTCTTCCGTGAAAGTCGCCAGCACCGGACGATCTTCCGGTCCGACCGAAGCGGCGAGCACCATCCCCTGTGATTCGAAGCCGCGCAGCTTACGCGGTTTCAAATTGGCGACGACGATCACTTTCTTGCCGATCAGCTTTTCCGGTTCGTAATAGCCGGCGATGCCGGCCAATATCTGGCGCGGCTCCTTTTCGCCGAGATCGATCGTAAAGCGCAGAAGCTTGTCCGACTTTGGCACGCGCTCGGCGGTCAAGATCTCGCCGACGCGAAGATCCACGCGCGCAAAATCCTCGATGCCGATCAATTCGGCTGGCGGGACGGCTTCAGTCGCGCCTTGAACAGGCGGCACGGTTTGCGTCGAAGAAGGTCCCGGCACGGCATCGGTTTGCGTTGCCTGCGCCCCTTCCTCTTTCTCTTTGCTCTCCCGTTCGATCTCTGCCATAACCCTCTTTCGCTCGATTCTTGGGAATATAGCCTCGATCTCTCCGATGCGCGTTCCGGCGGCGAGCTCGCCCCAAGCCAAACGCGCCGGGTCATATTCGGCTGGGTCGCCTGTCAGGCCGAGTTGCCGCCAGATGCGACGCGTCGCATCCGGCATCACCGGATGGAGCAAGACGGCGAGCCAGCGCAGAGTCTCCGCCGCGCGGTAGAGCACGGCGTTCAACGTTTCACGTTGCCGTTCATCTTTGACCAACTCCCATGGCTTCGCTTCGGAGATCAGTTTATCCGTGCGCGCGATGATGTTCCACACTGATTCCAACGCGCGACTGAAGCTGTACTCGTCGAAGTGTGTGACAAATTGATCGCGCGCCAGCTCCAAGGCCGATGCGTGATCTGATGGATCTGGGTTGACGCCAGCGCGTTTAGCCTGCAGGTAGTTCGCCTCGCTGATCTCCGGCGATGGGATTTCGCCCGCGCAGTAACGCGCGATCATCGTCAGCGTGCGGCTCACGAGATTGCCGAGCCCGCTCGCCAGATCGCTGTTCGCGCGTTCGATGACCGCTTCATAGCTGAAACGCCCATCTTGCCCGAAGACCATCTCGCGCAGACAGAAGTAGCGCACCACGTCGTTTGAAAAGTGGCGATGGAGCACTTCGAGATCGATCGTGTTGCCGAGCGTTTTTGACATCTTGCGCCCGTCGCGGTCAAGCCACATGCCATGCGCGACGATGGCGCACGGCTGCTTGAGTCCAGCGGCCATCAAGAAGGCTGGCCAGTAAACGGCATGGAAACGCAAAATGTCTTTGCCGACCAAATGAACGGCGGGCCAGAACTTTTCGAAACCGGCAGCGCGTTCCCGCTCCTCGTTGCCGAACCCGATCGCCGTGATATAGTTGGTGAGCGCATCGAACCAAACATAGACCGTATGCTCCGGATCATCCGGCACCGGGATGGCCCACGCGACGGAGCTTTTCAAACGGCTCACTGAAAGGTCCTGCAATCCGGCGCGCACGAAGCTGATGACTTCGTTGCGCCGCTCTTCGGGCCAGATGAAATTCGGTTGCCGTTCGTAGAGCTCCAGCAAAGCCTCGCCGTAATCCGAAAGGCGGAAAAAGTAGCTCTCTTCCGAAACGCGATCGAGCGGGGTTTCGTGAACCAGACAGCGCGGCGCCTCGTCCGGGCGTTGCGGCTTGATATATTCGTCTTCGGTCTTGTAGGACGCGCACGCCGCGCAGAACCAGCCTTCGTAATGCCCTTTGTAGATCGCCGCGTTGCCTTTAGGCGTGCGCGCGCGCGCGACGCGACGCCAGAACTCTTGCACGCCAGCGTAATGGAACGGCGCCGTCGTGCGCATGAAGATGTCGTAGCCACCATGCGCGCCGTCCAAACCGAACGCAGCGAAAGTCCGCTGAAAAATCTCGGCGACGCGATCGACGAACTCCTTGGGCGGCAGCCCGGCCCTTTCGGCGGCGCGTTGCACGTTCACCCCGTGTTCGTCCATGCCTGTCAAGAAGAAGGTCTCATAGCCACGCTGCTTCTTGTAGCGCTTGAGCGCGTCGGCCACTAACGTCGTGTAGAGACTGCCAAGGTGCGGCAGACTGTTGGCGTAGTAGATCGGCGTCGTAACGTAGAAAGTTTTCATCTCTTGGCGATCAATGGCGAATGCCGAGATCAGGTGTCGGAAGCAAGACTTTTAACTTGCCCCAGGTTGAAAAGCCCTGGTCGCTGCCCATACTGGACCAGTAAGGAGTTATCGAACACCTGAACCAGACACTTGCTTTCTCAGTTACTTTCTCGCTTTTGCGAATTCATCGTTCGGATTGTAACGCGGCATCTCGTTAGAGTTGGCGACGCGCAGCCCTATGTCGAGCGCGATCTCGGCCTCTTGAACCGTGCCGCGCAAATCCCACGCATCGCTGTATTCATCCGACGGTTGATGATAGTGCTTCGTGTTGTATTCGTTGAACTGCTGCTGCCCCCAACCCGCGGGGCGTCCGACGAAATCTTCGCCATTTTCCAAGCTGATGGCTGGGACGCCGACTTTAGCGAGCGGGAAGTGATCCGACCGGAAAAACGATCCCTGTTCAGGGCGCGGGTCAGAACTGACTTTTAACCCGCGATCGCGCGCCACGGCCTCGACGACTTGCTGCAGCGTCGAACGGTTCGCGCCCAGTGCGACGAAATCGCGCGTGACGCCCAGAACGTTGAGCGCATCGAGGTTGATGTCCGCCGCGATCTTCTCTATCGGAACTGTCGGATACCTTGCGAACCACTCGGCCCCGAGCAATCCTTGCTCTTCCGCCGTCGTCATTAAGAAGAGGATCGAACGGCGCGGTCGTTCGCTCTCCGGCAGTCTCGACAGAGCATCCGCAATGGCGAGCACGGCGGCGACTCCGGTCGCGTTATCAACAGCGCCGTTGTAGATCGCATCGCCGCGCGCATCCGGTTCGCCCACTCCCAGATGATCCCAGTGAGCCGTGTACATGACATATTCGTTGCGCAGTTGCGCGTCGCGTCCGGGCAACACGGCTAGCACGTTCGGCGCTTCGACGCGCTTTAGCTCGCTGCGAAGATCGATCTCCGCCTGAAGATTGAGCTTGACGGGTTTGAAGTCGCGCGATGCGGCTTGGCGGCGAAGCTCGTCCAGATCGAGGCCAGCGAGCTGGAACAAACGTTTTGCCGCGTCGTTCGTCATCCACGCGCGGAGCTTGAGATATGGCGTCGCGTCGCTCGGCTCGCGCGCCAGATCGTACCGCCACGATCCATTCGAGGTGCGCACGACGCTCCACGGATAACCCGCCGATTCATCCGTGTGGATCAGGATCGCGCCCGCTGCTCCACGCCGCGCCGCCTCTTCGTACTTGTATGTCCAGCGCCCGTAATACGTGAGCGCGCGCCCGCCGAAAAGATCCGGCTCCGCCTGAGTGGCCGGCGGATCGTTGACCATGATGACGAGTATCTTGCCGCGAAAGTCCGCCGGATCTCCTTTGTAATCGTTCCAACGATACTCGGGCGCGTCGATGCCGTAACCGACGAAGACGAGCTCAGACTTCAGCGAGACGGCTTCGGTTTGCGCGCCGGTGCTTGCGACATATTCATCGCCGAAGTTGAAACTCGCTTCGCGCCCGTCGCCGCGCACGATGAGTTTGGTCGAAGGATCGGCTTTGACGCCGACCAAGCGGACCGGTTGAAAATAGCTGCCGTTTACGCCGGCAGGTTGCAGCCCCATCGCTTCGAATTGCGCGGCGATGTATTTAGCGGCAAGTTCTCCGCCGCGCGTTCCGGGGGCACGCCCTTCGAGGAGATCGTCGGCCAAGAACTTGATGTGCGCGCGAATCGCCTTCTCGCTAACGATTGGACCGGCGGCGTAGGTTGAAAGCATATCTTCCAGCATAAAACTTACCAGAACGAACAGAGTGATGAGAAAGATCTTGAAGAGAGTTCTAGAATCGCCCCGACGCACGAATGTCATCAAAATCCCTCCTGCCCCTCGTTTGATCGCTAAACTGCGAACGGACTGACCATTCTAACCGAAAGAGATCTTCGAGCACTAAGCGACGTTACCCTCTTCCCTTGATCAAGGCCATCGCTTCGGCGCGCGTTCGTTGATCTTTGCGGAAGCCGCCGCGAATGGCCGACGTGATGGTGAGCGATCCCGGCTTCTTCACGCCGCGCACGGTCATGCAGGTGTGTTCGGCCTCGATGACGACCATCACGCCGACCGGTTTCAGCGCTTCGTAGAGCGTATCGGCGATTTGCGAAGTCAAGCGTTCCTGCACCTGAAGACGGCGCGCGAAAGCGTCAGCCAGTCGCGCCAGCTTCGATAGCCCGATGATGCGCCCGTCCTTCGGGATGTAAGCGATATGACAACGACCGACAAACGGCGCCAGATGATGCTCGCACAGCGAGGCGATCTGAATGTCTTTGACGATCACCATCTCGTCATGCGTGTCGCCGGGCAACGGCACGATGTATTCGTGCGGATCTTCGTCCATACCAGCGGTAAGTTCGGCGTACATTTCGGCCACGCGCTGCGGCGTGCGCCGAAGGCCGGGTCGGTCCGGATCCTCGCCGATGCCTTCGAGGATCAATCGCACGCCTTGCGCTATCTTGCCGAGATCGACCTGACGCCGCGCTGGCGGCGCTTCGGCTATCTCCTCATCCGGTTCCGTTGCGGAAAATTGCGTGTTCATCACAAACTCCCGACGAAAAGAAGACTAATGAACAGTTAACGAAATTTCTCGAAGCCGAACTTTAAGATCAAACTTTCCGAGAAAGCTCGCCATCGCTCACCAGCTTCGAAAAAGCCGCGCGCGCCGCCGCTTCCACCTCGCGCAACGGCACACCCTTCTTTTCGGCTATCGCGCGACAGGTTTCATATTCCGGCGTCCCGCCGATGATCTGTCCATTCAGGCGCGCGATCTTGACTTCAACCGGTCCGAACGCTGTTTCCACGGGCCAGCTTTCGCGCTCGAGCGCCCACCGTTCGACTTCGTAAGCGCGTATGCCGAGCGTCGTCGTCTCGGCAAAGAGCAGCGTCATCATGCGCTCTTTATCCTGCGGACGACACAGGATGGAGACGAGCACGCCGGGACGATTCTTCTTCATCTGCGCGGGCGTAAAGAAACAATCGAGCGCGCCGGCCTGCAACGCCCGATCCATCACGTGACCGAGAAGTTGCGGCGAAGCGTCATCGATGTTCGTCTCAAGCACGCTCAGTCTCTCGCTCGTTCGCTCATCGACGGTCTCGCCGATCAGCACGCGCAGCGCGTTCGGGAACCGTTCGTACTCACGCGCGCCCGCACCGTAACCGAATCGCTCCAACCGCATCAATGGTACTGGACCATAAGCTTCACAAACCGTGCTGATGATGGCTGCGCCCGTCGGCGTGACTAGCTCCCCCACGATCTCACTCGCGTAGATGGGCACCCCACGTAACAGTTCGACTACAGCCGGAGGCGGAACGGGGAAGCGACCGTGCGCCATCTCGACCATCCCGCGCCCGACGTGCAGAGGCGACGAGACGAAACGTTCGATGCCCAACAGCTCGAAGCCGATGCACGCGCCAACTACATCGATGATAGCATCGAGCGCGCCGACTTCGTGAAAGTGTATGCGCTCGACCGGAACATTATGGACGCGCGCTTCCGCTTCACCCAAACGCGAGAAGATGCGCGCGGCGCGCTCTTTGACGCCATCGCTCAATCGCGCGTCATAGATGATGCGCAGGATGTCGCCGAGATGGCGATGCGCATGGTCTTGGCTTGTGCGCACGTCAGCGCGCACGCAACTGATGCCCGAGCGATCGATCGAATCGAACTTGACTTCGACCCCCGAAAGGTTGAGCGCCGCGAGCCGTTCGCGTAAAGCGCCGGCCTCGACCCCCGCGCTGACCAGCGCGCCGAGGATCATGTCGCCACTTGCTCCGGCGAAGCAATCAAAATAGAGCGTCCTCATCTCACATCCTTTTCGTTCTCACGTGCCGTAAAGCCAGCCTCCCATCTTCGGAGCGCCCGCCGCATAGCTTAAAGGCTTCGTTTCAGACATCAACTCCTTCCGAGCCGAAGATATGCCGGTCCAGAAACGGAAGGATCTCGCCCGCACGCCCGCGCAATGATTCGTGACAGAGCGCCGAGAGCGGAGTCTCCTCCGGATTTACCTCGACAAGATATGCCCCTGCACCGCGCGCTATTTCAGGCAAACCCGCCGCCGGATAGACGATGGCCGAAGTGCCGATGACGAAACAAAGATCGCACGAGCGAGCGGCCTCTTCGGCGCGCGCGAAGACCTCCGCAGGCAGAAACTCTCCGAAAAGGACGACATCCGGACGCATCATCGCGCCACAGATGGAACATAACGGCGGACGCTTCCCGTCATCATCCGCGCGCAGATCCTTGCGCGCTTCGCAATTGAGGCAGCGCGCGCGCCAAATGCTGCCGTGAAGCTCAAGCACACAGCGCGAGCCAGCGCGCTCATGCAAACCATCGATATTCTGCGTCGCCAAAACGAAATCTGCGAAGCGATCTTGCCAACGGGCCAGCGTCTCATGAGCCGGATTAGGGCGCACGCGCTCGATTACGCTCCGACGATAATCGAACCACGCCCACACCTCCGGCAGATCGCGTTCGATCATCTCCGCCGAAGAGATGACGTTAAACGGCATCCCTTTCCACACGGCTGCGCCGCCACCGCCGCGAAAGGTCGGCACGCCCGATTCAGCCGACACGCCCGCTCCGGTCAGAACGAAGACGCGACGCGCGCCTCTCACTCGCTCAAACAGATGGGCTAAGCTTCTTTGTTCGCCAATCGGCTTCATCACGAGAAGAGCATTCTATACCGGACATCTATCTTGTCCCATCGCAAGAAGAAGCGATGGTAACAGAGCGCGCCGTTGAGATGTCAAGCAGACTGGCCGCAGCTCGACTTTTAAAGCCAAGACCAACTCCCAACAACAAAGTGTTCTTGCGCAATCGTACGAGATCCTCACGATCGCCAACCCGACACGACGAGTGGAGAACCTGATCCTCGCGATCGCGCTATCACCTCATCTCAATTAGATGCCTCCTCTCGCAAACTCTCGTCCGCTTCAACAACTTCGGCAACTTGGAGCGAAGAGCCCACCTTGCGCAGCGGGTGAATTGAGAGTTCGATGACGAGGTTGCCGACTGGCGATGGGCGCAAGGATCTTGCGCCGAAACGCTAAATCTTCAAGTTCGCCTCAACTCAAGTAGGGCTTGTGGGTAAGTTCGAGTGACAAACGCCGTCTCTGCCAGATAGCTTGACGCAGAAAATCTCGCGTCCTACGCCCGTTATCCCCGGCAGCGAGCGTGACATAGGACGAGTCAGATAGCTTGGCGCAAAAAATCTCGCGTCCTACTATCTTTCGGATCTTGCAGAAGTTCGGTGGCGCGATCGTATTCTATGACCTCTCCGCTCTCCATATAGAGCAACTGGTCCGCCAAATCCTCGAGGAATCTGATCGCGTGCGATACGATGATCATCGTATGCCCTTGAGCGACGAATCGGCGCAATAGCGCACGTACGCTCGCGCTTCGGCGCGGGTCGAGCGCGCTCGTCGGTTCGTCAAATAACAGCACATTGGGACGCATGATGAGAGCGCGCACGATCGCGACGCGCTGCTGTTCGCCGCCTGATAGCGACTCGGGATAGCGATCTGCCAGGCCTTGCAGTTCGACCTCTTCCAGCAGCTCTCGCGCCGCTCGCTCCGCCTCTTCCCGCTTCATCCCCAAGACGTGGATGGGCGCTTCGACGATGTTCTCCATCACAGTCAGATGTGGGAAAAGATGTAGATGCTGGAAGACCAAGCCGACTCGCCGCCGCAACAACTTGGCACGGCGGCGATATTCTTCCTCCGACAAACCGGCTTCGAGCCTAACTTCGCCACATTCGATGAACCCGTCGTCGATGCGCTCCAAACCGTTCAGACATCGGAGCAGCGTCGTTTTGCCGCTGCCTGAAGCGCCGATGATGCCCAGCGTCGCGCCCGAAGGGACCTCGAAACTTATGCCGCGTAAGATCTGTCTGCCGCCCGCTTTCTTTCGCAATCCCTCAACGCGCATCACGTCGCTGCCTCCACAACTAGAGCTTGAAGCGCTTGACGCCGCTGCTGCCGGCGTTCCAACCGTCGCGCAATATGAGCCAACGGAAGACTCATCGCCAGATAGAAAGCCGAGACGATCGCGCCCAACAGTAAGAATTCGCCCGTCGCATTCGCCAGCTCACGATAGGCGGTCGCCAACTCCCAGACGGAGATGGCATAAGCGACCGATGTGTCTTTGAAGAGCGAGACGAAGTCGTTCGTCACCGGTGGCAAAGCGATGCGAAAAGCTTGGGGCAAGATGATGCGCCGAAAAGCGAGCGCCGGGCCCATGCCCAAAGAGTATGCCGCCTCCCACTGCCCGCGCGGCACGGCCTCGAACGCCGCCCGATAGACCTGCGACTCATACGCCGCGTAGTTGAGACCCAATCCGACGAGCGCCGTTAACCATCCGGGCAAGGCGATGCCTATCTGCGGTAACCCGAAGTAAAGGAAGAGCAACTGCACGAGCACTGGCGTGCCGCGGAAGAACTCAATGTAAACAGTGCATACGGCCTGCAACCAAGATGGCCCTTTCGATTGCCCGACGGCGAGCGACAAGCCCAGAGACAACGCGATGAACATCGCCCCGAAAGCGAGCAGGACGGTAATCAACGCAGCTCGCGCCAAACGGGCGAGAGCGTCGGTCCAATTGAACGTCGCGGCGGTCATCTCGTATCGCGGCTCTTCGCCTCTTTTGACAGCCGCCTGTAGCTCGGCCTGTGCATCATCCCAAAGGTCCCACTTGCGCAAGATCCGCTCCAGCGTCCCATCGCGCATGATCGCTTCGATCGCCGCATCAACCTCGGCCTTCAGAGCCTCATCGCCCTTGCGCAACCCGATGACGTAAACGCCGCGATAAAACGGTGGGCCAGCCGGACGCAGACGCGGATTGCCGCGCGCGTAATAGATCTCCATCGGCACATCCATGAGCACGGCATCAACGCGCCCCAGTTCGAGATCGCGATAGGCCGTGCCCGGCTCAGCGTAGCTGCGAAACCTGATCCCCTTTTGCGCGAGCAACCGCGAGGCGGCGGTGTTCCCGAGCGTGCCGACCAATCGATTCCGACAATCTTCAAGCGAATTGATCACCCGCTCGTCACGGCGAACCGTAAGCTGTAGTTGGAAGACGTAGTAGGGTTTGCTGAAGAGTATTCGCGCCGCGCGATCCGCGGTCGGCTCAAGGCCGTTGACGATGATGTCGAACTCGCCACGCTCGAGTGCCGGCACGATCCCCTCCCAATCAGTGGCGACCATCACCGCTCGCCGCCCCATACGTGCCGCGAGCGCTTCGACCATCTCTTTTTCGTAGCCGATATATCGATCTGGATGGGCTGGATCGGTGAAGACATATGGCGCGCCACCGCTCGGGTCGGCCCCCCAACGTAAAACGCGCTCTTCTTGCGCGCATCCCGCGACGCTGAATGCAATGCACAGGAAGAGGACCAACGCCCTTCGCCCGCTGAGTTCTCCGCTCAAAGCATATATCCTCCCGGACGCCAAACTCCCCCGAAACTTGAGCGAATATATTACGCTAGCCCGCGCACAAGCGAAAGATGGTCTCATGCATCGAAGGGGCACCGAACGCTTCTCGAGTTCGTTTCTGATGCCGAACCGTCGGCGAAGGCTGCCTTCAGGTGCCGACGCGCGCTTGCCCTTGGCGAGGAGTGCCCTTAAAATTTCAGTCTTTTCTGCCGAAGAAGAGAGGAGATGAACACGCGATCGACTTTGCTGAATCTTCACGCTCAACTGCGCGAGCGCGTCCGGCAAGCCGCTCAGGAGCAGTTCAACATCGCGCTCGAGCAGATTCCGCTCGAAGTCCCGCCGCGCGTCGAATTGGGCGATGTCGCCTTTCCCATCGCCTTCGAACTCGCCAAGAGGATCCGCCAAGCGACCGGCTCGTCGCGCGCGCCGCGCCAGATAGCCGACATCCTCCGCCCAGCACTCGAGACGGTCGAAGGCGTCGAGCGCGTCGAAGTGGCCGGGGCAGGTTATTTGAACGTCTTCTTCGACCGCGCGCGTTTGCTCGCCGAGCTGTTTTCGGAAAAGAGATCATCAACGAGACCGGCAGCCGAACCCGAAGCGCGCCCTAAACGAATCGTCGAACATACGAACATCAATCCGAACAAGGCGGCGCACATCGGTCACCTGCGCAACGCCGTCCTCGGCGACGCTTTCGTGCGCATCTTGCGCGCCGCCGGCGAGCGGGTCGAAGTCCAAAATTACATAGACAACACGGGCGTTCAGGTCGCCGATACGGTCGTCGGTTTCATCCATCTCGAAGGCATGGCGCTATCGGACGTACGCGCTCTCGATCAATCGCTGCCCGTCGATCGCCCGTTCGATTATTACTGTTGGGATCTTTATGCGCGCGTCGGCCTCTTCTATCGCAACGGCGATCCAGATGGCCCCGAAGACCCAGAAAAGCTCCGGCTGCGCGCCGAAGTCTTGCACGCGATCGAGAAAGGCGATAACGAGATCGCCGAATTGGCCGATTACGTCTCGATGCGTATCGTTGAATGTCACTTGAAGACGATGGAGCGGCTTGGCATTCGTTACGACGTGCTGCCGCGCGAATCGGAGATCCTGCATCTGCACTTCTGGGAGCGCGCCTTCGAACGCTTGAAAGCCGCTGGCGTCATCCGGTACGAAACCGAAGGCCGGAACGCTGGCTGCTGGGTCATGCCGACAGATCTACACCTGGGGACGGAAGAGCACGAGGCGGATAAGATCCTCGTTCGCTCGAACGGCACAGTCACCTATGCCGGCAAAGACATCGCCTATCAACTCTGGAAACTCGGCCTTCTCGGACTCGATTTCTACTACAAGCCCTTTCGCACATATCCGGATGGCCACCGCGTGTGGGTTACGACGAGCGACGCGCGCGAACACGATCCGGCAGCGCCGAAGTTCGGCGGCGGGACGATCGTTTATAACGTGATCGATTCACGCCAATCCTACACCCAAGAGGTCGTCAAACGAGCCGTCGCCGCGCTCGCCCCGGAAGTCGGCGCGGACGCGAGCGTGCATCTCGCCTACGAGATGGTCGCGCTCAGCCCCGCCGCTTGCGAGGAATTAGGGATCGAACTGAGCGAAGAGGATCGAGCGCGCCCGTTCGTCGAGATGAGCGGACGCAAAGGGCTGGGCGTCAAAGCCGATGATTTGATCGACCAATTGGAAGCCGGAGCGCTCGGCGAAGTCGAAGCGCGCCATGCCGACCTAACGGAAGAAGAGAAACGAGCTGTGGCTCACGAGATAGCTGTCGGCGCGCTGCGCTATTTCCTTCTGAAGTGGACGCGCAATTCCGTCATCGCCTTCGACTTCAAAGAAGCCCTCTCGTTCGATGGCGAAACTGGACCATATTGCCAGTACGCCGCTGTGCGCGCCGGTTCGATCTTCCGCAAACTTGACCCGGAGGTGCGCGAGCGCGCCGCGACTATGATCGAAGATGCCCTTCGGAATGGCGAAACGGCAGATCTTCTCCGCCGCGTGTTCGCAAGCGAAAGCGGCGATGAGCTTTGGACGCTGGTGATGCTTGCGGCACGCCTCGAAGAGGTGATCGCGCAAGCCGCGACCGCCGCCGAACCAGCCCACTTGGCGAAATACGCCTTCCAACTGGCTAAAGCCTTCAACCTCTTCTACCACCGTCATCGCATCATCGGCGAAGAGGACGCGGTCAAACAGGCCGTACTCATCGCTATCGCCGATCTGGTGCGACGACGCTTGACCGAAGCGCTCAATACTCTCGGCATAAGCGTCCCCGAGAGGATGTAAACGCTCGACGGATGAGCGATGCGGGGATCACACCGAAACTTATGGACGCGGCTTCAAAGTTCGCGCATACCTGCTCTTCCATGCCCTCAGCGATTCTTCTGATAAGGTTTCGAGCAACTCGGAGATGCGCTGGATGGAGCGCGTCACGCGCTCGACGTTTTTGGTCTCGCTTTGCGAAGCGCTGGCCATGATGATCGTCAGTTGATTGTTGATGATGTCCCGCAGCATCAGTCGCATCTCCTTAATCGCCTCCTCCCTCACCTGTCGCTGTCTGCGCCTGATCAACCAGAAGATCACCCCATGTAGTAAACCGACGGTGATCGCCGTAAGGGCCGTCACCTGCCAAATGTCGTAGCGACCGTAGATGACGAACGACGGGACCAACCAGATGACGATCAACCCGGCCCCGCTCAAAATCAGCTCGATGTTGTCGAGGATGAATTTCACGGCCCGCTCCTTTCCCGAGGATGATTCGGAAGAGAACCGCTGAACTCACATGATAAGGCTCGAAATGGCCGAAAACAATCTGATCAGATGGAAGGGCAACGCACGCGCAACGCGCTAGGCAGGATCTCAAAAGATGCTGGCAGCCGACCGACGGTCTCGCCATCTATCTCCAAACTGACTTCTCTTCCACCCTCGACGGCCCGAGCGACGCAGGAGCGCGCATACGCATGGCTCACTTGATCGAGACTGAGATGCGTGCCGAGGTAGATGCTGTAAGATTTGAGGACCACCTCGACCGAGGGCATATCGCCGATGACGACGATATCGAAAAGACCATCCGCCAATTTCGCTTCCGGCGCGATCTTCATCCCCCCGCCGAAATAGCGCGCGTTGGCGATGCAGAAGTTGATCACGTCCAGATATATCTCCTCTTTGCCGTCGAGAGATACGGCGACGCGCGGGCGTTCGAAACCGAAGACCGTGCGCAACATCGAATAGGCGAAAGCGAGCCTGCCGCCGAATAGGCGCGTAGTCCCTTTCTTGAGCCGCGCGACCACCTCGCCTCCCATGCCGAAAGAGGCGACGTTGATGAAGAAACGCTCCTCCTTCCGCCCGGCGAATCCGACATAGTTGGCGCGCCCGACGTCGATCAATTGCGTTCGCCCTTCGCATAACGCGCGCGCCGCATCGGAGGCGCGTCTCGGTATGCGCAGGGTCTTCTGAAAATCCCCGCCCGTTCCGCTCGGCAGGATGCCCAACTCCGTCTCCGTCCCAGCGCGCAACAACCCATTCGCCACTTCCGAGATGGTCCCATCGCCGCCGCACGCGATGATGAAGCGGCGACCGGCGCGAGCTTCCTCTTCGGCGATCCGCATGGCATCGCCCGCCTTCTCGGTGAAGGCGCACGCGAAAGGGCCGAAATGAGCGCGCAGTTCGCTCGCAAGGCGTGGCCATCGGCGCCGCGTCGCGCCTGAAGCGGAAGCCGGATTGACGATGACGAGAGGCAGCTTCATAACTTAACGACTGCGAGCCCATCCCATGCGCGCAAGGATCTGGATCGGCAAGCGCACATCCCGAATCCGACTGTGCGGCATCGAGCCAGCGCTTTCAGCGCAGATCGCGCGCGCTTTCTATCCGGCCACTTCGCGGCGGGGCGATGCCGCATACATCCGCCGATCCAGTTCGGCCAGTTCCGCGATCTTGTCCATGACGAAATCGGCGATCTCCTTATAGGTCTTCAATCCGCCACGCCGATCGGCAAAACGCGAAAGGTCGAGCGGCGCGCCGAAGTATATTCTGATCTTCTCACCATCGGTCCAGTTGCGCATGATTTGACGCGGCAGACTGTTACACAAGCCTGTGACGAAGACCGGAATGACTTGCGGATCAGCTTCTTTGATCAGTCTTCCGATGCCGGGCTGCGGCGGCAGAAAAGAATACGGATCTGGCCCTTTGTTGCGCGTCCCTTCGGGGTGAAAGCCGATTACGTGGCCACGCCCTTCGCGGCAAAGTTCGACCAAACGCCGCATCGCGTAAGCGTCCCACGCCCTCTTCTCCGCCGTCGCGAAGATGGGCGGATACATCGACCACCAGCCCATGATGAAATTGACCAGCGCGCCAAGAGGCGACTGGTAGAAGAACCTTCCGCGCACCGGGAAGAAGAGTCTCTTGGGCCAATCGGTCCGGCGAAAGAGGACGGTCGAGACGGCATACATATCGAAGAACGAACGGTGATTGGCGACGAGCAGGATGGGCCGATCAGGCGACGCGCGCTCCAAATTCTCGAGGCCGTAAACGCGCATGATGTTGTAGGTCGCTAGATGGATCCAGCCAGCGCCGATCACCCGCTGACACCACGTCCAAAGATCCTTCCACCGCCCGCCGTTCATCCGGTGGACCAGTCGAAAGATAATCCTCTCCATCGGCGAAAGCACAGCCAACTCCGCTGCCGAAGGCGAACTCGGCGCCGATGGCAACGCGGCATTCCGCGCCCTATCCGCAGAAAGCGCTTCCGTTTCAAGCAGAGGCATCCTAACTCAAGCTTCGGCGAAAGTGCCTTTCCGTGATCCAGGAAATCGCGCCAACGCCTGCCGCGAAATTTCGGCAGAGCGCTTCAGTCGATCGAGAAGTATTTGGCTTCTTCGTGATGGACGATGATAGCCGAAGTGGACTGCTCCGGGTCAAGCTGATACTCCTCGGTCAACTCGACCTCGATGCGCGACGGGTCCAGCAATTCGAAGATCTTCGTCTGATCCTCGAGGTTCGGACAGGCCGGATAGCCGAAGCTGTAACGCGACCCCTGATAACCTTGGCGAAAGAGCATGTTCAAGTCTTTCGCGTCGCGGTCGGCGATCCCCAGCTCCTCGCGTATGCGCTTGTGCCAGAGCTCGGCCAGCGCTTCCGCCGCTTCGACGCTCAGGCCATGAAACAACAAGTATTCAGAGTAACGGTCCGAGTTGAATAACTCGCGCGAATACTCGCTCGCGCGGCGGCCCATCGTCACGAGATGGAACGCGACGACATCCATCCGTCCAGAGCCTTTCGACGCGAAGAAATCGGCCAGACACAAGCGCCGCCCCGAAGACTGACGCGGAAAGGTGAAACGAAGCCACTCCGTGCGCGCGTCGTCGCGATAGACGACGAGATCGTTGCCTTCCGACTGGCAGTGAAAGTAGCCATAGACGACGCGCGGCACAAGCAACCGTTCGCGTTTGGCCCGCTCTTTCAACTCGTCGTAAATGGGCCGGACGTGCTCGGCGACGAAGGCGCGATACTCCTCCGCCGAACGACGCCCCTGCTTGAACTGCCATTGCCCTTTGAAGAGAGCCGTTTCGTTCACATAGGCGAAGACTTCGTCAAGCGAGATCTCTTCGACGACGCGCGAACCGTAGAAAGGCGGCGTCGGAATGGGCACATCCGTGCGCACGTCGGAGCGGACGACCGCATCCGGGCTTTCAGCCCCACACGAAGAACGGACGCGCGCCGTACGCCCCCGTCGCCGCTGGCCCAGTTTCGCCTCTTCAGCGAGCGGGACATCTTCCGCCTCGCCCGCCATTTTCTTTTCGTCCTTTCGCGCGTCGCCGTTACCGCTCGTCAGCATGTCCATAACGTGCAGCCCATCGAAGGCGTCACGCGCGTAGAAGAGCGGCCCGCGATAGAGCGGCTTCAAATCCTCTTCGACGTAGCGGCGCGTCAGGGCAGCGCCGCCGAGCACAACCGGCACGGTGATGCCGCGCTCGTTCAAGACCTCGAGATTCTCCTTCATGATGACCGTGGATTTGACGAGCAGACCGCTCATCCCGATGCAATCAGCCCGGCTCTCTTCATAGGCTTTGATGATGTTTTCGATCGGCTGCTTGATGCCGAGGTTGATGACGCGATAGCCGTTGTTGGTCAAGATGATGTCCACGAGGTTCTTGCCGATGTCGTGCACATCGCCCTTGACCGTCGCGAGCACCATCGTCCCCTTGGCCGCGTCGGTCGCCTTCCGCTCCATGAAGGGTTCGAGGAAGCGAACCGCCGCCTTCATCACCTCGGCGGATTGAAGGACGAACGGCAATTGCATCTGACCGCTGCCGAAGAGATCGCCGACGACCTTCATCCCATCGAGCAGGATCTGATTGATGATGTCAAGCGCCGAATATTTTTCGAGCGCGAGGCGCAAATTATCTTCGAGCCCGATCTTCTCGCCGTCGATGATGTGACGTTTCAACCGTTCCTCGACCGGCAGATCTTCGGCGATCTTCGCCTCGCGCTTGGCCGTCGCGCCTTCGAACAGCTTGGTGAACTCGGCGAGCGGGTCATAGGTGCAAACTCCCCCGTCGAATCGACGTTTGTCGTAGATGAGCTCGCGCGCGACTTCGAGTTCGTGCTCGCTGATGCGACTAAGGGGCAGGATCTTCCCGGCATGGACGATGGCCGCATCGAGACCGGCTTCGATCGCTTCGTGCAAAAAGACCGAGTTCAGGACGACGCGCGCCGCCGGCGTCAATCCGAACGAGACGTTGGAGACGCCGAGCAGCGTAAAACAACCGGGAAGCTCCCGTTTGATGCGCCGAATGGCTTCGATCGTCTCCGCCGCGTTGCGCCGATCCTCTTCCGTTCCCGTCGAGATCGGCAACGCCAGCGGATCGAAGAATATTTCATAGGGCGGCAGGCCCAGCTCTTCCGTCGCTTGACGATACGCGCGGCGCGCGATCTCGAACTTCTTGTCCGCCGTGCGCGCCATGCCCTCTTCGTCGATCGTTCCGATGACGACGCCGGCGCCGTAGCGCTTCGCCAGTTCGATCACCTTCTTGAAGCGCGGCTCGCCATCTTCGTAATTGGTCGAATTCAGGATGCATTTGCCGCCCGCGTGCTCGAGCCCCGCTTCCATCTTCTGCCAATCGGTCGAATCGAACATAAGCGGCAACTGCACGCCCGTCACGAGCCGCGACGCGAGCTCGCGCATGTCGCGCACGCCATCGCGCCCGACGTAATCGACGTTGACATCGAGGACGTGCGCGCCTTCGCGCGCCTGCTCGCGCGCGAGCGAGATCAAACCATCCCAGTCTTCGGCATTGAGCAGATCACGACACTTCTTCGAGCCGGAAGCGTTCAAACGCTCGCCGATGATGAGGAACGAATTCTCTTGACGATAGGGCTGCTGGATGTAGAGCGAGCTTGCCGCTGGCGTCCACTCGACGTGGCGCTCTTTGGGCGTGATGTCGCGAACGGCTTCGACCACGGCGCGCAGATGTTCGGGCGTCGTGCCGCAACACCCGCCGACGATCGACACGCCGAAGTCGCGCGCGAAGTGCTGCAAAGCCGCGGCGAAAGATTCCGGCGTCTCGCGATAGACGGCGCGCCCGCCGATGTTCTCCGGGATCCCGGCGTTCGGCAACACTGAGACGGGAAACGGGGAGTTTTGACAAAGGTAGCGGACGTTGTCGGTCATCTGCTGCGGACCGGTCGCGCAGTTCATGCCGAAGACGTCGATGGCGAAAGGTTGAATCGCCGTCAACGCCGCGCCGATCTCGGTTCCGAGCAGCATCGTCCCGGTCGTCTCGATCGTCACCTGCACCATGACGGGGACGCGCCGCCGGAGTTCGGCGAAACAGTCGAAGACGGCAAGCAACGCCGCCTTTGTCTGCAAAAGGTCCTGACACGTCTCGATGAGCAGGATGTCGGCGCCGCCATCAAGTAGCCCGCGCACCTGCACATCGTAAGCCGCTTTCATCTCGCGGAAGCTGATGTGACCGAGGCTCGGAAGTTTCGTGGTCGGGCCGATGGAACCGGCGACCCAGCGCGGACGCTCTGCGGTCGAAAAGTCAGCGGCAACGCTCTTCGCCAACTGCGCAGCTTTGAAATTCAGCTCATAGGCGCGATCGGCGATGTCATATTCGGCGAGCACGATCGAGGTTGAACCGAACGAATCGGTCTCGACCACATCGCACCCGACCTCGAAGAAGCTGGCGTGAATCCCGGCGATCACGTCCGGGCGCGAGATGACCAGATACTCGTTGCAACCGTCGAGACCATGAAAGTCATCGGGCGTGAGACCTTTGGTCTGAATGTTAGTTCCCATCGCACCGTCGAAGACGACGATGCGCTCGCGCAGAGTGGAGAGGAAATCTTTCATCGTTCGAGTCAGTATCCACCTCCGGCGCTCTTCCCCCGATAAACGTAAGCCCCGCGCTCGGACGACGCAGGGCCTCTCGCCTCGAATCTGAACCTTTTGGGTTGAACGGCGGAAAGACGCGCCGAGCTGTTTAGCTGCTTGTTTTACGTGGCCGCAAGTCGCCCTAAATCACCACGTAATCAAATTTCACATTGAAGCATCGATATGCCCGCAGTGTCAAGGAATCGAGTGACTCAAAGATCCTTTAACTCACTTTCATAGGCCAGCAGGTTTCACAGTATCCATTGCCTTCTTCCCAAGACTCAAAGATCCTTCCTATTGTTATCATCTCGCGCGATCGAGGGGCTCAAAGATCCTTTAACTTCCCAACTACAGCGCCAATGGCCGATTCCGCAACATCGCGCAAGGATTCGCCCTTCTGGGCCATCCTGAAGCGCGTCCAAACTAGATGGCCGACGCAGAGCCCTAAACTCCCGTCTAACTCGCTCAACTCGGCGATCAAAGCCCGTTGCGCGGCGCGATCGAAAGCATGGCGGATCTCAACCAACGCGGCCTCGAAACCTTCGGCCAGAACGAGTTCCCCAACACCTCGGCGCCGCGCATAATCCCGCAATCGCGCACGTGCCTCCTGTGTGATCCGTCCCGTCGCCACGACGAGCAAATGGTCCGCTTCCGATTCGATCAGAGCGTCGAGCGCTTGGCGCGCGTGTTGAAGCGCAAAATCGCCATCATGCGCAAAGAGCAAGAACCGCTCGCGATGCGCTTCGATCAACGCCTGCACGTCACCGTCAAGCATGAGCGCGATGGCCGCCTGATCTTCGCTTATGCCCAAATCGCGCAATAAAGTTTGTATGCGTAGGGCAAGCCACGCGCCGCTATCGAGCCACATGCTTGCTTGCTCCGTCAAGGCGACGCGCTCTTCGACCTTCTCATCCGCTACCGCTGCCCCGCACTCGCTGCATACCGCGTTGCTCGTCATGATCAGATTGAGCGCGCCGGGCGATGGCAAACGAAACAGGGCTCGTCCCTCACGACGACAAACGATGACTATCTCGCGCCGTAACAGCCCCGCCTCCGCCAACTGTGCGACCGCCGCCTCATCAGATTGCCCTTCATCTGCCACCGCTCGCCCTTCTGCAATCCCTTCCCTCAAACGTCGTAAGAGACGGCGAACATCCTCATTCGCCATTAGAGCGACCGCTTGCGACGCGCTCCCTTTTAAGCTTTCGGCGCTCGCCCTCGCCCTTTCGACGAAGCGATCCCAACCGCGCCCGCGCGGCGATTCGCTCTTTCTCCACCCTTCAGCCGCCACCGACTCGATCTCGCCAGCGCGTCGCAAAGCGATGAGCGCTTCGTCTATCCTCCGACAAAAGTCTTCGAGGGCCGCGAGCGGCTCCGTCCCCAACTCTTTGTCATAAACGACGCCCGCGCGCATGGGCTCCTCTGCGCCGAAGATCAAAAAGAGCGCTACGTCGCGGAGGAAGAAGACCTCTCCGCGGATGTAAGGTTCATCGCGCTCGGCCTCCATCCAAGCCGCGACCGCACGCTCCATCTCTTTGACGCGCGTCGGCCCAGAGAGCGCGATCTCGAAACATCGCGCTCTCGTCGAGCGGATCAGAGGGACAAACCCCATCTCCTGCAGCCGTTCGAGGAGCAGAAGCCTCGCCGCTCCCTCCACACGATGATCGGATACACGCGCCTCAAAACGAATCATCCTTCCCTACCCCTCCTTCCGCCGTTTGCGGCCCGCCATGCTATCACGCTTCCATCCCCAAGGGCTAGCCAAACGGCCCGCAATCTTCGAATAGGCTTGAAACGCGTCGACCGCTCTCGCTATGGAGCGCGGCCCCTAGGTGCCTCGGATAAGCTCGAAAATGGCTAGCCCGATCCGCCTGTCCCATTTAGACACATCCCCCCTGCCCTTCTCCCCCAAACCGGCGAGGATCGGCCATTTCCCTCTTTTCAGACTCACCTTCCAAGTCCGAAAGCGAAGCGAAATGACCGTCCTTTTTCGATTCAGCCCATCCCTTCAGTGTGATTCATCACAAAACGGTCAGATTGCTTGTTGCGTCGCAACAGCGCACCGCGTTAGAATCCTCGCCCGCAACCCTTCCTCACGCAGTTTTTGGCGAGAGTTTCGATTTTTCCGATGATGAGGTGAACGAGTCCCCCATGCTCTTCGGAAGATTTTGCTCCTGCGTTCTGGTTGGGTTTCTTATGCTTTCGGGCACTGCGGCTCAGCAGACGCGCCCACGTCGCGTGGCTGTAACGAGTACGGCAAACGGAGCGCCTTTATTGATGAACGATCTTGCGCTTCCCTCCTCCCCGGTCATCCCCACAGCGAAAGCTCCGAGCGTTCCGTTTAGAGATCTGCTATTGATGGCGATAAACGAACGGCTCGGCGCGCCATACGCTTACGGAGCGGCTGGGCCATACAGTTTCGATTGCTCAGGCTTCGTCTGGAGCGTCTTCCAGGCGATCGGCATCAACTTCGAGCGAAGCAGCGCCCGTTCGCTTTGGCAGCGTCTGGCTCCCGTTCCGGCGGGCGAGGAGTTCAAATTCGGGACGCTCGTCTTCTTCAACAATCTGACGCATGTCGGCATCGTCGCCGATGAACACGGCTTCTATCATGCCTCGCGTTCGCAAGGCGTGACCTATTCTCCTTTCAACGATTATTGGCTGGAGCGTATTGACGGATTTCGCCGCATTCCCGATAAAGTCATTCAACTTGCCGAATGATCACATCGCCGCTTCTCCGGAACGCGATCTCCTCGTTCGGGTTTAGGCGAGGTATCCCGGGGGATTGCCCATCAGTTTATCGACCGGAAGGCGTCTGGTTTAAGCCCTAAGCCTCATCATTTGGGCACGGTAAAACCCGCGCGATGCTCATTATCCTGAGCTTCCCAAACGGCGACGATCTTATCGATCGCGACATACCCGATCCGTCCATCGCCATCCCTCAAGTGGAGCACGTGGCCATCGACCCGCACCACTTCGCCGCGCAGATTGGCCATCCCGAGACAAAGCAGATCCACTTTCTTTCCGATCAGCTCCGCTAAGAACTCTCTCATCTCCTCTTCTCCGCAACCGATAGCCGAGATCAGCGAAGACGTGCCTTTACTGGCGACCATTTCGGTCGGCGCTCGTGCGGTTGAAGGTTATCTGCACGAGCGGCAATACGGTCAGATCATCCTGCTGCCGTTGCTCGAACTTGAGCACATCATAATAGACGCACCGCGAACGGGCCGGATAGTCACGACACACTTGCGGGCGCGCATGATAGATCGAACAACGGCGCGTCTGGCGATCGAGGAACATGCACGCTTGTCCGAAGAGCGGATCGCGAGCCCTTCTTAGCACGCGCTCTCCAGCATAGAGTTTCGTGAAACGTTTGGTCGCCTCCTCGATCGTCACGGCGAAATGGCGAGCCAAACGCGCGATATCGCGGCGCGTGACGGCTATGCGTTCATAGACGGCGCAGCAGAAGGCCGGGCACCGCTCGCAATTATAGAAGATCCGCGTTTGACCTCCCTGTCCGTTTTTACTCATCGTCCCACTCCTTCATTTTCGCTCACCGCGCCCTGAACTTTGCGCTTTGAATCGTTCCACATCGAGGCCAGATGTAATTATCGGCAATGCAACGATAGAATCAACACCGTGGGGCGATTTTCATCCCCCTTCGTCGCCCGGGATGTCTTCGCTTTACCAAGGGATCGAATCAAGCGGCGAGAAGCTTATGACATCGATGCCGACTCATTCGGCGTTTCGATCGCACGTCGCAAACGCAAGCGTTCTATGCGCCTATCGTCCGCCTCCAAGATCTCGATCTCGAGACCATGCAGTTGCAATCGCGTGCCGGGACGCGGCACATATCCTAACTGGTCGATGATCATTCCGGCGACGGTCGTGAAATCGCCGTTCTCCAGTTTCAGATCGAAAAGCTGCTCGAGCTTCCAGATCTCGGTCGAACCGAGGACGCGGTAGAAGCCGTCGGCCTCTTCGATGATCTCATCGACGCCCTCGCGCTTTGTATCCTCATCCTCGATCTCGCCGACGATCTCTTCGAGTATGTCTTCGACCGTCACGAGCCCGGCGACGCCTCCGTATTCGTCGATGACGATCGCGAGTTGGACATGGGCCTTTTGCATCTCTTCGAGCAGATCCGCGACCTCTTTCGTTTCCGGCACGAAATAGGCCTGGCGCAAGAGCGCGGCGATCTTTTCATCTTCGCGCCCTTCGGCCCAATATTGCAACAGATCCCGCACGTAGATGATCCCCTCGATGTTGTCGATCTGATCGCGATAAACGGGCAGGCGCGAATATTTTGAGGCGATGATCGTATCGCGCGCTTCGCGAACCGTCGCGGTGATCGGGAGCGCGACGATCTCCGTGCGCGGCGTCATCACTTCGCTCACGCGCGTTTCGCTGAACTCGATGATCGAGTGGATCAGCTTGCTCTCCTCTTCCTCTAAAATCCCTTCTTCCTCTCCGACATCGATGAGCGCCTGGATCTCGTCATCGTCCTCTTCATCCTCGATCGTCTCGCCCTCGTCCTCCGCCTCCTTTCGTCGGCAGCGCGACAATCCGCCATTAGCGGGCATCGGGAGCCACCTGAGGGCGCGATACAGCGGGTGAAACGCCGGCAGCAGAAAGAGGATGATCCGCTCTGGACTGTAACGCGCGATCAGACGCGGGATGATCTGTCGAAACGAGAGCGCTAGAGCGAGCGCGATGATGAACGCGATGCCGAGGAACCCTTGATAGGGATAGAATCGCAGGACCAGCGAGGTGACGAGCACCGTCGTCGAGACGATGAGCACCTGGATCGTTGTCGAGAGCGTGAAGCGGAAACGCGCGCGATCGTCGAGTATCTCCTTCAAGAAGAGTCGCGCGCGACTGGGTCGCTCCTCGAGATCGGCCAACAGGAGCCTGAGCCCCACATCGCTCAGGCAACTGAAGGCGATATCGATCGTTGCGAGGAAGGCCAATGCAACGAGGAACAGCACGGTTAAGGCTAGCTCGATCTCCATACGTTGCGCAGGTGAATCATACGCGGAGGCGGCGGCGCAAGCGAAGTTCTAAGCGGTTCATCTCTCCATCATCCGTCTCATGATCGTAACCGCACAGGTGCAGCAATCCGTGCAGAATGAGCTGGGCCACCTCGCGTTCGAAGCTTAAACCATGTTCAGCCGCTTGTTCCGCCGCCCGCTCGACCGAGACGACCACATCCCCGAGCGGCTCCTCAGGGCGCCGATCGACCGGATCTTCAGCCATGGGGAACGAAAGCACATCGGTCGCCGCATCGCGCCCGCGGAACTGCCGGTTCAAACGCTTGATCGTGCGATCCGAGACGAAGACGACCGTCGCCACCGCGCCCTCTAACCCTATGGCGTCGAGCGCGCGTTCGGCAAACCGTCTCCAGTATGCGCAATCCATCGAGCGACGACGTTGTCTGTTGATGACTTCGACGACGTTTCGGCTCATGCTTCACGACTGGATCCTCATCGCTGGACCACACGCCGCAAGGTCGAAAGGGTCAAAGCTGACTCTTCTTCGAATGCTCTTCGTAAGCTTTGATGATCATCTGCACCAGGCGATGCCGCACGACATCCTTTTCGGTGAAATAGACGAACTCGATCCCCTCGATGCCGGAAAGCACACGCTGCGCTTCGACCAATCCGCTCCGTTTCCCTGCCGGTAGATCTATTTGCGTCACGTCGCCCGTGATCACGGCTTTCGATCCGAAGCCGATGCGCGTCAGGAACATCTTCATCTGCTCGCTCGTCGTGTTCTGCGCCTCATCGAGGATGATGAAGGCATCAGAGAGGGTTCTGCCCCTCATGAAAGCGAGCGGAGCGACTTCGATGATCCTCTTCTCGATAAGGCGCGTCACGCGATCGGCATCGATCAGATCGAAGAGCGCATCATAGAGCGGGCGCAAGTAGGGATCGACCTTGTCCTGCAAATCGCCGGGCAAGAAACCGAGCTTTTCGCCCGCTTCCACCGCCGGACGCGCCAGTATGATGCGGCTCACCTGCTTCTGCATGAGCGCCTGCACGGCCATTGCGACTCCCAAATACGTCTTCCCCGTTCCGGCGACGCCTATGCCGAAGACGATGTCGTTCTTTTGGATCGCCTCGATGTAACGGCGTTGATTGGCCGATTTCGGCGCCACCTGTTTCTTGCCCGCCGGATTGAAGCGCGCTTTGGTGAAGTAATCGCGCAGGCTGTAGGCGCGATCTTCGGCGATCTGGGCGAAGGCTTCGCGTAGTTCGCGATCGGTGAACGATCGCCCCTCGGTCATGAGCGCGGCGAAATCCTCCAAGATGCGCTCGACCGTCTCGACATCCTGTGGATCGCCCGTTACGATCAACTCCTGTCCGCGCGCGTCCACGCGCACGTCCAGCAGCGACTCCAGATACTTGATGTTCTGGTCATGGACGCCGAAAAGGGTCTCTACTCCTCGTGGTGGAAGAGCTACCTTCTTCAAACCGCGAAACTATCTCCTTGCTCGTCGAGGTAAAAGGGACGCAGGTTCAGCGGATGGCAGACCATCGGCGACAATAGCGCTTACGCACCATCTATAGCTCATCGCGTCTAGACAAAGACGCTACTATAGGGCAAGCGCGCCTGTCAATACGACAAGCGCGCGATCGAGCGCTCACTCGATCCCCCAGGCGAGGCCTGATGGAGCGTTAAACTGGGGCGGAAGATGGGCTTCGGTAAGAAGCGCCTCGAGCAACGGGCGCGTGTGCTCCGGTTGTATGTAATCCCATTCGAGTTCGTCGAATATCTTGCGTCGCTCGCCACTCCGCAACGCCTCATCGACTTCGCGCAATAGCGCACGGCAGAGCGCCGAGACGACGTCGCAGGCAAACTGCGTCCCGGTACAACGCCTCAATTCGGCGATGATTTCGGTGAAGTGCCGTCTCTTTCGGTATGGGCGATCCGTCGTCATCGCGTCGAAAGCATCGGCGAGCGCGACGATCTTCGCCCCCAAGGGAATCTGATCGCCCTGTAGACCCTCGGGATAACCGGTCCCATCGAGCCTTTCGTGATGGTATCGCGCAAGCAATGGCAGATCCGTATAAGGGTGTTTGATGCGCGTCAAGATCTCGTAGCCAGCGATCGTGTGCTCCCGAAGTTCCGGCACGTCGCGCGCTGAGAACCTGCGCGGCGAATTCATCACTTCGCGATCGACGATCAGTTTGCCTATGTCGTGAAGGTATCCGGCGACACGGATCCCTTCGACCGCATCATCATCCCAGCCGAGTTCGCGTGCGATGATCGCGGCATACTTTCCGACCCGTTCGGAGTGGCCGCGCGTGTAGGCGTCTTTACAATCGATGGCGACGGCAAAAGCGCGCACCGTGTCGTGGTAAAGCTCTCGCAGATCATCGTAGAGTTTGCGATTCTCATCGGCCCGACATCTGACTTCAGCCATCAAACGATGATTGTGAATCCCAACGGCGATATGGCGCGCCATCGCCGCGATGATCTCGCGATCGCCGTCGCGCAAAGGCTCTCCGCTCGCCTTATCGCCCAGCAAGAGAAGGCCGATCAACTCGCCGCGCACGACAAGCGGCATCAACAACTCGAACCGCGCCGCCGCCAAAGCCTTCAACGCCGGCAGATCCCTCGCTTTCGCGAGCCATATGCCGCGCGTCGGCCCATCGCCCAAGCGCGAAGCCGTCTCCCGATCGAGCGCCTCCTCCGCCAACTCACTTTGGAGGCCGCGCGCGGCGACGAATCGTAACCGTTCGAGATTCGGGTCATAGATGGCGAGCGCGCCGCGCCGGATGGCGAGCGCGCCGAGCACGACATAGAGCGAGGCGCGCGCCATCTCTTCGAAGTTCTGCGCATCCGCGATCTCCTGCCCCAAATCCGCCAACGCCGCAAAGGCGTGCAGCAAACGGTCAGTCTTCTCCAGCACAGACTCCCCTTTCAGCAATCCATCGGCCAGATAGGTCTCGGTCCGTTCGTCGCGCTCTCGCCCTGCACCAACGAGACATATCGCGTCAGTCCCAGCATCTCAAAGAGCGCAGCCGTCTGCGCGTTGACTTCGGCGAACGTTACGGAGGCGTTGTACTGCTGTGCGATATCGATAATGCCGAGCAATATCGAAATGCCAATGCTGTTGACCAATTCCGTATCGCGGAAATTGACGATGAGCGTGCGACATCCCGCTTCTAAACGAAGCCGACATTCACGTTCGATCCTCTCGCCGCTCAATCGGTTCAAGTAATTCCCGGCGTAGACGACCGCGGCCTCTGTCATCCCGGGAGGCTCTTGACGCCCTCCGGACGGTAGTCTCTCCATCGCCGTAAGCTCCCCCTTCTTACGAAGATGTCCGTGGATGTAAGTACTTCGTCATGCGGAGACAAGCCCCATCATCGACACGCTTGAATTCGACTTCATCCATGAGCGTGCGGATGAGTTTCAGCCCCAACCCTCGTTTGCTCCTCCCGCTTGTCTGTTTGCCGTTGTTGTTGGGTTCGCCATGGAAAGCCACACCGCGGCTCCACACGGTGATCACTAATCTATCACTTTCGGCGCGAAAGCGTTGATAAATTTTCCTCTCCGGACTCAAACTGTGCTCCGCCACGTTGAGGCAGGCTTCGACGAGCGCCACCTTGATCTGATTGATCGCTTCCGGCTCGAAGTTCAAACGGCGCGCAATCTGCTCGACCGTGTGAGCGGCGATCAACTCCGTATCCTCGCCGATCGGGATGACCATCTCGAATTCATCGGCCTGCGCTTCGGTCGTCGATTTGGAGAGAGGCACGCTCAAGCGCGCCGTCAGAAACTCCAACTGTTGACGATTCGAGCCGTATGCCTCGCGCTCGCGTAAGAATTCGCACGCCTCGGCGGAGAAACCCGCTGGCGCGACTAACCATACCCGGAATCGCTTAAATCCGCAAGAGCGAGCGAGTTCGACGAGCCGATTATGCCACATTTCGGCCACCGCCCGCCCGACCTCGACCTTCGCCTCGATCTCCGCCGCTAACCAAACGATCTGATTCGCCTCCGCATACTGGCCAGCATCGAAGCCGTGTGCGACGACGCACTGCGCTTCCTCGCACAGACGTTCGAACGATTGATGAAAGGCGAGACACGGGGCGGTATGGATGATCTGCGGCAAAAGCACGAGATCGGTCTCCGCATCGAGGGCCGAAGCGATCGCCTCCGGCTCCATCCCCTTGTACATCCGACTGAAACGATCGTAATGTAGGAGACTGGCCGGCACGCGCTGACAGTTGAAGCGCGCGAGCAACTCGCGCAAATGCAGCGCCGCCTCGCTGCGATAACGGCGCGCCATCGTCTGCGGGGCGCGCATCAACAACGACAACAGCGTATCGGCGACGACGAGCGCGCGCCGTTCGGCGGCCACCTCCAATCTGTAAGTGATCTCTAGATAATCGCGCCAAACAGTGTCGTCCGCAACCTCGATGAAAGTGCCGCTGAAGTTGATCAACTCCTGCGCGTGCATCTGGCGCAGCGTGCGCTGAAGCTCATCAGAACTCATGCTCAAGCGCTTCAGCCAAGCCTCGACGGGGCTCTGCCCCTGCGCCGCGTTCGCCGTCTCGTAGAGGGCGCGCACGAAGGCGCGCCGCATCGCCCCGTTCGGCACGATGCGCTCCCAAACTTCAGCAAAACGGCGATTGATGCGCCCGCCCAATAACTCATCGACATAAAGCCGTTGACAAGCGAGGAAGTTGTCGAGATCCTCTTTAGCCTCTTGCGCCGCGCGTAGCAAAGCCGTAAGAAAGAACGGCCTTCCCTTCAATTCCTGAACGATGAGATCGCACGTCGCGCCGTTGAGCCGGATCTGCCGCCGCGCGGCCCACCGTTCGATCAACGAACGGGCATCCGCCTCGCTCAGCAGGTCCAGGTGAAGCGTTCCAGTCTGCTCGAAGAGCATGTCGGCGGCAGAAACGACCTCCAACACGCGCCGCCTCAATCCGGCGATGACGAATGGCGTACCGGCGCGTATGCAAGCGCGCGCCACTTCCGCGCCGAGCGCCGTCTCGCCGCTCAGATGTTCCGCAAGATGCACGTCATCGAAGAGGAGAACGGTCGTCACCCCGCCAGCGGCGGCTCGCTGCGGCGCGCTTAAGCACAGTCGAACGAGTTGACGCTCGTCCCCATCGGCGCGCACCTGCTCGTAGGATTCGAGCAACTGTTCGAGCCAGACGTAATCCGATGGGGCGGCCAATTGTAAAAGATCGTTGAGCGTCGGATGAGCATCGATCAATGCGGGCTCACGCCGCCGATAGGCCGTCAACTGCAACAGGAAGGTTTGCAGAAAGTGGCGGGCCGCCGCGCTCGCCGTTCGATCATGCAGACTCCATGCGAAGTAGATGGGGATCGCCAGTTCATCATGGAAAAGCGCGTCATAGCTTTGGCGCAGCAACTCCGAAAGCCCGGCCCCCGGCGGCGCAAGCAGAAACAGACCGCGCTCGGCGGTCTCGCGCCGCGCCAGATTCACGATACGCTGTAACTCCGCATCGCGCCCGACGAAATCTGCGCGCGCGACGTGGCCGAGGATCGGATGCCGTCTATTCTGCGCCTCTGAGGACATCATCGGACTCCGAATAAAGGGCGATCTGATTCTTGCCGCGCTTCTTCGCCATATAGAGCGCCTTATCAGCCGCGCCGATGATCGCTTCAGCCGTATCGAGGGCTGGACCGAAAGCGGCGAGCCCGATGCTCACCGTGATCGCTCCGAGCGGCTGCGCTTCGGCGAAGGGATGCTGATCCAACTGAACGCGCTGGCGCACACGCTCGGCGATAATCTCCGCTTCAGCCAAATTCGTCTCCGGAAGAAGGACGCTGAACTCCTCGCCGCCATAGCGCGCCGCCGAATCGCTAGCGCGCAAATCTGCGCGCAAACATTTGGCGATTCGCTGCAAGACGACATCGCCCGCCTGATGGCCATGGAGATCGTTGTAATGCTTGAAATCGTCAACATCGATCATCATGAAACTCATCGCGTAACCTTGACGCTTCGACCGCTCCAACTCCTCGATTATGCGCGCTTCTAGATAGCGGCGATTGTACAATCCGGTGAGCGGATCGGTGACCGAAAGCTGCTGGAAGCGATGCGCCTTCTCCTGCCACTCAGCGGTCGAAAGGGCGAGAGCGATCTGCGGCGCCAAGATCTCTATCAACTCCAGATCGAACTCATCATACGCCTCGCCATCGCTTCTGTCGGTTACGTTCAATACGCCAATCCGTTTGCTGCCGATGATGAGCGGATAGCTGATGAAGGAGCGCGTCCGGTAGCTCCTCTCCTCCGCTCCCGAAGGCCTTTCCGTCAAGTCCCGGACGAGCAATGGGCGCCCTTCACACAACACCTTTCCAGACGTCATCTCACCCAAACGGACCCGCTCCATGCGGACCACCTCCGCATGCGGACCGACAGCGGCGCGCACTATCAATTCGTTCGCCTCCTCATCGAAGAGCAACAGAGAGCTACGCTCCGCGCGCAACAGTTCCGCCACCTGATGTAAGATGGCGATATACATCTGATCGACTTCCAACTCGCTCGCGCGTTCGAGGAAAGATCGCAGCGTCGCGGTCGCGTGCTTTCGTCGTCCGAGCTCTTCACGCAACCGCGCTACTTCGAGCACGGCGCCGATCTGCGTGCACAGAGAATGAAACGCTTGGCGTTTTTCAGCTAGAAGCGCGCCGACTTTGACCGCAATCGCGCCGCTGATCCCCTCGGCGGCGTGAAGCGGGAAGATCTCCAAACTCTCCGATCTTCCTCTTCTCCCGTGCCCATCCGCTTCGAGGAGCAAAGTGGAGCTTTGCGCTGCGCCGCCCAACGCTTGAATATCGAGGCGCCAGTCTTCCGAGATGAGCAACCCGCTCACATAAAGCGGGACGAGCGTGCGGCCCGAGCGCGCGAGCACGGCGAGCGCGTCGATCTTCAGCATCGCGGACAACTTTCGCCCAAGGCGATGGCAGACTTCGCGCAACGTCTGTCCCGAGGCGATTTCGAGCGCGTCTTGTAGACGCTCCTCCCGCCGGTCTTCGGCGACGTGCGCCGCGCCCGCCTCGTCCAGCGAAGGTTGCGGACGTGCGGCGATCTCCGCCAACCGCGCTGCAAGCTGTTCCAAACGCTGCTGCGTGGTGAAAAGCACGTTCCGGAAGAGCTCGCTCAAATCTATTTCGCTCAAATCCCCGTTACGCACGCGCTCGATGAAGGCGCGATAGTCAGCGCTGAAGAGGAAGGCGCGGCCACCGACGACGGCCACCTCTCGCCCACCGATGACGATCGGAACGGCGACGCAACGCAACCCCACATGACACCGATAGTGGGCCAGGCCTCCAGCCTCGCGCGCGCGTTCAAGCGCCCGCCCGCAGAAAGGTTGGCACGACGGCGCATGCTTGGGCGAAGCTTGCAGCGCGCGACAGATCGAGTTGTCATTGAACGCGGCCACCGTCACTTCATCCTGAGCGGCGATGGCGACAGCGAGCCCTGAGGAAGTCGCTAACTCGCGATTCCTCTCGAGCCAATCGGCGGGCGCATCGTCTCTCCATTCACTACGCCCTTCAACTTTTCCCCGCGCTGCGTCGGTCATCTCATTCGTTCCCGAAATCTGAGGTCACCTCCAACACGCTCTTTCCGCTCATAAGCCACGGGAGCCAGAGAAACTAGCGGTTCAGTATGGCAGGGAGTTTCAGCCGACCGCCTGGAACCGATCTGCCATGTACTCCTTGTATCGAAGAGGGCGAGAGTTCACATTCCGATCGTCCCTCGCACCGACCGGGGCAAAGCGCGAGAGCGCGTCTGAAGATGCCCGCCCGTCCAAACAATAAAATAATCCGAATGGGACCAAATTTTCACGAAGCGCGCTTCAACCCCGGCGCTTCGCCTGCCGCGACTCGCTCGATTTGCGGCTCATCCGGGCTGATCCGGATGCAAGCGGCAAAATGGCGCGGCTTGATCTCGACCAAAGGCGGCACGACCTCGGCGCACTGCGCGATCGCATACGGGCAGCGCGTACGAAAACGACAACCAGACGGAGGATCGAGCGGCGATGGCACGTCGCCTTCGAGCACGATTCGCCGGCGCGTGAGTTCAATCGTCGGATCCGGCACCGGAACCGCTGAGATGAGCGCCTTAGTGTACGGCATCAATGGCTCTTCGTAGATGGCCCGCGCCTCGGCCAATTCCACGATCTTCCCCAAGTACATCACCGCGATGCGATCGGAGACGTAGCGCACGGCGCGCAGATCATGCGAGATGAAGAGATAGGTCAAATCGAACTCGCGTTGCAGCCGTTTCAGCAGGTTCATGATCTGCGCTTGGATCGAAACATCGAGCGCGGAGATCGGTTCATCGGCAACGATCAATTTCGGATTAAGCGCGAGCGCGCGCGCGATCCCGATCCGTTGTCGCTGCCCGCCGGAGAATTCATGTGGGTAGCGTTTGATGAAACGTGGACTCAAGCCGACTTTGCGCATCAGATCGCGCACGCGCTCTTCCGTTTCGAGTCCGCGCGTAAGGCCGAATGTCTCAAGCGGTTCGGCGATGATATCGCGCACAGTCAGGCGCGGGTTAAGCGAAGCGTATGGGTCTTGAAAGATCATCTGCAGATGTCGCCGCTCGCGCCGCATCTCTTCGCGCGATAAGCGCGCCAGGTCGCGCCCGCGGAAGATGATCTGTCCGCCAGTCGGTTCGATCAGACGCAAGATGGCGCGCCCCAGAGTCGATTTGCCGCATCCCGATTCGCCGACGAGTCCGAGCGTCTCTCCTGAGCGGACGACGAGCGTCACGCCATCTACGGCCTTGACGACGCGCCGCGCCGGGCTGCCGCCCGTGATCCGATCCCACAACGTCCCGCCACCGAGATCGAAATGAACGCGCAGATCGCGTATCTCGAGCAGCAGATCGCGACCATCGCCGGATGGCGGAACCTTCGGCGATCCGCTCGATGCGTTCTGTGAGCTGATGGCTTCCCACATCCCCTCAGACACGTTGATGTTCGCCCCTTTCAGTTAACGGATCGACGCCCCCGTGCGCTTCCGAGCGAGCGTCTTGCCCGCAAACCGACCTTTTGGTGAAAGCGACTCGAGGGAAGATCGCCTTTTGACTTCCGACGGAACTCCTTCAAAGCGGGTTCAGATCACTAGCCCCCTTCGCCTCCTTCTCGCGCACCGATTCGGCATACACCTCCGTAGCGAAATGGCAGAGCGAGTGATGATCCGGCGCGATCTGCACGAAAGGCGGAAATTCGCGACGGCATCTCTCTTGCGCCAGCGCACACCGCGGCGCAAACGGGCACCCGGGCGGCAACCGCGCGACATCCGGCGGAAGTCCGGGGATCTGATACAGCTCGCGCCCCGCATCGCGCGCCGGATCGGGCACAGATCTAAGAAGCCCTTTCGTGTAGGGATTAGCTGGTGTCGCAAACAGTTTCGCCGTCGGCGCGATCTCGAAGATTTTGCCGGCATACATGACGATGATCCGATCGGCCATTCCGGCGACGACGCCGAGATCGTGCGTGATCAGGATGACGCTCATCCCGGTCTCGCGCTTCAGCCGTTTGATGAGTTCGAGGATCTGCGCTTGGATCGTCACGTCGAGGGCGGTGGTCGGCTCATCGGCGATGAGCAACTCGGGCTCGCAGGCGAGAGCCATCGCGATCATCACGCGCTGCCGCATCCCGCCGGAGAATGCGTGCGGGTAGGAATCAACGCGCATGCGCGCATCTGGTATCCCGACCCGTTCGAGCATCTCGATGGCATGCGCATACGCCTGCCTCTTCGTGTGCCCGAGATGGAGTTGCGTGAGCTCCATCAACTGGCGGGAGATGCGCATGAAAGGGTTGAGCGAGGTCATCGGATCCTGAAAGACCATCGAGATGCGCTTGCCGCGGATCCGACGCATCTCGCGCGGCGTGAGCGCAAGAAGATCTTCCCCGTCGAAGATTATCTCGCCCGAAACGATGCGCCCTGGAGGTTCCGGGATGAGCCGCATGATCGATAGGTTGGCGACCGATTTCCCCGATCCCGATTCGCCGACGATCCCCAAAGTTTCGCCGCGGCGCAGATCGAAACTCACCCCATCGACGGCCTTCACGATGCCGTCCTCGGTGTAAAAATAGGTGCGTAGATCTCTGATCGAAAGAAGTATTCCGTCCATCGTTAACCTGCCGAGCCCCGACTAGACTTTACGCATCTGCGGATCGAGCGCATCGCGCAATCCATCGCCCAAGAAGTTCAGCGAAAAGAGCGTCAACGCCATCGTCGCACCCGGAAAGATCATCTGCCAGGGGAAGATGGCGATATTCTGGATGCCTTCCGCGACCAAACTCCCCCAAGAGGAGAGCGGCGCCTGCACGCCCAAACCGAGGAACGAAAGGAACGCCTCCTGCAACATGACCGACGGGACGGTGAGCGTCGCATAGACGATGACCGGCCCGAGCACGTTCGGCACGAGATGACGGAAGATGATCTTTGGGGTGGATACGCCGGTGGCGCGGGCGGCTAGAATGAACTCTTGATTTTTGAGCGAGATCACCTGCCCGCGCACGATACGCGCCATCGTCAACCAAGAGACCGAGCCGAGCGCGATGAAGAGCAGGATGAGCTGCCCCATCGGCGAGCGCTGCCCGAAGACGGCGAGCAGGACGATGACGATCATCATATATGGCAGCGCATAGAGCACATCGACGATACGCATCATGACGTTGTCAACGCGCCCGCCCAGATAACCAGCCGTCGCCCCATAAGCGACGCCGATCAACAGTGAAACGAGCGTCGAGATGATGCCGACCAGAAGCGAGATCCGTCCGCCGATCAACACGCGCGCCAACAGATCGCGACCGGCGGTGTCCGTGCCCATCGGATGCGCCCACGAGAAAGAGCCATCCGGCGCGGTAAACGGCGGGAAGGCGCGAATCAGATCGGGATCGCGCGGGATGTAATCGTACGTGTAACCGGTGGCCCAACGAATGATGGGCGGACCGATGAGCGAAGCCAAAGCGATCAAGATGACGACGATCAGACCGAAGACGGCGAGCTTGTTGCGCAGCAATCGCCGCCATGCATCCCGCCAGAGCGAGACGCCGGCAACCGCTTCCTCATCCTGAGCGCCGAACGCCTCAGCTCTATCGGGAACCATCTCTTCAGGCGAGATGAGATGCGGCTTGCCGTTTACCGTATCTTCGATCCCCGTCAGGCGTTCATCACTTCTCTCACTCATCGCCCTCAGTACCTTATCCGCGGATCGATCAACCCGTAAGCGATATCCACGGCCAGATTGAGCAACATGATCAAGATCGAGGTGAAAGCGACGATGCCGATGATCAACGGTTCGTCCCGATTCAAACTCGCATTGATGAAATAGTTCCCCAGCCCGGGCAGCGCGAAGATGCGCTCAACGACAACCGTGCCCGAGATCAGAAAGGCGAGCGCTGGTCCAGTGAACGAAACGACCGGCAAAAGACCGCCGCGCATCGCATGGCGGAAGATGACCGCTCGCTCGCTCAATCCCTTAGCGCGCGCGGTCCGGATGTAATCCGAGCGCAATACTTCGAGCATCCCGGCGCGCGTCAACCGCGCGATGTAGGCCATGTAAACGGCCGACAGCGTCAGCACCGGAAGGACCAAGTTCCAACTCGGGAAACCTCCCCAACGGGATGGCGGGAGCCAATACAGGTTCAGCGAAAAGATGAGGACGAGGATGGGTCCGAGGACGAAGTTCGGGACCGAGATCCCGAGCATCGCCAGCGCCATCGAAATGTAATCGAGGCGCGAATTCTGCTTGACCGCCGCCAGCGTTCCGGCGGCGACGCCGACGACGAGCGCCAACCCGTAAGCGAGCAAACCGAGCGTCGCCGAGACGGGCAACGTCTGCGCCAGGATCTGATTGACCGATTGGCCTTGATATCTGAGCGAAAGGCCGAAATCGCCGCGCAAAACGTTGCCGATCATCCGCCCATACTGCACATACCAGGGTTTATCGAGGCCGTATTTCTCGCGTATGTTCTTCTCGATCGCGGGCGGCAGCGCCTTTTCGCTGGAGTAAAAGTTGCCCGGCGCTAAACGGATCAGCCCCCAAGTCAAAGAGATGACGACGAGAACCAGTGGAACGGTGATGACCAAACGACGGATGATGAATCGAAACATAGTCATCTGACTCTTGATCCCCTCGCCCGACGAATTTTGCGCGCCACCTCCCCGCTCATCTCACGACCTCGGCCATCTGCGGCATGCCGCGATCCCATTTCGCTGGATCGTGTTCGATGTAGACGAATTTCCACGGATGCAAAGTCATCGGATTCGGGTACATGCCTTTGACGTAAGGTTTCTTCAACCAATTTGTCGCATACGTGGCAAGAGGGATGATCGGGCAGGCGTCAAGCAGATATTTCTCCGCCTTCGCCAACAGTTCGTAACGCCTCTGCGGATCGAGCGTGCGATTCGCTTGATCAAGTAGGCGCATATATTTCGGATCCCACCACCCCGTGCCGTTGTCGCCGCCCCTCGTGTAGAAGAGCGAGAGAAATGTGTTCGGATCCATATAGTCGCTGACCCACGCGCCGCGCGCGAATCCCTTGTAGTTGAGCTTCGCCCGATAATCGAGGAAGGTCTTCCACTCCATGTTCCGGATCGGGATCGTCAGACCTAAGTTCTGTTTCCACTGGGCTTGTAAAAATTCGGCGACCTCTTTATTACGATCGCTCGTGTTGTAGACGTACTCGACCTCGCTCACCGGAAACTTGCTCGGATCATAATTGCCCGCCGCGTCGCGATATCCCGCCGCCGCCAAAAGTTTCCTAGCCAGTTCCGGATTGAAGTCTTCACCTTTCGGTTGCGGATAGTTCGGGAAGATGCCTTCGGGAGAGAAAGCCGTCAAAGGTTTGACGACGCGCAGATACTTCGCCAGCGCCTGCCGATCGATCGCCAAACTGAAAGCACGCCGCACGCGGATATCGTTCATCGGCGGGCGCGTCGTGTTGATCATCACGTAGGAGATCGAAGCCTCCGGGGCGTCCATGTAATCTTTGAGTCGGCGAACGAAATCGACCCAACCGGTCGGCACCGTGTGATTGTAAGTCGCATCGATATATCCCGCCTTGTAGAGATTCATCATCGTCGTCATATCTTCGATCGGATAGAAGATCAGCTTATCGAGCTTGACGTTCGCGGCGTCCCAATAGTATGGATTGCGCACCATGACGATCTCGCTATACGGACGATGCGACTGCAGGATGAATGGACCACTGGTAATGATATTCCCCGGCTTGGTCCATGCTTCACCATATCTTTCAATCGCCTTACGCGGCACGACACGGAAGAGTTGGTGGGCCAGCAGTTTGACGAAGAAAGGCGCCGGTTGATCCAGCGTGATGCGCAACGTGTAATCGTCCACGGCTTCGACGCCGATATCCTCAGCGCGCACGGGGACGAACTCCTTGCCGGCGACGAACGATTTGAGCTTCGGGTTCGCGGCGAAAAGGCGCGCGCGCTCCTGCTCCGTCCCGGGAAGCACGAGGCGCGACGGCGAACGGATGAAGCGATGAAAAGGGGTATCGGGCGCTCCGCCTTCGATCACGGTCGCGCCCTCAGCCGATGGCGCGCTCTCATCGCCACTCGGCGGAACATCCCTCTTCAACAGAAACTCGCCGGTACGCGGATCGCGCACGAAGACGCCGCCCTCGTTATAAGCCTGCGCGTATTTGATGTAATAGGCCAAATAAGCCGCCCGCGAGGCCAGTTCGGGCGACAGTCCGCGGCGGAACGTGTAGACGAAATCTTGCGCCGTGATCGGCTCGCCGTTGGACCAACGCGCGTTTCGCCTGAGATAGAAGGTGAACTCGGTCGAGTCAGCGCTCACCTCCCATCTTTCGGCGATCGCCGGAATCGGTTCAAGCGTCACCGGATGATATTCGACCAGCCCCTCATACAGCGCCATATAGAGGCGCGCTTCGGGCTGTCCGGTGCTCATCTGCGGATCGAGCGATTCCGGCTCCGCTCCGGAGACGTAACGCAATACTTGCCCTTCGGGTGGAGCAGTCTTTCCGAAGTACTCCGCTTCTCCAGATTGAACGGAACAAGAGGCGATCGCTAACGTGAGCGCTAAGATCGTTGATCCGATCGCTCGTCCTCTCATCCTCCGTCCCCCAAAGATTAGCCCGCTCATCTCATGCGCTCAGCATCTTCTCGCCCAATCCCCAACTCTTATGCTTTCGCAGAGTCTATCCCAAACGAGAGAGGGCAAGTTCGAACGATCACCCAATCGCCATCCTCGCTCGATCCCGCCCGCAGGCCGCTCGCGGGAAACGGCCTTTTGCGCGATCGCGCGCCGCGAGATCTGAAAACGGATCTGATTTCCCACCTTATCGAAGAACGGGGGGGAGTTCACTGGCGTCATCACGTTATCACGGCGCACAATCGATAGACAAGATGCTCAATGCAACAATCGCCACACCCTCCCAATAACTGCGATCTTCAATTCGATCCAGCCAACACACGTAATCGGCGATAGACTTCCTCCACCTGCCGGCGCGTATCCTCGAATCCGTTTGAGGTATCGATCAAGAAGTCCGCATAACGCATCTTCTCTTCCTGAGCCATCTGCGCGGCGATCCAACGTTCCGCCTCGTCGCGCGTCAGCTTATTTCTCGCCATCAGGCGCTCGCGTTGTATCTCCGGACGACAATGGACGACGATCAACTTATCGAAACGTTGGTATCCGCCCGTTTCGACCAGCAAAGCGGCCTCCACTACGGCGATCCCATTCGGGTCCTCCCGCTCAAGAGCCTTCAAGCGCTCTTCCTGAACGGCGATGATCAGCGGATGAAGGATCGCGTTCAGTCGCTTACGCTTCCTCTCATCTGCGAAGACGACCGCGGCCAATCGTCCGCGATCCAAACTCCCATCGGCGCGCAAAAACTCGGGCCCGAACTCTTCGATGATGGCGCGCAATCCGGGCGTGCCCGGCGCCACGACGGCGCGCGCGATCTCATCCGCATCTATGACGTGGCATCCCAACTCGCGCAGCACCGAAGCGACAAACGACTTGCCGACCGCGATCGACCCCGTAAGACCGACACGCAACATCTTCGGTCACTTCAATTCGATCTTAACCTGCGTTGGCGTGCAGCCATGACGGTGTTGCGCATAAGCATGGCGACGGTCAACGGACCGACCCCGCCCGGCACTGGAGTCAAATAGCCCGCGACCTTTTCAGCTTCCGCTGGATGCACATCACCGACCAGAGTATAGCCGCGCCGCCGCAGAGCGTTTACGCGCTCTTCCGCTCGCTCACCGAAGAGGGCGCGTATCGTCTCTTCATCGGTCACGCGATTGGTCCCGACATCGATGACGACGGCGCCCGGTTTTATGTGTTCGCCGCGGATCAAAGCCACGCGCCCCGTAGCGACGATCAGAATATCGGCTTGGCGCGTCAACGCGGCGAGATCGCGCGTGCGCGAATGACAGATCGTCACGGTCGCGTCACGCTGCAGTAACAATTGCGCGACTGGACGCCCGACGATATTGCTCCGTCCGACGACGCAAGCGTGCGCGCCGCCGATGGCGATCCCATAACGATCTAATAGCTCGATGATCCCAGCAGGCGTGCAAGGTGGAAGAGCGGTCTGCCCCAACATCATACGCCCGACGTTGACCGGATGAAATCCATCGACATCCTTCGCCGGATCGATCGCCTCCAGAATGCGCATCGCATCGACGCCTTTGGGCAATGGCAATTGCACCAGTATGCCATCGACATCTGCACGCGCGTTCAATTGAGCGATCAACGCGAGCAACTGCTCGGTGCTCGTCTCGTGCGGGAGCGCATGGTGCTCAGAACGTAGACCGAGCGCGATGCTCGTGTTCACTTTGTTGCGCACATAGACAGCAGATGCCGGATCATCGCCGACCAGAACGGTCACCAAACAAGGGATGATCCCGTGCTCCCTTTCGAGGCGGGCGACCTCCTCTCTGACCTCAGCCTTTATCTCCTCAGCAACGCGAGCGCCATCGAGCAAAGTGGCGCGTTCCTGTCTCCTCTCTGCCATAACCATAACTTCCGGGGCGAGATACTAGCACATCACGCCGCACAAGCCCACAACCGCCTCTTCAGAGACCTCGCCTCGCGGAGCCGAAAACCCGTCAGTGAACGTTTCGACTGAGGCTCACCTTTCGAGCCTTCAGCAGCCGACGGATCGTGGCCGTAATGCTCCTTATGCCTTCGGGCTTCGGCAGATAAGCGTCCGCGCCAGCGCTCAACGCTTCGCTCAAACACTCCTCCGAGGTGAACATGAGGACCGGCGTTCGCCGCCGATAGGGCAATTCGCGGACGCGCCGCAAGAGTTCGAGCCCACGCCCGCCGCGCAGTTTTGAATCGAGAATGATCAGATCATAGCGCTCTTCCTCTCGCTCTATCTTCTGAAGCGCACCGATCATGTTGCGCGCGTAGTCAACCTCCCATCCCTCTTGCTCGAGCATCTGTTTGACTGTGAGGAAAACTAACGCTTGATTTTCGACGTAAAGGATCCTGACCGTTGACAAAGCCATGATTTGACCCTTCATGCGTAGTCGCGCTCGACTCCCGACTAGCTGAAGCGACTGAAGCAAGGGGTATGCCGTTTCCGCCCCGTACCTTTCGATCTGCCGACTATGTGAGAGATTGCAAAGAGGTTAGCGGCCTCGACCGAGCTTCGCGATGATAGAGCTGAAGACCAGCGCGAATCGGAAAATCCTTCCCAACGGCCCGCCTCCAATCAGGATAACTGACCGTCAGCCAAAGGTTTAACTCAGTTCGCAAGAAATCTTGCGGGATGGGAACGGCCGTGCCACCTACTCCTTCAGATCCATCCAATTCTGGCCGATGCCGACCTCGACCTGAAGCGGCACGTCAAGTTCCACGGCGCCCTCCATTTCGCGCCGCAAGATCTGCGCCGCACGTTCAGCCTCTTCGCGCGGGGCTTCGACGAGCAGCTCGTCGTGCACCTGCATGACGAGCTGCGCGCGCAGACGTTCGCGGCGGAAAGCCTCATCGACGCGCAGCATGGCGAGTTTGACGATGTCGCTCGCCGTGCCTTGGATCGGCATGTTGATCGCTTCGCGTTCGGCCCGGGCGCGCACCTGCGCGTTGCGGTCGTTGATCGCCGGGATCGGGCGAATCCTCCCGAAGATGGAGCGGACGACGCCCTCGCGCCGCGCGCGTTCGACCGTCTCCTCCATGAAACGGCGCACCCCTTTGTAAGTTTCGTAGTAATCTTCGATGACTTTCTTGGCCTCTTTGCGCGAGATGCCGACTCGCTGCGCGAGCCCGTAAGGTTCGATGGCGTAGGCGATGGCGAAGTTGACGATCTTCGCCAATCGCCTTCTCTCTCGCAACTCGGCTTCGGTCTTGGCCCCGAAGACGAGTTGCGCCGTGCGCGCGTGGATGTCTTCGCCTTTTTGGAAGGCTTCGAGCATGACCGGATCGCGCGTGATGTGTGCGAGAAGCCGCAGCTCGAGCTGCGAGTAATCAGCCGCGACGAACAGGCAGCCATCGTCCGGCACGAAGGCGCGGCGAATGCGCTGGCCGAGTTCGGTGCGAATCGGAATATTCTGAAGGTTGGGCTCGCTCGAAGAGAGTCTGCCGGTGGCCGTCACCGTCTGGTTCAATCGGCAGTGAATGCGCCCATCAGCGGCGATCTGCTTGGGCAGCGAGTCAGTATAGACGCTCTTCAATTTATCCAGCTCGCGATATTCGATGATCAAGCGCGGCAACTCATGCTGCTGGGCCAACTCTTCGAGCAACGCGCGGCTGGTTGACATCCTTCCCGTCGAGGTCTTGCGTCCGGTCGTGATGTTCAACTCCTCGAAGACCTCGGCGACCTGTTTCGGCGAATTGATGTTGAATTCGCGTCCGGCGACGCGATATATCCTCTCGGTCAGTTTGCGCAGCTCCTCGCCAAAGTAACCGGACAGCTCACGCAGGACCTTCAAATCGACGCGCAGCCCGGCCCGCTCCATGCGGTAAAGAAGCGGGGCAAGCGGCAGCTCGATCTCCTTGTAGATCATCTCCAGCCCGTTCTCCAGCACGCGCCCGTGAAGAACATCCGCCGCTTGCAGAGTCAGGTCGGCGGCTTCTGCCGCGCGCCACTCATCGCCGGTCCAGCCTTCCGCCGGTTCGGTCCACGCTTCCGCTCCCGTCGCATCGCGCGCCAGATCGTTCAACTCGTAGCGGCTACGCACCGGATCGAGCAAGTAGGCAGCGATCAACGTGTCGTCAGCGACGCCTTCGATTTCGATCTTCAACTGGTCCAACAGCGCGACAGCGCGCTTGAGATCATGCACGACTTTGCTCACCAAGCCGTTGCCGAAGGCGTCGCGCAGCAGCGCGGCAGCCTCATCCAGTCCGCCCTCGAAATTCTTAAGGTCGATGTAATTTGCCGCGCCGGCGGCGGTCGCGATCGCCACTCCCGAAGGCGCTCCGCGCGCATCGTGCGCGCCGCCCTGTTCTCCGGCCCCAGCTGGAGTCGAATCCGCGACGGCGAAGCTCCACCCGTCCGTATCCCACAAACGACGGACGAGCCCCTCCAGTTGAGACTTCGTCCTGAGGCGTTGATAGTTTCGCCCTTCGCGCACCTGCACGAAGTGTGCGGCGTCGGCAAATTCGCGCATCAGCGAACGGAACTCGAGTTCGCGGAAGAGCGCGTAAGCTGCGGCGCGGTCGGGTTCTTGCGCGCGCAGACTTTCGATTTCGATTGCGATCGGGACATCGGTGCGGATCGTCGCTAACTCGCGCGATTTCAAGATCTGGTCCGCATGGTCGCGCAATGCTTCACGGTATCTTTTGTTCTTCACTTCCGCCCAATGCGCAAGCGCGTTTTCGATCGAGCCGAACTGCTCGAGGATCTGCACTGCGCCTTTGGCGCCGATGCCGGGCGCGCCCGGAATATTGTCGATCGGATCGCCCATCAATCCCAACAGGTCGGGAATCTTTTCGGGCGGGACGCCGAAACGCGCTTTGACCCACGCTTCATCGCACCACTCGATGGGCGGCACCGGTTCACGCCGTTTGATGTTCTGCGGATTCTGCCTCAAGCAAATGATCAGCGGATCGCGCACGAGCTGGCAGAGATCCTTGTCGTTCGAAACGATGACGGCTTGAATGCCCCGCTCGGCAGCGCGTACAGCCAACGTGCCGATCACATCGTCAGCCTCGTAGCCCGGAAAGTTGATGACCGGAATACGAAAGACTTCGCAAACTTTGATGATCCACGGAAGCTGCGATTCGAGCTCATCGGGCATCGCGGCGCGATTCGATTTATAGGCGGTGAAGCTTTCGTGGCGAAAAGTCGGCACGCCAGATTCGAAGATCGCAGCGATGTAATCCGGCTTCTCTTCGGTGAGGAGCTTGCGCAACATGTTTGTGAAGACGAAGATGGCTTGCGTCACCTGGCCCTTGCTATTAGTGAGCGGTTCGAGCCGCGCGCCCATCGGGGCGAAATAGGCGCGAAAGATGTGCGACATCGAATCTATCAGAAAGAGTCGCGCCGTAGGCTTCTCTTCCCTCTTGCTTATCTCCTTTTCCGGCATGCTGCAGATGATCATAAGTGCCCCTCTAGGCGGTGTCAAACACCATCTTGCGCCGCCCCCAAGCGCTCCACAGAGCAAGCGTCGCAAGCTCAGTGTCGCGCCCAAGCCACATCATTGTTGCGCTCGCGCCACACATCGCCATCCCATCCGCTCGCTCCGGGAAGCGCTAAAGCACAAGGCTCAGTGGCTATTTTTCAGTTCGCGAGCTAGACGAAACGTTCATAGGCGACCGTCGGACCGATCTTTCGACTCGTAAGGTATGAAGCTTGCTTAACGAACTGGCGTTAAGACGCGATGATCAGACAGACGACGCTAGCGAAAGGGGTGGAGACGAGCGGGATCGGCTTACATACGGGCGTGTCGGTCACGGTCAAACTCCACCCGGCGCCGCCCGATACGGGATACGTCTTCATTCGAACCGACCTGGGCGGCTTCGAGATTCCAGCCAGCATCGAATATATCGCCAATTGCAGCTACGCGACGACGCTCATGCGCACAGGCGTGATGCTCTCGACCGTCGAACATCTGCTCGCGGCGTTGCGCGGCTGCGGCGTGGATAACGTCTACATCGAGGTCGACAATCTGGAGATCCCGATCATGGATGGTTCGGCTGAGCCTTTCGTCGCGTTGATCGAGCGCGCCGGGTTGATCGAGCAGACGGCGGCGCGCAAAGCGCTTCGTGTGCGACGTAGAGTGTCGATCGAGCAAGGGGAACGCCGCATCAGCATCGAGCCTTTCGATGGGTACGAAATAGATTGCGAGATCGAGTTCGCGCATCCCATCATCGGACGACAACGGCTGTGCGTCGATGGACTGGACCAGCGGTTCTTCGCGCGCGAGATCGCGCCGGCGCGCACTTTCGGTTTCACGGCGGAAATAGAACAGCTTCGCCGCGCCAACTTGATCCGCGGCGGGTCGCTCGATAACGCCATCGTTCTAACTCCCGAAGGGATCCTCAACCCTTCCGGATTGCGCTACCGCGACGAGTTCGTGCGCCACAAAGCGCTTGACATCATCGGCGATCTGGCGTTAGTCGGACTGCCGATCATCGGTCGGGTCACGGCTGAACGCAGCGGACACCTGCTTCACGCGCTGCTGCTTACGCGCCTCTTGCGCGATGAGCGGGCGTGGGAGATCATCGATGCGCCAGCGGACGCGGATCGCGAACCGCTCATCATGTCAGGCCTCGTTTGAGAACCGTCCCCGAAGGATGTTCGTTCACTCCACGGCTTCCGTTTCGCGCGTGACTGGCGCCCGCTCGGTCGCCGATCGATTCACCGGGCGCAATTTCACGACGCCGATCGTGATGTTGTCGTAGCCGCCGCGCGCACGCGCTAGGGCGATCAATCGCTCGCTCGCCTCATAAGGCGTACTGGTCATGACTAATATCTGCTCCAGCTCCCGATCTTCGACTAAGTCATGCAAGCCGTCCGAACAGAGCATGAAGATATCGCCAATCCGTACGGTGAGCGGTGAAGCGGGCATGTAGATATCGACGTTCGAGTTCGTGCCCAAGGCGCGCGTGATCACATTCCTATCCGCATGATGACGCGCTTCTTCGCGCGAGAGCGTGCCGCGACGCACCATCTCCATAACGATCGAATGATCCTCGGTCAGAAGATAGAGCCTGCCGTTGCGCAACAAGTAGAGTCGGCTATCGCCGACATGCGCGATAAAAGCCCTCTCTCCGCATAGCGCTAACGCCGTGCAAGTCGTCCCCATACCGCGTAGATTGTCGGCCCCGGCGGCGACTTCGCAGATCCGACGATTTGCTTCCATAAAGGCGCGACGGAGCGCCGCCGAAGGTTCGCCCGATCCATAATAGTAGGACCGACTGATGGTTTCGATGGCGATCCGACTGGCGACTTCTCCGGCAGCGTGACCGCCCATGCCGTCGGCGACCACGGTTAAAATCCCACGTTCGCCGAGAAGATGAGGATCACCCGGATGGACATGGCATCCGCTATCTTCATTCACATCGCGCATGCAACCGGGATCAGTTCGCAAACTGGCGACCACTTCGAAGGCTGACGTCACGCGCTCTTGCTGAAATCCGCTCGCCAGCCCCCCGTTTTTGCCGCCGCGTCGGAGACGAGACAGGTATCTGCCGAACATAGCGCTATCTTTCCATCCTGAAGGTATAGACGTGGCGCGTTTCGCTCACGGTGAACTCGACGGTCTTATCTTTGAAGCCTTCGCTCTTTAAATTCAATCGCACGACCTGGCCCGGAAGCGCAGTCAACTCGTATGGCGTCGTTCCCAGCAACTGATTATCCCGGTAGACTTGAGCGTGGCCCTCAAAGACATCGATGATGATGGTGTGAGGCCGCGCCGTTCCAATGGTTGAGTCTACTTTGGGAGAGAGGAAGGCCGACTGAGCGACCGATCGAGTCAGGGAGACTGAACCGCTTTGACCCTCGTTGTAACTTGAAGCCCAAAACGCCAAGATGATTAGCACGATGAGCGTGCCCGCAGCCACGCCGATCAGCGCCCATTGTCGACGATGCATCTTGGCCGGTTCAAGCCGATCGCGGGGCGATCCAGCCGCTCTCTGCTCCAACTGCCGTCCGAGGCGCTCGACATCGGCCAGAAGTTCATCCGCGGATCGATAGCGCGCCGACGGATCGCGCTTCAAACAACGAGCGATCAGACCTTCCAACTCCGGGAAGATAGCCGGATTAAGATGCGACGGCGGTTCATAAGCTGCGCGATTGATCCGATCGCAAATCTCGCCGATGGTGGAAGCGGCAAAAGGCGCGCGCCCTGTGAGCATTTCGTAAAGCAGAGCGCCGAGGGCCCAGATATCTGATCGTTGGTCCGCGCATCCAGTTTGCAACTGCTCCGGAGCCAAGTACTCAATCGTGCCAACGATATGTCCAGAGGCCGTCAACCTCGGCGTCAATTCGGCGCGCGCTATGCCGAAGTCGAGGAGCTTCGCTTCGCCTTTGGAATCGACTTTGATGTTGTTCGGCTTAAGATCACGGTGGACGATCCCGCACTCATGAACATAGGCGATCGCTTTAACGAGCGAGCGGAAGATGTCAAGCGCTTCGGAGACGCTCAACTGACCGCGCCTGGCGATCAATTCCGTCAGGGTCAGCCCGTCAACATATTCCATGATGATGCACGGGCGCCCATCAACCTCCATGAAATCGTAAAGCGTAGCGATATTCGCATGCTGCAGACGCGATTGGATGCGTGCTTCGTTACGAAAGCGCTCCAGCGCCGTCGCATCCTGGAGCGCGCCGGTGAGGATCTTGATGGCGACCACACGCCCGAGCTTCATGTGCTGCGCGCGGTAGACTTCGCCCATCCCGCCACGTCCCAAAAAGCCGAGGATGCGATAATCGCCGACAATTGAACCGAGCTGAAGAAGGCACGGTCGCATATCAAGGCTTCGCGCTTTTCGCCTCCAACGCGCCGACCGCTCAATTTGACGCTGCGCCGACCGACATCAACTGCTTCCCATACCGAATCGGAACAGCAAAGGTGACGGATGCTCCTCCAGCCGCCGACCCGGCATAAAAGATGCCGATGACGCGACCGCGGTCATCGAACACTGGCCCTCCTGAGTTGCCAGCGCCTGTGGTATTGATCTGAAGCTGATAGGCATCGCCTATCAAACTATAGATCAAATCCTTATCGCTGGGCTGATCCTTGCTGCGCAAAATGCGCCCGATGTTGCCGACGGCGATGGTCGGATCGGGGATCAATTTTACTTTCGGTTGTCGATTGAAAGCGTCCTCCGACTTGATGATGCCGACCACAGGAGGCGAGACCGACGGATATCCCATGACGATCGCCGTATCCCCCGGCTTGATCGTGTCGTAGTTATCATTGAGTTCCACTTTCGGCACCGCCTCCGGCACATCGATCTTCAGCATGGCGACATCATGCCGGTCGGAGACGCGCACCAGTTTGGCCGGGATACGCTGCTCGCTATTAGGGAAGGCGACATCCAAAATATCATTCTGTCCCTCAAAGGTGCCGCTAATGCCTTCTTGCTGAGTCTCGGCAGGCACCCAATCGAACGGCGGCTGCATCCGCCCGACATAGATCGGACGTCTCTTATCCGCGGAGAAGACGACGCCGAACTGGTAAAGAGGGTTATCCCTGGGGAACTCGAATCGCGTCCGCCACGCCGCTCCCACATGGCGATTGGTTAAGATGAAACCATCGCTCGAAACGACAAAACCAGAGCCGGTGTGCCTCCCGTTGATCGGAATATTGTAAGGGTTGTGGTCGTAGGTGAGGTAAGGTTCAATCTTGTCGGGCGTTCGTCGTCGCGAAGGGCAAGCTCGCCGCTTCAGCGCCGGTTCGATCGGCGAGGCGCGTCTCTTTGAGGATCACTCCATCCGGCGAGTTGACGATTCTTGTCTCCGGCACGGTTGGCGTTTGCGGAAGTATTCGCTGCCCGGTTGCAGGCAGCCGTTCGATGACTGGCTCGAGCGTTTGGCGAAATTGCTCGACGCTTTGAAATCGGGCTTCGGGATCCTTTTCCAGCGCCTTCCGTATGCTCGTTTCAACCTCTGACGGCAACCCGGCGATCAAGTCGCGCGCGCTAGGCGACGATGAGTCCAACTGCGCGCGCATGATCTCGAAATCGCTCGCCCCGCTGAACGGCACACGTCCGGTCACCATTTCATAAAGCAGTATCCCCAATGAGTAGATGTCTGAACGCGCGTCTTGTTCGCGCCCCTGAATCTGCTCAGGCGACATATATTCAGGAGTACCGATGAGCCTTCCGGTTCGCGTCAATTTAGTCGCGCCGAGCACACGCGCGATCCCAAAGTCGGTGATCTTCACTTGACCGTCTTCGCGCAGCATCACATTGCTCGGTTTGATGTCGCGATGGATGACGCTCTTGGCGTGGGCATGCTCGAAACCTCTGAGCACTTGGCAGAACAACTCCAAAGCCTGGCGTAAAGGCAGCGCTCCGCAGCGCCTCAAAAGGCTCTCCAAAGTTTCGCCCGGAACGTATTCCATCACCATGAAACACTCATCGCCGTGTTCGATGAAGCTGTAAAGCAGGGCGATGTTCGGATGGTTGAGCTTCGCTAAGGTGATCGCTTCGGCGCGAAAGCGTTGAAGCATGGCCTCATCTTGCGTCAAATACGGATGCAGGATCTTGATGGCGACTTCGCGCTGGAGCGTCACATCAATGGCGCGAAAGACCTGCCCCATGCCGCCTTCGCCGAGCTTGCAAATGATCCGATAATTTCCGATCACCGTTCCGCTCATGGCTTTGCTCTGATTGCGTGGTCCGCGCTGCCCTCAACTCTTACACGGCCTTTTGGGGCTCGATGTTTTGATTCATGCGGAAGAAGATGTCCGGATCCCAACGCGACTTCAGCTCGCGAAGCCGTTCCCAATTAGGGCCGTAAGCTGCCGTTAATCGTTCAGCCTCATCATCGCCTCTGCTGGTCCTGCTGTCCAAGCGACTTCAGATAGGCAGCGATGGCCATCGCGTCCTCGTGACTCATGCGAAACTGCTGCATCGGCGAGCGGAGATGATGCCCTCCGGGGTGATCCCCGTCTCCAGAATCGTCGCCGCTTGCTCTACCGTGTAACTTGGCAAACCAGCTATGGCGGGCGCAGCATCGGCCCAATTCGGGATCGGATGGCGTGGGACGAAATCGAGTTGGCTGCCTTGCAACCAATGCGCTCGGTCAGGCTCGCCGTCATCGTCGTATGACAATCGCCGCACATGGCGACGCGCTCAACCAAGTAACGACAGCGCTCTATTTGCGCTTGTGGTGAAGACATGTCGGAGCAAGAGACGGTACAGCCTAGAAACGCAATTCCACCGATCGCTATCAGTTCCAATCTCCCTCTCATCAACCGAGACCTCCATCAATAATGTTCGCCGCAGCGAAATGCGAGGCATCCCAATCGGTCACAACTCTCACTGACCGGCGCCGGAGCAAACTCCCGGCTCCGCATGCGGGATCGCACGCAAATATTCGTAGATGGCCCGAATGTCGCGTTCGTTCATGTGCCGATAGACGGGCCACGGCATCACCTGCAACAATGGGCCGAACTGCGGATGCTCATGTTCGATGTCTTCGCCGGTGCGCATCACGTGGAGAAATTCTTCAAAGGTCATGCCCGCAGGCTTGCCGCTCGCATCAGGCGTGATATTGCGCGAGACAAAGGGTCCGAACGGAACGCCTCCGGCCAGATAGTTCTGCGCATTGACCTTCCCTGGCTGCCCCCTGTAAGGGTTATCGTTCGGATCATAAGACGGGCAGGTATGGCAATCGTTGCAACCGGCGACGGCGTTGACCAGATAGCTACCAAGTCCGACCAGATCGCGGTTCTTCCCCTTGAGATTGAGCGGCACCGGAGCGATGGCAAATCCTTTCCGCACCCGGCTCTCAAAGTCATCAAACCGATCGTCACGATCGTCGAAGTCGGATACGTGCTGCCCCTGGTAACGCGCCGAGGACGACCCATTCTTGTTCGCCTCCACCTTGGCACCGATGACGTACACGACGGCCAAAGCGAAGAGAAGGCTAACGATCGAGCAGATTTTCAGTCTCATGTGATCCTCCTTTCCTCTCTTTCCTCTCTGGTCTTTCCAGTCAAGCGGCTCCCGTTGTAACCGCATACCGAAATCCCTTTTTCAGAAATCGCCCAGTGGAATCCCTGCTCGTCAGGTTCAATCACAGAATAGATTGGCATCTCGCTCTCCATTGACATTGAGAAAGCGCAACTCACCATGGGAGACATAGCGCACAGATCTTCTGTGACCTCACCAGCTATTGACTGATCAGGCGCGCTTCCGCAGTTAAAAGGCAGCTTGGCTAACCTAAGTTGACCGACGCGGCGACAACTACGGCTTCGACGATAAGTCGCCCTTTCCAGTCTCAAGATCAACTGGCACGGAAACGTGCTCGTGCGCGATTAGCCACTTGCCTCCGACCCTGCGATAACCGTCCGTCACGCGCACCGTAACGTCGAGCGGACTACCGTTCTTCAACTTTCCAGCGAAGTGCTGGATGCTGTGACTAAAGGCCACGTCCTCGCCCGTCGTGACCTTCAGGTCGCTGATCTCAAAAGTAATCGGCCCATCGAACATGCCGAGAAAAGTCTCCCAGTCCTTGCATACGGTGAGGCAAAGAACGCGAATCAATCTCGATCGTCTACGCGGTAGTCCGCGCCGTTCCACTTCTATCAGCCCGCAAAGAACGCGAATCAATCTCGATCGTCTACCCTGCAAAGTCGCAGAGAAGATAGCCCAGGTAGGGGAAGCCACGATCCAATCAACGAAGTTGTGAACCGTCAGATCGAGGGCTATAATTTCGCCCATCGGCTCAAGGAGTCTCGAAAAAAGGCTTAAAATTTTCCTAAAAAGTTCCTAAGGCAAAGGGAACAGGCACGGAAAGATGAAGCCCGATCTGATCTACGAGTTCGGCTCCTTCCGCCTCGATCCCAAGGAACGAATCCTTTGGCGAAACGGTCAAATCGTTCCCCTTTATCCCAAGGCTTTCGATCTCCTGCTTGTGCTCGTTGAAAAGCATGGTCACGTAGTCGATAAGGACACACTGTTAAGAACCGTCTGGCCGGATACGTTCGTCGAAGAGAGCAACTTAACCGTACACGTTTCGGCGCTGAGGAAGATTTTGGGCGTCGACGCAAACGGGCGGCGTTACATAGAGACGGTCTCCAAAAGGGGCTACCGTTTCGTCCATGAAGTAAAATTAATCGAGCCTGGTGAAAGCAACGAAGCAGGGATGCTTTCGCCGCAACACGTCGACCGAAGTTCGCCGTCCGCATTTACGCGACCAAAGAATTTGCGACTGTTTTTGTCGATTTGCGCGCTCCTATCAAGCGCGCTTCTCATCGCTTTGTACACTCGCTCGGCTCGCCCCCTCGATCCACGCGCGGATCAGCCCATACGCGCCATTGCGATCCTGCCCTTTAAGACCATCGGGAACAGTGAGAACGATCAGTACCTTAGCCTCGGCCTCGCCGATATGTTGATCACGCGGCTAGGGGCCATAGATCAGATCGCCGTGCGCCCGACAAGCGCCGTGAGCGGATACACGGCGAAGGGACTCGATGGGATCAAGATCGGGCGCGAACTTGGCGTCGATGCGATATTGGAAGGGACGCTCCAAAGGGACGGCGATAGGCTTCGCGCGACCATTCGCCTCGTCAGAGTGGCGGATGGCCGCACACTATGGACGGACAGTTACGATGAACGGTTCACTGATCTGTTTTCTGTGGAAGACCGGATCTCGGCACACGTCCTCAAATCCTTGAGGATTAACATCGGGAATCGAGCCGCAGTGAGGCTGACACGACATGCGACGGAGAAGATCGAGGCGCTCCAGGCCTACGCGAAGGGGCGCTATTTTTGGAGCCGAAGGACGACGGAAGGGATCAAGCGTGGGATCGAGTATTTCCAACAAGCGGTGACCGTAGATCCCAATTTCGCCCTTGCCTATGTCGGTCTAGCCGATTGTTACAATCTGTTCAGCCTGTACGGGATAGCTCCGCCCGCCGAATCATTCGCGCAAGCTAAAACCGCCATCACCAAAGCCCTTGAAATAGATGATCAGCTGGCCGAAGCGCACGCCTCTTTAGGTTACATCAAATTCCGGTTCGATTGGGACTGGGCCGGCGCCGAACAGGAGTTCCAACGCGCCATCCATCTTAAACCCGGTTACGCGGCAGCTCACCACTGGTACGGTGAATACTTAGCCGCGATGGGCCGCTTCGATGAGGCCCTCTCTGAATTGGAATCGGCACAAGAGCTTGATCCGACATCGCTTGCGATTAATACCGATATTGGAGAGGTCTTTTATTACTGGCACCGCTATGATCAAACAATCGAAGCGTGCCGGAAAGTGCTAGAGATAGATCCGAAATTCGTCCGCGCCCGCTTCGAACTCGGCAGAGCTTACGAACACAAAGGGATGCTGCCGGAAGCCGCCGAAGAGTTTATGACGGCGATGGTGATAAATTCGGGCACCGCTTCGAATCCATCGGCGAACCGACATCATGCTCTGAAGTGGGAGGCGCTCTGGCGCAAACGAATCGATGAAGAGGAGCGAGCGACGCGATCATCCTCAACCGGTTACACCTCTGGCTATACGTTGGCAGTGGAACACCTGCGCCTCGGAGAGAAGGAGAAGGCATTGGAATGGCTTGAGAAAGCCTACCGGGCGCACGACCCGAGCGTGCCTTTCCTTGGCACGGACCCGGCCTTCGACGCGCTTCACTTCGATCCCCGCTTCGATAAACTGCTACGCGCGCTCGGTTTGGACGACGCAGCGCGAGAGCATATGTAACGATTCGGACAATGCGCAGAGACTATCGCACCTTCACCATCCTGAATGATCTTTCGGATTAATCCTGAATGCCAAGCTGCCACAAGATGAAGGCATAATCGAAGGCCGTCTCGCGCAACGCATCGTAGCGGCCCGAAGCCCCGCCGTGTCCGGCGCCCATGTTGATCTTCAAGATCAACGGGTTCTTGTCCTTCTTCAACGCGCGCATCTTCGCCACATACTTCGTCGGCTCGTGGAAGAGCACTTGGCTATCGTTGAGCGCCGTGCGGACCAGCATCGCCGGATACTCTTTCGCCTCTATGTTGTCGTAAGGCGAATAGGATTTCATGTAACGGAAGTGTTCCGCGTTTCTGATGGGATCGCCCCACTCCTCCCACTCGCCTGCCGTCAACGGCAGCGAAGCATCCATCATCGTATTGATGACATCGACGAACGGAACATAGGAGACGACCGCCTTGAACAGATCGGGCCGCATGTTGACCACCGCGCCCATCAAAAGGCCGCCGGCGCTCCCGCCCGTCGCGACCAGACGATCCTTTGAGGTGTATTTCTCAGCGATCAGATGCTCCGCCGCAGCGATGAAATCGGTGAACGTGTTCTTCTTCTGCATCATCCGTCCGGCATCGTGCCACGCTTTGCCGAGTTCGCCGCCGCCGCGGATGTGCGCGATGGCGAAGATGACGCCGCGATCGAGCAAGCTCAAACGGTTCGAGTTGAACGTAACGTTCAATGGAATGCCGTAAGAACCATAGCCTTGCAGCAGCAGCGGGCGGCGGCCATCGCGCACCAAAGGTTTGCGATAGACGAGCGAAATCGGAATCCGCGTCCCATCCTTGGCCGTCGCATAGATGCGTTCCGACTGGTACTGCGTCGGATCGTAGCCGCCGAGCACGGGCTGCTGCTTGACCAATTGGCTCTGCCGTTTGTCAACGTCGTAATCGTAAACGGACACAGGCGTGATGAACGATTGATAGTTGTAACGCAGCGTGCGCGTGTCGAACACGCGGTTGACGCCAAGCGAAGCCGTATAGACCGGTTCGGGGAATTGCAGGTAATGGGTTTGACCGCTTTTGAAGTCAGTGATGCGCAGTCGCGGCAAGCCCTGTTCGCGCTCTGACAGGACCATAAAGTCGGCGAACAGGTCAACGTCTTCGAGCATCACATCGCGCCGATGCGGCACAAGTTCGCGCCAGTTCTTCCGTTGCGGATCGGTGACGGGGGCTGTCATCAGCTTAAAATTGAGCGCACCATCGTCGTTGGTGCGAATGTAGAACGTATCACCGCGGTGATCCACGTAGTATTCGTGCCCGTGCGCGCGTGGCTCGATGACACGCAACACTTCAGCGGGCCGATCAGCCGGCACGTAACGCACTTCCGAAGTCGTGTGGCTCGCCAGCGTCAGCAGGATGAAGCCGCGGCTGCGCGTGCGACCGACGCGCGCGGCGAACATCTCGTCCTTCTCTTCGTAAAGAAGTTCGTCGCCAGATTTTCCAAGCACGTGGCGATAGAACCTGTAGGGCCGCTTGCTGACCGGATCATCGACGACGTAGAAGATCGTTTGATTGTCGTTGGCCCAGGCAGCGCTGCTCACGCGCTCAGCGATCTTCGTGTTTTGACCGGTGCGCAAATCTTTGACGTAAAGCGTGTATTCGCGATAGCCCGTGGTGTCGGTCGAATAGAGCAGCAGGTTTTCGTCGCGGCTGACATCGAAGATGCCGATAGCCATGAACGGATGGCCCTTGGCCATTTCGTTGAGATCTAACAAGACCTGTTCAGGCGCATCCATCGAGCCGCGCCGCCGCGCGTAGATCTTGTACTGTTTGCCCTGCTCGCTGCGCGTGTAGTAGAGGTAGTTTCCCTCGCGGTACGGTGGATCGGTGTCCGTCTCTTTGATGCGCGCAAGCATTTCACGATAGAGTTTTTCTTGCAGCGCCTTCGTGTGGTTCATCACCGCATCGGCGTAAGCGTTCTCCGCTTCGAGGTAGGCGATCACTTCCGGGTTCTTCTTGTCGCGCATCCAGAAGTAATCATCGGTCCACGTTTCGCCGTGTGCGGTAATGACTTTCGGGATCTTCTTCGCCACCGGCGGCTTCGCCGCAACGGGGTCAGACGAGATGTTTTGCGACATCATAGCGAACGGATACGAACAAAACAGCGTTAAGACAACTATCGTCAGAAAGAGACTTCGTTCTATTCGTGTGCTCATGGCTACAAGGATGGTTTCGACTTCCTCCCCAGGGCCGCAAGGCGCGGGAATTCCTTCTGGCGGATTCGACGCCGCTGCCAAGCTGTTGCTCGCCGCGCGTAGCGTCCCGGTGGCAATGCGATTCACCCACGGGTTTTTGCGGCGCCGGGTGCCCCAACCCTCAGGCGTGGGGTAGTTGACGTAGGCGGAGTTGCCTTGAAACTGCGGTGCAGAAGTCAACACCGAAAGGCGCCGACTCGCTGCCGAAGAACGCTTGACGGCAGCAGAAGGCGCGCCGCGTTCCAGGGGGCGGCGCAGCGCTCTCCGGGGGGCGCGCGCGTCCGGGCTTGCTCTTTTGAGCAAAGCACGCGGACTTTCGTTGCAGCGCCTCATGTATCTTATCAGTTTCGACGAAATTAGAAAACACCGCACCTTTATCTTTCATGAAGCACCACTCCGTACATCATCGCTGCCTCTCTTAATTTCTGTTGTGTGGTGAGCTGCTTGCTTTTCGCGTAAAGTGAACAAGGCGCGCCTACCTTCTCGGGTCATCGACGACGATCTTGTTCACCGGGATTTTGCCGTCGCTTCGTTGCACCACGTAGGTGCACCTTGATGCTTTGTCTCGCCATCGCGCTTGGCCTGCTGTTGAGGATGTGCCGAATTGATCGGTTCGCCGACGCGCTCGAGAACCAAGTGAACGCGATCTCATGAGCCGCGACGCCTAATATAATTTGCGATATAATTTGCGCGGGAGCTTCTGCCTTGGAGGAAGCGCGCTCTTTGCATTGAACGATTTGTACTACAATTTGAGCTGAAATAACTGAATCTGACGTTGATGATCAAGCACCCACCCATAACCGAACAGGTTGCTTGAGATGATCAAACGGTTCAATTTTGTTGTGTACTTTGCGGGCTTGTCATCCCGACCGACGCAATCGTTGCGGTGTGCATTCGCCGCAGGGCTGCTGTCAATCAACCATGCGCATATAGCGCAGACTTACAACTTCAAGCGACTGGCTTCGTGTCATGGGACAGCTAACGGGGGCTAGGGAGAACGTCAAAATGATTGCTCCGAAAGAATTTCTGGAGAAATATTCGTGGGACGGGAAACGCGACGAGGAGTCGCTCATCATCCGCGCCATGTGTCTGGGCACGACCGATGAGATCATCACGATAATGAAGACATACGAAACGGAGCGCCTTCGGGAGATCTATTTGCGTCGTATCGGCGAGTTTGTCGCTTCAAACCGGACTTTCTGGAAGCTGATGTTGGACGTCACCGATGAAGAGTACAATCGAGCGCTTGCGGAGAATCCTCGCGCTGCTTGGAACATGCCCCCTTTCCGCTGAGGTCTATTTGGCGGGTGGAACAGCATTGCTTCTGAAGTATCAGCACCGCATTTCTACGGACCTGGATCTCTTCCTTCTGCCGGGCATGGAGCTTAACACATCCTTCTACAAAGGAGAGCTCGCCCGGATCAGTCCACATTTCGAGACCATCTATGAAGCTTCTCATACGCTGACGATCGGAATTGAACGAACAAAGATCTCTTTCTTCGAATACCCATATGATCTGCTTGCGGAAACCGAAACGTTGCCATCTGTTGGCATCAAACTGGCGAGCGACAAAGACATCGCCTGCATGAAAGCGGTGGCAGTCGCGCAACGTGGCGAGAAGAAAGACTTCTACGATCTTTGGTATCTGATGGAAACACACGATTGGGAGATCGATGATTTGATCCAAATGGCCGAAAAGAAATACCCGAACTACAATTCCAGCATCTTAATCAAAGCTTTGACATACTTCGATGATGCGGAAAATATGCAGGAGCAAGAAACGGTGGAAAGTCGCTGGTCTGAAATCAAAGCGTTCTTCGTCAACAAAGTTGCATCTTGGAAAGAGAGAATCAGTCCACCTCGGCATCAAGGGCCGATACGCTGAAATCTCTAATGTAAAGACAGGCTGGTTGAACGGTCTGCTTGAGCGTCTTGTTGGACATGCCTTTGCAAATGGTTGAAGTGTTCAGCAACCAAGAATTAGTGTCCCCTTTCCCCAGCCCTCGTGAGCTGGGTCTGCCACGCTGCCGTGGTATCGGGCGGTTGCTGGTTACCTTTCTGCTGATAGAAAAGGGTCTTCTATCCTGACCGGTCCTCTACCTTTCGTCTGTTGGCTGAGCGTTGGCTTGACTCGCTGCACGCTCCTTCTATCCCGACCGGTCCTCTACCTTTCGTACTACTTCAAACGGCATCGCGCCAAATACTACGACCGGCTTCAGGCTGTGCGCGACGAGGGAGATCGGGAAGGATGGCTGGGCTTTTTCCTCCGCGGTGTTGCCGAAGTGAGCCGGCAGGCAACCGAGCAAGCAGCAGCGATCCTGCGCATGTGCGAAGAGTACCGAGCTAGGATCACCGAAAAGCCCGGGCGAGCAGCGGCGAACGGACATCGCGTCATGGAGAAGCTCTTCGACCACCCCATCGTCACGGTGAATATCGTGCGCGACTGGTTGAACACCACAACGCCTGCTGCCAACGACCTTGTTCGCCGCTTGGTTGACATCGGATTGCTCAGAGAGATTACGGGCTATGCCCGCAACCGACGATTACGTTTCGAACCGTATCTGCGCCTGTTCGAAGAACCCGAGGAGACACGGCCATGACTCGCCAGCAGCAGGTTGAGGCCCAGCAGCTAGATGAGGCGCTCTGGAAGAATCTGGAGAAGCCGGGGAAGATAGATACGGGTGGGATGGACGGCGGCCTCTCGTAAAAGTAGAACTATAGGGGAACACGTTGATCAACGGGTGGATGACGCCGAGGGGGGCGGCACCAAGATGATCTCGAACCAACAGCTCTGGTGCAATTGCCTTCCGTAAGATCGTAGATTAGTTCGACGCCCTCGGCGTTGGAGAGCGTGCTCCAATCATCCCTTCCTATCGCTCTTCCTCGAAGAAGCCCCCGACCAAACCACCGATCGAAATTTCACGGCATCACATTCAAGGTGATGTGTGAAGCGTGTGCGCGCGAACGATGCACGCGCTGAATGGCTTTCTGAAAATCCGACTCGCTGGCTTTATAGATATTCGGGACGAACTTTTGCGGATTGCGGTCAACGAGCGGGAACCACGTGCTCTGTACCTGAACCATGATGCGATGCCCTTTGAGGAAAGCGTGGTTGATGTCCGGCATGACGAACTCGATCTTGGTCACTTCGCCCGGACGCAACGGCTCGGGACGCTCGAAGCTGTTGCGGAAACGCGCGCGGAAGGGTTCGCCGCGCACGAGCATCTGGTAACCGCCCATGCGCACGCCGGTCGGATTCGGCTCCGGGTCGGGCGCATCATCCGGAAATACATCGATCAGCTTGACGACGTAATCGGCATCCGTGCCCGTCGAAGAGACGTAGAGCGTCACCTTGACCGGTCCAGCCGCCGTCAAGTCTTGCGCGAGCGGTTCCGTTTGATAGACGAGGACGTCGGGACGACGCGCGGCGAAGCGTTGATCTTCGACCATGTACTCGCGCGTCATGCCGATGGCGATGCCGTTGATGTACGGGACGGGCTTGCTGGGATCGCTCACGTACTCGTCGAACGCATCGCGTTCGTTGGCCGGCGGATCGAACGATAGTTTTCCATTTTCGCGCAAATATATGGCGCGCGGTTGCGCCGCACGCGGCGGCCACTCGGTGTACGTCCGCCAGCGGTTCGAGCCGGTCTCGAAGACATACGCTTCCGGAAGCTTCCGGTCGCACTTGTCTTTCAAGAAGCAGTTGAAGAACGGCAGTTCGATCTCGTTGCGGTAAAACTCCGCCGTTTTGGAACCAAACTGGATCGCCCCGAGCGAGTCACCATCGGATCGCGCCCATCCGCCGTGGTACCACGGCCCCATGACGAGGATGTTGTAAGCGTCCGGACTCTGTTTCTCGGTCGCTTTATAAGTATGAAGCGCGCCGTACAGGTCTTCGGCATCGAACCAGCCGCCGACGGTCATCACCGCCGGACGGATGTTCTTCAAGTGCGGCAGCGTGTTGCGCGCCTTCCAGAAATCGTCGTAGTTCGGATGCTCCATCATCTCGTTCCAGAAGGCGACATCGCCCTTGAAATATTTGCGGTCGGCGTTCTGTAGCGGGCCCAGTTCGAGGAAGAACTTGTAACCGTCGGGCGTGCCGTGCTGAAAACGCGGCGGCGTCTCGGTCGTCGGGCGCGGGCGCGGACGGCCAAAGGTCGCCAAGAAGTTGAAAGCGTGCGGCAGGAAGAAAGCGCCGTTGTGATGGAAGTCGTCGCCGATGAACCAATCGGCGATCGGCGCTTGCGGCGACGCGGCCTTCAATGCCGGATGCGCATCGATCATCCCGACCGCCACGTAGAAGCCCGGGTACGAGATGCCCCACATGCCGACGCGCCCGTTGTTGTTCGGCACGTTCTTGATGAGCCAGTCAATGGTGTCATACGTATCGGTGCTTTCGTCCGTGTCGGTTGGACCGCTTTTTTGCTCTTTGTGCGGGCGCATGTTGACGAACTCGCCTTCGGACATATATCGCCCTCTCACGTCCTGATAGACGAAGATGTAGCCCTCTTTCATGAAGAGCGGCGATGGCCCGAGCGAAGTTTTGTAAGCATCGGGGCCGTATGGACCGACGCCGTACGGCGTGCGGTTGAGCAGGATCGGGTACTTCTTCGATTTATCGCGCGGCGAGTAGACGACCGTAAAGAGCTTGACGCCATCGCGCATCGGGATCTGATACTCGCTCTTTTCGTAGCTCGCCCGGACTTCGGAAGCTGCCGAGGCTGCCTGCTGTTGCGCGGTGACATGAACGGAGAAGAGCGCGAGCAGGACCAGGATTTGTGCGACTAAAGCATTACGCCATGATCTCATTTGCCGAATCTCCTCATCGGTTGTGGACGGGACGGAAGATGAGCCGATCTTCTATATCGGGCGGAAGATGCACTCATCTTGCGCCCTCGTCCGTCGTTTCAGCGTCGTTCTTCGCTCGCCACCTGACCGTTGATGATGACGCCTGTGACGTGCGACGTGTACTCGAACGGGTCGCCGTCGAACAGCACGACGTCCGCATCCTTGCCCGGCTCGAGCGAGCCGACGCGGTTGGCGATGCCGAGAATGCGCGCCGCATCGATCGTGACGGTCGCCAACGCTTCTTCGAACGATAATCCATTAGCTGCAGCGATGGCGGCTTCAAAGAGCACGACGCGCGTCTTCGGCACGTAAGATTCATAACAACTCTGCAAAGCGACTGGGATGCCAGCGCGGCGGAGTTTCGCTGCCGTTTCCATACTCAAGTTTTCGGCGTCGCCCGCCGCGCGGTACATCGTCGGGTGGATGATGACCGGCACGCCCGCGGCTTTGATCTGGTCCATGACGAGATAGGCTTCCGCCGCGCCGTCGAGCACGATCTTGATGCCGAACTCTTTGGCGACGCGCAAAGCCGACATGATGTCGTGCGCGCGGTGGACGTTGACGAGCAATGGGATCTCGCCGCGTATGACGCGCGCGAGCGCTTCCATCCGTATGTCACGCGATGGAGCCTTGGACGGGTCGTTGCCTGCGGCCTTCTGCTTGGCGACGTAATCTTGTGCCTTCAATAACTCAGCGCGCAACATGGCGATCTCTTTCGAGCGCGTGCCCGGAGACTTGCCGCCCTGGCCCAGTCCGGCCTGACCGAGCGACGCAGCGATCATCGCTTCCGGGACGATCACCGCTTGATCGATCGTGTCTCCCACGGTCTTAACGATCATGGTCTGGCCCGAGATGAGCGCGCCGGGGCCATGTCCCGTGTGCACGGTCGTGATGCCGAATGAGCGCAAGTACCCGACCAGAAACTCGCGCGCGTCGTAGGCATCGATGGCGCGCAGTTCAGGCTGAATCGGGGCCGAGGTGTCGAGCTGCATCTGATCGTGCGGCTGATTCAAGTAGCCGGAAAGCCCGACGGTCGAATGCGCGTCGATGAGTCCAGGCGTGACGACGCGCGCCGTCAAGGTCCGGTAGCCCACTGGGATCGCCACCTGCGAAGCTGGACCGACGCGTTCGATCTTGCCGTCGCGGATGAGCACGACGCCATCGCGGATGGGTGCGCCCGCCATGGTGTAAACTGTCTCGCCCCGCACGGCGATCTGCGCTTGCGCCGCGGCGGAAGCCAACAGTAGGACGACCAATGCGCCCGACGATTTCTCATGCCTCTTGATGAAGGTGAGCGCGCGCAAAACTTTTTCGATCATCTTCATCTTTGTCCCTCCCCATCTTCGAAGCATTCGATGTGCACGTCCTGATCGCGGCTCGCGCCGTAACCGCCGACAGCGTAGAGGCGATCCTGTGGGTTGCTGCGGTCGAAGACCTTGATGCCTTCGACGTAGGTCTCGAGCACTTTGGTGTAAACGCTCAGCGGGTCGCCCGAGAGGATGATGAAATCGGCGTCTTTGCCGCGCTCCAAACTTCCGATGCGATCCTGCAGATCGAGCATCTGCGCCGCAGTGAGCGTCAGCGCGGCGAGCGCTTTGTCACGCGACATCCCGGCGCGCACGGCCAACGCCGCCGATCGGAGCAACAGACGCGAATCCGTTATGTAGTCATCCGTGTGGAAAGCGACCGGCACACCGGCCCGATCTAAAATCGCTCCATTTTGAAAGACGAGGTTGACGGTTTCGAGCTTTCCGCCGGGACTGTCGATGACGATGATCGAAGCGGGAACGCGCGCCCGCGCTATCTCGTCCGCCACACGCCAGCCTTCGGAGACGTGATGAAGCACGACGCGAAAACCGAACTCTTTCGACAAACGGATCGCCGTCAGGATGTCATCGTGGCGATGCGTGTGGAAGTGTACGATCCTCTTGCCCTCCATCGCTTCAACTAAGGCTTCAAGCCCCAGATCACGCGGCGGCAGCTTCGAGCGATCCCCTCCGGCGCGCCGTATCTTGTCGCGGTACTCGACCGCTCTGGTGAACATGTCGCGGACGATGGCCGCCGATTTGGCGCGCGTGCCCGGGAAGGGACCGGGCGAGTTTGGGCGCAACGAGTTCGTCCCGTTGGCCATTTTGATGCCCCACATGTAGTTGCCCTGCGCGTCGCGGATCAGCAGATCCTCGATCGTATTGCCGTTCCGAAGCTTGACGTACACGGTCTGGCCGCTCAACAAGTGGCCCGATCCGGGCATGATGTTGACGGTGGTGATGCCGCCCGCTTGCGCCCGCTTGAGCGACGTGTCGCGAACATTGATCGAATCGAGGATGCGCACGTCGGGCTGCATCGGGGCCGAAGCGTCGCCGCCCGCGCCGCCGCCGATGTGGCTGTGCGTATCGACGAGCCCGGGCATGATGACTTTGCCCGTGACGTCATGCCGCTCCGCATCGGACGGGATGGCGACTTGCGAAGCCGGACCGACGGCGACGATCTTGCCGCGATGGACGACAAGCACGCCGTTCGGAATCGGTGGACCAGAGATCGGGATGATCTGCGCTCCGACGAAGGCTTGCGGCTTATCTTGCGCCCGACTCGCCGCGCCGAAACACAAGAAGAGCGCGAGGAACGTAATGAAGCGACTTTTCATTCCCCCTTTCCTCCTAAGAAAGCCAGTTACGGGAAAGCCAATGCCTGCCAAGCATCTTTCGCCTTCCTCGGCAAAAAGCGAAGGCCTTCGATCCTTTTGAGTTAATGAGAAGAGCTTGGGCGCTTAACATCCATTAAAGTGGCATGAGAAGTCAAGCGTTCGCGATGCGCAGCCGAATAAAAAGGAGCGAGATTCGAGGCGACGAGCGCCACCGATCCATGCGCGGATGGATGCCGATCAGCCTGCAAGAGGACCTATTTCAGCGAAGAGAGCATAGAGCTTGAAGCCGAAATGAGGCTATGATAATTTGCACGTGGGTGCCGCTCGGAAGGCTGCGCCTGCCCCCTCACCCAGCGATTTTCTGCCCAAGCGAAGAGCGCTTCGGCAGAAAGAGTTTTCAGCTTGAAGCCCCGCAATCTTGGTTTGATATGTTTTGGCCATGCGTACCAAGCAGCCATCCCTTTTCGAAATCGAATGGTTGGTCCTTTCCAAACGATCCGTCTATATCTTCATCACTCTTCTTCTGCTCGGGATCGCGCTGGGCAGCGCGCTTATCTATTTTTGGCGGCACGGCAACCCGTTCAAGAACGATGAAGCGACCATCAGGACTGGAGCGCGCTTCCTCTCCTTCGAGGGCGACGTCCGCGTCGTGCGCGCGCAAACGCGCGAAACCGTTCAGGTCAACGCTAACACGCAGCTTTTCCCGGGCGACATCGTGCAGACGCAGACCGATGGACGAGCGCGCATCCTTTTGGCTGACGGTTCGACCTTGCTGGTCCGCCCCAACAGCGTGGTCACGATACGCGATAATCAGATCATCGATGGCGGGCAACAGACCAACGTGCGCGTTGCAGTCGAACGCGGCCAGATCAACGTCCGCACCGAGGAGCAGACCGATAAGACCAACAACATCATCGAAACGCGCCTGACCGAAAGCCGCTTGGCCGCTCAAACGGGAGCCAGTTTCGGCGTGCGCGAGGATAACACCGAGGACATTCGCGTCAGCACGGGCAGCATCGAAACCACCACGCGCAGCGGCGAGAAGACGGTCATACGCGCCGGCGAATATTTGGCGATCAATCAGATGGGCAACATCGCGCGGCGCGAGCATCTGCTCGACGTCCCGATCCCGACAGCGCCCCGCGACCTCGAACGGATCATCGTGCGCGCGGGCAGCTCCAGTTCCATCGTCTTGCGATGGCAACGTCCGAGCACGGGCACGCCGGCCTACTACCGCGTCGAGGTCGCCACTTCTCCCTTCTTCGTCGCCACCGGCAAGGTGATCGAACGCGATCAATTGACCTCAACGGAGTTCAACGTCGGTGAGTTGCGCCCGGGCGTCTACTATTGGCGCGTGTGCGCCGTCGCCCCCTCGGGGCAGGTCAGCGAGTGGAGCGAACCTCAGAAGTTCAGCATCATCGTCGCTCAAGATAGCGCTCGGCTCGTCGTGTGGGACGTTGAGACCGAATACGTCGCCGGAAACATCTACATCGTGCGCGGACGCACCCAGCCGGGCAATACTGTCCGCATCGCCGGGCGCGAAACGCTCGCGGCGCGCGACGGATCCTTTCGGTTGCAGGTCGCCATCCCGGCAGGTACACGCGAACTTTCTGTCGAAGCCGAAGACTCGCAGGGCCATCGCGAGCGCTACCGCTTTCCCATCGGAGAACGTAGCCGTTGAGGCGAGCAGACGGGGGCTTCAGGCATGACCAAACGAGTGATCCTTCTTAACTGTGAAAGGAGCGCGCCCGCGGTCGGAGAGCTGACCGAGGCGCTGCGCGCTGCCGGCATCGAAGTCCTTTTCGTTCAAGATCAAGCGAGCTCTGCCGAGCCCCCATCTGCGATCATCCACGGAGTCATCGCCGGCGACCGGATGAACGCGCTCAATCGAAACGTCCAGTGGGCCAAAGCGCGGTGGCCTTCAGTCCCGATCATCGCCTGCCGCCTCCACTCGCCCGATGAATCGCAAACGGCGCGCCGTCTCAGCCATGCGGCCCTGAAGCGCATAGGCTTCCATCTCGTCGCCGATGAGGCGGCTCAGCTACCAGCCCTCCTTCACGAGATCGAGGGCCGCGATATCGTCGCAGAGATCGCCGCCGAGGAAGAAGCGGAAAGAAGGCCGCTCCCGGAGATCGAAATCCCGGACGATCTCGCCTCCGAACCACTACGCGCCGCTTTCGCGCTCGTCGCAGCGCTCCATTTTACGGAAGATCAGCGTCGCGCCGTCGAGATCACCTTGCGTAAACTCGCTCCGCTCATCGGCGCCGAGCGTTTGACCTTTTATCTCGCTCAGGATGAAGGCATCGCGACTTCGCTCGAACCCTTTTTGACCTACATCCAATCCAGCTCATCGCCAAACGCCACATCTGTGGCGAGCGTCTCGGCCTTCGCTCAAGCGGCGGCCTCCCAAGTCAAACTCATGAGCGCACTCGATGAAGGGCGCGCGTTGCTCGCCGCGCCGCTGGTCCACGAAGATAAGGTTCTGGGCGTCATCGAAGCCGAGCGCGGCAACGCCTTCTCGCCAGCAGACGAGATGCTAGTGACGGCGCTGGCCCCGCCGATCGCCGCCGCCATCTTCCGGGCGATTCGTTTGGCCGAAGCGGAGCGCCTCTCGCAAACCGATGATTTGACGAAGCTTCATAACGCACGTTTCCTCCGCCAACACCTCATCAGCGAAATCAAGCGCGCCAGACGCTACGGCTCGCCAGTCTCCGCCCTCTTCCTCGACCTCGATGATTTCAAGTGCGTCAATGACGAACATGGCCACTTAGTCGGCTCCCATGTGCTAATGGAGATGGCAGCCGTCATCCTCTCTTCGGTCCGCGACACGGACATCGTGGCACGCTACGGCGGCGACGAGTTCGTCATCATCCTGCCGGAGACGGATGCCAAACACGCCGCACATGTCGCCGAGCGCGTGCGGGCGCGCATCGCTAATCACCGCTTCACAGGTGGGCGCGGACTGCGCCTTCAATTGACCGCCAGTTTCGGCGTCGCGGCTTTTCCGGAACACGCCCAGTCCCCTCAACAGTTGCTTGCGCGGGCCGATGCTGCTATGTATGAAGCGAAAGCGGCACGGAAAGATTGCGTGCGCATCGCCGCCGCAGCCGCTTCCAACGCCCACAGCGAAAATCACCCCGGTTGATTAGCGTTGTGCGGCTAGTTCGTGTATCTTTGCCCGTTAACCCTCGCTTCGCTACGCCGCAGAAGAAGCGGGCTGGGGCATGAGAGAGGGCGAGAACGGTTCACTTCTCGAATGCATCTAAATCATGTGAAAAATGGTAAAAGAGTAAATGGCATTCAAGTCTATCTTCAGTCTATTCTCCAGCGATCTGGCCATCGATCTTGGCACCGCCAACACGCTCGTCTATGCCAAGGGGCGCGGGATTGTCGTCTCTGAACCCTCGATCGTCGCCATCAACAAGGTGACGGGCGAAGTCGAAGCCGTGGGCAAAGAGGCGAAAGAGATGTTAGGGCGCACGCCGGGCAACATCGTCGCCATCCGTCCGATGAAAGACGGCGTGATCGCCAACTTCGAGGTGACGGAGAAGATGCTTCAGCACTTCATCCGCAAAGCCCACAACGGCAAGACGTGGGTCAGCCCGCGCGTCGTCATCGGCATTCCGAGCGAGATCACGCAGGTTGAGCGGCGCGCGGTGGAAGATTCAGCTTATCGCGCGCGCGCGTCCGAAGTCTATCTGGTCGAAGAGGCGATGGCGGCGGCCATCGGCGCTGGCCTTCCCGTCACCGAACCGCACGGTAACATGATCGTCGACATCGGCGGCGGGACCACGGATATCGCCGTCATCAGCTTGGGTGGCGTCGTTTACTCGCGCGCCGTGCGGGTTGCCGGCAACGAGATGGACGAAGCCATCACGCAGTACATCAAGCGCAAATACAACCTCTTGATCGGGGAGCGGACCGCCGAGACGATCAAGATCGAGCTCGGCTCGGCCTATCCGCTCGACGAGCCGCTCTCAATGGAAGTGCGCGGGCGGAATCTGATCGAAGGCATTCCCAAAACGATCACGATCACCGATGAAGAGGTGCGCGAAGCGCTGGCCGATTCAGTCTCGACGATCATCAACGCCGTACGCGTCGCGCTCGAGCGGACGCCGCCCGAACTGTCGGCGGATATCGTCGAGCGGGGGATCGTCTTGACGGGCGGCGGCGCCCTTTTGAAGAACCTCGACAAACGTCTCTCGATCGAAACGGGCTTGCCCGTCTCGATCGCCGAAGATCCGCTCTCATCGGTCGTGCTCGGTGCGGGCAAGATGCTTTCGGATTTCAATCTGCTGAAGCGCGTCAAGTGGGATAACGCGCTGGCGACTGGCGTTTAATTGAGCGGCAGCATGAAGGGTTTTTGCGGCGCGCCTCTCCCATGCCTCTGACAATGTTAAGAGCGCCCACTTCCCTTCATCCTCCGCGCGCGAACGGCCATGCTCTCGCAAAGGGAGATCAGACAACGCGCCCCGCTTTGGCTCGGCGCTCTGCTCGCCATCAACTTCGCTTTGATGACGATCGATGCGCGCGACCCTGTCACCAAGCAGCGTCTGATTCGCGTCTGGGCGCAGGCAATCATCGCGCCTGTGGAGCGCGTGGCGACCAGTTTATTCGGTTCCGCTTCCGCTGCCGTGCGCTACGTGGTCGATTTACACCGAGCGGCTTACGAGAACGAACAACTGCGGCGAAGTCTGGCGGCGACCGAAGCCGAACTGCGCGAGTTGCGCGCCGCGCGCGACGAGAATGAACGGTTGAAGAGCCTCCTCGAGCTCAAGGAGCAGAGCCAATACAGGGTGGTTCCGGCGCGCGTCATCGCGCGCGATCCTTCTGCGTGGTTCGACACCATCATCATCAATCGAGGGCGGGCCTCGGGCGTTGAGCTTCAGATGCCCGTCGTGACGAGCGACGGGCTCGTCGGGCGCGTCGTCGCGACAAGCCCTTGGACGGCCCAAGTGATGCTGATCACCGATGAACGTAGCGGCGTCGGAGCCATCGTCGGGCAACTCGGGTCATCGAGCGCGATCGGCGTCGTGCGCGGATCTGAAGAGCATAACGGTCTGCTCAAAATGCTTTACGTTTCCGGCTTAGAGACGGTCAATATCGGCGACTATGTGATCAGTACGGGGCAAGATGGGATCTATCCGCCGGGATTGAAGATCGGGACAGTAGTCGAAGTCAAACCCGGAGCGGCGACGACGACCCATGAGATTCTGTTGAAACCGAGCGCGCGGATCGAATCGCTAGAGGAAGTCGCCGTCCTCCTCTACCATCCGGAACGTCCGGAGATGGATCGCTCGCTTCCGAACGTGGAGAAGAAGGGGCGGTGAGCGCCGGGGTTTCCGAAATGAGCATAAAGATACGAGCGGCACTTGCTTCACAAGCAGAAGCAGTGAGAGCGACAAAATTTCCGAAATGAGCATAAAGATACGAGCGGCCATCGCCATCGCGCTTGTCGTCGCCATCCAAGCGGCCCTTCGCGTAGTGTGGCCGCCCTCGGTCTATCTCGACCTTCCGCTCATCGTCGTCGTTCACTACGCCCTCAAGTACGACGCCGTACAAGCGGTGGTGATCGGCGGCGCGATCGGACTCGCGGTCGATGCCCTAAGCGGCGGACTGCTCGGCGCTGGGGGGTTCAGCCGAACCTTGATCGCTTACATCATCGCCGCGCTCAGCACGCGCGTTATGCTCAACACTCCCTTGATGCGCATCCTCGTCCTGGCGGGGGCGACGGCGCTCGATGCGATCGTCTATGCGCTCTTGCACGCTATTTTCAACCAACCGCTGATCTACCCGTTCGCTGAGACGCTAGCTTTCAAATTGATCGCGACGACGATCGGCGGTACGATTCTGATGTTGATCTACGATTACAACTTCGGTGAGAGGGCCCAAAGGCGTCGCCAGTTCGCCGTTCGGCGGCGTCTGGCCCGCCGATTGACCAATCGTCACCTATGAATCGGGACCGCTCGCGCCCTTGAAAGGGGGGCACGGAAGAGGCGTTATGAAGTTCTTCGAAGACGAATCGCAAAACTTGCGCGCGCGCTTCGCCACAATCCAGATCATCGTCTTCGCCCTGCTCGCCGTGCTCGCCGGGAGACTCTACTTTCTTCAGATAGTGCGCGGCAGCTACTATGCTGAGCGCGCTGAAAATCAGCGCATCCGTCTGCTTCCGATTCCGGCCCCGCGCGGCGTCATCATGGACCGATACGGGCGCGTGATCGTCGATTCGCGCCCAATCTACAACATCATCCTTTCGCGCGAAGACGTGAAGGGGAAGGATCTTTCTGCGCTCGTCGAACCGCTTTCTCAAGGGCTGAACCTCGATCCCGAATTTTTGCGCGAAAGGTTCGAACAGATGCGCACCATGCCCGCTTTTGAATCCGTGCGCATCAAGGAGAACGCTACGCCAGCCGACATCGCCTGGGTCGAAGCGCATAAACTGGAGTTTCCCGAATTGCGCGTCGAGCAGCAACCGCAACGCCAGTATCCGCCCGACGGCTTGCTCGCGCACGTCCTCGGTTACGTCGGCGAGATCAGCCCGAAACAACTCGAAGATCCGAAGTACAAGGAGAAGGGTTACAAACCGGGCGACATCATCGGGCAGGAGGGCGTCGAAGCGGTCTACGATGAGTACCTGCGCGGGCGCGATGGTTATCGTCGCGTCGTCGTCGATAGCCGCGGTCATATCCAAGCGGTGCTCGAAGAGGTTCCGCCGCAACCGGGCCAAGACATGGTCTTGACGATCGATCTTGACCTGCAACGCGCGGCGGAAGAGCAATTAAAGAAGATGCCGACCAAACGCGGCGTCATCATCGTCATGGATCCGAACAACGGCGAGATCCTCGCGATGGCCTCTTACCCGACGTTCGATCCGAACCTCTTCTCGCAGCGAATCACGACGCGCGAAGGGCGGGCCGAATACGCCGCGCTGCTGCGCGACCCGCAACATCCGCTCTACAACCGCGCCATTCGTGGGCGCTACCCGCCCGGCTCGACCTGGAAGATCCCGATGGCGATCGCTGGACTGGAGCAAGGCGCGATCACCGTCGAGCATTCGCGCCTGCTTTGCGGCGGCGGGATCCTGATCGGCAACAAGTTCACGCGCTGCATGGGGAATCACGGGATGCCCGATCTGCGGACAGCGATCATGAAGTCGTGCGATGGCTATTTCTATCGGCTCGGTCTGAAGATGGGCATCGACGGCATCATGCGTATGGTCGATGAGCTTGAGCTCAACAAACGCACGGGGGTCGATCTTCCGCACGAGCTGCGCAGTTGGACCCCGTCACCGGAGTTCAAAGCGCGATTCAATCCGCGCGATCCGCAGTGGAAGGATATCGATACGGTCTACGCTTCGTTCGGTCAGGTTTACGAGTTCGTTACGCCTCTAGCGCTGCTGCGAGCGATCGCGGCGATCGGCGTCGGAGGCAAACTCTACACTCCGCATCTGCTCAAAGAGTTCCGACCCGTGCGCGAAATGGGGCCGTTCCCCGCTCGCCCGGGAAAGGTTTACGAGCAACCGGCGCCGAAGATCGTCCCGATCCGGCCCGAACATCACAAGCTCGTCGTGGACGGGATGTGGGCCGTGGTCAACGATGCGGGCACGGCGGCTCGTATCCGCATGCCGGGCTTCGACATCGCCGGTAAAACGGGAACGGCGCAAGTCGTCAGCCTCGGCAAAGACGTCGGCAAGAACAAAGACCACTCCTGGTTCGTCTCGTATGCGCCAGCCTATAAACCGGAAATAGCCGCCCTCGCGCTCATCGAAAACGTCGGGTTCGGCGCCAGTTACGCGGCTCCGGCGGTGCGCGCCATCTACGACGTTTACTACGAGAAGACGCGCGGCGCGCCCGCACCACAACTGGCGATGAATAGATGATGGCTGCCATCTTTGAGAAACGCCGCTATCGCGACTTCGATTGGTTGCTCGCCATCTTGGCGACAGGGATCGTGCTGTTCGGCACCTGGCAGATCTACAACGCGCAACCGACGGCGAACTATTGGCAAAAGCAGTTGATCGGGCTAGCGATCGCGCTCGTGACGATGCTCGTCGTCGCGCTGACGGACTACCGCAAAGTGGTCCAGTACGCCCCCGCCTTCTACATCTTCGGTCTACTGCTATTGGTCATCGTCCTCATCCCGGGGATCGGGCTCAAGATCAACGGCCAACGCTGCTGGATAGGCGTCCCGGGCGTCGGTCAATTCCAACCTTCAGAATTCGTCAAAATCCCGACGATCCTGATGCTCGCCCGTCAATTCGGCAAACCGCGCCAAGGGCCGCTCTCGTGGAAAGAGATAGCGATAGGGATCGCCATCCTCGCTTTGCCGGTCGGGCTCATCCTGCTCGAACCCGATGCCGGCTCGGCGCTCACCTACTTTCCGTTGCTGGCCGTCGTCCTCTTCCTCTCAGCCATCCGCCTGTGGATCGTCATCGCCGCGCTGGTCCTCGGGCTGGCGAGCGTCCCGACCGCTTACACGATCGGCGTGAAGACCGGTTTCATCAAAAGCTATCAGCAAGAACGCATCAAGGTCATCCTCGATCCGGAGAACGCCGACCGTCGCGGTTACGGCTATCACACATGGCAATCGATCCTAACGGTCGGGCGCGGGAGGGTCTTCGGCACATGGGGCGAGACGGAATATTCGCAGAGCCGTCTCAAATTTCTGCCCGAGCCTCATACGGACTTCATCTTCGCCGTGACCGCCGAGACGACCGGCTTCGTCGGCTCCATTTCGCTGCTGATCGCTTACGTGCTGCTTCTTTCACGCCTTTTCTCCAACGCGCGGCGAGCGCCCGATCGCACCGGCATGCTCGTCATCATGGGCCTTATCGGCGGTTTGGCCTTTCAAATCTTCATCAACATCGGGATGGTGCTCGGTTTGCTGCCGGTCATCGGCGTCCCGCTCCCATTGATGAGCGCAGGAGTCTCATCCGTGCTCGCCACCTTCATCGGCATCGGCTTTGCGATCAGCGTGCGCATGCGGAGATTCGTCAATTGAAATGGCCCACTTTCGGCAAGCCATAACCCTCGAACGGTTGTCTCAAACAACGTCGCTATGCTAATTTTCGCTACGGCTTGGCACTATCGAGCGAGATGCATACGCCATGCGACGCGCCATCTATCCAGGTTCATTCGATCCGGTGACTTACGGTCACATCGACATCATCGAACGAAGCTGCAAACTGTTTGACGAGATCATCATCGCCGTCCTCATCAACCCGGAAAAGCGCCCGCTCTTTTCGCTCGAAGAGCGGCAGGAGATGCTCGCCGAAGCGCTCGCCAACATAAACAGTGGCGCGTGTCACCTGCGCGTCGAATCGTTTCAAGGGTTGCTGGTCCGTTTCGCCATCGAACGTCAAGCCGACGCGATCATTCGCGGCATTCGCGCCATCTCCGATTACGAATACGAACTACAGATGGCCCTGATGAACCGGCGCTTGGAACCGCGCATCGAAACGGTCTTCCTGATGGCGGCGGAAGCCTATTCCTATGTCAGTTCGCGACTCGTCAAGGAGATCTATCAACTCGGCGGCGCCGCTCAGGGTCTGGTCCCGCCATCGGTCGAAAGACGCATGCGCGAAAAATTTCGGAAAAGTTGAGACACTCTAGGCCCGCCTCGTGCTATACTCCGCGCATTCGCTTTACCCAAACATCACGGAGGGTCACTTATGCCAAGAGGGGATAAGTCCAAATACACCGACAAACAGAAACGCCAAGCCGAGCATATTGAAGAGAGCTACGAGCGGCGCGGCGTCTCCGAAGACGAGGCCGAACGTCTCGCTTGGGCGACGGTCAACAAGATGACCGGCGGCGGCAAAAAACCCGGCGGATCTGGACGCGGCAAGAAAGTCAACAAGTCGCCGGCGCGCAAGGGCGGCAAGAAAGGCGGTCGCGCTTCAGCCTCGCGCTCAAAAACGGCGAAATCCAAATCGGCAAAAAAGGCCGCCAAAAAGAGGGGCAGGAAGTCGAGCCAGAAGCGCTAACGCGCAAATCGCCCGCGTGGATCGCCCCTGAACCCTTCAAGCTCCCGATCCCTTTGCTTCCCCCTTCCCACAATAATCGTCGTTCGAAGCTGCTTGCTAGAGCAAAGCCTAACTCCCAACGCTCGGAGCCGGAAGCTTCTCACAATAATCGTCGTTCGAAACTGCTTGCCAGAGCGAGAGCTTTCCTAACACGATGATCGGCTGTTTTTTCGTTTCAACTGCGGCAGATGGGAAAAGATATTGGGCGCGAGAGGAAGGCCTAAAGTGGTGATCGGTTGTTTTTTCGTTTCAACGGCTGTGGATCGGCTTCCTTATCCGTCAACTCCTTGGCTTTCCACTCATCGATAGCGGCGAGGGCCGAGATCTGCCGAAGGGCATCTGCGATCCCGGTTGCCAAGGACCGGACGTAAACTTCGTCCTTCTGCGCGCCCAAACCGAACAGCTCCACGTCGAAGCCCAACCGGCCCAATTCGGCGGCGACGGTGGTCCGGTTTATCGCCGAGATCATTTCCGTTAAAGCGGCTCACGCCAACCAATCATCTACCACGACAGCCAGCCTGCCTAGCTTACTCAGAGACGAAAGTTTCTCATCCACCTCCCGTTTGGTCAGAATGGCCCCGGGCGGCGCATCTTCCGGGGCGAGTGGAGCCAGATTCTCGGCAGTTTTGATTCAAAGCCTTATAGAGCAGAGAAATCTGGCACGCTTGATCCTCCCCACATCTATTGGCGAGAGCAGAGTAGACCTCGAGCGCTACCAGTTTACGCCTTCTCTCTCCGCCTTTTGACGTCATCGGCGATCTCGTCCAACGACACATCGGCGAAAAGAGCCGCTCTCTCCTCGGTGTAGTCACCGTAGCCCAAGGTGAACTGCTTCAAAAAGCGCGCTGTATTCGCCACGCCCAATTCTTTGTAGAGCAGGCGAAGGGCCTGTTGATCTATTTCCGCCAGCGTTTTTGCTTCCGTGATCACGATTCCCCTAGGGCGAGATGAAGCGCGTCCAATGGCTTGATGCCATACCGCACGAATTCCGCTGCTCGCTCCTTGTCCCCATCGGTGACTTCGATCATGCTGCGCGCTTTCGCCAGAACCGCCACCGCGTGCTCTCTTCGAACGGCTAAATTACCCTGCTCGACTTCGTACAACAACGCTTCCGAGCAGACTATTTCCGCGCAACCGTGCTCGCAATACGAAATGGGACCCCAAACAGCTTCCGATTCGAGAACTATCCTGACCTGATTCTGCGTATCCAACGGTCTTTGAATGGCGCAAAGGTCGAGGTATATCTTCACGCGACGATTATAGCACCTTCCAAGCGCAGAGTGGTGAAGCTGTTAAAGACCGGAAGGAGAAAGACTTACCGCTTCAGCTAGTTCTTCAAGCGATAGACGACGATGCAGATTCCTACACTTATGTGTGAGATAAGAGTTCGTAAACGCGCATCCATGTGCTTCTCTCCGAAGATACGAGGACGGATCAGCGAGAGAGTGATCGCGCCCATCTGACCAGAAGCGCAGCTTGTTCGCTGGCCTAAAGACCGATCCGCTGTCTCAGACCAGCAGATCGAGACCAGAGACGTTAGTTTGCCCCGCCGTGAGAGAATCGGCGACGACCAAGCGCGGGTAATATAAGGCAAGCGGCGATAGGAGCGTCAAGGTTGTTCCTGTACTCACCGGATTGAACGATGTCGGCATCGAGCAAGAGAGCGCCCTTTTGCTCGATCGTTGTTCCCGTACTCATAGATTGAACGATGCCCATCATTTCGGTTATCCTTCATGGCTTAACGCGAAGGCGCAGCGCGAGTTGATCTTCGGAGCCTACCGCGTAATGCGATTGACTCAAGAGAGAAGGACGATTGAAAGATGACTGCTCGAGTGCAAGAAAGCTTCCACGTGTCAGCTAATGTGGCCAAAATGCAAGCCTCTTCAACGATGATGGCTATGCAAAAGGCCGTCGAAATGCGCGCGGCGGGGATCGATGTGGTCGATCTCGGCCCGGGAGAACCAGACTTCGATACGCCCGAACACATCAAACAAGCGGCGATCGAAGCTCTGCGGGCCGGTGAGACGAAATACACGCCGACGGCGGGGACGCGCCGGTTGCTCACCTCGATCATCGGCTACTACGAACGCAATTTCGGCACGCGCTTTGATCTCTCGGAAGTGATGGCGACGGCTGGCGGGAAGCAAGCGATCTTCAACGCCATCGTCGCGCTCGTCGATCCGGGCGACGAAGTTTTGATCCCCAAACCCTACTGGGTCACTTTCCCGGAGATCGTCGTTTTCGCCGGCGCAAAACCCGTCTTCATCGAAACGGAAGAGACCGGCTTCACGCTGACCGCCGAACAAGTCAAACGCGCCATTACGCCGCGCACTCGCCTTCTCATCATCAATTCGCCGTCCAACCCTTCGGGGCGCGTGATCCCGCCGGACGAGTTCCGACGGATCATGGAAGTCGCCACAGAACACGGCATCTATACGATCTCCGACGAATGCTACCTACAGTTCGTCTATCCGCCAGCGAAAGTGTGGAGCGCGGCGACGCTCCCGCGAGAACTTCGCGATCGCCTATGCATCGCCGGCTCATTCTCGAAGACCTACGCGATGACCGGTTGGCGGATCGGCTACGCGATCGCGCCACGCGAGTGGACCAGCGCGATGCTTAAAGTTCAGCAACACTCGACGAGCAATCCGACTTCGATCGCGCAACGCGCGGCGGCGGAAGCCTTCGATGGTCCGCAAGATTGCGTCGCTGCGATGCTCGCCGAATACAGCCGGCGGCGCGAATGGCTGATCGGTGCGTTGCGCGAGATTCCGGGCTTCCGCGTCCTCGAACCCGAAGGCGCGTTCTACGCCTTTCCCGATGTTCGCGGTTGCCTACGCGGAGAGGTCAAAACATCGGCAGCGTTCGTACAGCGATTGATCGAAGAAGCGCACACAGTCGTCACCGATGGGGCTGGCTTCGGAGCCGAAGGCTACATCAGGATCTCCTATGCAACTTCGCTCGAACGGTTGCAGGAAGGCGTGCGCCGGATACGAAAGCTGGCCGAAAAGCTCGCCGCAGCTTGAATGGAAGTGGCGGCTCGACCTTCTGCCAGAAAGCAATTGGCCCAGGGAGCAAACAACACGATGGCCCAACGCCTCGAGCTTTATCGAAGCGTTGGGCCATCGAAGTTTGAACTCTTAGTAGATGGTGAAGGTGTACTCCAGCCTGACGTATTGCGAAACAGGGCGCCCATCCTTCATCGCGGGGATGAATTTGATCTGCTTTGCCGCCGCGATCGCGCTTTCCGTCAGCCCGTAGGGCAAACGCTGAATCGGCACGATATTGGTGACCTCACCGTTTGCCGCGAGCACGGCGCGTAGGACGACCGTGCCCGTGATGTTGTTCTTGCGCGCCTCTTCCGTGTAGCGCGCCTCAGGCTTGGATAGTATTCGCGCTCTTTGCGTCACGCGGCTCGCCGGGAACGGGCCGACATCATCGCCTGTGCCGCCGCCCCCACCGCCGCCGCCGATGTTGCGATCACCGCCGCCGATATTGCCGCCGCGTCCCGGACCGTAACCGCCGCCGCTACCGGAACCGACGCCAGTCCCTTCACCCGACCCCATGCCTCCGCCGGTTCCTGGACCGGAGGACGAGATCCGCGAATTCGAACGCGGATCGCCGAAATTAGGCATAGGGATATCGCGGTAAAGCGCCGGATCGATATCCATCCCGCCGACGATTTTAGGCGGCTCTTTCAACTTAGGCGGCTCTTTCGGGATGGGCGCGGGGATCGGAGCGGGCGGGGGGAGTTTGCCTTGCTGAGCGGGCATCGTTTCCTGTTGTCCGCCACCGCCACCGCCACCAGCGCGTTCGAACTGAGGCTTTGAACCTTCGCCGCGCCCTTTATTGAAACCGGCTCTCCCCTGCTCTCCGGTCCCGATGCCTTGATCCTTCGGCTTCTGCTCCTCCTCTAGCGGGATCTCCGCATTGATCAATCCCTTGAATTCGAGATCGTCGCGCACCTGCTCGGCGACCAATCGCCCGCGCGCGCGATCGAGGACCAAGACCAACGCTATCAGCGAGAAGACGATGACGAAGGCGGAGGTCACCGCCAGCGCGACGTTCGGGCGCGAGAAGAAACGCCACAATAAGAGCCCATAGCCGGCGATCGAGCGCCGGATGAAGCCGATCGGATCACGCTTGAACTCGGGCCACGTAAGCTGCGATTGATGGGCGACTTCACGCAGCTCACCCACCAAGCGTTGCCACAAACCGATGTCGTCGATAATTGTCAGGTGCAGCTCGGGGACCTCGCGGCTCTCCGCGCTAACGGGCGAAACCGACTGCTCTCCTGCCTGCGTGAACGTCCGAGTTTCGGAGTCGGCAGCGACGTTCACCGTATCTTCCTCGAGCGCCGTAAGCGCGCTCACCGCATGTAGACCGTTGAGCGGAGTGCCGTCGACGGGACAGAAGCTGAACTGATCGGCGAACTCCTCTTGGCAAGTCGGACATCTCTTCATGGCTCCACCTTATAACCGCACGCGGGGAAATGTAAAGGTGCGGCGAATTTCGAACTTTCACTCATCCCGACCCAATCGCAAAACCGAATGCGATTATACCTCAAGACGACGATGAGCGCGTACAAGCCTTTTTCAGCCACGTTCTTGGATGCGCCGATGGCGTGAACGGTTGACGCCGACGAAAAAGCGTCTCTAAACTGTCTGCCGCTCCCCCAGGCCATCAGGTTGGCCTTCCCTTCGGGAGGCGCAAGCGGTCGAAAGCGAGGCTCTCCCGAAAGGATGGGCACCACGAGCAGAGTTTCACGACGGATCGGAATCGGAAGATGAGGCGAATTTCATTTAGCACAGCTCTTCTCTTGCTCACGATCTGCGGCTGGCCGATTCTGTCCGCATACGCTTATCAGAACTCTATCGAACCGCAGCGCGAGCAACTGCTGAACGGGCTGAAGATCCTCCTGCAATACAGACCCGCAGATCCGAACGTCCTTTTGAAACTGCGCATTCACAGCGGCGCGATCTTCGATCTAGCCGGCAAAGAGGGAACGATGGCGCTTCTCGCCGACAGCCTCTTCCCGGATCCCGGGACGCGCCGCTATGTCAGTGAAGAACTCGATGGGCGATTGGATGTCGTGACCGATTACGATCTGATCGAGATCACGCTCGTCGCCCCGAAAGATGATTTCGAAAGGCTCGTCGAGTTATTGCGAAACGCCGTTTTGAATCAACCGCCTGATGAGGCGACCTTTGCGCGGCTGCGCGAAGCGCGTCTCGAACTTTTGCGCGGGACGAGCGTCGCCCCCAATCTGATCGCCGATCGCGCGACCGCCGCGCGCCTGTTCGGCAGCTATCCGCTTGGCCGACCGATCATCGGCACCGCCGAGTCGCTCGCACGCATTACGCGCGCCGATCTCCTTTTCGCCCGCGAACGCTTCCTTAACGCGAACAACGCGACGCTCGTAATGATCGGCGGCGTCGATCGAACTCGTGCGATGCGCGCTTTCCGCCAATTGCTCGGCCCGTGGCGCAAGAGCGAAACTCGCGTGCCGGCCACCTTCCGCCAGCCCGAAGCGCCCAACGTGCGCCCACTGATCCTCGATCTGCCCGGAGCGGAGACAGCTGAGGTGCGCTTCGCCCTGCGCGGCCTGCCGCGTCGCGATCGTGACCGCCCCGCCGCGGAGATCCTCGCGCTCATCGCCCGCACGCGATGGACGAACGAACTTCCGGCGCTCGCGCGCACCGCATCCTTCGTGCGCCACGAAGCGCACATGATCTCTGGACTCTTCACGTTCGGCGCGTCCGTGCGCGCCGCCGATCTCGCCCCGGCCCTCGATGCGGCTCAAAGAGTGATACGCGATCTTACGGCAACCCCACCTTCGAACGAAGAGCTTGAACGCGCGCGGCGCGAGCGCCTTTCGACGATCAACCGCCCGCTCAGCAGCGCGGACGCTTTAGCCGATCTCTGGCTCGACGAAGAGACATATGGCGTGACGACTTCAGATGAAGCGCGCAGTCTGGCCGCGCTCACGCCCGCTGATCTGCAGAAGGTGGCAATACGCTTATTCAAAGACGCGCCGGCGGTCACCGTCGCTCTCGGCGATGGGGCAGCCCTTCGCTCGGCGATGGCGAATCGCGGTGAGGTTGAAATCGTGCGCGTGACGATACCGACGGAGAAATCGAACTGATCGAGTGCGATTATTTAAGTCAATCGCAAGATTCCCGCAACCATTTTCCGCATCGCAAGGATTATCGTGACGAACGTCAACGAAGAGATTGAGGCGCGAACGGAGCACGCACGGCGGGTTCGTGCGATGTTTGAAGCCATTGCCGCCCGCTATGATCTTTTAAATCATCTGCTGTCGGCCAACTTCGACCGAGGATGGCGTCAAGCGGTGGTCGAGCGTGTGCGCGAAGCGGCGGGTCAGGCGAGGTCGCGCGTGCTGGATGTCGCTTGTGGGACGGGCGACCTCGCGCTCGCCATCGCCAGCCAAGTCGAAGCGCGCGTCATCGGTCTGGACTTCTGTCGGCCAATGTTGACGCTCGCCAAGCGCAAAGCGGCGGTCGCCGATCTGCCGCTTCCACTGATCGAAGGCGATGCGCTGCGGTTGCCTTTCGCCGATGCGACGTTCGATATCGTCACCATCGCTTTCGGATTGCGCAATCTGGCGAGCGTTGAAGCGGGATTAGGGGAGTTTCGGCGCGTGCTGCGTCCGGGCGGGATGATCGCGATCCTAGAGTTTTCGCACCCACAGGTGCCCGGATTTCGCGCGCTCTTCAACCTCTACTTCGACCATCTGCTTCCAAGGATCGGCGGGTGGATCAGCGGCGATCGGCAAGCGTACCAGTATCTGCCACGCTCGGTTCGCAACTTCCCCGATCAGCGGAAGCTAGCGAAGATGATGGAGCAGATGGGTTTTCAAAAGGTCTCTTATCGGAATTTGACGGGGGGCATCGCGGCGATTCACGTGGGAGTACGCTGAGAGCCTACTCCCCAGAGTTCGGTTGCGTCGCAGCGCAACCTTCGATCGCAGTTCAGAGGTCCGCGCGAAAGCATGTTTGATCCGATAGTAGTCGGGGCTATCGGGTCGGGGCATCGGATGCTCTGAACTGCGATCTTTTTATTCAGGTTCTCACCGAAGAAGACTCTCTCGAATTCCCCGCTTCCTACTGCTAACAACATTCCGGTAAAATTCGGCTTTCGGTGCGCGATCATCCGGATGGCGAAGCGATGAGCACAGCGACAGCAGCGTCTCAACAGGCGGGGAGACGGGCTAAGGATGCTCCCCTTAGAGCTGACATTCGCAGGCTGGGCGATCTACTCGGCGAAACGCTCAGAAGGCTCGGCGGCGAACGCCTCTTCGAGACCGAAGAGCAGGTGCGCCTACTCTGCAAACGTTTGCGCGCACAATATTCGCTGGCGGATGAACGCCGGTTGAAGAGACTGATCCGCAGCCTCGACCTCGATGAGGCCATCGGCGTAATTCGCGCCTTTTCGGTCTACTTCCAGTTGGTCAATATCGCCGAGCAGTATCACCGCATCCGACGTAAACGCTACTACGAACGGCACACGCCGGATCATCCGCAACGCGGATCGCTCGCCGATACCTTCCGCCGCCTCTCGGCGACCGGCGATGATTGCGCCGAGAGACGGCGCGCGCGGATGCAAGAGGTGATCGACCGCCTGGAGATCATGCCCGTAATGACGGCCCATCCGACCGAAGCTGCGCGCCGGACGCTCCTGATGAAGCATCGGCGCGTCGCCGATCTGCTCGCCGCTTTCGATCGGAAGGATCTGACGCGGCGCGAGCGCGAACAGTTGCGCGAACAACTGGCGACCGAGATCGAAATGATCTGGCAAACGGACGAGGTCAGGCAAACGCAGCCGACGGTGCTCGACGAAGTGGGCAACGGCCTCTACTATTTCGACACGACGCTTTTCGATGCGTTGCCGACTCTGCTTGAAGAGCTCGAACGCCAACTCGCCGAATATTTCCCCGGCGTGCGTTTGCGCGACGGTGCCGCGCCGATCCGCTTCGGCTCATGGATCGGCGGCGATCGAGACGGCAACCCCTACGTCACACCGGAAGTGACGTGGGAGACCTTGCGGCGACAGCAACGTTTAGTGTTGCGCAAATACTTAGCCGCCGTCGCCGAACTGAGCAAACGGCTGAGCGAATCAGCGCGCTTCGCGCCGCCGACAGAAGAGCTGCGCGCTTCGCTGGCGAAGGACGCGCGCGAACTACCGGAAGCCGCTGAAGATATTAACCGACGAAATCCAGAAGAGCCTTACAGGCAGAAGCTTTCGTACATCTACGTGCGCTTGGAGAACACCCTCAGGCGCAATCGCGATCTAGCGACGGCGCTGCGCATCGAATCGCCGCAAACGCTCATCTCGACGCGACCGGGGCTGCCGATCATCGCGGCGCTCACTAAATCCAAATCGAACGCGGCGAGCGTCTATCGCACCGGAGATGAATTGTGGGAAGACCTGCGCGTGCTGCGCGACAGTTTACGAGCCAATCGAGCCGTCCACGCGGCGCGCGAAGTGGATCGTTTGATGCGCCAAGTTGCCGCCTTCGATCTGCATCTGGCGACGCTCGATCTTCGACAGCACAGCGATCGTCACACGGCTGCGTTGGACGAGATCACGCGCTCGCTCGGGATAACTCCGAGTTACGCGCAGATGAGCGAAGAAGAGCGCGTCGCGTGGCTCACCGACGAGCTTTCGACACCGCGCCCGCTCATCAGCCCTGACGCGCATTTCAGCGACGAGACGACCGAAACGCTCAACGTCTTCCGCGTCGCACGGCGGGCTTTGGACGAGATCAGCCCGCGCGCCATTCGCACCTATATCGTCAGCATGACGCGCAACGTGAGCGATCTTCTGGCCGTCCTCGTCTTAGCTAAACAAGCTGGATTGTGGCAATGGGAGAGCGACGGCGCAGAAGCGCCGCGGCTGCTCACCAGGTTGGGCGTCGTCCCGCTCTTTGAAACGATCGATGACCTCAGGCGCGCTCCTACGGTGATGTGCCGTCTATTCGAAAATCAGATCTACCAGCGACAGATCGCCGCGCACGCCCGACTGCAAGAGGTCATGATCGGCTACTCGGATAGCAGCAAGGATGGCGGGATCTTGACCTCGAGTTGGGAGCTTTACAAGGCGCAGGAACGACTCTGCGAGGTGGCGCGCGCGCACGAGATCGAACTGCGACTCTTCCACGGGCGAGGGGGGAGCATCGGGCGCGGCGGCGGGCCAACGCACGAAGCCATCCTCGCACAACCGCCCGGCACGGTCGCCGCGCGCATCAAGATCACCGAACAAGGCGAGGTCATTTCGTCAAAGTACGGACTACCTGAGATCGCCTTGCGCAACCTTGAGACGACCACGGCAGCGACGATCGCGGCCAGCCTTCCCCACGAAGATATAGATGAGCAACGGCTCGCTAAGTGGAAAGAGGTGATGGAGCAGATCTCAGAAGAAGCCTTCGCCGCCTATCGCCGCTTTGTGCGCGAGACCGAAGGGTTCTATGACTACTTCGCCCAAGCGACGCCGATCGAAGAACTCCAGCATTTGCGTATCGGTTCGCGTCCGGCGAAACGTAAGGCAGGCTCGCGCAGCCTAGACGATCTGCGCGCCATCCCATGGGTCTTCGGTTGGACGCAAAGCCGACACCTCGTGCCCGGATGGTTGGCCGTCGGCACTGCGCTCGAGAAGTTCTTGCGCCAAAGCCCGCGCGCCAACCTTCGCCTGCTGCGCGAGATGTACCGCGAATGGCCCTTCTTCCACAGCACGCTGTCGAATATCGAGATGGCACTCGCCAAAGCCGACATGCGGATCGCCCGTCAGTATGCGGCGCGCACGCCCGACAAGAAGCTAGGACGACGCATCTTCCACATGCTCGCCGACGAATACGAGCGCACGCGCCGTATGCTTCTCGCCATCACCGGAGAGAAGCAGTTGCTCGACAATCTTCCCGTACTACAACGCTCGATCGCCGTGCGTAACCCATACGTCGATCCGTTGAGCTATTTCCAGGTCGAGCTTTTGGCGCGCAAGCGCGCTTGCGAAACGGGGGACGAAGCGAAGTGCGGCGACATCGATCGAGATAAACTTCTCTATGCCATCTTGCTGACGATCAACGGGATCGCCGCGGGCATGCGAAATACAGGGTGACGCGCGCGCCGCGGCGGACCGAAGACTCAATCGGCGTGACTCAAGTAGGCCAGCACCGATCGCTTACAGAGCGTTCGGTAACGCTCGTGCATCGCCCGCCAATCGGCCTCTTGCAACCACTCGATGAAGAGGCCGTCGATGATGGCGCGCACCACTTTGGCCGCAGCGTCGACATCCGTAACACGAAACGCCCCTTGAGCCGCCCCGACTCGCACGATTTCCGCATACACGCCCTCTTCGATCGCGCGCATATCCGCGATCAGGCGGGCGAACCTTTCGCTGCGCGCCGCCAATCCGATGAGATCCAAGTAGACGAGATAGAAACGGCGATTCGCCTCCGGACCGATGAAGATCGCATCGATGGCGACGGCGATCTTCTCGCGCGGCGCGATCGTCCGGTCAACGGCTTGACGGATGCGCTCGGCCACGCGCATCAACACCCACTTCATAGTGGCATGCAACAGCTCTTCCTTATCTTTGAAGTGGTAAAGGATCGCCCCCTTGCTGACGCCCGCGGCCTCAGCCACACGCTGCAAAGACAACGCGCGCAGCCCTCGCTCGCCGCATATCCTGTAGGTCGCTCTCAGCAAATTAAGTTGCTTATCGGTGAATTCAGCGCTTCGACGTGCTAACCTTAGATGCGCCACCTTCGATGAATCCGCCACACAATAAAGATCGTCAGCGCGATTCCCTCTCGGAATCGCTTCGCTGACGTATGCGCTCAAACGGGCTGCGACAGCGAAGACACAGATACTGCTCGGTCATCAACTGCGGGCCGAACGCGCCAAGACGCTCCACTTCGCGCGATCCGCACCAGGGGCAGATCAGAGCTTCGCCTTCCTCCTCAAGCGGCGTTCGAGTTGATCCCAATCCTCCCACGGCAACGCCTCATATTCCCACGCCGATCGGGTCCGATTCCAACTCAGATGAGCAGGCAACCGCAAGCCGACTTCGAGCAGAAGAGGGGCGACACGATTCAAGTAACGCTGTCGCCATACTTCATTCTCTCCGGCGATCAACCCTTCCCGCCGCAGAGCTTCGACGCCTGGCTCATGCTGTGGACCGAACCAGAGCAACATCTCCGGAAGCAGCCCATCGACGCAAGATTGCAGCGCGCATCGCCCCTCCGAAGTTTCCGCCAACTCGCGCACGCGCCCTTCGGCATACTCCGAGTGAAAACTTTCCTCCTGCAGGATGCGCGCGGCGCGACGCGCTAGGGCGACGTAAGTCGAATCGGTCAGATGTTCGAACATCGTATTGATGGCCGGATCGATCAAGGCGAGGCCCGCCACGGCGTGAACCCAACTGGACCACGGCTCGACGACGAAGCTGACGGCGTAACGCCGATGACGCCCGTTACCGCGTTCCAATGGGCTGGGGCGCCCCGGGAACGGCAGCTCTTCGAGAAGCGGATAAAGGACGCGCGCATGGCCGAGCTCTTCTTGCGCCAAAGCGGCAGCGGCTACCGCCCCTTCGAGCGACGGGGCGCCGACGACCCATTCGGAAAGGCGCCGTCCCAGATAGTACTTGTTATCGGCCAGAACGACGATGAGGTTGACGATCGCGGCCAGCGCGGCATCGTCCTCCATCCAATCACGCTCCATCCCTCCCCTCCGCACGCACCACCCAGTGAATCTCAGCCTCGGGGATCAAAACGAGTTCGACCCATCGCTCACCGAACTCTTCGACCGCCTGATGTCGGGCTAGTTGCTCGCTTTCGACCGACAACACGCCCTGTTCCTTCAGCGGCTCAGCATATTCCGTTCGACCGAACACCAGATAACGTCGCATCGCCTATCCCCAAACTCAAGCCGGTGCGATGATCCAGATCAGTTCGCGCCGCGCGACGACGAACATATCGCGCCACTTCAGCTCATCGTAGAGCGTGTAAGCGAAGACCTTGGCATCACTCACCGATCTCGCCTTCACGGTCCCGACATGATGCAAAGGGTCACCAGCTTCATGACGCGCGAAGACTTCGTAGTATTCCTCTCGCCGATTCAAGGCTCCCGCCCCTCACCTCTTTCGAAGATGGATGCCGCTTTCAGATGACTCCCAAGTTGCGCAGCACCTCACGCCCTTTGCGACTGATCGCGCTGGCGTCCCAACGATCGAAGACTTCCTCGATCTCCACGCGTTTGACGCCGCCGATCCGTGACAACCGGGCGCGGATATCATCACATATCAACTCCGTGCAAGGGCAGCCTAAACTCGTGAAGGTCAATTTTACGCGAACGACTCCACCATCGATCTCCACGCCGCGGATCAAGCCGAGATCCACGATGCTGATCGGATATTCGGGATCGTAAACCTCACTCAACGCAGAGATGATGGCTTCGACCGTCAATCCCCTCTCTTCCGCCATTCCGTCACCTTCCGATCCATCCGCGATCATGAGGCGATGGCGCGCCTCAATTGCGCATACCCGCGCTGAATGGCGCCGACCAATTCGCCGTTCGCCGGACCGCGCTTTCGCCACCGTTCCAACACTTGCTCCCAAGTGATCGGCCCCCGCTCGAATAGCCAACGCTTCCTCTCGGCATCGAATTCCGCCGGAAACGGCACATCGATCACATACTGACCGGTCCGATCATCATAATGGGCGGGGACACGCAACCCCAAACTCTCGCAGAACGGCACGGTGGTCGACATCCACTCCTGACGCAACTGATCGTTGGTCTTTCCCTTCAGGCCATAAGAGATCTGCTCCGTATGCCGCTTGAGGTGGTCCGGCAAACCGAACCATTCGAGCGTAAGGACGAACATCCAATCGACCGCGCGCTGCAATTCTTCCTTCCGTTCCGGATCTTGGGCCAGAATGCTCATCCAACGTTCGCCATGACGCAGATGGAAATTCTCCTCACGATCCACTTTGACCAATGCCCTCTTCCACGGCCCGTAACTCGTATGACGAAAAACATCGCCCAAAAGCACGAAGCCGGCGCGATCGTAGAAAGCGTTGGCGACGACCAACTCGGTCCATGACTCGAGCGGAACGTCGAAGGCGTAAGGGTGTTTGAACTCTTCGGGGCGCCTTTCGTAAACGAGCGCATCGGTGTCAACTCCGAGGTCGCGCAGCAACCGGTAGGCGATATGCGCGTGCCCGAGTTCGTCTTGAATGATCCCCAGCGCCGAGATGTATGCGTTGATGTTCGGCGCATCCTGCGCCGCACGTAGATAGGCCGGCGCGCTGATCAGCTCAGTGTCAGCCGAGACGATCAACGTCCGTTTGAGGCCTTCGATATACCGCTCATTGGCATGTTCCGGTCGCTCGACCAGCTTCCCCGCCCTGATCCGCTCCAACAACGCGCTGTCGGTCACCATGGCCTCTCCCCTTAGACAGCTTCAAATTCAACTACGACAATCGAGTTTAGCTGACCGCACGGTCAAAATCAACAGCCCCCGAGCCACCCATCGGACCGCCCCCCGCGCCGCCAATCGAGAGGACGAGGTTCTTCAGCGTCCATTGAAGGCGAGATAATTTAATGTTGGGCGTTTCTCCTTCGCCCTTGAGCACTGTTCTTCAGCGTCCATTGAAGGCGAGATAATGGTTCGGCTTACTCTCTTCATATCTCCGAGGGCTCTATCGGCGTCCATTGATGGAGAAGGCGAATGGATTTATGCTTTAGCCCAAGGCTGTCTCATCACGCTGAAACGACGGAGGAAGCGATATGAGAGAGAGGGATAGCGGCCTCTCTTTATTCGCCATCGCCTTGCTCATCGCAGTTCAAGCGCCCATCCCGGCGATCGCGCAGATCGGATCGACAGCAATATTCTCGCTCGAACAGGTGCGCAGTTATCCATTCCCCAATGAACTCGTCGCCTCATCGACCGGAGCGCGCATAGCGTGGGCTTTCAACGAGCAAGGGCGGCGCAACGTTTGGGTGGCGGAGGCACCCGATTGGCGCGCACGCAAGCTGACCAATTATGAGACGGATGATGGGCAAGAGATTTCGAGCCTATCGATCTCGCCCGACGGGCGCTGGGTCGTCTATGTGCGCGGCGGGGATCACGGCGCGAACTGGGACGATTCACTGCCGGTCAATCCGACCTCCAGCCCCGTCCCGCCCAAAGTCGCCATCTGGAGCGTGCCGTTTGCGGGCGGTGAGCCGAAGATGCTAGCCGAAGGAGACGAACCGGTCATCTCGCCGCGCGGAGATCAAGTCGCTTTCGTGCGCGACCGCGCGATCTGGGTCGTGCCGATCGACGGGTCGGCTCCGGCGCGTAAGCTTTTCACCGCACGCGGCGACAACGGCTCTCCCGTGTGGTCGCCTGATGGCGATCGCTTGGCCTTCGTTTCGAACCGCGGCGATCATTCCTTCATCGGCATCTACACTGATGAGCGCACGCCGATCCTTTGGATCGCGCCTTCGACCTCGCGCGACACTCATCCGCGGTGGTCCCCCGACGGGAAGAGGATCGCCTTCATCCGTCGTCCCGGCACGGGTGGTCCGCCCGAACCCATCCTCGAACAGCGACCGAACAGGTGGGCCATCTGGACGGCGGATGTGATCACAGGCGAAGCGCGGCTGCTTTGGGAAAGCCCGAACGCTCTGCGCGGCTCCTTTCCGACGACTGATGGCGGCCCCAATCTTCACTGGGCTGCCGGTGGAAGGATCATCTTTCTCTCCTACATGGACGGCTGGCCCCACCTTTATTCGATCCCGGAAGCGGGCGGCGAGCCACTGCTCCTGACGCCGGGCCGCTACATGGCCGAACATATCTCGCTCACACCGGACAAACGTTTTCTGGTCTTCGCCGCTAACACCGGGCCAGATCCGGATGACATTGACCGTCGCCACATCGTGCGCGTCCCCGTCGATCGCGCCGCGCCGGAAGTTCTAACGCCCGGAACAGGGCTGGAGTGGTCGCCCGTGGTGACAGGTGACATGCAGACGATCGCCCTCATCAGCGCGACGGCGCAGCGCCCGCCGCTTCCGGCAGTGATGCCCTTCAACGGCGGGTCTGCTCGATTGCTTGCGGAGGATCGCCTCCCGCAAGACTTTCCCGCAAAGCAACTCGTCACCCCGAAGAAGATCGTCTATCGCGCGCCCGACGGGCTGGAGATTCATGCGCAGCTCTTCATGAAGGAGGGTGTGAGCGGACGCCGCCCGGCAATCGTCTACGTTCACGGCGGGCCGCCGCGCCAAATGCTCTTGGGTTGGCACTATTCGGACTATTATGCCAACGCCTATGCGCTCAACCAGTATCTGGCCAGTCGAGGTTACATCGTCCTTTCAGTCAACTACCGATTGGGAATCGGCTACGGCTATGAGTTTCACAATCCACCGCGGGCCGGATCGCGCGGCGCGTCCGAATATCAAGACATCAAGGCGGCAGGCGAGTATCTTCGCTCTTTGCCCGAGGTTGATCCGCGACGGATCGGGATCTACGGCGGCAGCTACGGCGGCTACTTGACGGCGCTGGCGCTAGCGCGCGATTCGAGTCTCTTTGCCGCTGGCGTGGACATTCACGGCGTGCACGACTGGACCGGCGAGCGGGCGCGTCCGTTGCTTGAGCCGCGTGTGGAGAAAGCTCCGGACCTCGACGAAGCGCTCCGGGTCGCGTGGGCTTCATCGCCCGTCTCGTCCGTAGCGACGTGGCGCTCTCCTGTGCTTTTGATCCACGGCGATGACGATCGCAACGTGCGTTTCAGTCAAACCGTCGATCTCATCCGTCGTTTAGAGAAAGCGGGGGTGAAGTGTGAAGAACTCGTGATACCAGACGACACGCACCATTTCATGCGCTACGCGAACTGGCTGAAGGTTGATAAGGCAACCGCCGCCTTTTTCGATCGAGTCTTTATGGGCACACAGGGAGGATCAAGGTGACCATGCGGCGTGAGATTTTGATAGTTGAACGCCGCGCGTCGAAGAAGGATTGAGGCGTGCTGAGTTTTGCGGCGTTGAAGCTTCGCCCGTCACGCCCTTTTCCCCGCCGCCCCTCCCAACATCGGTGCCGCTGGCTGAATGGTAGGCAGGATCCAGCGCTTTTCTCCGCGTGGGTGCGGGTCAAAAGCGCGCGAAGTTCAACGCCGCGTCTTACATGAGAGCAAAATGCGTTCCGCATCTCAGGGTCAAACGAATGGGAGAGCGAAGATGAGCAGGCGGTCGCAGCTTCGCTCGTTCGAAACGTCAGACCATGATGGAAAAACGCGACGCATGAGGATGCCGAAGCCGCGCGATTGAAAATCGCTTTTCACCTCAACCGAACCTCATGGCGACTCGAAATCTCGCTGGAGCTGGACGTTGAGCGCCTCCAGACGGCGCGCTGTTTCGCGTAAGTTCAATTCGAGCAGGGAACGCTAGCGGGTAATTTTAATCTCACCCGCTGCCGTTCACGGTGAAGTCCAGCGGCCTCATGCGCCGATCTCAGGCGGGTAAGCTTCCTTTGCGCGCTCGGTCTGCGTGTGACATCTTTGTGACCTCGTGGGTCAACTCGTCTCAGCGCGAATTCGCGCCGCAGCGCATCGTGGTGAGATAGGCAGGCCAGTTTCGATCGCGTTCGGCGATCACCTCGATAGCGATGGGCCAGCGGATGCCGAAGGCTGGATCATCAAACCGCACGCCACGCGCCGCAGCAGCGACATAAGGGTGCGAGATGTGATAGAGCACTTCCGCGTCATCGGTTAAAGTGAGGAATCCGTGGGCGAATCCGGCGGGCACAAATACGCCACGGCGATTATCCGCCGACAGCTCAACGCCGAACCATTTCGCGTGCGTGTGGGAACCGACGCGCAGATCGATGATGACATCGTAAATCGCGCCCCTCACGCAATGGACCATTTTGCTCTCCTCATAAGGCGCAGCTTGGTAGTGCATCCCGCGCAGCGTTCCGCGTCGTCGGTTGAACGAGAGGCTGACTTGCGCGAGTCGAGACGTCAAACCGTGTGTGGCGAATTCTCGTTCGCACCAGAGTCGCGCGAAGAATCCGCGCTCATCCTCGCGCTTTTCGAGTTCCACGAGATAAGCGCCCGCTAGTTCCGTCTCCACAAAGATCATCGCCTTCCGTTCAAGTCCAAAAGAGGTCGGCATCGAGTTGCCCGCTTCCGACCAGATATTCGAGCTGTTTTAAGCGCGTAAAGGAGCGCGATTCGAACCGCTCTCGCCCGAGCGCGACCTTGGCGAAAAGCTCGCGGAGCTGCCGCGCTCCATCGATCGCGCGATATTGCGGACGAAACGAAGGGAGTTGCGCGCGTATCTTCGCGAAACTGACGCGATAGCTGCGATTATCCGCGCCGCTTTCTCCGAAGCTTATCCGACAATCGGGGAAAACGCGCGCGACGATCGAGGCGATTTCACGCACGCGGTAATTCTCCTCATCGCAACCGACGTTGAAGATCTGGTTATGAACTGCTTCGCGTGGGGCCTCCAGGCAGCAAGCGATCGCTTGACAAATGTCGAGCACATGCACGAGCGGACGCCACGGCGTCCCGTCGCTCGTCATCTTGATCTCACCTGTCGTCCAGGCCAAACCGGCCAAGTTGTTCAAGACGAGATCGAACCGCATTCGCGGCGAAGGACCATAGGCCGTGGCATTGCGCAGGAAGACCGGAGAGAAGCTGTCATCAGCCATCTCAAAAAGCTCGCGTTCGACGAGCGCTTTGCATTCGGCATACGCCGTTTGCGGATTCACGCCGGATTCTTCCGTCTTATGATCGTCCGTGCCCACTCCGTACACGCTGCACGAAGAGGAGTAGATGAGCCGCTGGACGCCGGCTCGCCGACAAGCGCGCGCGAGGCCGACGCTCCCGCGATAGTTGATCTCATACGTCACGCGCGGATCGAACTGGCCCAGAGGATCGTTCGACAACTCCGCGAGATGCACGACCGCATCGAACCCGCGCAGATCATCCTCGGTCACGCGCCGAACGTCTTTGTTGAAACAGGCGGGAAAACGCGCTGCGCCATCATTGTACAGCCACCCATCTTTGTAGAATCCGGTATCGAGGCCGAGGACCTCATGATCGCGCGCGAGCAAAAACGGCCCGAGCTGTGATCCGATATACCCTTCCGCCCCAGTGACGAGAACTTTCATTTTTAGCCCCTGATCGCTGTGCCTCTTCACTTCACGCCACTTTCATCGTTGCGCCACTCATCCAAATCCGACAGCGGACCGTAGCGTTTCAGCTTGCGGTAGAGCGTGCGGCGATCTATCCCGAGAACCGCCGCCGCCTTGATTTGATTCCCTTGTTGGCGCTTGAGCACGAAGAGGATATATCGGCGCTCGACTTCGGAAAGCGGCAAGCTGCCGAGCAACAATTCGTCCATCTCGGTCCCATCGACCTCGTCGCTTGCCCGTCGCGCTGAGGTCAGGACGTGCGTCGGCAGATCATCCACGGAGAGTTCCATCTTCTCGCCGATGGCGAGCGCGTACTCGATCGCATTCTCGAGCTCGCGCACGTTGCCCGGCCACGAATAACGCATCAAGGCGCGTAGCGCTTCAGGGGAGAAGCGTCGTGGCGCTTCGCTGCGGCTTTCGGCATGTCTTTGCAGGAAGTATTCGACGAGCAGCGGTATATCCTCGACCCGCTCACACAGTTCGGGCACGCGCAATGGCACGACGCGCAGGCGGAAGAAGAGATCGGCGCGAAAGAGACCTTTGGCGACCGCCGCCTGTAGATCCCGATTGGTCGCCGCGATGATGCGCACATCGACGACGATGTTCGTGCGTCCGCCGACGCGCCGCAACTGTTTCTCCTGAAGGACGCGCAGCAATTTGGCTTGGGTGTGCAGATTGAGCATATCAACTTCATCGAAGAAGATCGTGCCGCCGGCGGCCTTCTCGAACAGGCCGCGTCTGGTTTCGTGCGCGCCGGTGAACGTCCCTCGTTCATGACCGAACAGCTCGGCCTCGAAGAGCGTATCGGGGATCGCTGAGCAATTGATATCGACGAACGGCGCGTGGCTACGCGCGCTACGCGCGTGGATGGCGCGGGCGACTAGCTCCTTTCCCGTGCCGGTCGCGCCCGTAATGAGCACGGAACTATCGGTCGCGGCGATCCGTTCGATGAGCGCACAAAGATCTTTGATTGCGGGCGAGCGACCGATGATCTGTGGGATGGGAGTTTTGGCAAGAGAGACGGCATGGATCGAATTCGGGTAAGAGGACATCGACCTAACCTCCAAGGGGCAATCGGAGTAAAAACCTTCGCTTCATCACCGCTTCGAAGCGAAGGCTAGGCTTCCTCGACCGGATGCTTCCCGATCGAAGCGAACGCTTCACGTCCCGTTACGCTTGAGATCGAAACAGCCTCGTCTACGCCCGGTTCCAAGTCGGTCTTGAAAGCGAGAGCCCGGCGAAGCTAATAACGAGACGCCGGGGTTGTTGGCGAAGGGAGCAACCCTGGTCCGAGTTTCAAAGTAAACCGCTGAGCGTATCTTGACATTTCGCACCGCGCTTGTATATCCCGTCAAATCGTGATTGCCTATCCCGTCAAATAGTGTTAGAGTACCTCCACTTTGGATCGCTAAGCGCATTGAGCCGCGGGTGGATGGCGCGTTTCTCGCTCGCCACAAACGTCGTCAATTCCACTCGGAACGAAGAACCATATCTAACCCTGAAACCGATTGGCGATCCCCCATGAAGTTCAGGTCTCTTTACGCTGAATTCGAAACCCAGTTACAAACTAGATGAGCTCGCCGTCTGACAACGCGCCGACTTTTCCGACGAGACGCAACCATCTTTGAATCAAGAGAGAACAGGTATGATTACGATCGCCCTAGCAGAAGCACAAGAGATCATGCGCAAAGGGCTTGCCGCGCTTCTCGAACGAGAAGAGGATCTGCAGATCGTCGGGGAATGTGCGACTGGAAGGGAGCTCCTCGAACTAGTCGAGCGATGCCATCCCCAAGTCGTCATCCTCGAAATCGCATTGCCAGAGCTGAACGGATTCGAAGCGGCATATCGCATTCGCCAAACGAGCCCCCAAACGCGACTCATCGTGCTCTCAAATTGCGTGGACGAGCTCCACGTGCAGCGAATGCTCGACATCGGGGTCGTCGGTTACATAGCCAAGAACGGGAGGGTGCGGGAGTTATTGGAGGCGATCCGTCACGCGGCGCAAGGGGCGTTGCATCTTGGCTCTGCTGTGATCGGGATGGCGTTGACTTCGAAGGAACGAACGATCAACCGACTCTCTCCGCGCGAGCGCGAGGTTCTGCAATTGATCGCCGAGGGCAAATCTTCCAAAGAGATCGCGCGCGCGCTCCACATCAGTCTAGAGACGGTCAAAACCCACCGCAAGAGGATCATGGAGAAACTCGAGATCCATGATGCGTCGAGCCTGACGCGCTACGCCATTCAGCACGGCATCACACATCTCGCGCTGTTGTTTGGGATCATGCTCAAGAACTGAAGCGGACCAATGGGGTCGCACGGAGAGAGGAGGTCAGTTCAAGTACGGTTTGAAGAGCCAGAACTGAAGCGGACCGATGGGGTCACACGCGGCCTCTTCAGCTCAGCGATAGGCTCCCTGACAGATCGCTTTCAAAAAGCGGCGCGGACGGAATTGCCGTCAGCCTTTCGATATTCGCTCGCGTTCATGCCTGTGACCTCTTTGAAACTGCGCGAAAAGTAGTGGCTATCGGAGAAACCGACGCGCGCGGCAACTTCCTTTACGCTGTAACGACTCGAAGCGAGCATCCGTTTGGCCTCTTCGATGCGCGTCTGTCTAAGCAGTTGACGGAAGCTGATGCCGACTTCCTGATTGAGGATGCGCGACAATCTGACTGGCGAGATATGCAGCGCGCGCGCCACCTTCGGCAGATTGAGCTTCGGATCTCTGTACTGCTCGGCGATGACGCGCATCACCCGTCGCAATATTTCATAGTGCTCCGTCCTTTGCGTATGGATGCAAGGCGGAAACGGCAGGAAGCGACGCACACGCCGGACGATATCGAGATCTTCTTCACTCTCGACGTCGCTCAAGATGAATTCGCCATGGATCGCTTCACCCTCACCGGTCGGATCGCGCCGGAGCACGAGCAACGGGATGCGCGGGAAGGCGCGGCGCAGATCGCTGATGAACAGACGCCTTATCGGATAACTCGGGACGCCGACGACGATCAAATCGAACCGTTCCTCACGCTCCGCCAGCGGCGTCTCTTCCGCTCCGATAGCGGTCAAGCGCGATCCCAAAGCGCGTCTCAATCTTTCGAGGATGTGCTCGCAGCAGTCTATAGCCATGACGTGCAGAGCCGATTTTGGTTCGGGTTTCGCCATCTGATGGACCTCATGCGCAAAGCGCGTTCCGTCCTGCTGGCAAGATGAAGCGCGTCACGCCTAAAAGGCGCGCTTATCGATTCGATCGTTCGCCAATTAAAATGGCGCGAGCACGCCATGAGCGGAGAGGGTCTCATGTTTCGCCAGAACCGTTCACTTCGAGTAATTCAACTCGTTCGATTGAGCGAGCCATTCGCCGATCGTGCGGGCGACGATCGCGTGGCCGCGCGCATCCAGATGTTCATCCGTCGGGATGTACAATCCGCGATTGTCGCGCGCCGCCTCTTGACGAAAGACCGGGAAGAGGCCGATGTACGAACAACCGATTTGATGACAAAAGCGCCCCAATTCGCTCTCAAAATCGCCCTCGCTTTGCACGACCTCGCCGGGCAGAAAACGCCCGCGATCGGCCTCGCGCGCGAACGTGACGAACGGAGCCATGACGCGCACCATCACCGGCACATGGACGACCAATAACTCAATCCCACGCTCCCGACACAACCGCGTTCCCGCTTCGAGCGCGCGTTTCGTCTCCTCAAAGCCCCAAACTTTCTGGACCGGTTGATCTGGCAAATAAGGATAGCGGATGAACAGTTCGCGCACAGTGCCATCCGTGTAATGGATCGTCGCTGGAGCCAGATTCCGCTCCGGCGCGCGAAGTCGCGTGCGCGCGAACCATTCATTGATGAGCGAGTTATTGAAGTAGCGCGCTGCGAGAGGCAGATAGGGGCGGGTCGGCGACTCCCGCCACTTCGCATAGCCCTGCGCGTCTAGAAGATCATTCCCTTCGAACAATTGCCACACGATCACGCGCGGACGATAGGCCAGAGCGTATCGTCGCAATACGACTTCCTCTTGCTGTGGCCCGTAAGCGCCGACGCCGAGATTGACCGCGCGCAGCCCAGTCGCTTGCGCCACACGACGGACGAATGTCTGCTCTTCGGGGAGTTCGGCGGCTTCGGTGTAAGAATCTCCGATGAAGACGACATCGGCGCGTTCGATCCCCGGCGGATTGCGAAAGCCGTTCTCATCCGTGCGAAAATAGACCTCTCCCGTCTCCGCGCTCTTGCGCCCGCGCCAAGACACTCGCGCAAGCCGCTTGAATCCCAATTCTTCATCGATGGCGTTGTAACGACGCGAGACTTTCGCCAGATCGAAGTAGTAGTTGGTCCGCCAAATCTTCAGGTAACCGAACGTGTAAACGGCATCGAAGATGAAAAGCAGCGCGATGGTCGGCACGGTGACCGCCGCCAGTCGCAAAGCGACTGAACGGCGCGCGCGCGCGCGACAACAGATGACGATGGTTAAACAGAGCGTCGCCGCGGCGATGGGGATGCCGAAATAGATGTCGCGCAGTTGGACGTGCCCCCACAGATACTCTCCGCGCGGACGGAACCACGGCCAAACCCACAGGTAGGCGAAAGCTGCCCAGAACAGGGCCAGCGCGATCCAGGCGGCGGGTCGGCGCGAGGCTTCCGCAGACGATGAGGTGGCGACCATGATGCTTCTCTGCGATCAGAACAGGGTGTAGATGAACGGCGCGGCAGCCGTCCCGCCAAGCATGATCAACAATCCGAGCAGGATGATCGCGCAGACGATCGGGATCAAATACCATTTCTTGTTCTCCGCGAGGAAAGCGACCAGATCGCGGAAGAATCCAGGATTTCGTTCGAATCTCTCGTTCATCGCATGTCCCCTCACCGCGGCGTCGAATTCACCGAAACGCAGCGGGATCAAAATTGGCGATAGAGATCGCCCTTTCGTTTCTCTTTTGGAAGTCTGCGCCACGTCGAACCGCGGCGATCGGGTTTGAGCTGGAGCGGGTCCTCGCCGCGCAAACGCAGGTACGCTCCCACAGGTGTGACGATGGAGAAGAAGATGATGGTCAACAGGAGATTGCTGATCGCGTAACCGACGAGGCTCGTCGGCACGTAGATCGCAAGATAAGCGATTCGTCCGAGCCGCGGCAAAAGCGCGAAGATGGCGAGCGTTACGCCCGCTCCCCACAGGATGAGAGATGACGCACCGATCTCCGCCGCACGCCATGCGATGATCGCGCCAAGCGAGAAGCAACCAACCAACATCGCCAGAGCGAAGCGCCGCCGCTCCCGCTCGTCAGGCTGCCAGTTGACGCGCCGAAAACAGGCTAGTTCCGTGATCTGCATCTTCACCTCGCTCGGACCATCGTGCTTCAATCGAGTTCAAATCGTGCGCGGTAGGCTTCGGCCCCGGGAAGCGGCGGTTGCTCCTCTTTGAGCAGCAGGTGATTGCCGATGGCCAAAGCATCTATGTTGGTGTACATGAAGCACCGGTAAGCGTCCTCGGGCGAGCAGACGATCGGCTCGCCGCGGATGTTGAAGCTCGTGTTGACGATCACGGGGCACCCGGTCAACTCGTAGAAAGCGCGCAGCATTTCGTAGAACAGGCCGTGTCGTTCGGCATCCACGGTCTGCACGCGCGCGCTGTAATCGACATGCGTCACGGCGGGGATGCGACTTCGCGGCACGTTCAACTTCTCGATCCCCCACCGCTCTTCGTCCCGCGGGTCGAGCGGCAGGCGTTGGCGCTCGTTGACCTTGGCGACCAGCAACATATATGGACTTTCGCTTGCGAGATCGAAGTAATCGGCAACGCACTCACGCAACACGCATGGAGCGAACGGGCGAAAGCTTTCGCGGAATTTGATCTTCAGGTTCATGATCGATTGCATGCGCGGACTGCGCGCGTCGCCGAGTATGCTGCGCGCGCCGAGAGCGCGCGGACCGAACTCCATGCGCCCACGAAACCATCCCACGACTCTTTCCTCGGAAAGAAGGCGCGCGACGCGCTGGGCCAGATCGCGTTCGCTGAGCCTGACGGCGACGGCCCCGACGTGCGCTAGATATGCGGCGATCTCTTCGTCCGTGTACTCTGGCCCGAGCAATGCGCCACGCATAAGATCCCGACCATCCTTTCCATGGCCCAACATCTGATGCCAGACGTAGAACGCCGCGCCCAAAGCGCCGCCAGCATCGCCCGCCGCCGGCTGGATCCAGATCTCGTCAAATGGACCTTCGCGCAACAAGCGCCCGTTCGCCACGCAATTGAGCGCCACGCCGCCCGCCATGCATAGATGGCGGCATCCCGTTTCGGCATGCGCGCGGCGCGCCAGACGCAACATGACCTCTTCCGTGACGAGTTGAATGCTCGCCGCAAGATCCATCTCGCGCTGCGTCAACGGCGTCTCGGGTCGTCGCGGCGGGCCGCCGAACAGGCGATGGAACCTCTCGTTGGTCATCGTCAATCCCGTGCAATAATCGAAATATTCCTGATTGAGCCAGAAGGAACCATCCTCGGCGAGTTCGAGCAGATGATCGTAGATGAGTTCGACGTAGCGCGGCTCGCCGTATGGAGCTAATCCCATGAGCTTGTACTCGCCCGAGTTGACTTTGAAACCCGTGTAGTAGGTGAAAGCGCTATAGAGCATTCCGAGCGAGTGCGGAAACCTGATCTCATGCGTCAAGCTGATCTCGTGATCGTTGCCCAAGCCGATCGTCGTCGTCGCCCACTCGCCAACGCCATCTGCCGTCAAGATGGCCGCGCTCTTGAAAGGCGACGGATAAAAGGCACTCGCGGCGTGCGACTCGTGATGCTGCGTGAACAGAACTGGTCCGGCGTACTCGCTCCCCAATCCGCGCCGGATCAATTGCGGGATGTTGGGTTTATCGTGCAACCAAGTCGGCAAAGCGACGCGAAAGGACTGGAAACCACGCGGCGCGAAGGCTAAATAGGTCTCCAATAGCCTTTCGGCTTTGAGCAACGGCTTCTCGTAGAAAACCACCGCGTCGAGCTTCTCCGCCTTCAATCCGGCCTCGCGCAAACAGTATTCGATGGCCCGCGCCGGAAACGAGGCATCGTGCTTGCGGCGCGTGAACCGTTCTTCTTGCGCCGCGGCGACGATCTCGCCATCGCGGATCAATGCCGCGGCGCTATCATGATAGAAGGCTGAGATGCCGAGGATGTTCATATCAGATCGCCTCCCGCTCGACTCTTTCCGGTAGCGACGAACACGCGCTATGCAGTCCATCCCTGAAACGTCGCCCCACGCCGATAACCTGCCGCCTTCACTCGTACCTAATTCTCACCCTAATAGCGATAACTCGACGCCGATCGGATCAGGCGAAGAACGCACCCTTCACGTTGGAGCCTCAATAAAGTGGTCCGAGCAGCTCATGTTCGGTGAGCAGTTTCGCCGCGCGTTTGAGAACGGCGAACGGCAGGCCCGAACGCTCAGCCATATCGAGCAAAGTGTGCGTGCCATCGGCGAGATTGAGCACCCACAAGATCGCCAACTCCTCCATCGCCCGCTCGCTCTGTCCGCCGACGGCGCGATACAAACCGCGTCGGCCAAGCTGCGGCTCGCATTTCGGGTTGAGATTGACATAGACGCGATTGTTCTCGATGACATCGAACGCGAAAAGGCAGGTCGTGAGCGTATCGGCTAAAGCTTCGGGCAAGACGAAATCGAGATCGTCAGCCGAAGTGTGATACTCGGCAAAGCGCCCATGCGGCGTTCGCATCAAGCAGCCGACGGGTAGATTGAATCCGGGCGAACAATACTGCCGCTCGTCGTACCCATAAGGGGTGAAATCGACGATGTTGGAGCTGGCCTGCGCGTGCGCGAGGACGTGCGCAAAAGCGCGATCTATCTCCGCGTTGCCACGACGACTGCGCTTGTACGTGATGGGGCCGCCATCGCCGACACACGTCAGCACCAACCCGTGCTTGATCCGATGAACGCGCTCGACGTTTTGCGCCAACCAAGCGATCGCACCGATCGTTCCGGGGATGAAGATGAATCGGTAAGAGTAACGCCGCTTGAGCAAACGCAGCCGCTCGGCCAGCGCGACCGCGACGGCGATGCCTGATAGGTTATCGTTGCACAAAGACGGATGGCAGATGTGACACGAAACGAGCACTTCATCATCGCTTTCGCCCGCAAGGCGATGCTCGCCGTAGGTCAGATGACCATCTTCAAGCGAAGAATCTATACACACTTCGTACTCCTCGTCGTCGCGCAACGCCATGAACTGCCGGTGACTCAAACAGAATCCCCAACTCTCCCGATAATAAGAGGTTCGATACGGGATCCAGTCCGGATGCTCCGGCAAAGTGAACAGATGCTCTTTCAATTCTGCAAAGGAGATCCACCTTCTGACGGGCACGCTGTAGCTGACGACGTGTAGATTGTTCCTCTTGAAATCGACTACGCGCTTGCCGCTCGAATCCTTGATGTAAGCATCCTTGATGTTCCACTCTTTCGGCACCGTCCAATCGAAGACCCTAGTCCCACTCGGCACCTCGTGCACGTCGAGCGCGATGCGTTCGTCGATCAATTCCAGCGTCCGTCGCACACCGTCACCGGTGATGCTTCGGCAAAGTGGATATAGTGTGCGAATGAAATCGTGCATCCACTCACCGACCTTGGTAAAGCCTTCATTTTCATCCGCTGGCGGCGATGAGCGTCGCAGATCGTTCTCGCGCAATACCGCAATGGGCTGAACCGAACTCGATCGCATATACTCCCCCTAGAGAGATTTCGGGCACCCGTCGCTTAACCCTTCGACCGCTCAACGCACCGTTGTTCTGATCCGCTTAAGAAACGGATGAAATAACCGGTCTCGCCGACGGGACGCCATTCGGCTGGGTAGCTCTCAGGCGGCATCCCATGCGAGATGACCGCCACCGCGCCCGCCGCAGCGAAGGCGCACAAGGCCCGTTTCTTGACCGCTTCATCGGCGCGCCAGAAGTCGTTCTCGTCAGCGCGAAACGCACCCGAGTAGATCTCGGCGACGATCCTTGCGCGCGCTAGCCGCGCCCATCCCGTGTGGGCTGGATTGGCATACTTGAGCGAGGCGACCTTGGCCTTCGGCGGCAGCCCCATTTGCCGCAACTTCTCGGCGACTCGCCAGTCCGGAGTTGCCGCTTCGGCGCGCGAAAACGAAACGATGAGCGTGAAGACGAACGCAGCGGCGATCACCGGAACGACGACCTTCGCCGCGCGTTCCCTGCTCCGCCCGGCGACTGGAACGCTGCCCAGCGCCCCTAGAAAGAAGAGCGCGGCGAAAGGCGCGATGTGTCGCGTCTCGACATACACGAGCGCGTACATGAGGGAAGCGGCGACGGCGGGGGCAAAGAGCGGCCATGCGCGCGCTGCTCCTGTCAGCACGGCTCGCCATCGCCCAATCGAAAAGCAGAAGATAAGCGCGAACAACGCCGGAGAGATGAGCCTCGGTAAAGCCCCACTCTCGGCAAGTTGCTTGACATGCAAATTCAAAAACGCGCCGTAGAAGAACTTGAGACTGGTGAATAACCGCTTCGTCTGTCGTGCCGGGTCGAACTCGAGTCGCACCCCGTCGTACCAGTAGGATGGATCGTACCACAGCGGATAGGTTCCACCGACCGGATGCCCGAATTCGTACACCGGAAGCTCTTCCATGACCTTTCGCGTCGGGTGTCGCGCTGGACCAGCAGTCTCACCCTGCCAATGTCGATACGTGACGCCGTTGACATACCACGCATAGTTCAACCTGCCGCTTTCGCCAAAAGTGATCGCGCCTTTGCTGAACGAAAGGGCGAGGATGAACGGACAGGCGACAAGCGCAAAGGCACCCGCTGCCACTAGCGCGCACTTGGCCGAGCATCGCGCGGCGTAGACCGCAAGCAGAGCTAGACCGAGCGGAAGAAGCGCCGTCTTCGCCAGATAACCGAAGCCGAGCGTCGCGCCCAATAACAGACGGTTCCGCAAACTCGCTTCGCCTCGCGCGAGCCGAAGCAATAGACCGACGGCGAGATAGACGAAGACGGCGACGCAAAGATCCGGACTGACGATCTTCAGGTCGATCAGATCCAACGTCGTCCAGAGAAAGAGGACGTAACCGAGCATCATCCAAAGCGCTGGCGGCCACGTGTCGTTTCCTTCCCATTGCCGCCACGCGCTGAGTTCGCGCAACAGGAGATCGAAAGCCGCGAGCGCCACACAGAAGATGACGAAGTTGACCAGATGGACGAGCGGAAACTCCGCGCGCGGCGAAGGCGAGATGAGACGCACCGCTCCGCCGATCAAGCAAGGATAGAACGGGCTCCAGTAACCGTTTATGATCGCGCCCCAATCACCTTTCCAAAAGGCGTCGCCGATGTCCAGATATGAGATCCCGTCCGATCCCATCGCATACCGCCCGCTCCACGCTTGCCATCCGCCCAACCAAAGGGTGATCGCCCAGCAGATGAGCCTGAACGTTGCCAGTTGCCTCGCGCCAACGACGCGCGTGGTCTTCGCGTTCGAACGCATATCACAAGCGTTCGCAGATAGCACCTCGACCATGCTCTTTCCCTGAAACCGACCGAGTATGCGTTCAGGTCCTTCCCATTCGTGGATCGCCTACCGCTCCCAGCGCGCTCGATGGCTGGAGCCGTCTTAACTGCGGCAGATGACGAAAAGACGAGCGCGCGTTGCAGAGCAGATTGAAACGCAGGATGAACCAAAGCGCTTCAAGACCATCGCGCAAGCCGATCTTCTTCCCCTCCTCGTAAGTCCTCCCGTAATAGCTGATCGGCACTTCGTAGATGGCGCACCCAAGCTTTGCCACCTTCGCCGTCACTTCGATCTCGAATCCGAATCCGCGCGAAACGATGACCATGTTGCGGATGATCTCGCCATTGAAAGCCTTGTAACCCGTCTCGACATCGGTCAGGTTGAGATTGGTCAGCAGATTCGACACGAAAGTCAAAAACTTGTTGGCGAGATAGTGGTAGAAGTAGAGGACGCGCGCCGCGCGCCGGACCAGAAAGCGCGAACCATAGACGACGTCCGCCCGGCCATCGAGGATGGGTTGAATCAATCCGCCCATCTCATCCGGGTCGTACTCCAAATCGGCGTCTTGAATGACGACGATTGCGCCGCAAGTGAGCGCGATTCCGGTTTTGACCGCAGCCGTCTTCCCTCCATTGTGTTCGTGACGGACGACCTTCACCTTCGGGTAGATTCTGGCAAGCTGCTGAGCGATCTCCCACGTGCGATCCGTCGAGCAATCGTCCACGATGATGACCTCGAGCAGATGCGGCACTCCGATCACCTTGCGGACGATCATCGCCAACGTCGCCTCTTCGTTGTAAGCCGGGATCACGACCGAAAGGCAATCATGCCGCCCCTTGGGATCTGGAACCATGATCTTCTCCTCTCGAACTTAGTCGGGACGCGCGAGCGCAGACGCTTTCTTGCGGGCAATCGGCGGAGATGACGGAAACTTCCGGCATCGGCACGATGAACTTGCCGCCCCATTCGCCGATCCAACTCATCTGCCCCATCACTTCCTCCTTGATGTTCCACGGAAGGATGAGCAAGTAATCCGGGCGCGTCTCGCGGATCGCCTCCGGATCCTTGATCGCCAAGCGCGTCCCCGGCAGGAATAAGCCTTGTTTGTGTGGACTTACATCGACCGCGTACTCGACAAAGTCGCGCCCGATGCCGCAATAGTTGAGCAGCGTATTGCCTTTGGCTGGAGCGCCGTAGGCGACGATGCGACCGCCTCGCTCTTTGATCTCGATCAAAGAGCGAAGCAACCGTCGCTTCGTCTCTTTCACCCGCTCGCCGAAGGCGAGATAGGTCTTCAGATCATTCAAGCCAGCGGCCTGCTCCTTGTCGCGCAGCCTTTCGATGCGCGCCGTCCGGTGTGGCGAAGGCGCTTGCGCGTGCTTGCCGTAGACGCGCAGCGATCCGCCGTGCGTCGGCAACTCCTCGACATCGAATAGGGCCAGATCATGCGCGGCGAAAAGGCGTTCCACCGCGAGCAGCGAAAGGTATGAAAAATGTTCGTGATAGATCGTATCGAATTGATGCCCGCGGACGAGCGACAGAAGGTGATGAAACTCCATCGTGAAGATGCCGTCCGCGGCGAGCAGGATCTTCATCCCGGCGACGAAGCCGTGTAGATCCGGCACGTGGGCCAGCACGTTGTTGCCGATGAGCAACTTGGCGCGCCGCCCCTGCGCGCGCAGATCGCGTGCCGTGTCTGCGCCGAAGAAGCGCGTGAGCGTCGGAATTCCTTTAGCGCGCGCCGCTTCGGCCACATTGGCGGCAGGTTCAATGCCGAGCACCTTGAATCCGCGACGTTGAAAGAACTGCAAGAGGTATCCGTCGTTGCTCGCGATCTCGATGATCGGTCGGTCGCGCCTGAGCGCGAATCGCTCGATCACATCGTCCACGTATCTTTCGACGTGGCGCAACCATGTCGAAGAATAGGATGAAAAATAGGCGTAATCGCTGAAGATGCGACTGGGCGGCTCGCACTCCTCGAGCTGGACCAGAAAATCCCTCTCGCAGACGTAGGCGCGAAGTGGATAGAACTTCTCCGCTTCATACAGTTGTTCCGGTTTCAAGTAGCCGTTGGCCAGCGGAGAGACGCCCAGATCCGCGAACACATGGCGCAACTCCTCGCCGCACAAACGGCAACGCGCATTCGACATGTTCGTTCTCCTTGCGAAAGGAACGGCGATTACCAACGGTAACGCAACGATTTCCAATCGGCGCTACGTTCGACGTGCCAGTAACGACGGCACGCCGTTCCGCACCGAAGCAGGTCGGGGACGGTGACGAAATGGAAACGGAAGCGCAATCGCCGGAGCGTCAATTCGACGGCTTCGATCAGATGCGTTCGGTCGTGATGTGGCGCACCATCCTCCGCCCATTCGCGGTAGATGGCATCGTGCAGGAGGACGATGCTGCCCGGTTTGATCTCCTCTTCCAGTCGCGCGGCCATCGCCTGCGAATCGGCGGCGAACCAATCTTCGATCACGACGTTCCATGTGACGACTTCGTATCCGGCACACAGCAGATCGAGGCGCGCCGAAAGGTTAAGATGCCCGAAAGGTGGCCGGAACAGACGCGCGCCGTATGGCGCGATGGCGCGCGCGCAAGCATAGAGCTGCCGCCACCGTTCGCGTCGGCCTAGTTGCGCAAGCGATAGGTGATCGAAAGTGTGATTGCCGATCGCGTGGCCAGCCAACGCGACGCGCTCGACCAAACGGGGATACGCCTGCGCCATCGCTCCGACCATGAAGAAGGTCGCGCGCGCGCCGTACTTATGCAGCACATCGAGCAGCACAGACGTGGAATCGGGATGCGGCCCATCGTCAAACGTCAGCGCGACGATGGGCCGCGCGGTTTCGACCCCGGTGACGACGCCGAGCGTCCGCCTCCGTAAGTGGACCAGCGCGTAGGCCAACGGGCGGCGCAACCGCCGCCATACCCGCTGCGTCGATCTTTGAAGATTGAAGTTCACACTACAAGGCTCTGCGACATCTTAGAGCGACACCGGCGCAGATCCGAAAGCGATGCTCCCTTGAAGCAGTCCCACTTGCCATCCGGCGCGCCAGACGCATTCGGCAAAGCTTGCGCGGTCGCGCGCGCGCCGCAGGCGCCACAAGAAACGCCGCCAATCGTCGAGGTAGTTTCGCCACGCGCGCGGCACGCGGTGGCCGTTGCACAGGCCGTAACGTTTATAGATGAGCACGTTGTAAACGGCCCACAGCCGCGCTTGATTAAAAAGCGTCAACCAACCCGCGCGATAGCGCACATGCACGACGGCACTTTCGGCATAACAGATCCGCGCGCCTAAGATCTGAGCGCGAAAGCAATATTCGGCATCCTCAAGGACCGGAAGAGTCTCATTGAACCCGCCAAGCCGTTCGTGCCACTTGCGCTTGACGCCGAGCCCCGAACCGCCAGCGTGAAACAGATATGGGAAGAAACGCATGCGCTGCAACCCAGTCTCTTGCGGATTGCGATGCACGCTCTGCAACCAGACGGGATTGAGTTTGGTCACGTCGAAGCGCGATGCCGCCAGATCGCCGCGCTTGAGCGCCGCGCCGATGGCGGCAAGCCATCCGGGCGCGACCTGATCGTCGGCATCGCAGAAAGCTAACGCTTCGCCCGAAGCGACCCGCGCGCCGAAGTTCCTAGCGTAAGCGCGACCGCGCTTCGCTTCGGCTTCGACGATCCGCAAGCGCGGCAATTTTCCGCTGTGCTTTCGCGCGACACGCTGCGTGTCGTCGGTCGAAAGGTTGTCAACGACGATCACCTCCCACTCGCCGTCCCACTCCTGCGCGGCGAACGCTTCAAGTTGACAAGAGAGCGTGCGCGCTGCGTTGAAGCATGGGATGATGACGCTCAGCCTCATCTTTCCGAACGAACCACGCCGACCGACTTATGCGACTTTAGACATCGGACGGATGTGAATGTCGGTCACCTCAGCAGTGCGCGGCAAACAGAGCGCGCTGATGAGAATTGCGGCGACGTCCTCCGGCTGGATGAGCAGCTCCGCGCGATATTCCCGACCTTCGAAGCGATGCACATCCGCTTGCATCTTCGTCGCCGTCCGCCCGATATAGAGGCTCAAGACGCGCACGCCATCGCCGTTGACCTCTTCGCGCAAGCTGTCGGCCAAAGCTTTGAGCGCATGCTTGGTCGCCGCGTACTGCGCGATGCTGCCTTTGGCATTGAGGCCTGCGCTGGAGTTGATGAAGGCGATCTGGCCGCGACACGCTTTGATCTGCGGGAGCAAAGCTTGCGTCAACAGATAAGGCGCGCGAAGGTTGACGGCAAACTGTCGGTCGAGATCTTCGACCGGAAGACCCTCTACCGGTCCAAGCGAGATCGTGCCGGCGCTGTGGACGAGCACATCTACTCGACCGCAATCCTCGCGCAAACTGGCGACGAGCGCGCGAATATCAACCTCGCGCTCGAGATCGGCTTGATAGCAGAAAGCGAGCGAAGCGGCGTGGCCGGTCTCACTTGCGACGCGGAGCAAGGTCTCGACCTTGCGCCCCACAAGGCAGACGCGCGCGCCGCAGGCCGCCAGTTGCCGCGCGATCGCGCACCCAATGCCGGAAGAGGCGCCCGTGACGACGGCGATTCGATTCGCCAGACTCTGTGTTACCAGACCTTCCATGGCGCCTCTCCGCTCTCCCAGAGCTTTTCGAGGAAGAACTTGTCGCGCAAAGTATCCATCGGATGCCAAAAACCGTTGTGTTTGTAAGCGGACAATTGACCATCGCGCGCCAGTCGCCGCAACGGCTCCTGCTCCCAAACGGTCGCATCGCCCTCGATGTAGTCGAACACTCCGGGCTCGAGAACGAAGAAACCGCCGTTGATCCATGCGCCGTTAGGCTTCTCGCGAAAGCGCGTGATCCGGCAATCATCCTTCGCCAAGGACACGACGCCGAACCGGCCCGGCGGTTGCGTCGCGGTCATCGTCGCCAGCGTCCCTTGCGCCTTGTGAAAGGCGATCAATCTGGTAATGTTGATGTCGGCTACCCCATCGCCATAGGTGAAGCAGAAGGTCTCATTGCCGACATGCTCACGGACGCGCTTCAACCGTCCGCCAGTCATCGTCTGCTCGCCGGTGTCGATCAATGTGACACGCCACGGTTCGGCATGCCCGCAATGAACCTGCATGCGGTTCGAGCGCATGTCGAAAGTGACATCCGACATGTGCAGGAAATAGTTGGCGAAATACTCCTTGATGACGTAGCCCTTGTATCCGCAGCAGATGATGAAATCCGTGATCCCGTGCGCGGAGTAGATCTTCATGATGTGCCAGAGGATGGGCCGCCCGCCGATCTCGACCATCGGCTTGGGACGCACCGCCGTCTCCTCGCTGATGCGTGTGCCGAAACCTCCGGCTAGAAGCACAGCCTTCATCATCCATCCTCCGTGGAACTCAGCGCGCCACGCTCGATGCCTTATCGGGCCGGAAGACCAAAAACTCTTCTCTTCCACGGATCGCTTCGGCGTCGTCGTACTCGTTGATGATCTCCGGCGGAAGAGGGGCGAAATCCGAGCAGCGCAAGAAGTCGCGCAACGTCGTTCCCTGGGGCGCAGAGTCTAGGTTGGGCGCGCCGCGATGGGCCGCTAAATCGCCGAGGTGCACGGTGCGAAAGTCCATGCTGAAGCGGGTCACCCCCGACACGTTCGGCACGGTCGAATGCAGATGCGCCGCCGAAAAGAGGATCGCGCCGCCAGCGTCACAGACGAAACGCAGCTCCGGCTCGGTCTCGATCGGCCCTTGCGCATGTGGTTGAAAACGCGGATCGTTCTTGACATGTTGCGTCGCGCTGCGCCGTTCGCGATTCCAGTCGTAGTAGTTGAATAGATGCGAATCGTTCTCCACGGGCCGATCCCAATACTTCGGGTGAAAGGCCAATGAGTTCTCGGCCTCGATCGCATAGATCGGCAGCCACCAATGGATCTGACACATCGGGGCCGAATACCACGTATCGCGGTGCGGATGGAGGACGTAGCCGACGCCCGAGGTCAAATAGCGGTCGTGCGTGACGACGCGCAAGCGCGGCACGTCGAAATAGGTCTCGTTCAGATCACAGCCGAACTCGGCCAACATTTCGGTGACCAGCCCCTTGACGCGCGGATGGTGAATGAACTGCGGCTTCAACGGTCCGGCGATGGCGACGAACTCTTCGACCGAGAGAGCGAACTGCGCCGTCCGCGGATCGAGCGGATGAAAAGCTTCCTCGATCATCTGACGAGCGAAGGAACAGAGCGCCCGCGTCGCTGGCGTTGGCGAAAAGGCGTAGAAGTGGCCGTCGTAGATGCGATGGCGCCGCTCCTCTTCGGAGTGGCGCGAATCGAGATAGATCGCGTTCATCTGCTTTTATCCTTTCTTCTTTTGAGAGCTTTTATCGAGAATCCTCGTCGCGCTAGTTCGAGTGGCGTTCGGAAGGCAGACCTGCGATTCGCCCGCGCATCCGCTTCGTCCAACCGATCAAGCGACGCCCGCCGCGCGAACGATTGAGCGCCTTGATGGCGGCGATCCATAGATCGTCCATCAGATGACGCCGATTCAGCCGACAGAACTGCGAGAGCGTACGATAACAATCCAACCGGACCGACCAGTCGAGCGGCACTCGTTGCAAACACTTGACGTATTCAGCCACTTCCTTGAAATGCGGGAAGCTCAGCAACGCAGCTACATGCGGATCGAACCACGCGGCGCGCGCTTGCAACGGCCAGATGTTTGAAGCCGCTTGCGGATGCTGTCGCCTGAAGAACAGATATTCTGGGATGATGTACCATCTGCCGAGCAATGCGAGCTCGGCCATGAAGCGGCGGTCGGAAGCGATGTACGCGCCAAAGAGTGGCATGCTCTGCAACGTTTGCGCGCGGATCACGCCGAACTGCTCGTAACACCAGTGGCGGACCATGAGCACGTCGCGGAAGCGTATGCGCGGATCGGGCGAATCGACCCGCATCGCATGGTCGTAAGCGCCGACAACCTCTAGCCCGTCTTCGATCCGCGCCGTTTTCGAATGGACGAGGACGATCGTCGGATCGTCATCCAACACCTCAACGCACTTGGCCAGGAATTTTGGCGCGAGCACGTCATCATGATGCGCCCACTTGAAATACTGACCGGATGATAACTCGAAGGCGCGATTGAAGTTGCGCGGCGCGCCGATGTTCTCCTCGTTGCGGTAGTAGCGGATGCGCCGGTCGCGCGCCGCATAATCTAGACAGATATCCCTTGTCCGATCGGTCGAAGCGTTATCCGTAATGATCAGTTCGAAATCTTCGTAGGTCTGTGCCAAGATGGAATCGAGCGCCGCTTCGAGATAGTTCTCGCCGTTGTAAACCGGCAATCCGACGCTCACTTTGTATCGTCTTCCTGCCATGCCTTTGTCCTCAATATACGCTGAATTCGAACCTGCGAGCGTCGCCGCCTTCATTCGCTCGTGGTCCGGTCGCGCACTATCCCTTCCATACGCGCAACGTAACTCGGAGCTCGCCTCAGGTCCTCCGGCGTTCCGATGTCAAGGTATGAGGCGCCTGATAATCGCACGCCATGAACGCGCAAGCCCGCTCGAACAGCTTCGGCGATGACATCGCCGACCGTCAGCTCGCCGAGTTCTGCGCTCTTGCTCGACCCCGAACTATTCCGGCGACGCTTTAGATCTTCGCGCAAGCGCTCGTGCAGGAATCGATTGAAAGCTGGAGTCCACACGGCGATGGTCCACGTGTGACCGGAGCGCGTGTGACGCTCGACGCAACGGACGCGCCCATCAACCTCCGTTTCGATCTTATCGAGGCAGCGCCCGGCGGGCGCGGGAAAAAGGCCCAAGACGATCTCCGCTCCGGCGTTCGCTTGATGAGCGAGCAGGCTTTTGTAAGCGTCAGCCGGATAGAAGATGATGTCGGGAAAACCAAACATGACGAGCGATCGCGCGACGAAAGGGAAAGCTTGATCGAGCGTGTACGGCGGACCGAAAGGATGGCGCGCGATCAGATACGCGATCCGCACCCCCAGCCTTGCGCCATCGCCGAAATAGCTCGGGATATCCCACTTCCCTTTGCGCAGGATGATGTAGATGCGCCGCACGCCCGCCGATCTCATCCTTTCGATCAAATACTGTCCGACGACCTTGGGGCGTTCTTCGCTGTCAGCCTCGCGGGGGAGAACCGGATAAATCTCCTTACTGCAAGGCAAGGGCGCGATGCGGCGCGCGCGTCCGCCCGCCGGGATCAACCCAATGATCTCGTCGCTCATCACTCAGATCTTGTCGAACAGGCTTCCGATTAGCTCCCTGACCGGGCCAAGGAGATCGATGACAGCGGTCCAAAAGAGCGTAAACGGGCGGACCAAGCTGGATGACGCGAGGCGAAGGGGTGACGCGCGCCGGTCTTTGTCGTGAACGTCATGCCCACCATCGCGCACGCCGGAATCGTTCCGTAGAAAGCCCCTTTCCCTCAATAGCTCGATGACCTTTTGCGCACACTCTTCCGGCGAATCTTGACAGGTATCCAGCACCAGATCCGGATCCGCAGGTGGTTCGTAAGGCGCGTCGATTCCGGTCACGCCTTTTATTTGGCTGGCGCGGGCGCGCGCATAGATCCCTTTGACATCGCGTCGCTCACAAACTTCGAGCGGCGTATTGACGAAGACGACGATGAAACTCTCCTCCCCGATCATCAAACGTACACGATCGCGCGTCGCTTGATACGGGCTGATAGCAGCGCAGATGACCGCGCCGTTGTGACGGACGACCTCCGACGCGACGAAGCCGATGCGCAAAACGTTCGTGTCGCGCCCCTCGCGTGAGAAATCGAGCCCCTTCGAAAGATGCGTGCGCACCACGTCGCCATCGAGCAACGTGACGCGGCGACCGTGCTCGACAAGCTTGACGGCGATGACATCGGCGATAGTCGATTTGCCTGCGCTCGGCAATCCGGTCAACCAAATACAGAAACCGCGTTGATGTTTGGGTGGATAGGCGCGCGCTAGTTCCCGCATGACCTCCGGGCGCGTAAACCAAGCCGGCAGCGGACGCCCGCAAGCGAGATACCTTTCGCGCGCTTCAGTTCCCGAAAGGGCGAGAGATTTCGCCGACCGTGGGACGCGATGCCGTTCCTCGTACCGATCCTCTGCCGGCAGATAGACCATATCCGCATAGCAGAGAATACGGACGCCTATCTCCTCGCTGAAGCGCGAACACAACTGTTGCGCCTCATATGGACCATAGAACGGCTCGCCTTTCGCGTTGCGCCCCGGGCTTGCGTGATCGCGTCCGACGATGAGGTAATTGGCACCGTAGTTGCGCCGGATGATCGCGTGCCACAATGCCGACCGTGGCCCAGCCATGCGCATCGCCAACGGCAGCAGGCTGAGTAACGTGCGCCGCGGATCGTAATATCGTTCGACCAGCGCTTTGTAGCTCCGCACGCGCGTGTAGTGGTCCACATCGCCCGGATTGGTCAGCCCGACCGATGGATGGATCAATAGCGTGCCGTCAACGGCTTGCGCCGCGCGGCGCGTCAGCTCTTCATGCGCCCGGTGCATCGGATTGCGCGTCTGAAAGGCGACGACGTTGGCCCGCCCCAACCGAACGAGCAACGCGCGCACCTGTTGTGGGGTGTGGCGTAGCTCGGGAAAGTCATAATGCTTCGGGAGCGATAGGACGCGAAGCGGCCCGGAGATGTAGAACCGTCCCCACGAGGCCATTTCGGCAACGAGCGGATGGCGCGAATCGGTGGTCCGGTAAACTTCCGCCGCTTCCTGCATGCGATCCCACTCGTAAATCTCCTCGACGAGCATGACGGCCAACAGTTCGTTCTTCGGACTGCGCAGAGCGACCTCGCGCCCGATCTGCAGGCCATCCGTCTCGCCGACAGGCAACGTCACAGGGATCGGGAAGATCGCGCCGTCGGCAAGCCGCATCTCGCCGATGACGCGCAAGTAATCGCAGCGCCCCATGAAACGATCGAGCGGCGAGAAACCGCCCGTCGCCAGCAGTTCGAGATCGCATACCGACCGCGGCGAAAGTCGCACCGAAGAGAGTTGGTTCGCGCGCGCAATCAACTCGGCGCGCTCCTCGTCCTCGACCATGAGATCGACGAGGCGTCCGCCATACGGTGGGATCAACAGAGGATCGTTCGTCATTTGGGTTTCGTGTTCGAGTCACATCTTCCGCGACGATGCTCTCAGGCTGACGACCGAGATCGTTCTTTCGAGTCAAGAGTCGCCGAGGAGCAAATGGTTTGTGTTATACGAAGAAAAGGAAGCGCCAGCGGTAGCCGAGCTCAGCCATCTCTTTGCGCGCCGTGCGCCATATCCAGAAGCGTTCGCGCAACGATAGATCCGCGCGCCACGAGCCGGATATGCCGCGACGCACGAAGCCGTCCGGATCGCGCTTGTTCGGCCCAATATTTCGCGCAAGCTCGCCGCCGACGTAAAGCGCCGTCCCGCCAATGGAGCGCGCGATGCTCTTTTCATTGGCCGCGACGGCGCGCGCGATCTCGTCATCGCTCCACTCTAAACCGAGAAATTCGACACAAACTTTCAACGCCTCATGCGGAGCGCGGAGCAACTCTTCATAGCGTACTTCGTGAAATTGCGCGGGCGGCAACCGACGGCCCTCGCGCCGCACCCACCAGATGTGTTCGGTCCACATGCGAATCGCCGCGCGCGCATCCTTTGGCGCCCACATCGAACCGAAAGAGCGCGACGCGGCAAGCAAAGAGGCGACGACATCGCGCGGATCGCGCAACAGATGAATGATGCGACACCTTGGAAGCAGGCGCACGATCTCCGGCAGAAAAAGCGCGTGCGACGGCGTCTTATCGAGAAAGATCTCTCCGTCCCTCAAGTCTTCGATCATCGGACGCAGCAGCGCGCGCAAAAACGACCGGATCATCCGAAAAAACTCTTCCTCGGTGTAGTAAGCCGCCGGTCCCATTCCACCGTTGCGCGTGTCTATGCTGTACTCCCAGCGCCTTAAGATCGGCCCGATGATGTGATCGAATAGGTGCGATTCTATTGCCGTGTGGATCCGTGGATGACAAGCGAGCTGGCGTTGCAACCACGTCGTGCCGCTTCGCGGGCAACCCACCAAAAAGACCAAATTGCGCCCATCGCATTCGCTCGCCGCACTTCGATCCGGCGCCTCGATGAGATGCATCTTTAGTCTTCCCTTCGCCGAGAACTGGATCAACCGAGTATCGTCGATCCCTTATTTCGCTCAAGATCGCGCCGCGAGTTGAACCGCTTTGACTGCGGCGAAAGGACTTGAATCCACTGGCGCTCTCCGGAGCTGCGCTTCGGGCAAAAGGCGCGTCAGGTAATCTCTGATCCCGGCTTCATCATCGCGCTGGGCGAGATCGGCTAACCGCTCGAGGGCTTCATTGACGACGCGCGGAGGATAGGCCGAGATGCGCCCGATGAAGATCTTCGGATGTCGCGTCCGAGTCATCATCTCTTCGGTCATCTGTAATTCCTCGAACAGCTTTTCGCCCGGACGCATGCCGGTAAAGACGATCTCGATATCCTCGAACGGCTTCAAACCCGAAAGCTTGATGATCTGTTTCGCCAGATCGAGGATGCGGACCGGCTCACCCATATCGAGGATGAAGATCTCGCCGCCTTCGCCCATCGCTCCGGCCTGCAAGACCAGCTGGGCCGCTTCCGGGATCGTCATAAAGTAGCGCGTCATATCCGGATGGGTGACCGTCACCGGGCCACCTTCGCGTATCTGCTGGCGGAAGATCGGGATGACCGAACCGGCCGAATCGATCACGTTGCCGAAACGGACGGCGACGTAACGTGTCGCGTAACGACGATTCAGATCTTGAACCACAAGTTCGGCGACACGCTTGGTCGCGCCCATGATCGACGTCGGACGCACGGCCTTGTCGCTCGAGATGAGCACGAAGACCTCGGCATCGAAACGACCCGCCAACTGGCCCAATGAGCGTGTCGCCAACACGTTGTTACGCACCGCTTCGGCGACGTTGCGTTCCATCATCGGCACGTGTTTATGCGCCGCCGCGTGCAATACGACGTGCGGCGCATGGCGCGCAAAGACGGCGCGCATCCGCACCTCATCGCCCACATCGCCGACCACCGCGGCGATCTCGAGATCGGGCCATTTCTGCTTCAACTCGCGCTCGATGTTGAAGAGCGCGAACTCCGCCCGCTCGACCAGCACCAGACGGCTGGGCCGAAAACGCGCCGCCTGGCGCGCCAACTCCGATCCGATCGATCCGCCGGCGCCGGTGACCATCACGACGCGCTCGGCCAACAACCGTTCCATCAACTCTTGATCCAAGTGAACCGGCTCGCGCCCCAGCAGATCTTCGATCTGGATATCGCGCACGCGGCTGACTTGCACTTTGCCCTGCAATAGCTCGTACAATCCCGGAATGATCCGCGCCTTAATCGGCACTTGCTCGCAAAGATCCAAAATTCGCCGAAAATCGCGGCGCGACGCTTGCGCGATCGAGATCACGACGTGATCTATCTTCAACTCCTCGACCAGTCGCGGCAGATCGCGCGTCGTGCCGAGCACGGGGACGCCGTGAATCACCGACCCTTGCTTGCGCGGATCATCATCGATGAAACCTTTGACATCTAGATCCACGTCGCCGCAGCTCTGTATCTCACGCACGGCGAGCACGCCGGCGCGTCCGGCGCCGATCAGCAATACCGGTCTTTTCCGCCCGTCGCTTCGCTGCGCTTTGTGCCGTTTTTCGAAACGCTCGTACAGAACGCGACGAAGGATGCGTATCCCGAGCAGGCCGCCGAAGGCGAGCATCGCGTTCATCAGGATGATCGACAACGGCACGCGCCCATAAGCGTGCGGATCCGGCAGGAAGAAACGTAACAGGATGAGCGGAGCGCTCGAATAGACGGCGCTCTTGATGAACGTTTTCAATTCGGCGATGCCGATATACCGCCAGATGAACGTATAGGCGCCGGTCCAGAAGAGCGCCGCGAACTGAAGCGCGAGCACCATGGGCCATTGCACAAGCGCGTTTCGCACCTCGCGGGGCGGAACGTCGAAATCGAACCGCAATAGATAGGCGAGCGCGAACGCGCCGCTCATGACCACCAGATCCGGCAACACGTAAAGGTAGATACGGGCGTTGAAAAGCTTCATCGGCACTCTGCGTTTTCCGCCGTTCAAATATGAATGATCCGTCATAAGCTTTCGCTTGAACTTCGATCCGCGCGCACGATTTTCGGTCTCATAGCGCGCACCGCCATCACGAGCTTTCGCTTGAGCTTCGCCCCACCGAAGCTTTCCCCAACTCATGGAAATCATCGCCGATCCGGCTCGAGATGATGGCGATGAACGTCAGAAAGAGCACCCATAGATCGCTTCGCCAACTTCGCCTTTGTAAATAGCGCAAGTACGCTTCAAGCTTGAGCGGCTGCAACCTTTCGAGATAGAACCTTTCGCGATCTCCCCGAACTTGCGCCAACAATCGCTCCTCGTCGCGCAATTGGACGGTGACAGGATCGGTCAAACCGGGCCGGACCGCGAGCACAGCGCGCCATCGCGGATCATCCAACGCGACGTAACGCGGCACTTCGGGGCGCGGGCCGACTAGCGCCATGTCGCCTTTGATGACGTTCCACAAAGCGGGCAACTCGTCTATCTTGGCCCGGCGCAATAATCTTCCGAGCCGCGTCACGCGCACATCATCCGCCGATGTCACCTGCGGCCCAATGGATGCGCGCATCGTGCGCAGCTTGTAGATTCGAAAGAGTCTTCCTCCACGCCCGACGCGCTCTTGACGGAAGATGACGGGCGCGCCATCTGTCACAAGGATGGCCAGAGCAACCAGAACGAGCAGCGGCGCGACGAGCGCGAGCACCGCGCAAGCCAAGATAGCCTCCGCCGCGCGCGGCAATCCCGTCCTTATATTTTCGCGCTCCAGATCGCTCATGACGCTTCAAACGGCTTGCCAACTCGCTTGCTCGACGGCATGCCCGGTGGGACGCGCGTAACGCGCGCACAGTTCTTTCACCGCTTGAATCACACGAGCGACCTCGTCATCCGTCATCGGGCATGCCCGGTGGGACGCGCGTAACGCGCGCACAGTTCTTTCACCGCTTGAATCACACGAGCGACCTCGTCATCCGTCATCGCCGAGAAGATGGGCAGGCTTACCAAGCGTTCCCACACGCGCGTGGCGATAGGAAGATCGCTCGGGCGCCACCCGAAACGCTCTCTGTAGTAAGGATGAAGATGAAGCGGACGCCAGTGAACAGAGCAGCGCACGCCGCAAGCGCACAACCTCTCGATGAAACCATTGCGCGATACGCGCAATCGCTCCAAACGGAGCCTGATCGGGAACAGGTGCCACGCATGAAGGCGCGCCGGATCCGTCGGCGGCAACTCGATCTCTTCCACTTCGGCGAAGGCTTCGAGATAACGCGCGGCGATCTCTTCGCGTCTGCGACGCATCTGTTCAGCACGCGCCAATTGCCGAATGCCGAGGCTCGCCGCAATATCGGTCAAGTTGTATTTGTAACCGGGCGCGATGATCTCGTAATCCCAACTTCCCTGCCCTGTATAACGCCCCCACGCCGTGCGCGATAGGCCGTGCAGCGACATCAAGCGCATGCGATCCGCAAGGTTTCGGTTGTTCGTCACGGCCATCCCGCCCTCGCCCGTCGTGATGGTCTTGTTGGCGTAGAACGAAAAGCATGTGACATCCGCTGTCCCCTCGCCGCACCGTTGCCATGTCCCGTCCTGGCGACGCATCGCCGCTGGCAGCGCATGCGCAGCATCTTCGACGACCCACAAATTATGCTCTACGGCGAACGCCCAAATCGCCTCCATGTCCATCATCAAGCCGCCGACATGGACCGGCATGATGCCGACGACGGGAAGGTCCGCCCTGATGCGCGGCGGTAATCTCCCTTCCGTCAGTTGAGCCAGCTTTCGCGCGGCATCTTCGAGACTGAGGTTGAGCGTTTGCGGATCGCAATCGACTAAGATCGGCGTTGCGCCCTGATACCGAACCACCTCGGCGGTTGCCGCAAACGTCATCGTCGGCACCAACACCGCTTGACGCCGCTTAAGGCCCAATGCTTCGACGGCGAGATGCAGCGCCGCCGTGCAGGAATTGACGGCGACCGCATGCGCCGCGCCGACGCATGCCGCAAACTCGCGCTCGAAACGCTCTACGCACGGGCCGCTCGTCAACCATCCCGAACGCAGAGTCGCAACGACCGCCGAGATCTCTTCTTCGCTGATGTCTGGTCGAAAGAATGGAACTTCGCTACCCATCTTTACACGCCATCGCGCAGCTAACTGACCTCGCCTTCATGCCGCCCTCAGTACCACGCGCGATCATGAAATAGGCGAAGAGTGCGCTCGGATAGAGCTGCAACAATAACCTGCTCAGAGAACTCTTCAGATGCCAAACGAGATCGAAATAGGTCGTCACATAGACGAGCAGATAACCGATCAGCATCAGACCGAGGAGGCTGAAGACGAACGACGCGCGCGCACGCGCCTTCGGCTCGATCCCGAAGCAGGCCCAGTGAATCGCCAGCAGTAACGCTGGTCCGATGGAAAAGTATCTGTACCACTCGTGACCGAAGTTGATGGTCGCCACCCCATAAGCGCGAAGCACAGTAAGATAGCGCGACGCATCCGATAGCTTCGCCGCCGTCGTTTCGGCGTTTTGCGCGATGACGAGATCGTTTGGAGGCGCGAACCGAAACTTGAAATAGATGACGACGAGCAGGATCGGAAGGGCACCCCAAAAGAACGATTTGGCTTCTCGCCAGACAGCGCGCCAATCGCCCGTTCGCCAGGTCATTGCGGCGCGTGAGAGCATAATCGCCGCAAAGAAGAGCCCGCCTTCGTTCTTGGTCCATACGGCCAAAGCTGCCATCATGCCAGCCAGCCTCACCAAGCGCCAATCGCCGTTCAACCTCGCAACGTCGTGCAGGCAAAATAGTACGCAAGTTGCCAAAAAGAAGAAAGCCAAGGGTACGTCGGCATACTGATGCGCCCCGTGCGCGATGAAGAACGGCGCGCTGATGAGGATCAGTGTCCCAAGCATCGCTTGCTCCCTGCCGCGCAAGAAAGAGAGCGATGAGTAGAGCAATCCGGCGGTTCCCGAAGTGAAAAGCAGCGCCACCGCCGCAGGCGCCAGCACCGTGTCGCGCCCTATATACTCCCAACACCGCGCGACGCTCAGAGGAAGGAGCAGCGGATAATCCGGCGCCCAAAAATAACGGCTCAATCCGATGGTCCAATCTTCCGCCCCATGGAAGATGTAACGCGCACGTAGATTCCAGATGATCCATGCATCGAATGTCCCATGCGGACTGTTCAAGGAGAAGAGGGCATAGGCGACACCGCCCGCAACCACTGCGACGCACAAACCGCCGCGCAAGATCTCATCTCCACGATTCTCCGCAAGCTTCACTGGACCCGCGCTCATCGCTCTCGGTCCGCGCTCGTGGCTTGAAACCTGTTCCTCCGCAAGCTTCACTGAACCCGCGCTCACCTCATCCTTCAACCGCCAACGGAGCGCAACCAAAACGGCGACGGCGAGAGCATCGACGACGATCAACCCGCGCGATAGACGCCCGTAGGCGACAAGCCAGAGCAAAGCGAGACACGAACTCAAACCCAATCCGATACCTATCCCCAACCACCACCGCACGCGGCAAAGAGTCAACGGGTGCGCCTGAGGCCACAGGAGATCGGTAAATAAAGCGCCGCTCGCGTATGCGAAGAGCAGGGCCAGCGCTAGAGATGAGGCTATCTCGAAACCCAAAGGCAACCTCTTCGGATCACGCCCGACACAGCAAAACGACTTCGACTGCGCTAGCGAAGCGCCGACTCAGACGAACTACCACCTCCGACGAGCAGCATTACTCCGTTGCCGTAATCCCGAAGCGGGGTGAGTTTGCGGGCGCGGTAGATCTCAGCGGCGGTGGTTGGCTTGCGGAAATCCCCGATCACAATGGGTTCGGTCGAGGATGGCGAGCAGGAGACGATGATCGGGATGAGGTTATATTGCGTTCGCGTACATTCATGATCAGCGTCTTCTCCGCGACGGTCGCTCAGATAACCGACAATGCCGCGGCGCGGCAGGTCGGCGCGCACGGCGCTCATCCTCTTCGCATTGATGACCACCTCATCCAACCTATTACCATAATGGATGTAATGATACAGCTCGTGCCGAAGGCAGACGAATAGATTGAAGAGCGTCGCCCCGAGGATGATCCCCCTCGCCCCCGCCTGTAAATATGTGCGCCGCTCGACCTTCATCGAATCACGCCCTCCTAGATGCTCTCGCACCTCGACAGAACCTTTCGATGCATACGCCGATTCGCGCAAGCTCGCGATATCCCAGCGGCGCGTTTCTGAGGAGAAAAAAGGAGCGAACGTCAACCGAATCCAACATCTCGACCGAACAAACATAACAATGACAGCTGTTGCGTCGTTTGCGCCAGCAAGGTAAATCCGAATCCAACACTCGATCGAACAAACATAGCAATAGCGAGACACGTTCAGGCGCTGCGGAATACGCCGATACCCCTCGGGGAAGCCTGCTGCAAGGCCGCTTCTGATTTGCTCGAGTGCGGATGGGCGAGAGGGTCAATCCGTCCCTGCGCTGCGGGAAGCTCACATTGCCGCCGCCTAGATGACGAACAATCGCTTACCGCCTGAGAGGCCGAATCAAACCTTCTCGACCCTTACTCCGACAGAGCAAACGACATGCCCAGCCCAGAGATGCTCCACGCCAGCGCGCTGAGGCCCGAACCCCCGATTTCATGCGCGTGACTCTCAGCGATGGACCATACGACGGGAACAGCGCGTCGCCCCGCTTCCAGTGATTTGAGACGCATTTGCGAGCAATTGCGACAGAATTGCCGCCCGCTTCGATCGGGCCGATCATCGAGCGCGCCGCTGCGCCTCAGAGACCGCTCCTTTCCGCATTGAAATGCGCTGAAGCCAGAACAGGGCTGACGCCGATAGCCGCATCTTACGCAGCTTTCGCCAAACGGGGAAGGCGCACACCTGTCCCAGCGGGTCGGAGAACAGATCGCCGACGGCGAATTCTGCGGGATTGAAAGCCCGTTGCGGCCATTCAGCGCGCTGCCACTCATCGCAAATGAAAATGACCCAGAACCTATCCCCTCTGAGCTCGTCCAACCGCTCGACACGCACCGATTCGAGCTGGCGAAGAAACCTCGGTTGAATGCTCGGATGGGTGAATCCGGAACCATCGGCGAAGACGACGTTGAACCCTTTCTCGTCAACCCAGCGGAGATAGAACTTCAAGCTGTAGGCGTGAAAGCGGTCCGTCACGTAAACGGGAATCGTTCGCCCCTTTTCCGCTCCCCCACGAAGCTTCATCTGCTCGACGACGCTCCCCCAATCTATTTTCCGATAATCGATCTGATCGAGCGATTTGAAACCCGCGGCGCTGGCCCAGCAAAGCAACGCGCACAAAACGCCCCCTCGCACCAATCGCGAACCGAACCGATGAACTGCCATCGAGACGAGCATGAGATAGGGCGCGGCGGCGATGATCAACCCGCGCGGGAGCCAAATCATTTGCGGGATGGCTTGACAAACGGCGAAGAGCGATAGGATGGGGATGAAAGCAAAGAAGCATAAGAAAGCGAATGCGGACCGCTCTTCTCGTCGGGAACGTTCCATCTCCGCAAACACGCTTGATCGCGACGGATAGAGCGACGATCGCCCGCCGGATCGAAAGATCCGATAAGCCGAGATCAGAACGGGCGCGAGGAAGAGCGCTAGTCCCAAAGAGACGTTGAACCTGAAACCCAATTGCCCATTGAACGTGGCATATGTGGTCATCAATCGGTAGAACGAAGGGTTGAGAACTATCCACTAGACTATGGACAAAAATGGATAAATCGGCTGTCCTATCCACATGAAGCTGAGTGAATGGGCGAGAAAGCAGGGCATCTCGTACAAGACTGCCTGGCGCTGGGTGCGGCAAGGGAAGATGCCGGTTCCCTTTGAACAGACACCCACCGGGAAGATTCTCGTCAAGGAGCCGGAGGCCACTTCCCGGGCCGTGGCCCTGTATGCCCGCGTGTCCAGTGCCGACCAGAAGGCGGATCTGGACCGGCAAATCGCCAGGCTGGTGGCCTATGCCAGCGAACATGGTTGGGCAGTCACCCGGGCTGTCTCCGAGATCGGGTCCCATCGGCCCAAGCTCATACGCTTGCTCTCCGACCCAAAGGTGGGCACCATTGTCGTCGAACATCGCGACCGGCTCATGCGCTTCGGCTTCGAGTACGTCGAAGCGGCCCTGGCGGCCCAGGGACGGAGGATTGTGGTCGTCGAGCCCGGTGAGGTCAAGGATGACCTGGTCCAGGACATGATCGAGGCCCTGACGTCGTTCTGTGCCCGCCTTTACGGCCGCCGGTCGGCCCGGAACAAGGCGAAAAAAGCTCTGGAGGCCATCGAACGTGAAGGTTAACCGTGCCTACCGGTACGAACTTGATCCGAATGTCCAGCAGCGCATCCTGCTGGCGAAGCACGCCGGTGCCGCCCGGTTCGCCTACAACTGGGGCCTGGCCCGGCGCATCGAGCTGTATCAGCAGACGGGCAAGAGCACGAATGCTATCGAGCAGCACCGGGAGCTGAACCGCCTGAAGAAGACGCAGTTCCCCTGGCTGTATGAGGTGTCCAAGTGCGCGCCGCAGGAGGCGCTGCGGGACCTGGACCGGGCCTTCCAGAACTTCTTCCGGGGCCTGAAAGAAGGCCGGAAGGTGGGCTTTCCTCGGTTTCGGAAGAAGGGGCGGGATGACCGGTTCCGGCTGACGGGCGCCATCCGAGTGGTGGGCCGGGCGGTGCAACTGCCCCGGCTGGGCCTCATCCGGCTGAAGGAGGAGCCGAAGGTCCAGGGCCGCATCCTGTCGGCGACGGTGGGCCGGGAGGCGGACCGGTGGTACGTGAGCCTGACGGTGGAGGTGGATCTGCCCGAGCCGGAGCCGGTGCGGGGCCCGGCGGTAGGAATTGACGTGGGCCTGGCGCACTTCGCCACGCTGGTGCAAGACGACGGGGTGGTGGAAAAGATCCTAGCACCGAAGCCGCTATTGCGGCGCCTGCGGCTTTTGCGCCGGCGGCAGCGGCGGCACAGCAAGAAGGAAAAGGGGTCGAAGAACCGGAAGAAGTCGGCCCTGCGGCTGGCCCGGCTGCACCGGCGAATCCGCCATATCCGGCAGGACTTCCTGCACAAGCTGACCACACACCTGGCGAAAACCAAGCGGGTGATTGTGGTGGAAGACCTGTCTGTGAGCGGCCTAGTGAAAAACCCGAAGCTGGCGCGGCACATCGCGGACGTGGGCTGGGGCGAATTCCGGCGGATGCTGGCGTACAAGTGCGTGTGGTACGGCAGCCGCATGGTGGAGGCGAACCGGTACTTTCCGAGCAGCAAGATGTGCTCGTGCTGCGGGCAGGTACTGGAGGCGCTGGCACTGGACGTACGGCAGTGGGACTGCCCCGGGTGCGGTACGCGCCATGACCGGGACGTGAACGCAGCCAAAAACCTACTTGCGCTCGCTCTCTACCGCCAGTTCGGCGGGAAGTGACGCCTGCGGACATCGGAGGTTACAGGCCGCAAGGCCGGTGCCGGTGGATGAGGCAGGAAGCAACCGGGACGGTACCATGGGACATTTGTCCATGAGTTGCAGAACGGCGTGTCAGCCAACCGAGATTCTGTTCTAGGTCGGCAAGGAATAACGCGAGCCGAGGACTCCCGCGCAAGACACGCCAAAATGTGAGCAACGCGCACGCGGTTAACAGGAAGAGCAAGCTGTACATCCGTACCTCTCGCGCGTAATACGCGAGGAAGCCGTTGACCGCCATGAGCGCGATGGCGAGATTTGTCTCAGCGGGTCGAAGTTTCAGCTCCCGGCAAAGCAGTGACAGCGGAATGAGCGCTAAGATCGAAAGGAGCACCGGCAACAGCCGCAACCACAAGAGCGATTCGCCACCGATCGTTATCCAAGCTTTCAGCAGAAGGTAGAAGAGCGGCGGATGAACGGCATCCTCTGCGATGAATGCCAGCAAATCGCCCCAACCGCGGCGCGCCGCATCCACGCTGAACATCTCATCGAACCAGAGATGATCGGCAGTCAAACCGTGTAGACGGAAGAAGACGTAGGTCCCGATTGCGGCGAGCGAAGCGAGGGAAGCGAGGTTGATCCTTTTGCGTTCCCACGCTCCGTTGAACGACAACTCCTTAAGCGCCATGCGCGCGCCCTTTCTTCATCGGCATTCAACCGCGGATCGATCCGTGAACGCTTCCCTCAGCATCATAGGGGCGCCACAGACGCCGGAATTTGATCAGGCCGACCCAGAATCCTATCCCGTAGGCTAGATGCATCGTCGCAAAGGCGAGCGCGACCAAAGGCATCAAGGTCGGATATGAGCGCCCCTCATACAAAGCGCACGCGATCGCGCTCGCGCTATAAACGAGGCCGAGAGTCATCAAACTACTCCCCCCATCGAAAGGGGCGAGGATCGAAGCGACGGCGATGGCGAAGACGAAGAGCGGCGGGACGAATTGCCGCCAACGCATCTGTGCCGGATGTTTTTGCAACACGCGAACCTTCCAGTAACCGTATTGCAGATACTGTCGCCAGAGCGAACGAAAAGAGCTACGGCTGTAGTAACGCGCGCGCACATCGGGCGCAAGCAACAATCGCGCGCCGAGTTTGCGCAAACGGTAGTTGTACTCGTCATCTTGATTGCGAACCAACTCTTCGTCGAATGGGCCGGCCATCTCCACGATGCGCCGCGTGTAGGCCGGAAAAGCGATCGTATCGACGTAAAGCGCGCGGTCGCGCACGGTGCGAAAGGCGCTTCCGCCGACGCCGAAAGGCGAACTCATCGCGCGCGCGATCGCTTGCGCGACGATGCCCGTGCCGACTGTCTCCAGTGGACCACCGACGCCATCCGCCTCGCCGCTTTCGAGATGCGCGACGCAACGGCGCACGTAATCGGGCGCGATCTCGCAGTGACCATCAACGCGCACGATCACTTCGCCTTTGGCCAACCGGAGCGCGGCGTTGAGGCCGGTCGGTACGATCACCCCCGGATTATCGATCAGACATAGGTCCACGCCGCGCCGCCGCAACCGCTCGACCTTTTCGCGCGTCCCATCGGTCGACATGCCATCAACGACGATGATCTGCAGCCGTTCGGGTGGGTAGTCTTGATTAAGAACGGCGCCGAGGCTGCGCGCGATGAAACGCGCCTCATTGCGCACGGGCATGATGACGGTCACCAACGGCCAGTCGTTTTCTCGCGCAGGGTTTCGCATCGTGCGCTTCTCGCTAATCGGGATCGATTAATTCTCGGGATGAATCGAACCGATGTCGCACGCTCTTTCCGTCTCATCGCAACGCGAGATGACGGCTTTGAACTTTCCCGCTCCGCTGCGCGAGATGCGGTCAACGCGTTCGACCTCCACCTTCACCTGCGGTCCGAGCCGTTGGCGAATTCGACGCGCGATCTCGCGCGCATCCGCCTCGGCAAATCCGTCCGCCGGGACTACGCGCACGCGTATGCGATCACGCGCCTCTTGTACGATCTGGCCCTCAAAGACGTGCGGCTGGTCCACGAAGACGCCATGGAATCTGACCATCTGACGGCCATCCGGCCCGGTGACGACATCTTCGAGCCTTCCAACTATCTCCTTCAAGACGGGCATGGCGCGCCCGCACGGGCATCGTTCGGCGCCCCACGCGGCCACATCGCCGAGACGATAGCGAATTAAAGGTTGATGATCGCGCAGCAGACCGGTCACGACCACTTCGCCCTCTTCCTCGGGAAGACACGCGCTCCCATCAGGGCGAAGGATCTCGATGATGCCTGCGTCCGGGCTGACATGCAAGCGGCCTCGTTCGCATTCGCTGGCGAACGAAGCGTTCTCCACCGTACCGTACTCTTCGTAAGCGCGACAACCGAACGCGCGCGCGATCGAGTCGCGCATCTCGCGCGTCAATTTCTCGCTCGTCGTAACGACCGCCTTCAACGGCAACTCGATCCCTTCGGCTAACAGAAACTTCGCTAACAAAGAAGATGAGACGGCATAACCGGTCAGCCATTTCACGCGGTGATGCGCGAGCGCTTCCGCATAACGGCGCGTCGTTTCGGGGCGCAAGTGGAAAGCCGAAAGATAAACCTGTCGCTCCGCCGCATTGAAACGATGGAAGGGACCGCGGCTTTCCGCATCAGGCTCGACCATCCGGCCCGAAAACGTGGCGCGCGGCAAGTTGAAGGAGACTCCGGCCCAACGCGCCGAGCGCGCCTCCCTTAGCGCCATGGCGCGCTGCATCTCCGCTCTGGTCCAGTAGGTAGCGATCGGCATTCCCGTCGAACCGCTCGTATGGAAAACGTATAGCTTCAACCTCTCGGCTGTTGCGCGCAAGAAAGATTGCGGCGAACGCCGAACAGCATCCTTTTCGAGCAACGGAAGTTCCGCAAGATGGCCAGCGCACGCGGCCCGCCGCTCGATCTCGCCCCACGTCTGCCGATAATAGGGCACTTCTGTCGCGGCTATGGTTAATAGCTCACGCAAACGGCGCTGTTGCCAATCGCGCCACTCCTCTGCGCTGAAGCGCTCGCGCGCGATGTATTCGGCAAGCGCGCGCTTGAACCCCAAGCCGAAACGCAACCATCGCCAATAGACGCCGTATGAACTGACGGCGATATGCTGCGCCCAGACGGGCAATCGTGCATAGAGCGTGTCGAGTTTTCCCATCCTAACGCAAAAAGAGATTAGCAAATGGAAGTGGACCGATCAGACGCTTCGATTCGGCGCGCAACCTAGTGTTTTACGAACGAAGAGCCGAACCATTTTACGCTCCGCAGCCATTGGACCGCCCTATCATCGCTTCCTCGAATATGCTCAACCAACCTGGCAGAACCATTGACCAATCGAATGCTTCGACTTTGCGACGCGCGTTCTCCGACAAGCGTAAAGCCAATCCGGGCTCCGTTAAGATGCGCCGCACCGCCGCGCTCATCGCCTGCGCATCGCCGGGTGCGACCAACAGCGCATCGCGCTCATCTTCGAGCAAAAACGGCAGACCATCAACGTTCGTGCTCACCACACACAACCCGCAAGCCATCGCCTCGATGACGCTCACCGGCGTGTTATCCGTGTTCGCCGTATTTAGGAAGACGTCCCCCTCCTGTAAAAATCGCGGTACGGCGCGTTTATCGATCGAACCGCGAAAAGCTATGTGCCCATCGAGGAAGCCGTTCTGCCCGGCGAGACGGCGTGCGCGCTCTAAACTGCCGTCGCCTTTATCCGGACCAGCCATCAAGAGGCGCAGCGCAGGATAATCCGGTACAAGACGGCGAATTACTCCGACGGCCAGCGCCGGATTGTAGATCTCATGAAAGGCGCGTAACCAAACCAGACGTGGCTTTGGTTGCGCGCGTGCGCGAAACTCATAGCGCGCAAGCTCCAGCGCGTTCGGCTGCACCACGATTCTCGCGCAATAAGGCAGCATGCGCTCGCGCAAATAATTTGACGGAGCCGTGACGATTGCCGCCGAAGCGAGCAGACGACGCACACGGCGCGGCCACCGATGAGCGAATTGCGGGAGACGCCCGCCGTGCAAGGTCAAAACATAAGGCTTGCGCGCGCGCCGTAAAGTCCAGCAAACGGCCTCGGCCCAAAAGAAAGCGTCTCCGCTAAACAGATCAACATGCGCAACCTCGTACTCGCGCTGATGGTGCCACACCGCGCCGACCATCTCGCACAACCTGCGCAGGCGCGCGCGCGATCGCGAGACGGTGATCACACGACACCCGGCATCCTCCAAACGAACGGCCAACTCCTCGCACACGCCGTGTGTGCCGCCGCTTTCGGACAGAAAATTCCCGACGAGCAGGACCGTCATCCTCACCCCCGTTCGGATGAAAGCGCGGATGCGGCTCCACCTTGAAATTCATCCGCCAATACCGAAGCCGGTTTAACCTCTGCGCACATTTGGAGTCGCTTCTAGATCAAGGCATAGATGCGCTCGATGGCTTTGAGCGCAGCGCTTGGGCTGTAGACGCTTTGCACGCGCCGCAAGGCCGCCTCGCCGAGACGCGCGCGCAGGTCCGGCGCGCCCAGCAACGCGCACAAAGCGGCGGCCAGTTCATCAGGCGCGCCCGGTGAAATGAGCAAGCCCGTCCGGCCACCGTCGAGCGCTTCGGCGCACTGCCCGACGCGGGTGGCGACCGAAGGCAGCGCCGCCAATCCATATTCGAGCAGCGTGACGGGGAACCCTTCCGACGCTGAGGCGAGCACGCCGATGTCACACGCGCGCAGAATGGCCGCGACATCCGCGCGCTGGCCCAAGATGGAGACGTTGCCGGTCAGCCCTTCCCTGACTATCTCTTCGCTTACGCGGGCACGGTAAAGAGCATCATTCGTCACGCCGACCAGAAGCAGGTGGGCGTTTGGAAACGATGTGACCACGCGCTTCATGGCGCGAATCAAAGTGAAATGGTCCTTGGCCGGGCGGAAGTTGGCGACGCAAACGATCCTTTGGCCGCGCTCTCCGGGTAGATCGCTTGCCAACTCGGCAGGCGGCAAGACGGCGAAGTTCGGCACGTACCAAACCCGCTCCGCCGCGACGCGCAGACGCTTTTTGGCCCAGTCGGCCAACTTCTCGTTGACGGCGATGATCGCGGCGACACGGCGCGTCGCCAGCCGATAAAGCCACACCGGACGATCATCGAATTCGCACCGCCCGTAATGATCGTGCCAGACGACGACGGGATAAGGCGGCATGCTCGCTGCAGCGACGGCGACGAAGAGCGAGGTTCCGTGAGCGTGCAGGATGCGGATACGATGCTCGCGCACGTAAGCGCACAAACGACGGATCGCGTCCACGTCGAAACGATGTCGCCGCACAAGTCGCAACCGGTTGACATCCGCAGCGACCAGATCGCCCAACGCTCCGTCGCGCCGCGTCGTGCACAAGTGTGGCGCGAAATCGGCGCGCGGGAGCAGGTTGACGAGATGCACGGCGATGCGTTCGGCTCCGCCAGCATCGAGCGTGTCGGTGATGTGCATGATGCCAATTCGCATAGGCGATCTCGCCGAACGCGAGATGATGACGAGTCTTGCGCGCCAGAATGGCAGGCGTTTCCTACAGCAACCCGACTTCGCGCAACCACGCTGCCGTGATCCGCTGACCTTCCGCGAGCGTGACGTGCGGCCTCCAACCGAGCACGCGCGCGGCGCGCCCGGACGAAAACCGCGCCGTCGCCGGTCCGAACAGATCAACGAGCCACTCTGGCGGCAAAGACGACAACGCTCCGTTTGCGCGCGCGACGTTGCTCGTGCGCATCTTAGCGAGACGCGCACGCATGATCGGTGAGGCGTTGAAGAGAAAGCGCAACGATCTTCCGATGACAGGTAGGGTGCCGATCATCTCGGCGAGTTTTTGGTCGCGCGCCATGTGCGCCACAATCGCTTTCAGGCTGGCGCGTTGCGTCGTCTCGCGATGCGCCAAGATCTCATGCGCGCTCAGCGAGGGAAGCGCCATCGCATACTCGCCGAGCAGCGGCGTGAGGAACTCGCGCCACGAACAGCAACCATCGTTGATGATGAAACGTTGGCCATGCGCTTCGGCGGCGCGTTCGGTGGCGAGCATCATCGCATCTATGAGATTATCAACATACGTGTAATTCGCCGCCCCGCGCCCTTCTTCGACCCAACAGAACTTCCCTTTGCGCGCTTGCTGAATGGGCAATTGCGTGTAGAGCTTCCCTTCGGGACCGTACACGCACGAAGGATTGAGCACGACGATGCGCGTCGCGCCCGAACCGCTCGCGGCGCGTTGCAAACACCATCGCTCCATCTCCGCTTTGCTCGCGCTGTACTCATCAAGGCGCTCGCCGTAAGGCCACGTCTCATCGACGAAGGCATCCGCTTCCGGTCGCCCGAAGACGCTTACCGTGCTCATGACGACGACGCATTCGACGCCGCACGCGATGGCCGCTTCGACGACGTTTCGCGTCCCCTCGATGGTAAGTCGAGCGCCACCTCGCTCGTCACTTCCGTAGGCGAGATGAAAGACGATGCGCGCGCCACGCATGAGCTCCGTCACTTGCTTCAGGTCGAGCAGGTCCACACGCGGCAGTTCTACCGGAAAGCGCGCGATGCGCACGCAGGTCGCGTAGTTGCGCACCGGAGCGATGATCTCCCGCGTCTGCCCGCTCAAGCGCGCGACGAGGTGCCCGCCGATGAATCCGGTCGCCCCCGTGATGACCACTCTCGCGGAGCGCAAGGTCGCGGGCGCGCCGCCGCCGTTTCCCTCCCCCCATGCCCTCCTCGCAAGCGCGTTTGCCGTTTCGGAGCCCGCTCCTGTGAAGGCGGCCCTTTTGCGCTTCCGCTCACCATAGGCCCATTCGACGATGCGCATCGTCTCGGCAGCCTGCCGCCCTGAAACCGATGGCGCTGCTCCTCCCCGAATCGCTTCGGCGAACGCCAACCATTGCGCGATGAACGCTTCGCGCACGGTCCCATCGCCGTCCCGGCTGCTGGTAATGCCAGCCGAGAGTTTTCCGATCAAGCGCCCATCGTCGGAACGCCAAAGGCAATGATCATGAGCGTCATGCGCGAGGACGAGGATACCTCGCTCGCCTTGAAAGATAGCCGTGTTGCGCAGCTTCCGCGTACGTGACAGAGCTAATTTGATCCGCACGCCACAACTTGAGACGAGTTCGAGTTTCGCGTTCGCTTCCACGCCGCCGCGCCAATCATCCGTGTACGCGATCGGCTCGCATGCGCCGCAAAGCTCCGCTATCAGATCGAGATAGTGCACACCCACATCAGCCAGTACGCCACCGTTCTCCGGCGCGAAGAAAGAGCCGCTATCCGATGGCCAGTCGTAAGGCTCGCCGCATTCGATGTGGACGTTTTCGAGCGGGCCGATGAATCCTGCGCGCAACGCCTCGCGCAACGCGCCGACGCTTGGCAAGAACCTTCTGACCATGCCGACGGATAGAATCCGGCCAAGATCATCAGCCAACTGGCCCAGCCGCTCGCAGCTTCGCGCCTCCAGCGCCAACGGCTTTTCGCACAAAACGTGCAAGCCCGCGAGCAGAGCCGCTTCCACCGCTTCCGCGTGCAGACTGTTCGGCAGTGCAACGAGCGCCGCGTCGAACTCTTCCGGCTCCGCGAGATCATCGAAGAATTCGGCGTATCCACGCTCTACGCAGACTAGCGAACCATCGCGCGCTTTGAGTCGCGCGCGCGCGCGCGCCGAAGGCTCGACGACCACAAGACGCGAAGTCCAACCGAGCGCTTGCAACGCCGGCAGATGGAGCTCCGTGAAGGCGGCTCCTCCACCCAAAACGACGATCCGGAGCAGTCCCGTCCTCTCTTCTCGTCTCATGTTCTTCTGGCGTGTGCGCTTCGGCGAATGGAATCAGAAGGTTCACCCGCCTCGATTTGCGAAGCTGTGTCTATCCGGTCATGCGCTTCAATGACTGGTCCAGCAAGCTCGACGTCCCACCACAAGGAGAGGAGATGGCGAAGCGCATCGCGCAGATCATCGAGCGAGAACCTCTCGGCCCAAGCGACAGCGCGCGCGCGCATTGCGTCATATGAGGCGGGATGCGTGGCGATGTCCGCAAGCGCGGTGGCGAGCGCTTGCGCGTCCCCGGGCGGCACGACGATGCCGCGCCCATCCGCCAACATCTGCGGGATCAGTCCGCGATCCGAGCCGATGCAGATGAGACCGAAGGCCATCGCCTCGGCAATCGCTTTCGGCCACCCCTCCGTCTCGGAAACGAGGACCAACACGTTGGCCCAATCGTAGAAATCGAGCGCGCGCTCGAACCCGACGCTGCCGGCGAAGGTGACGCGATCCTCGAGCCGAAGCTCTTTCACCATTTCTATGAGTCGCGCGCGGCGCGGCCCATCGCCGACGATAGTGCAGGAGAGATCTCGCTGCGCATCGCGCAACTGGGCCAGCGCCGACAATACGGCTTCGACATTCTTGGCTGCCGTCAACCGTCCGACGTAAAGGACGCGCAGCTTTCCGTCGCTCCGCCGACGAACGGCGCTGCGACCGGCGCGCATCATCTGCTCGCGCGTCATGATCGAGGTGAAGAAAGGGATGATGTGTGCTGGCTGATCGGGCCACGCGCCGTAGACTGTCACTGGACCGCGCCACCACGAAGAGCGGAGAAGACGACGCTGCAGCCGCACGCTCCATGTTTCGCCCGGATAGCCGGTCCATTGCCCCGCGTACTTGGCGACCAGGAATTTGGAGAAGAAGGGAGCTAGGATCGTCCCCAACAATCCTAAGTTTCCCGGGCATCGGATGTGAATCGCATCGGCTCGGCGCATGGCGCACACGAGATCGAAGACGAGCAAAGGCAGCAAGATGATTTGGCGAAGCTTCGCGCGCCACGTCTCGCCGCCCGTTTCGCGCTGCGGGATGATCGAGATGTTTCGTCGTGCAAACGGCAGACAATCCCCCGGCGCGCGCTCCTTCCGGCACGGCGCAGCGATGGCGACTTCTGAGAAGAGCTCGGCCCACACGTCTACTTCACGCGCGTAGGGGCCGTAAGCGTAAAGTCGCGTGCCCTCTTCATAATGCACGACGTGAGAGACGATCAGTAACTTCATCGAAGACTTCTCAGATGAATCCCGCCCTCGACCGGATCTAGCGCGGATGAGGGCGCGTATCGTTTTTCAGAGATGAAGGATGAAGCCTGCCCCTCGTCCGTCCCGCGCTTTCCGATCTTTGCGCCGCGACAAGACCGCAACCGAGGAAGAGGCCGGAAGAGGCATCGAACCCGGAGACGGAAAAGCCGATGATGATGAAACTCAATATGCCGAGCAACGGGACGATCTCGCCGCGCGCGCGCAGATGCGCGATCCCGCGCGCAAGAAGCGAGAGCAGGAAGAGGATCAGAAAGCTAAGGCCCAACGCCCCCGTCTCGACTCCGATCAGTAGATAGAGCGAGTGCCACTGAAGGATCTTGCCGTGCACGCTGAGCGAGTTATCCCACAGCGAATATTGTTCGTGTACGAATGGGCCCGTTCCCGGTCCGAAACCGAAGAGCGGCGCATCTTCGAAGATGCGCGGAAATAGCCGCCATTGATCCGTTCGCCCGCTGGAGCTATGCGCCCATGAACTATCGGCGGAAGCGGTCCGTTCGAAAGCTCGTTCGAGATCTTCGCCCTTCGGTGAAACGAGCAGGAGAATGGTAGCCAGCGCCATAGCGGCAAGCAGCGCCAATGCGACCCGGCGTTCTTGCGTCCGCCGTCCGCCGATCAGAAACAGCGCGATCAAGTTGGCGATGACGATGGCCCAACTGCCGCGCGACGTCGAGAGCAGAAGCAACGCTCCCGCCGATGATCCGAGCGACAAACGCCAAAGCCGATGCCGCTCCAACAACAGCCACTTGCCATCATCGGCGACGAGCAACGTGATGATGAGCGCGAGAGGCAACCCGAAAGTGATCGGATTGCCGAGGCTGTAACCGCCGATCTCCGCCGATCCCAAACGATCACCATAGGGCAGAAAGGCGATGCCGATAGAAAGAACCGAAAGACAACAACCGAACAGAGCGACAGCTAACATCCGACGGTGTCCGGCCAGCAGATGAAGACACGCGGCGGCCAAGACCAGTTCCATGACGCGCAAATTGCTCGCGTATTCGCCGGTCAGATAGTACGAGAGCGCCCAATAGAGCATGGCGACAAAGAAGAGCATCCGCCACCAAAGGTTCCGCCATAATTCGCCAAACTCTTCTGGGAACAGGAACGACCAAGCGATGATTCCGCACGCGAACATGGCCGTCACAGCGCTGTAGAAGAAGAAGTCGCGCAACATCATGAGGACGGGCGTCACGCCTATAAGCAAAGCGACGAATCGCCGGCAATCGCGCTTGAGCGCCAGTTGATAACCGAGCGCGAGCAACAGAAGACCGAAGAACCAACGCGCGCCGGCAGCCGGATATCCGATGCCGACCGTGGCCATCGCCGGGATGGCGATCACGCCGATCAGAAGGAGGAGCGCTAGATCGACTTTCTGAGTCGCCCGCCCGATCCTGACGTTTCTAGCCAGCGGAATTGAACTTGCGTTGGGGATCATCATGACCACCCAGATGCGTGATCGTCATCGCCTTCTGCCAGGACGTAGCGAACCGATGGCAACCGCTCCTCATAGCGTGGCGGTGCGAGCGCGCAACCGACGGCTCCACAGGCGACTCCGATCGCATGCTGCGCCCAGCTCAACTGCCACGGACGCGAACAGAACCACGCCACGTCCATCGCAGCCAGAAGGATCACGTCGAACCAGAAGCGCGCGCGATCGACAAGATGAACGTCGGTCACATGTCGCTTCCAGATGAAGTAGCGATTGCGCACCTCCATCTTCCCTTTCGCGAACGGAGCGGGTCTTCCGCCTGGCGCGTGATGGTGCGCAACGCGCGCATCTCCGCACCATAGCAGTTTCCATTCGCGCCCGACGCGCAACGAAAACTCCATGTCTTCGCCTTGTGCGTAACCAGCGAAAAACTCCGAGAAACGATGGCGCGCAAAAACGGCGCGACGAAAGGCGAAATGCGCGCCGCAAAGCAGATCGACCGCGCGCGTGCCGGTGAAAGGGCGTATCAAGTTCGGCGGCACGGAAGTTCCCGAAGCATGATAAGTGCCCGGTTCGACGCGCGGGACGATCTTGAGCGACAACCGTATGCGCCAACGACGCGGGACGGGCTGCGCCATCTGATTGATCGCCAATCCACCAACCGCGCCGACCCTTTCATCCGCCAGAAAGACATCCCTGATCGCCGCAAAATATCCGGCCTGCGGCAAACAATCATCGTCTAAAAAGAAGACGTACTCGCCGGAGGCGAGATCTATGCCGACGTTTCGCTGGCGCGTCAACCCTGCGCGGCTTCGCGCGTAGAGCAGCGAGAAGCCCGCATGCTGGTCAGCAACCCAACGACGTACGGCTCGCTCGGTCAATTCGTCTTGCGACCCATCGACGACGATAATTTCGGCGGGATGATCAGGCAGAGCCTTTACCGTCTCAAGCAGCCTCACTACTTCGCGTGGTCGGCAGTAAGTCGGCACGATCAAACAGCAATCGTCGAGGCCGCTTGGCACGGCAGAGGCGATCCGCCAACCGCGAAGTCGTTCGATCTTCATCTCTTGCGTCCGCGCCCCCAGATCGTCGATGCGCTCGGCTTTTACCCCATGCCCCATCCTCTAAACTCTGGCCACTTGCTATGGTCTTTCGTGATCGCGCGACTTCGCATCCGCAGTTTCGATGTGGGTCTGGTGCAAAGTCGGCGCTTCTTTTAGCGCTCGAAGTTCGCGATCACGTCGCGATAGAAAGCTTCGTTCTGCTCGACAGCGATGGCGAGCGCGAAACGGTCCACGACCGTTCTTTTCCCTTCTTGTCCCAATCGCTGGGCCAGTTCATCGTCGGCCAGCAGACGTATGATCGCCGCGGCGATCTGTTCGGGACACGCCGGATCGATCAACAGACCATTCTTCCCATCCTCGATCAACTCTGGGCCGCTGCCACGCTGGCTGTAAATCGTCGGACACTGGCAAGCCATCGCTTCTAATGGCGCGAGCGCGAAAGCCTCTGCATACGAAGGGAAGACGGCGACGCGCGCACGTTGGAAGAAGCGCAGCGTCTCAGCGCGCGTCAGATGTCCGTGAAAATGGACCTTCGCCTCTTTGGGAAGTCGCGCAATAAGCGCCGCGCGCATCGACCCTCCACCTTCAGCGCGACCATCCTTGCCGATGATGTGAAGTTCCGCCGCCGGACAGACGCGCGCGACCATCGGCCACGCTTCGATGAGCTGCGCGATGCCTTTGCGCGCCGCCAGCGTGCCAACAAAGACGACGGTCTGTCTCGATCGCGGGAACTCCTCTCTCGACACCATATGCTCCACGCAGTTGTAGAGGACGCGATCAGGGGGGTTGCGCAGCGTAAATAGCTCACGCGTGCGCTCCGCCGCGTAGCGACTGACAGCGCACCAAGAATCGGCACGCCGCAATGAAGCGCGTTCAATCCAGAAAGCCCTTCGCCCGACGGGCAATCCTTGTTCGGACGCGAAATAGCTGATCGAACCATGAGCGCGTACGACAACCGGGACGCGCAACGACGGCCAGCAGGCAGCCCACCCTTCCCAATCTGGCACTTCGATGAGATCTATTTCGCCGCGCGCGCTCCATGCGGCGATTCGCTGAAAAAGACGCCAGCGGTTGCGAATCCAACCGTAACGCCCGCTATCTGTCGGTAAACGGTAGACACATACGCCCTCGTCTTCCTCTTCTGACGCTGCAGTTCCCATCCCGATGACGCGCACGTGATGACCGGCGCGCACGAGAGCGCGGCCCAAGACCTGCGCGAAAGCGCCGATGCCGCCATGCGTCGCAGGTGGATACTCGTGACAGACGAAACAGATCTTCAGTTGCGATGTCACGCAATGAGCGGGAAGACGCACCAGCGATCAGCGCAGCGCACTCCGTTCGGAATTTTCGACCGCGGTGCCGAGTTCGCGTAGATCCTCGGCGCGCCAAGGCGTCGGTTGCCCCGTGGAAGTCAAGATTCGCCCGTGTGCATCTATCTCATATTCGATAGGGCAAGAGGAGACCCACGGCAATCCGCCCCAGACCAGAGGATGATAAAGCAGATAACCATCACCATCGGCTTCCAACACCAGCTTACGCCCATCTGGCAAAGCGTAAATGTGCCCGGGCTTCAGAAGCGGCGCGCTTTTCAGGCAATCATCCTTAGCCGCTCTTCTTCTGCGACGTATTTTGACAATCCTACGCATGACGCTCCCCCCTTTCCCCTACGGCCCTTCTTCTCATTCACCTTCCGCGGCGATGCGCATCACGGCCCGCGAGATCCGCTCGCCGGAGCATCCGAGCGGAAGCATGACCTCTAGTTCCACGAGCTTTCGCCTCCCCTCGCGATCGAGCGTTGGATCGGAAAGATAGGCGTTGATGTGTGCGGCCAACTCGTCGGGCGACCGCGCGAAACGCGCGGCCCCCAACTCGATAACAGGGCGGTAATGCTCGAATCTGTAGTGATGTTCCCACAGCGGCAAGCCGAATGGCGGCGGCGAAGCGATATCGAACGCGATGTTGACTACGGGCTTGTCGTGAATGGCAAAATCGAGCGTCATCGTCGAACTGACGTTGACGTTCAAATCCGCATAGCGTGTGAGATTGGCGAGGAATTGAGCGTCGGCCTGGGTCGGACAAGCGCTGGCCCAGTCGCTGGCGTCCTGCCTGATCCAACTGGGGGCCGCGTAGATCAATTCCGGGTATCTGGCACGCACCTCCGCGTAACGTTTTCCATCATCCACCGGCGATGGGCGAAGCAAAACCTGCGGCGCTCTCTTGATCCGTCCGGCGCGAATCAGTTCCAGAAGAACGCCGACATGTTCGGCATCTTCGGGCGCGATCGTCACATCGCCGCCGGAGTAGCAGATAAGCGGGCGGCGAGGGTCGGCGCCGATGCGCCGAAAGAACTCTTCGCGCGACCAAAGGAGCGCCTCATCGGCGTATGGATCGAATTGCGGTGTCCCGACGATCTCGATGCGCGCAGGCGAAAGCTGCGGGTAGTAACGAAGCAACTCGTCGCGCATCAGCGCGCTCCACACGAAATAGTAGTCGAAGGGCGCGGCAATGCGCCCTTTGCTCGTCAGATTGTCCCAACTGAAGATGAAGGTCGCCGTCGGGATGCGAAGCGAGCGGGCCGCTAAAACGGCCGGGATGACGCTCGGCGGACGTTGATGCGAACAGAAGAGCACGCGCGAGCCGAACTTTTTGAGCAACTGCCGGTAGTGGTCCACCTCGCCCCCTATGCGCAACAATCCGCCGTGGAGATGATCGAGCGCGGCGACCGCGCGAACTGAAAGCGAAGCGGCGCGCCCCACCATCCGCGCTACGCGCACGCCATAGCGCGTGCGCCACGATCCGTTGATGGGCAAACGCAAGTTGAATCGCATCGCCATCGTGTCGGCGCGGTACATGTGGGCCGAAACCAGCGCGTTACGCAAGAAGAAGCGTGCGGGCGTCTCTTTCGGCCCGATGAGCTGCTCCCATTCGATCTCGGCCCGCGCGCTCACCATCTCGAGCGCCGACGGCGGGAGCCGGTGCAATACCTGCACGCGCCCTTTCGCTGCAAGCGACGGCAAGAACGCGCCGAGCAAAAAGTTGCGTGCGCCCACGCCATCGGGGATCAAAAGAGTGATGCCGATCATCGCGCCCGTGTCCGCCGTTTTGAAAACCTCCGAAGTTTCGGACGAGCCGAAACTACCTCTTCTTGCGCAACAGCAGGACGCTCGTTTCGCGCGGAGCGAAGATATTCATCTGCGGCCAACGAGCGGGCGCGGCCAGATCTTTCGGCCCAGCGACGTTGCGCCATAGCGTTCGCCAACGTTGCGTCAGCCACCAACGGAACGTCACGAATCTCTCTTCGCCCGGTTCGTACAGCCTTCGTCGAAGCGACAGAGGCAGAATGGAGAGCGCCGCTTTGATCGCTTCGCGCGTCGGCACGGCGCGCCAGAACTTGCACAAACGACAAAGTTCAAAGCCAGCGGCCTCGAACCCGGCGCGCCACTCGCGCAGCTTATACTCGTGTTCGCCGTTTTCGCGGCGCGTGAGCTTCAGATCCGGCGGATAACCGTTGGCGGCGAGAAATTCCGGCGTGTACTGCAAGGAGAGCAGCCGTTCGATATCCCAATCGGGATGATCGTCCGGCCAGCAACGATCGAAACAGAGCAACCACCCGCCGGGTTTGAGCACGCGCGCACACTCGGTGAAGGTGACGCGCAGATCGTCCGAATGATGATAAGCGTCTATCTCGATGGCGAAGTCTAGCGAATTATCGGGCAGAAGCAGATTATCGAACGAACCGATGATGGGGACGACCTTGTGCGCTTCGTCGCCGAGCACCCAACGGGCGACTTTGGGAAGCAGCAGATCGGCCGCTTCTTCGCAGATCTCGACGGCGAAGATCGCGTCGACTTCGCGGCTTCTGGCGACCAGCGAAGAGAGCAGTCCACTGCCCGCCCCGAGTTCGAGACCGATTCCGCGCAGCGGTTCGAGCAGCACGTAACGCGATGCAAGGCGCAACATCCGCTCCATCTCCGCGACCGAGAAATAGACGTAAGAGCGTAAGATCTCAGGCACGCTCTTTTCCGCCAGCGCGCGCACGAACTCGCGGCGGTGCGCGCTCATCGATGGATGCGCGTCGATCGGCACGGGCCATCGGACGGCTTGCCGGCTGGCGCGATATGCGGCGATCACTCGCGCCGGATTGCGAACTTCAATAGTTGCAGCAAAAGCGCGCACGTTTTTTCGCCCCCAACAAGTGGATTCTTTCAAATCGCCGTCTCCGCCGAGGATTTTTGGACCGGCATCGAAGGTTGCCGAATCGCTCGCGATCGGCAAAAGGTAGTGAAAGGCATCATCACTTTTCGCTTATCTGCCAGATGGCGCGCGGTTGAAGGATGGCCTGCGTCAGACTGCTCTCGCCCGCGATATCAAGCGGGTAGCGATCCGAGACGTGCCGCGCGCCCTGGCGCTCGCTCCAGAAGAAGACTTTGAAATAGATCGAGTAAAGCCCTGGATTGAGCCACAGCGGCGGGAAACCAACCGTGATGCGATACCGTCCGTTCTCGCTCACACGCTGGACCTTTCTCTCCTCGCGCACGATGGCGACGTTTGCGCCGTCCATCCCTTCGATGATGCAGAACAGGCTGAACCCGCTGATGTGCGGCTCGACGCGCAACTCGGTTGAGACCGTGAACGCTTGTGATTGATGGACCGCTCCGCCGCTTCTCCCATTGATGATGATCGGAGAGAACCTGCTGCCGTTGACGGCAGCGACGACGCCATCGCGGGGGGGAAGCGCGCCGATTGCGCGAAAATAGGTTTCGATGCATTCGCTCACTTCGCCTTGATGAAGCACCTGCCCGTTCTCCAGAAAGATCCCCCGCTCGCATAGCGAACGAACGGCGCCCATGTTGTGGCTGACGAAGAGCACGGTCCGTCCCTCTTTGGCCACCTCGCCCATTTTCCCCAAACATTTCTTTTGGAAAGCGGCATCGCCGACGGCCAGCACTTCATCCACCAACAGGATCTCCGGTTCGAGATGCGCAGCGACGGCGAACGCCAGACGCAGATACATTCCGCTCGAGTAATGCTTGACTGGCGTGTCGATGAACTTCTCGACTTCGGCGAAAGAGACGATCTCATCGAACTTGCGTTTGATCTCTTCTTTCCGCATGCCGAGGATCGCGCCATTGAGGAAGAGGTTCTCGCGCCCGGTCAATTCGGGATGGAATCCCGTGCCGACTTCCAATAGCGAGCCGATGCGCCCGCGCACATCGGCAAAGCCTCGCGTCGGCTCCGTGATGCGCGAGAGGATCTTCAGCAGAGTCGATTTGCCTGCGCCGTTGCGCCCGATGATGCCGACGACTTCGCCACGTTTGATCTCAAATGAGACGTCCTTCAACGCCCAGATCTCGCTCGGCGCGACTCGCCCGTTCGCTTTTGCGCGTGATAAACCGAGCTTTCGGAAAGGGGCATGGGCCACTTCGATCAACGCATCGCGCAGAGTTTTGTACGGCCTCTGTGCCCCGATCAGATATCTTTTCGAAAGCCCTTCGGCTCGAATGGCGAATTCACTCATCATCGCATCGGCCCAAACACTGGGCCACCTTCGATGCCCTCGTACGTGACCGAATGCCTCCAGATCACCTGACCGCTTGCCGCGCGTCGAACTCCGGGACACTTCCGCTCCTTGGCGAGCGTCGCGCTTTGTGCGGGATGGAGAGCAAGGCGAAGTTCCAGCTCACCTGTTCACACAGATAGCGCGCGGAAACGAGCGGGGCGAGAAACATCGCTTTGATCACTCGCAAGGCGAATCGCGCCCGACCAAGAGGCGGCTGACCGGTCAAACGATAAAGGGCGAGGTGTTCGCGTAAGTCTCTCATCCGCGCCGCGCGTCGACCGCGATGTCGCGTATAAAAGTAGACTGCTTCGGCGCAGCAGCGTACGACGAAACCGTGACGCAGAATTTGCGAAGCCCACAGCTTGTCCTCGTTCGCCTCTATCTCCTCATCAAATTTGATGCGTTCCCATAGAGCGCGCCGCAATACACAACACGTCGCTGCCGGATAAAGGCGCGTCCATTCGCTACCGATCTCGGCTTCCCGTTGCTCTTCCAACGAACGATAACTGATGTCGCGCGCCCGATACCAGGCCGCCATCTGTTCGAGATCATGTGCGTTCAGGCAACGCGCAGCGCCTATCTGCGGATCGGCAAACGGCGCCACCGCCGCCTCCAAAAAACGCGAGCCGACGGGCAGCGAATGCGCGCTCAGCAATAGAACAAGCTCGCCACATGCGGCGGCGATGCCGCGATTGAGCGCGCGCCCATAAGTGAATTCATCGCGACTGATCTTGATGACGCGCGCGCCGTAGCGCGCACATAGTTCAGGCGTCTCATCTTCAGATTCGTTATCGACGACGATCGTCTCCCAGGCGAAATCGCATCGTTGCGCGCGGAGCGCCTCGAAAACGCGATGCAAACCCTCCGCCTCGTTGCGCGCGCGGATGACGATCGAAAGATAAGGGTTTGAAATCGCCGCAGAATTGCGCCCGGTCAATTCCGTTCGCGCCTCCTCCATCGTTCGCCTCTCATGATCAAAAGGGTCCCTTCGAGGGAAAGGTTTTCGCTCGATGCGCGCCAAACAGATACGATAACGAACGCCGACCGAGTTCTTTGAGAACGCGCCGCCCATATCCGCGCCGAAACAGTCTTTCCGGATAGTAACGCGCGAGCAATGACGCCCCGCGCGCCGCCGCTTGCCATTCGCCGCGCCGCAAAGAGTCGCGGATATGTGCAACCAGCGGCTCTCCGTAAAGCGCCTGTAAATGTCTCAACCCTTCCCGGTACGCTTGCTCGTAGTTTTTCCGTCCCCGAACATAGGGCCACTGCTGGCGATGAACCGAGACGGTGCATTGAAGCATCATGCCGAAATCGCGCGTCGCGTTCCCCTCATGCCAGCGGTAAACGGCCATCACCTGACCATGACAGTACGCTGGAAATCGGCGCGTGATGCGAAAATAAAGGTCCGTATCCTCGGACCCACGCAACGACTCATCGAACAAGCCAACCTCATCAAACACCCAACGACGATAGATCACGGTCGCCAGCGAACGGATGTAGTCGTGGCGTAGCAATGCCAGATAGTGATCCCCCTCGATCCTCTTTTCCGGCGGGAAAGCAACCATCGCGCCATCGGCGGTGATGATCCGACAGTGACCGCAGACAAAAGCGCAGTTTGGATGGGCGGTCAACGTTTCTACCCCAACCTCCACTGCGTTTTCCAACAACCTATCATCCGCATCCAAAAAGATCACATACTCTCCTCCGCTCGCCAGTAACCCAACGTTGCGCGCTGCCGCAACCCCACGATTCGCTTGCCTGATCAAACGCACCCCAACATACCGACTGGCCACCTCCGCCGCCTCATCCGGCGACCCATCATCGACGACAATCACCTCCACATGAGGATAGGTCTGCGCGAGCGCGCTGCAAATGGCCTGGCCCAAATATCGCGCCTGCCGATAACACGGTATGATGATCGAAACCAGAGACATCACGTTGACCTGCAAGGTATCGTCGCCCAGGGGAACCGAACATCTCTACGGTGATTCGTAGAGGCATCTTCGCCCACTCGCGAAATGCGCTAATCTTCCGAGTGACGACGAAAAGCCTTCATCCGATCATGGCGCGATGCAGTTCGCGGCAGAGCCGGTAGGCGACGCCCCGCGGATAGTAGCGAAATAGCAACCCCAAACCGCGCGCTGTCACCTTCAAGCCGCGCCGCAAGAGCAATTCATCCATGATGCGGTTGCCAAAGAGCTGACACCACGCTCGCCAGCCCTCGCGATAAGCCGCCTCATGTTCCCCATGCCCTCTGACATATGGCCACTGCGAGCGAAGCGCGGCGAGCGTCTCGGCGAACATGCGCGTCGAATCATGACACGCCGAAGCCGTGTGGATGCGATATTCGGCGACCGTTTGGCCGTGACAATAGACCGGGAAGCGGCGCGTGATGCGTAGATTGAGATCGTAATCTTCCGGTCCATGCAACGATTCATCGAACAAGCCAACCTCATCAAACACCCAACGACGATAGATCACGGTCGCGGGCGTGCGAATGTAGTTGTTCCGTAGTAGCTCCGCGTAGTAATTCGCCTCGATGCGTGGCTTCTGCCGGAACGGGACGGGCGAACCATCCGCAGCAATGTGGCGGCACATGCCCCAAGCAAACGCGCAATACGGATGGGATCTTGACGCTTCAACTCCAACCTCTACCCCACGCTCCAACAACCTATCATCCGCATCCAAAAAGATCACATACTCTCCTCCGCTCGCCAGTAACCCAACGTTGCGCGCTGCCGCAACCCCACGATTCGCTTGCCTGATCAAACGCACCCCAACATACCGACTGGCCACCTCCGCCGCCTCATCCGGCGACCCATCATCGACGACAATCACCTCCACATGAGGATAGGTCTGCGCGAGCGCGCTGCAAATGGCCTGGCCCAAATATCGCGCCTGCCGATAACACGGTATGATGATCGAAACCAGTTCACAGCCCATGCGAAACACCATCCGAACGAGGATTTACTATCTTCCGCTCGCCGCCTCCGTCCCCATGCAGCGGAGATGGCTTTTGGGAAAGGAGCGATCACACGGCGCATGTCGTTTCCTTCACGCAATCTTCGGGAGCGAAATGCGCTAGACAATTCAACAGACGTCGGCGCTCGGTGGAGGCGAGTCCCAAGGAGATCCATTGCCAGACGTAGAAACTGTTGTCGCTCTCTCCGGCACAGTATTCGCGCCATGCGGCGCGCACCGATGATGCCTTTAACCAACTGTTGCCCGTCAAAGCGGCCTCGATCTGCGCACTGGCCCAGTCACGCAATTCGCCGCGCAACCATTCGCGCTGCGGCGTCTGCAACGGGCGTTTGGGCGCCTCGACGACGCCTTCAGGTAACAATCTTCTGGTTATTTTGCGCAACAACCATTTGCGCACTCCGGTTTGCATCTTCCTTTCGATAGGTTGCCTCAAAGCCAGTTCGAACAGACGATGATCTAAGAAGGGTTCGCGCAGTTCGACCGACGCCTGCATCGACGCTCGATCGTTGAAGCGTAACGCTTTGGGCATTTTGGTGTAACGGATGTCGCGGTACTGGAGATTGCGCAGCCGATCTGGAAACGGCTGCGGCGAAGAGAGCGATTCGGCCAACCACTTGAACTCATCAGTCAAACAATCCGGGCGCACGCTCTTTCCGGTCGTCCCCTGCACCAATCGTTCTTCGTCATCCGTCGCATAGTAGTCGTAGCCAGCCCACTGCTCATCCATCCCTTGACCATCAAGCAGAACGATGACGCCCTCGGCACGAGCGCGCGCGCAAAGTTGCGCATAAGCGAGCGTCGGCAAACCGCCGAACGGTTCATCTTGATGGGCAAAGACGGCGGCAGCCAGTTGCGGAACCGTCTCCGGTTCCAAACGACAGATGACCGATTCATGCTGCGTGCGCTGAAGCATCTGCTCTACCCAGGGGAGTTCATCGTATCGCGGATCGCCCGTCACGTAAGTGAAGGCTTTGACCGATCCCCCTTCTTGCGTCAACTGGACCAGTCCGAACAGGGTTGAGGAGTCGAGGCCGCCGCTCAGATTTATCCCGACCGGGACGTCAGAGCGAAAACGCAGTCGCACGCTTTCGGTCAACAGGGCGAGATACTCCTCTTCGACTTCCCTAACAGGACGCCGGTCCAGATCGCTTCCCGCGCGTTCGACAAGGTCATACCAACATCGCACTCGCGTGCAACCGTTCTGCCACGTCAAACAGTGGCCGGGCGCGAGCGCTTCGATCCCCTCCCAGAAAGTGCGCGTTGAGTGATCAGACAATCCGTGCGCGAGATAATCAGCCCACGTTCTTGCGTCCGGTTCGGGCGCGACTCCCGCCGCGTGCAGCGTCCGTATCTCGCTGGCAACCATCAACGCTCCGTCGGGTCGCTGATGGTAGTAGAGCGGTTTGACGCCGAACCGGTCGCGCGCGGCGAACAACCGTTTCTCTCGCTCATCCCAAATGAGCAGAGCGAACATGCCGATGAACCTATCGAGGCACGCTTCGCCCCAACGGGCGTACGCCGCCAAGATGACTTCCGTATCGGTCTGGCTGCGATACGGATAATCGCGCAACTCTTGACGTAGTTCGCGGTAGTTGTAGATCTCGCCGTTGAAGGCGATGTGCAGACGCCCTGTGCAATCCATCATCGGCTGCGCGCCCGCTTCGGATAGATCGATGATGCTTAAGCGGTTGTGGCCCAACATGGCGACGCCATTGGGATCGAAGTAGAAACCGCACCCGTCCGGTCCGCGATGACGTTGGAGCGCGACCATTCCGGCGATCTTCGTCGCGGCGCACTTCAACCCGAAAAGTCCGGCAATCCCGCACATCACCTGCCCCCTTGTGAGGCGTAGCCGTTGAGTCCAGCGTGCGTGGCCCACTGGTTCGGCGGAGCGTCGGCTCGCTTCGGCAGATCGTTCGTGTCAAGACGCGGCAGAAGAAGCGGATCGTTTTCGGCTCCGGCCAATCCAACGCGGGTCGTCAGACCGATCCGGCAACGACGCGCTCGCAGAATCTCCAACAACGTCTCGTTCACATCGCCGTATGGATAACACATCACCCAACCATCGAGATCAACGCCTATCTCCACGAGAAACTCCAACGCCCCGTCTATCTGCCGCGCTTGTTCTTCCGCATCGAGCTGACCGAGTCGAACATGATCGTCCGAATGGCACCCGATGAACATTCCATGGCGCATCAGGCACCGCAAATGATCGACGTTCATGTAGAGCTCTGCGGCGAAAGCCGCCTCATCTTCGGTCACGTAACGCGCGAACAGTTTATCCAAGAGCGGCGCGCGCACTTCGCGAGGCAACTCCGATTGCAGCGCCCTTTTGATGAAGGCGACTTCGGGCCGGTCGTGCCGTGACTTTGGCGCCCGCTCGTTCGCGACGGCAAGATCAAGGCCATGCGCCGCGCCTGCGCGCCAGACCGTATCGGCGATTTCGCTGGGGTCCTCGCACGCCGCGAGGACGAAATGGATCTTGTTGACATCGAGAACTTTGCGCTCGCGAATCGCCCGCGCCGGCGGGAAGAAACTCCCCTGTACCCGCATCTCATCGAGCAGCGGGAAAACGTTAATGAAATGGTCCAGATAGCCATCGTCGAAAGTCAACAGCGCGGCGTTCGGCGGCAGCCTCCACGCGCCGCGCCTTTGCTCGACAGCGAAGATCAACTCTTCCATCGTGATGATCACATAGTGACGCTTGATGTACGCGAGTTGTTCGCGGAAAAGATCGAGATCCAGCGCCTTAAGGCGCGGATAACGCGAACGCCGAAGATCGCGCACGTAGTGGTACATCACGATCGTCACCGTTCCCATCGCCATCTAAAAGCCTCCCCAAGTGTCTGAAACGTCGGCGCCGGGCGCGCTCCCTTCGGCGAGATCGGACGAATAGCGCATGACGGTTGCCCCACTATGCCCTAACTCCGCACCGCGTGGATCATGAGTTATCAGATTCTTCAAACGCTCAATCTGCTGTCCTAACTCCGCACCGCGTGGATCATGAAGGATGAGGAGAACGGGATGAGGCACAAGCAAGCGGGCGCGTAAGCGTTCATCGTCTCGGCGAACTGGACGTGCGCGTCCGGATGCTCGCGCGCAAAGCGCGGCGGCGCGGCGTGATAGTGGACGGCGCGGATGCCGACCGGCTCGAATCCGGCGCGGGTCAAGCGGCGAATCAATTCGCCCGGCGTGTACTGGTGGCGCGTATGAACGCCGATGCCGGTCAGCGGATGGCGATCGATCGAAGGCAACTTCCCATCACGCGCAAGCAGCGAATCACGCGCTTCTTCGAACGAAGAAGCGTCCGCCCAGATGAGCGATTCGGCGACGAGCCGCTCGTACGCCCCTCTGTCAATCTCCATCTTCGTGTATTCGTTGAGCGAAAAAGCATTGAACAGACGGTTGCGTGATCCCATGACGAGCGAACCGCCCGCGGCGAGAAGGGCGCGAGCGCGGCGAATGAACTCGCCAAGTTCAGCAGGCGAGATGTATTCGATGAAGCCATTGGCCGAAACGAGATCGAAGCGGTTGCTTTCGGGGTCGTACTCGAAGATCGAAGCGTGGACAAACCGGGCATTGGCGATCCCCTCGTCCTCGGCCTTCCGCCTGCCCAACGCGATCATCTCAGCGGCGAAATCGACGCCAACCGCCTCGATGCCGCGACGGGCAAGCTCGCAAACTAGTTCGCCCGTCCCGCACCCGACGTCGAGAGCGCACGCAGTCCGCGCGCGCTCTTGCGCGACGCGCAACACGTAATCATTGCGCTGTTTGATGACGTTGACTTTACGCGGCACGCTGCCTTCAGCCCTTCGTCGCCACTCCCCAGCGGCGCGGCGAAAGTAGGCCAATGTCTCCTCTTGCTGCCGATCCATCTCTTTCATGTTCGATCACGCCATCCTTACCTGTTCTTGATTGATGATAGAGCGTAGAAAGCGCTAGCGGCGGCTCTTTCAGAATGCCTGCAGCGAAACGCTTTACATCCCATTGTGCGTCTCATTCGACCCGGTTCGAGCGTTGCGCCATGAGTCTTTCGGCGCGTCGCCAATCCTCCGGCTCATCTATGTTGACGCTCTCGCGAGGGTCGAGTTGATAACCGCCGAGCCGTTCTCCGTATAAACTGTTTCGCAAGATCAACACATCGCGGCGGACCACATAGACCGATCCGTCGCGATGAAAAGCGGGTGGCAGCTGTTGCCGACACGGCAGAGGGTCGCGCTCGCCCGTGCTCAAGCGCAGCGTGCCGTCTGCGGCGCAAAGATAGACCCAGTGCGGATTGTATTCGGCGGGCACGGGCAACACCGTCATGACCGCATCGAAACCGCCTTCTTCGAGAAACTCGATGCACGCGTCGATCAACTCCGGGCGGCGCAAAGGGTTGGTCGGTTGCAGCACGCATGCGGCGTCGAAGAAGTCTCCGCGCTCTTCGAGATAATGGACGGCATGACGGATGACGGGCAGCATCGGCGTCGCATCTTCGGCCAGCTCCAATGGACGACGGAAAGGGACCTCCAATCCGCACCGGCGACCGACTTCGGCGATCTCATCATCTTCCGTGCTGAGGATGACGCGCGACAAACGGCGCGAAGCGAGCGCCGCTTCCGCCGTGTACTGTAGAAGCGGCGTGCCGTTCAAGCGGCGTATGTTCTTGCGCCGGATGCCGCGCGAGCCGCCGCGCGCCGGCACGATCCCGAGGACGCGCATCTTCTCTCTCAACTAATTGGAAAGATCACGGATAAGGCTTCGGCGCGCATCAGTAAGTCAATCTCTTTTCGATGCGCAGCGGCTCTTGCGCCAATCGTTCAGCGATTCGTTGACCGGCGCGCCCGTCGCCGTAGAGCGGATCGGATGGATAACGCCCGTTGCCCAAATGTCGTGCGAGCGCTTCAATGATCGCTCGCCGACCGTAGCCGACATCGAGCACGTTGCGCCCACGCTCGCGCCCATCCTGCCGCGATCCGATGTTGATGACCGGCACGCCGAGGTAAGCGCACTCGCGGATTCCAACGCTCGAATTACCAATCAAGCACCGGCAGTTGTAGATCAAGCGAAGGAAATCGTCCGGCGCCATGTTTTTGAAGAAGCGTATATTCCGCGGTCGTTCGTTCTCACGAAAAGCGCGAATGGCGCCAGATGCGCCGTCCGATCCGGCATCCGCATTGGGCCAGAACCACAGCGTCGGCAAGGCGGAATCGCGCACGGCGCAAAGCGTCTCCCAAACGTGCCGCCGGGCCAGCTCATATTCGGTCGTCACCGGATGCTGCATCACGACGAGATAGCCGCGCGCAAGATCGAGCGGCGCGCCGACGCCGCCGTATTTCGCGATGGGATCGAAGTTAAGCGTCGGATCGCGCAACACCTCCGCCGCAAGATCAATCGAGGGACAGCCCGTGACGTGCACGCTCGTCGGGTCCTCGCCCATCCTGATGACGCGCTCGCGCGCCCGTTCAGTCGCCACCAGATGCAGATCGGCGAGCTTCGTGACGGCGTGACGCACCTTCTCGTCAATCGAACCGGTCACCTCTCCGCCTTGGACGTGAACTACGGGAACGTTCATGTAAGCGGCGGCGATGGCAGTAGCGAGCGTCTCATACCGATCAGCGATGGTGACGACCGCATCCGGTTTTAAGTTGTCAAAGACGGTCGCCAACTCCAGCAGACCGAGCCCGGTCGTCTTCGCCATCGCCGCCAGATTTTCGCCTTCGAGCACCATGTAGACGCGCGCCGCGATCTCGAACCCATCATCGGCCATCTGCCGCGCGACCATACCGTAACGGTCGAGCAACGCGGAAGCGGCGACCACCAATTGCAATTCGAGTTCGGGATGCGCCTGAATCGCTCGCAGCGCCGATTTGATCCGGCTGTAACTCGGACGCGCCGTGATGACCACGCAGATCCGCCGCTTTCGCCTTTTTCGCATATCTGAATCGAATGTCAAATCGCTTTCCGATGAGCGACGTTGAGTCAGAGAGCAGCTTCAACGAGATGCAACTTCGGAGAGGCCGGTTCACGCTTCGATATCCGCTTCGAACAACAATTCGCCTGCCCTTATTTCGCGCCGCGTGCGCCGACCGATCACTTCGTTCAGCCGTCCCACTGGGATGCCGACGCCTGGCTTTTTGCCCGTCAAATGTTCGGCTCGCAGGACGGTTCCCGCCGGCAGATGCGCGCGCGCGGCGAGACTTTTGGTAAAGATGCGGCGCATCTGCCCGAGTTCTTCGGCTGCGCCATCTTTGTCGAGCGGATGGGCCAGCATCCGTTCGATGAACCGCACCCCTTCGATCAACTGTCGCAACTCGCGCGTCGTCACGGACGAGGCGACATCTGGACCGAACATCTCGCGGCTCAAGGTGACGTGAACCTCGAGCACATCGAGACCCAACGTGGTCGCCGCTAAACCTGCATAGATCGTCCCGGAATGATCCGATAGCCCTACGGGACACGAGTAACGCGCGCGAAAGAACGGGATCATATTGAGACCGACGCGCTCCGGCGGACATGGATAGATCGAACTACACTGCATGACGGCGAACGATGAACTAAGTTCTTGCAAACGCGCGATGAGGCGATCCGTCTCAGCGAGCGCGCTCATCCCGGTTGAAACTAGAATGGGCTTGCCGGATCGCGCGATCCGTTCGATCACCGGCGCGTCGGTCACCTGCCCGGAAGCGACCTTCCAAACCGCGACGCCAACGCGCTCCAATAGCTCGACGGCCTCGAGCGAGAAAGGCGAACTCAAAAACAACAAGCCGCGCTCCTGCGCATGGCGGCGCAACCCCGTCCATTGCTCTTCAGTGAACTCCATCCGCCTCCAATAGTCGTAGCGCGTCTCATCCTGCAGACTGAATTTGACGCGCCACGGCTCGAGCGGAGAACTTTCAGCATCGGCAATGTGCGTTTGGAATTTGACGGCATCCGCGCCCGCATCGGCGATAGCGTCAATGAAAGCGTGCGCCATGCCGAGACTGCCATCATGCGCCTGAGCCACTTCGCCGATAATCAGACATCGACCGCCGTCCGCCGCCAAGCGTCCGCCGAATTGCGCGCGAAAAGCGTTCATCGAGATTTCAGACGAGATCGGCGAATGTCTTCTCCATGCGCCGGAAGTAGAGAGCGCCGCTCACAAGTAACAGCGCGGCAGCGGCGGCGGAGACCAAAATCATGGGGCCCGGGCGCGTGTTTGCGCCGAGCAGCGCCCAGCGGAAACCTTCGACGACGCCGACCATCGGATTCACGCCGAAGAGCGTGCGCCACGGTTCAGAGAGCAGACTGCTCGGATAGGCGATCGGCGTCGCAAACATCCAAAACTGCGTAAAGAACGGCAACGCGAACCGCACATCGCGATACTCGACGTTCAGAGCTGAGAACCACAATCCGGCTCCAAGAGAGGTCATCGCCGCGAGCAAGAAGAAGAGGGGCAACCAGAGCGCATTCGCCGTCGGCGCGATGCCGTAGTAAAAGATCATCCCAAGCAACACGGTGAAGGCCAACGCGAAATCGAGCGCGCCCGATAGCACGACTGCCAGCGGGATGATCAAGCGCGGGAAATAGACTTTCCTAATCAAATTAGCGCTTCCCACCAAACTATTGGCCGCTTGGTTCAAGCCATATGCGAAGAACATCCATGGCACTAGCGCCGCATAGCTGAAGACCGGATAAGGGATGCCGTCTGAAGGCATACGCGCCAGTCGCCCGAAGAAGAGGCTGAAGATGATCATCGTCATGAAAGGTTGGATGATCGCCCATGCTGCGCCGAGCAGCGTTTGCTTATAACGCACTTTGACATCGCGCCAGATGAGGAAGTAAAGCAACTCGCGATATTCCCACAAGTCGCGCAGTTTGAGCGCAACCCAATCACCCGATGGACCGATCCTGAATTCCGGCAGACGCTCGCGCGCTTGCGCGAGCCCTGATTTTGACTGTTCTAGCATGCGTCCATCCGTCGATCAGTCGCCGCCGTCTCACTGACCAGCAGACTTCTCGCGCCATCTTCTCTTTCGGACCAAGGATCGAGATCAGCGCGGCTTGATCAGCACAGCCAGCAGATGCGTGCGCAACAGCGGTATCGCTCCGAGCGCCGTCGCCAGCGTCCAGCTTCGCGGGGCGATGAGGCGAGCAAGCGGTGCGGCCAAGCTCACGCGCTTTATCTCTCCGCGAAACCGCGGGAAGAGCCGGCGCAGTTCATCTTTCTTGATCCCCCGCACATGATGGTTTCGCGGATTGTTGACAGCTAGATCGTACCAGAGGAGAGCGCCGCCCGGTCGCACGACGCGCGTTATCTCGCGCGCGATGATATGGCGCACTTGTGCATCGAGTATCGAGGAGAAGACCGTGGAAACGATCACCAAATGGAACGTTTCGTCTTCCCAAGGAAGAGCGGCGGCATCGCCAATGCGAAGATCCGCGCGCGGTAATCGCTCTTGCGCCTGCTGCGCGCGCCTCGCATTCAACTCGATGCCGTGTAAATCAACCTCTTTCACTCCCCACGAGATCAATTCACCGAGCCAACCGAGAGCGCCATAGCCGATCTCCAAACACTGATCCCCGGCTTGCGGAAAGGCGTGGACGCGCTGCAGCATTGCCGCGGCGAGCCGCTTCCTCTCATCGCGCAGCAATATCTCAGCCGGTTGCCAAGGCGCATAGCGGTCCGCTCCGATGGCCGTTTCGCGCCGCTCGTACTCGCGCAAAAGGCGCTGCCGTTCGGCAGTGATGAAATCAGAATCGCACTTCGGTTCGGTCTTCGTACCTTCCATCGCGCTCGATCATGAGAGTTCACATTCCGGACGCATGCGACACGAGCGAGAATGAGTCTAACCAGACGCGCCCAAAGGCAGGACACGGCATTTGCGCACAACGTTGGCGACGAACGATGATGCGCACGGCATGCGTGCCCGCCGGAATGTTGAAAGTTAACTCATGATCGCGCCATCCGTCATCTGAAATCGGGTCGGATGCGGCGAGCGTCCGTCCCGTCGCGGCATCCGTGACGACGACGATTGGCGCCCCGCCAGTTACGACATCTTCCACACGTGCGGCGAAATGCAATCGCGCCGCAGTCTCCGGCTGGACCAAAAGTGTCCGCATCGCCAGCGCCATATCTGGATCCGACTCGCCATTGAACTCAAGGCGCAACGCGCCACTTCCGGCGCGGCCCGCAGGCTGATCGAGAATGGCACGCGCGCGCTCGCTTCCACGCACCAGCTCCCAACCGAACGGATCGCTCGATTCTTCGCCGATCATAAATGGCATCTCCTCGCGCTCGCTCTTCGCTTCGGGACGAAGTCTTACCGCCTCGGCGAAATATCCGGCATGGACGAGAGCGCGGAGTATTTCTTGGCGCTTCCGTTCATCATGTGCGCCGCGCGCCGTGCCGAAGAACGCGACCGCTTCTGAGGGCTGGCCGCGCTCGATCAAGAAGCGCGCGAAGGCCAACGCCGCCGATCCATCAAGCGCATCTAAACGCAACGCGCGTGCGACCGCCTCCGCATCACCCGCATAAGCGTTCCACGCCAAATACAAAGAGATGTCAAGCAGTTGCGGATCGCGTTCGATCGCGCCGGCGATCTCGACAAAGGCTTGTTCGCGTTCCCCGCGACGTAACAGTAGATTGCCCATCTGCCAATAGGGCTGCGCATAGTACGGCGCACACTCTTTGGCGCGCGCGAAAACCAAACGCGCGCCATCCGCATCACCCGCTCGCTCGCGCAAATCACCGAGCGCCAACCACAGAAAATAGTCCTGCGGACGAAGCGCGATGGCCGTCTCCATCTCACGGCTGGCCTCCTCGAAATCGCCAGCGGAAGCCAGCAGATTGGCGCGTGCGTAATGCGTTTCCGGGTCCGCCGCGTTCACGCGCACAGCCAGTTCGACCGCCCAAGATGAGGCCGACGCCACTCCGTAGGCAGCCAGCAACCGCCCCAATCCGGCACGCCCCGCAGCCAACATGCCGGTCGAAAAGAGCACCATCCCGCTCAAAAGGAACGCGACACGCACGGGTGGCCCCCGTCAACCCACGCACTCGCCCGACGGTTCGCACGAATGCGCGCCTTATACGTCCAATGACGATCATCAAGGCGCCGCCGCACTTACGGCGGTCGGACGTTCCTCACTGACGACCGTTTCGCTCATCACGAAAGCGGTCGCGCCGAGCGCAAGCCAAAGTGGCGCGCCCGCACCTTGGATCAAAGCGAGCGCGGATGAACCAAGCGCCCCGACGGCTCCCGCCTTTGCCGCCGCCCCTTGGTTGACGATCGGGCCACGCTCATCGACGTAGACATCGACCGTCGCCTCATCCGAATCGCCATCCTTCGCTTCTGCTACGGCGACGAGTTTTTGCGTCGTGTTGACCTTGCCCGTCAATCCTTTTCGCGCCATCAAGATGACACCTCCGCGATCTAGATCGACTTCGACTTGCGATTCGCTGAAGCGAATGAGCGTTTCGGTTTGCGGCGCTAAATCGAGCCGCCCATGCGCGCCGAAGAGCACAGTGGCTCTGGTCCCATCAAGCGTGCGTACTTTCGCGCCGTCGAAGATGGTCGTGCCGGACGGAGCGAAACGATCGTCAACGAGAACCTTCTTGTTGCCGTAAACGATCAGCTTTCCGATCGCTTTGAATCTTTTCGCCGATTCGCCTTTCGGTCGCACTGCTGTGTCTCCACCCGAAGCGATCGCCCGGATGCCGAACTGTGCGCCGAAGATTAAACTTACGACGATGACACTAACGATAACTCCTCTGTACATTTCCCGTGCCACCTTTCCGAAGGAGAATCTATTTCGACCGCAACGATCGTCGCCAATAGCAAGAAGACGAGCGCATTGATCGTGATGTGCAATCCGTAATCGACCGCGCTATGAATGAGCGCGCCGAAGATGCCTAGACTTGCGCCGAAACAAACTGCCCGCCGGAATCGATCTGAGGAAGCGAAAGCGATCCTCGCCCGACGAACGAGCGCGGCGAAGAACCATACCCCAAGAAGAGCGCCAACCACGCCTCCGCTCGCCAGCAATTCCAGATAATCGTTGTGCGCTTGATATAGTTCCCATTCTCCCGAGTAGCGATAATAACGTGGGATGGCGGTCCAGTAGCCGCCGAACCCGACTCCCAACAGCGGGTGATCGGCGATCAACTCGCAGGTCGCGCGCCAGATCCCCAAGCGCCGTACCTTGTCAACTCCATCGCCCAATTCGCGCGCGAGCGGCTCCGATTCCAATCGGACCAACAACCGCTCGCCGCCCAACCACACGACGCCTATCATCATCACCGCGAGCAAAGAGACGGCAAGAAGCACACGCCCGAAGAACGCCCGGCCCTTGATCGGCGCCCCGAGCCGATCTCGAATGACGAGAGCGCTGCTGAGCTGAAGGAAAGAGATGATGATCCCTCCGCGTGAGTTCGAAAAGACGAGCGAAGCCCAAACCAATAACGCTGCGGCGAGGTAAACGAGCATGCGGTGCGGCGCCATCGCCCTGCCGAAGAGCAATCCGAGGAGCAGTCCGAACACCATCTCCATCAAAAAAGCGAAGTGGTCGCGGTTGATGAACTGTGCATATCCGACATCAGGCTTGAGCAGCGGGAGGAGAAACCCCTGCGCCTGATGCTGCGCTACCTGTCTCGCGATGCCGAAGAGCGCCGTCCCCACGCCGAGCGCGATGATGAAATGAATCGCTAAACGAAGACGCCCTAAACTGTCCATGCACGCGAGCAACGACGCGAACACGAGCGTCAGCGCGGCGAGCTTGAGAAAGATCAACCATGTGCCGTATGGATCGGCGCTTCGCCCGGTGAAGCACTGAACGCATGCGAGGACGACGCCACCGACGAGCGGCAACAGCAGATCCATGCCTCGTAACCGCCACGTCCCACGCACGTAACCTTCGATCAACCACAAGAGGCCGAGCGCGAAGGCGGCGCACTCGAACGCCGCCTCCCACCAAGTGCCGACCGTGCCATAAGGGATGGACGCGAAGAGGATGAGGCCGAGCGCGCCCCAGAAGATCGCCCGCTTCCCCGTCGGCCATTCTCCATCGCGTGCGAGACGGAACATGACAAGGATTGACGTGAGATCGGGCGACTATCGCAGTCGCTCCGTTCAGATCGAAGCATGCTGCGCGGCTGCCATAAGAATCGCGCGCACATCTGGGGCGCCCTCGCTCGCGCCTCTATTTTCAGCGCAAACTAGCGGCGCTTCGGACTCTCCATCCCTTGCTTTAACGATTGTAACGGTAATATGCCGCATCGCTGGGCATGCCGGCATGGTTAAACACCACGCCGAAGATCCGCGCACCGACATCGTGCAGGATCTTCTGTGTGCGGCGAACGATGCGACGCGAGCTTTTACCACGCCGAACGACGAGCATCACGCCATCGACAAGCGTGGCGACGACAACGCCATCAGTGAAATAGGCGATGGGCGGCGAATCGACGATGATGTAATCGAAGCGAGCGCGAAGCTCCTCGAGCAGAGCGCGCATCTGGTCCGAACCGAGCAACTCTGCGGGGTGGGGCGCCAGTGGCCCAGAAGTGAGCACCTGTACTCCTCTTGCGGAGTCGTGGATGCATTTGAAGGCATCACCGTTGCGGATCTCGCTCGAAAGGAGCGTGCTCAATCCGCGTTCGTTCTTCAAGCCAAAGAGTTCATGAAGCTTCGGACGGCGCATGTCCGCGTCGATCAAGAGGACCTGCGCCCCGGTCTGCGCAAGGATCAACGCTACATTGACCGCCACCGTGCTCTTGCCTTCCGCTTCCGCGCTCGAGGCGACGAGCAGCGTCTTCGGCGCGTGTCCCGGCGTCGAAAGTAGAACCGAAGTGCGAAGCTGACGATAGGTCTCGGCCAGGCCCGACTCGCCTCCGTCGCCGACCAACAACTCCGGGTGCGCCGTTCCATCCGTTTGCAGGGCCACCGCTTTGGACAACGAACGCCGGCTGGAGACGGTCGGGATCGCCGCTAATGCCGGCAGGTGCAACTCCCTTTCCACCTCTTCGGCGGATTGCAAACTATCGTCCAAATAATCGAGGAAGATCGCCAATCCGATCCCGACGGCGAGCCCTAACACGATGGCGAGCCCGACCGCCTGCAAGCGCGCCGGACCGATGGGGCGGTTCGGGGGGAAAGCGTATTCCACGATGTGAATGTTGTTAGCCACACCGGCCATCGCCATGCCGTTCTCTTTGGCGCGTTGCAGGAGATTATCGAGCAGAGATTTATTGGTCTCTATCTCCTGCTGGATGATGCGATAGTTGATCGCCGCCTCGTTCTGCGTCAATGTCTCACCGCGCTGCTCGTCGAACGCTTGACGCAAAGCCTCTTCGCGCGCCAGAGCCTGCCGATAGCGCGTCCGCAGATTGGTGAGCATGACATCTTTGGCGCGCGCGCGCGCTTCGTTGATTTGACGCTCGAGTTCCGCGATCTGCTCGTTGACCTCCTTAACCTCCGGCATCTCCTCAGTCGCTTCAACCAGTAGTTGCGCACGACGCTGACGCAGTTCAGTCAACTTATTCAAGGCCGCGACACTGATGCCATCCTCTTTCTCCACCATCGCCTCGGCGGCGCCCGGCTCCAAGCTGGCAAGATAGGCCGCTTCGGCCAATTTGCGCTCATTTTCCGCATCGAGCAATTGACGATTCAACCCGGCCAATCGTTCGACCACCGTGTTCTGGCTCGGATCGAGCGAGAGTATCTGATGGCTTTTGGAATAGGCGAGAAGCTGCGCTTCGCCAGCGCGAATCTGCGCCTGAAGCTCGGCGATTCGCCGTTGCAAGAATTGGCTCGTCGTCGCGCGCGCGCTTGTTCTTTTTTCCAGATTGGAGAGCTTGTAAGTTTCGGCGATGGTGTTGACGACGGTTGCAGCGACATACGGGTCCGGATGCCGAAAGCTGATGTCGATCAGTCGGGTCTCCTTGACGGGCAACCGAACCTCTTTGACCGGATCGACTTTCAAGCTGCTCGCGATCGTCCTCACATATGGATCCAATCGCATGGCGACGTCGAAATCATCCTGCGATTCTGTGGCCGGCGCGATCTCACTGGGCAGCGGCATCTGACCTCTCGTCCCGCGCTGCCCGGCGCTCTTCTCCTGGCCCGTGCCCAGCATCAACATGCGCCGCAGATTCAGCCAAGGCGAAAGATCGCGCACCGCGCGCGGACGCAAGAATTCCGGGTTGTGCTCGAGATCAAGCGTGCGAACGACGCGCCGCAGCAGTTGCGATCCGGTCAGAATCTGTAGCTGCGTGCTGAAATAGGTCGGATCGCTGCTACGATTGATCACCACTGGTCCACCAGTTGGAGAGAGGCTGAGCGCCGAATCCTCCTCTGAGCCGATCTCGACGCGCGCTCTGGCGAGATATAGGTCCGGCTGCCGCGCCATGTAGATCGCCGTCGCCGCTGCAGCGAGCGCGACCAAACCGATCACTAGCCACAAGTACCGCCGCACCGCGCGCCAGTAACCGGCGACGATTTGCTGTGTCCTCTCTTCCCTCTCCCAACGATGATCGTAATCAGCGTAGAGCTTAGGGTAAGGCGCCGACGCATCCAAGCGTATGAGGCTTTGCGGCTCCTTCTCTGGATCGCCCTTCATCATTTGAATTGAACCGCCCTTTCACTAACGCACGACGCGCACCGGCAACATCCCGACGTTCGGCACGAGTCCGCCGAGCAGACTACGGATGAGGCGTTTGCCAGCGGAAGTCGGCACTTCGATGATGTCGTTGGCCTGCAACGCGACGTCCTCTGCCTGTCGGCGATCGATCGCTTTCAAATCGACGTAGATCTCCGTTTTGCCAGTCGGCGTCTGACGAATGATGCGCACGCGATCGGCTTTCGTGTCCGGCAGCGTCCCGCCGGCTATGGCGATCGCGCGCGAAACGGTGATCTGTTCGGTGAGCGGGATCGCCGACGGATGGAGCACATTGCCGACGATGTAAACCTGATCGGCCTCGGGCAACGTCACGATATCACCTGGAAGAAGATACGGATTAGAATCGGAATCGCCGCGTAACGCATCTTTCAAATCGTAGAAGACGATGCCATCCTCGTCTTCCGAGCCCTCTGCCGCGCACGGCGCTGGACCCGCGGTGCGAATGATCTGCAAGCGCCGCCCGGCACGGTCAGTTGGTCCGCCGGCCAACGAGAGCAATTCCAATAGGCGTATGCGTCGCTGTAAGAGGAATCTGCCTGGCGCACGGACGGCACCGATGATGGCCACCTGTTGCGAATTGTACTCCTTGATGAAGACATCGACCTGCGGACGGCGTAAGTAACGGCGATATCGCTCGGCGATCTCCGCGGCGACTTCGCCTTCCGTCCGACACGCCGCCTGCACCTCGCCGATGAGCGGCATCTGAATCATCCCGCGCTCATCAACACGTACAGCGTCGCGCGAAAGCTCAGGACGTCTGAAGACTCTGATATCGAGCACATCGCGCGCCCCGATCAAATACCGCGCGACCGTCGATTCGAAAACCGTTCGCGCTCTCGCGGCAGCAGTTTGCGCTAGCGCGCATTCCGCATGGACGTTCAAAATGAGCGCGAGGATGATCGGAGTCCATCTCGCTCTCGAGCTAGCCACAGCCGCCCCCGTCAAGCCGTCATCTCTTTCGGCAAATCATCCGCCGTGCGCGCAACGCTTCACGCAAATGGTTCGGCGCCGCAAGATTGAGCACGGTATGCGCCGCGAGGACCATCACCTCTTCGTGCTCGCGGAAGAAGACCCCGGTGAGAGGATTGTCCGCCACTTTGGCGATGACACGATCTCTGATCCATTGCCAGAATTGCGTTTGCGTAGTCCAGAACTGTTTACCGTTACGGCATATCACTAACGCCGTCTTCTTCTTTTTCTTCTTGGCTTTTGTCTTGACAGAACTCAACGCCCCATCACCTCGATAAGTTTTTCGAAAGAAGATCGCTTTCCATTGGACGTAGACCCGCGACGGGCAGAGCTTCGCCAGCCTGGGCCATTCGACCCGTTTTACGACCCCGCAGGGAAGCCTCGAAAAGGCGAAACCGTCTCTTGCGCGGACGATGGGGGGACACTCGACGAAAACCCTCGCGCGATGAACCCGTAACGCGCCCCACAAGATTTTCGATCGCCGCGCCCCGTCGCTTAGGGCAATTCACATGCCGGGAAAGTCCACGCCGGAAGAGCCCTCGCCCGACCGAAGCGTCGAGCGGAGCGGCGACAGAACACGGTCCGAATCAATGAATTGAATCCATCGCTGCAAACTTCGAGACGATATCTGCGCTGATCGTCGCCGCAAGAATTTGCTCCTTGAGACGCATTTGCGAGCAGTTGCGACAAGATTGCAATCCGGAGAAGAAGCTCGATTCGGCGGCACCTCACCTGACAAGCGATTGTCGTCGGAGAAGCGAAATTACACGACTTTGATCGATTTATACACGTAAATCGCGGAAAAACCGGTTGACAGGCGAAGGGCGTCCTCCTATCATCGCTCTTCGCTTGCCCCTCATAAAGCCCCGACATCGGAAACGTCCTTAGCTTCGACACGGGAACTCGCCAAAGCGCCGGGTGTCCACATCCCGACCCGTGGAGGTGTGTTCTCAAGCGGAACTCTCCGCACAGGACATCTTCACGAGATGAAACGGAGCGCATCCGTAATTGTCCGACGAAAACACAAGCATTCTTTTGGGGAGGCCTAGAAGATAGATGAGATCAGCTTCGCACAAAGTGAACTCGCTTCAAGACCGCGCGATGAGCATCAAACAGATCATGAAACGCTTTTCGGGCTTGCTGCTGTGCGCATCTTTGATCTTGCTGATCGCCAGCACAAACGATCTGCATCTCGCTTGGGCGATGGCCGCGACGACGCCGTTTTTCGGATCGCCCATCGCGCTGCCCGGCATCGTCCAAGCCGAAGATTTCGACCAAGGCGGCGAAGGGAACGCTTATCACGATGAAGAGGCAGCGAATCTGGGCGGCAGCTACCGCAATACGGGCGTCGATATCGAACCGTGTGGCGATAGCGGCGGCGGCTACAATGTCGGATGGACGCGACAAGGTGAATGGCTCGTCTATACGGTCAACGTCGCAAGTTCCGGCACGTACACGATCGAAGCGCGCGTCGCATCGGTCGATCTAGGGGGTAGATTTCACATCGAATTCGATGGCGTAGACGTCACCGGACCGCTGACGATCCCTAACACAAAGGGCTGGCAAACTTATCAAACCGTCACTAAACGCGGCGTACCGTTGACGGGCGGACAGCACAAGATGCGTTTGGTCGTAGACGGCAATGGCTGGTCCGGATACGCAGGGAACTTCAACTATCTCAGAATCACCGCGGAACAACTCTCGACCCAACCAATACTCACGCCCACGCCCACTCCAACTCCAACTCCTACTCCTACTCCGCAACCGACACCGAGCCCCGTTCCATCTCCAACACCAACCGGGTCCGACTTCTTCGTCGCGCCGAACGGCACTCCGATGGGCGATGGGAGCCAAGAACGACCGTGGGATCTGGCCACGGCGCTGGCCCAACCTTCGACCGTCAAACCGGGCGCGACCATTTGGCTCCGCGGCGGAGTCTACGTCGGTAGTTTCACCAGCACGCTCACCGGCACAGCCACTTCGCCGATCACCGTTCGGGCCTATCCCGGCGAGCGTGTGACGCTCGACGCCCGTTCGCGGACGATGGCTAATACGCTGGTGCTTCAAGGAGCGTATACGATCGTGCGCGATCTTGAGATCATGAATTCATATAGCTGGACTAATTATGGCGGCGCTTGCACGTCGAACCCTTATGCCCCCGATGCGATCGGACCGCGCACGATCTGCGAGACCGGATCGTTCCCTTATTACGGTCGCGGGCATGGCATCATGCTCGCCGGTCCGGGCCATAAAGTGATCAACAACATCATCCACGACAACGGTAACGGCATCTTCGCCGGAACCGCCGCACCGGATGCTGAAATTTACGGCAACATCATCTACAACAACGGTTGGTTCGCCCCTGATCGCGGACATGGACATGGCATCTATGTACAGAACGACACGGGGGCGAAACGTCTCATCGACAACATCGTCTTCAACCAGTTCGGCTTCGGCATTCACGGTTACGGGACCGCGAACGCGCGTTTGCGTAACTTCTACATTCAAGGCAACGTCGTCTTCGGCAATGGGGCAGCGGGTGGCGAACTCGTCCCGAATCTGCTCGTCGGAGGCGGAACGCCTGCCGAGAACATCGAGATCGACGACAACTACTTCTATCATTACGGCAACACGGCGCGAAACGTGCAGCTCGGCTACGGGTTCGCCGAGAACGGCTCATTCAAACGCAACATGGTCGTCGGCGGCTGGTGGCCGCTGTACGTGTTGCCGTGGGAGAGCTTAGAGGTGACCAATAACCTGATCGCCGGATCGAACGAGGTGACGATCCTCGATGGCGGCGCGCTCCCTTACCTGTTGAACTACCGCTGGGACTGGAACACTTACTACCAGTTCCCGGGCGCGACGCTACCGCCGTTTCTCATCTCGCAATCGGCTAACTCGCCGCGCGGCGATCTGCTCGCCTGGCAAGCGATGACCAATCTCGACGCCCATTCGACTTTAACCGTCGGGCAGCCGACTCAACCGAACGTCATCGTGCGCCAAAATCAATACGATCCAACGCGCGCGCACATCATCGTCTACAACTGGGATGGACGGTCGAGCGTCGAAGCGAACCTCAGCTCGGTGTTGAAGGTTGGCGACCGGTATGAGATTCGTAACGCGCAGAACTATTTCGCCGCCCCCGTGCTGGCAGGCACATATGACGGCAATGCGGTGCGCCTTCCGATGACCGGCCTTGCGGTCGCCGCTCCGGTCGGACTGAAGTCACCAGCGCCAACCGGACCGCAATTCAATGTCTTCGTCCTCATCAAACGATGATCGACTAGAATTAACCCGCGCGATGCCTCCGGTCGCCTATCGGATGATGCCCGGTCATCGTTCGATAGGCGACCGGACTGCATCACCAGTACCAGTATTCGGCAGGAACGTTGCCTGACCCGATCTCGCGGTACTGCCCGCGAAAGAAAAGGAGCGGACGCCCCTCACCGCATTTTAATCCGACGACGCGCGCGATGACGATCTGATGATCGCCGGCAGCGCGGATCTCTTCCACGCGCCCCATCACATAAGCCAAGCATTCGGGGAGAAGAGGAAGGCCGCGCTCATCCCATAAGATCGCCAGATCCTTGAAATGGTCCTCGCCCGGACGGGCGAAACGATTGGCGAGATCCAACTGTTCATAGCGCAAGACGTTGATGACGAAGGCGCCGCGCGCGCGCACGGCCCTTTCGGTGCGCGTGCCGTTCGCCAAGCAAACCAGAATCAACGGCGGATGAAGCGACACAGACGTGAGCGAATTCAACGTCATTCCATGAAGCTCCCTGCCGACATTCACCGTCAGAACGCAGACGCCCGTCGCGAAACGGCCCATCGCGTTTCGCAACGACCGCGGGTCAACCATCTCATCCGCACTCTCATGCATACCTCTGCTTCTCGGGCGCGGCGCTTCTTCTAAGTCACGGCTCTTCCCGCGCGTGATACCTCACCTCGAAGGTCAGACAACCTCTCTCCGTGCGCCACGGGCCGTGTCTCATCCCGGGCGGACGACAAGCGTAAGAGCCCGCACCGAAAGTCTTTCCCAAGCTTAGGTCATGCAACTCGCCCTCGAGGATATAGACCTCCTCCCAAAAGTCGTGGACCACCGCTCCCATCGGAGACGTGTCCGTGCCGGGATCGAAACGAAGGATGCGCGTGACCACACCGGTTCGCGGATCGCGCGCGAGGATGCGCTCGTAAAGACCAGGCACGCCGTCGGGGACCGGAGTCCACGCTACATTCTGAACAGGGGTGAACTCAAGTTCCGGTTTGCTCATAATCCCGCTTCCACCTTCATCGACAGGCTGAATCCTCGTCGAGCTCGTAGCTACTCAAAAACCCCTCGACGCAAGCGACGGCTTCATCGTAGCCATAATGGCGAAAAGCGTAGTTCTTCGCGACGAAAGGCGCGCCCGCATAGAACATCTCGTACTGCAGGTGGCGTCCGCCGAATTCCGAACCGACGATGTCCCAAGCCAGCTTGAAAAGTTTGACGCGCTGCTCGGATGCGAGGCGCGGAGAGCGCAAGTACCGCTCAAGATCGTGGCGCGTCTCTTCGGCCAACAGATCTTTGTACGAAGATGGCAACTGGATGAGACCGCCGCCAGCCAATTCGCGCAATAGCAAAGCCGCGCGCGGATAAGTTTCGGCTTGCAACCCCATCGCCGCATACAGGAAGCGCGGATTGGGACGCGCGACGCCGTTGGCATCGATAATGCACTCGGCCTCCGATGCGAGCACCATCCCCTCGACGAAAGCGGCCAACGACGCCAATTCGCCGAGCTTCTCCTGCACCGATGGGATCGCGTCGATGCCGTTCACTTCGGCGATCTTGCGGGCCACGCCGATAAGAAACTTCATCTTCGTGATGAGTCGGATCTGCGCCTGATTGTTGCCTAGAACGTGTGCCGGCGTTTCGAAGAACTGACGGCGAAGCTGATTCACATCGCGGTAGACGAAAACATTTTCCCACGGGACGAAGACGTCGTCGAAAACGATCAGCGCGTCCGTCTCGTCGAAGCGCGTCGAAAGCGGATAATCGAAGCCGCTCGGTTGTGACATGGCATAGGACCGACGACAATAGACTTTCACGCCCGGCGCCCGCACGGGGACGACAAAAGATAAGGCATAGCGTTCATCATCCGAAGTCAAAGGCTTGATGCAACTGACGAAGAGATAATCCGAAACCGCCGTGGCGGTGCCGAGCATCTGCGAGCCGCGCACCACGATGCCATCATCTCGCTCCTCCAGCACGCCGACCTGCAACAACTCCTCTCCCCACGCATGCGCGGTAGAGCTGCGGTCGATCTGCGGCGGGATGATGACGTAGGTCACGTATAAGTCCTCTTCGACGAGCTTGCGATAGAAGCGTTCGACATTAGGGCCGAATCGATGGCGCGGCGTGTTGAACACTTCTGATGCGCTGGCGAATCCGGCGAAGAACGATCCCACATGATCCGGCCCACGCCCAATGAAGCCGTTGGAGATCTTGGCCCACTTCGTGATGGCGCATCGCCGCGCTTGCAGATCTTCGCGCGAACGCGGGATCATGAACACCTTGTTGGCGCACGTGCCGGTCTCGGGGCAACGAAAGGTCATGTCCTCGGCAGGATCGGCAGCCAGATCGTACATTCGCGCGACGGTGCGAATCACGCCAGAGAAAGCCGGATGGCGCGTCACGTCCTTGACGCGCTCGCCATTCAAGTAAACGCAACGATCGTCGCGCAGACTCTCTTCGTACTGCTTCCCTGTTCGCATCGCGTTCCCTCCTCCAACTCAGAATCCGATCCTCAATCCCCACTCGAATACGCGCGGGCCGCCGAACGAATACATCCCGTAGCCGAAAGTGATGCGATTGACGCGCAATCCGGGCGGAGTTCCGTTCACCGACCCGGGCGCGCCGCTCAACACGCCGCTCAACGTCGCGCCCGCCGGATCATAGTTGGCGATGTTGAAGAGATTGTAGACCGCAACGTTCGGCTCGATAGTGAAGGTCTCGCGCCCGCTGATGGGCCGATAGGTCCAGCTAAGACGCAGATCCGTCGTGATCAAAGAGTCGATGCCCACTTGATCAGGTGGCGGCAACCGCAAGCTCGGCATCGCCGCGCCCAAAGCGGCAAGCTGCTGCGCAGTAAACAGCCCGGCGTCGACCAAAGCTTGTCCGGCGGGGGTCAGTTTGCCAGCATAGGTGTTGTTGTAGTTCGTGATGGCAGATCCTAACTGGTCCAGCTTGACGCTCCGCCCGAAAGCGCCGATCTTCGTCCCCGGCAATAGGTCACCAGTCGTTCCATCCCCGGTGAAATCGGTGCGGAAGATCTCTCCTGGACTCCCCGCAGTCGGCAAATTGAGCGACACGGGTAGAGGCGTCTTGACGTGCGAGATCACCCCCAGGCGAAATGCGTAAGGCAGATCGAACCAACCGCCGACGCTCAATTGATGCGTGCGATCCATGCTGTTCGGACCGACGAAAGCGAGCGGAGCGCGATAATCCACCGCCACCGGAGTGAAGTCCTGATTGACGCTCGGACCGACGAACCGCGATAGAGCATATGAGATCTGAAAATCGGCATTGCGAACAAACGGCAACGGTTTGATGAGCCTGCCGCGCAACGAAACCTGCAGAGCGTTATAGACCGAACGCCCGATGGGGAAGAGCATGATCAACTGCCCTAAAGATGGATCTCGGCCCGCGAAAGCGGCGCCGCGATCCGCAGGAACCCCGAACAACGTGCTGGGCATTCCGCCGAAGAGCGCGTTTGCCGAATCCAACCCGCTACGTGCATAATCGACGATCGTCGCGCCCTTTTGAATGGCGCAATCGATCCCGGCGCTTCCGGCAGGACAACCGAACTGCGCATTGACCGCGTTGATCGCATTGAGCGCGGCGCTCCGGTTCAAAAAGCGCGCGTCGCCGACATGATTGACATCGTAGCCGAGCAGGAAGTGGAGCCCCACGTTGCGCACATAATCCACGCTGAGCACTAATCCGGGCTTTAGTTCATGCTGCACGCCGATGTTCATCTGCACGGAATAGGGCGTGCGATAATCGGGAGAGATCAAGCCATTGGTGCCCGCGCTCGAAAGCTTGTTCCCGATAAACTGCGGATTGCTCTGTGGCCCAACGGCCAATGTCTCGGCGTAGATCTGCGCCTGCAAGGGTGCGATCAATTGAGCCACCGCGCCGATCGGTCGGAAACAGATGTTCGACACATCCCGGATCGTCCCCGAAGGCATGCGCAAGACCGGGGTTGGACAGAACGAGTAGATGCTGTTGAAAATCCCCTTCTCCACGCGCGCGAGCCGATCAAAAACCGTGTTCGCATGTAACAGGTTCTCGTAGTAAATGCCGATGCCGCCCCGAATCGAGGTTCGCCCGCGCCCCCACGGATCCCAAGCGAAGCCGAGTTGCGGCGCGAAATCCTTGTTGGGTTGATTGACGCGCCGTCCCAAGCCGGGCTGCCAACGATCCAAGACGGGCAACGGCGGTAGATCGGCATCGCTCCGCCCCGTATCGCGGACGTAACGCACGCCGTAGTTGAGCGTGAAGTTGCGCCGAATCTTCCAAGCATCGCCGATATACCAACCGAAGCGATCGTCGAAAACGCCCCCGCCCGGGAACCCGAACTCGGGCCTTTCGGTCAAAAAGCCCGCGCGATTGCCCATGACGACGGCGACAACGGGATAGTTCAGGGGATTGGAAGAGCCGCCCGGGAATGGACCAGCCGCCGCCAGACTGACCGTCATCGGGTTGAAGACGCTGAAGACCGAAGGGGCCGCGCCGATCAGACTCGCGACGGCGACGCTGCGAATGCGCGTGAAGTTCACCCCGTAACGGATGATGTGCGAGCCGATGACCTTGCTGCCATCATACTTCGTCTGCAAGTTGCGCTGTCGTTCCAATTGCGGCGCGATAAAACTAGGCCCTGAACAGAAAAGGTTCGCCGGTCCAGGACCACACACGGGGCTGTTTCCGATGACGACCGAGATGCCCGGAGCGGGATCGAAAGCTTTGCTCGCGCGGACGGCATCAAGTAGATCGATGCGATTTCGCGTGTATCCAACGCGCACGCTGTGCGTGTAGGTGCCGGTGTTGAAGTCTAATCCGCCAGCGTAAACGGTAGCCTGTGAGACGTTGCGGAAAGGCTGATAGGTATTCTGGACTGCCGTCGTGACATCGTTCTGATTGTAAGAGAAGCGCGCAAACAGGCGGTAGTTGGTCTTGATCTGCCAATCGAGTCGCGCGACCCCGGCATGTTCGCGCACGGGAGTGTTGAATCCACCCGAAAGAGCGGAAAACGGCGGATTAAGCTCCACAGGCGTGAACAGATCCTGCCGCGGATGCTCATAGGAGGCGAAGAAGAAGAGCTTATCTCGAACTAATGGGCCGCCCGCTTGCCCGCCATAATGCACGCGCCTGAAGAACTGGTCCCGTCGTCCAATGCGCGCCGCCGTATTATGAAAGCGCGCCAAGACGAAAGCGTCGCCATGAAACTCGTTCCCTCCGGATTTGGTCACCACATTGACCGCGCCCGAAGAAGTAAGCCCGGTCGAAAGATCGAGCGAAGATTGACCGAGCTGAAATTCGCTGATCGCGTTGGCCGGGATATCCTGCGTCGTCGTCCCGAAGAACTCATCGCTGATGTCTATGCCATCTACTTCGATGCGCGCCGTCTGCCCCCACCGCCCGCCGAAAGAGATCGACGAAAATCCGACCTTCGTCGGCATGAAGTTGCCCGCATCCTGAATCTGCACGCCCGGAGCGAGCTGCGCGAGGTTGAGGAAATTGCGTCCGTTAAACGGAAGATTCGCGACGTAATCCGAAGCGATGACGGTCGAGACCGTCTGCTGCTCCGTGCTCACAAGAACCGGTTCGCCCCTTACCTCGACGACGGCGGTCGCCGCCCCAACCTGAAGCTGGATGTTGCCCGGGGTGACTACCCCAACCTGCACGCGAACGTTTATTTCCGCCGCTTTGAATCCGGGAGCCTCCACGCGAACGGAATACTCACCGGGGATCAAAGCGCCAGAGTTGTACGCTCCGGCGCTCGAAGTCACAAGCTCGACCGTTTGCCCCGTGCTCTTGTTCGTGATGGTGATACGTGCGCCCGGAATGACCGCCCCTTGCGGATCGCTGACAATCCCCTGAATGCTCCCCGTAGAGGTCGTCGCTTGTCCGAAGACGATCGCTGGCAACACGACGATCACCAAAATGAGCCTGAAGAAGGCCATCTTCGAAGCACACGGATCATTGATCACCAAAATGAGCCTGAAGAAGGCCATCTTCGAAGCACACGGATCATTTCGCCACATCTTACACCTCCTCGGGACGCGGAAACGCCCTACTTCTCCGTTGCCGCATGGCAATCCCATGGTTTTTTGCTCTGATCCCAAGCCCCGCTCAGGAATTGCAAAGTTATGCGCGTGAATTCTTGGACGTTCCCCGCGATCGGCACATGACCGCCGTTCGGAATGATCCAGAGGAAAGAGTTCGGGATCGCGCAGTACTCCTCGACCGGGATCGAGACGGGGAAGAACTGATCGCGATCGCCATGGATGATCAACGTCTTCGCCGTGATCGTGGAAAGGAGCGGACGAGTGAAGTTCATATCATCGTAGCTGTCCTTGAACCGATGAAACTGTTCACGCAACATGCGGATCTGGTCATCGCCGTACTTGTGAATCCGGCGCGCACGCTCCCACTCCTGGGCCGTCATGCTCTCGACGGTCGAACGGCGCATGATCTGCCGCGCCGGTTCGGGGAAATAGCTCGTCGCGCCGATCAGAACCATCGCCTCAACGCGCGACGGCTGCTGCGTCGCCATATGGAGCAACGTCATCCCGCCGCTGCTGATCCCCATAGCTTTGAACGTCTTGACGCCAAGCAAGTCGAGAAGCGCGAACATGTCGAGAGCCGACTGTCGATGGGTGAACTGCTTGGTCGGATTGGTCGAGCGCCCATGCCCGCGCATGTCTGGAAGGATCACGCGATAATGCTTGGCGAACTCCTCAAGGACGGGAGCCCAATCCTGCCCCGATCCGCCGAAACCGTGAATTAGCAACAAGGGCTCGCCTTGTCCGTGGATCTCGTAGTAGAGCTCGATGCCGTTGACTTTGGCGAAATGGCCTTCTGGCAGCACAGCGACCTGCGCCGCGCCGCACGCAACCAGAACGAATATCGCGCCGATGACGGCTAAGCTTCGTCGTAAAGTCGCCACCTCTCTCCTCCGTTCTTGCCATCGAAGAACGAATACATTATACTGTATACCGTATGCGAATTCAAGGGCCAAAATCTCCCGCCGATCCTCGGGCTCGCGCCCCTATTGATCGCGCCCCCTTTGGGGTAAACTCTTGCCCGACTTCACAAAGCCCTTGTCACATCAATCCGTCTCGAGGTGTATCGCGATGAAAACGACAGCCCCAACGGCGGATCTGCTGCCCGTGGAACGTCCCAAGACGATGAAACAGCACGTCTACGAAGCCCTGCAGAGGGCCATCTTGCAAGGCACGATCGCTCCCGACGCCGTACTGACCGAAGCGACTCTGGCCGAAAAGTTCGGCGTCTCGCGCACGCCCGTGCGCGAAGTCATGCAGGAGCTTCAGAGTCAGGGCCTATTAGAACCGGTCGGCTCCCGCGGCAAGCGCGTGCGCCGTATCACTCCCGAGGAGGTGCGCGAACTCTTCTGGCTCCGCTCCGTCCTCGAACCCCCCATCGCCAACCGCCTAGCGACGATAGGCATCGCCAACGCCGACGCCGAGCGCATACGCAAGCTGCTCGTCACACAGCAAGAAGCTTTGGAGCGCGGCGATCGCGCGGCATTCCTTACCGCCGATAGCAATTTTCACATCCTGCTGGCCCAGTTGACCGGCTTCCCCAAAGTCACCGAGATCATCACCAATCTGCGGAACGTCTTTCAGATCGTCGGGCTGACGGCGATCACCAAATTGGGGCGTCTCAGAGAAGTGATCGATGAACATCAGAGGATCGTCGAAGCTATCTTGCGGCGCGATCCTGTGGAAGCCGAGCGCGCCGTGAGACTCCATCTCGAACATACGGAAGAGATCGTCATGGAGAGATTGGGTGCTGAAGATGGCCGTTGATATCGCGCTGCTGCAGATCGGTCACCGCGCAGAAGAGAGCTGCCAAGACCGAATCGAACGCGGTCTGGCGCTTCTCGCGCGGATGGAACGCCGCGTAGAGCTGGCAATCTTCCCGGAGCTGTGGACGGTCGGCTACTTCAACTTCGAGGAATATGAGCATCACGCCGAACCGATCCCCGGCCCTTCATCGCGCCGTTTTTCCGCGGCGGCGCGCGACCTTGGGATATGGTTGCACGCTGGCAGCATCATCGAACGCTCATCACAGGGGCTATACAACACGAGCCTCCTTTTCGCGCCGGATGGAAGTCTGCGCGCGACCTATCGCAAGATTCACCTATTCGGCTACGATTCTCGCGAAAGCGAGCTGCTCACCCCGGGCGACGGGCTGACCGTCATTGACACCCCTTTCGGCGTGCTGGCCCTGACGACCTGCTATGACATGCGCTTTCCGGAACTTTATCGACAGCTGGTCCAGCGCGGAGCCGAAATCTTCCTCGTCACAGCGGCGTGGCCATATCCGCGACTGGAGCACTGGTTGGTACTGGCGCGCGCCCGCGCGATCGAGAACCTCGCCTACATGGTCTGTTGCAACGCGAGCGGTCGCATGCGCGATCAACAGCTACTGGGCAACAGTTTGATCGTCGATCCATGGGGAACGCCGACGGCGCGCGCGGGCGAAGGCGAACAGATCCTTTACGGCGCGCTCGATCCGACTCATGTGCGCGAGGTGAGAACCACCTTCCCCGCTTTACGCGATCGTCGTCTATGACCAGCATGAAGGAGCTATCTTTCGCACTCGAAGATCGGACGATCCGCATAACGGCCGAACGCCTCGTCGTCGCCGGCTATACGGGGCGAAACCCCAGCGATGTGCAACGCCACATCCGCGAACTCGAGCTTCACGGCGTCCCACCGCCGCCCGCGGTGCCGATCTTCTACGACCTCTCGGCCCAATATCTTTCGCAATCGCCTTCCGTGCGCGTGCCATCGCGCACAGTCTCAGGTGAAGCGGAAGCCGCGCTGATCTTCATCTCGTCGGAACTGGGAGAGGCTCTGGTCACCGTCGGGAGCGATTTGACCGATCGCGCACTGGAGCGGCGATCGATCCTTGAGGCCAAGGAACTTCCCAAACCTATCGCCACACGGGCATGGCGCTACCGCGATGTGCGCGATTTTTGGGACGCACTGGAACTCATCAGTTGGATCACACCGGAAGATAAGACCGATTATTATCAACGCGGCACGCTGGCCGAATTGCTTCGGCCAGAGGAATTGCTGGACCGATTGCCTCAACCGATGCGCGCGCAACTGGCCGGGACGGTCCTCTTGCTGGGGACGATTCCGTTGTGCCAAAACAGTTTCAGTTTCTCACAATATTTCGCCTGCGAGCTGATCGCGCCGGATGGCCGCGCCTTGCGTTGCGATTTTACTCTCGAAATGCCTCATGAAACCGGAGGCTAATTGGCACTATGCTTTCGCTGCGCGCTTTCGAAGCAAGAGGTCAGACTATTGATTTATCGAATCCAATGAGGACCGGCTCGGGAACAAGCCACACGTGAAATTTCTCGGCCACACGACGCTGGATCTCGTCCTTCAAAGCGACGATCTCTCTAGCCGTCGCGCGCCCACAGTTGATGATCGCCAAATTGTGATTGGTCGAAATCCCGACCTCTCCCTTGCGATATCCTCGCGGGAAACCGGCGCGTTCGATCAGCCACGCCGCCATCAGTTTGACGCGCCCATCGGCCATATCGAAATGCGGCACCGGTCCCCACCGCTCGCTCAAAGCGGCGAACTCCTCTGCCGTAATGACGGGATTTTTGAAGAACGAGCCGACGCTCCGCGAGTTGGGATCGGCAGGGTCGATCACCATCGATTTCGCACGCCTGATCTGAAGCACGGCTTCGCGCACCTCCGCAAGATTAGGTCGCCTCGCGCCGAAATGCTTTCGCAAATCTTCGTAAACGATCCTCGGCGCACCGCCGCGCGCCAGGGCGAAGGTGACCGAAGCGATGATGTATCGGTCGCGCTCCTCGGCGTTGAAGATGCTCGTCCGGTAACCGAACCCGCACTCGTCGCGCGAAAGCTCACAAAATTTCCGTTCTCGACGGTCAAAGCAGCGGACGGAGACGATCGTTTCCGCCACCTCTTGCCCGTAGGCGCCGACGTTCTGAACCGGCACGGCGCCGACCGACCCAGGGATTCCGCTCAAACATTCGATCCCGGCCCACTCGCGCTCGACCGAAAAGCGCACCAGATCATCCCACTCTTCGCCCGCTTGCGCCGTCAACACGATCCGTTCGCCTTCGGCGCGCACGCAGATGCCGCGCAGCGCCACTTGCAGAACCAGACCATCGAATCCCTCGTCGGCGATGACGACGTTGCTCCCGCCGCCGAGGACGAACAGCGCCAAGCCCCGCTCTTCGGCGAAGGCGACCGCCGCGCCGATCTGCTCCTCGCTCTCAGCGCGCGCGAAGAAGCGGGCCGGCCCGCCGACCTTGAGCGTGGTCAAGGGGGCCAATGGCACGTTTTCGTGAATCTTCAACCGCTGTTCCCCGTAATCCATCGGCATAGGGCTTCGCTAGCATCCACGCCGGGCGATTCCGTGTCAATGCGGCGAACGGCCCTCAACTCTCCCGCGGATCTGATGAAGGAGAATTGTCAATCGGTTGACAATTTCTCAGCGATTGGTTATATTCCGTCTCGTCATGGCCGTCAAGGTGAAAATCCCGCGCAGCGACGCCGAGGAAGCGGTGGTTCGCCTCATGCGGATCGGAGACCGCCTGTGGCGCGCCTCGGATGAGCGATTCGCCGCTTTCGGTCTGACTGACAACCACTACAACGTGCTGCGAATCTTAAACGGCGCGGGTGAACCGCTTTCGCAATCGGAGATCGGGCGACGGCTGCTCTCTTCGCGAGCCAACGTAACCAAGCTCATCGATCTATTGGAGAAGCGCGGCTACGTCAAAAGGTTGGCCTGCGGCGACCGCCGCAAAAAACTCGTCGCTTTGACGGACGCTGGAGCGAAGTTTCTGGCCGATAGCCTGATCGAGGTTCAGAGCTTCGCCGAGACGGTAATGCGCCCGCTGACGCGCCAGGAGCAGCGCAAATTGATCGAACTGCTCGGCAAGATACGGATCGGATGACTCGGGCAGCGGGGAATTCTGGCATCTAAAAAATGTCAATCAATTAACAGTTTAACAGCGAACGGTTATGACCGCAGCGGATAATCGAAAGGAGGATGGGCGATGTTCCGCATCGTTCCCGCCAAAGATCGCTACCACTTCGCGAACGATTGGCTCTCAACATACTGGCTTTTTAGTTTCGACCACTACTACGATCCGCAGAACGTGTCGTTCGGACCGCTGCGCGTCTTCAACGATGACGTCATTCAGCCGGGGCGCGGTTTCGACATGCACCGGCACCGCGAGATGGAGATCGTCACTTACGTTCTAAGCGGCGCGCTCGAGCACCGCGACAGCACGGGCGGGCGCGGGATCACACGCGCGGGCGAAGTGCAACGGATGAGCGCCGGCACGGGGATCGCGCACGCCGAATTCAACGCCTCGGCGACGGAACCGGTTCACCTTCTGCAAATCTGGGTTCTGCCCGCGCAAAAGGGACTTACCCCGTCCTACGAGCAGGCCCACTTTACGCCCGAAGAACGAATCGGTAAGCTGCTGCCGATCGCTTCGGGCCGAGCGGCGAGCGGGCGCGCCGTCAGGATACACCAAGATGCGACTCTATACGTCTCGACGGTTCGCCCTGAAGACATCCTAGCGCATGAATTGAGCGCGGGGCGGCGCGCATTTCTTTACGTAATCGAAGGAGAGTTGATCGTCAACGGGCGCGAACTGGCTGCCGGAGACCAAGCGCGCATCGACGATGTGACGCGGCTTGATATTTCGACCCGTTCCCGTGGCGAGATGATCTTAATCGATCTGCCATGATCTATCGAAATCTCGAGAAGGAGGAAAGAGAGATGTGGAACAAACTTCTTCGCACGGAGGATGATATTGCGGCGTTGCTGGCGCGGCTGTTTCTTGGCATCGTGATCTTCCCGCACGGCGCACAGAAGCTTCTCGGCCTATTTGGCGGTTACGGTTTTTCGGCGACCATCAACTTCTTCTCGCAGATGGGGATTCCAGCGGTGATCGCCTTTCTGGTGATCATCGGCGAGTTCTTCGGCTCGCTCGGTTTGATCTTCGGTCTGCTCAGCCGCTTCTGTGCCTTCAGCATCGGGTTGATCATGCTCGGCGCGATCGCGCTCGTACATTGGCACAACGGTTTTTTCATGAACTGGAGCGGCATGCAGAGAGGTGAAGGATTCGAATATCATCTCTTGGCGATCGGGCTCGCCTTGATCGTGGTGATCAAAGGCGGCGGCAAATGGGCGCTCGATCAACTGCTCGCGCGCAAAGTCGGCTGAAACGAACCTGCTCAGAAAGTTCTTCTCACCCCCCACTGTCCACGGGCACCGCTTCTCTGTGCTCCACCCTTCTCGTGATGGAAAAAGGGTGGAGCACATCTTTTTCAAACGCTTCACAAGATGCAAAGGCAGCGGAGCATCCTCACGCGAAAGCTGCTATCATGTAACCGTGACTGGCTACCATTTCCGCTCCGGAGGCTGCGATGAGCGAACGCACCTTTTCCGTCATCGGCAAGCGCATTCCCGCAACCGATGGTCCGCCCAAAGTGACCGGCACGGCTCTTTACGCTGATGATCTGCGCTTGCCCGGCATGCTTTACGGCAAGATACTCCGTTCGCCGCACCCGCACGCGCGCATCCTGCGCATCGACACTTCAAAGGCCGAACGGTTGCCGGGCGTGATGGGAGTAGTGACGGGCAAAGACGCGCCGGCGCGCTACGGCATTCTGCCCATCGGGCACGATGAGACCGCCTTCTGCCTCGACAAAGTTCGTTACGTCGGCGACGAGATCGCCGCGGTTTGCGCCATCTCCGAACAGATCGCCGAAGAGGCTCTCGACCTCATCGAAGTTGAGTACGAGGTCCTGCCCGCTTTTCTCACTCCCGAAGAGGCGATGGCCTGCGAGGATCCGAACCTTTGGATTCATGCCGATAGAAAACGCAACATCGAGAAGGAGTACCATCACCATTTCGGCGACGTCGAACGGGGCTTTCGCGAAGCCATCGAATCGGGCGGCGCGGTCCGTTTCGATCGTTTCTTCCAGCCGCGCGTGACGCACGCGCCGATGGAGCCGCACGCGTGCGTGGCCCACTGGGAACATGACGGGCGCGTGACGCTTTGGACCTCGACGCAAACGCCGCATTACGTCCATCGCACGCTCGCCGAAGTGCTCGGCATCCCGATGTCTTCGATTCGCGTCATCAAACCGTTTGTCGGCGGCGGCTTCGGCGGCAAATCCGAAACCTTCACGCACGAGATCGCCGCGTGTCTTCTTTCAAAGAGAACAGGTCGGCCCGTTAAATTCACTTTCACGCGCGAAGAGGTCTTTTACGCGCATCGCGGGCGCCCTGAACAGTACATGGAACTCAAGACGGGCGTCACCAAAGACGGGCGCATCACGGCGGTCGAAGCGAAAGTCATTCAAGACGGCGGAGCGTACTGTTCATACGGCGTGGTGACGATCCTCTACGCTGGCGCGCTGCTCGCGGCCATCTATGACATCCCGAACATCAAGTATGACGGCTACCGCGTGCTGACGAACAAACCGGCGTGCGGGCCGATGCGCGGGCACGGTACGGTCGGCATCCGCTTCGCTTTCGAATCGCAACTCGACATGCTGGCCGAAGAGATCGGCATGGACCCGGCTGAACTTCGTTTGAAGAATTGTCTTCGTCCGAACACGTTCACCGTCAATTCATTGCGCGTGACGAGCTACGGTTACGATGAATGCTTGCGGCGCGTCATCGAAGCCTCAGATTGGAAGAACAAGCGCGGCAAACTTCCCTTCGGGCGCGGCGTCGGCATCGGCGGGTCGCACTACGTTTCGGGCGCGGCCAACTCGATCATCCGTTCCAAGATGCCGCACTCGAACGTCTCAATCAAAATAGATTACGACGGCGGCGTCACCGTCTACACGGGCGCGGCGGAGATCGGCCAAGGGACGGAGACGATTCACGCGCAGATCGTCGCCGAAGAATTGGGCGTCGCGCTCGATCGCGTGCGCGTCATCGCAGCCGACACGGCGATCACGCCCGTGGACCTTGGCTCCTACTCGTCGCGCGTCACCTTCATGGCCGGAAACGCGGCGCGCGAAGCGGCGCGCGACATCAAGCGGCAGCTCTTTCGCGTCGCCGCCGAACTTCTCGGCGAAAGCCCCGACAGATTGGTCGCGCGCGACGAGAAGATCTTTCCGCAAGACGAACCGCAACGCGCCATCAGCTATCAAGAGGCGTTGATGGCGGCGATCGAACAAGGCGGCACGCTCATCGGCAAAGGAGCGTACACGCCGCCGCCTGAAGCGCAGGGCGGCAACTTTCGCGGCGCGGGCGTCGGTCCGGGCGTCGCCTACTCTTACTCAGCTCAAGTCGCTGAAGTCACGGTCGATCCCGAAACCGGCCAGTTCACGGTCGACAAGATTTGGGTCGCGCACGATTGCGGTCGCGCGATCAACGTGCTCAACGTCGAAGGGCAGGTCGAAGGTTCGGTCTGGATGGGGCTGGGCCAGGCGGTCGCTGAAGAGCAGATCTTCGAAAAGGGGTTGACGATGAATCCGGGCCTACTCGAGTACAAGACGGCGTCGGCGGTGGATTCGCCGCCCATCGAAACGATCATCGTCGAAACGATCGATCCCGAAGGTCCGTTCGGCGCCAAAGAGGCGGGCGAAGGGAGCTTGGCGGCGACCATTCCGGCGGTGGCCAACGCCATTTACGACGCCGTCGGCGTGCGCATTCGAGATCTGCCGATCACGCCCGAGAAGATTTTGAAAGCCCTCGCGGAGAAGCGGCGGCGCGACAAGGACGCAAACGGCCACGGAGAGAAACCGACCGCTTGAAGATGAGGTGGAACCTAGACGCAGAGCGGCGCGGTCGATGGATCTCGATGAAAGGAGCGGAGATGCGACGAGCCCCGCAACGTCATTACACGCTCGATGACCACTTCAGCATCGAAGAGATGTCTGAAGTCAAGCACGAGTACTACGACGGCGAGATCTTCGCGCTCGCTGGCGCATCGCTCGATCACAAGATGAAGCGTTTATCGAACACTTCTCGCTTGAAGGCGACGAGTGGCGCAAGCGCGAATATCGACAAGCGGAAGATCCGTTGTGGTTATGGGCGATCAAGGTGACGATCCCGGCGGCGGAGATTTACGCTGGCGTTGAATTCAGGCGTCGATGAGCGGTCCGTCAGCGTTCGCTTCGCGCGATGACGAACTTGTGCTTGCGTCGGCTGGCGTGGTCATGCCAGTGGCGAAGCTCTCAAGGTGACATTCTGAGCACGGGGCTGAAAACCATGGCGATGGCATCTTTTACGCTTCACCGTCCGCACACGCTCGCCGAAGCGGTGCGTCTGCTCGAAGAACACGGCGCGCAGGCGAAGCTGCTGGCGGGCGGGTCTGACTTAGTAGTCAACATGCGCATGAGGATCGAAACTCCGGCGCACATTGTCGATCTCAGCCGTCTCGATGAGCTTCGCGCCATCGAGTTCGATCCCGCGTGCGGGTTGCGCATCGGCGCGCTCGCGCGTCTCAGCGAAGTGGCCGAGCACGACATCATCCGCTCGCGCTTTCCGGTGATCGCCTCGGCCGCGTCGCAAGTTGCCGGCCCGAACATCAGAAATATGGGGACCGTGGGCGGCAACCTCTGTCTCGACACGCGCTGCGTTTACTACAATCAATCATACTTCTGGCGCAAAGCGAACGGGTTCTGTTTGAAGAAAGACGGCACCGTCTGCCACGTCGCGCCGGGCGGGCGACGCTGCTGGGCGGCCTATTCAGGCGATCTTGCGCCCGCGCTGCTTGCGCTCGATGCGACGATCGACATCGCCGGTCCACGCGGCGAACGTTGCGTGAAACTCGCCGAGTTCTTCGTCAACGATGGGATCAAGAAGTACGAACTCGCGCCGGACGAGATCGTCTGCGCCGTGCACGTCGCGCCGGAGTTCGCCGATTGGCGCGGCATATATTTGAAGTACCGCGTCCGTTCGTCGGTTGACTATCCGCTGGCGGGCGTTGCCGTTGCAGCGCGCGTGAACGAGGCTGGTCGATGTGAGGACGTGCGTATGGCGCTCACGGCGGTCAATCCGAGTCCGCGGCTCGTCAAGGGTGTGCGCGAGATGATCGTCGGACAACCGCTCACGCCGGAAAGGCTAGAAAGAGTCGCAGAACTGGTCCGGCAAACGGCCAAACCTTTGCGCACGACCGTCGCCGCATCGACATCTTACCGGCGTCACATGGTCGGCGTTCTGGCCAAGCGCGGACTCACCGCCCTGCTCACACCATGAACGTTGAACCGAGAATCATCGCGCTGCTTCTTGCCGCCGGGCGCTCGCGCCGCATGGGAGCATTCAAACCTTTTCTACCTTTCGGAGAGCGAACGGTGATCGAGGCGTGTTTAGAGAATTTACGCGCCGCAGGGTTGCGCGAGATCATCGTCGTTGTTGGCCACAGAGCGGATGAAGTGCGCGCGAAGCTGAAAGACTGGCGCGTCGACTTCGCTCACAATCCGGATCCGAAGAGCGCGATGAGCGCATCCATCGCGTGCGGCATCGCTTCGATCCGAGAGGAAGCTGACGCTGTGATGATAGCGCTCGCCGATCAACCGGCGATCCCGCCATCCGTCATGCGAAGCCTGATCGAAGCGCGGAAGGCGACGGGAGCAAAACTGATCGTCCCCGAATGGCAAGGGCGTCGAGGCCATCCGGTGCTGATCGATCTCGCGTTGCGCGATGATCTGTTGCGCCTTGACGAAACGCGCGGGCTTCGCGCTCTACTGGACCAGAAGCGCGACCTGCTACATTGCGTCTCCGTCTCTTCTCCATATGTCGTGCGCGACATTGACACGTGGGCGGAATATTGCGCGTTGCACGAGGAGATATTTGGTCGGCGGGAAGCAACTTGAAGATCCAACTCAAACGCCGACTTCGAACCGAGGGATCTTTTGTATAATCTTACATTGAGCGATTCGCGACATCGCCAATCGTAAGCGCGCATCAACCGCAGATTTGAGATCGAACCTACGGAGTCTAGATAGGCACGATGAGCACTCGAAGCCATTGCGTTCGGATGATCTTCGCGGCGCTGATCTATTGCCACATTGCCGCGAGCCTGTGCGTCGCCCAACAGCCGATCTTTACGCCGTACAAGCCGAGCGGCATTTACGCTGTTGGCGAGAAGGTCGGCTGGACAGCCCACGTGCCGCAAGGAACGGCCCAAGGGCTCTACACTTACACGGTCAAGAAGAATAACTACAGCGTGATTAAGACCGGGACTCTTGATCTCTCGGCTGGTCGCAACACGATTGAAGTCACGCTCGATGAGCCGGCGATGGTTTACGTTCAAGTTTCAAGGCCCGGCTCAAGTGAAAGCGTCACCCTCGGAGCGGCGGTAGCGCCGGAAAAGCTGCGCCCATCGGTCCCGCGCCCAGCGGACTTCGATCTCTTTTGGGATTCCAAGATCAAATCGCTCGAGCGGATCCCGGAGAACGTCGTCCTGACGCCAGGCGAAAGCGACAAGCCCGGCGTGGAATACGCGACGATCAGAATGGACAACGTGGACGGCAAACATATCTACGGGCAGATCGCCAAGCCGAAAAGAGAAGGCAAGTTTCCGGCGCTGGTCATCTTCCAATGGGCCGGGCCTCCCTACCCTCTGCAAAAACAGTGGGTCACCGACCGCGCGGCCCAAGGTTGGCTTGCGCTGAACATCGAGCCGCATGACGTGCTGCCCAACGCGCCGCAGTCATACTACGATGCGCTACCAGAAGAGCTCAAGAACTATCATCTGATCGGGCGCGAGGATCGCGATAAGAGTTACTTTCTACAGATGTATTTGGCCGACTACCGCGCCGTGGATTACATCACGCACCGGCCCGATTGGGATGGACAAACGCTCGTCGTGATGGGGACGAGCATGGGCGGGCAGCAGGCGCTTGCCGTTGCCGGGCTGCACCCGAAGATCACTCATGTCATCGTCAACGAGCCAGCCGGATGCGACACGAACGGGCCGCTTCATGGTCGGGCGTCAGGCTATCCGAACTGGCCTGCGGATAATCCCAAGATCATGGCGACGGCGCTCTACTTTGATCCGGTCAACTTCGCTTCGCGGATTAAAGCCACTGCTCTGGTCGCCATTGGGTTCGTCGATACGGTCACACCGCCGGTCGGCATCTGGATCGCTTTCAATCAAATTAAAGGGCCTAAAGAGGTCGTTCCGATGATCGACTCTCCACACAACCACCAAGCGACGCCGGAACAGCAACGCCCTTACACCGTCCGTGCGGAAGAATGGCTCAACACGCTCGTGCGCGGCGGCAAAGTCACGCCACGCCAATTGCCCAGTCAGTCGAGCACAGCGGATCGCTCGAACCGTAATCCGAGCTTGCACGTCGAAAGCGCTCCGCCAGCCGATCAACCTGTGCCTCGCACGGATCGAAACTCGATGATCGCGCATGCTGAGCTGCTTGAGAAGAGAAAGAAAGGGCGCATCGATGTCTATTTTCTAGGCGACTCGATCACCCGACGCTGGGGCACGAGCGATGCGCAATACAAACGTTTTCTGGAGAACTGGCGCCAGAACTTCTTCGGCTGGAACGCCGCCAATTTCGGTTGGGGCGGTGACACGACTCAGAACATCCTGTGGCGTCTGTACAACGGGGAGTTGGACGGCGTCAACCCTAAGGTCATCGTCTTGATGGCCGGCACGAATAACATCGGCAACAGATCGCCCGAAGGGCCCGATGACCCGCGAATCGCGGATGTCACTCGTGGGATTAAAGCCATCTTGGATATCTGCCAGCGAAAAGCGCCCGGCGCGACAATCATCCTGATGGGGATCACGCCACGCAACGATAATCCGGCTGTGATGCCGATCATCAACAAGATCAACGAAAACATATCAAAATTCGCTGACGGGAAAAGGATCAGGTACCTGAACATCAACGATAAATTGGCCGATAAGGATGGGAGATTTCGTGAGGGTATGGCGATGCCAGACGGATTACATCTAGACGTCAAGGGATATCAAGTGTGGGCCGATGCGCTCAAGCCGATCCTCACAGAGCTGCTCGGTCCGCCAGCTAAAGAGGATCATGCGCCGCCGCCCACTGGCGACCCGAGCGCGAGAGGCCAACAATGATCTTTTGGAGACGGAGAGGATCGAACCAGCAGCCATCTCATAAATGACCGACTTGTGCGACCTTCCTCTGAGATAGAATGAGAGGAATATGGCCCGGCGGGAAGAACCTAGCACTGTGGTCCATCATCTAGATCCTGCATCCAGTGGAAATGGGCGGCGAACGACTTGTCGAAGCGCGCTGCACGATATCATCCAGATCCTGCATCCAGTGGAAAGCCTCGGGCTTGCGCAGTCGATAACCGAGCGATCATTGAACCCTTTCCTCAAATTGATGATGAGCCGAAGAGACACGGATAGCTTGGCAATCATTGAACTCTCGATCGCTTCCCTCCCTCGCGATCGGACAGCAAGAGGGGACCTTGCAGCCAGCTAGCGCCATTCCCTGGGTCCTGCGGAGCGCGCTCAGCGCAAAGATCTGCTTGCAGCGCCAAACCCGATCTGGTCGTTTCCAGAGCCGGATTTGTGCAGAACCTCGCGCTGGCCTTCTGGATAGCGATGTAATGGACGATGTGCTTGAAGTCCCGACTCACTACCCAATCCACCTCTGCCACGGAGGCTATGGCAACGTGCTCGGCATCAGCAGCAGATGCTGCACTACCCACGCCTGCAGCAATGTAGGCGTCGCGCAACACATCAACTTCATTGCTGTACTCGATGAGTTCAACCTCGCTCAGTGGAATCGAAGCCAACGCTTGCTGCCCCTGTTCTGGCGCACGCTCGCTGAGCAATGTCTCGGAAATGACCAATGCAAACCTGCCCGCGCGTATTTCATCAAAAAGCGCTTTGCTCTCGGGCCAAAGTTGCCGACGCTACAAGACGGACCGGAAGGTGAGGCGGACCTTCCGCCCTCATAGCAGCATTGCCTATGATGACCGGATTCTCCGCTTTAAGCCCGGCGACCAGGTGAGTATCTGGACACTCAACGGTCGCCAAGTGATGCCTTTTGTTTGTGGCGACTACCAGCGTCGGTATCTGCCGTTGCGGAAGGGTGAAGTCGATCTGGTCTTCTACCAGGGCACGTTTTACCTGAACGTCGTCTGTGACGTGGAGGAGCGGCCGACCACGAAAGCAGGTGACATACTCGGTGCCGATCTCGGCGTCGTCAACATCGCGACCGATTCGGACGGCATCACCTACACCGGAGCAACTGTCGAGCAGAAGCGACGCATCGACGCACACCGCCGATGGAATCCCAGCGGAAAGGCACGCGCTCTGCCAAACGGAAGCCGCGCAAGCTCAGCGGCAAGCAACGGCGCTTTCAACGCCATGTCAACCACGTCGTCAGCAAGGCAATCGTGGCCACAGCGCAACGCACCGGACGCGGGATTGCCCTCGAAGACCTGACGAGCATCCGCGACCGGGTAACGGCCCGTCGTCGGCAGCGTGCACGATTGCATAACTGGTTGTTCTTCCAGCTCCGGTCCTTTATCGAGTACAAGGCATGGCTGGCTGGTGTACCTGTGGTTCTTGTAGACCCTCGCAACACCAGTCGGACGTGTCCGGTCTGTAGATGCATCGACAAACGCAATCGTCCAACGCAAGCGCGTTTCTCCTGTATATCGTGCGGGTTCGCTGCGCCTGCCGACGTTGTGGCGGCCCGGAACATCCGGGCGAGGGCTGCTGTCAACCAGCCAAACGAGTTGCTTGCTCAAGGTAGCGCCTCCGGGTAGCTACAAGCCCCTAGCTTCAGCTATGGAGTAGTTGACGATCTACACCTGCACAGCCATGCCATAATGAGCACCAGAGCAATGCGACCAAGGCTGCAACGAAGGCTCCGCTTATGCACGATCGACTTTTTCAAAGCCAGATCCGCCAAGACCTCGGCCACCAATGCTCACCATATTGTCACCACATTGGTGAGTTTGCGGACATCCTCATCCTTCGTCACCAACGGTAGATTGAGCTTGAGCGCTGTTGCTGCAATGATTCGGTCTGGCATATCGGGGACGATCTCTCGCGGAATGGAAATAAGTTTATCGGCAACCTCTATGTCAAGCGCGGCAATCTTAAGCGGCAGCACGCTGTCGCGCAAAACCTGCAAAATCACCTCATAATGCACTTCGCCAAGCTTCCCTTTATCGACCAAATAACGCAGTTCCACCACAACTATTGAAGGAACATGAATGACTTCTCCCCTGGCTTCAGCCTCAAGAAACGCCGTGCGCCCCGCTTCCGATAGTTTCACCGGATCGAACAGATACCACAACAGCGGATGCGTGTCTGTGACGATGCCGTGCAATTTCTACGCCTCCTCGCGTGGAAAGTGACGCCACATCTCGCGGCGCGCTTCTTCTATGTCCTCGTCCGTGACGCTCAAACCTAGATGGGCGAATGCGCCCATCAGACTCCGCCCTCCGCGTAAAGGACGATTGACGCTTTGTTCCAGCAACGCCTCGACATATTCGAGCGCTTTCTTCTGCTGCTCGACAGGTAGAAGAGCTACTTTAGCAGCTATCCTCCCGACCAAATCAGGTTCCATACCTAACTCCTTTGATATCATCAACCTTTAAAGAGAATCTAACGGAATATAATCTTTGTAGCGAACCGTCAGATTACGTCGGTACTCGCTGCACTCCGCTACGGTCTAACAACACCTGCCCTCGTAACGAAGACCATCAGATTTTTCACCTATCCTCAACCCTCTTCCCGACCTCAGGAGCCAGAAGGCCGCGAGTCGTGGAGTCGTTGATTTCCTGAGCTTTCGCCGATTTCCGCGGATACCTCCAAACCATATCATAATCCCTTTCGACCGCGCATACGAAAAATTTCTTGATAATGTGCGGAATTTTCATGTGCCCGCTTATTGCCGTTTGACTGTCGGAACTTTGGTCAACTGAGTGAATAAGATGATGACCTGAAAGAGTGGCGCGTGTGATTAGGCTACGGGTCGCGGTTTGCCCACTTCTGATCCCACGCAAACAGCGCTGGAAGCAAGCGGAGATTGCCATAGCGCTTGACACTACTACTCGGAGTGCTCAACCAATGGCCGTAAGCGCGTAGTACAAGAAGAGTATAAGATTGGAGATTTCTGATGAATCTCCACTCAGTTGAGAAGCCCAAGCTGATCGGAGATCAGCAAGGATGAGGATCTACAACACAATTCACGAGACATTTGCTCTCACCGACTTTTACCGTCCGAACCCGCTCCCAGTGAAGGGAATTCACCTCCGAACCTCGCTCACCATTAGGAGCGCGCAGCTAGCGCTTCATTACCGCGCTTTGTCCACTTTCAATTGCCACAACGCCATTAAACCGCCCAGCAACATGCTCATCAAGGTCAGTGCTAATTGAAAGCGGAGAGAGATTGTTCCCACCAACAACCTCGTGACCAAGGCAGCCACCCATCCAGCTAATCCGTAAACCAAGACGTTTTCTAGCACGAACCAACTGCCTCTTCCGCCCTCGATTGCCGCGCGCCCTACCCCTTGGTCTTTTCGGACTCGCTGTTTTGTAGCTTCGCCAAGTGTAATTTTCCCGTTAAGAACAACACGTACTCTTGCACAATCAATAAGGACATCACAAGCAACAAGGTTGCCTGTACAAGCACTCTGCCCGAAATGAACAAGTCAAGCACCACATAACCGACAACGGCCATGGATGCGCCCCTTAGAAGGCTTCTTAGACATGCATCCGATATCACCAGCCTACCATTTAGTGTCCATGATCGGAACGCCCTGAAGAGTTTGACCAAAAGGTCACACAGACCAGACCATATAAGGATAATCAGATAGATTTTGACGACGCTCTCTACCATCGCCTGCAAAGACAAAGGCGGTTACAGTAGCAACGGAACCTTGTGGTTGGCTTCGGGGAACCTCTTTTTACACTCCTCTATGGCGCGCTTGAGTTTTATTTCGCTTTGCTCGCCTTCATTAACTGCCTCTTTGATGAGCAATCCTCCGAGAAGGGCAGGTGACAAACTTAGCAATCCTCCGACTTTCAATGCATTGAAGGCATCATCGAGACTGTGTATGCTGCTAGATCGGACAAACTCCCTGGCAGCTCTAAAACCAACACCGCCAGCTGGCCTTGCCCCGGGAACCCCTCTGATGAGGATCCATACTCCTCCTATCAATAAGCCTCCCCCAAGTAACGCTTTGCCTCCTTGCGCAATATACTCCTTTCTGAATTGCGAGATCGTTCGTTTCACACAGTCATCGAACTCCTTCTGCTGCGGTTTGACTGATGGCGCCGGATGTGGCTGCGAAGCAGGACCTTGCAGCGGAGCCAGCGCGCCGCCTCCGCCATTAGCCTCATTTACTCGACCCTTGCCACCAACTTCATTTAAACCATCTCCCATACTCCCCTCCCCCCACACACACAATACACGTTATAGCCTGTCTCACTATTCCCTATCACCTCACACATGATCTTCGGCACTAACCCTTCTGGACCCACACACCAGATCATTCTCACAATAGCTGTATCGATTGAACGATTGTGGATCGGTCACCTACTGCCTAATCGATTCCACCCTAGAAAAACGCGCCTGATATTTTCTACCATCAAATCTGTAAACAGTGATGATTTTCTCAGTCGCTGATAGCCTCATTAGTCTTATTTCGCGATAGCCGTTAGTCCGCTTGTCTAGCACATCTAAGACCGTCGCGCTCTCACTTAGCACAAGCTCGTGCCCTTGCGGCGTGGCGCAAAACACCCAAAACGGGTCGACATTCGCGCCAAACAAACATGGATTGGCGGCCATCACAATCAGATCTGGCAGGTCATCATCATTCAGGTTAACTTCCGATGCAACAAACCATGTTGCTAGAATGCCATTGATCGATTGCCCCGATGCAAGACAGGTCTGATTCCGTTCATCATATCTGAGTATTCGCAATACATCTTCCGGCACATTGACCGGACGTTCTATTCCTACTTCCACGCTGAAGCTCGTTTGCTCTTCCGGCTTTGCACGTATTTGCTGCCTCATCTTTTGAAAGAATGGATTTGAAACGGCTTCAAACAAGTCTTTAAGTGTGAGTTGCGCGCCGCTGGGCAGCATTGACACCGGAGTAGAACAACTCATAGATACAAGACAGCTAACTAGTAGCCAAGAAAGTAAAAATCTTCTAACCCTATTCCTCAGCGGTTCTGCTGCCTCTGACAATTAGCGAGTGCTTCCTTATATACCCGCTGAAGCTGAGCCATCCCTCTTCTCCCTTGACCATAAGGGGATCCGGGTAAACTAGCCCATTCCCTATTCCCTCTCTTGATCGCTTGCGCGAAATTGCCGCTCAGCAGCGGATCGATCATCCCGCGCCGCTGCATCAATATCACGGCACCGAGATCTTGATTTTCAGGGCTGAAATCTGACAAGCCAAGCTCATTCCAAGTTTGGTATCTGATCTGACAACGCCCAGCAGCGGTACTGTACAAACTTCCACCAACTCGCACCAACGCATTCGGATGCTGCGAGAAGTCGTTGATTATGACGTCTCTTTGACCCACAAGAGCTGGGTTATTCGGCGATCTAACAACCTCCCCTCTGACAAGGGTCCCATAACCATTGTTGGGATCCCCAGCTGTGCCTTCAGCATAAGCGATAGTGTCAAGCATTGCTCGGATGCGACAGTCATTGACAAGTCTATGTAAATCCTGTCGAGAAGCGGTAGTTTGTGACGGCACCGCTGGCAACTCCGGCGGCTCATCAATCAACGGCGGCAGCAACCGCTGATCCATCTGCATCCCAAACATCCATAACTCCCATAACGCCGTCCAGTCAGGCCCAGCATCGGCTCTCACCGTCACTACCCCAAGCTGCACCCCGTTGACCGGACCCACCGTCAGCATCCCTGTCGGATCCACAAAGTTCACCGGATCGTTCTGCACATAAGCATACCGGTTGAACGACTGCGGATCCGTCAAGTCATAACTCCCTTCCCATGGGTCCGGCTCGTTGAACCGCGTCCACCACCCGTGGTAACTCCTCATCAGCGCCTGATCCACCCCGTCCCCATCCCGCTCGTAACTCGTGTACCGGTACGGCTGCTGCCTCTGTTTCACACATCTGTCCGTCTCTCCGCCCCACGGATCCAACTCCACCACCGCCACCACACTCCCCGCCTCGTCCGTCAACCGCTGACTCTTCACCACTGGATCTCGGTGCACCCATCTCACCCCGCCCTGCTGCACCGCCAATAGCTCCCCACCAGGCCAATAGACATACCCCCTGCTCCAACTCCAGCCATATCCCCAGTTCCTCACCTCAGCCACCACTTGCCCGCCCAACACGCTCGACCGAATGTAATAGACCACCTCCCCGTTGTCATCCTTCTTCACCCGCAACCCGTCCCCATCGTACCTCTGCTCTAACCGATACCCGCTCCCTTGCGCCCACGCCTGCCGCCCTCCCGCATCATACCCATACTGCTGCCGCCCGTCGTCCACCAAGTCCCCTGCTCCATCGTACCCTAACCCAACGACCCGATTCCCAACGTAACTCACACTGAAGGCCCCTGCCCAGCCGCCCCACCCGACACGCCTCACCATGTTCCCCCACACGTCATACTCATAGCTATGCGCATACGGCCCGGTCGGACTCCCCCACTCACCTCGCCCAACGTGCGCTCGCGCCTCCTCCCCACTGTACGCATGCTGCAACCGCCCCACCTGATCGTACTCCCAACTCCGATCCAATCTGTTGTCGTACAGGTTCCGCGCAAACGTCACCCGCCCACTCCGCTCACCAAAATCATCATACCCATACTCCCACCCTAACACCCCAACCACTTCCCATCTGCTCACACGAAGCCTGTTGTCATACGCGACGCTCTGTTGTCGCCCGTTGCCATACGTCACCTGCTTCACCGCCCCAAAGGCTCGATACCTGATCCCCTGCGCATATACAGTCACCCCAGCATAACCGGCTCCGGTGATGGCCGTCACCTGGCCGGTCTGATCTCTGGTGTAGCCTACCACCACACCCCACGGATTCGTCACCTGCGTCAACTCCCCTGCTAAATCGTACTGGTACGTGAGCCTGTAAGATTGCCCTAACTCATTGAAATACCGCGTCTCCGCCACCAACCGCCCCAACACATCGTACTCGTAATCCACCCGCCCCATCCCGTCCTCCATCCACACCCGATTCCCTCCTTCATCATACCCATACTGCACGTTCGCAGTGGGAGCCACTCCTTGTGGAACGCCATAGTTGATCGCCGTCACCAAGTGCCGCCCGTTGTACTGAAACGTCTGACTCGCTCCACGTGCATCAGTGATCGTGTTCACCGTATCATCCGCATTGTAGCTATAGATCGTCTGCCCTTGTTCAGGAGTGGTCCTTCTCCACAACCGCCCATGCCCATCATACTCGAACGTCCGCACCTGCCCCTCGTGATTGATTTGAATGAGTTGGTCACGCCCGTTGTAGCTGTACCAGGCTGTCGCATAGACGCTCCCGTCCCAGTTGAGTTCTTCAACTCTGGTGAGTCTGCCCAACACATCCTTGTAGAGCCGCTTCCTTCGACCTCGTTCATCTCTGCTCGTAATCACTTCACCGCCTGCGCACCCGCAGCCAGTGTAACTTAACTCACGTGTGCTCCCATCAGGATTGATCGTCAGCGTCACCCGCCCCTGCCAATCGTACTCCTGCTTCGTCCACTGCCAATCACCAGCATCGTCGCCAACAGGCTGCCAACTGTCGTTGATCTCCGCCGGATTCGATGCCCACACCCGCCGCCCCATCGCGTCGTTCATGTAATGCACCGCTCGCCGCCCACCGCTGCTCCCAGGAAAATCGCTCGCCACGGCACGCACCCGCCCCACACCATCATAGAACGTTGCGCTCATCAACTCCTCGCCCACCTGCCGCACCGTCCGATAGCTCACCACATAATCGCCCGCTGCCGGATAGACCCACCGCACATAGGCCCCTGTGTTCTGATTCGTCTCGCGCACCAACCGCCCAGCCTCATCGTACTCCAACAACTCTACCGCCCCTTTCGGATCACGCCGCGCCGTCACCGACCCAGTGTCGTAATCATACTGCGTGTACGAACTGTACCCATCTGCATCGGTCACTCCCGTCACATACGCTCGCGTATTCCGCCCATTGTTCCCATCCGAAAAGTTGTCCCCGTAATCGTAGACCACTTGATGCCAGCTCCCATCACGGATAAACCTCACCGACCCGGCCGCATCGTAGCCACGCGTCTCCACCCACACGGCGCGACTCTCATCATCGATCGCCCCAACGTCGAACCGTTGCACGCCCACCAAGTTGCCGCGCCCATAGATCAGACCAGCGCCGTAGTTGCTCCCATCGTGCCCGACGCTCGGCGCCGTTCCCGCAAAGTATTCGCCGCCCCAGTCGTAATGATAGACCATCTTGCTCTGCCACACGTTGTTGCCATCGGCCACATGCACGGCGCCGACCAACCCGATGATCCGCCGGTTGACGTACTCGCCATCTAACCGATAGTCCGTGTAGGTCTGCCGCAGCAGCGTCACCCCATCGGCTGCGTACTCGCGCACCACGTACGGCAAGCTCCACGCCGCGTATGGCCCGTAGTCGATCGTCGTCCGCCGCCGATTCCCGGCCTCGTCATAAACGTTGATCTCCACGGGCCGCGGATTCTTCTGATAGGGCAAGTTCACGTCGTCCTGCGTCCACGCAACCGTGGTCCACTTCCGCCGCACCCCGCCGGCCCACGTCTCCGTTTGATAGACCAGCCCCTTCTGCCACCCCGAAGTGTAGTAGTACTCCTTCTGTGTCACTCCATCAGGCGTCGTCACTTGGCTCCATGAACCATCCGCTGCCGCCTGGTAGCTGGTCACCACCTCTTGGCTTTCGTTCATCACGCCCCACAACACCCAGTCACGCTGCTCGGAAAATCGCGGGCAGTCGCTGTGTGGCCCAGTCCCCATGTTGTAGCTCGTGTAAGCAAGCTGCGTCCCATCCTCGGCCACTCGCCGGATCAACCGCACCTGACCAAACGGCGTGTACTCGAACTCGACGCGCGAACCGTTGCGCAACCCGACGCGCGTCAGCACCGACACCCAACTGCCCTGCGGCCCCATTACAGCTAGCCCAGGGAAGTCCGGTGCCATCCAAATATCCCCATACCCGAACGTCGCCCAGGTGATCTGCCCGCCGCCCGCCCGCGCTTGTGTGATCGAAAGCAGCCGCCCGTTGCCGTCGTAGTTGAACTGGATGGTCCGCCCCAACGTGTCAATCATCGTGGTCGGATTGCCGTTGCCATCGTAGTTGATCGTGATGTAGTTGCCGTTGCGATCTTTGATCTGCACACACCGCCATTCGCTGTAAACCGTCGGCGCAAACCAGTACTGCTTTCCATCCGTGGTCCGCACCAACAAGCTCGATCCGTAGTCGATCAACTGCGTGTAGCTGCCATCGGCCGCCTCGTAGACGTTGCTCCCACCTTGCTGCCGCAACTCGACGCGCGCGCCGCTCGCCGTGATCAGCAGATATGAGTAGACGCCGACTTGCGCGTTGTAAAAGAGCGGCTGGATGATCGGAAGCCCCAACCGAAAGCCCGGACTCGGATAACCGTGGTCGGCATCGAACATGATAGCCTCGCCTGACCGCGTCCAGACCAGCGAGTTGTAGGTCAAGCTCAAATCGAGATCGAGCCCGGCGCGCCCGGGTAGGCTGATCAGCGGCACGCTCCAGTTGATGTTCTGCGACTCGAGGTTGACCCCGGGCTGCCCCGTCTCGTTGCGCGGATCGAGCCGCGGCGGAGCGAAGCTCGGCCAGCAGCCGGAAACGGTCGTCTCACCTATCTCATACCAGTAGTATGTGTAGTAATCCCACGTCCACGCCGAGATGTAATGCTCCTGCCCGTCGTTGACCAATCCGGAGATATCGAAAGCAAAATACCCTCCAGCATTGGCATTCCCTCCACCAGCTTGCATCCCATCGACGTAAATCGCCACATAACCGCCGCCGTAATAACCATAATAGTCGTCAACGTAACCTTGCACCTGCTGACAATCGGCCCAAATCCAACCCGCCGCCGCGCCGCTCCGCGCTACTGACTTAGATTCGGTTAGCTTGAATGCGCTTAATGCCCTCGCTGCCGCGCCGCTACGCTTCGCCATTGCGCCCATCCAACTCGTCCCAACAGCCGCCAACTGCCCCATGGGTCGCCACCACTCGAGCATCTCGCGCAATTTCATCCCCGTTCCCGGCTTCATCCCCGGCCCACTTGGCGGCAATGTAGGTGGCGCGGGTCGCTCCCGCCGCGCCGGTCGTGGTCGGCACGCCGCGTCACCCGGCCAGCAGTAACGCTGCCGCGATGGCACCGGTGCGTCCATGCGGATTTGGGTCGCGCGCACACGCCGTACCTCATCTAAACGCGGCAAGTTCTGCGGCCCACGCGCGGGCCGCGGCGGATCGAGTACGAGCGCTTCCGCTTTCGGTGGCGACGCGGGCCGCGGCGTCATCCTGCGTCTATCGCTCCCTGCGGCATCTTGGCCCGGCTCGCGACGTAAAGCCTCTATCGCTCCGGCTTCATCCACCACACCGATAGTCTCAGTCCCCTCGCGACGGGCCGAAGAGGTGATCGCTTCGATCACGCGAGCTGCCGTCCGCGTCCAATCCACCGCCTTCAAACGCGCCGCCACGCGCGCCACCACGGCTGCCGCCGCTGATGTCCCGCTCACCGTCGTGTATCCACCACCCACCCGCGTCGTCCACAAGTCAACGCCTGGCGCCACAACCCGCACCGTCGGCCCGCGGTTGGACCACTCCGTCAATCGCCCAAACTGATCGGTCGCCCCGACCGCCAAAATATTCTTCGATGACCAACTGGCCGGATACCATGTGAAGGCGCTGCCTGGAGACTGTGCGGTGACCATCGCAGATGGCTCACCTTCGACCAACACATGTCCATCATTGCCCGCCGCCACAACAACAACTACACCGGCGCGATCGGCCCGCTCCATAGCCTCGCGCAAGAATCGCGATTCTGCCCCTAAGCCCCACGCGCACAATGCGACCTGTGCCCCATGCCCGATGGCATAATCGATCGCCTCAATCGCCGCGCTTACATGCCCCCGCCCCTCTTTATCCAACACTCGCAGATTCATCAATCGGAGATCAAACTCGCTCTCGCCTAAGACTTGCCCGCCGCTCAGGCCCGGCCCTTTGGCCACCAAACCCGCCAACATCGTCCCGTGCCCCTGCTCGTCAACCACTTCGCCACGCCCAGTCACAAAATCCCATCCCGCCAAATCGTCGATAAATCCGTCGCGATCATCATCATCACCGTTCTCCAACTCGCCAGCGTTACGCCACTGCCACCCAACCAGATCCGGATGACTGAAATCCACCCCGCTGTCGATCACCGCCACGCTCACGCCTGCAACCGCAGCCCGCGCCCCGCCGAGCGCCACTCGCTTGCCGACTCTTCTCACTAAAGATCCTGGCTCAGAAACGCGCTTCACGCTATTGCCCAATGACGTCGCCACAACCTCCCAATCCGGCTCAACCCACTCGACCGCTCGCTCCTGCCCAAGCTGCGCCGCTATGGCCAACTCTCGACCGACTCCCACCTCAACGCGCTCAACCATAGATTCGCCGCGCAACCGCCCAACCGAAGTTAAACCGTATGCCCTGATCACGCGCCGCCGCTCGCTTTCGCTCACTCCAGCCCGAAACCTCACCAACAAATGTCCGGCTCGATACCCCCACTCGATTACCTTTTGCCGACTCTCACGCGCCAGACGACCGCCAACTTCTCGCCCCACAATCACGCCGCTAGGCCACACCAACACGATGCTCAAACAGATCGCCAGCACCTTGCGGTACGCTAAGCTCCTCCGCATCTTCCTTCCCTCCATCGATCGCACCTCAAAGACTCGCTACATGGCGTAGACTCACACCCTTCACAGCGCAAAGGAAGGCTGATACAAGTCAGCCCAGAGCCTCGCATTCACCTCCCTTGCCGGGGCACATGGGGGGGGAAGAACTAGAGGCAGGTTTTTGTATCCCTGTGAGGACCGACTACCCTTCGGATGGCGTGTTTATTTAACTCCGCTCGCACGAGTTGTCAAGAGTTTTTTTCGCCGGCCTCGACCAATCGAAGGCCCCCGCCATGCTTGCCCGCCGAGGCCAACCGCCCCCTTCTTGCCATCACCCGTTCAGCGAAATCATATGCATGAAGGGAGAGGCTTAAGCCGCTCCCGTTTTATAGCTCCCCCTCGCTTTTATAAGCCCCCTTCCCTCGAATCTTGCTGCCCGCTTGGAACAATCGCCTTCATGTAGGACCGAACAACTGGGGCGATTTGGCGTTCATCCAAACAACCGGCGGTTGAATCGCGCTTGGGAGATGCCTTAAGCTTGCGAAGGCGAGGAATCGATGAGATGCGCTATGGGGCGGAGTCGATAGCCGGATGGGCCGATGAGCTCATACGCTCGAAAGTAAGGAGTCGATGAAATGCGCAATGAACGCATGCCTAATTTGATGAGGATGATCATTCTCCTTATCGCGCTCGCGGTTTTCCCAGTCGCAACCATGGCGACTGGGCCGGTCGAGTTCTCATTTCGCTCGCTCGACGGGCGAACGATCACATCGAACGAGCTGCGCGGCAAAGTCGTCGTGCTCGCATTTGGGGCTTCGTGGTTGCCGCTTTCGCGCACGCAGGTTCAAGGCGTGCAGCGACTCGCGGACGACTATCGCAACCGCGGGGTTGAAGTCTTTTGGGTGAGCATCGATTCCGAATCGCCCAAGTCGAAAAATTACGCTTCCGACGATCAACTGAAGGACTTCGCGCGCAGGTATAGCCTGACGGTGCCCGTTCTACGCGACCCCGAAGGTGCGGTTTCGCGCCGCCTCGGAGTGGACCAGCTTCCCGCCATCGTCATCATAGACCGAGGGGGCAACATCGCCGGCGCGCCGATCGGCGGGCTCGATCCGAAGGGCGATCTTGTCGGTCAACTTGCCGCAAGGCTCGAAAGCTTGCTTTAAGCGCCATCTCATGGCGCGATGATGCGCTCGTAAGCGGCGCGAATCTGCGCCATGCTTTCGGCGAGCGCGGCCAATAGCTCTTCGGGCGAGCTGAATCGTAAGCAACGGGCGAGATCATCGAGCGTCGGATGACCGGCCACCGGCAAGCGCGTCGAACGCCCGGCGATCAACCGCAAATAGTGGTCCAGTCGGCGAAGCAGGCTGTACCCCTCCCGCAAGGCGAGGTAATCGCTTTCATCCAACGAACCCGCCGCTCGCAGCCGCTCGATCGTATGCAGCGTCGAACGCTCATCGCCTTCATCAAGCACCCCATCCCGTAATTGCAGGTAGCGCACGGCGAAATAGACGTCGAGCATGCCGCCGCGACCGAATTTTATGTCGAGCGAACGCGACGATCGTTCGGTTCGCTCTCGCTCCAGCCTTTCGCGTATGTGGCGGGCTTGCTGGCGCAAGCGCTGATCGTCGAGCTTTCTGGCCGCTTCATAGATCGCCCGCCGCGCCCTCTCCTCGAGCGCCCGACCGAATTCGAGGTCGGCGGCGACGGCCCGCAATTTGACATACGCGAGCCACTCCCAAACCGATGCCCGCTCTCGTAGATAGTCGATGAACGCCCGTTCGTTCACCGCGAGCGGACCGTTCTTGCCATCAGGCCGCAGGCGCATATCGACGCGATAGAGGTAACCATCCCGCGTCATGCTCGAGATGGCGGCGACAAGTATCTCGGCCAAATGGCCATGCGCCTCTTCTGGCGTCAGCGCGCTGGCGAACGAGTCGGCGCCATCGTAAACGAGCACGATATCCAGATCCGATCCGTAATCGACTCCGCCGCTACCCAATCTCCCGAGGCCGAAGACGACAAGGCGCGGCCAGCGATCGAGATCGCCATATCGGCGCGTCGCCTCGCGGCGCGCGATTGAACAGCCGAGATCGAGGCTCGCTTCAGCCAAAGAGGTCTGCAAACGGTTCGCTTCGGCGAGCGATAGCTCACCGGCCACATCGCGCGATGCGATCTCAACGATCAAACGCGCCCACGTTCGCCGCAATGCGGCAAGCTCGCCGCCAAAGCTCCCTTCCCGACAAACCGCCTCATGTAACAACGCGCGATGCTCGCGGCTGAGCACCCTTTCGCGAGGGACCGAGAGCGCTTCGATGAGCGATGGGTTACTGGCGATCATCTCGCTGAACGGATCAGATACGCCGCATAAACGGACTAGCTCACCGAGCGATCTTTCGTCGAGCCAGACTTCTCCCTCAAATTTGGCGAGCGAGGCGGCGATGCGTTCGAGGTTTGAAAGCGCGCGCCGCGAATTGGGAGAGAGCGCGATCGCTTCGCGCAGCGATTCGACGATCTCCTTTTGACCAATCCGCCGCGTGAAACGTGATGCAAACGCCGAGGCTGAAGAGATGATGGATCTCGCTTCCGGGCCTGAGGGGCCGATCGGTTCTCCGGCTGCGCCGAGATCACCCCCGCGCGGCGCGAGGCGATCAGCATCAACCTCGCGAAGGTTGAAGATCCGCGCGAAGGCGGCATGAACATTGGCCGTGTGCTCGGCAAGCGCGGCGTCGAATTCCGCTAACGCCCGCGGACCGACAAAATGCATGCGCCGGGCGACCAATTCTCTACGGCCCTCATCCTCAGGAACGGTGTGCGTCTGCAAACCATGCTCCATCTGCAAACGGTGCTCAAGCATGCGCAGAAAGACATATGCCGCCGAAAGGGCGCTGCGCTCGCGTTCGGTGATGAGCCCGCGATCCGCCAAACGTCCCAGACCGATGAGCGTGTGCGGAGCTTGTAGCCAGATATCGCCTCCGCCGTAGGCGAGCTGAAGCGCTTGCGCGATGAACTCGATCTCGCGTATCCCTCCACGCCCCAACTTGACGTTATAACCGCGCCCTTCTTTCGCATGATGGCGATCTATCTTCTGCTTCGCTGTGCGCACATGCTCGAGCGCGCGCTCAACGGTCTCATCCGAGCGATAGATGCTTGCGCGCACCTCCTCGGCGAACCGCGCATACAATGACGCATCGCCCGCCGCAGCGCGCGCGCGGATCAAAGCCTGTAACTCCCACGGATGCGCTTTCTCACGGTAATATCTGATCGCTTCCGCCAATGAGCAGCTCAGCGCGCCATCGCGCCCATATGGCCGCAAACGCAGATCGACGCGGTACGCGGCTCCCTCACCCACCGGACGCCCGACAAGCTGCACAATCCGTTCGGCCAAACGATTGAAGTATTCTCGATTCGTCGCCGCGCCGCGCGCTCCTGTTCCGGAAGTTTCGCCGTCATCCGAATAGAGGAACATCAAATCTATATCGGAAGCATAGTTGAGCTCGCGCGACCCCAACTTGCCCATCGCGATGATCACGAAACTCGCGATCCCCTTCCTGCCGCGCGCGTCCGCACATAAGGGCACGCCATAGAGATTGTCCATCTCCTGACGCGCCAGATCGAGCGCATATTGCAAGATCGAATCGGCAAGGTTGGAAAGCTCCTCCGTGATCTCGACGATCGTACTCGTGCGCCGTATGTCATGGAGGTAGATGCGCAGAAGCTCGCGCCGGCGAAAACGCGCAAGCAAAATCTGCCTATCCAGTTGCGAGTTCGTGAAAGCGAAGCGCGCCAGCCCCTCGCTTATCTCTTCCGCGGTCTTGACGCGCGCGCTCGCGCGTTCGCGCCCGAGCCACACCAGATAATCAGGATGCTGCAACAGCGTCGCAGCGAGAAAAGGGCTCCAAGCCGCTAGCGCCAAAGCATCGGCCAGCAGTCCGGCATCGCGTTTGAAAAGCCCCGCAGTCTGCCCATGTTCCGCTACCGCGCGCTCATAGAATCGGCGCGCTCCTTCCGGATCGGGCAAGTCGCTCGTCAGCGAATCTATCCTCTCTTCGACGCTCTGCACGAGAAAGATTCTAATCGGATCGACCGCCAAAGAAGAAACCGTCTCCGCCGCGGGGGATCGCCCTCCGACCCTCACGCCCCACACGCTGAACGCGCCACGCGGGATAATACGCTCCGACTCGAAAGGCGCAAGCTCGATCCAACCCCTCTGGTGCGCCTCGAACGAGGCTCACAGACGTTCCGGCACCTCCCACCTCTCAGTTTCGGCGGAGCGGAAGATCGCATCGATCACCGCCATGTTCCTCACCGCATCTTCCAAAGGGATCGGCTGCGGTCGCCCTTCGCGGATGGCGCGCGAAAATAGATCGCCTTGAATCGCGTATTGATCGCAGATGGGGAATTCGCGCACCTCCGCGCCTGTGCCCCACAAGTCTTTCCCTTCATCTATGATGATGCGCGTCGGCTGATCGGGCGGCGCATTGAAAGGGATTAAAACTTCAATGCGCCCGCGCGTCCCGAAAAACTGCATGCGCTGGTAAGGCACAAGCTGCGTGCTGCACGTGAAGCTCGATTGCCCTGAAGGGAAATCGAGCATCGCCGAAGTCAACCGATCCGTCCCGAAATCCGGGTCGCGTTCGATCAAGCCCAGCACGCGGCGAGGCTCTTCACCGAAGACGAAACGCGAGAGCGTGATCGGATAACAGCCGATATCCATGAGCGCGCCGCCGCCAAACTCCAACCGATTGCGGATGTCTTCGGCGTCGCGATTGAAGTAACTGAAGAATCCAGTGATGGCGCGTAGATCTCCAATGCGACCAGATTTGACCAGTTCGACGACCGCCAACCACTGCGGATGCGTGCGAACCATGAACGCTTCCTGTATCAGGACGCCCGTTTGATCGCGCACCTCGAGGAGCCGTCGCGCCTGCTCCAGGTTGAGGGCGATCGGTTTTTCGCACAGCACATGTTTGCCTCGCTTCGCCGCCTCGATCGTCCACGAAACATGAAGATGGTTCGGCAAAGGGTTGTAGATGGCTTCGATCTCTTTATCCTCTAGCAACTCCTCGTATGAGCCGTAGGCGCGCGCGATCCCGAGCGATCGCGCAACGCGCCGCGCCTTCTCGACATCGCGTGAAGCGATCGCGATGACGCTGGTCCACTCGCCTCGCTGCATCGCTGGGATGACTTTGTTGACGGCGATGCGCGCCGTGCTCAGCACGCCCCAACGCACCTTGTCTCTCATCGCCCGCCTCCTTCCAAACTGCGCTCACCGGACGTTCGCGCCCGATCGCTCTTGCAATTCGCGATAGAACTCCCGCAGGACGTAGAAGGCCCTTTTCTTCTCGCCGCGATTGGAGATCACTCCTTTGCGATTATAGAAATCTTGAATGCCGACCAATGGCCGGCGCGGCGAACGGAAGTCCATCAAGATCCAGGGGGAGACGCCGCGCAAAAGGGGTATCCGGCGCAACATCCCTATCTGATGGCGATAGACCTCTTCCTGATACTCTTCGGTCCACCGCGTCAAGCGGTCGCCGTGCAGCCCATAGACGGCCCCCGCGCCGAATTCGCTGATGATCAGCGGTTTTTGATAAGCGATCTGCCATTGGACGCGATCGGCCTTCTCCGGCAAACCGTCGTACCATCCGACGTATTCGTTGCAACCGAGCACATCCACGTACTGGCCCAGCGGATCATCGATCACGTAGATGTCTTCGGCGGGGCGGCGAGGCAACATCGCCGCGCTGACGAGTCGCGTCGGATCAAGTTCTCTGGCGCGTTCGATTAAGCTTCTGAGAAACCGCAAGCGCGCTTCGCTCTGCGGCGTTTCATTGGCGACGGACCAGATCGCGATGGCGGCGCGGTTCTTGTCGCGCGTGATCTCTTCCGTCAACTGATTCAAAGCGTTGGCGAGCGTCTCCCGACTCTCCCACTGAATGCCCCAGTAGACCGGCACCTCGGCCCAGACGAGAAGCCCCATCCGGTCCGCCTCCCTGACCATCTGCTCATTGTGCGGATAATGGGCCAGGCGGACGAAATTGCACCCCAACTCTTTGGCCCAACCGAGCAGCGTTCGCGCCTCCTCGCGGCTGAAGGCGCGTCCGCTGCGAAACGGCGCCTCCTCATGAAGGCAGATGCCGCGCAGGAAGACCGGTCGCCCGTTGAGCAGAATGTCGGTCCCGCGAACCTCGATGGAACGGAAACCTATTTGATCCGTGACGCTATCCGTCTCCGCGACGAGCTGGACGTCGTAGAGTTTCGGATTCTCCGGCGTCCATAGATCCAACTTCGCTTGGAAACTGAACGCCGCATATCCGTTCGCATCCGTGTTGACCGCTTGCGAAAGGTTCAACTCTGGAATCCTGATGGTGACCCTCTGGACCAGCCGTTTCCCATTCAACTTCACCCACCCGGCGATTCGATCGCGCGTCCCCTTCTGCAGTTGGATGAAATAGTCTTGGATGAAGGTCTCCGGAACCTCGACGAGCGCGACGGAGCGCGTCAAACCTCCGTAGTTCCACCAATCGGTGACGAGCGTGGGCACGCCTTCGCGCAGGCGGCGATTGTCCACCCTCACAATCAGCGAGTTGCTTCCATCGCGCACGCGATCGGTGATCTCGAAGTTGAAGGGCGTGAATCCCCCCTCGTGCCGCCCGATCCTCTCTCCATTCAGGTAGACATCAGCGATGTAATTAGCAGCGCCGAAGTAGACGAAGAGCCTCTTTCCAGCCGAGCGCTGGTAGTCGAACAACCTTCTGTACCAAACAGCCCCTTCGTAAAGGAAGAGCCGCTCGCGCTGCGAATTCCAATCCCCGGGCACGTCGAGCCAATCGGCAGTGTCGAAGTTGTATTCGATCAGATCGCTCGCCGTGCGTTGATGCGCGTCGCGAAAATACTTCTGCTCTTCGCCGATACCGTAAGGATCAACGATCGCCTTCCAACGCCCGTCGAGGCTGATGGTCCGGCGACCTTCAACGTTAACGATCAACGGATCGCTCTGGGCTTTGGCCTGAGCCGCGATGAACAGAAGGGCGAGCAGTATCAAGAGTCCTTTCCTCATTTTTTCTTTGAACGGTTCCGCCCGGTGCCCACCGAACGCCGAGCGATGTGGATTGAACTGAAACCTATTGAATCATAGCGAAGGAAGGGATCTTGTCCAGCCCCGACGAGCGGCAGCGCGTGAAGGTGGGCCTGAAAGCGCCATTTTCTTTCGAGCGGCTAAAACGCAGCGAGGCAAAAGCCCGTGTGAGCTCCCGCCCCGCCGCGAAATTCGTCCCCATCCCTGCGCGCTCCAAGCGGCTTTCGACCTCATGCCGCATCTTGCCGCTTGCGCCTGAGGGCAATCGCGCCGATCGCTCCCATCGCCAGCAATAACGCGCCCGCCGGTTCGGGCACCGCCGTCGCATCAGCGAAAGACTCCTCGCCGTTTAAGGAGAATTGAATCGGCCCTTGGATCAGAGCCGAAGAGCGGAACGAAAAGCCATCGAGCGAACTTCCCACGGGCAACTCCGCGCCGATTTCAGCGGACCAGTCGATGAAAGAGGTCGCTAGATCTATCGGACCGTAGGAGAGGAACCCTCCCGAAGCATCGCCCCAAAAGGGCGGCGCGCCGATCGTCGAAACATCTATGTTGCTGATCGGCGTCGGAATGCGTAGCAGCAGATCGTAGAGATCGCCGCCGGTGCTTCCCGTGTTGATCAAAGTGAACGAATAGAGATACCCGCCGCTTACAGGCGTGATGCCGTAGGTGACGGCGTCGGCGCGAACCCGCTGTTGACCGAAGAAGAGATAACCTGCGAGTAAGAAATAGAGGATCGCTCGTCTCATCTCAAACCTCCTCAATCCATCTGCTCTCAAACTCGAAAAAGTTTCCTTTTGGCCCTCTGAGGGCGATCCCGCGTTTTATCCTGAAGACGCAAATGGCGAATGATTCCGCGAAGCGAGCCGGATCGAACAGGGCTCGCTTCGCTGACTAAGCTCACGGATTGATCGCGATGTCGCCGCCTTCGATCGGGCCGCCGCTCGAGAAGATCAAATCGCCGGTCGGCGTATAGATCGCGAGCGAAAGCGCATCGCGCCGCGAGCCGACCGGCCCCGCATCGATCGCCGATCCAACCAAGATGTAACCCGGTTGTTTGTTGAGCGCCCCGACGACGGTGAAGGTCACGCGGTAACCGGAGATCGCCCCCTGCGCATAAGGCGAGATGGCGTAACTGATCACATCCGTGCTCTTGAACTGAACCACGGAAAGATCGTCGCGGTAGTTGAAGGCGAACGTCCCCGCCGGTCCGTTGTTGCTCAAAGAGAAAGCAGCCATCGCACGCCTTCCCCCCGGCCCGATGAAGTATGCGCCGGTGGTCGAAGCCATCGAACCGCTACCGGGAAGTTGCGACGGATCGACTACTCCCCAATAGGCCGGTTTCGCCTTCAACTGCTCGTTGAACAGAAGCGGCCAATTGAGCCGCGTCGGCGTGCTCAACCACGTATGATCGTCGGCCAAGCCCCACAGCGTGACCGAACTGATCTCATCCTTGAGATAACGGAAGGCGCGAAACAGATCGCGATATTGATAACCTTGCTTGATCAGAACATCCTGCGGCGGACTCGCATAGCTGGTCGTCGAGTCCGTATAGACGCTGACATCGAGCTCGGTGATCTGGTTGTCCAACCCCAATCCGGCGAACAGGTTGATCGTCGCGATGACATCGGCGGTCGATGGCCAAGCGATGTTGCTATGCATCTGATGGCCGACGCCATCGATCGGTACGCCGCGCTGCTTCAGATCGCGCACGAGATTGTAAAGGAACGCGCGCTTGACCGGATCCGTCGTGTTGTAATCGTTGATGTAAAGTTTGGCATTGGGATCCGCCTCGTGTGCAACGCGGAAAGCGCGCTCGATATAATCGGGGCCCGTAATTTCGTACCACTTGCTGCGCCTGAAGCCGTCCGGTTGACTCGGATCGATCACCTCGTTGACCACATCCCAAGCGTAGACTTTGCCGCGGAAATGGCCGACGACGGCGCGAATGTGGTTTTCCAGACGCTGAAGCAACAAGGCCTTGTTCTCCGGCGTCGGTTGCATATCGTTGCCATTGGCATCCTTGAACAACCATGATGGGTTCTGGTTGTGCCAAACTAACGTGTGACCGCGAACTAGCATGTTGTTCGCCATGGCGAAGTTGACAAGCGCATCGGCGGTAGCGAAATTGAAATTCCCTTCCGTCGGCTCGAGCGCGTCCCACTTCATGTCGTTTTCCGCCGTGATGCTATTGAAATGTTTTGTCAACAGCACGCTGTGCGGTCCGGTGATGTTGCCCTGCCAGATCGCCGCGCCGACCGGAAAGTAATCGGACAAGGTTTGATAAACCGACGGGATGTTCAGTTCCGGCTCCGGCGGCGGAACGTAACTGACATCGTAATCGTCTATGTAAAACGATGGCGTCCCGCTCGCCGACTCAACATAGAGATAGAGCGAATCGTGGTTGAATGTGTAATCGTAAGTGGCCGAGAGTTGCTTCCATTGATCCGCAGTCACCTGCGTGTTCGGCACGACCGTATGGAAGGTCGTCGTCCCAGCAAGCGTCCGTTCGAGGCTTACGCGCATGTTGGTCGGCGGCGAGCCGGGGGCGAGCTTGACCCAAACGGAGATGCGATAACGCGATCCGTTGTACATCTTGCTCGTCACATTCAATCGCGGCCCTTGCCACGCCGCCGTGCGATTAGAAGTCAGAAGGCTATAGCTGCCGCTGTGTTGATCGGCGGTGGTCACGGTCAAAGTGACGCTCCCGCGCGGCATCCATCCTTCAGCCGTCCCGGTCTCGAACCCGCCGCGGACTCCCGAGTCGTCACGCGGTCCACCCGGAGGCGGCGCGACCATCACAACGCTCACATCGTCCAAGTAAAATTGGACCGTCGCATTGTCCGGACTTTCAACATAAAGCAACAAGCCCGTGACATCGGTGGCGAAACTGTACTGCCCTTGCAGCGTCACCCAAGCGGAATCGGTCACGCCCCCCGTCGCGCTCGAAGCGATCTGATCGAACTTGGTCGTATCGCCGACCGGAGAGCGTTGCATGGTGATCTTCAAAGTGCTGGCCGGTTGCCCCGACACGAGTCGCACCGCAGCCGTGATCTGATAAGTTGCTCCCTTCAGGAGTTTGCCGGTTAAATCCAGACTCGGCCCGTGCCAAGTGGCCGACCGCCCCGTCGTCTTGAGACTGCGCGCCCCACCATGCGCCGCCTCGGTCGTGTTCGTCAAAACGACGCCGCTGCCACGTGGGATCCATCCTTGCAACGTGCCATCTTCGAAATCGCTCTGCGCGATGATGTTCGATTGGGCCTCGCCCTCCCTAAACGGGAACAAAGCGAGCGAACAGATCCAAACGACGATCGGGAGAAGAACCCCAACCTTCCGCGTGCCTTCAACTGAGAATCGGCGCCTCCTGCTTTGCATACAAACCTCCTTCCCCAATCGATACTTCGAATTCGATGATGCCGGACCCCGAATTCATTCGAGCCTCGAACTAATTATCCAAGCGCCGAGGTTGGAGATCTTAAAGCCTCTCGCCTTCAAACTCGCGATACTGTCTATTGCTGCCGCGATAGAGCGCCGGGGGATCCTAAACCTCTCGTCTTCAAACACCGTTCTGCCAGAAGATCGGGCCATTCCCGCCGCATCTTTCCCCCTCCGAGCCGAAGGGAGCGGGCTCTCGCTTCTCGTGCGAGAGAGCCGATGGCTTGACGCTCACTTCTCCGGAAGCTCTAGCTTCTCCCCGAAGACGGTGAAACGTCCGGTGACGACGCCGGTCGTCGCGGCATCGGCGCGCCCGGTGAATCCCGGTTGTTTGCCTCCGACGCTGATGAGAAATGCGCCGGGCTCGATGATGCGCCTCCCTCGGTCATCGATGAGCGACATCTGGCGCGGCGCGAGCGTAAACTGCACGGTGCGCCGCTCGCCGGGCGCCAGCGAGATCCGTTTGAAACCGGCGAGCGAGCGGATGGGAACGGGCACGGTCGCTTCGAGATCGGTGATGTACAACTGGACCACTTCATCGCCCGCGCGCTGGCCTACGTTCTCGACATCGACGCTTACCGTAAGCGATTCGCCCGCGCGTATCTTCTCCGCGCTCAAACGCAAGTTGCTGTACCGAAATCGCGCGTAACTCAGACCGAAGCCGAATGGGTAGAGCGGTTCGCCGCGGAAATAGCGATAGGTGCGCCCCTCCATTCGGTAATCTTCAAACGGCGGCAGCTGGCCCACCGATTTATAGAAGGTGACCGGAAGCCGCCCAGCCGGATTGTAGTCGCCGAAGAGCACATCGGCGATGGCCGTCCCGCCTTCTTCGCCCGGATACCACGCCTCGAGGATCGCTTGGCTGTGTTCGCTGGCCCAGTTCACAGCCAGCGCGCTGCCGCTCAGAAGGACGACGATCGTCGGCTTTCCGACCGCTTGCACCGCCCGCAACAGGTCCTCCTGCGCTCGCGGCAAAGCGATATCGGTCCGGTCGCCGCCGCGAAAGCCCTCGACGTTGACCTGCATCTCTTCGCCTTCGAGCGTCGGCGAAATGCCCAGCACGAGGATGACGGCGTCCGCCTGTCGAGCCGCGCGCACAGCATCTTCGATCAATCGCTCTTTGAAACGCGGGAAGGACCAGACGAACCGGGCCACAGCCGCGCGCGTTTGGTCGAAATATTCGATGCGCACGTCGTAAGCGCGCCCAGCTTCGAGCTGCACGTCCTTCAGGAGGGTGCGCGGTTGGTTGTTCGGACTTGGCGTCCACTCATCTATGAGGAGCTTCCCGTCGAGATAAACGCGCACGCCGTCGTCGGCGATGGCGCCGATTCGGTATGGCCCAGATTCCGGCGGAACGAATCGTCCGGTCCAGCGCACGGAGAAACCATCGTCGTTCACTTGCGGCGCGGGCCGTCCGCGATCCCAATTGAAGTTGACCTGCTCGTCGGTGCGCACGAGCGCGGGTTGACCTTGCAGATCCTTGTTGTTGAAGTATTCCGCTTTCAATCCGCCGGGCAAGGCTGAAGCGGGTACAGGGGCGACCGGCTCGCCGGTTAGAGTCGAACCCAACTCATAGATGACTCTCGTCCGCGGCGAGACCTTGGCGCGGATCCCAGCAAGCGGCGTCACCGATTTCGATGGCTGTCCGTTGTAGTTGCCGAGGAGAACTTCAGGCGCGTCCGCGTTGGGTCCGATGACGGCGATCGTCCGAAGATCTTTGCGCAGCGGAAGCGCGCCGGCTTCGTTCTTTAACAGCACGATCGATTGTCGCGCCGCTTCGAGCGCTAACTGCCGGTGCGCGGGAGAATCGTTCTCCGAAAACGGGATGCGCGCGTATGGCACCATCTCCGGCGGATCGAACATGCCGAGCCGGAAACGGATCGTCAATAGACGTTTGAGGGCCGCATCTATCTCCTGCTCACTGATCAACCCTTCCCTGACCGCCTGGACCAGCGACTTATATTCGTTGCCGCAGCTCAGATCGGTGCCGGCTTTGACCGCAAGCGCCGCGGCTTCGGCCTCGGAGCGCGCAAAGCGGTGGCGTCGGTAGATATCTTCGATCGCGCCGCAATCCGACACGACGTGTCCCGTAAAGCCCCATTCGCCGCGCAAGATGTCGGTGAGCAACCGCCGGTTGGCGCAGCACGGCTCGCCGTTCGTCCGGTTGTAAGCGCACATCACGCCGGCGACTTTGCCTTCGACGACGCTGGCGCGAAAGGCCGGCAGGTATGTTTCGCGCAAGTCACGTTCGCTCGCCATGGCGTTGAAGCTGTGGCGCTCCGGTTCCGGCCCGCTATGCACAGCGTAGTGCTTAGCGGTCGCAACCACTTTGAAGTAGCGCGGATCATCGCCTTGCAATCCGCGAATGAAAGCGACGGCCAAACGTCCCGTCAAATATGGATCTTCTCCGTAGGTCTCCTGACCTCTCCCCCAGCGCGGATCGCGGAAGATGTTGATGTTCGGCGACCAGAAGGTTAGCCCTTGATAGCGCCCGCGCTCGCCGCGCCGCACGAACTCGTGATGTTTGGCGCGCGCTTCGGTCGCGATGACGTCCGCCACGCGATGGATCAAATCATCGTTCCACGTCGCCGCCAATCCGATGGCCTGCGGGAAGACGGTCGCGTATCCGGCGCGCGCCACCCCGTGCAAAGCTTCGTTCCACCAATCGTAGGCCGGTATCCCGAGCCGCTCGATAGGAGCGGCGGCGTTGACCATCTGCGAGACTTTCTCCTCAAGGGTCATGCGCGCGACGAGATCTTCGACGCGCTTTTCAACGGGAAGCGATGGATCCTTGTACGGCGGAAGAGGCGTCTGGCCCGCCGCGGCGACCGATGACCAAAAGAGCGCCAAGCAGAGCGCAAACGCGATTGGACGTTGATGCTTCATAAGCTCTCCTCGCAGCGAACTTGACCTTCCGAACCTCTTCTCGGCTCGACTCAGCGCGCTTTGAGATCCGTCTTCCGAACCGTCCTTCGATTCGACTCATCACCCCTTGCGGCGCGTCGGCTTCCGACCGCCGATCGGTTCATGCCGACGGAGATGACGGCGTAGAAGGCCGGTTTCGGACGCCCCGCGCGATCGAAGAGCAACGGGTAATCGGTCCGCCCGCGCGCCGGAAAATCATTCAACCAAGAATCGGCGTCCGTCACGTTCCAGAACGAGACGCGATCGATCACATCGCGATGTTTAAGATAGATCTTGAACAGTTCCGCGTACCGTCGCGCCAGTCTCTGCTGAACCTCATCTGGCAAGCCCTTGGTATACGGGTTAAGCCGCGGATCGGAAGCGGCGCGCTTCGCCTCGTCCGATCCCGGCTCCACCCACGGCAACACGCTCACGTCAAGTTCGGTGACGTTCACCTTCAAGCCGAGTTTGGCAAAAGCGGCGATCGTCTCATCGACCTGCGCGATGCTCGGCCAATCGAGCCGGTTATGCTCCTGTAGCCCGATGGCCGTAATCGGCACGCCTTGAGACTTCAGTTTACGGATGAGTTCGATCGCGCCGCGCCGTTTGGCCTCGTTCTCCAGAGAGTAATCGTTGTAGTAGAGTTCCGCTCCCGGATCGGCTTCGTGCGCGAACTCGAACGCTTTCGCGATGTAATCCTCGCCGATGATCTTCAGCCAGGGCGACTGCCGAAGCGTGCCATCTTCATTTAACGCTTCGTTGACGACATCCCAACCACGGATCCGACCCTTATAACGCCCGACGACCGTGTGAATGTGGTCGCGCATGCGCTCAAGCAGAACCTCGCGGCTTACGGGCCGCCCCCGCTCATCCTCGAAGACCCAGCGCGGCGTCTGATTGTGCCAGATGAGCGTGTGGCCGATGATCGTCATACCGTACTTTTCGCCGAAAGCGACAAAGCGATCCGCCGCCGCGAAATCGTAACGATCGGGCGCCGGATGGACCAGTTCCCACTTCAAGACGTTCTCCGCCGTAACAGCGTTGAAGTGGCGCCGAATGATGCCCACCGCGCGTGCGTCGCGTTCGTAGATTTGCGCCCGATTGATGGATGCGCCGATGAGAAAAGCATCTTTGTATGCATCTTTGAGCGCCGGTTCTTGGCCGAAGCCCGCCGTCGCCAGCAGGATGACCATCAAAAGCTTCGTCGCTCTTGATAGAGCGCGCTTGACTGCTGAGCGTTGCGTGAGCGCGATCATCGTTGATCTCATCATGTTCGCCCCTCTCACTTCATCGTCGAAGGCACTGTTTGCGGCGCGTACCCCTTGCGCCGCTCTTCGAGTTCGTTTTGAATGCGCAGGTTGAGCCGCTTGCCGATCGGATAGATCACGAGACAGATGAGGACGAAGGCGAGCGCGACGGCCGGATAGATGCTCGCTCCGAGACGGATCCCGAGAAGCGCGCGTTCGGTCTGCGCCACGTTGGGAACGTAGCCGTAGGCTTCGAGCACCCAGGCGCTCAATGCGCCGCCCAAACTCAAACCCGCCTTTAACGCAAACAGGATCCCGGCGTACATGAAACCTGTGGCCCGGCGCGCAGTCTTCCACTCCGAGTAATCGGCCACGTCGGCGATCATCACCCACAGCAGCGGCACGGTCGGTCCCCAGCCGATGGCCCAGAGGATGCCCAACGCGAAAACATAGCCGATGGAGGTTGGACCAGCGGAGAAGATCAAGGCCGTAGCCACGGCTGTAACCGCTACGCCCGCGATGAAGACCTCTTTCTTGCCGAAACGGTCGGCGAGCGGTTTAGAGAGGATGATCCCGACGATCTGTACGAGGCTGCCCAGCACGAAGAACAGGCTCAGCCCGACGGCGGCGGCATTCGAGCCATCTGCTTTAACCAGCAGGCCAAGCGAATCTAAGACCATTTCCCACCACGTCGCCGCGCCATTGGCCGCCGCCAAGCCCAACCTGTCGAGGAAGGCGCGAAGCTGCTGCTGGTCGAGATAGTAAGCGAAGAAGTAGTTCGTCGAACTGCCGCGCACGACGAGCATCGTAAAGACGAGCAACGTGAGGACGAACATCACGACCCAAGGGCCGCAGGTGAAAACGTTCCGCAAATCCTCTCGCAACGAAGGCTTCTGCTCGGGCGGCGGAGCGACGCGCTCGCGCGTGCTGACGAAGGCGATCAGGTTCAAGACGACGATCGCCGCGCCGAAGATCGCCATCGTGATGGCCCAGCCTCTAGCGGAATTGACGGAACCGCCGAATTTAACGACGAGCGGTAACGGCAACGCTTGGATGATGAACTGCCCCACGAGCGCGCCGACGAAGCGATAGCTGGCGATGCTGCTCCGCTCGCTCGCATCCGGAGTCATCACGCCCATGAGCGCCGAATAGGGCGTGTTGCTCGCCGAATAGAGGATCATCACCAGCGTGTATGTGACGTAGGCGTAGATGAGCTTTCCGGTCGGCCCGAAGTCCGGCACCACATAGACGAGCCAGAAGATGACGCCGAACGGGATGGCGGTGAACAGAATCCATGGGCGGAACTTGCCCCAGCGCGTCTCGGTCCGGTCAGCTAACGCGCCGATGACCGGATCGAAGAAGGCGTCCGCCAACCTGAGCACGAGAAACATCGACCCGACGGCTGCCGCCGAAAGCCCCGCCGTGTCCGTGTAGAAACGGGTTTGGTAGAGGATCATCGATTGGAAGAAGAAGTTGGTCGCGACGTCGCCGAGCGCGTAACCGAGCTTCTCTTTGACCGGAAGTCGATGGATGCGATCAGCCATGGCACTCCTCTTTCGTTCGTGAGCCGCTTGCTCGCGCTAGATCACCTGCAACGTCACTCTCCGCAGATCGACATCGCGCGATGAACGGCCGATCATGATCTCGAACTCTCCCGGCTCAACCGTGTAGTTCATCTCGATGTCGTAGAAAGCGAGCGCTTCAGGCGTGATCTCGAGCGCGATGGTGCGCTTTTCGCCCGGATTCAGAAAGACCTTTCGGAAACCCTTCAGTTCTTTAACGGGGCGCGTCACAGAGCTTATGAGATCGCGCACATAGAGCTGGACCACCTCGGCCCCGGCGCGCGTCCCCTCGTTAACTATGTCGGCAAAGACGCGCGTCGCCTCGTCGCGCCCGATCCGTTCGCGTTCGAGTCGCACATTCTCGATCGAGAAGTTCGTATAACTCAGACCGTAACCGAAGGCGTAGAGCGGCGAGGCGTCATCGAAAAGGTAGCCGCGGCGCGCCGACGGTTTATGGTTGTAGAAGACTGGCAAATGCCCGGCTGAACGCGGGATCGTGATGGGCAGCTTCCCGCATGGGTTGAAATCGCCGAAGAGCACTTCGGCGACGGCCCTCCCCGTCTCCTGGCCGAGATACCAGCATTCGAGGATCGCCGCCGCGTCTCGGCTCACGCTGTTGATCGAGAGCGGACGACCGTTGAAAAGGAGAACGACGATCGGCTTGCCTGTGGCGACCAGAGCTTGAAACAGCTCCTCTTGCCGACCGACGAGATCGAGACTGGCCCGATCGCCCATGTGCGCAAGCGACCAGGCCTCGCGCGAAAGCTGCTCGTTCTCGCCGATGCACAGGATGACGACGTCAGCCCGTTCGGCGACCCGGACCGCCTCGGCGATGAGTTTTCGGTCCTCCTCCGGATCGCTCAACACGACCTCGTCCTGGTCCCACGAGCCGCCGATCGTAAGGCCGCAGCCCTCAGCATAGAGCACCTCGGCGCGATGCCGCACCCGCTCCTTGATCCCATCCAAGACCGTAACATAACTTTTCGGCACGCCGCTGTAACCGCCAAGCAGGACTCGATGCGCGTTCGGTCCGATGACGGCGATCCTTTTGAATCGCGCGAGATCGAGCGGCAGAAGTTGCTCATCGTTCTTCAACAACGTGACCGCTTCGCGCGCCGCGCGCAGCGCCAACGAGCGGTTGCGCTCCGAGCCGACGATCCGCTCGGCCTCGTCCGGATCGACATAAGGATCATCGAATAGGCCCAGTTTGAACTTCCACAGGAGCATCGGCGCGACAAGTTCGTCCAATTCCTCTTCGCGCAAGCGGCCCTCGCGAACCAGTTCGACCAAATGGAGATAGCAATCCGGCTCGGGAAGCTCGATGTTGACGCCAGCGCGCACGGCCAAACGACAGGCTTCGCGCTTATCAGCGGCGATGAAATGGCCGTGCGTTTCAGGGCGATAATGCAACTCCCAGATGGCGTAGTAGTCCGAGACGACAAACCCGCCGAAGCCCCATTCGCCGCGCAACACATCGCGCAACAACCACCGGTTGGCATGAGAGGGCACGCCGTCTATCTCATTGTAGGAAGCCATCACGCTGATCGCGCCCGCTTTTTGAATCGCCTCTTTGAAGGGGTGAAGGAACGTTTCGCGCAACACGCGCAACGAGACGTTCGCCGGCGCGCAGTTCATGCCCGATTCCGGCTGCCCGTGCGCGGCGAAATGTTTGAGCGTGGCGATCAGATGCTTTCGATCGCGAAAACGCGCGTCGCCCTGAAAACCGCGCACCGCCGCAATGCCCATCTGCGCGACCAAGTGCGGATCCTCGCCGAAAGTCTCTTCGACGCGCCCCCAGCGCGGATCGCGTGCGACATCGACGACCGGCGTGAGCGCTTGATGCGCGCCGCGCACGCGCGCTTCTTCCGCCGTCGTCGCGTAGACCTCTTCGACCAATTCCGTGTTGAAAGTCGAAGCGAGCGCGATCGGTTGCGGGAAGCTGGTCGCGTCGCGCGCCGCGTGCCCATGCAGACACTCCTCGTGAAAGATCACGGGGATGCCCAACCGGCTCTTCTCGATGAAGAACTTCTGAATGGCATTGGTCAGCTCCGCCATCCCGCGCGCATCGCGCCCGCCTCCGGCATCGCTCGGTCGCCCGACCTGTCCCAAACCATGACCATCCTTGAAGGCCGCGGCGGCTCGCTGTGGATCGAACTCGCCTTTTTCGTCAACGAGCGTTTCGGACTTCTGCCGCCAGACGCAGATCATCTGTGCCGCCTTCTCTTCCAAAGTCATGCGCGCGAGCAGATCGCGCGTCCGCTCCTTTGCCGAAAGCTCTGGATTCTTATAAGGCAACATCTTTCGCCCTCTCGCTCCTTTCCCTCTTCGATCGGCCAGAAAAGATCCTTCAAGTCAAGCTTATGGCGCGCCTTCGATCGCGACCCACCGGCGAAAGTTTTCGGAGAACAGCCGCGCGACATCGCGTTCGATCTCCCGCGCCGTGACGGCGCGACCGCTGGCGAGCAACCGCGTGTAGGCTTCAACCAACGCATCGGCGATGACGCGGCGCGAGTGTTTCCATTTGTAGATCAACTGTTCGAGTATGCGCGCATCCGAATGTTGCGCGATGAAACTCGTCCCCAGCAGTTCGATCCGCTCGCGGGTGATCTCCGCGACGATCGAAGGGTTATTGAGAAACCACCAGCAACCGAAAGGCATCAAGTTGCTGAACTTGCGCGCCGCCACGCACAGTTCGTGTTGATTTTCGCGCGACAGGAAGGTGACGAAGAAACGCACATCCGGATTCTCCGCGCACATCCGCTCGACCGCCTTGACATCGGCTCGCCCCACCCCGTCGCCCGCGATCCGCAAGGCGGGATTCACGCCGCGCCGCACGCCGATCATCAAGCTGAGCGGGAGCCCCGCGGCGCGAGCGGTCGGCAACACCGCTTCGCGAAGCAGTCTGTCGCGCACATCATCGCTCGGAAAACGGAAATCATCCGGCAACGAGACGGCCATGTAGAGCGGCCTCATGCGTGTGATCCAATCATCGAGGAAACGGCGCACTTCGGCGACCGTCTTCGCATCGATCGCCGTTTCGACGGCATATCCGCGCTCGGCGAGCTTCGGCACCGCGTTCGTCCAATCATTGAGCACGCGGTCCAGACGAAGCGCCGCATGAAAGCGCGCATCGATGCGCACGCCGTTCTCCCAGACGTGAGCTTCGCGCGCATCGAGCGGATCATTGGTCATCACGACCGCTTTGACGCGCGCCATCTCGAAGACCCGATCGAAATGCTTCGCCACATCCTGTGTCGCGAAGAATTCCCTCGCTTCGTCGAGAGTGGCGGCGTTCGTGCTGAGTCCGAAAGCTTTGAGGATCGTGACGATCCCCCGCGCCGCCTCAGAGAGCGGGCTGTTTTCGACAAAGAGCGTCCGCCAGATGAGATCGGCCTGCTCGCGTTTGCTCATCCGCCAGAAACGTTCCGGCTTCAGCTCGACTGAGCGAAACATCTCGGCGATCAGATAGTGATAGGTGAGCAGGTCGTCTATGCCGAACAGGGCCATCTTCCCAAACTCGATGGAGAACAGGTGCGTGTGCATGTCGATGACCTGCGTCTCTTCGACCGCTTTCTCGACATGCCGCCGCAGTTCGACCTCATCCGTCAAGAGCGGTTCCAACTTCTCAGTAAAGGAAGCGCGCGAACCGGAATCCATCATGCCAACCATCCCTTCCTCAGAGTGCATCTGGTGCGAACCATGAAACTTCGAAAAGGCGCTCTCATCCTCGCTTCAATCTCCGGGCGAGAGCGCAAAATCTTTCAATACGGGATCCGCGGCTGTCGCGCATCAGCCGGATCGGCCCAGCGCTCGTTTGGGATCAACGCCACCCACCCAGGACGCAACGGATCCTTGTCATACGGGTATCCACCCAACCGCCGGTACTCCTCCGCATACTGCGCCACTTTCTCACGATCCAGTTTCACACCTAAGCCCGGTCCATCCGGCACCTTGATCGCTCCGTCTTCGTAGCGCATCTTCCCGCCTTCGATCACGTCATCCGCCAGATGGTGATAGTGCGCATCGGCCGCATACCGCAGGTTGGGCAGCACCGCCCCGACGTGCAGCATCGTCGCAAGCTGCACTCCCAACTCTCCGGACGAGTGCACGCCGATCCCTAGCTGGAACGTCTCGCAGACCCCGGCAGCCTTCACGCACGGCCTCATCCCGCCCCAAAAGGTCGTGTCCAACAAGATCACATCCACCCCGCGCCGCAACACGTTGGCCGCCAACTGCTCGAAGTTGACCACCACCGTATTCGTCGCCAGCAACTGCGGAACGCGCTCGCGCACCTGTCGCATCCCCTCCAGCCCGTAAACCGGATCTTCCAAGTAATCGTTCTTCATCCCAGCGATCTCGCGCCCGAACCAGATGGCCTCGCCCACACTCCACACAGCGTTCGGATCGAACCTGAAGCTATCCTCACCGAATTCCTCGCCCAACGCGCGATAGCACGCCAGTTCGTACTCAGGCGGGAAGACCCCGCCCTTCAACTTATGCGCGCGAAAACCGTATCGTTCGCGTAAAGCTCGCGCATGCTCGATCAACTGTTCGACGGTGCGCACCTCGCCCGCACCCGTTCGCGGATTCGCGTAACGGAAGAAGAGGTAGGAAGCGAACTCGACGCGCTCGCGCACGCGCCCGCCCAGAATCTCGCTCACGGGCACGCCCCACCGCTGCCCGAGGATGTCCAAACAGGCGAACTCGATGGCGGCCAGAACTTGCGTCCGGTTGTTGTAGAGCGAGGCGGTCGGATTGGCGAGCAAGAAACGCAACTCTTCCAGCCGGCTCGGATCATGACCCAGAAGCTGCTCGCGGATGGCGCGGAAGACGGCTTCGGCAGATTCGCCGCCACCGCCCATCTCGCCAAGACCGATCAAACCATCATCCGTTTCGATCTCGACGAGCGTGCGAACGAATCGCCCCCAATGGCAACCGTTGGCATGACGAAGCGGCGCTTCGAGCGGAACACTGACGGTCGTCGTTCGTAGATCTGCGATCTTCATCTCTTTCCCCAAGCATCTGAAATCAGAAGAAGCCCCACAGCATATCAGCTTCCATCATCATCCAACCAGATCCGACTTCACCCTCTACCATTTCAAACTCGTGGTCATATAAAAATCGAGCGTGTGCGCCGGTCGTTCCACGCCCGGCGGAAGCGGACGTTTCGCGAAGGTCTGGAAATAGAGCAGGACGGCGTCGCGCCACCAGACGGCATCGCGCTCTTGAATCGCCAACTTCCGGGCCACTTCCGCGTGCCGTTCCGCGTCGATCCTGTCAGCGAGCGCGTCCCACTCTTTGCGCGCCGCGCGCACCCAATCGACTCCGCGTTGATAGCGAAGCGCCAGTTCATCCCACAAAGTCCGGCCTGAAAGCAAGCGATAATCCCATGGCACGTGATGAAACCAGAGGAGGAACTTCTCCGGACACGTCGCGATATTGGCGAAGAGGTCGCGGATCGGCGGGTTGTAGCAGCTTACGGCATCGCTCCCCGTCGCCGTTCGATCAAATCCGAGGCCGCGCGCATCGGCGCGATGGTAGTAGACCGAGTTCCAGTCGGGCCGCTCCGCCTTGTCCCACCACGGAGCTGGTCCGTAATGGTGGCCCGGCCACATGATGTGATGCAGCCCCAACGGAGTCATGTAATCGACCAAAGCCTCGTATGATTCGAGCATCATCCGCACGATCCGCTCGGCGGTCGCGGGATCGCGCGTGAAGGTCATCCGCACCCACTCTTCGGCGATCCGACGCGGCGCAAGATTTGGGTCCCAAGCGAGTCGCCCGAAAGCGTACCAGTTCGCCTGCGCGAAATGATGACCGGTCCAGTTCCTATCCGATCCCGTGTTCGCCACCCCGGCCATCCCCGTCAAACGCTGCCCGTAGAGGCTGCCGTCTATCACTTTCGCGACGGTCGAACCCGGCCCTTCAGCGTAAGTGTCCGAGTCCAGAAACTCGCGCCACATCATGGCGAGGAAGACGAGATGATTGGAAAAACCCAAGTACTCCTGCGTGATCTGCAGTTCCGGCATCAACTGCGTCTTCGGCATCGCGCCGAAGAGCGGATGGAAAGGCTCGCGCGGTTGAAAATCGATGGGCCCGTTCTTGACTTGCAGCAAGACGTTCGGCGCGAACTTCCCATCGAAAGGTTTGAGCGAGTCATAGGCGGCAGCGGCGCGATCATAACCGGGCTTCGGGTCATAGACGAAAGCGCGCCACATCACAACTCCGCCATGCGGCGCGAGCGCCGCGGCGAGCATGTTGGCCCCGTCGGCGTGCGTGCGCCGGTAGGTGCGCGGCCCCGGCTGCCCCTCGCTATCGGCTTTGACCAGAAAGCCGCCGAAATCCGGAATCAGGCTGTAAATCTCGTCCGCTTTCTGCCGCCACCACGCGGCGACCGTCGGGTCGAGCGGATCGGCGGTCGGCAATCCACCGAGCTCCATCGGCGCCGAAAAGCGAATCGAAAGGTAAACGCGCACGCCGTAAGGGCGAAAGGCGTCGGCGATCGCCGCGACCTTGCGCAGATATTCGGCGCTCAGAATGCGCGCGTCGGCATTGACGTTGTTCAACACCGAACCGTTGATCCCGACCGACGCGCAAGCGCGCGCGTAATCGCGCAATCGCTGGTCCACTCGCGCGGGAAGTTCGCTCCAATTCCAGAGCGATCGTCCCGCGTAACCGCGCTCGATGCTGCCATCCAAATTGTCCCAGTGATTGAGTATGCGCAGACGAAGGCGCGGGCGCTCGACGATGTCAAGATCATCGAGCGGTTGCACGGTCTGCATCAAACGCAAGAGATGGAATGCGCCGTAGAGCGCGCCTACCTCACCATCAGACGCGATCGCGATCGCCCTCCGCCCGTCCAACCTGACGGAACGGATGATGTACCCTTCGGGTCCGAGCGCGCGCAACAGATGGTCCAATCTCAATCGAGCGATCAGCGGCGAGCTTCGCGGCGTCCCGACGATGATGGCGCCGTCGCGATCGAGATCGGCAGCGACCGCAACCTTCGTCCCAAGCAAGCCGGAAAGCCCGGCCACCAACTCTTCTCGAATGGCCGCCAAAGTGGGCGATCTTCCTTGAACCACCAAACTCGCCACATGAGGCCGATAGCGTTCGACTGTTTGTTTGGGAAGCGAATCGTAACGCAACCACAGACGATAGCCATCCTCAGCCATAACGCCTGCGCTCATGAAAGAGGCGATGACGAAACTCAAGACCGGAATGATCGCCTTGCGCCGTTGATTCACTTCTGATTTTGCCCTCCACTTCATATTCGACGGCTGGACCAGCGAATGCGAGCGTCGATGGCGCGGATGCGATGGCCGCTAGCCCTCAAGCCTCTTCCGATCCCCATTGACGATCCGCTCGTTCGAAACGATCTCAACGGTAACGATAGAGCTTGATGCGTTGGATGCTGAACCGGCCCGGCTCAAGTCGCAGGTGACGCCCCTGATGCGTCTGATCGCCATTCAAACGACGCCCCGCCACCCACGCTCCGTTCACATACTTCCCTTCTTCCACAGAGAGAATGCCGACCTGCGGGTCACCAGGCGAATCGGCTTCAAACGTGACCGTCACCCCAGTTCCGGCAAACAGGAACTCATCTTGCCCGATGGCGATCGCCAATCCGCCCGAAAGCGGCGCGCGCTCCGCCGATGGGCGTTCATAAGTGACGTTTAACCTGTAACCGCCTAAGCTGATCTGTTGCGGTTGGCGTTGCAGTTCGAGATTTTCCGGCAACAGGCCGACCATCGTCCCCTTCCCCTGATGCGCGAGGATGAGCGGCGCAAGCTGCCTCAGAAGATCGTAACCGGCGGCAAGCGCCTCTCCTGTCGCCTCATCCGCCGATTCGATGCCAAATGGGCTGAAACCGATCGCGTCATGTTGAGCGAAGGCATAAAGCGCCTGGACCGCGTTGAGCTGACCGAGGCCGATCTCGGGGATGAAGAGCGGATTGCCCGCACGATGGTAACGTCGCACCCACTCGGTGAAATTCGGGAAGTAGATGTCGGGCGCGAGAAAGTCTATCTGCGGCGCGCCCGCGCGCCAGATGTCCATCAAGTGCGGCAACGGTCCGCCGCTCGGATATTGACCGGGCACGTAGCCCGGGCGGATGAGCGCGGCGTTGACGAACATCGGCAGCGGGTATTCAGCCTTGCCTCGTTCCGCTACGCGGTTCGTGTAACGGGCGAAGTGCCACGCCATGAAGATCTCATCGGTCAAGGGCCCTTTGCCGAAGATCTCTTCCCATGTGCCGCGCGCCCTGTAACCGTTTGCCACCCAAGCGGCGCGCAGTTCCGGATGAAGCGTCTCTTTATGCTGCTCCAAGTAACTCATCAATTCCGCCGGCACTTGCTGGCTGAAGAGCTTGTTGGCGACGGCGCTGCGGTCGCGCGAGTCGGGTATCATCCCGATCTCGTTTTCGACTTGGACCATGATCACCGTGTGGTCCTGCCCGTCCACTTCGCGCAAGTGGCGCATGAGCGCAGCGAAAGCGCGCGCGTCCGCTTCGACGTTCTCTTGACTGAAAGGCGACAGGATCTCCAGGCCGCGCCCCGCGCGATCTTCCGCGCGCGGAAACCGCCTTTGATCCTGCTTTACCCATGCCGGCGCATAGCACGACATGCTGTTCTTCCACGAACCGAACCAGAGGAAGACAAGCCGCAGCTTATGACGCCGCGCCTCCTCGATCAGACCATCGACGAGACTGAAGTCGAACTTGCCCTCGCTCGGTTCGATCAACTCCCAATAAACCGGGGCGAGCACCGCGTTCAAGTTGAGTTTGACGAGCTTCGGCCAGATGGGTCGCATGTACTCGAGGCTCGAGGCGGAAGAGTTGCCGAGTTCGCCGGCGAGGACGAGGAACGGCTGGCCGTCGACGATCAATTGTGTGGCCGTCCCTTGCCGACGCAGGTGCGGAAGTGAACCTTGCTGAGCCTCGCCCTTCGCCAAAAGGACGCAAACGATGACTAAAGCGTACGCCACGCTACTGAGCGAAGGCGCAGATCGTCGGTCAAATAGATGAACCATCTTCGGAGATCGCTCCCGGACTTGAAAGAACCTTCTTAAGGGCTGTTCGCCTTTAAAACGCAAAAGTTACTGCCAGAGCCTTCGGGCGCTCCGGCAGTAATCTTCATGGCTTCGCCAGAAGAGAGAAGCACGGCATGACATGTGCTCCTTGAAACTTCACCGCCTCGTCTCGCGACGGCCATCGCAACGGAATCGAAGTCATAACATGCGCTCCTTGAAACTTCACCGCCGCCGACGCACTCTGAGCATGATCCCAATCAATCCTGTCCCGATCAGCAACATAGCGGTCGGCTCCGGTACGACATGGACCTCGAACGATGCCGTGTTGCTTATCGGATCAAGGGCCAACGGATCGCCGCTCTCTCCGCCGAGGATCGTAAAGAAGCCGGTATAGATCCCCTCTGACGCCTGTGGACTGATCGTCACCGTGAACAGCACGGCAGTGTAGGTCGCGCCCGGGGCCATCGAAGTCGGCGCGTTCAAAATGAACGGATCGTCATTGAGCGTAAACGGGCCGGCCAGACTCAAAGCGTCCGAATTCAAGTAAACGGAACCGCTGTTTGTGCTCGGCGCGACAATCGTGCCGACAATGGAGAGCGTGCTGCCCGGCGCTCCGACTACGGGCGAAAACAGTGTCACAGTCAGATTGTCAGCGCGCGCGGCAGAATGCAGAATCAAGCAGGCAACCACCATCGCGAAAAGAAGGGACGGGAGATTTGATGGTCTCATTTCACTCGCTCGTTCTCGCCGCCGTCGCGATGAGACGAACAAGGACGGGAGATTTGATAGCCTCATTCCACACCCACTCTTCTGGGATGCGAGATTTAACCCTCTCATTTCACCTCCTCTCTGGCTAAGGCAATCGAGCGCGAATGCTTCCGAGGAACGTTCCGCCCGCATAGCTGCCCGCGTAGCGCTCGATCACGGCTGAACCCGATGGGCCCGCGCTTGCGGGGAATTGAAGCGTGACGCTCGCAGATCCGCCCGCAGGGATCGTGCCCAACGCGACCGGCAATGAGGTTGCGCTAACTGCGCCGAGCGTGGCGGAAGTCAACCGGACATTTTCCGCGTTAGCGAACCCGTTGTTAGTGATGACGACCGTCGCTTGATAGCTACCATCGGCAAGCTTCGTCAAAGTCGCCGTCGTGACCAACTGAACGGTCGCGGCAGAGATCGTCACCGTCTCGCTTCGACTCATCAATAGACCATCGCCGACGGCAACCTGCAACGTGTAGCTCGGCGTATCGCTCAAATCCAAAGAGGCCGGGTCTTTGACAGTGATCTGCCCCGTGCTGCGATCGATGGAGAATTTACCGACGCCGGTGCCTCCCGTAATCTGCCAACTGCGCAGCGTACCTCCATCCGGATCGATCGCCGCCACTTTGCCGACATTCGTCGAGCCCTTTGCGACGGTGAATTTCTGGTTGGGTATGATGACCGGCCTCTCATCGCGCAAGTATCTTGCGGCAAATTGAGCGAATGTGGGCCAGTTAGGGACGGGCGTATGACCTTCGATCTGGCGCCTCCAGCCGATGGTGCCATCGATGAAGGCCACATTGAACGGAGGCGTGCCGCCCACTGACTCATCCGGGCCTGAAGTGAACACGGTCCCCGGCGGGATGATCAAGCCGGGCCAGCCGAGAAGCTCCCAAACGGGAGAGGCGAGCAGTCCCGAGAGGAAGGTGCCGCGCGGATCGGCCCACGCATCGCCAAAGCCGGGCGGCGTATCCGTCCCATTCGTGATGAAGATCGCGCGCGGAGCGATCAGCGCTACCGTCGAATGGGCATCGACATCTAAAAGTTCCAACCTTCGAGGGATATAGCCGCCCGGGTTCAATGGCCCCATGTACTTCATGATATTCCCGTTCACCCAGTGGTACTCCGACGTGGATGAAGCGACGAACTCCAAAGGCTCACCCCAGTGTCGCCGGGCGATCGCCGTGCCCAAGGCGCCCGCATCGCTGGGCCAGACAACGACTATGCGGTCGTCGTAAGCTGCCGCCACCAAGGCGGACTTGCCGTAACGCGAGTGACCTTCGACCCCGACCTTTTCCGCATCAAGATCGGGATCGGTAGCGAAACGATCGATCAAACGGCTAACGCCCCAAGCCCAAGCCACCAGAGCGCCCGGATCGTCGGGTTTTCTCCAATTACCTTTGTTGATCAACCCGATCAAGTAGCTGGAGAGGTTAGCCCCTCCGCTATCGGGTTGAACTGAGGTGGGGTTGTAGCTGCAGACCCCTATCCCATAAGGCGCGGTGTATTGAAATCTACTTACGCCCTCGCCGTAGGTGATGATCACCGGGTATCTCCGCCCCGATTCGGCGGGAAATCTGCACTGGGCGGTGATGACCGGTGTGTTTCGGAGGGCGGGATAGCTCGACGTATCGACGACCCCGGTGAAGGTCTTTTGTCTGTAAGGATAATCGACGCCATTGACGGTCTGGACGCCGGTCGTGATGGCGCTCACCGTCCAATTGATCGGGATGTGCGGGTCGATGGCTCTACCGTAAAGCTCTTGCTGAATCAAGCTGAAAATCTCAGGGCGACGTTTGGTCCACCAATCCTCCGCAGTCGTAACGGGCGTGCCGTCTTTCATCTTCAGCAGATCTATATCGGTGTAACGAGGGGTCGAAAACGGACCATAATCGCCATATCCGCTCATCGCGCCGCCCTGCGCACCAGAATCGCTATCATAGGTCGTCCAAAGGCCGAACGGCGTCCGCGTAACCAGATGGCCCCGCGGGTCGGTCCAGTTGCCCTCAGGATTGGCCGGATCACGCGGCCAAGCGTTTACGGGGCGGTTTGGATCCTCTATTCTGGGTGGAAGCGTGGGGAACTTTATGCCCAGAAGGCATAACATTCTGTCCCTATCCTGAGTGGCGGTAACGCTAGCCGTCGGGAATTGCAAATCCAGAATCGAGCAATCTTGCGCGATGATCGTTCCTTCAAGCAGAAGAGAAACGATCAAGGCGCCTAGCGACGCGCTAAGGCATGCTGCCGACCTGCGAGATGTCATTCTCCTTTCCTCCCTTAGCTGCTCGTCGGAACGACCAAGCGGACTCCTTCAATGGGTTCCTTTCGGATAGCTCGGGAGAGGGCGATCTCCCGAGCCATCCGAATCTTTATTCAGAACGCCAACCGAGCCCCAAAACGCCACTGACGTGACTGGTTCGGGCCGTAAGTTGACGTGATAAAGCCAAATGTGGGGCTGTTGATATTGGCATCCGGGTTGGCGAAGTTCGCGTGGTTGGTCGCGTTCAACGCCTCGGCCCGGAGCTGAAATTGCACCCTCTCCGTGAAATAGAACGTGCGGTAGATGCTCAGATCCAGCTCGAAGAAACCGGGTCCGCGGAGATTGTTCCTGCCGACAGTCCCAAAGCGCGGCCCGTTCTCCGGCGCCCAAGCGCAATTGGAAGTGCAGTTGATGCCGAGGACCGTGTTGTCGAACCAAGGCCCAGCTGCAGACCCGCGCTGTGAGGATGTTCCCACTCCACCGAGGATGGCGATGTTGGACTTAAGCTGGTTAGGCACTTGACCGCTTCCGGCAGCCAGCAAATTGGGAGCCGTATTCTGCACGATATAGATCGGCAGACCGCTCATGACGCTCATGATCCCGCTCAGCTGGAAACCGCCAAGCAGCTTGCTCGCCCAACCTTCACGCGCCCAACGTTGCCCCTTGCCGAAGGGCAGATCATAGACCCAATAGGTTTGCCAGTTGTGTGTTCGGTCGTAACTTGCCGGACCACGATTGCGCTCCTTTTCAGGCAGGTACTGAATCCGTGGACCGCCATCGTTGTCCGCATAGTTGATCGCTTTCGACCAGGTGTAGGCCGAGCCGAAGAGCGAACCGCCCAAACGGCGCGTAACGAGCAGCTGCATGCTGTCATAGGTCGTCGTCCCATAGGGCATGATCATGTTGATGTCGCCCGTCAGACCGAACTTGGCGAAGAGCGGACGCCCCGCGTCCCCCGTTCCCGGCGGGCCAGCGTTGATGTTGATGAACCCCATCTGCCCGACCGCGCGCGTGCCGACGTAACCAATCTGAGCGACGAACTTCCACGGCAGTTCCCGCTCGATGAGGGCGTTGAAGGAGTGAATCTCCTTGCGCATCGGCGTCTTCGGGATGGTCGTCGTGCTGACGTTGGCGGGAAGCGGGATGATGCCCGCGTTGATGTTCGGCGGAGTGCTCGTGTTGATCAGGCCCTGCCGCAGCGTGGTCACGGGGAGGAAAGAATTATCTACCCCGTTGAATTTGGCGGTCGGCATCTCCCAGATATTGGCGACCGGATAAGCGTTCCTCATGTCTTGGAAGGGACGGGGATCAGCCGACTGCCCGTAACCGCCGCGGATCACTGTTCGGTCATCCAACCGGAAGGCAATACCAATGCGCGGCAGAAACTGTCCGGGGCCGGATTTTACGCCGCTATTGAATGGCACGCCGTCGAGGCCGCCCGTGTAGACTAAACCGGTGTCCGGGTCAAAGCGGTTGATGCCGGTGTGATCCTTCCGCGGAACCGGGAAACGCTCCCAGCGCAAACCGTAGGTCAACGTCAAACGCCGACCGATCTGCCAGTGATCGCGCGCGTAAAGAGCATACTGCTGCCACCAGACCGAGTTCGGATTGCGAAGCTGGTCCACCTTGCCCGCGCGGGTCGGCATGCCGAGCAAGAAATCGGCCCAAGCGTGAAGCTGCGAGCTCTCGGCCAGACTGGCCGCATCGCCCTGCCGCCTCGTGACATTGCCGGTGAAGGAGAACGAACCGCGCACGGTTTGGAACGTCCCGCCCTGCGGTTGGAAGTGATTTAGCTGAGGATACATGTAGTCGAAGCCGAAGCGGAACGAATGCGTCCCCTTCAGCCACGAAAGGTTCGCCGCGGCGACATAGTTGTTGTCGCGAAACAGGAACGGATTACCGGTGTTGGTGTTGCCGAGTTCGGTCCACCCGGATATGAAGAAGGCCGGGGTGCCCCCCTGGAGCCTATCGGGACCGTTGGTGCCAGGGATCCGCAAGATATTCAGACCAACGTTGGTGCCGATGTCGAAGGCTTCGGCTCCGAGCCGCTGCCGCGTGTAGCCGACGTTCACATCCAGAACGACCGTCGGACTGAAAGTGTAGGTTGCGCCGAGACCGACGACTTGAATGAGCCCGGGAGCTGTCCCCAGTTGTCCGCCGTTCATCGCCGGACCACCGGCGTCGCCAAAGACGGGCGGGTCGATAATCAACGTCGGCGAAGCGCTGTAACGACCAAAGAATGTGAGTTTGCCGCCCGCGTTATAGTTGATCTTGACATCCACGTTGGTGCGATTGAACTGGCCCACACCGGTCGTCGCGTAGTTGTTCGTCAAACCGGGTAAGTTCGGAAGCGGCAATCTTTTGATAAGCTCCAACGCCGCCGGATCGATCCTGCTGGCCGGGATGGTGTTGTTCGGGAAAGGCGTCCGCTTTGACGGATCGGGGTCCGACAGCGGATCGTAAACGGTGATCCCCGTGCCCGTGAAGTTGACGTTGCCGTTGGCGTCCGGGCGCAAGAAAGCCGGTGCGACCGTCGCCGTGCCCCCGGCCGCGTTCCGCTGCGTCGTGCGCTCAAGATCCGTGAAGAAGAAGAGCTTATTCTTGCCGCTCCAGATGGCTGGACCACCCTCGCCAAAACGCGGCAAGATGACGGGCCCGCTAAGCGCGTAACCGAACTGCGCGAGGATGTTCTTGGGGATCTTCGTCTGGTTCACAGGTTGGAAGAAACGCCGCGACTGGAAACGACTGTTCGTATCATATCCCCAGAAGGCTCCGTGAAAATCGTTCCCGCCGCTTTTGATCGTCACGTTGACTGCCGCTCCGCCTGCCAGACCTTGCTCCGCATCAAAGGCGTTGGTGACGATGTTCACCTCCTGTATGGCCTCGGCTGGCGGCACATAGACGGTGTTGGTCGGCAACCACGGATAGATGACGCTCGCTCCGTCAATCTTCGTGTTGTTCTGCAAGCGCGATACGCCATTGACGTTGTAGGAGATCGACCGCTGCGGATTGCCGGCGGCTGAATTCTCCTCGCCGCTCCCGTTGTTGACAAAACCAGGGCTGCGCGAAGTGCCCGGGATCAGCAGAAGCATCGTCTGGTAGTTCCGCCCGACGCTCCCAAATAGCGGCAGGTCGTTGATCTGCCGACTCGGCAGCGTGTAGTTTACGTCACCGCGGTCAGTTTGAAGCATCGGGATCTCAGAGCCAGCGACCGTTACGCTGCCTGTTACCCCGGCCAGTTGTAATTGGACGTCTATGCGGCGAATCGTGTTCGCGTTTATCTGCACGTTCTCCTGGACGAAAGGCTGAAATGATCCAGCCTGAATCGTCACCTTGTAGATGCCCGGCTGTAGATCGTTGAACTGATAGACTCCGCTTTCGTTCGTGGTCGTATTCTTAGCGACGCCCGTGCCAACGTTCACCACCTCAACCGTCGCCCCAGGGACGGTCGCGCCCTGCGGATCAGTGACGGTTCCGGTCAACGTGCCATACAGGACTTGAGCGTCGCCGACATGGAAGGAAAGGATGAGCAGTAGAGACGCGACTAAGCCTTGAAGCGGAGCGGCCCACTGGCGCCCGCGCAAGCCCCATCGTCGTTCTGTTCTACATGACGCTCTTTTAACCACACGACACATGGTGTCACCTCCTCAATTGAAACGAGTTTTTTCGCTGCCCGCGCTGTGTCGGGACTCGCCTGCCCCCTTGCCCTGGCGGACGTCACAAGCTCAGCCGACGACGAGGCCGAACGAGATCGCGTTCGAGCTTTCGGTCCTGCCGTCCGCAAGATCTGAAGTGGAGTTAGCCTCGTGAACCCATCGCTGAAAAGTTCGAAGTTTTAATTCGCCCCTCGAACAATTTTTACAAAGAGATCCTCTCAGGCGACTTCCGGAGCGCCGAAATGCTTCTGCAAGACGAGCGCGATCGTCCCCCGCAGACGCGGCTGCATCGCCGGATCGGTCGGCACAATGCGCGTCGGCGCGCCCGTCACATTCCGACGGCGCACGATCTGTTCGATGATCGGGCCGATCCGCCCCCAAAAGCGCGTCACCTCGCCGACCAGCACGATGACGTCGGGAGCCAGACCGGTGATCAGCAGCGCGATCCCAACGCCCAAATAGTGGGCCATCGAAGCGATCGCCTCGTTCGCCTTAGGATCGCCCTGATCGGCCAAACGCAAGATATCGTCGAAGCTCAGCGACGCTTCCGGCGTTCGACTCTCCATCCTGCTGCGCGCCGATGTGGTCGCCTGCACGTAGTACCGGACCGCCGCCGAATTCGAGGCGTAGACCTCCCAGCAGCCACGATTGCCGCAGCGACACTCGATGCCCTCTTCGACGATCGTGATGTGTCCGAACTCCCCGGCGAGCCCGTTTGAGCCTCGCACCAACTGCCCGCCGAGGATCACCCCGCTGCCGATGCCTTCGGAGACCGTCACGGCGATCAAGTTCCGCACCCCTTCACGCCCAAACCACAGTTCGGCGAGCGCACAGGCATTGGCCGCGTTCTCCAACTCGACGGGCAATCCCGTCGCCTCCTCGAGCGGGGTCTTCAAATCGACGTCGCGCCATCCGAGATTCGGGGCGAAGACCAACCTCTGCGAGGCGAGATCGATGCGCCCAGGCAGACTCACGCCGATGCCCTCGTATGCGATGCCGGGATGCGTGTCGATCAAGTTCCGCAACCGCGTGCGCAGATCGGCAATGAACTGCTCTGGATTGGACGCCGTCGAGAAGGATTCCTGCGCCATGAAGTTGGCATCCAAATCTGCCAGCGCGATCGTCGTCATCGCCGGACGCACGTTGATCCCGATGATCCCGACGCGATCGCGATTGAGATAGAGGAAACGCGGCTTGCGCCCGCGCGGCGCGTGCCCGCTCGCCCCTTCCGTCACCCACTTCTCTTTGATCAACTGATCGACGATGACCGAGACCGTGCTGCGCTGAAGGCCGGAGTAACGCGCCAGATCGGCGCGCGAGATCGGCTGATGCCGTCTGATCAGGTTGAGCATAATGCGCCGATTGATATCGCGCGCCGTCTCGCTCGTCGCCACTTGGAAGTTGGTCAGATCTATCTTCCGCATCCGAATCTTCAGCCGCGCGCCCGGCCTCCGCTCAGCTTTAATTCGAGCCGCGAACTATATCACGCAACGATCGTTTTGACAATAGTTTTTTTGACGGGCGCCTCAAAGAAAGGAGCGCGGCAACTAGAGCACAAGGCATTCGAGCGATTGCGAGTTTTTTGACGGATGCCCCGAAAGAGAGAGCGCGGGGGCTTTGGCCAACCCCCCGCGCTCATGAGATCCTCAAGGCTGTTCGATCAGACGTCGAAATAGAGCGCAAATTCCAATGGGTGTGGCCGCATCCGCAAAGGCTGCACCTCGCGCTCACGCTTATAGCTGATCCAACGCTCGATCAACTGTGGCGTAAAGACATCGCCCTTCAGCAAGAAGCTGTGATCGGCCTCGAGCGCGCTCAACGCATCGTCGAGCGATCCCGGCAAGCTGGGGACGTCTTTCAGCTCTTCGGGCGAAAGATCGTAGATATCCTTATCGAGAGGCTCGCCCGGGTCGATGCGATTCTGGATCCCGTCGAGCCCAGCCATGAGCATCGCGGAGAAGGCGAGATACGGATTGCAGGATGGATCCGGCGGGCGAAACTCGATCCGCTTCTGTTTCGGATTCTGCGAGAACATCGGGATGCGCACCGCAGCTGAGCGATTGCGCGCCGAATAGGCGAGGTTGACCGGCGCTTCGAAGCCCGGCACGAGTCGCTTATAGCTGTTGGTCGTCGGCGCGGCAAACGCGACGATCGCCGGCGCGTGTTTGAGCAACCCGCCGATGTAGTAACGCGCCAGATCGCTCAACCCAGCATAGCCATCGCCGGCAAAGAGCGGCTTCTCATTCTTCCAGAGCGACTGATGGCAGTGCATCCCGCTCCCGTTATCGCCGTAGATCGGCTTCGGCATGAAGGTCACAGCCTTGCCGTATCGATACGCTGTGTTGCGCACGATATATTTGAAGAGCTGCAGATTATCGGCGGTGCCGAGAAGGGTCGAGAAACGGAAGTCGATCTCGCATTGCCCGGCGGTCGCCACTTCGTGGTGATGACACTCGACTTGAATGCCAACGCTTTCGAGCGTCAGGGCGATCTCCGAGCGCAGATCGCTCAAACTATCAGCCGGTGGGACCGGCACATAACCTTCCTTGTTGCGGATGCGGTAGCCGAGGTTCGGGCTTTCGAAACCGTTGCTGCCGCGCCCGGAGTTCCATATGCCCTCGTCCGACTCGACTTCGTATCCGGCGGCGTTCTGCTCGTTATAGAAGCGCACGCTGTCGAAGACGAAGAATTCAGCCTCGGGACCAAAATAGGCCGTATCGGCAATCCCCGTAAAGCGGAGGTAACTCTCCGCGCGCGCGGCCACCGATCGCGGATCGAGCCCATAGCCTTCTTTGGTAATCGGATCGACGACATTGGCGATGAAACATACGGTCGGCTCCTCAGCGAACGGATCCATCCAGAAGCGCGATGGATCGGGCACGAGCAACATGTCCGACTCGTGGATCGAAGCCCATCCGCGCAAACTGGAGGCATCGAAGCCGAAGCCATCTTCGAAGCTGCTTTCGGATAGTTCGTGAATCGGGAAGGTTAAGTGATGCCACGCTCCGACCAGATCGGTGAAACGAAGGGAGACGAATCGAGCTCCGTGATCTTCAGCATACTTCAGCGCTGTTTTGGCGTCCATTTTCTCTCCTTATTAAATTTTGGGGTGTGGATTTTGTCAGCCGCTTCCGGGCGGCTCGGGTATGAGCACGAAACCGTGCAGAAGGCGAACGTCATCGTTCGGCAGGCGCTCTTCATTGTTTTTTAAAAGATGATGATTATAAGGGCTCGGGGAGGGATGTCAAGGGTGATTTTTCCCGTCCTAGCGGCGCAGCAATCGGGCTGAATTTGCGAGTATTCCCAGATCGGGCAGCGATTGGGCGGCGGCGGCGAGCGTTGGCGGCAGCAGGCCAAACGCCGCCAATGCCAATCCTGCCGCGTTATAAACGACTGTGAACGCGAGGTTCATCTTCACGACGCGCATCGTTCGCCGCGCGATGCGTATCGCTTCCGGCACGAGCGACCAATCCTCGCGCAAGAGCGCGACGTGCGCCGCTTCGATAGCCACGTCCATCGCACCTATCGCGACGCCGACATCGGACTGGGCCAGCGCCGGCGCATCGTTTACGCCGTCGCCGATCATCACGACCGTGCGCCCATCCGCTTGATGCTCTTTGACGATACGGATCTTGTCTTCCGGCAAAAGTTCGGCGCGATACCCGATGCCGAGTTTTCCGGCAAGCCCTGCCGCGGCGCGTTCGTTATCGCCGGTGAGCAGCTCTATCCGCTCTAGTCCGAGCGCGCGCAGTTCGTCGAGCGCGGCAGTGACATCTGGACGAAGAGCGTCAGAAGCGGCAAGCACCGCAGCGAGTTGATCATCGCAAGCGACGAACAGAAGCGTCTTCCCTTCAGCTTCCAAACCACGTGCCACCGGCAACGTGCCCGCCTGCGGAATGAGATGCTTATTGCCAACGATCACGGTCTTGCCGTTCACCTTGGCCCGCACGCCCATACCGGGGAGCGCTTCAAAATCCTGCGCTTCATATAGCGGCAAGTTTTGCGCGCGCGCGGCGGCGCGCACCGCTTCGGCCAAAGGATGCTCCGAGTAACGTTCGGCGGAAGCGGCCAAAGCGAGTATTTCGGAGATCGGCAATCCGTTGAGCGAAAAGATATCGCTGATCTGCGGGCGACCGAGCGTTAACGTGCCGGTCTTATCGAGCAGAATCACGTCGGCACGTGCCAACGCTTCGAGATATCTCCCTCCCTTAACCAGCAGGCCGCGCTTTGCGCTCGCGCCAATCGAAGCGAGCATCGCGACGGGCGTCGCTAAAGCGAACGAACAGGAACAGGCGACGACCAACACGGCAACCGCAGAGAGAGGTTTGCCGATGATGAGTGTCAGCGCGGCGACCGCGCTGACGATCGGCAGATAATAGGCGCTGAACCTATCGGCGAGCTGGTGCATGTCGGCGCGATGGCTTTCGGCTTCTTCCACCATCTTGATCACGCGACCGAAAGTCGTATCGGCGCCGATGCGAAGAGCTTTCACACGCAAACTCCCAAACTGCGCGATCGTCGCCGCGAAAACATGCGCGCCTGCGGCGACCTCGACGGGCATAGCTTCACCAGTGATGGCCGCCTGATCGACTGTGGCGCGCCCGGCGATGACCTCGCCGTCTACGGGGATCTTCTCGCCGGGTCGGACGATGACTATCTCACCGATCTTCACTTCGCCGACCGGCACTTCCAGCGCCGCTCCGTTGCGCTCGACACGCGCCGTTTGCGGCGCAAGCGCGAGCAACTCTCCCACAGCGCGACGGGCGCTTTGCGCGGTGAGACGCTCGATATAGCCGCCGATGCGCATGAAAGCCACAACAATTGCCGCCGTCACCCATTCGCCGACGATCAACGCCGCGAGCGCCCCGATAGTCATCAGAGTGTGCGAAGTGATCCGCCCTCTGAACGCAGCGCGCAAAACGTTGCGGAAGATCGGCAGACTGCTGACGATGACAACTCCGACGCCGAGAGGGAACGGAACGAATTCGTTCACTCTCTTCCATACCCCGAACCATTCTCCCGCGACTATGCCGCACAAAACGGCGCTGAAGAGGATGCCTAGAATCTTCGTTCGACGGACGAGCGCGGGAGCGGTCGATGGGAGATCGGCGACCGAATAACCAGCGCGCTCGATCGCCTTTCGTATCGCGGCGAGATCGATGAGCTTCGGATCGAACTTGATGATGACCTTTCGAGCGGACGGCGCGACACGAACATCTTCAACCCCGGGAAGTCTGGCGATCGATTCCTGAACGCGCCGAACGCATGCGGCACAGTCCACACCGCTTAAGCTTAACTCGATCGTCCGTTGACCATTCGAGCTCTTCATCTCACTCCGCCCCTTCTGCCCCCATGTTATACCTCGCGCAGGGACTTCGCTTCTATTACGGAGCGCAAGCGATAAACTGCTGGGGTTTTCATGTCAGCCCGCCTTCACCGCCTTATCCAATCGGCATCTTCGGAAGATCTCTTACGATCCTTCTCTTCGCTGCACCGAATGGCCTGCGCCACGATGGGATCCGCGATAGCAGAATCTAGAAGCAAGAATCTGCTCTCTTCACGCTCGGTGGCTCGTTCGGTTATGCTCGGACTCGGCGCGCGGGGCAAAAGGTTCGAGAATTTGCAAGGAACGCCAAAGTATGCGCCGAATATGCTTGCGTCCGAAATGGTTTCACAAATAGACCGCTTGGCACTGACGACGGGCGAGCCCCCCGTGCTCGATTACAAGCAGCGCATGGGATCTCGCCATATTGCGGATAAGTTCGCGCCGGACTGACCGCAACCGTGCGTCCGCCGCGCGTTCTGGAGCGTCCGGTGTAGCTTGAAGCTGCGACCGAGAAGATTCGCGCTCTTTCACGCGGCGATCGCGTGAAGAAGAAATCATATCGATCCGGGCAAATGGAGACCGCCCATCAGAGCTTTTGCGAGTTTTACAGACTGGGCCAGGAAGCGCACCCATCCAGACTGGCGAAAGTTTTCCGAATCTGAGCGGAAGCAGAGTCGATCACCATTCTCCCGCTTTGATCAATTTCTTGATGCGCCGTTTGACCATCTCGCGTTTGAGCGGCGAGACGCGCTCGATGAAGAGTATCCCGTCGCAATGATCGGTTTCGTGCAGCACGCAGCGGGCGGCAAGCTCCTGCGTGTCTAGCTCAAACTCTCGCCCTTCCAGATCCTGTGCGCGGATGACGGCGCGCATCGCGCGCGTCACGGGCAGGTAGATTCCGGGAAACGAAAGGCATCCTTCTTCGCCCGTCTGTTCGCCTTCGGTGGCGATGATCTGCGGGTTGATCATGACATGCCGTTGCGCCGGATCCTTGCCGCCGGAACAGTCCATCACAAAAAGGCGTTTGCTCACGCCGACTTGCGGCGCGGCAAGGCCGACGCCTGATGCCGCGTACATCGTCTCGAACATATCTTCGACGAGCCGCTTTAGTTCCGCGTCGAACTCCGTCACGGGCTCGCCCGGCGTCTCCAAAACCGGATCGGGATATTTGACTATCTTGCGCTTAGCCATATTCCACAACAGACGATTTTACGACCGATCGGGACCTTGATGCTAATCGGGAAACCCTCTGGTTCACCAACCGCGCGAAATCAGTAATCGCGCAGTTGATCGAGATACATCTGAAAATTACGCTTCATCTCAACGAGGCTATCGCCGCCGAACTTCTCGCGCATGGCCCCGGCCAGAACGAGCGCGACCATCGCCTCGCCGATCACGCCGGCAGCCGGGACAGCCGTCGTATCTGAACGCTCGTAAGCGGCAGCGCTCTCTTCTTTGGTTTCGATATCGACCGAACGCAGCGGGCGGCGCAAAGTCGAGATCGGTTTCAAGTAGCCGCGCACGCGAAGCTCTTCGCCATTGGTGATGCCCCCTTCCAATCCGCCCGCGCGATTGGTCCGGTGGAAGAAACGCTTCGCTTCCGTATCGTAAGCGATCTCATCATGAACCTGCGAACCGGGCAGCGCCGCGGCGCGCACGCCTGCACCTATTTCGACGGCTTTCACCGCCGGGATGGACATCACGGCCTGGGCCAGACGCCCATCGAGCTTCGCCTCCCATGAAACGTGCGAACCTAAACCGACGACCACTCCGCGTGCGACCACCTCGAAGATCCCGCCGAGAGTGTCGCCTTCGCGCCGCGCTTCATCCACGCGCGCGACCATCTGCTTTTCGATCCCGGCGTCTCCGCAGCGCAAAGGCGCATCGTCCGGGATGGCGACGATGCTGGACCAGTCGAGTTCGAGCGGCTCGCTCGGGATGCCGCCCAGTTGAATCACATGGCTTCGTATCTCGATGCCGAATTCGATGAGCAACTGTTTGGCGATGGCACCGCAAGCGACCCGCGCGGCAGATTCGCGCGCCGAGGCCCGCTCCAAGATGTCGCGCAAATCGCGCGCATTGAACTTCAAACCGCCCGCAAGATCGGCATGACCTGGACGCGGGCGCTTGAGTTGGCGCGCGTCTTCGGGCGGCAGGTCGCGCGGCTCAACGGCCATCACGTCTTGCCAGTTGACCCAATCCCGATTTTCGATCATCAGGGCGATGGGCGAACCGAGCGTGCGCCCGTGGCGCACTCCGCTCAATATCTGCGCGCGATCGCGTTCGATCCGCTGACGCCCGCCGCGGCCATATCCCCATTGCCTGCGCTCCAGATCTCGATCGATCGCCTCGACGCTGATGGGCACTCCGGCGGGCATGCCTTCGACGATCGCGACGAGCGCGCGCCCATGCGATTCTCCGGCTGTAGTGAAACGAAACATAGTCGGATTGATTCTCGCTCTTCTGGTCTAAAACCGTTGGAACATGCGCTTTGCCTATACAAGTCTATGCCAGCAACCTCCGCCAGCCCTCTGAAGCTTAACACCGCTGATCGCAGAATCGGCGACTTGGCGCTTGAAACCAAGCATCGCCGCTTCCTTCCTTGCACAAATAAACAGCGCTCTTCGCCACCTTCGCGTCCTCCTGCGGTCCATCAGGTCAATTGCAACTGGCGTTCGCGCAGGTACTTTATCTTATCGCGCAACTCCGCGGCGCGCTCGAATTCCAGCGCGCGCGCCGCTTCGCGCATCTCCTTCTCCAGTTGCTTGATCGTCTCGTCGAGGCGTTCGGGCGAATACTCTTCGAACGCCTCGAGATCGAGCGGCACTTTGAAGTAATCGGCTTCGTAAGCCGTCACCAGGGTCGCTTCGATCGGTTTGACGATCGTTTGGGGCGTGATGCCGTGTTCGCGATTGTAGGCCTCTTGAATGGCCCGACGGCGGCGCGTCTCTTCGATGGCGCGGCGCATCGAATCGGTCACCGTGTCGGCATAGAGGATCACCTTGCCGTTGACGTTGCGCGCGGCGCGTCCGATGGTCTGGATGAGCGAAGATTCCGACCGCAGGAAACCCTCTTTGTCAGCGTCGAGGATGGCGACGAGCGAGACTTCCGGCAGATCCAACCCTTCACGCAACAGGTTGATGCCAACCAGCACATCGAATTCGCCGCGCCTCAAGTCGCGAAGGATGCGCACGCGCTCGAGCGTTTCGATGTCGGAATGCAGGTAACGGACGCGCACGCCGACTTCCGTGAAATACTCGGTCAAGTCCTCGGCCATCTTCTTGGTCAAGGTCGTCACCAGCACGCGCTCGCGCCGCTCAGCGCGCACGCGACATTCGTGCAACAGGTCGTCTATCTGGCCGCGCACGGGCCGGACTTCAACTTCGGGATCCATCAATCCGGTCGGACGGATGATCTGCTCGACGACTTCGCCTCCGGTTTTGGTAAGCTCGTATGGTCCGGGAGTGGCCGAAACGTAGATCGTCTGTCCGATGCGCGCTTCGAACTCTTCGAAGTTGAGCGGGCGGTTGTCGAGCGCGCTCGGCAAGCGGAAGCCGTATTCAACGAGCGTCCGTTTGCGCGTCTGATCGCCGTGATACATGCCGCGGAGCTGCGGGATCGTCTGGTGCGATTCGTCGATGATGACGACCGTATCGCGCGGCAAGTAGTCGAGCAACGTCGGCGGCGGCTCGCCCGGGCGTCGGCCCGTCAGGTGGCGCGAGTAGTTCTCGATCCCACGACAGAAGCCCATCTCCTTGATCATCTCGAGGTCGTACATCGTCCGCTGATGGAGCCTCTGGGCTTCGACGAGTTTGCCTTCGGCGATCAACTGCGCCTCCCACCATTCGAGCTCTTCGCGGATGGAGCGGATCGCGCGCCGAATCGTCTGCTTCGACATCACGTAGTGCGTGCGCGGGTAGATCGGAACGCGCGCCTCGTGCCGGTGAATCACTTCGCCGAGCAACGGATCGATCGTTGACACGGCGTCTATCTCGTCGCCCCAGAACTCGACGCGATAAGCTTGATCCTGATAGCTTGGGTAGATTTCGACCGTATCGCCGCGCACGCGAAACGTGCCGCGTCCGAATTCGATGTCCGAGCGTTCGTACTGTAGCTCGACGAGCTTGCGCAGGAGTTCATCGCGCCCCATGCGCTGGCCCGGTTCGACGAAGATCAGCATGCCGTAATAAGCGTCCGGATCGCCTAGACCATAAATGCACGAAACGCTCGCCACCACGATCACATCGCGCCGCTCGAAAAGCGCGCGCGTCGCCGACAGCCGCAACCGGTCTATCTCCTCGTTGATCGTCGCCTCCTTTTCGATGTAGGTGTCGGTCGCCGGCACATAAGCTTCCGGTTGATAGTAGTCGTAGTACGAGACGAAATACTCGACGGCGTTTTCGGGGAAGAAGGTTTTGAACTCCTGATAGAGTTGCGCGGCGAGCGTCTTGTTGTGCGCGATGACGAGCGCCGGGCGTTGCACGCGCTCGATGACCGAAGCGATCGTAAAGGTCTTGCCGCTTCCGGTCACTCCCAACAACACTTGATCCTTGACGCCTTCGTTGAGACCGCGCACGAGCGCTTCGATCGCCTGCGGTTGATCGCCCTGTGGCCGGAAGTCGGAGCGAAGTTTGAAGGGCATGCTCTCTCCTGATAGCCATCCTCGATGGAGTTCGAAAGTAGAGATTTTAGCATCGAGCGGAGGCGAAATTTAACCTGAGGCGCGCCTTTCGGCGGAGAGTTTGGCGCTGCTTTGCTGATAGATCGCTTCCATCAGAGCCGACCGCACATCGCTGGGCAATTCGGTCTGCGCAACCAATCGTTTCAACGTCGGCAACACATCGGGATGATCGCATAGGGCGAGAAGTCGCACGATTGTTAAGCGTGTTCTATTGCTTTCGCTCTCTTGAATAGCGCGGGCCAGAGGTTCAAGCTCTCCCGCCTTCGCTAAGACGAACAACAGAGCGAAAGCCTCACGGGCCTCTTCATCTTCATTGCCCAATCTCGATATCGCTTCATCCGCTAATCCAGCAGAGCAGATCGCTTCACCGATGCGACGGCGTCGCTCGGCGTCCGCCTCGAGAAGCGCGCGCGCGAAGATCTCGGCTCGGCTCTTCGCCGACCGCTCGGCGATCTGGACCAACGCGCGGGCCGCCTCTTCGCGCCGCTCGCGGATCGGATCGTCAAAGGCGGTGGCGATCGATCTCCAAAGCTCTTCCTCGGATTCGACCTCCTCGCGAAAATCGCCAGCGACGCGCCCTTCTCTTCGTTCAGCACCGATGCCGACGCGAGTTTCGACTGCCCCCTCATCCGTCCGATCTTCGCCCATCGTTGGAAGATGATCTTCACGACGATCCATAGGGCGCTGGGACTCACCAACCTCGCGCGCCGGACTAGCTTCGCTCTCCCAATCAGGAAGCGATCCGAACTCCGGCGTCCCGCCCTCGGCTCGACGAAGCTCGTCATTGGTCTCGCTTCGCCGCCCACTTCGCGTGCTCAGCGCACGCGCGCTAAGAAGGGCGAGAAGGAGAGCGAAGATGAGCGCCGCCGCGAGCCATCCCTTTTTGACGAGCGTGGGACGGCGCGCATCTTCGACTTTGGCTTCGCTCGCTGGCCTTCGATCCTCGCCGACTTCCGGGGAAGGGGTAGCGATCGCAGTCGAACTAGAAGCGCTGCTTGACTGGATAGCGATCGCAGTTGAGCTAGCAGTCGAGCTAGGCGCGCTGTTCGCCTTCTGTCGCCCCTCCTCTCGACGCTTCTCCTCAGACCTCATACTCGATCGATCCGCGTCGGACGCTGACAGCACGCTCGAATTGACGGCAGTCGATCCTGGGCCAGTGAAGGCGATCTCAAGGCGATTGAAACGCTGGTTGACGCGCGCCCCGGAATCCGGTCGAAGACGGAAGGAGAGGACGAGATCATCGCCGCGACTCTCTGCCGATGCGCCAGGGAGAGCGCGCACGGCGGCGGCGTTCGCAAGTTTCGCGTGCGGGATGATGACGTAAAAACGCTCGTCGCGTCGGTAAGCCGCGTAATCGCTTAGCGAAACGTTCGAGGTGAGGATTAATCGTTCGCCGACACTGCGCGCGGTCACCTCTTTCTGCCCTGACGTCTGTTGCCACGCCTCGCGCGTAAACGTCCCGGGCGGGGCGACAGACTGGACCATCCTCGCCTCGCCCGCCGCCCCGCCGATCAGCGCCCACGACGCGAGAAGATAGGCCCCAAGCCTTACCGCATCTTTGCCGATCACTTCACTTTTCAGGCGCCGCATCCGGAAAGTTCACGGCGACGTGTTCGCCTCACGCATCAAGTTTCCGACGATCCGTTGAAAGAGATCCTGCGCTTGCGGAGGCAAGGAGTGACGTCCTTCCTCGAGCACCTGCTTGGCGCGCGTCGCATCAAGTTTGATCAAGCCCTCAATCGCTCCGATCATGAGCGCTTGGTTGCGCGCGACGAGCGCTCGGTTGAACTGCTCAGACAGGAACGAGAAGGCGCGCGGGTCGTTCTTTCCGACCGCCCCGATGAGCGCGAACGCCGCGCCGCGCACTTCGAATGGGTTGCCGGGTTGCGCATAACGCATGCCTATCTCCAGCGCGCGCGGATCGCCAAGCTCAGCCAAACCGCGCAATCCGGCGATCCTTATCCGCTGACGCCACGACTGCTGATCGAGAAGCTTCGTCAGCAGAGCATAAGCTTCGCTGCTCCGCGTCTTACCCAAAGCCTCCGCTGCCGCATCGATCACCGCATAGCTTTGATCGTTCAAGGCCTGCTGATAGATAGGGGCGAGCGTCGCGTCGCCCGTAGCGGCAAGCGCGCGGATGGCGCGCGCCCGCACGAGCGATTTTTGATCTCGCGTCGCAACCACCAGAGCCTTTCGCGCCGCTTCGCTTCGAACTCCTTCGAGAGCCGCGGCCGCATCGCGCCTTACTCCCCAGAAAGCGTCCTTAGCCAAAGACTCGCCGATCGCCCCGATGATCTGCTCTTTCTCCGCCTCCGCCACATCCTTCGCTTGCAGTTTCGCTTTCAACTCGCCGAGCGCCCAAACCCGCCCCAGCACATCTTCGTCATGGCGCAGCTGATAGACGAGCTCACTCACCGGCTTTTCGAAACGCAACTCCTTGATGAGGGCTCCGCCGTAATCGAAGTTGACGAGCAAGGGTTCGGAGTCGAGGGCGAAGTAGAATTTCTGCTCTTCTTTCGGCTCGATCCAGACGCGCTCGATGCGCGTCCCTCGTGACGTGCCGATCTCTATCTCGACCGGCGCACGGAAGAACTCGTTCTGCGGGTAAGGTTCGCTCGGATCGGGTTTCTGCTCCTGCTTGACGGTAAGCACGAGCGTCTTTTTGCTCGGGTCGTACTCCTTTGTCACACGGAAGATGGGGTGGCCCATCTTGTAAACCCACTGGTCGAAGAACCAGTCCATCGGCTGCCCCGTCGCCTCCTCGATGGCGATGCGAAACTCCTCCGTTTGCACGGGGTGATGAGCATACTTCGTCAAATAGTGATGGATCGCCCGCCACCAGTTCTCCTCGCCAAGCGCGCGCCGCAACATGTGCAGCACGGCAGCTCCGCGCGGATAGGCGTAGACATCGAAGAGATCGTCCGGATTGTTGTAATGTTTGGTGACGATCGGACGACGCAAGCCTCTTCTCCAAGCCTCGTAATAGGCCTCCTGATTCCCTTTGACCTCCGAATAGAGGAACTCGTCGCGCCCCAAACGGTGCTCTGTCCACATCGCCTCAAAGTAGGTCGCGAAACTCTCGTTGAGCCAGATATCCGACCACGAACGACAAGTGACATAATCGCCGAACCACTGGTGCGCGAGCTCGTGCGAGATCAAGCCATCGCTCGTCTGGTCCAGTTCCGTGCGCGCATCGTGCACCGCCGTATCCGTCAACGTCGTCGCCGAGATGTTCTCCATGCCGCCGCCGAAATCGCGCACGATCGTCTGCGCGTACTTCGCGTATGGATAACGCACGCCCGTCTTCTCCGAGAAGAACCGGACCATATCGGCGATGCGCGCAAAGCTCACCTTCCCTTGCTCGACTTCGTTCGGATAGACATAGCTGATGACCGGGATGCCATCGTAATTCATCTCGATCGGCACATACTCGCCGACGATGATCGAAGTCAGATAGGTCGCATGCGGCTGGTCCATGACCCAGTGGAAGGTGCGCGTTCCATCCGGATTATCGCGCTGCTCGACAAGCTTGCCATTCGAGATGACGGTGAAAGGCTTCTCGACCGTGGCGATGAGTTCACTTGTGGCAAAATCGTTCGGATGATCGAAGCAGGGAAACCAGTAGTGGTTATATTCGGTCTCCCCTTGCGACCAAATCTGGCGCGGGCGGTTCGGATCGTCCGCGGTCGGCTTGATGAAGGTGAGACCGCCGCCAAACGTGCCGAAGATCCCCGCGGGCTGTTTCTGTGGACCATTGGTTCGATAGTTGATAACGACCGTAACCTCATCGGTCGGTTGATAAGCGCGATCGAGCGTGATGCGCAACTTCTCTTTCGCCTCATCAGCCTCGAACCGGAGCGGGCGACCGTCAGCCAATGTGACGCTGGCGAACGTCATATTGGCGGCATCGAATTCGACGCGGCTCAGGTTCGACGTCAAAGGCGCGAAGGTGATCGTCGCCGTCCCCAGAGCCTGCTCGCGCTCCCAGTCGAACCGCAGGTCGAGTTTGTAATGTCGCGCGTCGTAATCGCGCGCCGGGATGTATTGGGCAGGCGGAAGCGCCCGTCGCTGGACCGCCGTAGCCGCCTGTTGCACAGGCCGCGCGCTCACCGATAGACTCAAGATGAGGAGCAAACAAAGCGAGCGAATGAAAGATCTTCCTGGTCGCATCAAATCCTCCATGAATTTCGATGAAAGAAAGCCCGAGTCTTGGCGATGCTCTATTCTTACACGAAGGGTGAGATGAAGGAAAATGGGAACGACATCGAAATTCGGCTCATGGCAATTACGATTACGTTTCGCTTGACAAGCCAGATTTCGGGCGCCACAATTCATCCGATCCGCCGGACGCATCTCCAGCTAAACCTCGTGGAAAACTTAAGATGAGCGCCCCACTTATAGAGACCGAGTTAAGCGGTTTGCGCCTTCTGCGACGCGGCAAGGTGCGTGACGTGTACGAGGTGGATGAGGATCATCTGCTGATCGTCGCGACCGACCGCATCTCGGCCTTCGATTGTGTGCTCCCCACGCCCATTCCGCGTAAAGGCGAAGTGTTGACAGCCCTCTCGCGCTTCTGGTTTCGCAAGCTGGAAGGGATCGCCCCGCATCATCTCATCACGACGAAGATCGAGGAGATGCCCCAAGAGGTGCAGCGCCACGCCGATTCGCTGCAGAATCGCTCGATGCTGGTGCGGCGCGCTGAGGTGATCCCCATTGAATGCGTCGTGCGCGGCTACTTGGCCGGTTCCGGTTGGAAGGACTACCAACGGGCGGGCGAGGTCTGCGGACATCTTTTGCCAGTCGGCCTGCGCGAAGCCGAGAGATTGCCTGAACCGATCTTCACCCCCGCGACCAAAGCGGATGAAGGGCATGATGAGAACATCAGCGAAACGCGCATGGCCGATCTCATCGGACGAGAGATGACGCAGCGATTGCGTGAACTTTCGCTCAAGCTCTACAGCGCTGCGGAGAGTTACGCCCGCACACGCGGCATCATCATCGCCGATACGAAGTTCGAATTCGGGCGCGATGCAGACGGCAATCTTCTCTGGATCGATGAAGCGCTGACGCCCGATTCATCGCGTTTCTGGCCCGTCGAAGAGTATCGTCCGGGATCTTCGCCGCCATCTTTCGATAAACAGTTCGTGCGCGACTATCTCGAAAGCTTGGCCTGGGACAAACGTCCTCCCGCCCCGCCGCTACCTGATGAGATCGTCAACGCAACGACGGCGCGCTATCTGCTCGCCTACAGGCTATTGACGGGCGACGAATTGTAACTCCTCAGCGTTCGAAGAACTCTACGATCTATCGGAAGTCATACGAATTCGACTTTGCCAACTTCCTTTGGAGGAGCTGATGCAAATACGCGCTCGCCTTGAAGCTATCATCGAAGAGATGCTCGACGGCCAGATCATGCTCGACGAAGCGCTCGCCGAATTCGAGAAGCTTTACATTCAAAAAGCCCTCGCCCGCAACAACAATCATCTTTCGCGCACGGCAGCCGTCTTGGGCATCCACCGCAATACGCTCGCCAAGCGCGTCGCGACCTACCGCGCACAAGAGCGCGCCCTCGCCGCCGCTTCGCGCCGCCCGCGGAAATAAGATTTGGCCCAGACATTGACAAGCGCCTCGCCCCTCATTTATCGTTAGCACTCGCTTATGGTGAGTGCTAAGAGCAGAGTCCACCATGACACCCGATATCGCCAAAAGCGATACGCGTGACGCGAGAACTTCGACAGACCCATTCTTGAATCTCAGGAGAGGAAAACTATGGCGACAAACATCAAACCGCTCCACGATCGTGTGATCGTGCGGCGCATCGAAGAACAGGAGCAAGTGCGCGGCGGCATCATCATCCCCGATACGGCTAAGGAGAAGCCACAGGAAGGCGAGGTGCTCGCCGTCGGCGAAGGCAAATACGACAAGGACGGCAAGCGCATTCCGCTCGACGTCAAGCCGGGCGATCGCGTCCTCTTCGGCAAGTATAGCGGGACTGAAGTCAAGGTTGATGACGAGGAGCTTTTGATCCTTCGCGAAGATGAGATCCTCGGCATCATCGAGCGCGCTGGCGCTAAACAGCAGAGCGGGAAATGAACCTATCGTTCAAACCGATCGTCCGATCACTTTTACAAACTTTGAACACTTAGGAGAAGAGATCGAAATGGCAAAATTAGTCATTCACGGAGAAGAGTCGCGCGCCGCCATCTTGCGCGGCGTCAATCAACTCGCCGATGCAGTCAAAATCACGCTTGGGCCCAAGGGGCGCAACGTCGTTATCGAGAAGAAGTTCGGTTCGCCCGTCATCACCAAGGACGGCGTGACCGTCGCCAAAGAGATCGAACTCAAAGATGCGCTCGAGAACATGGGCGCGCAGATGGTGCGCGAAGTCGCGTCGAAGACCTCGGATGTCGCCGGTGATGGCACGACCACTGCGACCGTGCTCGCGCAGGCCATCTTTCGCGAAGGCGTCAAGACCGTCGCCGCTGGCGCCAATCCGATGGCCCTAAAACGCGGCATCGACAAAGCCGTGGAGCGCGCCGTCGAGGAGATCAAGCGCATGTCGAAGCCGGTTAAAGGCGATGCCATCGCGCAGGTCGGCACGATTTCTGCTAACGGCGACCGGACCATCGGCGACCTCATCGCCGAAGCGATGAACAAGGTCGGCAAAGACGGCGTCATCACGGTCGAAGAGTCGAAGACGCTCGAAACCTCGCTCGAGGTGGTCGAGGGCATGCAGTTCGACCGCGGCTACCTGAGCCCGTACTTCATCACCGATCCCGACCGCATGGAGTGCGTGCTCGAAAATCCGCTCATCCTCATCCACGAGAAGAAGATCAGTTCGCTCCGCGACCTTCTGCCAGTGCTCGAACAGGTCGCCAAGATGGGCAAGCCCTTGCTGATCATCGCCGAGGATGTCGAAGGCGAAGCTTTGGCGACGCTCGTCGTCAACAAGCTCCGCGGCACGCTCCAGGTCTGCGCCGTGAAGGCTCCTGGCTTCGGCGACCGGCGCAAAGCGATGCTCGAAGATATCGCCATCCTGACCGGCGGACGCATGCTGAGCGAAGACCTCGGCATCAAGCTTGAGAACGTCAAGCTCGAAGACCTTGGCCGCGCTAAGCGCGTCATCGTGGACAAAGAGAATACGACCATCGTCGAAGGCGCGGGCAAGCAGTCGGAGATCGAAGCGCGGGTGCGTCAGATTCGGACGCAGATCGAGGAGACGACCTCCGACTACGACCGCGAGAAGCTGCAGGAGCGGTTGGCGAAGCTGGTCGGCGGCGTGGCGGTGATCAAGGTGGGAGCGGCGACCGAGACGGAGTTGAAGGAGAAGAAGGCGCGCGTCGAGGATGCGATGCATGCGACGCGGGCGGCGGTCGAAGAGGGCATCGTCCCTGGCGGCGGCGTGGCGTTGGTGCGCGCGGCCAAAGCGCTCGAGAAGTTCAAAGTGAGCGAGTCGAACGGCAATGCTGACGAGGACGAGCAGATCGGCGTGACGATCGTGCGGCGAGCGCTCGAAGAGCCGCTTCGTCAAATCGCGCAGAACGCCGGATTCGAAGGCGCCGTCGTCGTCGAGCGCGTGCGTGCCGAGAAGAGCGAGAACTTCGGCTTCAACGCGGCGACAGGCGAATATGGCGATCTGGTCAAGGCTGGCGTCATCGATCCGGCCAAGGTGACGCGCACGGCGCTGCAGAACGCCGCGTCCATCGCGGGCTTGATGCTCACCACGGAAGCGCTCGTCTCCGAAATTCCTGAAGAGGACAAAACCTCTTCACCGAGCGCGCCGAGCTTCTAAGAGCCGGCCTTCGAACTAGATCAAACGAGAGGGCGGGTAGATAAGTCTGAGTATCCACCCGCCTTCTCGATTTTCAGCTCCGTTGCGACCTCATCGCCATTCAGTCCAACGCCGCAAGAAGTTTCTCCAAATGCTCAGCGACGTCGAGGTCGAATAGATGAATAGTCGGCAACAGCCATGTAACGATGTAGCGATCATCTCCATCCTTGTTCGGCCCAAAATAGACTAGGGAGAACCGCCCGACACCGACGCGGTCATGCAACATGTTTTGCGCTTCTTTCAGCGCTCTCCGCCACTTCGCCGGCAGATCATCGAACGCATAAGCACGCCCTTCTTGCCCGCGCGACTGAATGAACTCCGTGGTCAGGCCGCTCGAATGGAAAGCTTCGACCAATTTGCCGAAACCGCGCTTGCGGAAATAAGCGAGCAGCAGTTCGCCTGCTGGCAGCGTGAAGAGCAGGGTATCGTCGCCTTCCGCCGAGCGATGATAGGCGCGGATCACACCGCGGCGGTCTTCCAACTCGACGCGAATCCGCAGCTTCGCCCCCTTCAAGTCCTCGATGACTCTTCGCACCTCGAAACGTTCGCCTTCTTCCTCGTACGTCTCCCCGACCTTATGTTGGCCGGCTTCGGCGACGAAGATCGAGTCTCTACCGTCGCGCAACCCGGTCAACAGATCGAATCCCCACGCCTTCAGGCTTTTGAGTTTCGTTTCGCGTTCCTCGGGAATCTGGCCCCACGCTTCGCGCAAGAACGTATTCAAAGCACGTTCGTGTTTCAAAGCTAGCTTCCTCAAATCCCCCTTCTCCTTCATGACTTCCTCCAAGCCATTCCCCATGCTTTCAGCGAATGACAAAAACTTTTCAATTTTAACATAGCCTGGTTTTCACCGAAAATCGCTCCATTGCAGGCACGGCTCATCACTTGTTCTTCCGAACAAAAGCTTCTCGATGGAACGAGCATGTTTCAAACCACGCTCAGCCTGAACCCGTGAACGCGCCTGTGCAATGGATATGAGGCCAACGAACTGAGGCTGGCACGAATCGTCCCCATTAGGCAAGCGTCAGCGACTCGGCGCGCCGCTGCGCATCAACTCCCACTGCTGCGAGCAGGGCGGCGGTCCATCTGCATCCTCGACGCGCGCACCGATGCGTCCCGTCGCTTGACGAAGTTTTCGAACATGGTCTTTAGACGAATCTGACGCTGGCGAGCGCAAGCGCTGTTTCCTTCTCGCGCGAGCCTACTTTGCCCGCGCGTTTTGCGCGCAAGCGCACGATTGGACCTCTACATCTTTGGTGTAGGCTGAAACTGTCCCGGCGCAACATCGAATAGCTTCTCTGCTTTGTAGAAGACTTCGGTCAGCTCCCCACAGCTAAAACCAGGGACTTGTTTTCGCCATGTCTTTGACAGGCGAGCTTTGAACGAGCCGACTTCTCGGAAGACTCAATTGCTTTTGCTTTGATTGACGAATCGCGCCTCGATCGAGTTGTCTCGCTTCACGCCATGACGCGCAGCAAGCTGCGGGTAGGTGTCATGTTCGATCTCGGCGCTCTCCAGACCCAATTCCCTCTCAATCCGATCAATACCTTCAGCATCACCCTCTATTTCGGCATAAATGCCGAACGGCAATTCATCGATGACAACCTCGGCCTCCGCGAAGCGCCACTTTCTCCGCTTTTTCTCGTAAACGAGCGCAGGATGAAAGCCTAGTGCGCAGAGGATGGCGGCGATGGCTTCGTCACTCTCGATGCGCGTCTCTTCTTCGCGCTGGTGTTTGATCGCGCCATTCGTTAGCGCTCGCTCTTTGTAAGCGAGCGTCGTCCCGCTCGCCGTTCGGCGCACGCGCAGCACCTGTCGCTGAGGGTCGAGCGCACCGCCCGCATAGATCGTATTCTCTTCGAACTCCTCGCCGATGAACCGCGCGCCCGATCTTTCCAACTCCCTCTCGAGCGCAACCGCCTCCTCTCGCGTCAAGCGATACTTTTTCTCGATCTCGATGCCCATGTTCTAACTTTCGTGTCCCGTTAGATCGACCTCTAGGACCACCGATTCGAATCGAGCTTCATTCTTAAGGTTGCCGTATCCAACGCCACACTTCCGGAATGGTCGCGCGCTTCCCGTACATCAAGATGCCAACGCGGTAAACGCGCGCTGCCACCCACACCAATCCGACGGCGCACGCCCCGCTCAAAAGGAGCGAAAGGAGCGTTTCCCACGCCGGCGGCGCTTCCGTCACCAAACGGACCGGCATGAGTATCGGCGAAAAGAACGGGACCAGCGAGATCAGTGTAGCGAAAGTGGAGTTCGGGCTGCGCATGATGGGGAAGACCAAATAGAATCCGATGATAAGAAGAAAGACGACCGGCATCGCGATCTGTCCGCCCTCCTGCGTCGTCGTCACCATCGCGCCGATCAGAGCGTAAAGCGTCGCATAGATGAAGAACCCGACGATGAAGAAGAGGAAGAAGTAGATCACAACCGATGGGGCGATCGACGGGAGCTTGAATCTGATGCCGCTCGCCGCCAGCGCGCCCACGCCATAGAGCGAGAAGAGGAGCAAAGCCAATCCCCACACGGCATATTGCGTCAGCGCGACGAGCGAGACGCCGATAAGTTTCCCCATCATCAGATCGAACGCGCGAACGGAAGAGAGGAGCACTTCGACGATGCGCGTCGTCTTCTCCTCGACGACTGCCGAAAGGACCGCCTGCCCGTGTAGGATGATCGTCATATAGATCAAGAATCCCGTGATGAAAGCGACGAAGAATCCGATTCCCGAATCAGTCTCTTCGCCTCGTTCGCTCACGCGCGTGACGTTCAAATGCACGCGATCGGACAAACGGGTGATGAGCTGCGGATCTATTCGCGCATCGAGCATGCGTTGGGCAATGACGGCATCGTTGAGCGCCCTTTGAATATCCTCGACGGAGAAAACATCGCTCAGGTTTCGCCCGTAGATTTCAGCGCGCCCATTCGTGAGGATATCTTTCGGCAGGACGACATAGAAATCCACTTCGCCTTTCCGCACGCGCTCATTCAGTTCGCGCCGCGCTTCATCTGGCGGAAGCGCCCCGGCATCGATCACTCGATAACGCATGACGTTCCGCGGCTCCTGATGCAACGCATCATCGCGCGTTTCGTCTCTTCTGCCATGTTCCAACTCATCGCGCACGCGCGCAAACAGCTTCCCTGTCTCATCTACCACGACGACGCGCTTCGCCTCGCCCGCATCCAATTTGAAGATGAAGGCCGGCACGAGCGCGAACCCGATCAGCAGCAGTGGTCCGATGAAGGTCATGAAGATGAAGAGCTTGTTCCGCACGCGCTCCAGATACTCACGCCGGATGATCGGCCCCAGCTTTCCCCTCATACGCCACTCACCTTCGCGATAAAGATCTCCCGCAGGCTCGGTTCGATCTGCTCGAACTTGGTGATGATCGCGCCCGACTGGACCAGACGGCGCAGCAACTCCTGTGGGCTGGCGCCTTCCTGAAGGACGACCTCCAGATGCTCGTTCCGCGGGATGACGCGCGCGACTAGTTCACGATCTTCGAGCGCAGGTCCGGCCCCTTCGGCACGCAGTGCGATCGAATTCTGACGGAACATCCGCTTGACTTCACGCAGCTCGCCTTCGAGGACCTTACGCGAGCGGTTGATCAGACAGATATCATCGCAGAGCGATTCGGCCTGCTCGAGCAAATGCGTCGAGAAGATGATCGCGCGCCCCTTGGCTTTGAATTCCAAGATGATCTCTTTCAGCAGTTCGGCGTTGACCGGATCGAGGCCGGAGAAGACCTCGTCGAGAATGATCAGTTCCGGCTCATGCATCACGGTCGCGATGAATTGGACCTTCTGCTGCATGCCTTTGGAGAGCTCATCGGCCCGCCTGTTCCTCCACTCGCTGAGCTGCAATCTTTCGAGCCACGCCCCAGCCGCCTTCTCGGCAGCCTGCCGCGTCATCCCCTTCAGCTCACCGAAGAAGCGGAGTTGATCGCCGACGCGCATCTTCTTGTAAAGACCGCGCTCCTCGGGCAAATATCCGATGCGGTCTTGCAATTCGGGAGTCATCCGTCGCCCCTTGAAGATGACCTGTCCTTCATCGGGCGCGATGATGTTGACGATCATGCGGATCGTCGTCGTCTTGCCCGCGCCGTTCGGACCGAGCAAGCCGAAGATTCGTCCGGGGCACACGGTCAAGCTTAGCTGGTCCACCGCGGTGAAACCGTCGAACCGCTTTGTCACACGATCCAAGACGAGGAGCGAATCCTCAACTCTCTCCCAATCGCTCATCGGGTCGCGCTGCCTCTCAGCATATGACGGGCGGATTCGACGCCGAGCCCGCCCGTCGATATTTTCGATCAAGAATCTAGTTCGATATAACGAACCGAGATGACCTCGTCGATAGCTCGCAGAGCGTTCAAAGTCTCATCGCTTACCGGTCCATCAGTCTCGATGACAGCCATCGCCTCGCCGCCACGCTCGCGACGCCCGAGATGGAAGCGGCTGATGTTGATCTGCCTAGCGCCCAAACACGTTCCGACCTTGCCGATCACGCCTGGCACATCGCGATTATGCAGAACGAGCATGTGCCCGGCGGGGATGACTTCGATCCGGAAACCGTCGATCTCCGTGATCCGTCCTTCATTGCGCGGCCCGAAGAGATCGGCGGCGACCGCATGTCCGCCGCTGACCGTAACGACGCTGGCGCGCAGGGCCGGCAGATCTTCCGCTGCGCTTCTTCGTTGCGACGTTGTCACGGCGATGCCGCGCTCCTCGGCGATGAGCAAAGAGTTGACGACGTTGACGCGGGCGCTAACGTTGCGCAACAAGCCGGCCAAGAAAGCTCGCGTCACAGCTCCCGTGTTCAACTCAGCCACCTCTCCCGCGTATTCGAGGCGCACCTCTCGCACTGGTTCATCGGTCAGTTGCGCTTGGAATCGCCCGAGCGCTTCGGCTAGGGCCAAGTAAGGTTGCAACGTATGAAGCTCCTGCGCGCTTACGGCTGGCATGTTGACTGCGCCGCGCACGCTGCCGGTCAAGAAGTAATCGCGCAACTGCTCGGCGACGATCACGGCGACCGATTCTTGCGCTTCCCGCGTCGATGCCCCAAGATGTGGCGTGACGACCACCTCTTCGAGCGCCAGCAGCGGATGGTCCGGCGGCGGCGGCTCCTCGCTGAAGACGTCGAGCGCCGCGCCGGCGACCTTGCCGCTCCTGATCGCTTCATACAGCGCCTGCTCATCTATGAGTCCGCCGCGCGCGCAGTTGATGATACGCACGCCTTTCTTCATGCGCGCGAAGGCTTGCGCGCCGATCAACCCGCGCGTTTCGGGCGTGAGCGGCGTGTGAATCGTCAGAAAGTCGGCGCGCTCGAAGACCGCTTCGAGCGGCAAAAGCTCGATGTCGAGTTCGCGCGCCTGTTCCGGCGAGACGAAAGGATCATACGCGATGACCTTCATCTCGAACCCTTGAGCGCGGCTGGCGACGACGCGCCCGATGCGCCCCAATCCGATGATACCTAACGTTTTCCCACGCAACTCGGTTCCAACGAATTTCTTCCGCTCCCACCGACCGGCCTTCAAGCTCGCATGGGCTTGCGGGATGCGCCTGGCAAGCGCAAGCAGCAAAGCGAAGGTGTGTTCGGCGGTCGTCATCGTATTTCCATCCGGCGCGTTCATCACAACGATGCCGCGCGCCGTCGCGGCTGGCACGTCGATGTTGTCCACGCCGACGCCAGCGCGTCCGATCGCGCGTAACCGCCGCGCCGCATCCATCAACTCAGCCGTCACCTTGGTCTCGCTGCGCACGATGAGCGCGTCAGCATCGCGCACCGCTTCGAAAAGGGCGTCGCCTTTCAAACCGGTCCGCTTCTCGATCTGGAAGCCGGCAGCCCGTAGCGGCTCGAGCCCGCTTTCGCTCACATCATCGGCAACGAAAACTTTCACTCCGTCCATCTTCCACTCATTACCTCGAAAATATGGCGTTCCGCTTGATAAAGCTCGATGTAAGCTCTCGACGCTTCACAAAGCCGAGCCCTAAGTTTTCTCATTGTTTCGAGATGGCGTCAAGGCCGATGGGCGCGCGTGACTCTAAGGAAATAGAACCCATCTCCGAATAGAAGCATCTTGCCTAGACTTCAGATCCTGCCGCATAATTGTTGCTAGCCGAGATGATCAGAGAAGAGTTCCTCGAACTACTCAGAACCGACGCGGCCTTCCGCGAAGAGGTGCGCCGCCAGCTTCTGACCGAAAGCTTGCTGGCGCTACCGGAGAGGTTCGACCGGCTAACGAAAGCGGTTGACGAACTGGCCATCACCGTCCGCGAGCTTGCCGAAGCCCAACGTCGCACGGACGAGCGGCTTGCAGAGTTCCAACAGCGGACCGACGAGCGTTTCGCTGAACTAGCTGAAGCCCAACGTCGCACGGACGAGCGGCTTGCAGAGTTCCAGCAGCGGACCGACGAGCGTTTCGCTGAACTAGCCGAAGCTCAACGTCGCACGGACGAGCGGCTTGCAGAGTTCCAACAGCGGACCGACGAGCGTTTCGCTGAACTAGCTGAAGCCCAACTTCGCACGGACGAGCGGCTTGCTGAACTGGCCGAAGCGCAACGAAGAACTGACGAACGGCTTGCAGAGTTCCAGCAGCGGACCGACGAGCGTTTCGCTGAACTAGCCGAAGCCCAACGTCGCACGGACGAGCGGCTTGCAGAGTTCCAGCAGCGGACCGATGAGCGTTTCGCTGAACTAGCCGAAGCTCAACGTCGCACGGACGAACGGCTTGCAGAATTCCAACAGCGGACCGATGAAAGTTTCGCCGCGCTTGCGGAGTTCCAACGGCGAACGGACGAACGATTCGCTGAACTAGCCGAAGCGCAACGAAGAACTGACGAACGGCTCGCTGAGCTAGCCGAAGCGCAACGAAGGACTGAGGCGGAGATCGCCAAACTCGCTGAAGCACAGCAACACACCGAAGCGACGATGCGCGAAATGCAGCTCGTCCTGCAAGAACTGGCGACTTGGCAACGCGGCGAGGCTGGGCGTCGGGAAGGCGAGCGTTACGAACGCGATGTCATTCGCCGAGCACCGGTGCTCTTCAACGGCGGACAAGGCGGCCCGCCAGACCAACCACAAGTGCAACAGCGCTTGACCAAGATACTTCGGCCCCTTTTGGAAGAACTGGAGACGAAACGCGAGGCCGATCCGTTCCTTGCCGATCTGATCTGGTGGAAGGGCGAGACCGTCATCGTGGCCGAGGTTTCCAACCGCGTGAACGGCTACGATGTGATCAGGGCGGCTAATCGGGCCGAAACGCTTCGGCGCGCAGGCGCGCAAGCTGTGCCCGTCGTCATCGGCGCGGACTGGGCCAACGATGAGTCGAGTTACGAAGCCAAAATGCACAAAGTCGAATGGAAGACAGAATCTGACGTATCGGAAGGCTTTCTGCAACTACGCCGCCTACCTGCCAACGGCGACGTTTAAATCCCCTGACGCTGCTGGTGACTCTAAAACTTATAGAGAGATCTCTTTCGCTGCCATGAAGTCGCAGATCTATCTTGGATGAGAGGACGGCAAAACAGAGCAGGCTTCGACGTAGCATTGTGCAGTCCGTCCGACAATCTAGCGGGTTCATTGGGACGGCTCCTACAAGACCCCGACTCTGACCACCAGGAATCCGTCCGACAACCCAGCGGGTTCATTCCCCCTTGCGCTCGATGATAAACTCTCTGCGCTCGGACGATTTCTCAATCCGGGTTGAGCAAGCATGGAGATCTTCGTTTACCGTTCCGGCGCTGAGCGCGTCGAGGAAGGCTTCACCGCCGAACAACTGCCGTCACTGCTTCAAGATCGCTCGCTCGTCATCTGGATCGACATGGAGCGCCCGACGCTCGATGACGATCGCCTTTTGCTCGATCTCTTCAAGTTCCATCCGCTGACGGTGGAAGATTGCCGCATGGATCGCCATCACCCGAAGGTCGAAGAGTTCCCCGACTACCTCTTCTTCATCGTTCACGGCATACGCACCAACACGACGCCCGAACGCTTCAACACGGTGGAAGTCGATGGCTACTTAGGTCCGAACTTCGTCGTTACCTATCATCACGAGCCGTTTCCGGCGATCGACTACATCAAACAACTCTTGCGTTCGACACCCGTTCCATGCCAGCGCGGCGCGGCATTTTTGCTGCACCATATCCTCGATCGCATCGTTGACGAATATCTGCCAGCGCTAGATGATTTCGACGAACGCCTCAATAAACTCGAGGAGAACATCTTTTCAACCACGCGACCGAGCAACCGTATCCTCGAAGAGATACTGAGCCTCAAACGCAGCATCCTGCGCCTGCGGCGCATCTCATCGAAGCAACTCGACATCCTCTACCGCATGAGCCACGGAGAATTCCGTCTAATCTCTGGTCCAGCTCTCCCCTTCTTCCGCGATATTTACGATCACCTGGTGCGCATCGCCGATCTAGCGGAGAACTATCGTGATCTCATCACCGGTTCACTTGATGCTTATCTTTCCGTCATCTCGAATCGCCTGAATGAGATCATGAAGGTGCTGACGATCTTCTCCGCGATAATGCTCCCGCTAACTTTCATCGCCGGAGTCTACGGCATGAACTTCGAGAACATGCCAGAGCTTCACACCAGATACGGTTACTTCGTCGTCTGGGGAGTGATGATCGCGATCGCCTGCTTGATGCTCCTCATCTTCTGGTGGAAAGGATGGATGGGGAGCGGTAGAGATTAGCCCCCAACAAGATTTCAATCATCCATCCTGAAGATCGTCTGCGGGTCGTCTTCGTGGCGGATCTCATCGACCGGCTCGCGCCGTCCTTCGCCCATGTAGAGCCTGTTCGGACAATTGATAACGATGCCCGGAACGTGGCCGACGTTGCGATAGGCATGGACCACTCCGGGCGGGATGAGCACGGCCTTCGGGTTATCTTCGCCGACGAAGAGCGTCATCACCGCGCCGAAGGTCGGCGAACTCTGCCGATTATCCCACATCCGTAGCTTGAAGTTCGACGGCCCGATGAAGCAGAAAAGATCAGTCTGCTCGCGATGCTCGTGCGGGCCGCGCGTCACGTGCGGCTGCGTCGCGGAGATGTAAGCCATGCGCGGATGAAATTCTGCGGGCAGTTCGTCGTGCCGGAACAGTTCCGCCAACCAGCCGCGTTCATCGACGAACTTGCGCAGATCGCGGATGATGACATCGTGAATGATGCCGCGCTTGAACGGCGCCGCTTCAGGCTTTGACACCGCTTGTCACCTCCCTTTCGCTTCTCACTCCCTTGTCGCCCAGATCAAGTTTGTTCGCTCCGGTCTGGGCCACCAAGTTCGATGCGCGCAGCAGGCTATCGAACGTTCCGGCATCAGTCCACCAGCCTTCGAGCTCATCCCACGTCATCTCGCCGCGTTCGATGTAGATGTTGTTAACGTCCGTGATCTCCAGCTCGCCGCGCGCCGAAGGCTTCAGCGTTTTGATGATGTTGAAAACGTCGGCGTCGTACATGTATATGCCGATCACGGCGTAATCCGATTTCGGCTCTTTCGGCTTCTCTTCGATGCGCACGATGCGCGGCCCATCCAGTTCGGGCACCCCGAAACGCTGCGGGTCGGGCACCTTTTTGAGCAAGATCTTCGCTCCGCTGCCTTGGTGCCGGAAAGCGCGCACTGCGCGACAGATATTCCCCTCGATGATGTTGTCGCCCAAAATGACACAAACGGGATCACCATCGGCGAAATCTTCCGCCAACGAAAGCGCATCGGCGATCCCGCCCTCGCCCTCCTGATAAGTGTAGTTGAGATGTTTGAGGCCGAACGCTTTGCCATTGCCGAGCAGCTTGAGAAAATCCCCGGCTGAATTCCCGCCCGTCACGATCAGGATATCTGTGATCCCGGCGTTGACGAGCGTTTGAATCGGGTAATAGATCATCGGCTGATTATAAACCGGCAACAAGTGCTTGTTCGTCACTTTCGTGAGCGGATAAAGCCGCGTGCCCAATCCGCCCGCAAGAACCACTCCTTTCACCGTCCTTTCCTCCAATCAGCGAAACTCTTTCAATCGAAGGTTAGAAATTTCGCATCTTACGGCAGAAACGCCCCGCGCGCCAACATGAGCGCGGCGATCACGGGGCAGCGTACAACCAGACCGCATCGCGCTCAAGGGAAGCGAAGAATCCGCCGCTTTGCTTCAGACGTTGCCACTCCTCTTCCGTATAAACGAGCACGTCCGCCGGCACTGGCAGTTCAAGCGTGTCCCATTCCGCAGCCCGTCTTTCGAAAGGTTGCTGCGAATCTCGCACGATGATGATCAGATCAAGGTCGCTCCCGACTCCCCAATCGCCGCGAGCGTAAGAGCCGAAGTAACCTATGCGCAAAACGTCTTTACGCTGCGCGGCCACCTTCTCGGCCCATAATTGCACCGCCCGCTCGACGGTCGCCTTATCGGGCCATTTGAAGACGGACGAACTCAACGATCTCACCGGCATAGCGGATCGCCTCCTCGCTCTGCAACGAACCGTAATGCTCGAAAGGAGCTCCTTCCGAATGGCTGTTCGGGTAACGCGGCGGAATATAGAAGCCATCCAGCACGCGCCCCTTTTCGATCAAGTCCGACGGAACGGAAATCGTCTCCGGCAGATCACGCAACAGCCTCGCAATGACATGTCCCCATGCTTCCTGTCCAAGATGAAGGTGCAAGGCTTTGACAGCCTTTTCGGCAGCCTGCTGCGCAGCAAAACATGCCCACTCGTGACGGCCAGCGTTCTGCGAATCCACCGCTTGAGCCAGGTCACGTTCAGCTTGCTTGAACCAATCCAAAGCGCGACTCACCATGGCGATTTGGCTCTCATGAAACGACTTGAAAAGGAACCGTGATGCCTCATCAAAACCTCAAGCGCGAATGCTTTCATCGCCATTTCAGCCATCTCATACCGAACGGCCAATCCCAGAGTGTCACCATAACTTCAATCGATGAACCTTTCGAACCACAACTCCAGCATCAGCAACGTCCACAGTTGATGCGCCCAGTCGCGCTGACCATTTACGTGTTCGGTGACGAGGCGATTGATCGCTTCGGGTTTGAACAACCCGCGCCGCATCGCCCGTTCGCAAAGGAGCGTCGATTCGAGGAACGGGCGTAATCGTCCGCGGAACCAATGGCTCAACGGCACTCCGAAGCCCATCTTTCGCCGGTGGAGATTCTCTTCCGGCAACAGCCGCCCCAACACGCGCTTCAACAGATACTTCGTCGTCAATCGGCGCAGCTTGAACTCTTCCGGCAAACTGGCGGCGAATTCGATTACGTGATGGTCCAGAAAAGGCGAACGCGCCTCCAACGAAACCGCCATCGTCGCAATGTCAACCTTGACCAGCAGATCATTAGGCAGATAGGTCATCGTATCAGCGAAGAGAGCAGCGTCAACAACCCCGGCGCCATTGGCGCGGCGAAACCACGGCGCGATGAAATCGCTCGAAGGCCGAGAGGCGACTTCGCGACGGAACCCTTCAGAGTAAAGCGCTTCCTTGGCCTTTGAGTCGAACACGCTCACCCAACGCATGTACCTGTCCACGGTCGGCAGGGAAGCGGCTTCGAGAAAGCGTTTGAGATCGCGCGCCCGACTGCGCCTTCTCTCCGGCACAGGGAAGAGATTCACTGCGGGCTCGATCATGCCTTGACGAATGGCCCGCGGAATTCGGCTGTAGGCTTCCGCAAGACGCATGGCGGCATACCGTTCGTAACCGGCGAAACATTCATCTCCGCCATCGCCGTTGAGCGCGACGGTCACGTGGCGCCGCGTCTCGCGCGCAACATAGTAGGTCGGGATCGCCGAAGAATCGGCGTAAGGTTCGCCGTAGTGTTCGATCAAAGTCGGCAAAACTTCCAGAGCGTCCGGTCGCACGACGAATTCATGGTGGTCCGCTCCAACATGTCGGGCGACGCGCCGCGCATGCTCCAGCTCGCTGAAATCCTGCTCTTCGAACCCGATGGAGAAGGTCTTCACCGGCTCGCTCGCTTCTTCGCTCATCAGGGCGACGACGGCGCTCGAATCTATGCCGCCCGAAAGAAAAGCGCCGAGCGGCACTTCGGAGATTAGTCGCACGCGAACGGCTTCGCGCAAGATCTCGATGGCGCGTTCGCCCGCCTCTTCTTCTGTGATCTTCTGTTTCTTCGCGAAATCCGGTTGCCAATAGCGCTCGAGCTTTACTTCGCCATCGCGCGTGAAGCGCAAAGTGTGCGCCGGTTCGAGCTTTTTGATCGCGCGGTAAGCCGTCAACGGCGCAGGCACGCACATGAACGAGAGATAGTGATGGATCGCTTCGAAGTTGATATCCCGGCTGATCTCCGGGTGCAGCAGGAGCGCCTTGAATTCGGAAGCGAAGATCAGCTTGCCGCCGACCTGCGCGTAGAGGAGAGGCTTTTTGCCGACGCGATCGCGCGCGAGAAGAAGCTCTTGCTTGTTCTCATCCCAGATGGCGAAGGCGAACATTCCACGCAGATGCTTCGGGCAATCCGCGCCGTATTGCTCATATGCGTGAACGATCGCCTCCGTATCGCTGTTGGTATAAAATCGGTGGCCCAGCTTTTCGAGATGCGCGCGTAGTTCGCGATAATTGTAGATCTCGCCGTTGAAGATGATCCAGACGGTTCGATCCTCGTTGTGGATCGGTTGTTGTCCGCCTCTGAGATCGATGATGGCAAGCCGACGCATCGCCAGCCCGACGCCTTCGCGCACGTACCTTCCCTCTTCGTCCGGGCCGCGATGGCGGATCGCGTCGCACATGCGCGCAAGCGTTTGCTCATCTATCGCGCGCTTCCGGGGATCGACGATGCCAACAATGCCACACATTTTCCTTCTGAATACTACTTTGAAAGATTTAACCTCTTGATCGCATCGACCATTTTCGTCGCCACCGAACCGCTACCGTGACGTCTCGCTGCCGCTTGAGTATTTCCTTTGCAAAGCCCGTCGCGCTGCGCGTCGCGCCATGATCGCTTCTCTGGCTCGTTCCGCCGCGCGGTCGCGCTCCTCTGCTTTCTCCTTGAGGAAGATGAAGCCGACGGCGGCGAAGATGAAGTAGAAGACGAGCAGTTGCGCCCGCTGTCGGTAAGCGGTTCCGACGTTACCTTGAAAGACCGAATAGGCAAGCGTCAACATCGTCGTGAAAATCAGTATCGGCAACGTTTGCCGCAACCTGTATCGGATCGTGAACCATCCACCTAGCAGAACTAGCGGAAAGGCCAACCACCAAACGACCATCTCCGGCAAAGTGATGATCTGACGCGGGCCTCCGACCTGCCAAGGGAATGGGGCGAAAAGCAGATAGACGAGTCCGATGGGGATGACGCTGATCGCGCCGGAAGTCGTCGAGACGTCAACGTCGGCGGCAAACCCTGAGCGAGCTGAACGAGCAAGGTCTTCACGGCTTCGCTGCACGGCCTCGAGGCTTCCGTACTTTTCTAACTGCTGCCCCGCTTGCCTCAATACGCCAAGGTAGGTCATGGCTAAACCGATGCAAATGATGATGGCGAATTGCCGGACAACGCTTTTGCCATCCAATTCGCGCATGCCGACGATGAATGAACCGGCAATCGCTGCGATCAGCATGTAGAATATGTAGAACCGCAGACTGAAGATGCTGAATAGCGAGAGAATGAGCACGATGAGGTATTTAACGCTCCAACGCTCACCAAGCTTCAAAGTCGCCAGCATCGCCAGAGCGAGCGATAGCACAACCGGCGCATCCTTCAAGCCTTGCGATGACCACAGGATGATTGAAGGGAAGAACGCGACAGCGAAGGCAGCAAGGCGGGCGACGCGTATGTTTCGGAAGATATGATAGGCACACAGATAGATGACGGCAGCCGTCGCCGAACCGATGACGGCGTTGATGAACTGAATGGCGAGCGGGTTTCGTCCGATGATGGCATATATGATGGCGACGAGGTACAACATTCCCCAGCCGCCGCCTGCGCTGAAACGATCTATTTCAGGTTTAAATTGAATCTCACCTTGCCAAACTCGCAGCAAGGCGTAACCGAACCCATCGTAAGTTATGGCATCGCCGCCAAAGAAATCCTGCAAATTCTCTATGAAGATGATGGTTCCGATTGCGACTCGGACTAAAATCCCCGCAGCGAAGAGTTGTAAGAGGAATCTACGATCGATCCCGGCTTGGTATACAAGGTACCCAGCCATGCAAGCAACCACAGCGCCAGTCATCACCGCTGTTGGACCGTACTGCGGCACAAAGACAGAAACTACCACACCTAGTACAAGCAAAAATAGTGCAAGAAGGGCATTCATGGGAACTTAATAGCAATTAATATTCGAAGCCTCTCTTTTTGCTCCAATTTGTTAGCATTTAGCGTTTTTCCGGTCGTGTCAAGATTTATGTGTAAGCTTCTGTGTCTGGGGGCATACCTTTCCTGAGGCATCTTCTCCAGTACTTCCCGCATCTCAGCAAAACCCTTGAACTCGCGCTCCGCCTACCTCTCCTCCTGACGCTCTCCCTCCAAATACAGGAGCTTGAATACCGCTTCAGGCCGGGGAAACTTATGGTCCGCACCTTAGCCCCACCTCACCTACCGGATAAACCGCGTCATCAGGTTGGTGCTCAAAAGGTAGGGCCAAAGCACCTTGGGGTATTCATAGAACCGCACCAGAGGCCCTGCGTTCTCCCACCAAGAGGCCACCAAGTATCTGGCACCCCACATCTGCTTGAGCCTCTCAAGGATCTTGAGAGCTTCCTGCCGGCCCTCCGCCATATCCCCCCCGCAAATCCTCGGCCAGCAAGGCTCTGTCTGGGGAAAGCACCTGCAAAATGCTAGCGCGCACCATGTGCACTACACACCGCTGCTATTGGGTTAGGGGATAGACCCGGCGGATCGCTTCTTCAATCCCAAGCAGACCATCGGTGACAAAGAGCTAATCCCGCCTTAAGCCTCTCTCCCACAGTTCCCCTCGCACTCCTCCCAAGCAGTGGCGCTCTCCGTGGCAGGAGCCAGAAACAAGAACCTGTCTCTCCTCGGAAGGGATGCCTAAAGCTACATAGCCCCCACCCCTTCCCGCAGGACCTTCAAGAAGAAGCCATCCAGATAGACAAAAGCCATCTCCTCCGGTAAAGGTCCTCGACGGAACTTCTCTACCTGCGCTAGCATCTGGTCCGTGATGGCGCTCGTAATCTCGTGGGTGTACCGATGGCCCAAGAGCAGGCGAGCGCACGCAAAACGGCCACGCGCCGAGCGCTTCAGCACCCACTATTCATACACAGAACCCTATACATAATTCCTTACACGACCGTTTTTCCTTGCACCTATGGTACACCCAAAAGGCGGAGTGTCATTGAATTTTATCTAACATAATCCAGACCGTCTTATCATCTCCTTGGTCTGAGACGTCGTATATCTCTTCTCCAACTGCGTCCTGAGAAGGTCCAGCATATCGCATAAAGTAGAAGCTACACTTACGGTAAAAAGATAGGGAGTCAAGTCGTCTCTTCCTAATGCTAGCGTCAAGAAAGCACTGTTTCCTAACCCTTCTAGCATTAGCAACTGATTTTATCCGTCAATCACTACCGCACCTTAGGTCGAAAACCATAGCGTTTTTTGGCAACTCATATCATGGGAACATTATTAAATAGCGATTGAATTTGCGCCATTACTTTGTTACGTCCCTTCCCCAAATGAATCCAGGGGCATCCTCAAGCGGATGCGCGCAGGGCTGCCCAGCGCTTCGGTTCGTGGACCGTATGCCATCCCGCCTGGGATGAATTGAGGGAGATTACCTCACCCGCACTCCTCCAGCTTTCTAAATTTACTGACTACATCCGGATTCATGAATTTCTATCAACCGAAATTCCTGATCACTCCTTGTAGCGTAACACGAGATTATTCTCGAGCACTAAGGCATCGAAATTGGCACTCTGAAACGTTCTAATTGCATCCTCAGGACGACAGACGATCGGCTCTTGTATATTAAAGGATGTGTTCAGCAAAACTGGCACGCCGGTTATCTTCCCGAATTCGTTGATTAATCGCCAGTATCGTGGATTGATATGTCTTCTTACGGTCTGTGGGCGTGCAGTGCCGTCTATATGAACAACAGCAGGTATGCGTGACCTATACTCTTCGGTAACGCTTAAAACTGTAATCATGAAAGGATCGTAGTGCGCCTTGCCAAAGATTTTATGCGAGATCTCTTCTAACATTGAAGGCGCAAGCGGGCGAAACCATTCGCGCAACTTGACCTTTTTGTTCAAAAGTTCGCGCATGTCAGCGCGTCGCGGGTCGGCAAGGAAGCTCCTATTACCTAGTGCTCGTGGGCCGAATTCCATTCGACCTTGAAACCATCCGACGACCGCTCCCTCTGCAATCATGCGCGCCACGCGCGGAAGCAATTCTTCATCGGGTAAAATCTCAAATTCTATGCCCGCATTCCGCAACGCTTCGGCACACTCTTCGTTGCTAAATGACGGACCGTAGTAAGCATGTTCCATTACAAACGAGCGAGGGCGTCTCAAAAGCTGATGGTAAACGTAATAAGCTGCGCCTAGTGAGCAACCAGCATCGCCGGCTGCTGGCTGTATGAAAACGCGCTTAAAAGGCGACTCATTGATTATTCGCCCATTCATGACCGAATTGAATGCAACTCCTCCTGCTAAGCATAGATTCTCTTCTCGCGTCTTTTCATACAACCACTGTAGAAGACGTAGCACCGTATCTTCCAGAATGCGTTGTGCGCTAGCTGCGATATTTTGATGTCTCTCAGTTATCTCCTCGCCTGGACGACGTGGAGGACCTAATTCTCTGACGATTTCTTCACTAAATTGATAGTGTTTCGCCAAGTGATGATCCAACACGCGAATGTTGACCTGAAAGTCATGATGACCATTAAGTGACAGCACTCTTTTAGAAAAGAAATCGTAATATTCGGGCTCACCGTACGCCGCCAATCCCATTACTTTCCACTCATCTCCGGCAAACATATCAAATCCAAGGAAGTTAGTAACCGCTGAGTAAAATTGACCCAATGAATGCGGCAGCTTTATTCTTTTCAGAGGTTTTATCTCCAATCCCTTGCCTATAGAGAAAAGCGTCGTCGTATCCTCGCCTGTCCCATCCATAGTAAGTATTGCTGCCTTCTCAAAAGGGGAAACGAAGAATGCGCTGGCAGCGTGACATAAATGATGCTCCAAATAATGAAACCGAAAATGGCTAGGCCCGAATCGCTTTCGCAAGCGCCGAGGATAGGTGAACATCCCTAGATAACTTTCACTCACTTGCTTGATACCACGATCCACACGGGCTTTGAACATGTCGCGCGATATGGCTGCCGACTTTAGCGCCTGCATGGCTTTATGCCACAACACCCACGGTTTCCAGTAAAGAGCTACATGTTCAACATCAGCCAGGCTTATTCCCGCCTCTCTCAGACAATATTGGATCGATTGGAAAGGAAAGCCACTATGGTGCTTTATTCGCGAAAAGCGTTCTTCCTCAACGGCTGCTATTAGCTCACCATCCCGTATAATGGTTGCTGCAGCATCGCCCAGAGTGGTTAGTCCTAAAATGTACACCCTAATCTCCTCCGCTTAACTTGACTTCATCTCCCTATCTCGCACGTTTGGAAATCTATCAAACCTTATCGCCTATTTTCACCTCTTCGCCAATCTTGCCGAATACGATAAAAAGCCTTTTCGATAGTGATGGAACCAATACGCAAAGCACCGCAGCAATCAGTTTAATCCTTCTTCCCAACTCAAGACATTAGATTCAATCGTTCGTTTGCGACTTCTTTGAGCGCACGAGCTAACTTCGTCGCTTGATCAGACAACGCGTAGTAGCTTTCGGCATGCTTCCTCCCAGCTCTTCCCATCTTGAGCCGTAGAGCGCGATCTTCTATCAAACGCGCAAGGGCCTCATACCACTCGTCTTCCGTGTTAGCACAAAAATGTGTCACGTTTGGCTCACCAATCTCTGCACATGCTCCCACAGGTGAAACGACATAAGGAATACCAACGGCCATATACTGAACGGCTTTGAAACCAGATTTGCCTATTGCCCATTCATCCCTTCTGATCGGATATAATCCAATGTCAAAAGACTGTAAATCCGCGACTTCGCACTCCAATCTCCACTCGCAATTTTCAATTTCAACCCCGGGAAGTTCAAGCGTCTGTCTACCCGAACCGATTACTTTTAGTCGAAACTGGTGACTGCGAGCAAGCTTCTGCAAAACCGGGAAAATAGACTCCAAATAGGGGAAGGTTGAATGTGTGCCAATCCAGCCAATTACCGGCACATCGTTTTTCCTCTCTTTCGCAGGACGAAAACGGTCCGTGTCAACAACGGTTGGAATGATGACAGCACGCTTTCCCTTGCTTGTAACGTACTCAGCTATGCTTCGATTGCCGCAGATGACTAGCTTTGACCAGCTAATCAAATCATGGGTTTTACTGAACCATTTGAGCGCGCTAGCGAGCTTTCCATAGGTCGGACTGACATATCGAACATAAGTAGCGTCATCTAGATCGAGGACCATCGGACGCTGCATAATTTTGGTCGAAATCCATTCGAAGACGGGCGGACCGAACATCATCGCTTCGCGTTGGACTAAAAGGAGATCGGCTTGGGAAACTTCAAGCAGATCAACTACGCGTCTCACAGTCGCCTCCAGAAGACTGACTGCATTTCGGAACACAGCCTCGCGGCGATATAAATTAGCGAAAGTTTCGGAATCCATGAAAGGACGAACGATTAACTCAATCCCATGATCGGCAAGCGGCGCGACAAACTGCATCAACCGATAGCGTGTCGCAGCTGCTTGCTCAGGGTAAGAAGCTAAACCCAAAACTCTTAAAGTGCGCGAAGTGCGCGCCTTTACCTCGCCCATCTCTCACGAACTGCGGAGGATATCTCAAACGAACGCCGGTTCTTTATCGCCCCGACTGAGTTTTTTCGCTCCTCGGTAAACGGTAAAACATCTCTCCCCACCGCTGCTTACATAGCACGTGGTTATATCTCCTAACCTTTTGAGAACCGAATCTTAGAGCTCTATGCCCCTCAGCAGATAAACTTTCTTGACTGAGCACTAAATCAGCTACGCCCTCAAGTAACTATTTTAATCAATCCTCTGGGCTCCCATCCCGGCATCTACCTCTCCCCAAGCAAGCGTTTGTAAAGAGCGCGATAGCGCTCCCCCCCTACATTAATCAAATCGAAACGAAGTTTCGCGCTCTTGCGGCAATTTGCTGATAAGTCGCCTTTTTTCCTTAACTCCTCAAGCCTTTCCAAAGCTTTTTTGTAGGAGCTAGAGTCGAAGCTTTCGATCACAACACCAACCTCATCCTCGGTAATTAACTCGGCAATGTCTCCTATACCTGAATTTGTAACCACAGGCACTCCACTGGCGAGATATTCGGCTATTTTAGTGGGAGAGGAGGAGAGCTTAGAATAGCAAGGTTTTATGAATGACAAAGCAACATCAGCTATGCTCAGAAAGGTCGGAATTTCTTGCGGAGGTAAGCTTTCAACCAAACAATCTCGACCATCTAGTCCTCTGTTTCTGAGTTTTTCGATAACTCTTTCCTTGTCACGTTGGGTTAGTATTAAAATGAAAGCGTTTCTGTAGAATTCGCGGGCGACCGAGAAGAAATCAATCATCTGTTCCGTTAAGTACCACCCTCCGAAGGAACCCACATAAGCGATGACTTTTTTATCATCAACATTCAGCTTTTTTCGCATCTCTTCCCTGACCTTTTCGCTGACCGCTGCAAAACGGCCCAAGTCGACGCAACAGGGGATGACTTGCACAGGCCGTCCTAACCTATCAAAGCCCGTTGCCTTTGATTCAGGGAATAATATTTCACGAGCTTTCTCTGTCAGTACAACAAATCCATCTGCCTCTTTTAGCAACCATTTTTCGACAAATTTCGCTGTGCGATAAGTCACCCCACCTTCTCTCCAAATCCCAGCATCGACATACTCTTCTGGGAAGAAACCGCGTATATCAAACAACAACTTGGGTCTTTTCCTGACAAACAGGCGTCTGGCTATGCTACCGATCAAAGCGGGAACATGAGCGCGGGCGTGGATGATATCTACTTCGCCTCGAGAAATCAGGCGACGAACTAAGATTGTCCCTTTAACAATGTCATATGAAGTGGCTAAGACGGCAAACCTTTTATGATAACGCAACCAGTGCCACTCAATCCCTTCACCGGAGAGCCTCTCCGCTTCTTTCATTATTCGTTCTTTGGTCCACCGCCTTCTAAGATCCTTCTCGAAAGTTAATAAAATAACTTTAACGCCATCCCTGGCGATCTCCTTGAGGTAGGGGATAACCTGTGTTTGCACTAGAGGCTCATGAAGGCTGAAATAAGATAAATACAAAGTATATCTTGTCATATTCATATTAAATTTTTATTGGCACTGGATTCAGATGCGACTAAGAAGATAATTTTGCTCACAAATTGGAGACTAGGATTTGCGTTTATCCGAATTCTGCCGAGAGCTCTCACGAAACCTCTTCACATGGCGCATTGGGAATTTAACGATATAACTGACCGCCGGGGGCCAAGCGAGCATGCTCATTGCAGCGTACTTAATGCTCTTTTTCCACTGCCTCGCATGTAGGCATGATCCTGATAGCATCAGATATAGATTCCCGTAACAACGCCTACGCAAATGATGGACCTCTTGAGCATCTGGATCCGAGAACATTTTAGAAACGGCTTGCAGCATATCTCGTTCTAGCAGATCTACATTGTGATGCATCCCCGAAGCATGTACGCGATAAAAGACCAAAGGCTCTCTGACGATCCTTATCTCATAGTGACAGGCAATTCTGCGCCACATATCCCAATCGGCTGAGGTTGACAACGATTCATCGAATAAACCAACTCTTTCAAAACATTCCCTACGCACTAAAGCAGAACTCCCAGAAGCTGGGACACCAGGCCCTTCAAGCAGAGCCAATTCTTTCAACACATAACCTTCACTCCCCGATAGGTTTACACTCAAGAACCTCCCCTTAGCATCCATGTATTGTAATCCGCAGTAAACCATTCCGACTTTTGGATTGTTCATCTGTTCAAACTGTCGCGAAAGCTTCTCTGGATGCCACTTATCATCTGCATCCAAGAAGGCTATAAACCGTCCATTGCTTTCTGCGATACCTCGATTTCGCGCTGCCGATACCCCTTTATTCTGCTGCTGCACCAAACGCACTCTACTTCCATACTTAATAACTTTGGACTCCGAGTCATCAGTGGACCCATCATCCACGACTATTATTTCCACTTCGGGGTACGTTTGCGATAGAACGCTCTCAATCGCGTCCGCGATATAATCTCCATAGTTGTAATTTGGGATGATTACACTAATCAAAGGCACGGTCATACGAATGTCACTTTTACGAGCGTTGACGGCATATAGCCACGGTTACCGGAGCTGTCTCCACTGCAGAGGGGGAAAATTCATAATCTCTCTCTGTAGGAATAAGCGGATGCCCCCAAAAGATTTGGCTGAGCTTGTCCCTTAAGATCACAGGAAGTTTGTTTAAAACTCGCCATAATAGAATCATCGATTGCACTTCAATCGTGTGCGGTAACCTTCGCTGATCATCCCAAAATGGAGAAACTTTAAAACGCGGACTCAAGATCTGTCCGAACAAATCAACATATTTAAAGTAGTTACGCAGTTCTAGAGCTAGCTCCTCAGGAGTGTATTCGTAAACGTGATATGGATTGCGCGGCTTCCCATTGACTGGTTGAGTATAGTGCGCGTTCGGTGTCGAAATGATAAACATACCGTCAGTTTTCAACACACGTCTTATTTCTTCAAGGAACCTAGCTCTGTGATGTATGTGCTCTATTGTCTCAAAAGAAGTGATAACATCAAAACACCCATTAACAAAGGGCATTTTACATCCGTCAGCGACAATGATAGAAACGAACGTATCTTTAGAAACTTCAACTCTGGCACGTCTTGCAACATCCAATTCGACTTCGACACCGACCACTTCTCTCGCAGATCGTCTTAACACAGCAAGCCCATAGCCAGATCCACAAGCCACATCTAAAACTCTTTTCCCTCGCACATGCGGTACTGCAAAGAAGTACCTAGCAGCATGGATTCCCCACCAAGCCGATCCTTTGACTTGATCATTTACATCCAAGCGCGGCTGAGACATCAGCAATATCTCCTTGAAACTTTAGAAACTTTACTCAAACACTTTTTATAACAATTTACATATTTATCTACCATCTTCTCGACAGGAAAAAGGGCGCGCACATTCTTTTGAGCATTTTCAGCCATCTGCTTTCGTACCGCTGGGTTATCATATAAATATAGAATGGCTTGAAGAACAGCTTGCTCATCAGCAGGAGGGATTAACCAACCCGTTTCTCCATGTTTGACTATCTCCAAAATTCCACCTACCCTCGTAGCAATAACTGGCGTTCCGACTGCCATCGCTTCCACTAGGACTTGTCCGAACGATTCGCTAAGGGAAGGATGTACCAATAAATCCATAGCTGCCATACACGAAAAGATATCGCGACGATATCCGGCAAAGATCACCCGATCTTGAACTCCGAGGTTATGCGCAGCAGCCTCAATGGCACTTTTATCCCCATCACCGAGCAAAAGAAGCTTAATGTTAGGGATTCTTTGAACGAGATGCTTCAGTGGGGCTATTAGGTAAATTTGCCCTTTGTTTTTAAACAATCTACCAACACAACCAACGACGAAATCGTCTTGTAACCCCAATTCTTCTCTAACACGCCATCTGTCTTCAGGTCCGTTTCTGAAAGAGCTAAAATCAAACCCGTAGTGGACTACTTCAATTTTTTTCTCTTGGACCCTCTCGCTTTTAATCATGTGCTGCCTCACGGCAATAGAAGGAACGATTACACAATCCGCTTGTGTTGCCATCCAGCGATCCAATGCCACATGCAGTTTCCCCCCAAGAAGTTGCGGCTCATCCAGATGATGCCTTGTGACGATTACGACCGGCACGTTGGCCATCCTAGCCGCTAAAATACCAACGATCCCCGCATCATAAAGGTGCGTTTGCAGAACTTTCACCCTTCGTTTACGAAGCAACCATGCGAGTTTTAGTATCGCCCTCGGATATTTCTTACGAGAAGCAGCGTCGAGATAAGCATAGTCGATTCCTCCAATCTCTTGGGCCCAATGTGGGAGCGAATATTCTGAGAGGCTGACGTATAGTGACCTTATCCCTCTCGCAGATAGGCCAAACCACAGATTTTTGAAATAGCTTGTATCAAATGTGGTCGTACACAGGTGACAAACCATCATAACATGCCTCTCTGCCCTACATCCCAATTGAAATGTGTGTTAGGAAGGCTTAACCGCCCCTCACAAATCGCCCAAGGCTCGGTCCCAGACAGAAGCGAGTTGCCGTTTATGACTAGAAACTGTCCTATAAATACCTTTCTGTCCTCTGCTTTTACTATTTTTGAGACGACTTCTAAAAAACTCTCTTCAATTCTTCTTATTGTTCCTACTTGCCCATTCGCGAAACTCGCTACCTATCTGCAAAGCCTTATCCCTTCCTCCCAAAATCAGACTAATATCTGTGCGCAACAAAGATCGATAGATGCGTTGCATATTTTCTCTTTCTTCATCATAATTGTATAGATTCTTTAACTTCAATGCTAACGATAAGACTGAATGATCCCATAGCGCGACAAGACTATCGCAACGAGCCCAAAAAGAGCCATAAAGTTGTTCTCGACGGAAATAAATCGCAGCTTGAGCCAATTGGTGCAACCGAGCCGCCCAATTGATCCGTCCAGAATAACTCTTACCAACCCAATGGATGATCTGAGCATAGGGTAATATAAAACATTTTAGTCCTTTGCGCTTCATCAAGCCGCAGCAGAACTCTATCTCTTCAGTTCCGATGAAGAAAGTCTCGTCCATTAGAAAGTCACGATCAACGTCCCGTCGACGGAAAAAAGATGCTGCATTAAGAACCCAATCAACTTCGAGAGGGACTGTTGGATTAGTATGAGGTTTGATGAATTTGGAGCCGATACTGTTAGGTATCCGCACTCTCCCAAAACGATTGTTCCATCTTTCTGGCATCGAGACTTCCCTCGTAACATTTAACTTCTCATCCAAGAATGCTGCCTCTCCATTTTGAAAGCTGTCAGTAGATATATTTTCTCGTTCACGTATCCAAGGCCCTATCACTCCAGCTTCGGGATTGGCTCTCATAAATTGGAATAGACTCTCCAAACATCCCGGTAGCACGATTGTATCTGGATTCAACACGAAGACAAATTCACCGCGCGCATTTTGAAAGCCAATATTGTTACCGCGCGCAAAACCGAGGTTTGTTTCACTAACTATTAGCTTGACCTCGGGAAATAGACTGCGGACCATTTCAACGCTTCCATCAGAAGAAGCGTTGTCCACGACGATAATTTCACATTTGCAAGAAGGCAGATTCCTGTAAATAGAGGCTAGACATCTCCTAAGGTAGTCTTTGGTATTCCAATTCACTATAATGATGCTTATTCCTACTCTCATCTCGATTCACCAGTCATTAGATCCAAACAAACTGCTCTTTCTAAGATCGCGAATGCTCTTAATTATGATTTTAGGAAAAGAACCGGGCAATGATGTTAACAACAACCACGCTAAAAGACGAAAGCTTAATAAGCTAGGATTCAAGCTGAGAGCATGCAGCCAATCCTCCCGCGCTTTCCGCATTTCATTCAGAGCTGAATAACAATAACCTCTACTTAGAAGGATCTTAGCTCTGTACCAAGAGGACAACTGTGATAATACTTGCGGGTCGTTGAGATGGCGATCGAGAACTTGACAGCTTTTAGCGATGATATTTTCCGACTTTTGGAATCTTTGGTTGTGTTCATGCAAGGTCATGACGGCAGAAAAGTCCGGCAGATGGAGCATTTTTTTCCCTTTGCCAGCCAGTTTGATCAGCAGGTCCCAGTCATCACAACCACTAAGACACGTTTCGAAACCACCTATTTCAAGCAAATCTTTCCTTCGAAATAAAGTGGTAGAGAAACTAATACGGCAGAATAGCATCAATTCTCCGATGAGCTCGCCGCCCGAATCCGGCAAAATAGCGTTGAAAGGAACGCAATCACCGCCTGCATGTTGGATGTAATAATTTGTATAACAGAGGGCAACGTCAGCCGGCGATTCAAGAAGCGCCTTAACTTGGGTAATCAGTTTACCGGGAAGCCAAAAATCGTCTTGATCTAAGAAGGCTATATAATCCCCTTGCGCGAAATGCAACCCAGTATTTCGCGCCGCTCCTACTCCTAAGTTCTTAGTATGTTTAAATATCTTAATCCTATCATCATATCTTTGCGCTTGAGCTATGACCTCTAAAGTTCCATCAGAAGAATAATCATCTACAATGATTAACTCTATTTTCTGATAAGACTGACTCAGTACACTAGATATAGCCCTCTGCACCCACACCTCACCATTGTAGGTTGGTATTATAACAGAAACGAGCGGCGTCATAAGCGATGCCACCTTTCACAAGGTTCACCATTATCTTGTCTATCGTCAAGAAAAATACCGCGTTACAGTTCTTCTCCAAAGTTCAACTTGGACAGACACGTCAAACCTCTCTGCTTGTTTCCGCAATACTACCTTGTCAATCTTTACCTTCCCTGTCATCACTTCGAGCATGGCATCTACTAAATCATTAACATTCCAAGAATCAACTATCAGTCCCATGCCTGGTTTAACAAATTCTCTTACTCCTCCGGAATTGAAAGCAACTATTGGCTTAGACAAAGCCGCTGCTTCTAGCATCACCAGAGGGAATGAATCTGCATTAGATGTTAGAACAAACCCATCTGCTACATTCAAATAATCATAGTAATCATGACTACGAGAGCCAACCCAACTTATTTTAACTCCCAACTTCTCAGCCCTATTTTTTACAAACATTTTGTATCCGGTTCTACTATCCCCTATCCACAGAAAGTGTACTTTCCAACCTTTACTAGCAACCTCGTGAGCTAAATCGACAAATAAGACGGCGTTTTTATTCGGATCTATGGTTCCAGCCATAGCCCAAACGAAAGTATCATCATCTATGCCTAATTCCTTCTTGAGCGAGTTTGATCTCTCCACCGAATATCTGATCTTGCCAACATCAATAGATTCATATAGAACCTCGAGATTGGATGAGCGTCCCAGTGTTCGCAACCTTTCCTCTACCGCTCTAGAACAAGCTATTATCAACCGCGGATATCCAATCAACCTGCACATATCCTCCTCAGACAAACTGAAAAACACTTTTTCTAATTCATGACAATGCAGAATACAGGGTATTCGAAGCAATTGGGCGTGCCGTAATACATCAGGCTGGACAATTGTATTGATATACCAGATATAGTTCCTATACTTCCTTGCGACTGACATCAGGAATCTATCTAACCCCGTTAGATGTTTAAATATTTTGTTGTAAAGCTTAAGATAGCTCCTCCGAGGAGTACGAACATGCCGCTTTATTCCCTGCGGCAGTTCATTTAAGAGATCTCCCTCTTCTCCAGAAACCACCACTAGCTCGCCAGGCCAATCAGTCAGGTGATTGATGATATTATACAGGGCAACTTCCGACCCAGTTCTACCAAAATATGGAGAGAAAAATACTATATTCATATTGTTATTGTGATCACATGCACTACAATGCCTCCGAGGGTACTTAAACCGACTGGAGTTACTTTCGCAGCGCCAGCAATAGTAAATTATATTAATGCCCCATCCCTACATACATCCGACAATGGGAAGCCAACAGGAGTTTTTGCTGAAGCTTTTCTAAATCGCCGCATGACATTGTGATGGTTGCCCCCCCAAACGTCCCTCATAATAGAGTACATGACAGCCTTAAGAAGATTTTTCGACGGAGCCTGTAGAAACGCTCGCAGAACCTGTCGCCTAGCCACATGGCCTAGCTCCTGTGCCAGGAGAAAGTATATCCAACTTATTGCAAGTCTCTCTAGGGACTTTAAAGGTGGGAAAGTTTCAACAAGCTGCTTACTTTATCTACCGCCCCCATACCACAACAACACTTAATGTATATCTGTGCCAAACTGAGTGCTGCCACCTCAGTATTGGAGGAAGTCAAAGGTAACCTTAATGCAACAGTCAAGTAACGCTCCGCCTGTTCAACTTCTCCACTGAACCATAGCGCGCAACCTGCCTTCCAAAAAGGATGAGCTGAAAGGTCGGGGAGAACTGTTTCCCAATCCAACTGCCACTCGGATCCGATTTCCCGCATGAAACGCTCTGCCACATCAGCCATTTCCACGGTCATACGTACAAACTGGGTGGTGGTTTTGCTTTGAGGATGAAAGCGAAAAGCGGCCAGCGTTCTAGGTAAATAGAAAGACCTCCGATTTGCCGCAATACGCAACCATAGATCATAGTCCATGCAAAAATGTAAGTCCTCATTCAAGTACCCTACTCGCTCCAGAGCCGCACGTTTCAAGAAAGTGGTAGGCTGCGGGATATAGTTTTCATACACTAGTCTCTCTAGACTAAAATCTGGTGCACGAAGATAACCACTAATAGTGCTTTTTTGGTCTATGTACAACAGATCACCGTATAACAATTCCTTCTCGGGATACTCAATGAAACTCCGGGCCACATTCTTTAATGCTCCGGGCAAATAGACATCGTCAGAGTTTAGCCAAGCACAGATCTCTCCCGTCGCTCGTCGCCAACCCTTGTTAATAGCGTTGGACTGTCCTTGATCGGGTTCGCTCACCCAATAAGCCAACCACTTCTCGTACTTGCGGATTATCTCCACACTACCGTCGGTGCTGCCTCCATCTATAATTATGTATTCGAGATTTGGGTATCCTTGCAGCAAGACGGAGCGGATAGTCTCCTCGAGAAACGGAGCCTGATTATAAGAAGGCGTGACAATGCTGATCTTAGGCCACCTAACATCCTCATTTGAGGGGATTCGCCCCTCTTCCGTCCAGGGCCAGCCGGTTTTACCATCTGGCGGAGGCGGCAGTTCACCTAGAAGCGAACGCAACATAACTTCTCACCGTAACCTTATCGTAACTAATATCAGGCGAAAGTTACCTGCCGCAAACTCTCTCGGTTCTCTTCGAACCAAACGACCGTTTTGGCGATCCCTTCACGCAAACGATATTTCGCTTGAAAGCCGAAAAGTTCCTTAGCGCGCGTTGTGTCAAGGCATCGCCGTGGCTGTCCGTTAGGCTTGGTCGTATCCCACACGAAACGCCCGTTAAAGCCGGTCTCCCTCGCTATCAAAGCGGCTAGGTCTCTTATCGAAATCTCCTCTCCGGTGCCTAAATTGATCGGGAGCTCGCCATTATATCGCTCAGTAGCCAGAATGATGCCCTCGGCGGCATCTTCAACATATAGAAACTCTCGCGTAGGAGATCCATCGCCCCACAAAACGATCTCATCACGCCCACTCTCTTTAGCCTCCACACACTTTCGTATGATCGCCGGAATAACGTGAGATGTTTCTAAATCGAAATTGTCGCGCGGACCGTAAAGGTTTACCGGAATCAAATATATGGCGTTGAATCCATATTGCGCTCGGTAAGCTTGCGCTTGCACCAACATCATCTTTTTCGCTAGTCCATATGGCGCGTTTGTCTCCTCCGGATACCCGTTCCACAAGTCGTCCTCCTTGAATGGCACAGGGGTGACTTTAGGGTAGCTGCAAACCGTGCCGATGGCGACGAACTTCTCTACACCAAATTGTCTTGCATACTCCATCAACTGTATACCCATGATAGCGTTGTCGTAAAAGAAACGACCAGGGTTGCGACGGTTTGCGCCGATGCCGCCAACCACTGCTGCCAAATGTATGACTATGTGCGGTCGCGTCACCTCATACAATTTGACGATTGCGTCCCGATTTCGAAGATCATACTCACGTGAGCGAGGCACGATTATCTCTCGACAACCGCGCTCTTGTAATTTCTCGACGACGAATGAGCCGAGAAAACCTGCGCCGCCGGTGACTACAACCCTCTTCTTCTGCCAATCTATAGCCATGCGTTATCTGCGCACTCCCGAAATTCAGAACTCCCTGAGCTGTGCCCCTCTCAACAACTCCATATCGGCATCGACCATCAAACGAACCAACTCTTTGAACGTCGTCCGAGGCTGCCATCCCAATTTTTCTCTCGCTTTGCTAGCATCGCCGACGAGAAGATCAACCTCAGACGGACGGAAATATTTTGGGTCTATCTCGACATACTCGCGCCAGTCCAATCCAGCGTAAGAGAAAGCCTCTTCTAGAAACTCCCTGACCGAGTGAGTTTCGCCCGTCGCGATGACATAATCATCCGGCTCCGGCTGTTGCATCATTAACCAGATGGCTTCGACATATTCTTTGGCGTATCCCCAGTCCCGCTTCGCGTCGAGGTTGCCTAAATATAGCTTCTTCTGCAATCCAGCTTTGATATGTGCCACTGCGCGTGTGATTTTCCGGGTGACGAATGTCTCTCCGCGACGCGGGCTTTCGTGGTTAAAAAGGATCCCATTGCAAGCGAACATCCCATAGCTTTCGCGATAATTGACCGTCATCCAATAAGCGTAAACCTTCGCGGCAGCATACGGGCTGCGCGGGTAGAAAGGCGTGGTTTCGCGCTGTGGGATCTCCTGAACTTTGCCGTACATCTCGGAACTACTGGCTTGATAGAATTTTGCCTTAAGCCCCGTCTCACGTATAGCTTCCAGAATGCGCACGGTACCCAAGCCAGTAACGTCGCCCGTGTATTCAGGGATATCAAAGCTCACGCGCACGTGGCTTTGCGCAGCTAGATGATAGATCTCGTCTGGCTGAATGCGGTACAAGAGTTTGATCAAGTTCGTAGAATCAGCAATATCACCATAGTGCAGGAAAAGGCGCACGCCGTTGACGTGGGGGTCTTGATACAAGTGATCGATACGCCCAGTATTGAAAGTGGAAGCACGGCGAATGATGCCGTGAACCTCATACCCTTTGGACAGCAACAATTCTGCTAAGTACGAACCGTCTTGGCCGGTGATACCTGTAATAAGAGCTTTTTTCATAAACTATTTTCCTGAATCCTTTCTCGTCGCTTTTTAAGCACGGTATCCAATTGAATCGAAATCGCTTCGCACACCTGTTCTACGGAAACGTTTAGGATACAATGCGGTTTGTAGTCCATACAAGCATCTGAACAAGGAGACATTGGCACGTGAGGTTGAACTATGCAGCTAAAGACTTTCCAAGGACCAAAACGCGCAGGAGAGTTAGAGTGTAAAGGGTCCCCATCTAAAGGATGACAGAATATACCCACGACAGGAGTTCCTACAGCAGCAGCTATATGCATCGGTCCAGTATCATTACCTACATAGAGGACACATCGCTTAAGCAAAGCCGTCGTTTCTCTCAAAGTGGTACGCCCAGCCATGTTTACCACATTTTCACCAATTTCCTGCCGCAATCTATGTCCTAATCCTGACTCATCTTTCCCTCCTATAACAATTATCATTGCTGAATACTTTTCCTTGACCCATCGAGCTACTTTAATAAAACGATCAACCGGCCATATTCTCTTAGCCTGACCCGCCCCCAGACAAAATGCAATCACTGTATCCTTCACCGGGTTTACACCATTACTAGTTAAAACATTTTCCGCGACTCTTTCATCCTCTGTACTGAGCCATGTTTCAAGCCTGCTACTGCCGACAGTTCCTCCTAGGAAACGAATTAAGTCTAGATTTCGCTCAACTTCATGTATATGATTACTAACTTTTACAGGGTGGGTCAGTAACCTATCGCTCCCTTTGTTAACTATTCTTTTATCCTCCGTAACATCTTCCGAGTATCCAACCCGCCATCTCGCTAGGCTGAAGTAAGCTAAGAAATTGCCATGATAGTAATCAATATCAAACCTAGGCAAGATCGCTAAATCGAAGTTGCGCCACCATAGACGTTTCAATGCCAGTCTTATTGCTCGACTGTGCCGAGTTACTTTCACCAAGGAAGCCCTTTTAGTCCAAGCGACCGACCAATCGTAAGTCAGCACCTCGTCCACATAGGGGCAGCGTTCCACCAGGTTGTAGACGGCCGGCTTCACCACCAGCGTCATCCAGGCATCTGGCAGATTGCGCCGCAGTTCCCGCAGGAAAGGGGTGGTCATCACCACATCGCCGATCTCATCCAGCCGCACAATCAGAACACGTTTGACCTGAGAGAGGAGGTCAATCTCCCGCCCCTTGCAGCGCATGCCCAAGAGCCGGAAGAAGGATTCGCCGAAGGCAAGGGCTACACTGGGCGATGTCAACCACCTTAACTTATGCCGGACAATAAACTTCATTAGCCGTACTGGATAACATAAAGACATGCATCATAGTTTCCCGAACACGCATATCTCATGATGCAGCCACAAACGTTCTGTCATGCTTACAATTTGCAGTCTTGAGCGCCGAGCCAACTCTTGCATTGCCTTGTCGGTGAAGAGGAAAAGATGCTCGATGTCGTCGAACGCCGCCTCAAACCGTTCCCCGAACGGCGGTTGGTAATCGTACCTGTTAATCGGAGTTTGTATAATTGCCACACCTCCGGGGTTGAGCAATTGTGCAGCCCCTTTCATAAAAGCCTCTGGCTCCGGGCTGTGCTCTATCACATCAAAGGCAAGAAACAAGTCGCATTTTGGCAGATCAACCTCAGGGAAGAAGCCTGCACGGACATCTATCCCCATATTTTGTCTGGTCCACTCCGCCGTTTGCTCACCCGGTTCGACGCCAACGCATTCGTATCCGCGGGCTTTCAACTCCGCAAGCAACACACCATGTCCACAACCGACCTCCACCACTCGTCCCACAGAGGGGCCATACCGTTCGATCAACCCCAGCCAGTATGCTACACGGCCATCAGAGAGGTCGTTTTCGGGGCGATGCTCAATAGTTGGGTGTCCTTTCAGTCGTTGCCTGGTAAGCCAGTAAAGGTTAAAAGAATAAAGGCGTTTCAATTCTTCAGGGAGCGGCGGGCGTCGGTTCACATAACATCCGCAGTTGGCACACACGCCATAACTCGGATGCCACTTGAATGGCAGCAATTCCCCACCACACCAGCACCGGTCGCGCTGGCCACGCCGGATGTTGCGAAACTGGCGCTCGGCAAGGCACCTGTATACGGCCATGCTGACCTTCCGATATAAGGATTTGGCCGAGCGAATCGGGTGTGAGAAGTGGCGTAAGTGCAAAATTTTATGCCTCCAAGACTCGACGGTAAAGATCCATGAGTCGCTGGACCATGGCTTTAACACTCAACTCCTGCTCTACACGCTGCAAGCCCTGTTGTTTGAGATGCTCGCGCACTCCTCGGTCAAAGATTGCTGTATGCAAAGCTTTGGCCAATGCAGAAACATCACCTTCCGAAACAATCAATCCAGCTGAATCTATCACTTCAGGGATAGCACCTGAATCAGAGCCAACTACCGGCACCCCACAGGCCATCGCCTCACCAGTCACACGTCCATACTGCTCTTTCCAGTGCGAGACGGTTAGAGAGGGAATAGCGAGCACGTCCATGCAGTTTATATACTCCACAAGTCTCTCCGGTGGCATCACGTCGAACAAGTGAATCCTCCCTTTTAAGTCGGGCAAACCTGACCATAGCTCTAATTCCGTTCGCATAGGACCAGTACCAATAATCAGACAATGGACAGTAGTCGGAAGACGGCGCATTGCCGCCAGCAAAACCCTTAAACCTTTCTCTGGTACGAGGCGACCGACAAATCCCACGATATGTTCACAATCGAGGTTTAGATCGTTCTTAAGAGTAAGCTTATTCAGCGGTCTGAATACGTCTGTGGAAATGCCCCAGAAGATACGTTTCAATAGGCGGTTTCGGGGAAATCCAGCCCGCTTCAAGTTTTCCAAAGCCTCACTGTTGGCAGCAGCTCCCCCTGCTATCTGAGCCCACGTGAACTTCCATTTAAGGCGGGAGCGCCTCCCCAGCCGAATAGGCAAATTTTCAAAGCCATAGAAAAGCACTTTGGAACGCGGCGGCACTGCGAGCCGTTGCCAAACGACTTGAAAGAGACAGCCTGATGTAGGTTCATCCAGCACATGAATGATGTCAGGTCGCACCTCTTTGATGAGGCGACGCAAAGGTTCACTTTCAAAGCCTTGCCAATAATTGTATGGATTTCGTAAAGGCACGGGGATCAGCCGATACCCAGCGCGGTTCTCCTCATGCTCAACACACAGCCAGCCGCTGGGTTCGTAAACCCTTTCTACCTTAAATCTTGTCGGTACTATCACCGTCAATTCTACGTCACTGGCTTGTGCCAGCGCTCGGTAGATATGACGTGGGTTTTCCATGGCACCGGCATGGTAAACAATCAGAACCTTCATAATTGATTCCTCACTCAGCGTGGCTTAACACCATACGCCAGTGTGCTGCAATACCCAACGTCCTGCACAGGTGGTGCTTGATATGTTCATGCCAGGCTTTCAAAGGACCTAGCCAGGTTTCCACTACATCATGCACTGCTTCGAAACCACTTCACACCAGAAAGGAAACGAATTCGTATCTCAACTTTCACTGTTCAAAAAGCCATTTATGAGGGACTAACACCCCTTTGCCGCGCCACCCTTCTGGGTATAATTTGCCCGTGCCAAAGAAGTCGCCGTCAACCACGTTTAAGATCATTGCTCCCTCAATCCAATCCTCAATTTCCCGGTTCACCTCGAGAAACGGGGAAATTAGATATTGACTCTGGCTGAGTGGTAATCGGGGAATTACACAACGAATCCTAGCTTTCGGTGGCAAGGTTATCACCTCATTATTTGTCAGTTCACTTGAACAGTTAAACAGGACTTGGCCTAGGCTGTCATAGACGGCAACCGATACCCTGCAGTTATACAATGGCCGGTTATCCACAGATTGATACTCGAGCACTATTACAAGTGGCTGACCAGATACTCCTTGCTCTATGGGGTTACCTTCTTTGTCCTCAAAATATACGCTGGTAAAACGAACTCGACCTCGTCCGCGACGATCTCTGCGCGAGGCGAGATCTGAAGATAGGCTACTGCTCCGTATTCTCTCCAAATAACGGGAGATTATCTGTTCAGTCGGACCTTCAGCAATGATCTTTCCCTTATCCAATAAAATCGCTCTTCCACAGAGATTTGAAACCGCTGCCATATTATGACCTACAAACAACACCGTCCGCCCTTCTTTTGCTACATCTCCCATCTTTCCCAGGCACTTCTTCTGGAAGGCCGCATCGCCCACCGCCAACACCTCGTCCACCAGCAGGATCTCCGGCTCAAGGTGGGCGGCCACGGCGAAGGCCAGGCGCATGTACATGCCGCTGGAGTAGTGCTTCACCGGCGTATCGATGAACTTCTCCACCTCGGCGAAGGCCACGATCTCGTCGAACTTGCGGTCGATCTCCTTCTTGGTCATCCCCAGGATGGCGCCGTTCAGGTAGATGTTCTCCCGGCCGGTCAGTTCCGGGTGGAAGCCGGTGCCCACCTCCAGCAGGCTACCCACCCGGCCATGGATCTCGGCGTAGCCCTCCGTGGGCTCGGTGATGCGGGAGAGGATCTTGAGCAGGGTGCTCTTCCCCGCTCCGTTGCGCCCGATGATGCCGACCACCTCTCCCGGATAGACCTCGAAGCTCACGTCCTTGAGCGCCCAGATCGTCTCAGAATTGGAGTGCCCGTTGCGGCGCAAACGCTCCAACGGCGCACGCGCAAAACCGGTTAGCGCATCGCGCAGAGTCCTGTAAGCTGGGCCACGCGTGCCGATGCGGTACTGCTTGCTCAGATTCTCCACTCTGATGATGGGACGCATGCTCTTTCGCCTTCAACGCAGCTACGCGATCACGAAGCCGTAAAAATCCGGCTTTTCGATGCCTCGGCGATCCCTTCAGACCACATCGGCGAACTCCTTCTCCATCCGCCTAAACGCATAGGCCGAATAGATCAGCATCGCAAAAGTCACCGCCGTCGAGATCGCGAGCGCGCGCCAGTTGAACGGCATGTTGAACAAAGCGGCGCGAAAATTCTCGATCAGCCCGACCAACGGATTCAAGTCGTAAACTACCCTCCACGCCGGTGGCACCAGACTGGCCGGATAGAGCACCGGCGAGACGAACATCCAGAGCTGAATCAGAACCGGCAGGGCGATGCCCACGTCGCGGTATTTGACGTTGAGCGCCGAAATCCACATCCCTGTGCCGAGCGCAAACAGCGTCAGGAGCAGCAACAGTGGGATCAGCATCAATGAGCTTGCCGTCCAAGAGACGCCGTAGAAGAACATCATGCCAACGAGAATGGTGAAAGAAATGGCGAAATCGACGATGCGCCCGGCGACCGCCGCCGCCGGGATGATGACGCGCGGGAAATAGACTTTGGTGATCAGATGCGCGTTGCCGACGATGCTGTTGCCGCTGCTGTTAAGGGAACTCGAGTAGAAAGTCCACGGCAGAAGACCGGCATAGGCGAAAAGCGCGTAGGGAATGCCGTTTGAAGGCACGCGCGCGAGCTTCCCTAAGAAGATCGTGAAGATGAGCGTCGAAAGCAGAGGCTGCATGATGACCCATGCAACCCCGATCACCGTCTGCTTGTAGCGCACCTTGAGGTCGCGCCACGTCAGAAAGTAGAGCAGTTCGCGGTAGGCCCACAGGTCGCGCAGATCTACGGGAGCCCAACCGCGACTCGGCTCAATGACGATAAGCGGCTTATTTGGCAACGCGTACGCTTCCTCTGACTTCGGCTTTACCTGCTCGTCCGAAGTTGTTGGCGCAGCTTGCTCCAGTAAGCCGGTCTGTTCCCCGATGCCTGAATCCATCAACTATCGCCAAAACGAGCGAGTCGGGACTTCGCGCCGCTTCGCTCGCCAATCTGAACCACCCGAATTCGGCTCGCCCTCAACGCGCGAGAGTGCAAAAGTTTATCGGGCCGCTCCATGCTCGTCAAGCGCCTGAAAAACATCCGAAGCGGCGTGCCGTCCCTATAGCTCGCCTTATCCGAATCAAGCGCCGTATCCGCTCGCTATCAGGTGCCATCCCCCTATCGCTTCGCCCCAAGTCCGCAGAAGCGGGCGAGTCCAGTTAAGCGGCCCCGACGGTTACCGCGCCGATGGCCAAGCGTTTTCGGGCGCTTGAAACCGATCTCTTCGCCACGCAGCGGCAACCTACTTCGGTCCCGATCCGGCAACCGCTACTTCTTGCCGCGAAATGAGAACCGCTAGGCCTACCCCGACGAGACGATCGATCAATTCATCGGCTTAGAGCTTCAATCGAGGCCAAAGATACAACCCCACAATAAAGGCCTTGACAGCCTGCGATAATATCTTGTACATTCTGTCCGTTATATTGACGATCGCTTATGGCGGCTGTCTATTCTGAGCTTCCGAGGGCTAGACGAGATGTCGTTCGATGAAAAGTTCGCAGCGCGACCCGGTGTCGTTTATCTAGTCGGCGCTGGTCCAGGCGATCCGGGGCTTTTGACCCTAAAAGCGCGCGGTCTGCTTGCTTCGTGCGATGTGGTCATCTACGACAATCTCGTCAACCCGGAGATTCTGCGCTTCGCGCAAAGGGACGTCGAACGCATAGATGTGGGCAAAATCGGTGGCGGGCGTCACACTCCGCAAGAGGAGATCAACATGCTGCTCATCGAACGGGCGCGGCGAGGTGAGCGCGTTGTGCGTTTGAAGGGCGGCGATCCGTTCCTTTTTGGGCGTGGCGGCGAAGAGGCCGAAGCGCTTCGTCGGGCGAGCATCCCTTTTGAAGTCGTGCCCGGTGTAAGCTCGGCGCTAGCCGTTCCAGCCTATGCCGGGATTCCGCTTACGCACCGCGAGCTGGCGTCTTCGGTCGTCGTCATTACGGGCGCGAAGGCGCGAAGCGGCGAAGTTCCCGGACCGATCTTCCGCTCGCTCGCCCAAGCCGACACGCTCGTCGTTTTGATGGGCACGGCTCATTTGCGCGCGATCGCCGATGAATTGATCGCCGCTGGGCGCTCACCCGACACGCCCGTTGCGGTCATACGTTGGGGAACATATCGCGGCCAGCGGACCATCACGGGCACTTTACGGACGATCGCGGATGAGTGCGAACGCGCAGGGGTGCGCGCGCCGACGGTGATCGTAATCGGCGAAGTCGTCGCGTTGCGCGAAAAGCTCCAGTGGTTCGAAAAGCAATCCGCTCATCAAGCGGCGCGAGAGGAGTTCGCGTTCGTCGCGGAGTGATAAAGATTTGAAGATTGATCACGTAAGGCTTCATCTCAGAGGATAAGGACGAAGATGAGACTTATCAGCCCTCATGGTGGAACTTTAGTTAATCGTCAAGTGACTGGCCCAGAGCGCGAGAAGCTCATCGAAGCTTCCGCGCGCATGCCTTCGCTCAAGCTCAACGCGCGCGCCATCTCGGATCTCGAGTTGATCGCCAACGGCGCCTATTCTCCGCTCGAAGGCTTCATGTGTCAGGCGGATTATCGCTCGGTCGTCGAGACGATGCGTCTCGCCAACGGCTTGGTCTGGTCCATCCCGGTCACCCTCGCAGTGACGGAAGAAGAGGCACGCGCTTTACGCGAAGGCGATGATGTCGCCCTCTATCAAGGCGACCATCTCCTTGGCGTGCTCCATCTAGCCGAGAAGTACACATACGACAAAGAGCGCGAAGCGGCCCTCGTCTATCGCACGACCGAAGACGCGCATCCCGGAGTTCGCGCCCTTCGCGCCCAAGGCGATTGGCTGCTCGGCGGGCGCATCAGTTTGCTCAACCATCCGCGCGATCTTCCCTTTAAGGAATATCGTAAAAGCCCCGCTGAAACGCGCGCGCTCTTTCGCGAGCGCGGCTGGCGGCGCATCGTCGCCTTTCAAACGCGCAACCCTATCCATCGCGCGCACGAGTACATTCAAAAGTGCGCGCTGGAGATCGCCGACGCCCTCCTTCTGCACCCGCTCGTCGGCGAGACCAAAGCCGATGACATCCCGGCGGAAGTGCGCATGCGTTGTTACGAAACGCTCCTTTCGCTCTACTATCCGGCGGCGCGCACGGTGCTGGCCGTGCTGCCAGCAGCCATGCGCTATGCCGGTCCGCGCGAGGCCATCTTCCACGCGCTCATCAGAAAGAATTACGGCTGCACGCACTTCATCGTCGGACGCGATCACGCGGGTGTCGGAAATTATTACGGACCCTACGATGCTCATCATATCTTCGATGAGTTCGAACCCGGCGAGCTGGGAATCACACCGCTCTTCTTCGACAACGCCTTCTACTGCCGCTCGTGTGGCGCGATGGCCTCGAGCAAAACGTGCCCGCATGATGCGACCGAGCACGTGACGCTATCGGGCACCAAAGTGCGCGAGATGCTGCGCGCGGGCAAACTGCCGCCAGCGGAGTTCACGCGGCCCGAGGTCGCCCAAGTGCTCATCAGCGCGTTGCGCGAAGAGCCGAATCAATTGAGCACGCCGCGATGATGCTCCGCGGATCCCGCGCTCGAATCCTAACGTTCACGAATTCTGGCGGGCTTATCACCAAAAACTAGACGCGCACCGTTTCCGCATGTGGCGATGAGCCCGCCGCCAGAATCTTCGCAAACCTTTAAAGTCGATTGGAGTTTCGAAAAATGACGTTACATAGAGGTTTTACGCTCTGGTTCACTGGATTATCAGGCGCTGGAAAGACGACGCTCGCCTCAAGGGTCGCGACCGAACTACGCGCGCGCGGATTGCGCGTCGAGATCCTCGATGGCGACGAAGTGCGCACCAACCTGTCTAAGGGATTGGGATTTTCCAAAGAAGATCGCGATACGAACATCAGGCGCATAGGCTACGTTTGCCGTCTGCTGTCGCGAAATGGCGTGGTCGCCATCTCGGCGGCGATCTCACCGTACCGCGACGTGCGCCGCGAAGTGCGCGAAGCGATCGAACGGGACGGCGCCGATTTCATCGAAATTTACGTCAAGTGCCCGCTCGAAGTGCTGGCCCAACGCGACGTGAAGGGGCTCTACAAGAAAGCTTTGGCTGGCGAGATCCCCAATTTCACCGGCGTATCCGATCCCTATGAAGAACCGCTCGCGCCCGAGGTTCTGGTCGAGACCGATCGCGAATCGGTCGAAACGAGCGCCGCGCGGATCATCGCCGAGCTTGAACGGCGCGGTTTGGTGCCGACGGCGACCGCCGAACTCGAAAGCGAGCAGGAGGCCCTCGTCGATTGCTGAACATTCGCACCAACGCAGCTCGTCTTTCTCGAGAGAGATGAGCTGCGTTCTTCCTTCTCAATGGCTTTATCCAGCAAACCGCTCACTCCAAAGCTGCGCTCCAACCCGATGCTTGATCCGCATGCCGCTGATCCATCACGCACGTTCGAAACTGGAACCCATCTCTGACAGAGTTTGTCAAGGAGTGGTCTCATAAAGTCAACCGCGCGCGCTTGAAGTTGGAACTTATCTCTGAGCTTGACAGCTCCAGATACGACTTCAACTTTCGGCCTGACTCCGCTCAGCGACCGGGAAGGAACAGGCGATGCGGTTCAATAGATCATACTTTTCGCGATCTGTCGTAACGCGATCCAATGCCGGGTACAGGAACTCAGCTTCTCTTTTATCATGATGACCACACAAACGTTTGAAGAACGATTGGCCGTCTAAAAGCAGAATCACTTTCGCATCGGGATTTGGTTCGCTTGAAAGCGTTGAGATCTCTTCTTTGAAAAGTTTGACCAACTCTTTCATCTTGTAATGTTCGTTGAGAAATAGTTCTATCCTTCCACCCTTGATGACCTCGGCGCGTTCCGAATAGATCGGGAACAGTAACTCCTCTTCATCCCGAATGTGCCGCAGAAGAAGACTTTCATACCTTTCCAAAAGCTTCAAAGCTTTATCGAATTCGAAACGCAACAATGCTGATTGATGCGCAAAGAATAAGGCATCCAAATCTCTGTGTAAGTTCAACAGCTCGCTTAGGCTTTTCATGGCACACGCTCGTCGGGATTGAATTCGATCTGAGCGGGCTGCGACTCAACAGTTCGCTGAAAAATTTTCATGGCAAACCCATCGGCCAGCTTCGAGCGCCCCAGCGCGCCGCCTCTCCCGCCTCCTAGATCTGCAACGATTCTCCAAGCCGCAAGGAGAACAAGCAAAGCCTCTTGCCTCGTACAACGCCCGATTTTAGCAGCGATTTCATCCGAACGGCGCGTCGTGTATCCCTGACACCAGATCCGATCGTTCAGAGCCGTGCGAGTATCTATCGGCGCGCGCGCGCCGCACGAGCCAGAGCGCGCAAGTAAAGCCGACGCCGAATCCATCCCGGCTGGCGCACGTGCTCTTCGTGCAGCTTGTAGAGCCTTGCCTTTAAGACTTCCGCGCGTCCGATGTAGCCGGTCAGAATATCGGGCTGACTCCGGCTGACGACGGGCAAGCGACCGATGTTGTGGCGAAGCATCTTCGCCACCGCTTCGTGCACTGTTTCGTCTTCATAGGCGACGACGAGATCGGTGCTTCCCGCTTCGAGCACGGTGGTCTTTTCCGGATCGCGTTCGGAGACGGCGCGCAGGATGTCGCCGCGCGTGATGATGCCGAGCAAGCGGCGCTCTTCATCGACGATCGGCAACGCTTGATGTTTGCTCAAGGAAGCGTCGCCGCTGCCGATCATACGCGCCAGCTCGCTCAATCTCATCTGCGGCGGAACGGTCGGGGGCGTGCGATCCATAACTTCGGCGACCGTGACTTGTTGCAAGATGTCCGGCTCATACTCTTGATGAACGCGCAAGCCGCGCCGGGCCAGCTTTTCAGTCATGATCGAGTGTTTCATCAAAACGAGCGCTATCCCATCGGCGATGACGCTCGCTATCATGAGCGGCAACACGGAATCGTAGTCGCGCGTGATCTCGAAAGCGAAGATGATGAAGGTGAAAGTCGCGCGCGAAGCGGCGCCGAAAGTCGCCGCCATGCTCGCCAGCGCGAACGCCCCCGGAGATAGATGCGCCGCCGGAAAGATCAGGTTAATGATGGAAGCGAAACTGCCGCCGATCGCCGCGCCGATCAAGAACATCGGCGCGAGCAGACCGCCCGACGTTCCGGAACCCAAAGAGATAAGAAGCGCCAAGCTTTTGAAGACGATGATGAGGAGAAGCATCTCGAGAGCGAAACGCCCGCTCAGTATGTCCGAAATGGTCCCATAACCGACGCCAAGCGCGCGCGGAAAGACGAGGCCAATCAAGCCCAACCCCAAGCCTCCGATTGCGGGCCACCACATTTCATCTAGGGGAAGGCGTTCAAACTGATCTTCGATCCAGTAGAGCGCACGGCTCAACGCGACGGCGCTCAAGCCGGAGACCAGCCCGAGCAGCGCGTAGAAGGGGATGGCGTGCGGGATGCCGAAATCGATAGCGCCGATTTTGAAGAGCGGCCCGCGCCCCATCAGTTGAAAACGGACGGCGGTCGCGAGTGTCGTCGCGATCACGAGCGGAATGAAAGAACGCGACTTGAACTCGAAGAGTAGCAGTTCGATCGCCAGGATCACGGCGGCGATGGGACTGCTGAAGATGGCGGCCATGCCCGCTGCCGCCCCGCACGCGAGAAGCACTTTGCGTTCAGCAGCCGTCGTGTGAATGATCTGCCCGATCAGCGATCCGAACGCGCCGCCCGTTTGGATGATCGGCCCTTCTGCCCCAAATGGGCCACCGGTGCCGATCGAGATGGCGACCGAAATCGGTTTCAAAAGCGCGACGCGCGGCGGGATGCGACTGCGGTTGACGAGCACAGCCTCCATCGCCTCGGGTATCCCATGCCCGCGGATCTTCGGCGTGCCGTACTTGGCCATCAAACCGACGACGAGACCGCCCAAAGCCGGGACGATGACGAGCCACAGGCCCAGCGGATTGGACCGCAGATCAGGGATCTCTAACCCCCAACGATGGAAGAAGACCAGATTGCTGACGATGGCGATGAGCAGATAGAGCCCGTAGGCGATAAAACCGGCGCTGATGCCGATCAGCGCCGCCAGCGCCGAGATCGGCAGCAACCGAAAGGCGCTCAGTTGATCGAGATCGAGCGTTGAGAGACGATCGGATGCTCTTTGCGCTTGCGTTTCCAGTGACATACGGTGTTCAATTATATGTCGTAGTACGACGTAAATCAAAACGCGCCAATGGTAACATCTGTCGCGCGCCCTCGCTAACGGTTGAAGTGATGAGCAGACGGTCCTTGAAGAAAGAGGAGTACGAAGCGCTCGCCTCATTCCGCCATGCTTTGCGCCGCTTCCTCAAATTCAGCGAAGAGGCGGCGCGGACAGTCGGTCTGACTCCGCAGCAACATCAAGCGCTATTGGCGATCAGAGGGGCGGGAAGCGATTCGATCACCAACGGTGAGCTCGCCGAGCGTCTACAGATCAAACATCACAGCGCCGTCGGTCTAATCAACAGATTAGCGCGCATGGGATTGGTCAGGCGCGAGCGCGATCGCGAAGACCGAAGGAAGGTCCGCGTTAGGCTGACGCCGAAAGGCACGGCCATCTTGGAGCGCTTGACCGAAGCGCACAGGGATGAATTACGTTCGATCGCGCCCCATCTGCGCTCCATCCTCAAGAGAATAACGGACGGGTAAAAGCGAAGTCCTCGATCGGAGCGCGTTGCGCGCTTTCATCATCGCAGGCGAGTTCGACACCCTCTCCAACTCCAAGTTCCGGCGCCCCATTCTTGACGGATGAGGCTCGGCGAGGCTGATCTTCCGCAGCGCCGCCCATCGATCGCCCCTCTTTCAACACATCTCCCCAACGCCTCTTTACGTCGAGCACTCTATTTTGTTTCCGATCCTTCGACCAGCAGATCGATGAACTTTCTCGCCGCCGTACTCAGCGCGCGATCGCTACGGTAGATGACCCCGACCGAACGAGTCCACTCGGGCTCGGCCAAAGCGACGACAGCCAATTGCCCGCTCTTCTGTTCATCGAGCACGCTCGGACGCGGGACGATCGCCAGCCCCATGCCGACCTCGACGGCTCGCTTGATCGTTTCGATGTTGTCGAATTCGATCACGCGCCTTACCTTTACGCCATAAGAACGGAGGATACGATCGGTTGCCCGCCGTGTCGGGATGTCGCGCTCGAAGAGGATGAACCCTTCGCCATCGAGATCCTTCGCATTGACCATTCGCCGCTTGGATAGGGGATGTCCGGGCGGACAGATGAGCACGAGCCTATCTCCCGGCAACGGGACCACCTCGAGGCCGCGCCTCTTCTCCGGATAGGCGACGATGCCGAGATCGACGGCGCCGCTCAATACATCGCGCACAATGCGCGTCGTGCGGCTGTACTCGAGATCGATCTTGGCTTCGGGATAGAGCGTCATAAAGCGGCGCACCGCAGGCGGAAGCTCATGTAACCCGATGCTATAGACGGTCGCGACGCGCACCACGCCGCTGACCGTCTCGGTCAGCGAACGCATCCGTTCTTCCAGATTTTCGTAAGCGGCGAGCACCTTGCGACACTCTTCATAGAAGGCTTCACCCGCAGCGGTCAGGCGGATATCACGCCGCCCACGCACGCGCTCGAGAAGCCGGCGACGGAACCGTTCTTCGAGCGCGCGCACCTGTTGACTGACGGCCGATTGCGTGATGAGGTTGCGCTCCGCCGCCTGCGAGAAGCTGCGGGTTTCGACGAGATCGCAGAAGATTTTGAGCGTTTCGATCTGCACCCCGATTATAAGAATCGATTAGATTCTTCCTCAGCTTTTTTCATTTTACCTAATTAACCCTTATCGCTTAAACTTAGTTAAGGCAGGCGAAGCCGTATCTTGCCGAGCATCGCTTGTGATGGCGCAAAGAGCTGCGTATAATCCGCGGCGCTTGATTCAGAGGTTCATTCGACGGAGAAAGTAAGATGGCCATACATCCGAGTCGCACTTTCATCTTGCGCAAATTGCATCAACTCTCGGGCATCGTCCCGCTTGGCGTCTTTCTGCTCGAACATTTCTACACCAACTCCAAAGCGATGCTCGGGAGCGAAGCGTTCAATCAAGCGGTCACGGATATTCAGAACATCCCCTACATTTTGCTGATCGAGATCTTCGGCATCTTCATTCCGCTCATCTACCATGCCGTGTATGGCTTGGTGATCACTTGGGAGATGCGCCCGAACAACTTGCATTATCCTTATGCGCGTAACTGGTTCTACTTGATTCAACGCATTACGGGGATTATCCTTTTCTTCTTCATCACCTTTCACGTGCTCAACTTCAGGTTCGGGTTGATCCCCGGGCTGAACGATCTAGCGGTCGCGACACATCCCGATCAAGCTTTCTACATCGTATCGCGCGAATTTCAAATGCCTGTGATCTTTGTCATCTACATCATCGGGATCACGGCGACCGTCTGGCACTTGGCCAATGGCCTCTGGCTCTTTCTCGTCGATTGGGGGATCATCATCGGGCCGAGCGCGCAACGCGCCATCGGTTACGCCTGCTTAGCGGTCGGCGCTGTGCTCCTTTTCGTCGGCCTCAATGCAGCCGTAGCCTTCATCCGTCCGGGAGGACTTCTGGGAGGTATCATCTACTAGTATGGCGAAGAATGATATCAAGATCGCTGTCGTCGGTGGAGGTCTGGCCGGGCTGTCGGCGGCGATGAAGATCGCCGAGGCCGGCCACCATGTGGATCTGTTTTCGGTCGTCGCCGTGCGTCGCTCTCACTCGGTCTGCGCGCAAGGCGGCATCAACGCGGCGGTCAACACGAAGGGCGAAGGCGATTCGCCGTGGAAGCATTTTGACGACACAGTCTACGGCGGCGACTTTCTCGCCGATCAACCGCCGGTCAAAGCGATGTGCGAGATGGCCCCGTCGATCATCTACCTTTTCGACCGGATGGGCGTGCCGTTTTCGCGCACCAAAGAGGGGCTGCTCGATTTTCGTCGCTTCGGCGGCACCCTTCACCACCGCACGGCTTTCGCTGGCGCTTCCACTGGGCAACAGCTTCTTTACGCGCTCGATGAACAGGTGCGCCGATATGAAGCGCTGGGCCGTGTGACGAAGTATGAAGGGTGGGAGATGCTCTCGCTCGTGCTTGACAGCCACCAAGTCTGTCGCGGCATCGTCGCGATGAACCGACAGACGCTCGAAGTCAAAGCCTTCCCCGCCGATGCCGTGATCATGGCGACGGGCGGCCCCGGCTTGATCTTCGGCAAATCCACCAACTCGCAAGTCTGCACGGGCAGCGCCGTCAGCGCCTGCTACCAGCAGGGCGCGCGCTATGCCAACGGCGAATTCATACAGGTCCATCCGACGGCCATTCCGGGCGAGGATAAGCTCCGGTTGATGTCCGAATCGGCGCGCGGCGAGGGCGGGCGCATCTGGGTGCCGCGCAAGAAGGGCGACACGCGCCCGCCGCAGGAGATCCCGGAAAAGGAGCGCTGGTACTTCCTCGAAGAGAAGTATCCAGCCTATGGCAACCTCGTGCCGCGCGATATCGCGACGCGCGAGATCTTCATGGTCTGCTTGCAGGGCTATGGCGTCGGCGGCAAGAATCAAGTCTACCTCGACCTGACGCACATCCCAGAAGAGGTGCTCAACCGCAAGCTCGGCGCGATCCTCGAAATCTACGAGATGTTCGTCGGCGACGATCCGCGCCATGTCCCGATGCGCATCTTCCCCGCCGTTCACTACTCGATGGGCGGGCTGTGGGTCGACTACAACCAGCGGACCAACATTCCGGGTCTATTGGCCGCTGGCGAGTGCGACTTCTCGATTCACGGCGCGAATCGCTTGGGCGCTAACTCCTTGGTCTCTTGCGTCTACGGCGGCTTCGTCGCGGCTCCGGCGGCCATCGAGTACGCGAAAAGCATCGAACGCAATGGAGCCGAAGGGTCGAAGATCTACGAGGATGAAGTGAAACGCCAGCAGGAGATCAACGAACGGCTCATCCGTCAAACTGGCAAGGAGAATCAGTACGCCATCCACGAAGAGATGGGCCGGTGGATGACCGAAAACGTCACCGTCATCCGCTACAACGACAAACTCAAAGAGACGGACAACAAACTTCTCGAACTTCTCGACCGCTACAAGCGCATCTCGTTGAACGATTCGAACATGTGGGCGACGCACGCGCTGCCGCACGCGCGTCAACTCTACAACATGCTACAGCTTGCGCGCGTCATCACGCTCGGCGCGCTCAACCGCAACGAGTCTCGCGGCGCGCACTACAAGCCTGAATTCCCCGAGCGGGACGATGAAAACTGGTTGAAGACGACCATCGCCGAGTATTCGGATGAAGGGCCGGTCTTCTCCTACATCCCGGTCGATGTGAGCCTGATCAAACCGCGCAAGCGCGACTATAGCAAAGCGAAATGAAAAGCTAGGAGGCAGAAACGAGCGATTTATGGGCACAGAGAGGAAGTTCATCGAACTGCGGATCAGACGGCGGGCCAATCCTCATTCAGAACCATACTGGGAGGAGTTTGCCATCCCATATCGTCCGAACATGAACATCATCTCCTGTTTGATGGAGATCAGGAAGAACCCCGTCACCAAAGACGGGCGACCGACCACGCCCGTCGTCTGGGAGATGAACTGCTTAGAGCAAGTTTGCGGCATCTGCACGATGGTGATCAACGGGCGCGTGCGCCAATCATGTTCCGCTTTGGTGGACCAGTTAGAGCAACCGATCACGCTCGAACCGATGTCGAAATTCCCGAACGTCCGCGATCTCGTCGTCGATCGCTCCGAGATGTTCAATCATCTGAAGCGCATCAAAGCGTGGATCGAAATAGACGGGACCTACGACCTCGGTCCAGGGCCGCGCATGTCACAGGAAGAGGTCGAAGAGCGTTACGCCTACTCGCGGTGCATGACATGCGGTTGTTGTCTGGAAGCCTGCCCGCAATATGGCGATGGCAACTATATCGGGCCGCAAGCGATCGCGCAGGTCCGTCTGATGAACATGCATCCGACCGGCAGGATGACGCGCGATGATCGGTTACAGGTGCTGATGGAAGAGGACGGCATTCACAAGTGCGGCAATGCACAGAACTGTGTGCGCGTCTGTCCGATGAAACTCCCCTTGACCAAAGCGATCTACGAGGAGAATCGCGAAACGACTTGGTACGGCTTGTTCAGTCTCCTGCGTCGCTGAAAGGGGTATAGCTCCCTCGGAACGGAGCACGCATGCTTAATGGCGAAGGGTCGTGGGCCGCGACTCTATATCGCATAGCTCTTTAAAATTGATGTTTCTCTCAAACGGAGCACGCCTGCGCCTTGGCGGCGGGCGTGCTCACCGCTATGAGAAGTAGAAGGCATCTCAAAAATAGCAGAGGCTGAGGAGAACTGGGCCGGAATTACGAGATGGCTTCTAGCGTCTCGCCTCGTCAGCTCGCCTTCTCGTCATGCTTCCTTCAACAGCCGTTCCGCATGTAAGGCGCGCTTCGCGGCTACAGCTTCATCACAGGTTCGTAGCTCTCTCTCCCTTCAGGCCGCTCGAACAGCTCGGGGAAGAGCTATGGCCTCACCACAGGTTCGTAAATCTCTTCCTTGGCGCCCTCCTGAACCGGAACGGGGCGAAGAGTTGCGATGATGTCTTTATAAGCTGGGATCCTCGCCAGCGGCGAGCGGCTGGTGGGATCGACCAGCACGTTCCCCTCAGGCCAGTAGATTTGCAACGTGCCGCGCGATACCGGGGCGGCGAAGACGCGCCCGCAAAACACGCCATGCTCGTTTACGAGTTCGACCTTCATGCCTTCCGTCAAATTCAAGCGCGCGAGATCATCTGGATGGATGAGCACCGCATCGCGCGGCAGGTCGTTGATTGGATCAGTATCTTCGTGGACGATGCTGTTGAACTGTTTGCCGCGGCGCGTGACCACTAGGAACTGGTCCGCCGCAAGCTGTCGCTCGGCGACGGTGAGCGCTTTGAAATGGGCTTTGCCGTCGGGCGTAGGGAATTTCCAGCCCGCACAAAGAAGCGGTCCGCCATACTGGAAACTATCGCCCTCGCGCCGCAGGTTGCGGATCTCAGCGTAGAGGGGGATAGCGCGCGCGATCTCTTCGCGAATCGCCGTCGTATCCGCAAAGGTCAACCGATCGGCCCACTCCGGGCGCACGCGACGCGCCAGCTCCATGTAGACCTCCCATTCCGGGCGCGCCTCACCCACCCTCGGTCCAGGAATCTCCGGACTGAAGATGACGCGCCGCTCCGTGCTCGTTTCAGTGACGCCACCCGGCATCTCATAACGCGTCGCGGCAGGTAGCAAGATCACCTCCTCCGCCGGATCGAGAAGCATCTGCGAAGAGAGCGCGATATCGAAGTGCACGCGCAAAGGTATCCGCTCCAATGCGCGCTCGACCAACTTCGGATCGGGCATCACCTCGTTGAAGCTGCCGCCGACGGAGAAGAGCACGTCGATCTTGCCGTCGAGCGCGGCGTCGAGCATTTCGGGCACCGTCAAGCCGGGCTGGTCCGGCACGGGGAATCCCCACAGTTCGCTGAACTTCCGCGCGCTCTCGGCGTTGATCGGCAGCCCGCCCGGGAAGGCGGTCGCATAAGCCCCCATCTCAGCTCCGCCCTGCACTCCCGAGTGGCCGCGAATCGGCATCAGACCGCACCCTCTGCGCCCGACGAAGCCTTTGAGCAAAGCGAGGTTGATGATCGCGTGGACGTTATCTTCGCCGCAAGCGTGCTGTGTGATCCCCATGCCCCAGACGAAGACGCCCGTTCTGGCCCGCCCAATAAGCTCCGCTAGAGCGCGCATCTCTTCGCGCGATGCTCCGCTTTCCCGCTCCAACGCTTCCCATGACGCGGCTTCGACGTGGCGCACGAAATCCTCGAAACCGACTGTGTGCTCTTCGATGAATCGTAAATCGATCCAATCGCCATTCGCGCTCTCGCTCCGCCTCTGATCGAGCCGATTGATCCGATCATGGTCGAGCATGTGCTTGGCGACGCCCGTCAGGAAAGCGATATCGCCGCCCGGCTTGATCTGGAAGAAGCGATCCGTCATCCTCGTCCCGAAAAGCGCGCTCTCCGGATCGGAAGGCACATAGTAGACATCCATCGCCGGTTCGCGATATGGATTGACGACGACGACTTTTGTTCCGGCCTTCTTCGCGTAGAAGAGGTACTTCATCATCACGGGCTGGTTGTTGGCGACGTTTGATCCGAGGAAGATGACCAGATCCGTGCCGATCAGATCGCGATAAGAGCAGGTCGTGGCGGCTACTCCCAATGCCGCCTTGAGCGCAAACGTACTCGGCGAATGGCAGATGCGCGCTGCGTTGTCTATGTTGTTGGTCCCGATGGCGCGCACGGCCTTCTGAAAAGCATAGTAGTTCTCGTTCGGCTCGCCGCGGCTCGTCATGTAGAAATAGGTTCGGTTCGGATCCGTCCGGCGTATCCGCCCGGCGATCGATTCCAAAGCCTCATCCCAACCGATGCGCCGGAACCCACGTTCGCCGCGCCTTCGGATGAACGGATACGGCAATCTCCCGAGTCCACGCAGATCGCGCGAGCGCAGCGGACAGAGCTTCTCTATATCTTCGAGCGAGCGCGCGTCGAGCGGCGGCATGGTGTTCAGCCGAAGCAGGCGCAGGCGCACGTTGCACAGATGAATGTTCTTCATGGTCCAGTCGCGCATGCCCGTCGTGCCGAGCGCGCAACCATCGCAAACGCCATGTGTGAGAATGCGCCAAGCGTAGTCGAGATTGTCGCGATTCTCCCACAGCGTGCGAAAGATCTCGCCGAGGTTATGCGTCTGCCGCAAAGGCACGCGGCTGGCCCAGAATTCCGGCTGCCAGCCGCGCTTCAACTGGCGCGCCGGATCGATGGGCGATGGCGCGCGCAACGCTTCGCGCCCGAAAGTCCACATCGCGCGCCACAGAGTCATTAAGGAGCTGCTTCGCCCTTCATCATCCATCTTCGACTCCGCTGCAAGTCGATCGCCACTTCCGCGAGCCGGTCAGCGCCACGGGTTCAAAGGAACGCCTCGATCCCAATCATAACACATGGCGCGACCGAATGGGCTTTGACACCCATAGGTGCCGGTGTTAACTTCGAATCGTCTTCGCACCTCGAATGCGAGACGTTAAAGGCGGATGCCAAATGAATCGTCCAGATGCAAGGTGGGATTACCGCGCCCGATATGAAGCTGCCCGCATGAGCGCGCGCCTCCGCATCCTCGAAGTCGATGGCGAGCGAGCGCGTTACCGGCAGGATGAAGTGGCGATTGAAGAGCCATTGGAGATACGTCTCTTCGCCTGGCGCGATGGCGCTCCCGTCCGCCATCGCATCGCCGTGACCATGCGCACGCCGGGCAATGATTTCGAACTCGCCGCCGGTTTCCTTTTCACCGAAGGCATTATCAATGAGGCGCCTGCCATCGAACGCATAAGCTACTGCACCGATCCCGGGGAGCCTCAACGACAAAACATCGTCAACGTCGAGCTGAGCCCTCACGTCGCGTTCGATCCGGAACGACTGAGCCGTCATGTGTACATGAATTCAAGCTGCGGCATCTGCGGCAAAGCCTCGTTGGAATCGGTTCGCGCCGTATGCCAACGAAAACCGATCGGCAACATGCGGCTTGCGCCGGAACTTCTCGCCGTACTGCCCGAGGAACAGCGGCGCGCGCAACGCATCTTCTCGCGCACGGGCGGGTTGCATGCTTCGGCGCTGTTCGATGCCGATGGACGTTTGCAACTGCTGCGCGAAGACGTCGGGCGTCACAATGCGATGGACAAGCTGATCGGATCGCTTCTTCTGAACAACCGGCTGCCGGCTTCGGATACGATCGTTTTGGTGAGCGGGCGCGCCAGTTTCGAACTCGTTCAGAAAGCGGCGATGGCTGGGGTCCCCGTGCTCGCCGCCGTCGGTGCGCCGAGCAGCTTAGCGATCGAACTCGCGCGCGAATTTGGCATGACGCTCATCGGTTTCTTGCGCGGTGCGCGTTTCAACGTCTATGCGGGCGCAGAGAGGATCCTTCGCTCTGCTCACGACGAGGGGCTTGGATCTTAGCAGGCCATCAGATAGTCAGAGGATTGATCGTTAAGAGAATGGACCAGAAGCCAACCTTGAACTCCTGATGGCGCGAAGACTTCGGCAAGAGCCTGGCTTCTGGTCCACAACTGAATTCGGATCACAACGCGCCAGCGCTACACGTCCGCCGCCTCCGCTCGAGCTGGGGAGGAGCAGACTATCTCCCGAAACCCGCCGAAGATCTGAGAGTCCCGGAGATCACAACCCGAGCACTTTGACGAGTTCCTGTACTGCTGCGGCGCTCTTTTGCAGAGCGATCCGCTCTTCTGCCGTCAGGTTGATCTCGATGATCTGTTCGATGCCGCGCGCGCCGAGTTTCACGGGAACGCCGACGAACAGGCCGCTGATCCCGTACTCGCCTTCGAGATAGACCGAGCAAGGCAGGATCTTCTTCTTGTCCTTCAGAATCGATTCGACCATCTCGACCGCCGCCGCCGACGGCGCGTAGTAAGCCGAACCGGTCTTCAGCAGTGAGACTATCTCCGCGCCGCCATTGGCCGTTCGCTTCACTATCTGATCGATCTTCTCTTTGGGCAGAAGTTCCGTGATGGGGATGCCGGCGACCGTCGAATAGCGCGGCAGCGGAACCATCGTATCGCCGTGACCGCCGAGGACGAAAGCCGTGACGTTCTCGACCGAAACATCAAGCGCTTCGGCGATAAAGGCCCGCATGCGCGCCGAATCGAGCACGCCAGCCATGCCGATCACCCTCTGCTTCGGGAAACCGGAACGGCGCAACGCCACCTGACACATCGCATCGAGCGGATTGGAGATGACGATCAAGATGGCATTCGGCGAACGCTTCACCGCTTCGTCCACCACTTGAGAGACGATCTCGGCGTTCGTCTTCAGCAGATCGTCGCGGCTCATGCCGGGTTTGCGTGGCAATCCAGCCGTGATGATGACGATGTCAGAATCGCGCGTCTCATCATACCCGTTCGTCCCGACCAGCTTCACATCGAAGCCTTCGATGGGTGCCGCTTGAGCCAGATCGAGCGCTTTCCCCTGCGGCACGCCTTCGACGATATCCACCAAAACGATATCTCCGAGCTCCTTGCTCGCCAACCAGTGCGCGCAGGTTGCGCCAACGTTGCCTGCGCCGACAACCGTTATCTTGTACCTTCTGGCCATAGAGTTTTATAGTCCTTTCTCGAGTTGATTTGTGCAGACGCAATCAAATATCAGAACTCGGCTCAATGTTCAAACCCATATCGCTTATCCGTCGCTGGCTGCGCGCGCAACTCGCGCCATCGGTCGATCGCCCCGAAGATGCCGGAGATCGCGTGCGGATAGAACCGGCTCAAAACTCGGACGCCGCTTCTGAGCCTACGGCGAGCGACGCAGCCACCCAGCACCTTTCGCCGCTTCGAGAAGAATCGAATGCCGATCCCTTCCCCGAACCCGTCCGGCTGGAGGTCGAAGATGTCTTCGATCTTCATACCGTTCAACCGCGCGAGGTGAAGATCGCCGTTGAAGAGTACTTGCGCGAAGCCCACGCTAAAAGACTTCGCACGGTGCGCATCATCCATGGCAAGGGCCGCGGCGCGTTGCGCGCACAGGTGCGCTCCATCCTCGCGCGCACACCTTTCGTCATCGGCTGGACCGATGCGCCCCCCGAAGCTGGCGGTTGGGGTGCGACGCTCGTTCAGTTGAAAACCATTGACGAAGAACCTAAGCGCGCAATGAGCGTGAAGACCCGGGATCTAAAGTGAGATCGAATCGCCACGGGCGAGCTGATCGATAGAGTCGTCCATCACCGCCTCGCGGGGAGCTTCACATCGCGCACCAAGCCCACGGTTTGAAACAGGCGGATCGTCAGCCAGTTGACGTCTATCTCGAACCTGCCCAGCCCGTGCCGCGCCGAAGTCGGATGGGCATGATGATTGTTGTGCCAGCCTTCGCCAAAAGTGAGCAAGGCGACCCACCAATTATTGCGCGAATCGTCGCCAGTAGCGAAACGTTGCGTTCCCCACATGTGAGTCGCCGAGTTGACGAGCCACGTCGCATGTAGACCAACGGTGACGCGGAAGAAGATTCCCCATAAAACCATCGGCACGCCGCCGAGAAAGAAGAGGCCCACTCCCAAGACGATCAACGGTACGAAATAGAAGCGATTGATCACGCGGTGCGCTCGATCCTTCATCAAATCTGGCGCAAAACGACGCAACGTCGTCTCATCGTGCTGCTGTGCAGTGCCGACCAGAATCCAGCCGATATGCGACCACCAACGACCATCGCGCGGGCTGTGCGGATCGCCGCCCTTATCCGCGCGAGCATGATGTATACGATGTGTGGCGACCCAATTTATCGGCCCGCCCTCTAGGGCGAGAGTCCCGCAAATCGTCAAAAAGTATTCGAACGCTTTCGATGTCTTGAACCCGCGATGGGTCAACAGGCGATGGTAACCGATGCCGATCCCCCAGCTCCCCGAAATCCATAACAGGAGAAGGGCCACGGCGAAAGCCGCTCGATCCCAATAAAAGAAGGCTGTGATCGCGCCGAGATGGAAGATGATCATGGTTAGGATGGTCACCCAGTTGAGTCGTTGCCGCTCCTTTTCGACCATCTCGACCCGCGCAGCGAAATCGGGCCGATCCGTTATCTCACGTATTGCCATCTGCGATTCTCCTTAGAGTAAACGAAAGCCTCGGGCGAGCGTTTTGAGTTATCGCCCGAGGCTCAACATCGCCATTAGAGCGAAGCTCGCTCGAGATCGAACTTCGCTTGAAACGCATCTCGCGTCAATCGAGCAACCTCGACCGAGATTACCAGCGCGGACCGCGATTGAAACGCTGTTTACTGCCGCTCGATCTCGAGCGGTCGCCACCGCCGCTACGTTCAACGCGCGGACGAGCTTCGTTCACCTTCAGATTGCGGCCGCTCAATTCGCGCCCATCGAACATTTCGATGGCTATCTCGCCTTCCTCTCGCGAAGACATTTCGACGAACCCGAAGCCGCGCGAGCGACCGGTGTCATAGTCCTCGATGATGTTAGCCGTCTCGACCGTTCCCGCTTGCGAGAAGAGCTCACGTAAATCTTCGCTCGTCGTTTGAAAAGCGAGATTGCCGACATAAAGTCTCATTGACATTTCGTTTTGCACCTTTCATGCTGCCTCCGCTGAGGCGAAGGCATCTATCGGAAGCCTTCACTGGAAAATTGTCTTCGCCGTAACGGTCGCTGACGAAGGTTTTCTTTTGGCGTGCTCAAATCGAGCGGCTTCCTCGTTTTTCACCATCCACTCTCGAATCATCCGAACGCCGCCGCTCAATCCGTTTTAGCTTGCGGGGCGCATCACCGTTTGATGCGCGAGAGAAGAGTTACATGCTGCATACTACACGAACCGGCTCATTATGGCAAATGAAAAGTCGCTCGCGCGAACTTTTTTTGATTGACACCTCGGCTCCGCAGAATGGACTGTTCCACCTTGCGCCCGCAAGCGCCCGCCAGTGTGCGCGCTTCTTTGGCCTCCGCTTGACCGAAGCCGACTCGCTCCGCCATCAACCGAATTCATCGAGCGAGATATTGAGGCGCTTGATCTTGGCATTGAGCGTGGTGGCTTTTATGCCGAGAAGCTGTGCGGCGCGCGCTTGATGGCCGTTGGTTTTACTGAGCGCGCGCTTGATCAGGTTCCGTTCGAAACTGCGAACCAGATCATAGAAGCTGCCGCCGTTGACCAATTCACGTTCGGTCGCTTTACGAAGACCGTTCAACTCGCGCGAGAGATCGCGCATCAAGCCTTCTAGAACGACCAAACGCTCCTCAATAGCCTTTTGCCCCTTCCTCCTCTTCATAACCACTCACCGAGCTAACTTCGCCCTAATATTACGAAGAGGCGTATCTTTTTGTTCGCCATTCACCTTCGCTCATAAACGACGCTTTCACCGGCGCGGCGCAAAAAGACGTGACCGTCGTCGGTGCGCAGTCTGAACACCGGCCCACCCTTCCCGATACGCCAACGATGCGTGTTCCCCCGGCTATGCTCTTCGGTCGCGTCGAGATCCCGCGCAAAGACCTTTTCGGCCTCGGCCTCAATGATCGCCCCTTGATCCTGCGGGAGCGCGAGCGTGATCGAACCATCGCCCGTGCGCGCTTCCAATTTTTCGAAGCGCCCTTCGAAGCTCATCGAGCCGTCGCCCGTGCGCGCGGTCACGGCGCCGGAGAAGTTGCGAACGAGCACGCGACCATCGCCCGTGCTTATACGGAGCGCGCCTTGACCGTTGCGCACTTCGACGGTCCCATCCCCAGTTCGCGCTTCGATATCGCCCTCAATATCGGCGACGCGCACGCTGCCGTCGCCGGTCGACAGACGCAGTTTCGCGCGACGTGGCATAAATATCTCGAGGGAAACGCTCCCGTTTGAACTTCCGCCGCGCTCACCGCGCGCAGAAACGCTGCTGCCGTTCGCTTCGATCGAGACCTTTAGTGCGCGCAACTCAGCCTCATTCCGCGCGCGCTTGGTCGCATTGATGAGGACTTCGTGCCGGTCCCAACCGCGCACCTCCAGGGAACCATCGAAGGTTTCGGCGCTGACTTCAGGCATGCCGCTGATGCTGAAACTTCTCACTTCGCGTTCGGTTTGGAGAGTCTCCCCCTTAACCTCATCGCCGATGGCGAGCGATTCGAACGCGCCCTCGATCGCCCGTTCGGCCTCTAACTGCGCGCTTTCGATCGCGCTGCGCATCGAGCGGATCGCTTCTTCCATTTGAAGCTGGATCTGTCCGGAGATGGCCTTCTTATCGAGCCCCCAATCCGTCCGCGCATCCGCCGACAAATCTTTCGCCTCGCCCTTTCGCCGCCCATCGACAGCGCGGACGACCGAGATCGAACCAGTCACAGAATTGAGCGACAATCGCGCCCCGCCCCGCCCGAGCGTTCCAGCCATACGTTGGCCGATGAAACCGCTCCGGCGCACGGCCAGACCGAAATCGTTACGCACGCTCCCGTTCACCGTATCGGCGCGCACCTCCACGTCCGCATCGGAAGGGAGCACGACCCTGATCGGCCCCGTGACCGTGCTGAGCGTGATCCCCTGCCCTTCATTCAAGCTATCGAAATCGGCTTCGATGCCGCCCGTGACAGAAGATGCCTTCACCGATCCGGCGATCCCTTTGATCGCCAAAGAGCCGACAACCGTTTCGACAGATTCGAGCTTTGCCCTGCGCGGCACGCGGATCTCGTATTCGACGCTCGCGCCGTCATCCTTCCGATAGCGCTCGTCATCGTATTTCGTCTCGACGTTCACGGCGCCGGGTGTCGCTTCAATCTCGATCTTCACCCCGTTTAAAGCAGCCTGCGTCCTTGCGCGCTTGATCGCGCGGATGCTCACCTCAGCTCTATCCCAAGCTGTGATACTCACCGGACCGACTATATTCTTCAATCTGAAGCGCCCATCGGCGACGAGCGGGCATGTTCGACTCAACTCTTCGCGCAACTCCTGTTTCGCGCCCCCCCAATGGGCCATGAGCAAGATCGGTCCGAGGAGCGACACGAACAAAGCCTTCGACATCCCACCCCTCCTTAGGCCAGAATCTGTAACTCTATTGTGGAAAACGTCTCGGCCTCTCGCTTTGTGACATCTTTTTGAAGGTTGAGGCGAAGACGATGAACGCCGCGATCCTTCGATGCGTTCGCGAAAGTTTCGGGGCTATCGAAGTTCGATCAACGTTTCCGCAAAGCTATCCTGCCATTGAGCGATACGAGATTGAGAAAGGCTTCCCCCGTGCCATGCATCGCGCTCAAGCGTTGCTGCCCGACGCCCTCTTTTTGCCGAAGATCGAAATCGGTGCTGAACTCGCCCTTCAACAGGAAGCGAGCATTGAGGCGAAACGAAGCCTCCGCTGGCAGCGCAAGCGAGATATCTCCGCTCAAGGTCCTCAAATCATAACGGCCATTCTTCATGATTGGTCCAGAAAATAGGATGCTTCCGCTCAACGCTTCGGTGATAATCTGTGAATACTCGGCATCGATTAACGTCACATCGCCGCTGGTCGATTTGACGAACAATCCATCCGCCACCCCGTGTCCGCGCGCGCGCCTGATTTCGACGCTTCCGCTCATGGTCCTGACGTGCGCGCTTCCGACGATATCGCTTAAGCTGATATTTCCGTTCAGCGTCGCGACATCGAGCGCCTCCGCGACATGTTCGGCGACGATGTCGCCGCTGAACGAACGAGCGCGCACGCTGGCGACGCCATCTATCTTCACATCGCCGTTCCTCGCCCTTAGATCGAGCGTCGCATCGTGCGGTACGTCTAGATTAATATCGCGCCACCGGTGACATTTCGTCTCCGCCTCCGGAGGCAACACCTCGAGTTTCAAAGTGCCGCCACCGCCATTTTCGCGTGATAATCTGACCGGCGCTCCATCGCTCGATTCGACGCGCACCGCCTTTCGCTCCCAACCGCGCACGGTGATACTTCCCTGCTCAACGCACAGCGAGACGCTGACCGGTCCGGCCACTTCCATTTCGGCCTCGCCCTTCCTTTGCGCATAGCACCTCACGCCCAGCAGCAGGATCGCGAGAAGAAGACCGATGAGCGGATTGCGAATCATAGCCTCCTCGTTCAACGTTTCGGGATGCCGCCTTGTTCCGCCAGCGCGCTTAGCAACTCGACCTTGCTCTCATAAGCCGAGCGCAGAAGCGCGCGCGCATCCGCATCTTGCGGATTGCGCCGTATGGCCTCGCGCGCCGCGATGATGGCTTGATCTACGACGAGCATGTTCTTCTCGAATTCGACTTTCATGCTCGGCGCTAGATCGGCGCGCGCGTTTATACTGGGCGCAAGCTCCGCGATCTTGCGCAGATAATCACGCTCGGCGAGCGAGACTTCGCCTTCGCGCGAAGTCTTCTCGATCCTTCTCATCGCCCCGCGCCGTTCGCGTCCGACCATCGCTCTCTTTGCAGTCCGCGCGGGCGTCAAGACCGCATTCCCGACGCTGCTCTCCGAGCGCTTCGGCGAAGCGGACAGGGGCGATTTAACCTCCGGTTGAGGGCCGTAGCGCGCATTCTCCTCAAACCGCTTGATATCGCGAAGCGCGACGAACAGGATCGATCCGCCGACGATCGCGAGCGACGCCAAACCGATAGCCAACCGATAACTTCTCACCCAACGAAGCTCCGCAAACCAAGCGCGTATCGCTTCGCTCAAGCGAGGCCGCGCCGCCGCGAGAGTCTCCGAAGCGGCGATCCGCTCATAGATGCGCGCGCGCAGATGTTCCGTCGGAACCGAGACGTTCGCTTGCAGGAGCGCCTCGGAGCATCTGCGCTCTCGCTCAACGGCGCGCGCCAATTCGGCACAGGCGCAACATGAGTCTAGATGCGCGGCGACCAAGCGAGCTTCGATCAGGCCCAACTCGCCGTCAAAGTAACTTTGCAGGACCTCTTCTTTGAGACACTCCTTCATCTCCGCCCTCTGAGCTTTCCGTACAAACGCAGGAACTCGCGTCGTCCGCGCGCGATCAGGCTGCCTATGCTTCGCTCATTGAGCGAGAGGATTTGGGCGATCTCGCGATATGACAAGCCTTGCTGCTGAAGCAGAAGACAACTGCGCGCCGGCTCGCGCACGCGCTCAAGCGCCCGCCGCACTTCGTCAACCTCCAAACGCTTTTCGCAATCGAACGCATACCTTTCGCTCGCCCTTTGGGCAAAGGCCTCCTCGCGCGCCGAGGCGCGCCGCCTTCGCCGCGAAAGATCGCGCGCTTCGTTGATCGTCACGCGAAGCAGCCATGCGCGCAAGCCTTCATCGCGCGGCACCTTCCCCAAGTTCCGATACAACTTTAAAAACACCTCTTGCGTGACATCCTCGGCCAACGCGGCGTCGCGCAACCGCGCATAGGCGACCCGATAGACGATTCGATGATGCAACTCGAAGGCCTCATCGAAACTTGCAAGCGCTTCCGACGCCGTCTCTTTTGAAACCGAATTCGCCAAAACTTGCGCCTGCCCATCCATTCTTTCTCGCTCTCATCTGAAGAAAACGCCGCGCGCCTCGATCTTGTGGCAACAATTTAAGCGCCATCCCGCCACAGCCGACAACATCGCCCCCTCTGTTTCGAGACGATGTCAATTCTCAACCGCACGATTGACCTGATCCTTTTCATCCGCGAGATTTTAATCCCACTCGGATCTCAACCGCACAGCTATTGACCTTCTTCTTAGTCGGGCGAGTGGCGGGAACGCTCGATCCGCAGATCTCAACTGCACAGCTATTGACTTTCTTCACCGTTTGGCATAAAAGTCCCACAGACGAAGGCTCCATTGCGTCTTTCCTAACTGGTTCGCCGTCAGTTTTGCGAAGAAAGCGAGGCCACGCCATGAAGACCACCGTCCGCATGAAAGTCAACGGCGTGGAACATAGCCACGAAGTCGAACCACGCCTGTTACTCGTTCACTACCTGCGCGATGTGCTCGGACTGACGGGCACACACATCGGCTGCGACACTTCAATCTGCGGCGCTTGCACCGTTCTGATCGACGGGCAGGCGGTCAAATCCTGCACCATGTTCGCCGTACAAGCCGATGGCGCCGAAGTGACGACTATCGAGGGTTTGGCGAGCAACGGCAAACTGCATCCGGTGCAGGAAGGGTTCTGGGAATGTCACGGCTTGCAGTGCGGATACTGCACGCCCGGCATGATCATCGCGGCGGTGCAATTGCTCGAACGCAATCCCAATCCGACCGAAGATGAGGTTCGGCACGGTTTGGAAGGGAACCTGTGTCGCTGCACGGGTTATCAACATATCGTCGAAGCTGTGCAATATGCGGCGCGGAAATTGGGGAGCGGCAGTTAACCCACAGCGAAGCATTTTTCGCCCCTGACCGAGATTCCGACACAGTTCGGCGGAGTCAGAAACGAGGTTAGTCAGTAACGATCGCAAATGGATTCATCTTCAAGCTAAGTTGCGCTTCAGTGAAGATGAGGGTCGATCGGAAACCGTGGCGAAAATGGTTACGGTTCGGCGATTGTGATCGCTTTTCAGTCACCGGATGAGATTGGAGGGCGAAGCCACGCTCGAACCGCTCCCGATCCCTCATCGCCTCAACTGTTTGGAGGGCACCATGGCCAAGTACATCGGACAGAGAGTCAAGCGCACGGAAGACCCGCGACTGATCAAGGGACTGGCCCACTACGTTGATGACATACGCTTGCCCGATACGCTTCATGTCGTCTTCTTGCGTTCGATCTACGCGCATGCGCGCATCACCAAGATCGACTCAGACGAAGCGACGAAAGCCCCAGGCGTCGTCGCCGTCTTCACGGGTCGCGATATCGGCGATCGCATCGGCCCCGTGCCATGCGCGAGCGCGCTCGAAGGGCTGAAAGTGCCCGATCATCGTCCACTCGCGCGCGACAAAGTCTATTTCGTCGGCCATCCCATCGCCGCCGTCGTCGCCACCGATCCTTACCTAGCGCGCGATGCCGTCGATCTCATCACGGTCGATTACGAAGAGCTTCCGGCGGTGGTCGATGCGGAAGAGGCGGCGAAGTCCGGGAGCCCCGTGATCCACGAGCAGTTCGGCGACAACATCGCCTATCGTCTCACCGCGGGCGAAGGCGACATAGACGCAGCGTTAGCTTCTGCCGATCGCGTCATCAGGCAACGCATCGTCAATCAACGCCTGGCCCCCGTAGCGATGGAGCCGCGCGGCGTGCTGGCCCGGTACCTTCCGGGAGAAGGGGAATTGACCATCTGGTCTTCGACGCAAATCCCGCACCTTCTCAGAACGCAGCTCGCCTTGATGCTCGGCATTCCCGAGAACAAGCTGCGCGTGATTGCCCCTGAAGTCGGCGGCGGTTTCGGGTCGAAGTTGAACGTTTACGGCGAAGAGGCGTTGCTCGGTTGGATCTCGATGCAACTCGGCAAACCCGTTAAATGGATCGAGACGCGGCGCGAGAATCTTCAAGCGACGATTCACGGGCGCGGCCAAGTTGGCGAGATCGAAATCGGCTGCAAGAACGATGGCACCGTCACCGGGCTGCGTTATAACGTCATCGCCGATCTCGGCGCCTATCTTCAGCTTCTGACGCCTGCGATCCCGACGCTGACGGGCTTGATGCTATCGGGCAGCTACAAAATCCCCGCCATTCAGATCAACGTCACAGCCGTCTTCACGAACAAGATGGCGACCGACGCATATCGCGGCGCGGGTCGGCCCGAGGCGACATACGTCGTCGAACGCGCGATGGATCTGGTCGCCGCCGAACTGGGACTAGATCCGGTCGAAGTGCGCCGCAAGAACTTCCCGAAGCCCGAAGAGTTCCCGTTTAAGACCGCAACCGGGCTTTTCTACGATAGCGGCAATTACGAAGCGGCGCTCAACAAGGCTTTGGAGATTTCGGATTACGCGAAGCTGCGCGAAGAGCAGCGCCGCGCGCGCGACCAAGGCAGGCTCATCGGCATCGGCGTGTCATCCTACGTCGAGATCTGCGCGCTCGGCCCTTCGCAAGCGATGCCCGCCGGCGGTTGGGAGAGCGCGACCGTGAGGATCGAACCGACGGGCAAAGTGACGATTTTAACGGGCGCTTCGCCTCACGGTCAGGGCCAAGAGACCAGTTTCGCGCAGATCGCGGCGGATGAATTGGGAGTTGACATCAACGACGTCACCGTCATCCATGGCGACACATCGATCGTGCAGTACGGCATCGGCACGTTCGGCAGCCGCGCGACGGCCGTCGGCGGAACGGCCGTCTTGAAAGCGATCGAAAAGTTGAAAGAGAAGATCAATCGCATCGCCGCCCATCTGCTCGGCACGGATGCCTCTTTGGTCGCATTTAGCGAAGGTCGCTTCTCAATTCGAGAAGCGAAACGCGCCGCTGCGGCGGGAGAAGTTACCGCCGCCGGGCCCCCTGAACCCAAGCCCAACGGGAAGAAGAGCGTGTCGCTGAAAGACGTTGCGCTCGCCGCGCATCTGGCGAAAGATCTCCCGCCCGACATGGAACCGGGACTTTCAGCGACATACTTCTTCGAGCCGAAGAACTTCACCTTCCCCTTCGGCACGCACATCGTCGTTGTGGAGATCGACCGGGAGACCGGCGACGTGAAGTTCCTGCGCTATGTCGCCGTCGATGATTGCGGCAAAGTGATCAATCCCATGCTCGTTGAAGGTCAGATTCAAGGCGGCATCGCGCAATCGATCGGGCAGGCGCTTTACGAAGAGGTCGTTTACGACGAGCAAGGGCAACTGGTCACCGGAAGCCTGATGGATTACGCCGTGCCGCGCGCGCATATGATTCCGCGCTTTGAACTCGATCGCACGGAGACGCCGACCGATGTCAACCCCTTGGGCATCAAAGGCGTCGGCGAAGCCGGGACCATCGGCGCGACGCCGGCGATCGTCGGCGCCATCATCGATGCGCTCGCGCCCTTCGGCGTCCATCACTTGGATATGCCGATCAAACCGGAAACGATCTGGCGCATCGTGAACAGAAGTTAAGGATGCACGTTTGGCGGATCAAGTTGAAGCCGGACGAAGTCAAACCGGACCAATTCGAAGGAGGCGCTTATGATCCCAGCTCGGTTCGACTATTTCGCCCCGTCGACGCTCGATGAAGCGCTGTCGCTCCTGTCTCAACATCTGGACGACGCGAAGATCCTCGCCGGCGGTCATAGCCTGATTCCGGCGATGAAGCTTCGCTTGGCGCAGCCCGCGATGCTCATCAGCCTGGGACGGATCAAAAGCCTCTCGTACATTCGCGAAGAGGACGGCCAAATACGCATCGGCGCGATGACGACTCATTACGAAATCGAATCCTCTGCGCGCCTGCGCGAGATCTGCCCGTTGCTCCCCGAATGCGCCGCTTCGATCGGCGACGTTCAAGTGCGCAATAAGGGAACAATCGGCGGCAGCCTCGCGCACGCCGATCCGGCAGCCGATTGGCCCGCCGCGATCATCGCGCTCGGCGCTGAATTGGTCGCCACAAGCACCAATGGCGAACGCACGATCCACGCTGACGATTTCTTCATCGACATGTTCACCACAGCGCTCGAACCGAACGAAATCCTGCGCGAGATTCGCGTCCCCCTACCGACAGGAACCAGCCAAGCTTACCTGAAAGCGGCTCAACCGGCATCCGGGTTCGCCATCGTCGGCGTCGCGGTGAATCTTACGCGCAACGCCGATGGTTCTTGTCAGATGATCGGCGTCGGCATCACGGGCGTCGGCCCCAAAGCCTACCGCGCGAGCGCCGTCGAAGACGCTTTAAGAGGCAAGATGCTCGACGAGCAGACGATCAAAGACGCCGCCGCACACGCCTGCGATGGCGTTGACGCCAACAGCGATCTTTACGCTTCGGCTGAGTATCGCCGCCATCTTGCGCGAGTCTGTACGCGGCGGGCCATCGAAGCGGCGCTTCGCGCTAATAGAGGTTAGATGCTGGGAAATTCAGGCTTAAAGAATCAACTACTCGCGGCGGGCCAATTAGTCGTGTTACTGGGGTTAGATGCTGGGAAATTCAGGAAGAATCAACGGCACGAACTCTCTCCCCTTGATCCTGTATGAAGATTGAAGGCACACACACACTGCGCGCGCGGCGCGAGCGCGTCTTTCGCGCGCTGACCGATCCGGCGGTCCTGCAAAGATGCCTGCCGGGTTGTGAGCGTCTCGAAAAGACTGGGGAGAACTCTTACTCAACCACGATGAAGACCGGCGTCGGTTCAATCAAAGGCGTCTTCACCGGTATCGTCCGACTCGAAGACGTTCGCCCGCCCGAACACTACCGCATCGCGGTCGAAGGGCGAGGACAGCCCGGCTTTTTGAAAGGCGCGGGTGATCTCGATCTCGAAGAACAGACCGATGGCACGACTCTGATCCGCTATGCGGGCGACGTACAAGTCGGCGGCACGCTCGCCAGCGTCGGGCAGCGAATGATCCAAGGCGCGGCGAAGATGATGGCGACGCAGTTTTTCACCGCGCTGGAAGCCGAAGCGCAAACGCAGGAAGGCGAAGCTCCGCCCAAACACGGCTTTTTTCGCACCGCCCTGAGGTGGATCTCAGGGCGACTCCAACAGATCCTTCAGAGGCTGCGCCGATCGAAACGCCATCCCCAATCATAACCGCGTTTCGCTTGGAGGAGAGCCAATTCGCGCGTTCGATCTCCGGCACCATCTCACCCAAACGGCAGAATTCGACGACAATAACACGCCCGATGACGATCGCCGCATAGCCGCAGCGGTGTGCGAAGAGCCCACTGACTTCGCGCGACGATTTTCGCCGCAGGCGTAAAGATCAGATCGGTTCGCCGAATCGAGAGCCGCTTCGACGCTAACGTTGCGAGAGGGAGCAGCCTCGGGCGTGAGCGACGTGAAGACTTTCGCTATAATCGCTTCGTGAGCGAAGAGCCTAAAGCGAAGCGAATCTCCGAGAGAGCGCGCGAGTTGGAAGAAACAGCCTCTTTCGCGCAAATAGACCTGCTGCAAAACAGTCCGTTCATGCGCGCGTGCCGACGCGAGCCGACCCCGTATACGCCCATCTGGCTCATGCGCCAAGCTGGGCGTTACATGCCTGAATACAGACTATTGCGCGAGCGCGTCCCCTTTCTGGAGCTATGCAAATCGCCCGAACTCGCCGCCGAGGTGACCGTCAATGCGGCGGAGCGCCTCGGCGTGGATGCCGCGATCATCTTCGCCGACCTGCTGTTGATCGTCGAACCGATGGGCTTCCGTCTCGAATATGCGAAGGGCGATGGTCCGATCATTCACAATCCCGTGCGTTCGGCGCAAGATGTCGAGGGACTGCGCGAGATGGAAGACGCCGCGCCGCTCGACTATGTCCTTCAAGCGATCCGCCTGACGAGGCGCGCGTTGCCACAGGATTTGCCGCTCATCGGATTCGCTGGCGCTCCTTTCACGCTCGCTTCCTACCTGATCGAAGGCGGGGGATCGCGCAACTTCATGCGTACCAAAACGTTCATGTATTCGGACGAAGGCCTGTGGAATGAACTGCTGTCGCGCCTTGCGCGCTCGCTGGCGAGGTTTCTCAGCGCGCAGATCGAAGCCGGGGCGCAAGCGATCCAAATCTTCGATTCATGGGTCGGCACGCTCTCTCCGGACGACTATCGCAAATTCGTCCTTCCGCACACGAAGAGCTTGATTGAGAGCATCTCGCCCAGAGCGCCGGTCATATACTTCGGAACAGGGACTGCGGGGTTGCTGGAGTTGATGCGCGAAACGGGCGGCGATGTGATCGGCGTCGATTGGCGTATCCAGTTGGACCATGCGTGGCAGCGCATAGGCGAAAGAGCCATCATGGGGAATCTCGATCCCGTGACCCTCTTCGCCGATCTTCCCATCATCCGCGACCGCGCACGATCGATCCTCGATCGCGCCGACAATCGTCCGGGCCACATCTTCAATCTCGGACATGGCATCTTGCCGCAAACTCCGGTGGAGAACGTCGTCGCGCTCGTCGAGATGGTGCACGAGATGTCGCAGCGGCGAGAAACTCGCTCGATGACATGAAGATGTCTTCATAACGCCACTCTCAGCTTCGAGGAGGAATCATGAATCACCCCTACGATGCAATTCTGCTCGTCTCATTCGGCGGTCCAGAAGGCATGGATGAAGTCATGCCGTTCCTCGACAACGTACTCCGCGGACGCAATGTCCCCGAAGAACGCAAACGCGAGGTCGCGCACCACTATGAAATGTTCGGGGGCGTAAGCCCGATCAATCAACAGAATCGCGAATTGATCGCCGCTCTGAGGCGAGAGCTGGACGCGCACGGGATCGACTTGCCGATCTATTGGGGCAATCGCAACTGGCATCCGCTGTTGCCGGATACCATGCGTCAGATGGCGCGCGATGGCGTGCGCCGCGCGCTCGCCTTCGTCACCTCAGCTTACAGCTCGTATTCAGGTTGCCGGCAATATCGTGAGAACATCCAACAAGCGCAATTAGAAGCCGGTCCAGAAGCGCCGCGCGTCGATAAGATCAGAGTCTTTTACAACCATCCCGGTTTTATCGAAGCCAACGTCGAACGCATACGTGAAGCGTTCGCTCATTTCCCCGAAGAGCGTCACTCCGACGTGCATCTGATCTTCACGGCGCATAGCATACCGTTGGCGATGGCCGAATGTTGCGATTATGAAGCGCAACTGCTCGAAACCTGCCGTCTCGTCGCCGAAAAGCTAGGGCACGGAAGTTGGCGCTTGGTTTATCAAAGTCGCAGCGGATCGCCAGCGCAACAATGGCTCGAACCGGATATCGGCGACTATCTGCGCGAAGCGAAAAACGCCGGCCTTAAGGACGTGATCATATCGCCGATCGGCTTCATCTCCGACCACATGGAGATCCTCTACGATCTGGATACAGAAGCGCGCGCCATCGCTGAAGATCTCGGCTTGAACATGGTCCGCGCGCGCACCGTGGGGACGCATCCAGCCTTCATCAGCATGATTCGAGAACTGATCGCGGAGCGGCTCGACCCGAATAGTCAACGGCGCGCGCTCGGCGCTCGCGGTCCACATCAAGACTTCTGTCCGGCGACATGCTGTCTGCCATTCAATCCTTCGAAGCGAAGGCTGCACGAATGAAAGTGATGAGCGTCAAACGACCTCGCATCGCGATCATCGGCGGCGGCATCAGCGGTCTCGCCGCAGCCAACAGACTACTAGAACTGTCCGCGGCGCGCGCTGTAAAGCCGGAGCTTACGCTGATCGAGGCGCGCGAACGCGCTGGCGGGGTGATCAACACGTTGCGCAGCGACGATCTGCTGATCGAAACTGGTCCAGATGCTTTCATCTCAGCAAAACCCTGGGCCGTCGCGCTCGCGCAGCGCCTCGGTCTCGAAGATCGCTTGATTAGGACGAACCCTCAACACAGACGGAGCTTCATCGTGCGCGAAGGGCGACTGCGTCCCATCCCACAAGGTTTCCACCTGTTGGCCCCGATTCGTCTGTGGCCGTTCTTCGCCTCAGACATCATCAGCTGGCCCGGCAAGGCGCGCATGGCGCTCGATCTGCTGCTTCCCCGCCCTCGCGCCAAAGAGGACGAAAGTTTGGCGAGCTTCGTCCGTCGCCGGTTCGGGCGCGAAGCGCTCGAGCGGATCGCTCAACCGCTAATCGGCGGCATCTACACCGCCGATCCCGAACGATTGAGTTTAAAAGCGACGATGCCGTTTCTCCTTGAGATGGAGCGCGAGCACAGAAGCCTCATTTTGGCGATGAGGAAGAGAGGCCAGGCCAATGGCGCGGCGAGCGGGGCGCGCTACGATCTCTTCATCTCTTTCCAAGACGGCATGCAAACGATCGTCGAACGGCTCGTCGAACGGCTCCCACAAAACGCGATCCGCCTTCGGACTGAAGCATGTGGACTTCGCTTCGATGCGCCGAAGCAGCAATGGCAGATCATGACGACGCGCGGGACGATTTTCGCCGATGCGATCTGCCTCGCGCTGCCAGCCCCTCAAGCCGCGCGCGTGCTCGGCGAGTTGGACGGGGAGCTAGCGGCTGATCTTCGCTCCATCACTTACGCTTCAGCCGCGACGATCAATCTCGCTTACAGGCGGGCCGCCATTCGCCATCCGCTCGACGGATTCGGCTTCGTCGTCCCCGCCATCGAACGCCGCGCTATCATCGCTTGCACCTTCAGCAGCGTGAAGTTCGCCGGGCGCGCGCCCGAAGGGGTCGCACTTTTACGCGCTTTCGTCGGCGGCGCATTGCAATCCGAAAAGCTCGCGCTCGATGATGACGAGCTTCTCGAACTAACACGCCATGATCTCGAAGAGCTGCTCGCCATCGAGAGCGCCCCGATCTTCGCGCACGTCGCGCGCCTGCCGCATTCGATGCCGCAATACCAACTGGGCCATCTCGACCTGATCGAACGCGTGCGCCGACGCTTGAGCGCCTATCCATCGTTGCAACTAGCCGGGAATGCCTACGAGGGCGTAGGGATCCCTGATTGCATACGCAGCGGCGAGTCGGCTGCCGAGCGGATCCTCGAATACCTCTCGCAACAGATGGGATCTTAGTCCATCGGTTGGCCCAGCGAGCACGCTCCCTCGTAAATAACCCGCGACTGAAGTTGCGGGTTTCCTTGCGAGGTTGTTATGAACGCGCTCAGACATGGATCACGTGCGACTGTCGCCAAATGCGCGCGGGGATCGTGCCGTGCGGGGCAAAGGTCAGCAGAATGGCATACTCTTCATCAAAAGCGATCGCTTCAAGGCTGCGCCGCCCCCCCGTCGGCAACTCGACCACGGCAAGACGGCGCAAACAAGCGTATAAGTGATCTGGTCCGCTTCCGTACCCGCCGCTTTCTTCGCCGAGCGTCAAACGGACCTCCATTCGCTCTTCGATGAAGTGCGCGATGAGAGATGCGGCCAAGCCCACCGCCCGCTCGAAGCGCAGCGGATGACACTCTTCGGCGCAAGACGCGATGTCGAAAACGATGTGCACGCGCCGCTCCTCTTCAGCCGTGAATTCGCGGACGATCAAGCGTCGCGCGCGCGCCGTGGCTTTCCAATCTATGTGGCGCAGATTATCGTGTGGTTGATAATCGCGCAAGCTGTATAGATCGTGACCGGCGCCGCGGCGCATGGCTTGCGTCTGTCCGACGGCGATCGGCAACAGATGGAGCTCATCGCCGAGCGGTTCAGGCTTCGGATAGACGATTATTTCGACCTCGCGCGTGCGCAAACGGCGGCGCAGGCGGAAGAATCCGAACGGGAAGCGCGTCGAAAGATCGAATCCAGTAACGATCAGACGACCGCGCTTGGCGAAGTTCTGTTCGACGCGCTGCTCGACGCGCGCGCGGGCCGGGATATAGGTGAAATGCGCGAGCGTGCGCTTCTCAACTTTCGCGCGCTCCGAAGACACGATGATGCGCGCCTCGACGAGGATTGAGATCGAAGGCCATATCTGCTTAGCGTTGTTCACCGCGACGAGGACCGGCGCGGATTCGCCAGCGAAGATGTGATCGGGGAAACGCGCTTGCACTTGAAGATCGCGCAGAGCGATCCGACCGGCGGCCCAAGCGATGAAAAGTGCCGAGACGAACACGGAGAAGATGAGGAAGAGCAAGTTGTTGCCCGTGTTGCCTGCGGCGAATGCGACTACGATGAGGATCGCGATGAACAACCACCCTCCCGCGCTGATGCTGAACGGGAGATCGAGCGTCGCGATCTCGACGCGCGCTGAACGAAAAAGGGGCGGGAGGACGAAGATGACGATGAGCGCAACGAAGATGAGCGAAGCGATGGCGGCCACACGCGCCAACTCCAATCTATCGTAATGGCGCGCCAAAGCCGTAACGGATGCCATCGAGATGCCGCCCAAGACGAGCAGCAAGCTGATGATGGCGTGCAACCAAGCCCGCCGCGTCCGCGGCAACATCCGTCGCCAAGCCGAATATACCTCTCCCCATCGCATGCCAGATCGGTTTAGACTGGAACGGCGATCGTTTTGATGATTTCGCGCAGGACGGCTTCGGCCTCTTCGCTCCGCCGCAAGGAGGAGGAGAAGCGAGAGTTGACGACCAAACGGTGTGCGAAAACTGGCATCACGAGCCGCTTGATGTCATCCGGGACGCAATAGGCGCGATTCTCGGTCAAGGCCAACGCCTGCGCCGCGCGGAAGAGCGCGAGCGTGCCACGCGGACTGACCCCGAGATCGAGCATCTCCGAGCGCCGCGTCGCATCAACGATGCGCAGCAGATAATCGATGAGCGCATCATCGACGCGCACTTGCGTGGCGATACGCCTCAACTCCCACACCTCTTCGCCGTTCATCACGGGGCGAAGCTCATCGAGCGGATCGCGCTTCGCGCGCTCGTGCAATATCCGTCGTTCCGCCTGCGCCTCGGGATAACCGATCCGCACGCGCAACATGAAACGATCGAGTTGCGACTCGGGCAACGGATAAGTCCCATGATGCTCGATCGGGTTCTGCGTGGCGATGACGACGAACGGTTGGGGCAGCGGATATGTCTCCCCTTCGACCGTGACGTGCCCTTCGGCCATCGCCTCAAGCAGTGCCGATTGCGTCTTCGGCGTGGTGCGGTTGATCTCATCGGCTAAGATGACGTTGGCGAAGATCGGACCAGCTTTGAACTCGAACTCGCCGGTCCGCTCGTTATACACGGATAATCCGATAAGATCCGAAGGCAATAGGTCAGACGTAAACTGAATGCGCTGAAAAGTGAGATCCAACGAGCGAGCGAGCGCCTGCGCGAGCGTCGTCTTGCCCACGCCCGGGACATCTTCGATAAGGATATGCCCGCCGGCGATGAGCGCGACGATCACCAAACGCACGGCTTCGGATTTGCCGTGAATGACCGTTTCGATCGCCGATTGTAATCGTTCGATCCGCGCGAAAGCCAGGGCCGCGCGCTCCTCTTCCCTATCCGCCAAACGTTTCATGCCGCACCATTTGCGCCCATTCTACACAACTAACGTCGCGTCTGCACGCCTTCCGGCCCCTCGCGCCGGTTAGCGCTCCCATCGCGATCGTAGTAAAATCTGTTCTCTGCGGTCTCACGCAACCGGATCTTTTCGGAACCCCGACCGCCCGTTGAGCGTGTTATACGTGTGGGGGAAGAGATGTCGAGAACGGAACGGACCCAACGCGGGTTCTCGCTCATCGAACTGCTGATCGTCGTCGCGATCATCGGCATTCTGGTGAGCATCATCGTACCCGCTTATCGCTCGAGCATCCGACGCGGCAACGAAGCGGCGGCGATCGGGACGTTGCGCACCATCCGCGATAGCCAGATCGACTATGCCATGTCGCACCGTGGCGAATACGGCACGTTCGATCAGCTGATCCAAGCCAAATATCTCGATCAACGCTTCGCGGGCGATCAGCCGGTCATCAGCGGCTACATCTTCAGACTGAAGGTGACGCCGAAATCAGGGACACAGCCAGCCTTCTTCAGCGTCAACGCCGATCCGCAACAGCCAGGCGTGACGGGCACGCGCTATTTCTACATCGATTCGAACGTCAGCGTACCGCGCGAAAACAGCGAACAACCGGCCTCGCCCGATGATCCGCCGATCGAATGAAAGATCCCTCATGCTTGACGCTCGGAAACATCTTTTGCTAGATTTTTTCTCCGAAGCCCGCTTAGCTCAGTGGTAGAGCACTCGTTTCACACGCGAGGGGTCAGAAGTTCGAATCTTCTAGCGGGCACCAGTTCGGATGCGAAGGGCTTTCCCTTCGCATCATCTTTTAGGCTAAGCATCTCGCCTTCCCGCCACTCAAGCATCATTCCCAAAAAACAGAGCGATTCGCCCTACGCTCGTCCGAATCAAAGGCAGTGCGCGTCGGGCAGGCGAACAAGTTCGCTCTATGCTCGTCCTAGCCAAGGCCTTTCTGGAGAGAGGAGCAGCGATCCGTCACTCGAGCAACACGGTCAAACTCCGCGGGCCATGGGCTCCGATGACCAAAGATTGCTCGATATCGGCTGTCTTCGATGGGCCGGCGATGAAGACGCCATAGCCGGAGGGCGGAACGAGCTTGTAAGCTTGGTGCATGTTCTCGACGATCGCGCCCCTCGACAGCAGAAGGATGAGATGCTCGGCGATGAACGGCACCGCGCGATGGATCATCTCCTCTTCGGGAACCCAAACGGCTCCGTTTTCAGCGACGCCGAAACGGCCCCTCAAGACCGCTAACTCGATCCGTCGCAGCTCATCTGTCGAACTTCGATCGCTTATCTCGATCCGCGAAAGAAGCGCGTTGCGCGAAGCGATCCGCTGACAACCAGGGTAAAGGATCGAGATCTGCTCTTTGAGATCGGCCTGCGGGGAAAGCGCGATCGCTCTGCCGCCCACTCTTTCGAGCGCGATCTTGAACTTCTCGACAAGGTCGATACCGGGCGGCCAAGAAAAATCTGGCACCGTCGGCAGCCGCGCGTCAGAGGGTCTGTTCCGTTTGATGCGTTGAAGGATCAAATCTCGACTGCTCATCCTCAAGATCCGAAGCCGCTCGAAAGGGCGCGTTAAGACTCCTTGCGCTCGTACTTTTGTCGATACCACTCCCTGAAACTCTCTCGCGGCACCGGCGGCAGCTCGCGCCCCAGCGCCCAGGCGTTGAAACGGTTCTTGACCAAGAAATTCGGGGCATGGGCGAGGAGTCGCCGCGCGATGGTTCCCGCAAGAGCGAACTTCACAGGGTCGGCCAAGATCGCGCCGAAGACCTTCAGCGCCAATCTCTTCTTAAGGGAAGCCTTCCGATCGCGCACGATCACCTGTCGCCATCGGTAGAGTTGCTCGTGCAGATCTATCTTGACCGGACAGACATCCGAACACGAACCGCACAGGGTCGAAGCGAACGGCAAACTCTTGTATCTTCCGGGATCGGTCCCGGGGGCGAGAACGGAACCGATTGGGCCGGGCACGATGAAGCCGTAGCTATGTCCGCCGCTACGCCGATAAACGGGACAGGTATTGATGCACGCGCCGCAACGTATGCAGTGTAAGGAGCGGCGAAACTCCTCGCGCCCCAACTGTTCGGAGCGCCCGTTATCGACGATGACGACGTGCATCTCAGCGCCCTCGCGCGGGCCGTGGAAGTGTGAGCTGTAGGTCGTGATCGGCTGGCCCGTCGCGCTGCGCGCAAGGAGACGCAAGAAGACGCCGAGGTGTTCGAGTTTCGGGATGATCTTCTCGATCCCCATGCAAGCGATATGTACGGGCGCGAGATTCACCCCGAGATCGGCGTTACCTTCGTTCGTGCAAACGACGACGCCGCCCGTCTCCGCGATAGCGAAATTGACTCCCGTGATCGCCGCATCCGCCGCAAGGAACTTCTCGCGCAAAGAGAGGCGCGCCATCTCGGTCAAATATTGCGGATCGCTCGCCCCTTTAGCCGTCCCCAGGTGCTTTTCAAAGAGCGCGCCGATCTCCTCTTTCCTCTTGTGAACCGCCGGTAGGACGATGTGACTCGGCGCTTCGCCGGCCAATTGAACGATGCGCTCGCCAAGATCCGTATCGATTACCGTGATGCCGCGCCGTTCGAGGAAAGAGTTCAAGTGGCACTCTTCGGTCAACATTGATTTGCTTTTGACCACGAGCCGCGCGCCGCGTTGACTTAAGATCCGGTGGACGATCTGGTTATGTTCCGCCGCGTCTTTAGCCCAGTGGACGGCGATGCGGCGGCGCGTCGCGTTATATTCGAACTCCATCAGGTACTCATCCAAATGGCTGAGCGTGTGCGCTTTGATTTCAGAGGCGAGCGCGCGGAGCTCTTCCCACTCGGCGATCTCGCGCGCGGCGCGGTCGCGCTTTTGTCTTACGACCCAAAGAGTTTGATCGTGCCACGCGACGCGCCCGGGATCCGCGTTGAACTCTCTGGCCGCGCTAGGGTGATCGATCATGATTGCCTCCGTTCAATATCTCGGCGATGTGCATCACTTCGATCGGGATCCGGTGACGCCGGATGATCCCTTCGAGATGCATGAGGCACGACATATCGCTTCCGGTGAGGACTTCCACCCCATGCCGCTGGTGGTCCAGCACGCGATCCAATCCCATGCGCACTGAAACCGCCTCTTCCGTCACGCAGAACGTGCCGCCGAAACCGCAGCATTCATCGCGCCGATCCAGCTCGACTAACTCCAATCCCTTGATCCTCTTGAGAAGAGAGGAAGCGACGCCGCCCCATTCATCGCTCAACTCGGAAGACTGGGCCAGTCGCAGACCACGTTGCGCGTGACATCCGATGTGCAAGCCGACTCGGCGAGGGAAGGCGAAATCGAACCCCTCGACGCCGATGACCTCCGATAAGAACTGGCATAGCTCGTAGGTCCTGGCGCGCACATGTTGCACTTCAGGCGTCTGCTCCGCACGCGCGAAATGATGGCGCACGTGATAGACGCAACTCCCCGAAGGGGAGACGATATATTCGTACCCGGCGAATGTCTCGACGAAATGGCGATAGACCGCGAGCGCGTAATCTTCGCCGCCCGCATTCGCCAGCGGCTGCCCGCAACAGGTCTGCGCCAGAGGGAATTCCACCTCCAGCCCCTGTTTTTCCAACAGCTCGAGCGTCGCGCGCGCGACGCGCGGATAGAACTGATCAACATAACAGGGGACGAACAGAGCGACCTTCATGATCTCGCCCGAGAGATGCCAGTTCGAGCTCCCGATTTTACCGCTAAGTCAACGCCCGATCTAGATGAACATAGCCGCCATCGACAAAGATATGTTGCCCAGTGATGTGACCGGCCCTGTCAGACAGAAGGAAAACCACGACGGAAGCGATCTCTTCAGCCGTCGTCATCCTCTTCCCCAGCGGGATCTTCGCGACGATCTGCCGCAGCTTCTTCTCCGGATCATCGAACGTCTCGAGCCATTGACGATAAAGCGGCGTCATCACTTCTGCCGGGATGACGGCGTTGACGCGCATCCCGTAAGGCAATAGTTCCACCGCCCATTCGCGCGTCAACGCCAGAATCGCCCCCTTGGCCGAAGCGTAACCGGAAGTTCCGCCCTGTCCGGTCACCGCCGTCTTCGATCCGATATTTATGATCACACCGCGCCGCCCTTTCAAATACGGCACAGCGTAGTGCGCCATATTGTAATAGTGGAGCAGATTGCGCCTGAGCGATGCTTCGTATTCGGCTGGGCCACCGTGCTCCAATCCGACCTTATCGTTCACTCCGGCGTTATTGACGAGGGCATCGACCCGCCCGTAACGTTCGACCGCCGCGGCGACGGCGCGACGACAGTTCTCAGCAGAGGTTAAATCCAGCACGACCGCGTGGCAATCCAGTTCGCGGCTCAGGCTTTGCGCCGCCTCCTCATCACGGTCGATGACGACGGGGATGGCCCCCTCGTCTCGCAACGCACGCGCGATGCTCGCGCCGATCCCTTTCGCCCCTCCGGTGACGATGACCACCTTTTCATGCAGAGCTAGATCCATATTGAACCTCGAAACCGCCCTCGTCGGATCGCGCCCTCGCGATGATCCGCGGAAACCTTCGATCGACTCCGTCCACTCGATCTTCGCCCGAAGACACTGGCGCGTGAGAGGTCCGACTCGATTTAGTCAGGCTTCACACCATAGACGCGCGCAGCGTTCTTGCCGAAGATCCCCGCCTTTTCTTCGACGGTCAAACTCTCCATGTAAGTTTCGATCAACTCCACGACCTGACGATAGCTAGCCGCCAACAGACAGACGGGCCAATCGGAGCCGAACATCACGCGCTCCGGACCGAAAGCTTCGAAGACGACATCGAGATAGGGACGGAAGTCATCACGCCGCCATCCTCGCCAATCCGCCTCGGTCACTAAACCGGAGACTTTGCAGTAAACGTTCGGGTGGCGCGCGATCGCTCTGATCCGCTCGGCCCATGGCGAGATGATCCGCTCGCGAATCCGCGGTTTAGCGATGTGGTCCAGGATAAAGCGCTGCTCCGGATGCCTTTCGACCAATTCGATCGCCGCTGGCAGTTGCCGTTCGTAGATGAGGATGTCGTAAGTGAAACCGAACTCCTTGAGCGCCGCGATGCCGCGTGAAAAATCATCGCGCAACATGAAACGATCATCCGGCTCCGCTTGAACGATGTGGCGGAAACCGCACAGCTTCTCTTCGCGCGAGAAGCGCGCGAGCCGTTCGCTGATATCTTCGGCGCAGAGATCGACCCATCCGATTACCCCCTTGATGAATGGATGACGCGACGCCAGATCCAGCAAGAATCGCGTCTCCTCTTCCGATTGCGCAGCCTGCACGGCGATCGAACCATCGACGCGATTCGCTTCCAACTCAACGCGCAATTCGTCCGGCAAAAAGTCGCGCTTCAAGACGGCCATCTCATCCGTGATCCAGGTGTCGCGCGCCGGATCATAATGCCAAAAATGCTGATGCGCATCGAGCCTCATGTTCCTCTTTCCCGCTTCAAGTTTCAGCCAGTCGCCGCACATGGCGCAAGCGGTCCACCACCGCCGCCAAGACGATGATCGCGCCGATGATGATCTCCTGCACGTAATTGGGCCACCCCATCTGCTGACAGCCGTTGCGTAAGAGAGCCATGATCAATGCGCCGACCATCGAACCGAGGATGCTCCCCTCGCCGCCGCTGAGGCTCGCGCCGCCGATGACCACGGCGGCGATCACATCAAGCTCCGTGCCGACGGCGACAGTCGGATCGCCCTGCCTGAGGCGCGACATCTGCATGACGCCGGCGAGACCGAAGAACAGTCCGGCCAAACCGTAAACGCTCGTCTTCAAATTTTCGACATCGATCCCGCACGCCCGCGCCGCGGCCTCGTTCGACCCGAGCGCGAAGACTCTTCGGCCCCAGACCGAATTGCGCAAGATGGCCGCAACGATCGCGGCGAGCGCCAATGCCAACCAAACCCCCGGAGCGAAGAACATCCACCGGCGCGCTGGGAAGGTGACGGCCAGCTCATTGACCCAAGTCTCCGGCACGTTGACCGTTTGCTGCGCGGCCAACCACTTGGCTATGCCGCGCGCCGCGCCGAGCATGCCGAGCGTGGCGATGAATGGGATCACGCGCAAGCGCGTGATGACCAACCCGTTGATCACTCCGATCAGACCACCAGCGAGAACGCCCGCTAACACGGCGACTGAGGGCGCCCAACCGGCGCGCAGCCCGAGCGCGGTGACGACCCCGGTAAGCGCGATCGCCGAGCCGACCGAAAGGTCTATGCCGCCGCTGACGATGATGAGCGTCATGCCGATAGCTCCGACCGCGATGATGACGGTTTGGGCCGCGACGATGCGCAGATTGCGCGGGCTGAGATACTGGGCCGGGTCGGCGGAAAGCAAGGTGAAGACGAGGAGGACGAAGATCAGGCCAAGAAACGGGCCCACTCTGCCGAGCCACAATCTCACCCAAGATGGACCTGAGACGCGCGTCAACGCTTCTTCCGACGCGACGACGGAGATTTCATCCCGTTCTTCCATCTTTCAAGCCACCATATCAATCTACGCCTTTTGCTCCCGCATCTTCGTTTCGCTTGCCGCTGATCGCAATGCGCATGACCTCTTCCGGCGTCCACTCCTCAATGGGCCGCGCTGCCGAAAGCACGCCACGGCACATGACGGCCAATCGGTCACACATGCCGAATAGCTCCGGCAGATATGAACTGATCAACAAAACGGCACATCCGCGCGCGGCGCACTCTGCGATCGTCTCGTAGACCTTGAGCTTACTGCCGATGTCTATGCCGCGCGTGGGCTCATCCAGAAGCAGCACGCGGGCCCCTTGATGAAGCAGACGCGCGAGCGCGACCTTCTGCTGATTGCCGCCCGAGAGCGTGCCGACCGCCTGTGCGGGCGAACGCGCGCGAATGCCGAGCTTGTCCATCCAAGATCTGGCCTGCGCCTGCTGTCGCGTTCGATCGAGCCAGCCGAGTCGCGCGCAGCTTTCAAAGCGCGTCAACGTGATGTTATCCGCGATCGAGAGCGGAAGCGCCAATCCTTCGCCCTTGCGATCCTCGCTCAAGTATCCGAAGCTTTGGCGCAAACGGAGCGCTGGAGTCGCGCCGCGGACGACGAGCCGTTGCGTTTGAAAGATCAACGCGCCCGAGCGCGCCGGTTCGAGACCGAAGAGAGTTCGCACGAGCTTGGTCCTTCCGGAACCGATGAGCCCTGCGATCCCGAAAATCTCGCCAGCCCGCACCTCGAACGAAGCGCGTTTGAGCAGCGGCGGCGCGCACAGTTCGCGCACTGCGAGCAAGGGGGCGCCCGGCGCGCGCTTGCGCCGCGGATAAAGATCCTCGATCGCCCGCCCGACCATCTTGGCGATGAGATACTCGTCCGTGACAGTAGAGATCTCGCCTGAAGCGACGCTCGCACCGTCGCGCAAGACCGTGTAGCGTGTGGCGATGGCGCGCACCTCTTCGAGGAAATGGCTGATGTAGATAAAGCTCACCTGATCGCGCGCGCGCAGATGGCGAATCAGAGCAAAGAGGCGCTCGACATCATCGCGCTGCAGACTGCTCGTCGGCTCGTCCATCAGGATGATCTTCGCCCGCGCGGCAATGGCGCGGCATATTTCGACCACTTGACGCGCCGCGAGCGAGAGGTCCGCCACGCGCCGCGCCGGATCTATCTCCGGATGGCCGAAATCGCGCAACACTTCGAACGCCTTTCGCCGGGCCGCCTCGCGATCTAACCAACCGAAGCGCTGCGGTTCGTTGCCCAACAGGATGTTTTCGGCAACCGTCAGATGCGGGCACAAGGATAGCTCCTGATGGATGAGCGCGATCCCGCGTTGGCGCGCTTCGCGCGGCGTCTGCGGGAGATAAGGTTGCCCTTCGAGCTCCATCGCGCCGGCGTCCGGGCGCACCGCCCCTGCAAGCACATTCATCAAGGTCGTCTTGCCCGCGCCGTTCTCCCCGATGAGCGCATGAACCTCGCCACGCCCCAGCTCGAGCGTGACGCCGCGGAGCGCGACGGTCGAACCGAACCGCTTTTCGATTCCGAACAGCCTCAGCATAGACGGAAGAAGCGAACGCGCTTCATCTCAGATACTCATCGAGCGGCGGATGAAGCAACGCTTGCGCCTCCGCCGTCGAGAGGTTCTCCAGCGTGATGAGCATGACGCCGGTATCGATGCGCTTTTCGACCGGCTCGCCGCGCAGATATCGCACCATCGTCCGCACGCCTAGATAGCCCATGTTGAACGGATTCTGCACGACGAGGCCATGAAGCTGCTTGTTGCGGAGGGCCTCGATGAGCGATTCGGTCGCATCGAACCCGACGAAGAAAACGTGGCCAGCTTTGCCTATGTCCTGCAACGCCAGAAGCATCCCCGCCGTCGAAGATTCGTTCGGGCAGAAGATGCCCTGGATCTGTTCGCCATATCGGTTGAGCAGATTCTCCGCCGCCCTTTTGGCCGTGTCGCGCGTCGGTCCAGCATACTGGTCCGATGAGATCAGTTCGATGGCCGGATATCTCTCCTTCAACCTTTTGATGAAACCTTCCTCACGCTCGTGCGTGCTCGCTGACCCTTCCTGATAACGTAGAAGCAGAACCTTGCCCTTCCCCTGCAGTAATGAACCGAGCCGCTCGGCGGCCAATTCGCCGCCCTTGAAATTATCCGTCGCCACGAAGCTGACGATCGCCTCGGAAGCCAGAGCCGAATCGATGATCACCGTCGGAATCCCGGCGCGCCGCGCCTCTTCGACCGGGCGGACCAGCGCGCGATCATCAAGCGGCGCGAGAACGATCCCATCCACACCTTGACTGATGAAATTTTCGACGACCTGAATCTGCTGCTCGCGATCATCCTCGCGCAACGGCCCCTTCCAATCGACCGTCACCTGCACGCCCTCGCCCGAAAGCTCGCGCGCCGCCTTGAGCGCGCCGGCATGAATGCTCTTCCAGAACTCATGCGATGTCCCCTTCGGGATCACCGCGACCCGATAGCTCTTCGTCGCGCGCCCTGACCTCCCGCAACCGAACGCCACCAGGGCGAGGACGAGACAACCGATAAAACTCCAGAGCCTTCGCCTCATCTGCTCGCTCACGCTCCCCATCATTCGCGCGTCTCGGCATATCGCTCATAAGCGATGACGCGCTGAAAGGATGTGCCCAAACCATCGATCCCTGCTTCGACCACATCGCCATGGCGCAAATAGCGCGGTGGCTTGCGCCCCAAACCGACTCCAGCCGGCGTCCCCGTCGAAATCACATCGCCCGGCAAGAGCGTCATAAACTGGCTCGTGTAACTGATCAGGGTCGGGATGTCGAAGATCAGGTCGGAGGTGTTCGCCTCTTGCATCAACTCGCCGTTCACCTTCAACCACAGACGCAGATCGTGTGGATCCGGAACCTCGTCCCGCGTCACGAGATACGGGCCGAGCGGAGCGAACGTGTCGCAGCTTTTGCCTTTCACCCACTGCCCGCCGCGTTCCAACTGATACTCGCGCTCGCTGTAGTCATTATGCAGCGCATATCCGGCAACGTACGCGATCGCCTCGTCTCGCTCGACGTACTTCGCGCGCCTTCCGATCACCACGGCCAATTCCACTTCCCAATCGGTCTTCTCCGATCCCCGCGGCAGAATCAGATCATCGTTGGCCCCGCATAAAGCCGAAGTCGCTTTGAAGAAGAGCACGGGTTCGCGCGGAATTGGCGCGTTCGTCTCCGCCGCATGGCCGCGATAGTTCAGCCCGACGCAAACTATCTTCGATGGACGCGCGATGCAGGGTCCGAACCGCACCGCCTCGTCAACCGCCGGACATCGCTCAGCCTCCTTCTCCAACCATCGCGCCAAACGATGCAATCCGTCGGTCGCAAAGAAATGTTCGTCGTAATCTTCGCCAAACGCGCTCACATCCAGATGGCGCCCATGCCACACGACGCCCGGCTTTTCTCGTTCCACCGCCCCAAAGCGAAAAAGCTTCATCGAACCTCCTTTTACACGAAGAGATCCCCCTCGACCGGTCCAGTCGTCCTCACTGTCGCAACTTGCGCGAACGCCCCCTTCGCCCGCACTAGCCGCGCAGAGTCATAAAACCGCCATCGATCAGATAGTCAGCCCCCGTGATGAACGAAGCCGCATCCGAACACAGGAACAGGGCCAGCGCGGCGACCTCTTCAGGGCGCGCCATTCGCCCGATCGGCTGCGAGCGCGAAAGAGCCTCTAACACCTCCCGCTCGCGCCCGGGGTACTTCTCTCGCACGAAACCTTCGACGAACGGCGTGTAAACGCGCGCCGGCGAGATGCTGTTGCAACGTATGTTGTAAGCCAGATAATCCCTCGCCACCGAACGGGTCATCGCCAACACCGCGCCCTTGCTCATCGAATAGGCGAAACGATCGGCTAACCCGGCCGATGCGGCGATCGAGGCGAGATTCAAGATCACGCCGCCGCCCGTCTCTTTCAAATGCTCGATGCAAGCGTACATGCAGTTGTAAACGCCTTTGACGTTGACGCTGAAGATGCGCTCGAAATCCTCTTCCGTCGTCTCCTCAAGCTTCCCGACATGCGCGATCCCGGCGTTATTGACGAGGATGTCTATCTTGTGCTCGCGCGTGATCTCGCCGAAGACGCGCACGACCTCTTCTTGCCGCGAGACGTCGCATCGGCGGGCTACACTGCGCCCGCCAGCTTCGCCGATCTCGCGCACCACTTCGTCCATCCGTTTCGCATCGAGATCGAGCAGATGCACATAAGCGCCGTGCGTCGCGAACGTCACGGCGATCGCGCGCCCGATGCCCGAAGCGCCGCCGGTGACGACCGCCACCTTGCCGTCCAATCGGAAGTTTTCCATAGGCTGAATCTTCAAAGCGATACACCGCGTTTCCACGGGATGAAATCATCCTGACCGAGCAATTCGGCCTTGGTCCAAACCTCTCCGCTGGCGACGCGGATCACAAACTCCAATATCTCTTCGCCCGTCTGCTCGATCGTCTTCTCGCCGCGAACGATCCCGCCGCAATCGAAATCTATGATGTCGCTCATCCGTTCAGCCAGTTCGCTGTTCGTCGCAAGCTTGATGACCGGCGCGATGGGATTGCCGGTCGGCGTCCCCAACCCGGTCGTAAAGAGCACGACGTTGGCTCCGGCTCCGACTTGCGCCGTCACCGCCTCGACATCATTGCCGGGCGTGCATAGCAGGTTGAGTCCAGGCTCAGTCACGCGCTCGGGATAATCGAGCACGTCCATGATGGGCGAAGTCCCGCCCTTGCGCGCTGCGCCGGCGGATTTCATCGCATCGGTGATCAGCCCGTCCCGGATGTTGCCGGGCGATGGGTTCATGTCGAAGCCCGATCCGACCGCACGCGCCCGCTCCTCGTAAGCGCGCATCAGATGGACGAACCGCTCGGCTACCTCATCGCTCACACACCGATCGATCAACTCCTGCTCGACGCCACATAGCTCCGGAAACTCCGAAAGGATCGCCCGCCCGCCGAGCGCCACGACCAAATCGGCGACATGCCCGATCGCGGGATTGGCCGAGATGCCCGAAAAACCATCGGAACCGCCGCATTTCAGGCCGACCGTCAAAGCGGAGAGCGAAGCGGGCTGCCGCCGTTGCTCGTTCGCTTCGACGAGCCCCAAGAACGTCGCCTTGATCGCTTCGATCAACATCTCCCGCTCCGAACGGCTCCGCTGCTGCTCGAAGACGAGGAGCGGTTTGGCAAACCGCGGATCGCGCCGCGCGATCTCCTCGCGCAACATCGCCACCTGCGCATGCTGACAACCTAAACTCAAGACGGTCGCGCCAGCGACGTTCGGATGCGTGATGTATCCGGCGAGCAATCCGCACAAGGCGCGCGCATCCTCGCGCGTGCCGCCACAACCGCCCTCGTGCGTCAGGAACTTCACGCCATCGACTTCGGCAAAGAGACGAGAATGGCGTCGGTCCGAATCCCGCTCCGCAGGCGGACGATAGCCCTTCAGCTCCTCCGTGCGACCTTCGCGATAGAGCTTAACCAGATCGGCCACGACCCGTTGATAGACCTCAGGCCCAGCAAATCCCAACTCCTTCGCGAAAGCCTGTTTGATGACTTCGACGTTGCGGTTCTCGCAGAAGACGAGCGGGATGACCAGCCAATAATTGCGCGTGCCCACCCGGCCATCCGCGCGATGGTAGCCCATGAAGGTTCGTTCGCGCCATCGCGCGACGTCCGGCGGCACCCACACGTACTGTCCCGCTCGACGTTGAAAGGGCGAAGCGGCGTGGCGAACGTTGCGCGTCGTCAGCAGTTCGCCGCGTTTGATCGGCAGGATGGCCCGCCCGACGATGACGCCGTACATGCGCACAGGGTCTTCGGGCGCCAGATCTTCGAGGGCGAACTTGTGTTTAGCGGGCACGCGCGAGACGAGCGCGATCTCCTCGCGCTCGAAGCTCAGGCGCTCGCCCGCGGCCAGATCGACCAGCGCGACGGCGACGTTATCGGCGGGATGTATCTTGAGCGCTCTTCTTCGCATCCGCTTCGGGGCGCGGCGTTGTTATCGGTAACAAAGGGCCGCCGCCCGTCTCGAAGCTTAACCCGAGCGGCGCGCAAGATGCAACCATCCGGGCGCGGGGCGGCGCCGCCTTCCGATGATGTTACCGGTAAAATAGCTCTTGATACCGGTAACACATTCGAGTATAATGCGCCGCCGTCAGTTCACCGCGAGGTCCGTCCGGCCATTTAAGTTGGAGGAGAGAACATACTCCGCCAGAACATTTCGAGCGAAAGGAGATGACCGAACATGTCCAGGAGCACCCGTTTGACGCTATTCGCCCTGCTCGTCATAGCTGGCAGCCAAGCGCGCGCGCAGATCGTCACCGGCACGATCTCAGGTACCGTGACCGATCCATCCGGCGGAGTCATCCCGGGCGCGACCGTCACGCTCACCAACCAACGGACGCGCGACGTGCGCACTCTTTCGACGAACGAGGCGGGCCGCTTCAGTTTCGCCGCCGTCCAACCCGGAACCTACTCGCTCAAGATCGAACGGAGCGGATTCCAGACGCTCGTGCGCAGCGACGTCGTCTTGAGCGCGAACGAGAACCTAGCTCTCGGCGAGCTGCAATTGCAACCGGGGCAAGTGAGCGAAACGGTCACGGTGACGAGCCAAGGGGCGGTGGTTGAGACCGAATCGAGCGATCTATCATCGCGGTTGACGGCGGATCAGATCGAACTCATCTCAGTGAAAGGGCGCAACGTGACTTCGCTTCTGCGCACGATGCCGGGCGTAACTTATGAGGATGATTCCGACGCGACGGGCGAGAGCTTCGGTCAGGTGATCCCCAACATCGGCGGGATGCGCGCTCGTTCCGCGCTGGCCACCGTTGATGGCCTGATGGGCAATGACGTGAGCGGCTCGAATCGCCTGAGCCACACGATCAACATGGACGCCATTGCCGAAGTCAAAGTCCTGCTCAACAACTATGCCGCCGAATACGGCAATCAAGGTGGCGCGCAGATCAACGTCGTCACCAAAAGCGGCGGGCGCGATTATCACGGCAGCGCCTACTACTACATTCGTAACGAGGCGTTGAATGCCAACAACTTCTTCAACAACAAGAACGGGCTGCCGCGCCCGCTCTATCGTCATAACACGTGGGGCGCGAATCTTGGAGGACCTGTTCAGATACCGAAGCTCTTTCCCAATCGCGATCGCAAGCGCCTCTTCTTCTTCTACTCGATCGAGCGCCCTTACACGATCACGCCCGTCAGTCCCGTGCGCGTCACCGTCCCGACCGAGCGCGAACGGCGCGGCGATTTTTCGCAGACCTTCACCCAATCAGGTCAACTGATCGTCATCCGCGATCCGCTCACCGGGCAGCCGTTCCCTGGCAACATCATCCCGCCCGACAGGATCAACAAGAGCGGGCAAGCGTTGCTTAACTTCTTCCCGCTCCCCAACGCGCAGAGCTCTTTCGCGCAGACGGGGACGAACTATGTCATGCAGGAGAGTCTGCACGTGCCGAAGCTATCGAACGTCGCGCGCGTCGATTTCAGAACGGACAAGGATACGATCTACTGGAAGGGACAGACGTGGCTTTCCGACACGGAAGGCTACTCGACGCCCGGTTGGCCCAGCGGCGCGACCAATCGCTGGGGCGTACTGAAGACCCATTATCGTTACTCAGATAACGGCATGACGATCAACTGGACGCGCGTCCTCAATCAACGCATGGTCAATGAAGCGTTCGTCGGTTTGCGCCACAGCATGGAGGAGTTCATCCCGAGCGACGGCGAGCTCAATCGCATCCTTCGTTCGACCCTCGGCTACACCGCGCCGCAGCTCTATCCGGACCAGAATCCGCTCGGGATCATCCCGCGCGTCACGAGCTGGGGCGGCGTACCGAACGCCGCCAACATCAATTGGGTGGCGCGCTTGAACTCGCGCGGCGCCGATCTGGTCGGCTCCTTCACCGACAACTTCAGCTTCATTCAGGGAACACACAGCTACAAAGCCGGGCTCTACATCGAGCATTTAAGGAACGATGAGGGCTATGGCGGCGACTGGTCCGGTTCTTTCAGCTTTCAGAACGATTCGAACAATCCGCTGAACACGGGCTATGCCTATGCCAATGCGCTGCTCGGCATCTTCCGCAGCTACAGCGAGACCAACTCGCGCAACCGGACCAACGCTCGCTTGACGCTGGTCCAGTGGTATGGGCAGGATACGTGGAAAGTCAATCGCCGTCTGACGCTCAATTACGGTCTGCGCATGGGCTTTCATACGCAGTGGTACCAAGCGGACAAACGGGCGGCGGGCTTCGTGTTGGAGCGATGGGATCCGGCCAAAGCCCCGCTGCTTTACGGTTTCGCCTGTACGACGCCGATCCCGCCGAACGGCACCTGTCCGAGCGCCAATCGGCGCGCGATCAATCCGGTCACCAAGCAACTGCTCCCGCTCGCCTTCGCGGGAGCGATCGTTCCCGGCACTGGCGATCCATATAACGGCATGGTCGTCGAAGGCGACCCCAACTATCCGAAAGGTTTCAAAGAGCTCGACGGCGTGCAGTGGGAGCCGCGCGCCGGTTTCGCGTGGGATCTTTTTGGTACAGGCCGGACCGTGTTTCGCGCGATGGGCGGCATCTATCACAGCCCGCGCGTCGGCGGCGGATCGGTCGGCAATCTCACTCCGCAACCGCCGCTGCAGATCAACCAACAGATCTTCTATGGCTATATCGATCAACTCGGTGATCTGCTCGGCTCAGCGGTCCTCTTCCCCGACAGCGTGCTGGGGCTTGAACGGTACGCGAAGACGCCGAGCTCATACAACTTCATGATCGGCATCCAGCAAAATGTCGGCTTTGGGACCGTGCTCAGCGTCTCTTATGTATCGACGTTGGGACGACATCTCGGAGAAAGGCGCAACATAAATCAGGTGCCGGATGGCGCGCGATTCCTCGATCTCCATCCGGAGAACAGGAATCCGGTGACCGGCAGCGTCTATCCGGATAACTTCTTGCGCCCTTATCGCGGCTACGGCTCGATTCAGATCGACACCTATTCCGGCAGCTCCAACTATCACGCGATGCAGGTCGAAGTCAGCCGCCGGTATGCGCGCGGACTCCAATTCGGGCTGGCCTACACGTGGTCGAAGGCGATGGATTTCGCCAACGACGACACGTCGGACGTCTCGCTCGGGCGACCTTACCGCGCGTGGAACTATGGACCAGCCGACTTCGATCAAACGCACATTTTCTCCTTCAACTACATTTGGGACATTCCCAATCTCAGCCGCGTTTGGGATACCCGTCTCGTCAGAGCGCTTTTTGACGGCTGGCAATTATCGGGGATCACCTCGCTCGTCACCGGCAAACCTTTCACGCCGAGCATGAGCACTCAACCGAGTTTCGACATCACCGGAGGAAGCGTCGGCGCGCGCCCCAACATGCTTCATAATCCGAACCTATCGGAGCCGAAGCGCGCGGCTGATGGGACGCCCGTGTTCGTCGATGCTTCGGCTTTCGCGCGTCCCGCGCGCGGCGATTTCGGCAACATGCCGCGGAACGTGGCGCGCCTTCCGGGCGTCAACAACTGGGACATGTCGCTTTTCAAGAACATCCGTCTCGGCGAAAAACGCAATCTGCAATTGCGCTGGGAGGCTTACAACGTCTTCAACCACGCGAACTTCAATGCGGTGGATACGCAGTTGATCTTCGACGCGAACGGCAATCAGATCAACGCCAATTTCGGGGCGGCCACTTCGGCCCGCCCGCCGCGCGTCATGCAGGGCTCGATTCGTTTCAGTTTCTGATCCGGAAAGGAGGACTCATGAAGGGGAACAGATTATCGCGGCGCGAATGCATCAAGCTGCTCGGCGCGGGCGCGATCACCGCCGCGACCGCGCCGCTCGATCTGGCGCAGACCTCGCCCGCTTCAGCGCAAGAAGATCCCTATGCCCGCGACCGCGAACGTCGCATGCGCTGGTGGCACGAAGCGAAGTTCGGGATGTTCATCCACTGGGGGCTGTACAGCGTCCTCGGGCGACACGAATGGGTCATGGAGATGGAAGGCATTCCCGTCTCCGAATACGAGCAACTCGCCAAACGTTTCAATCCGCGCCCCGGTGCGCCGCGCGAGTGGGCGCGCCTTGCGCGCCGCGCAGGGCAGAAGTACATGGTCTTGACGACCAAACATCACGAAGGCTTCTGTCTCTTCGAGACGCAGACAACCAACTACTGTGCGCCGAAACAGGCTGCCGGTCGCGATCTCGTCCGCGAGTTCGTCGAAGCGGCGCGCGCCGAAGGTCTGCGCGTCGGTTTCTACTACTCGTTGATGGACTGGCACCATCCGGACGGCGCGCGTTGCGCCGAAGACGAAGCGGCCCGTAAGAGGTTCGTCGAATACATCCACACGCAGATACGCGAACTGATGACCAATTACGGCAAGATCGACATCCTCTGGTACGACGTGGCGTGGCCGCTGGATGCTAAGGGTTGGGAATCGGAGAAGATGAACCGCATGGTCTTCGAGCTACAACCCGACATCATAGTCAACAACCGCAACAAGCTCCCCGGCGATTTTTCAACTCCCGAACAACGCATCGAAGCGGCGGAGGCCGGACGCGCTTGGGAAACCTGCATGACGATGAACGACAGTTGGGGCTATCACGCGGCGGACGATAACTGGAAGAGCCCGAAGACGATCCTGCGCAATCTGATCACCTGCGCGCGCGATGGCGGCAACTATCTGCTCAACATCGGGCCTAAAGCCGACGGTTCGGTCCCGGAAGAATCGGTGCGCATCCTCGAAAAGGTGGGCCAGTGGATGGAGCGCAACGGGCAGACCATCTACGGGACCGATCGTTGCCAGCCGCGCCGCTCGCGCTATGCCAACTTCACGCGCCGCGGCAATACGCTCTACATGCACGTCCATTTCTGGCCCGGCAGCGAAGTGGCGATTGCCGGCCTGATGACGAAGGTCAAAGCGGCCCACCTGTTCGCCACCGGGCAAAAGGTTGACTTCCAACAGGATGCCTATCGCGTCCGTTTCACCGGGCTACCGCCGCACCCGCCAGACGATCCCATCACGACGCTCGCCATCGAATGCGAATCGGAACCGCGGCAAGATGAGATCTTCGTGCGCAAAAGGCCGCGAGGAAACGTCTGATGAAGATGTCGAACGACGCGAAGGGAGATGGAGAGTGAGCGAAAGAAGGTTACCGATGCGGCGCGAAATCCCGAGCTTTACGAGCGCCGCGTTCAAGGGCGTGCCGCCCAAATTTCGCGTGAGGGCCCGCCGAGCGGATCTCGATCGGCTAAGGGCGATAAAGATGTTCTAGCGAAAGGGAGGATGGTCTTTTCGCTATGCGAAAGGTCTATGCGTTGATGAAGAGCTGTTCGGTCTCGATCCTTCTCCTGGGCGCAAGCGCGCAGGCCCTTCAAATCGCTCGCCCGCAGGTCTATGCGACCGACGCGCAGTGGCTCGTGACCGTTAAGCGGCGCATCGCTTCTGGCGATCGGACTTTCGCCCCAGCGCTCGCCGCGCTCGAAGCCGAGGCGCGACGAGCGCTTCGCGCCGGTCCGTTCTCCGTCACGCACAAAATGACCGTTCCGCCGAGCGGCGACAAACACGACTACATGAGCCAAGCGCCATATTTCTGGCCCAATCCTCGCACCCCTAACGGGCTCCCCTACGTGCGCCGCGACGGCGAACGCAATCCGGAGATCGACCGCATTTCGGACCATCGCGAACTGGACCAGATGGTCGCTGCCGTTTACACGCTCGCGCTCGCCTACTATCTTCGCGGCGATGAAGTTTACGCGGCAAAAGCGACGCAACTGCTTCGCGCGTGGTTTCTCGATGCGCGTACGCGCATGAACCCGCACTTGCAATATGCACAGGCCATCCCCGGCGTAACCACCGGGCGTGGCATAGGCTTGATCGAAACGCGCGGTTTGATCCGCGTGGTCGATGCGATCGGGCTACTGGCCGGGTCGAAATCTTGGACCACTGACGATCAACGCGGCCTCGAAGATTGGTTCGCGCGCTTTCTCCGATGGATGCGCGAAAGCAAGAACGGGCGCGACGAAGCAGCCGCCGAGAACAATCACGGGACCTATTACGACGCACAAGTTGCCTCGTTCGCGCTCTTCCTCGGAAAACGCGAATTAGCGACGGAGATCCTGCTAACGGCGCGACAGAAGAGGATCGCCCGACAGATCGAACCCGACGGTCGCCAACCGCTCGAGCTGGCGCGGACGCGCTCTTGGAGTTACAGCGTCGGGAATCTCGAAGGGCTGATGCTATTGGCCGCGCTCGCGGAGAACGTCGGCGTGGATCTTTGGAACTACCAAACCGCCGATGGGCGCAGCATTCGCCGCGCCCTCGAATATCTCTTCCCCTTCGCCATCGGAGAGAGGAAGTGGCCGTATCAGCAGATCACCGCATGGACGCCTCAAGAGCTCTTTCCGCTGCTGCGCCGCGCCGCCGTCAAATACAAAGACGAAAAGTATAGGGCGATGGTGGCGAAAGTGCCGCGCGCCGCGCCGAGCGATCTAGAACGATTGCTTTACCCGAATCCATGAAGGGGATGCTTCACGATGTGTGCTCTATGTTCTCGTCGCACGTTCCTTTCCGCCGCGTTGGCCGTCCCGGCGCTGGGCGTCGGATCGAAAGCGACTTTCGCTGCGCCTTCGGATCCGATCGAGATCACGAGTCCGCAGGGTGATATCAAGTTCACTCTTTTTTGGCGCAGGAGCCCGCGCTTGCACTATCTGGTGACCTTCAAAAGGCGCGCTGTCATCGAGCGTTCGCCGCTTGGGATCAGCGTCGATGGTCGTGATCTCTGCGCGGAGGTCGAGGTCGAGCGAGTCGAAGTTTACCGCCTCAAGGAGAGATACCCGTGGCGCGGAGTCCACGCGGAGGCCATCAACGATTGTCGCGGCGCGATCATCTTCCTCAAAGATCGCGCCAGCGGGATCGCCTATCGCTTGGAAGCGCGCGCCTTCGATGATGGGATCGCCTTTCGTTACATCGTGCCCGGCGATGATCGCCCCAAGGTCGTGGATGAAACGACGGGCTTCAAACTTCCCGCGGGAAGCGCCGTCTGGTACCACGGCTTCGAAGGACATTATGAAGGGATCTACACGAAGAAGGCGCTCTCCGCCGTCAGCCGTGGAGAGTGGGCCGCTCCGCCCTTGACGATCGAACTGCCGAACGGCGCAGGTTACGCCAGCATCACCGAAGCCGCCTTGATCAACTATAGCGGGATGGGCCTGCAAGCGGATGGCGAGGGCGGATTCGCCTTGCGCTTGGCTCACCTGCATCCCGTCAGTTACCCGTTCAATTTGAGGTACGGCACGGAAGAAGCGAAACGTCTATCCGTCCCGGCGGCGATCGGTGGGACGATCATCTCGCCATGGCGCGTTGTGATGATCGGCGCCGATCTCAACACTTTGGTCAATTGCGATATCATCCATAACGTCTCGCCTCCGCCTGATCCCAAGCTCTTCCCCGCCGGTTTCAACACGCCGTGGATCAAGCCGGGCCGCGCCGTCTGGCGCTATCTCGACGGCGGCGACAATACGCTCGAAGGGATGAAAGAGTTCTCCAGGCTCGCCGGACAACTTGGGTTCGAATACAACATCGTCGAAGGCTTCTGGCAACGATGGCCCGTCCAACAGGTGCGCGAACTCGCCGCTTACTCAAGAGGGCAAGGCGTTGGGATCTGGTTGTGGAAACACAGCCGCGAACTGCGGACGCCGGAAGCGCGGCGCCAATTCTTCGAGCTATGTCGCGACGTGGGGGCGGTCGGCGCGAAGATAGACTTTTTCGACCACGAAGCCAAAGAGATAATAGATCTCTATCAGGCTCTACTTCGCGAAGCCGCCGAATTTCAGATCATGATCAACTTTCACGGCGCCAATAAACCGACGGGCGAAATGCGCACGTGGCCCAACGAATTGACGCGCGAAGCCGTTCGCGGCATGGAGTACAGTCGGATGGCGACGCGCGCTCAACACGATACGACGTTGCCGTTCACGCGTTTCCTAGCTGGACCAGCCGATTACACTCCCATGCATTTCGGCGCGCGGCGCGCCGAGACGAGTTGGGCGCATCAGATCGCCAGCGCCGCAGTCTTCACCTCTCCGCTTCTCACTTTCGCGGCCCATCCGCAGAAGATCCTCGACCATCCGGCGGTCGAGATGATTCGGAGCCTCCCCAGCGTGTGGGATGAGACGATCGCGCTGCCGCTCTCTAGAATAGGCGAGATCGCGGCGTTCGCGCGGCGGCGCGGCGAGACGTGGTTTCTGGCGATCATGAACGGTCCGGCGGCGCGGACCGTGCGCCTTCCGCTCTCATTCCTCGATGCGGCGAGATACGCAGCTCTGCTCGTCCGCGATCAGCCGGACGAAGCGGCAGCTGTAGTCATAGAACGCGCCATCCTAACGCGCCGTGATGATTTGACGATCGCGCTTCGCGCGGGAGGCGGTTTCATCGGCAAGCTCGAAGTCCAAGCGATGAGGAGGTAAACCATGCGCATCGTTTCGCAAAAAGTTAAACTGCTCGCCTGCTGTTTGGTCGCGCACGCGATGATCTGCGCGCCGCTCGTCGCGCAGACCTCTCCGGCACGGGCGTGGCCCCACCCCATTCAGGCGAGGATCAAAGACGGGACGAACAAGGACCTCTTCGTGATGACGCTCGGCGATGTCGACACGCCGCTGGCCGATGGAGTCTTCGATCCCGCGGCAGACGAACTGCGGTTGAAAGACGGGACGGTTATCAAAGGTTACTACAAAGATAGACTTCGCGTAAGATACTTCGCGCCGATAGATAAATCGCACTTCCCTCTCCCGCCAGCGGGCTGGTGTTCGTGGTATTACTACTACCAAGAGATCAACGAAACCGAAGTCAGACGTAACGCGGAGTGGATCGCGCGTAACCTCAAGGATTATGGCGCGCAATACGTGCAGATCGACGACGGATGGCAAGGCGCCGGGCGCGGTCAAAGCGACAACCGCGACTGGACCAAAGTCAATGCGGCGCGCTTCCCGAGCGGGCTGGATGGGCTCGCCGCTTATATCAAAGAACTCGGACTGAAGCCGGGCATCTGGCTCGCGCCGCACGGACAGAGCAACGAGCAAGTCGTCAAGAGCCATCCGCGCGTCTTCCTGCTCAAAGAGGATGGATCGTCGGCCTCGAGCACATGGGAGGGACGTTATCTTGTCGATCCCTCGACTCCAGAAGCTCGCGAGTATCTGAAGGATCTCTTCCGCACGCTCAAACGTTGGGGATATGAGTATTTCAAGATAGATGGCCAACCGATCGTCGTTCGCGAGTATCGGACGAAGCGCGCCTTCATGAAGGATCAGACCGAGGATCCGGTTGCGCTCTATCGTAAGACGCTGGCGAGCATCCGTTCGGCGATCGGCCCGGATAGCTATCTGCTTGGCTGTTGGGGCATCCCGCTCGAAGGCATCGGGATCATGAACGGCTCGCGCACCGGCACGGACATCGTCGCCGCATGGAACGGCTTCAAGTACGCGCTTCGCGCCACGATGCAATACTACTTTCTGCACAACATCGCTTGGTACACGGACCCCGATGTCTTCGTCGTGCGCCCGCCGCTTCCCTTAGAGCAAGCGCGCGCCTGGGCGACGCTGCAAGGATTGACGGGTCAAGCCCTCTTGACGAGCGACCGGTTGATGGATCTGCCGGAAGAGCGGGTCGAACTTTTGCGCCGCATCTATCCCGCCGTCGACATCAGACCGCTCGACCTCTTCCCGGCTGAGCGAGATAAACGGATCTTCGATCTGAAGATCAAACATCTCGATCGGCAGTACGATGTCGTCGGCATCTTCAATTACGACGAGGATCGTCCATCGCTCGTCTATTTGAATTGGCAGGAGCTGGGGCTTCCGGCTAATCGCCCGGTCCACATCTTCGACTTCTGGAACCGCGAATATCTGGGAGCGTGGGAACACGGGATGACGATCGAACTCAACCCGGCGAGCTGCCGCGTGCTTACGCTTCTGCCCGATGAAGATCGCATCCAACTGATTTCGACCAGTCGACATATCACCCAAGGCTGGGTCGATCTACTGGACCAGCGCTACGATCCGGCGACCCATTCCTATTCAGGGCGAAGCAGAGTTATCAAAGATGACCCTTACGAACTGCGCTTCGTCTTTCCGCGCGGGAAGAATTTCGCCATCAAGAAGGCAATCGCACGTACCGAGGCGGGCGAACTGCCGGTGAAGATCGACAACCATCAAGGCTGGGCGACCATCGAGTTCGCCGCGCCGCGGACGACCGAAGTGCGGTGGGAAGTCGCTTTCGAACCGGCGGAGTTTTATCGCTATCCGGTCCGCGAGCCGTCGAATCCGTGGATCGAGCGCGTCAGTCTCGACGGCGTCGATCTGCGCTGGAACCCGCCTTATCAGGGCGTCGCTGGCTACGTGGTGGCGCTCAATGGGCGCCCGCTCGGTTTCACTCCGACGAACGTTTTCACCCTACGCAACCTCGATCCAGATGCCGCTTACACAGCGGAGATACGCGCCGTCTGGTACGATGGCACGCTGAGCGAAAAGGGAGCGCGCGTGGAGTTCTCGCTGCGACAACTTCTCCCGCAAGAGCTGCCTCTCTCCGCGCTCACGCCTTTGCGCCTCACGTCGGGCTGGCAACAGCCGGAACGCGACCGAACTTTCCTCGGGACCAGATTATCGCTCGACGGTCAGAGCCATGCGACCGGGATCGGCATGCCGACCGATTCCGAAATCGAATTCGGAATCGCTGGGCCATACACGACCTTCTCGGCGCTCGTCGGGATAGACGATAGTTATCGATCGAACGATCCCCGAAGCGTCGAATTCACGGTCAGCGGAGATGGCAAAGAGCTCTGGCAAGGCGTCGTAAAGAAGGGCGATCGCCCGCTGCCGGTCAAAGTCAACATAAGCGGCGTGCGGCGCCTTTCGCTTCGCGTGCGGCGCGTCGGCGGCGATGGCGGTCGCGTCCCTGCCGACTGGGCCGATGCGAAGCTCGTCAGGTGAAACGCGATGAACCGCCTTCTTGATCCGAATCTACGAGGGGAGAATTGATGGGCGACGAGTTACGGGTTGCGCTGATCAGCGGGCCAGCTTACGACCGACTTTATGAATCCTTGCCAGAATTTACGGCGACGACCGGGATCAAAGTCGAGATCGCATTTCGCGGCGATCATCCAACGCTCAACCGTCATCTGGCCTCGCTCGCCGAAGTGCCCTACGATCTGATCTCGACGCACACGAAGTACGCGCCGTCGCAACTCGATTTTCTCGCTCCGTTGGACGATCTCATCGATGGAGCGACGCTCGACGATTTCGCATCACCGTTGATCGAGCTAGCGCGCATCGACGGATCGCTTTACGGGTTGCCACGCAATTTCGATGTTCGCCTGCTCCACTACCGCACCGATCTCATCACCTCGCCGCCAGCCACTTGGGACGAACTGCTCGAGCTGGCGCGCGCCGTCAATCGTCCGCCGGATCGTTACGGGTTCGCCTTTCCGGGCCGCGAATCCGGACTTTTCGGCACTTTTTTCGAATTGGTCGAGATGGCCGGGGGAAGACTCTTCCCGGAAGATCTCGCGCCCGATATCGAAAACGATGCTGGGCGTTGGGCGCTCAGCTTATTGCGCACCTTCTATCTCGAAGGGCTCGTGCCACCCGAGCTACCGATGTGGCATTACGATGAGGTCCATGACTGTTTCCGTTCAGGACGCGCCGCGATGGTCGGCGAATGGCCCGGTTACTACCGATTCCATCGCGACCCGGCAATCTCATGCGTTCACGATCGCTTCGCGCTGAGCATCTACCCGATTGGCCCGGCGGGCAAATCTTTGGCCTACGGCGGCAGCCACACGTTCGCTCTGACCAAGCGCGGGGCGCGCAAACCGGAAGCGCTCGAGCTACTGCTCTATCTGACCTCAGCCGAGCGACAGATCATCGAGGCGCGACAAGGCTGCGTTCCAGTTCGCCACTCCATAATGGACCAGATGCAACGCGAAGCGGATGCGATCGACCGCGCGCGCTTGCAACTATTGCAAGAAGTGATCGCGCATCGGACGTTGATCCCACCGAAGTTCGCCCACTACCCGGAGATCGAAGAGGTCTTGTGGCAAACCGTCCAACGCGCGACGATCGGGTACCTGACGATCGACGAAGCGCTCCGCCAAATCAAGGAACGGGTCGCGAGCATCTGTCGAGAGCGCTCAATCCGCTGATCTCAGCGCGACGCGGCTTCTCTTTGGGTCGAACGGAGCGCAAGACTGGCGCACGATCAGACGCGGCTCGACTCGCACTTCACGTTGTTTGAGGCCGACCCCATCCTCAAACATCTCGATGAGCAACTGGGCCGCCTGTCTGCCCATCTCAGTCCGCGCCCATGAGACAGTCGTCAGCGGCACGCGCAGCAGATCGGCGTAGCGTATATCGCCCGCGCCGACGAGCGAGATATCGTCCGGCACCCTGATGCCGGCCTCTTCCAATGCGCGCATCGCGCCGATCGCGACTGGATCATTAGTCGCGAAGATGGCTGACGGCAGATCGCCTTCCTCGATCCAGGCGCGCATCGCCTCGTATCCCTGATCCTCGAAGAAGCCGCACGCGCGCACGAGCTTCTCGTCGAAGCGGATCCGATGTTTCGCCAACGCTTGCCGATAGCCCAGAAAACGCTCCTCGGCGGTCGAAACGGCTGGCCCACGCAGATGACCGATGCGCCGATGTCCGAGCGCGATCAAGTGTTCGGTCGCCATCGAACCGACGCGCACATCATCGGTGATCACTGCCGTGCACTTCAAGTTTTGGAAACGGCGATCGATCAGAACGATCTTCGTTCCTTCGCGTATCCACCGGCGATATTCTTTGACGCGCTGCGGCGGAAGCGCCGAAGCGATGATGAGACCATCCGTGCGATGGCGCAAAGCTTCGACCTCAGCGATCTCCTTTTCGGCATCCTCTTCGGTATTGCAAATCAGGATCTCGTAACCAGCGGGGCGGACGACCGCCTCGACCGCCTTGGCGATCTCGGCAAAGTAAGAATGCATCAGGTCGGGCGCGATGAAACCGATCAAGTACGAACGGTTAGTCGCCAAAGCGCGCGCGTGCTGGTTGGGCCGGTAGTTCATGCGCCGCGCCATCTCCAGCACGCGCTCGCGCGTCTCCGGATTGACCGATGGATGATTCCTGATGGCGCGCGAAACCGTCATCTTCGACACGCCCAACGCGGCAGCGATATCAGCAAGGGTCGTCGGCATAGACAATCGCTCGCGAAAGTTCGCCTTCCAGCGCAGAGCCGCTCAACGCTTTGGCTCGATATAGAATTTACCAAACACCTCGACTTTTCCCTACACCGTAAACGCCCGCCTCGCGGATTTGCACTTAAACTCTTTTTGCGGTTTACTCAAGACGTGTCCGGATTATCGCACATCGATGAGGAAGGACGCGCGCGCATGATCGACACGAGCGCGAAGCCTGAAACCCTGCGCCGGGCCATCGCCTCGGCGCGCGTGGTGATGGCCCGCGAGACCGTTGAAGCGATCCGTCAAGGGCACGGGCCCAAAGGCGGCATCGTCGAAGTGGCGCGGATCGCCGGCATTATGGCCGCCAAGCGAACGGCGGACTTGATCCCGATGTGCCATCCGATCCCGCTCACACACATAGACATCCGAGTCGCATTCGATGCTGATGGGATAAGGCTCGAAGCTGAAGCGCGCGCGCGCGCGCAGACTGGCGTCGAAATGGAAGCGCTAGTGGCAGCGAGCGTTGCGGCGCTCACCGTCTATGACATGTGCAAAGCTCTCGACCGCACGATGCGCATCACGGATATCAGACTGGAATTGAAAACCGGCGGGAAATCCGGAGATTACCGGCGCGAGTGAGAGAACGGGCGCCGATCGCTTCAGATCGAAATGAGCTTGATGATCGAAACGGATGTCGAACGGGGCGACTTCAGGCAGAGAGAGTGCGCCCAGTCACCGCAAAGGCTCATCGTCGCGACATTCAACATCCGATATGCCGTCGGACAGCGGCTCATCTCTGGCGGTCTACTTCGCCGATTGGGTCTGCGGCGTCCGCGTCGTAGAAGCTCGCTCGTCGCGCGCAACATCTGCTTGGCGGCACAAGCCTTCTCCGCCGGACGCCATCTCCCGTGCCCTGAAGTCATCGCCTTGCAGGAGGCCGATCGAGGGACGAAGCGCGCCGGTGGGCATCATATCGCTTATGAACTGGCCCAGATGCTCGGCATGTGCTACGTTCATGCGGCGCAAGGATTGCCACGCGAGACCGCGCCTCGCCCGAAACAGTGGTATCTGGATTTTGAAGAGTCGATCGCGGTGGACGATGATGGCGACACGGGCGTCGCCCTTCTCAGTCGCCTCCCTCTGCTCGAGGTCGAACGCATCGAACTCCCCTGGTTCGAATGCGCGTGGCGCCCGCGCGTCGCGCTAGCCGCCCAAATCCTCATGGAAGGAACGCCAGCGTTCATCTTCTGCGTGCACATAGACCCACACGCCGCGATCGAGAATCGACTGGTCCAGCACGAGAAGATCTTGGCCGAAGCCGAAGAGAGGGCCGGATCTCGCCCGATCATCATCATGGGCGATTTCAACACGCTATCGCGCCGCGCGTGCGAAGAGACGCGCGATTTTCTAGAGAGCCGCGGTTATTTTTCGCCACAGCCGACCGGGACGGCGACGTGGCGCTCCGGCCCCATACGATTGCACACCGATTGGATATTCGTGCGCGGGTTGCGCGTCGTGCGCTGGGGTGTGGCTCGCTCAATTGGCAAAATCTCCGATCACTGGCCCGTATGGGCGGAAGTCGAACTTTAACGTTGGAGCTAAAACCGACTACGATCCGGCGGGAATGGGGCTGCGGATTGGGTCGAATTCTCTTCGAACCTCATCGCGAGGGACCGACTCGAATCTCGGATGTCTGCTGCAGATTGGGTCGAATTCCCTCCGAACGCCCCGTCGGCGAAACGCGCCGCTATTTTGAAGGTCGCAGATACCGGACCTCATTAGATCTACAAGCGACGTAGGGGCGAAGCGATCTCGCCTCCGTTGGAAGCGAGTTGATCCCGCGAACGACATCTTGGTAGATCGCGCGAGAGATATCGGCGACGAGTTGATGCGCGCGCCCTTCATCGGCGATCCCCCGCGTCAGGACGACCAACACATAGGGTTTGCGGCCCGGCACATAGATGATTCCGGCATCGTGATAGATGCGCGTGATGGATCCGGTTTTGTGCGCCACTCTCACGCCCGGCGGCAATCCCGCCGGTATCCCCTCGTTGAACTTCTGAGCGAGCAGGATCTCGCGCATCTCCGCCGATGCCTGCGGCGAGATGGCGCGCTCTTCGGCGATGGCTTTGAGCAAGATCATCAGCGCGCGAGCCGTCGTCGTGTTGTTCAGCCCGCGAGCATAAGCCTTGCCATCCTCGACACCACGCAACACGCGCATCCCGTCGGCGCCTAAATTATGAACCAATTCCATCACGCTCTTTGGCGTGACCCTTTCGATCAGAAGGTTCGTCGCCAAATTACTGCTCTCGGTGATCATCAAGCGGACCAACTCGCGCACCGTCGCCTCGCTTCCAACTCTGCGGTAGAGCGTCCGTTCGGAATCATCTTGCGGAGAAAGCGAATACGGGCTACCGTCGGCGATGCTCTGGAATTCGTTTTTGACCTTCAGCCGCTCATCGAGCGCTAACCGCCCGGCCTGCGCTTGCCGGAAGACTTCCATCATCACGGGAACCTTCATGGTGCTCGCCGCGTGGAAGCTCTCGTCAGCATCGATCAGAAGCTCGCGCTCGGTCTCCAGATCGTGAAAAGCGACGGCCACCTTCTCCGCGCCGCTCGCGCGAATCAACGCGGATATTTGACCGCGCAGATCATCCCCGCCGCGTCCGCCCGCGCTCGACGCGAGAAGGAGCACAAAGATCGCCACCGCCCGACGCGGACCGATGGGCCGCAGCCATCTTTTCGATCGCAGCCTTAGAATCAGCATGAGGATCGGATTCGAAAGTCTCCCGAACATCTTTTGCGCGCTCCTAGGATTTCCCCCTTCTCCGCCTTTCCATCAACATGTGGTAATGCGCCAGCTTCTCGCCGATAGCCTTTTCGATCCTTGTCCGACGTTGCGCATCGGCAGTCGCCAGTTGCTCGCGCAACGCCTCTACCTCTTTCAATATCTGCGCTTCTTCCGGCAGAAAGCCAGCGCTCTTGAGTATCGAATAGCCGAGACGTAGATCTTCCGGCGTTTGAAAATACGGCGCGAGATCGAGGGGCTTTCCCTTGCCCGAGAGGTTATCGAAGGCTCCGCTCTCTATAGCCTCTTTGATCCGCTCTTCGATGATCTTCTCCAATCCCATGCCCACACCTCAGTCATCCAATGATCGGGCCATCTCTGCGGGCAAAGCCGTAGAGAACCGCATCATCTCTCCAGAACTAGGATGGCGAAAAGAGAGTCGAGCGGCATGTAGGCAGAGGCGAGTCGAATGATCTTCCGCGCCGTGCCAATCATCGCCGACAATCGGATGGCCGATGTGCGCGCAATGGATGCGCAATTGATTTGTCCGACCGGTCAACGGTTGAAGCTCGACCAATGTGCGCCTCTCTCTTCGCTCGAGAACGCGCAAGCGCGTTTCCGATTCCTTGCCGCCCTCCATCACCCGCCATTTCGGTCTGGCCTCCGGATCGCGCCCGATCGGGGCGCGAATCGCCAGTTCATCTTCCGCGACGCGACCATGGACGATCGCCAGATAGCTCTTCTCGACGAGCCGGCGTTGAAACTGGCGCGATAGCACACTCAGCGCGCGCTGGTTTTTAGCGACGACCATCAAACCTGATGTGGCGCGATCGAGTCGGTGGACGATCCCCGGCCTGATGAGCGCGGGCGATTCGTCGCCCGCTGAGCGCGATGCCTCGCTTTGCCCCGCCGTCGCGAACAGATCGCGGTTCAGATAGTAGGTGAGCGCGTTGGCGAGCGTTCCCCTCTTCACGTTGCGCGTCGGATGCACGAGCATCCCCGATGGTTTGTTGACGACGAGCAGATCGCTATCCTCATAAACGATCTCCAACGGGATCGGCTCCGGCGTCATCGCGTTAGGAACGAATTCGCCTGGCTCGACCCAAACGCGATCGCCGACGCGCAGACGACGGCCCGCATTTCCCGGCTCGTCGTTCACGAAACACTTCCCTTCGGCGATCAGTTTCGCGATGCGCAAACGGCTCAACCAACCGATATGCGCGGCGAGGAAGTCGTCTAATCGCTGCCTTGCGGACTCCGGGCCGACCTCGAACTGCAACGTTGATTCCACCCTTCTGACGCGATCCGCTTCGACTTCCATCCTCATCATAACCATAAACGCGCTAGCTCGCCCGAAACGCACTGCCCCAGATTTGCGGCGTAGCCAACTCGACGCTGTTGCCCGCCGGATCGCGCAAGTAGAGCGATCTTCCGCCCTGCGGCCACGCCACTTCGGATTCGATCTCGATACCGGCTTGCGCTAACTTCTCTCGCCAAGCGTCGAGATCTCGTTCCATGATGGCGAAAGCGACGTGCCCGGGTCCACGCGCGCCGTGAGAAGGGATCTTCGCTCCGCCGATGAAGCTCAACTCCATGCTGGTTCGATTAGGATTGAAGATCAAAAGCATGCCGTTGCCGCAACGGAAGAAAACATGACGCCCATCTTCGCGCCCGACGACGTCGAGCCCGAGGACGTGTGCGTAAAACCGCTCCGCCGCAACGAGATCCGCCGCATAAAGACAGGTTTCGAGAATGCCGGAGATCAGCATAACCTTGTCGCGGGATGCCCGATTCGAAATCTCGTTTCTTTTATCATAAACGAGTCGGCAATTGCGCCCACGATCCTCATTCCGCCTAATCTACTCCGATCGATTTTAATGGAATGGATGAACGATTTGCACGCCGACTGGAGAAGATCCCTTCGGGAGCGAAAACGCTCTTAAATCAGAGGGCTTAGGAGCACGCGGCGCATTTAGCGCGCGCAGTAGGCCGCGAAACGCTCAACCTCTCGCGGCAAGAGGGCTTAGGAGCACGCGGCGCATTTAGCGCGCGTTCACCGCTTGTAAAGCCCAACGGGCGCGTAAACTGCGCAATTAATGGCTGTTGACTTCTTCGTTCAAGTAACGTAACTTTTCTCCAAGCGGCAGCGCCCCCTCAAACGTCCGCTGCCCTTTTCCGTGTGATAATCGCAGCGGTTGGACTCTCGTAGATCAAGGTGAGTTTCCATGTCAGATGATAAAGGTTCGCCCACCATCCTCCTCGTTAATGATCTTCCCGATCAGCTTGAAGTCACCGCTTTCCTCCTCAAGCGAGAGGGATATCGGGTCATCGGCGCGCTGAACGGAGAGGAAGCGTTTCATTTGGCTCAATTCGATCCTCCAGATCTCATCGTCAGCGACGTCGCCATGCCCGTGATGGACGGGATCGAGCTTTGCCGCCGCATTCGCGCGACTTCGCACCTAGCGCCGACGCCGATCATCCTGCTGAGCGCCATCCGCAAAGATGTGCCGAGCATGGTCGAAGCCCTGCAGGTCGGAGCCGATGATTACGTCGAAGCGCCATATGATCCGCGTTTCTTGCTCGCCAAGGTGCGGCTCCTCGTCGAGAAGAATCGCGCCGAGAAAGCGCTTCAAGCGAGCAGGGAGCGTTACAAATCGCTCTTCGAATACAATCCCGATGCGGTCTATTCGTTCGATCTCGAAGGGCGCTTCGTCGAAGTCAATCCGGCCTGTCATAAACTATCCGGCTATACGAGAGAGGAGCTGATCGGTAGCTCCTTCACCACGCTCATCGTTCCAGAAGAGCTCCCACAAACTGTCCAGCGCTTTCGGCAAGCCGCCGAAGGCGAGCCGCAAAATTACGAAACGGCCATCTACCACAAAGATGGCCGACGCATCGAACTGAACGTCACCAATATGCCGATCATCGTCGATGGTCAGATCGTCGGCGTCTTCGGCATCGCCAAAGACTTGACCGAACAGAAGCGCGTCCAAAGGGCTCTGCGCGAATCGGAAGCGCGCTACCGTCTGTTATTCGAGAGCAATCCGCTCCCGATGTGGGTTTATGATCTCGAGACGCTCGCTTTTCTCGACGTCAATGAGGCTGCGATTCGGCATTATGGTTATTCGCGCGAAGAGTTCCTTTCGATGACGATTCAAGACATACGACCGCGCGAAGACCTCTCGACCTTAATGAATCGCGTCAAGCATATCGCCGATTCCGATCAGCGGTATCACCGCTCCGGCGTCTGGCGTCACCGCAAAAAGGACGGGACGATCATCGAAGTCGAGATCATCTCTCACATCCTGGAACTGAACGGCAGGCGCTCCAAGCTCGTGTTGGCCAATGACGTCACCGAGAAACGTCGCGCCGAAGAGGCACTCCGACGCCAAGCCCTGGTTTTCGACACGATTTACGATGGCGTCATCGTGACCGACCTGCAAGGGCGCATCACCGATTGGAACCCAGCCGCAGAACGCATCTTCGGCTATGCGAAGGCCGAGGTGCTGGGCCAAGATTCCTCGCTCCTTTATTCCGCAGAGATCAGCGAACAGATCGACGCCGAAATCCGCGAGACCGTCCTTACTGAAGGGCGATGGGAAGGCGAGATCGCCTTCAAACGCAAGGACGGCACGACCGGCACAGCCGACTCGATCTTCGTCCTTCAGCGCGACGGGCAGGGCAATCCGCTCTCGATCGTCGGCGTCAACCGTGACATCACGCCGCGCAAACAGCTCGAAGATCAGTTGCGACAAGCACAGAAGATGGAAGCGGTCGGCAGGCTCGCGGGCGGAGTCGCACATGACTTCAACAATCTGCTCACGGCGATCATCGGCTATGCCGATCTCGCTCTGCGGCGCGTGCGCGAAGATGAATCGCTGCGCCGTCAAATCGCCGAAATCAAAAAATCGGCTGAACGCGCGGCCAACTTGACGCGCCAGCTTCTCGCCTTTAGCCGCAAACAGATCATCCAACCGAAGCCGCTCAATCTCAACGAAGTCGTCGAAGACATGGGCAAGATGTTGCAACGCTTGCTCACCGAAAACATCGAACTCCGCCTCGAGCTATACCCAGATCTTTGGCCAACCAAAGTCGATCCCAGCCAGATCGAACAGGTGATCGTCAACCTCGCGGTGAACGCGCGCGATGCGATGCCCAACGGCGGCCTCCTCACGATCCGCACCGCCAATATCGAGACGGAAGAGAGTCTGTTGCGCCATCATCCTTTCATCGCCCCGGGCAAATACGTCCTGCTGGAAGTTGCCGATACCGGCTGCGGGATGGATGAAGAGGTCCAGCGTCACATCTTCGAACCGTTCTTCACGACCAAAGAGCCCGGCAAAGGGACCGGCCTAGGATTATCGACCGTCTACGGCATCGTTAAACAGAGCGGGGGATACGTCACGGTCCATAGCCGTCCGGGCGAAGGGGCGATCTTCAGAATCTATCTGCCGCAAGTGATCGCCGAAGCCGCCTCGCACCGGAAACGGCAATCCTCCACGCCCGCCCCGCAAGGTTACGGTAATGAGACGATCCTTCTCGTCGAAGACGAGGAGAGCGTGCGACGCATGGCGCGCGCGACGTTGGAAGAGTTCGGCTACGTCGTCCTCGAAGCATCTAATCCGCGCCAAGCGCTGCGCATCTGCCGCGAGCATCGCGGGACGATCGACCTGATGCTCACCGACATCGTCATGCCGCAGATGAGCGGCCATGAACTGAGCCTGCAGGCGAAAGCTCTTCGCCCGCGCATGCGCATCCTTTTCACTTCAGGTTACATGGATGATGAGAACCTGCGCCGAGATTTGCTCAGCGAAGATAAACCATTTCTCGAAAAGCCTTTCGCGCCGGACGCGCTCGTGCGCAAGGTGCGCGAAACGCTCGATGCGCCTCGTCCCGCATAGATTCGATCATCTTCGAATGGACCGCTGAGTTGCGATCTTGATTTCGCGTTCGCGGATCCGCGCAAACGCGCGTTAAAATAGCGAAGAGCTTCAGCACAGGAGGAGGCTGATGGAGAACCCTTTTCACCTCGCTTTTCCCGTCCACGATCTCGAGGCCGCGCGCCAGTTCTACGGCGGCGTTTTAGGGTGTGACGAAGGGCGCAGCAGCGATACATGGATCGACTTCAACCTCTATGGGCACCAGATCGTCGCTCATCTCGTCCCAGGACATACCGGCATCCGCGGCTTCAATCCGGTCGATGGGCACGACGTTCCCGTTCCCCATTTCGGAGTGATCCTGACGATGGAACAGTGGCAGGAGCTGGCCGAGCGCGTGCGGCGGGCCGGGATCGAGTTCATCATCGAGCCCCACATACGTTTCCGCGGTCAACCGGGCGAACAAGCGACGATGTTCTTTCTCGATCCGAGCGGCAACGCGCTCGAATTCAAAGCGTTCGCCGATCGAAAGCAGATCTTCGCCAAATAGCCGCGTCCTTGTAGACGGAGTCGAAGCATTATAGTATTGCTGGCGTGATTCGCCCACCTTACGGCAAGATCGGCGAGAAAGACAGCGAACTGTGAGCGTGAACGCGGCAGAAGCGCAAAAGAGACCGACCGATTTCGAGCTGGCGCAAAAAGCGGCGGCTGGCGATACGAGCGCTTTCGAGGAGATCTACCGTCGTCACTTCAAGCGCGTCTATGCCCTTTGCCTGCGCATGCTCGGCAATCCGACCGAAGCGGAGGATCTGACGCAGGAAGTCTTCCTAAACCTTTACAACAAGATCGGCAGTTTTCGCGGCGATTCCGCTTTCTCGACGTGGCTCCACCGCATGACGGTCAATCAAGTGTTGATGCATCTGCGACGCAAAAGCACGCGCAGCGAACAGACGACTGAGGAAGGGGAAACGCCGCTTCAGATCGTTCAGGGGACAGAAGATCCCAGTCGCATGCCGATCATCGATCGCATCGCGCTCGAGAAAGCGATCGCGCAACTGCCGCCCGGCTATCGCGCGGTCTTCGTGCTCCATGACATCGAAGGTTATGATCATGATGAGATCGCGCGCATGCTTGGATTCAGCGAAGGCACCTCGAAATCGCAGTTGCACAAGGCGCGACTGAAGCTGCGCAATCTGATTCGACAACAAACGGCATCCAACTCTCGGGAGGGCAACGATGGATTGTGAGAGAAGCTTGGAGTTGCTCAGCGAATATCACGCGGGCACGCTTGAAGATGTCGAAATGCTCGAAATCAGGGCGCATCTGCAGGTCTGCTCGCCCTGCGCCGACGTCTTTCACGATCTCATCCTGATCGTAGAGACCGCCAGATCATTATGCGGCGCAGATACGATCCGTTACCCCGACGAGGATGAGCTTTGGCGGCGATTGGGGATCGCCAACCGCGCCCTTCATTGAGAGCGCGAGCAACCTGAAAGCCTCCTTGCGCCATCAAGCCAAAGAGGCTCTCCATTCGCTCCGCGCGCTCTCGACCGAGCAGCAAAGTGCGATTCTGTAAAGAGGTGAGGATCATGGATCGAAGGCAGATGTTCATTCCGGCGATCGTCATCGCGCTCGTCGCCGCTTCGATGACCTTTGCCGATACCATTCGACTCAAAGATGGGACCGTCATCCGCGGTCAAGTCATCGGCTTCCGCGATCAACAGTTCACCGTTCTCGTCGGGGCGGGCGCGCGCGGGCGCGCCAGTCGCATGATGCTCTACGTGGAGGATGTCGAATCGATCGAGTTCGATTCCGTGAACCCGCCTAACACGGCGGGCGATGCCCCTCCACCAGCCACACAGCCATCCACTCCACCGGCGAACGCGCCGCGTCAAACGGCCTCCAACCCGGCGCCATCTTCGACGACGCAAGCTTCCAACAATTGGGTGCGCATCAACGTTCGCGTGCTCGCCGATAACACGGCCAACGGTTGGACGAACACGGGTCTGGTGGTCCGTCGCGGTCAACTGCTGCGCATTTCGGCCACCGGTCAAGTCTCGCTCGGCAACGGCGTCTACTCGACTCCAGCAGGTCTTCCGACGCTTCCCGACCCGAACAAATTGATCCGCGATGAGCCGACGGGCGCATTGATCGCCGTCATCGGCGACGATAACGATGATTTCATCTTCATCGGGAGGCAACGCGAATTTCGCGCACAACGCGACGGCGTGCTCTTCCTCGGCATCAATGAGGGCAACCTGAACGACAACTCGGGGTTCTTCAACGCCGTCGTCGAAGCCGAAGTGCCTTCGGCTCAGCCGCGTTGAAATCGGTCAGATCATGCGAGCCGAGATGGATCTTTTGGCGTGGTGTGTGCGCGGTGCTGGATTGAGACCGGTCAAATCATGCGAGTCGCGGCTTCAAGATCGGGCGATCATGAAAAGAGGTTAATGATTGCGAACCCAGAGCGTCCTGGTCAAGCGGCGCGCGTTGACGCGCAGCCAGCAAGTATGAAAAGAGGTTAATGATTGCGAACCCAGAGCGTCGAAGACCACCTTCGATGTCGTTTCGCGCATCATAAGTTCAGTCCGAAGGAGATTGACCCCGTCGTGCCCTGCGACTTACCATGGGGACAAAATCGCAGAGCTGGAGCCGCCCGTTATGAGAAAGTCTATCTTCCGCCAAATCATCGCCCAACTTCTCGGCCTCGGACTGATCTTCGGTTTGACGCTGCGCCTTCCGACTGAAGCGCGCGCCCAAGCGGGGCGCGTTCAACCCTCGACCACTCAAAAGAAGAACAAACGATCGAGCGGCGTGCAACCGCAGACCGGAGAACCGCAGGAAGCCCCACCGCCGGACGTCATAGGTTCCCCGCAGGAGGCCGAGACCGTTAAAGTCGAAACCTCGGTCGTCAACGTCGATGCGGTTGTCTACCACAAGAAGACGCGCAAGCTCATCACGGGGCTGAAGAAGGAGAATTTCGCCATCTTCGAAGACGGCGTGCAAAGGGAGATCACCAACTTCGCCACCCCTGAAGCGCCGATCACGGTGGCGATGGTCCTCGAATATAGCAAACTGACCGATGCGCTCGGCGGGAACTGGTTCGAGCCGGGCCGGTATGAAGTCCTGCGCCCGATGGCGATGTTCCTCTCACAGTTCGTTCGCCCGGAAGATTACGTCTCGGTGATCGCTTATGACATGCGCCCGACTCCGCTGACCGATTTCACCAACGATCCGGGCCGCATTCGGCAGGTGATCGATCTACTTCTGCGCAATTTTCCCGCTTCGCGCGAAGCCAATCTCTTCGATGCCCTAAAATTCACCCTCATCGGCGGGAAAGGCGACGCCGTCGTGCTGGAGAACAGCAAACAGGAGACGATGGAGTATGCCGGTCTAGCAGCGTTGCAAGGGCGGCGTACAGCCGTGATTCTGGTCAGTTCCGGGATAGACACCTTCAGCAAGATCAACTATGACGAAGCGCGCCGCATCGTTCAGAGCGCTGGCGTGCCGATCTACATCATCGGGACCGCCAATCTCTTCTTCAAGAAGTACGGCGATCAACTGGAGCCGACCGATTACATCACGGGCTTTCCCGGACGCCTGACCTTCTTGCAAGCGCAGAACGCGCTCAACACTTTCGCCAAGGAGTCGGGCGGCGCCTACTTCCCCGTCACGTTCGAGGGCGAACTGCCGAGCGTGCTGCAATCGATCGATGCCATGCTTCGCAATCAGTACAGCCTCGGCTTCAAACCAAGCGCTCAGCATGATGGGAAACCGCATAAGATCGTCGTCAAAGTTGATGTGGATGGCGATGGCAAATTCGACGACAAAGATTATGTCGTGCAACATCGCCCATACTATATCGCCCCGAAAGGGTAATCTTCGGGCAATTAACACAGCTTTCAAGATTCATGCTTGATGGCGAAGCGTGATATTCCGCGCGCGCGTCCCGTCTGCTCATCTATGTCGAGCGCGATCCCGCAGATGCGCACATCGCCCTTGGCGCTCTCAAGGCGCCGATGCGTAACCGTCAAGAATCGCGCGATCACGTCATCGCGATCCATGCCGATGACTCCCGCATGGCTTCCCGTCATCCCGATATCGGTGATGTATGCCGTACCTTGCGGCAAGATGCGTTCGTCAGCCGTCTGCACGTGCGTATGCGTGCCGAAGATGGCCGACACCCGTCCATCCAAGTACCAGCCGAGAGCGCATTTTTCCGATGTCGCCTCGGCATGGAAGTCTACGAGGCGGACCCTCACCGAAGGGTCCAGCTCGCGCAGCAGGGCATCCGCAGCGCGGAAGGGATCGTCCGCCGGTCCCATAAAGACGCGCCCGATCAAGTTGATGACCGCGACGCCGACGCCGTTGACCTGCCCTACCCACATGCCGTTACCCGGCGTGCCTGGCGGATAGTTCGCCGGACGTAACAGTTTTGGTTGCTGGTTGATGTAGGCGATCGCTTCGCGCTTATCAAAGATATGATTGCCTGAGGTCATCACATCCACGCCCACCGCCAACAGCTCTTCGACAAGCGGTGGAGTGATCGAATATCCGCCCGCTAAGTTCTCCACATTGGCGATGATGAGATCAGCTTTGTAGCGCTCGCGCAAGTCCTCGATCCGTTCAAGCACTGCCGTCCGTCCGGGGCGCGCGACGATATCTCCGATGACGAGTACCTTCATTCAAAAACAACTCCGCCGCTGCTGATTGAGGCGCGATCCGAAAAGACCATCTTAAAAACCGAAACGCGCTCCGACGAACCATGTTTTCGACGGAACGCGCCCGAAGGATGGCATCCTGCAACCTGACGCGCCATGTTTGGCCGAAGAGGGCTTCCGCAATGGCCGTCCCGAAGCCGTGATTTGAACCTGCAACAGACAGGTGGGTGACCTTTAGCGCAGCCGCAGCCTCTGGCGCTTCCTTAACACTGAAGGAGCGCACTGGCGTGCGGCATCGGTCTCCCTTTTCAACGGCGTTGGCTCAATCATTGGATTCGGTAACGCACCCCGCAGAAGTGCGCCCTCTTCGCCGTCGAAGATACTAGCACAAGCGCGAGCGACTGCAAAACGGTCCTCAGCTTAGGAAAAGATTGGAATCGAACGCAGAGAGGGTGAAGCGACCAGGACAGCGCTTGGCGTCAAGCGCCCAATTCGCCGGAAGAGGATGAAGCGTCCAAGCTCGGTTTCCACCGAAGCACGCGGTCGAGCATTTCGGCGCACTCGGCGCTCCGAGCCGCAAGCTGCGCGTCCGTTTGTTCGTGCAGTCGTTTCAAACGATGGAGCTCATCGGCGATGTGCAACGCGGCGAGGATCGCCACTTTGAGCGAATCGACCGTCAGCGTGCTCGATGAGATCTCGCGCATCCGACGATCGACGAACTCAGCCAATTGCGCGACATATTCAGCATCGCCGTCCGATCGGATGTTATAAACTTGATTATAGATCTCCACCTTGATGGTCGGCGTCTGCTCAATCGTCCCTCGATTGGTGAACTTGTTCCCGTCGCTCATCTGCGCACCTGCTCCACGATTTCAGGATCCAAGACGGAGATCGCATCGAGCATCGCTTCGACTTTCATGCGAATCGTGTCGCGTTCGGCGAGCAACCGTTCGACCTGCGCTTCGAGCCTCTCCTTTTCGCTCAAAAGATTTCCCATCTCGCGCCGCAAGGAGGCCAACTCGCGCTCCAGATTCTCCTTCTCCTGACGCAAAGCTTTAGTCAGCTCGATGGTGCGGTAGATCTTATCTTCAAGATGTGAGAATTTCTCCAGCCCCGTCAGTCCCACCATCGCCTCTCCTGTGGAGAAGTTATTCGGCTTCGGCGTTTGATTATGCGACCAAGTGCGCGCCAAGCGCAAGAGCGAACCTCACTGCCGCAATTGTGCGCCGAATTCATCCTTCAACTTGCGCACTATCACCTCATGCATGCGGTCCACTTCATCATCGCGCAACGTGCGATCGTCGGCGCGATACTCCAAACGGAGCGTGAGCGACCGGTGCCCTTCCGGCACGCCTTGACCTTCGTAAACGTCGGCGAATTCGACGCTCCGCAAGTAGGCCAAACCGAGCGCGAGCACGGCGCGACGGATCGCCGCCCATGATATCCTTCGTTCGATGATGATGGAAAGATCGCGCACGATCGCCGGATAGCGCGGAAGCGGCGCATAGCGCACCTTGCGCGCTTCGGCTTCGAGTAACGAAGTGAGATCAATTTCGGCGACGTAAACTGGCTGTTTGAACTTGAATTGCGCGGCGACGCTTTCGGCTAAGCGTCCTATGTAACCGATCGCGCGCCCGTTCAACCGGACGAGCGCCGCTTGACCTTCGCGTAGATGCGCGACGCGCGCCTCTTCGAACTCCAAACGCGGCGCCGCCATCGCTTCGCTCGCCGCCTCGAGCGCGCCCTTCACATCGTAAAAGTCCAGCGCACGTTGCGCCAGGGCGCGTCCCTCCTCCAATGCTCCACCGGTCGCTACTAATCCCAAGCTCTCGCGTTCGCGCGGGCGCTCCCCATGCGGATCTCGCGCGAAGACGCGCCCCAATTCGAACAGCCGAACATCGCGTGTGCCGTGATTGAAGTTATGGCGCACAGCTTCGAGCAATCCGGGCACGAGACTGGCCCGCATCAAAGTCACCCCTTCGATGATCGGATTGCTCACCTTCACGAATTCCACTTCGTCACCGCCGAGCGTCGGCAACGGCGCAAATCCATGCTCGTAAGCTGAATTGATGAAACTGAAGCTGATCGCTTCATCGAACCCCAAAGCGGCGAGCGCGCGTCGCGCGGTGCGGCGACGTTCTTCGCCGTAGAGGTATTCGCCGACGTTCTTCGAAGCGGGCAACTCTTCCGGTATCTTCTCGTACCCGCGATGGCGCGCGACCTCTTCGACCAGATCCTCTTCGCGCTCGATATCGACGCGCCACGACGGAGTGATAAAACGCAAAGGCTGCTCCGCAGCAGCGACCTCGATCCGCTCACCATCTTTCAGATGGAATCCGAGCGCAGTCAGAATGCGGATGATATCCTCTTCGGGAACGGCGACTCCGGTAAGGGCTTCGACGCGCGATGGACGAAGCGCGACGACCGGTCTGACGATCGGACGCGGATAAAGATCGAGCGCGTCCTCGGTCGCTTCGCCGCCCGCGATCTCGCAAATGAGCGCGATGGCGCGCTCTTGGGCACGCAACGCTGCTTCCGGATCAGCGCCGCGTTCGAAACGATGTGATGATTCCGTATGAAGATCGAGCGCGCGGGCCGTCCTTCGCACCGTCAACGGATCGAAGTACGCGCTCTCGATCAGAACGTTGCGCGTCGTCTCATGGATAGACGCCTCTTCTCCGCCCATCACACCGGCGATGGCAACTGGCCGCTCCGCGTCGGCGATCACCAACATCTGTGCGGCCAACTCGCGCTCGACGCCATCGAGCGTCAAAATCCGTTCGCCGCGGCGCGCGCATCGCACGATGATCTTTCTTCCCCTCAAACGGTCGAGATCGAAAGCGTGGAGCGGTTGCCCCTGTTCGTGAAGGACGTAGTTGGTGATATCCGTGACGTTGTTGATCGGGCGCTGCCCGATCTTCTGCAAACGATCCGCCAACCACTCGGGCGATGGGGCGATCCGCACGTTACGCACGATGCGCGCCGTGTAACGCGGACATAGATCCGGTTCCTCGATCTCGACCGAGATCAACTCACCCGCGCGCCCGCGAAGCGAAGGGATTTTCGCCTCGGGCAGATGCACGCGCGCGCCGACCAATGCGGCCACTTCACGCGCGACGCCGAGATGCGAAAGGCAATCCGGTCGGTTCGAAGTAAGGTCGAATTCGAGGATATAGTCATCGCCCGCCTCGCGCACCGTGTCCACGGCCAAACCGATCATCGTCAGCCGCTTGGCCAACTCGCGCGGCGAAAGCTCGAACCGGACCAGTTCCCGAAGCCAGTTGTAGCTGATCAACATAGAGCGGACATCAATCGAACTGCGTCAAGAACCGCACGTCGTTTTCATAGAGGAGGCGAATATCGTCGAGCCCATACATCAACGCACACATGCGATCTATCCCGAGACCGAAAGCGAACCCTGAGAACTCTTCCGGATCGATCCCGACGGCGCGCAGGACGTTCGGGTGGACCATGCCGGAACCGCCGAGTTCGATCCAGCCAACACCTTTGCAGACGCGGCAACCTGTTCCGTTGCAGATGAAGCAACTGTAGTCGACCTCAGCGCTCGGTTCGGTAAATGGAAAGTAGGATGGACGAAAGCGCGTGCGCGTCTGCGGCCCGAACATGCGCCGGACGAACTCCGCGATGGTCCCCTTCAAGTGGGCCATCGTGATCCCGCGATCGACGAGCAAGCCTTCGATCTGGAAGAACATCGGGTTGTGCGTCGCATCCGGCGTGTCACGGCGGAAGACTTTGCCGGGCGCGACGACGCGCAACGGCGGACGCCGTCGTTGCATGGCGTGGATCTGCACGGGCGAAGTCTGCGTGCGCAACGCCAAACCGTCGCTCGTGTAGAACGTATCCTGCGAACTGCGCGCCGGATGCGAAGGCGGGATGTTGAGCGCATCGAAATTGTAGAAGTCGGTCTCTATCTCCGGCCCATCCTCCACCGCGTATCCCATCGCGACGAAGATATCCTCCATGCGCTGCCGCAACAAGGTGATCGGATGCAGATGGCCGCGCCTCGGTCGTCGCCCAGGCAACGTGACATCGAGCCGTTCGCGTTCGATCCGTTGGCGTTCGACCGCTTCCTTGAGCGCGCGTTCGACTCGTTCAAGCCGCGTTTCGATCTCCGCTTCGAGGCGCTGCACGCTCTGCCCGAAAGCCGCCCGCTCTTCGACGGGCACGCGACCGATCTGCTTTTTGAGCGCGGCCAGCGCGCTCTTACGCCCCGTGTGTCGCGCGCGCAGCTCGCTGAGCTCGCGCAACGCGCTTTCCGCTTCGTCCAGCGGAAGGGCGCCGGCACCACCTTCGAAGCGCGCGAAGCGCTCGAAGGCGCGCGCGAACGCGCTACGTACCGCCTCCAACTCCGCGATGTGATCCACTTCCGTCATCGCATCCTGTCATGCGGCGGCGCGCTGCGGTTTCTGCTCTAAAGCGGCGCGCGCCTGCCCGACGAGCTCCGCGAACGCATCCGGATGGCTGACGGCCAATTCGGCGAGCGATTTACGGTCGAGTTCGATGCCCGCCACCTTCAACCCGTGCATGAACTGCGAGTAGTTCAATCCGTGCAGACGCGCCGCGGCCCCGATGCGCACGATCCAAAGGCTTCGAAAATCGCGTTTCTTCAATTTGCGTCCAGTGTATGCGAACTGGAGCGCGCGCTCGACCGACTCTTTGGCCGCGCGGTAAAGTTTCGATTTCGTCCCGCGATATCCCTTCGCCAATCGCAGAATCTTCTTGCGCCGTTCGAGGCGCTTGTTACCACGTTTCGCTCTAGGCATAGATCCTCCTCGAAAGCTTGCGGATGAATGAAGCGGTCAACCCTTCACTCGCGCCCATAAGGCAACATCAGTTTGATACGCTTGGCGTCCGTCTTATCGACGAAGGTGTCGATATCCAGATGGCGCTTACGCTTGCTGTTCTTTTTGGTCAAGATATGGCGCGCGTGGCTGTGGCCGCGCTTGATCTTTCCCGTTGCCGTCAGTCGGAACCGTTTGGCGGCTCCTTTATGCGTCTTCAGTTTGGACATCTTCGATCCCCTCTTTATCGTTCTTATGATCTCGTGCGAGAATCCCCGTTCACAAAAGTAATCCCTCCAGCCGATTCATCGCCGGACAGGAGAATGAGGCCGCCCTCCCGACAGCTTTACGAAATCGAAGTGGCGCCCTCGCCTTCCGCAGCCCCCTGTTTCTGCTGCGCGCTCTTGTCGGCTTTGCTCGTCTTATGCCGTTTCGGCGCGAAGACCAGAAACATCTGGTTACCCTCCATGCGCGGGCGAGCCTCGACTTCGCCGACATCGGCCAAATCCTGCTCGAGACGCTGGAGCAATTTTTCGCCCAGTTCCCGATGCGTTATCTCGCGCCCACGGAACCAGATTGAAGCCTTCACCTTGTCGCCATCCTCGAGCCACTCGCGAGCGTGCTTCATCTTGAAGCTGTAATCGTGCTCGTCGGTGCCGGGTCGGAACTTGACCTCTTTGACGTTGATGACGACCTGTTTCTTTTTGGCTTCGGCGGCCTTCTTCTTCGCCTCATACTGAAACTTGCCATAGTCGATGATACGACAGACGGGCGGATTGGCCGTCGGCGCGATCTCGACCAGGTCCAACCCGCGCTCCTGCGCCAGCATCAGCGCTTCGCGCGTGCGCATGATGCCGAGCTGTTTCCCGTCTTCATCGACGACGCGCACTTCGGGCGCCCGTATGCGCTCGTTGATGCGTACCGTCGGCAGGCGATTATCCCTTCCGCGACCTCGATAGCCGTTAGCTATAGCTCCACCTCCTTGTTTTGGGCATCGCGTGCCCCTGTCACTGACCTCGCGGGGAGGCTCCCCCCGCCCCTTCCAATGAATTACACAAGGCGCGCGTCTGGACCAGATGTCGCGCGCGCTCTTTGAAATCTGCGATGCTCATTGCGCCGATATCGCCACGCGCCCTTTCGCGCACGGCCACTTGTTCGCTGGCCGCTTCGCGATCGCCGACGATGAGCATGAAGGGGATCTTCTGCAACTGCGCGTCGCGGATCTTCGCTCCGATCTTCTCGCTGCGCAAGTTGGCCTCGACGCGCAAACCGGCCTCGCGCAAAGCGTGCGCCACGCGCGCCGCATAATCGTTGACGCGATCCGTGATCGGCAAAACGATGGCTTGCACGGGCGCGAGCCAGAGCGGAAAGGCTCCGGCGTAATGCTCGATCAACACGCCGAAGAACCGCTCGATCGAGCCGAACAGCGCGCGATGGATCATGATCGGACGGTGTGGACGATTGTCCTCGCCGATGTACTCGAGCGCGAAGCGCTCCGGCAGATTGAAATCGAGTTGAATCGTCGAAAGCTGCCACAAACGCCCGATGGCATCTTCGACCTTGATATCGATCTTCGGCCCATAGAAAGCCGCTTCGCCCTCTATGCGCTCATACTGGATGCCTTTTTCCTCTAAAGCTTCGATCAATGCCGCTTCGGCATGCGCCCAGTCTTCGGGCGAGCCCAAGTAGTGTTTGTCCTGATCGTCGCTGCGCACCGAGAGCTCGACTCTGAACTTGTCGAAGCCGAAGGTGCGGAAGACCTCGAAGGCGAAATCGACGCAACCGATGACCTCTTCGCGCACCGTCTCGGGCGTGCAGAAGATATGCGCATCATCTTGCGTAAAGCCACGCACGCGGAGCAAGCCATGCAATACGCCCGAAAGCTCCGCCCGATAGACTGTGCCGAACTCGGCGTAACGCAACGGCAGATCGCGATAAGAACGTTGCTGCGATTTGTAGATGCCGATGTGGAACGGGCAGTTCATCGGCTTCAGGCGATACTCGACCTCTTCGAACTCGAAGGGCGAGAACATCGAGCCGGCGTAATTCTCTTCGTGTCCGCTCCGCTGCCATAACTCGCGCTTGGCGATGTGCGGAGTGAAGACCAATCCATAACCGCGCCGGAGCAACTCCGCGCGCAGATAATCCTCCATCTCTTTGCGGACGATGGCACCCTTCGGATGCCAAAAGATCAAGCCTTGACCGTATTCTTCCTGAATCGAGAAGAGATCGAGCTCGCGCCCCAATCGGCGATGGTCGCGCCGTTCGGCCTCCTCGCGCCGGCGCAACCACTCGTCGAGTTCTTCCTGCGTGAAGAAGGCGATCCCGTAGATGCGCTGCATCTGCGGGCGCGATGGATCGCCCTTCCAGTAGGCCCCGGCGATGGAGAGGAGTTTGAAGGCGCGCAGTTTGCTCGTATCGGGCACATGTGGACCGGTGCAAAAGTCTATGAACGGCGTCCCATCGATATAGTAGACGCTCACCACATCGCCGCCCTTCTCTTCGATCAACTCGCACTTCAAAGGCTCGTCGCGTTCGGCAAAGATGCGTAAGGCTTCGGCTTTCGGTATCTCTTCGCGCCGATAGGCGAAGTTCCGCTTGGCGATCTCGCGCATGCGCCGCTCGATCGCCGGCAGGTCCTCTTCGGTTAAGGGTCGCGGCGCGATGATGTCGTAGAAGAAGCCGCCGCGCGGGTCGTCGAGCAAGGCGGGACCGATGCCGAGCTTCGTCCCTGGAAACAGGTCGAGCACAGCGGCAGCAAGCAGATGCGCGGTCGAATGGCGCAATAGAGCCAGCCCTTCGTCCGTTTGCGGCAGGATCGGTTCGATCTGGACCACCTCAGCTCCGTTCGGCTTCAGCTCGTAACTGAGATCGACCTCGCGCCCGTTGACTTTAGCTGCCAACGCTCGATTGGCCAGCTCGCGGTCCAATCGCCGCAACGCTTCAACGATCGTGATCGGTGCCGGAAGCGACACCGCTTCACCGTTCAGTCGAACTCTGATCTCACTCATCCGTTATCGCTCGATGACGGAGGGCTATGGAGAAGCACGAAGAATGCTGCTCGCCCTCGCTGCTGGCACCACGCTGATCTAGCCGTCGCAAATAGCGTTTTTCGCTTCAAGGTTAGTCCAGCGGAAGCGCCTTCGACCGCTCCAGCGGTCGAAGGACTTCGGGAGCTTCGAGCCGGAGATCTTGTCTGAATGGTAGGCGCGAGCGGATTTGAACCGCTGACCTCTACCGTGTCAAAGTAGCGCTCTACCCCTGAGCTACGCGCCTACACGTTTTGCGAACTTTCAGCGGCAGATTAAAGTAACAGAGAGGTTTTCCCGCTGTCAAGCAACGCCTTCGACTTTGGCGACGATCGCCTCCCACTCCTCATAGAGCTTACACAAGCGCTCTTCGATCCGTTGATACTCCTCGCGCAGACTGCGCAGGCGCAGCGGATCGCAAGCCGTTTCGGCTTTCGCCATCTCTTCCGCCACCGCCTTAAGGCACGCTTCCTGTTCCTCGATCTCCGCTTCGATGGCGCTCACATCGCGAGCCGGCTCCGCTCTTCGCTCGCCACCTTTGCGCCGCGGGTGCTCGCGCTTATCGCTCCGCTTCCGCTCTTCGACAGGCATCGCTTTCTGCGCCTTTTTCCAAGCGTGATACTCGGTGTAATTGCCGAGAAAATGTTCGACCTGACCTTGCCCGTCGAAGGCGAGGATCTGCGTCACGATGCGGTCCAGAAAGTAACGATCGTGGCTGATGACGATGATCGTCCCGGGGTATTCGTCGAGCGCCGCCTCCAGCGCTTCGCGCGAAGGGATATCGAGATGATTCGTCGGCTCATCCAGAACAAGGACGTTGTCCCGCGAATAGATGAGTTTGGCGAGCGCGAGCCGACCGCGTTCGCCCCCCGATAGGTCGCCGACTCTTTTGTAAACGTCATCCCCCGTGAAGAGGAAGCGCGCGAGGAAAGACCGAAGCTCGCCCGCCGTCGCCGTCGATGGCGCGACGCGCCGCAACTCCATGATGACCTCGTTGCGCGGGTCGAGATCGTCGAGCTGCTGCGCATAGTATCCGATCCGCACGTTGGTCCCCCAACGCACTTCGCCGGCGAGCGGAGCGAGCTTTCCGAGGAGCGTTTTGACGAAAGTCGTCTTGCCCGAACCGTTCGGCCCGATGATGCCGAGGGACTCGCCGCGCCGCAGAAGAAGGTTTATGCCGCAGGCGAGAGCGCGTTCATCGTATCCGATGCTCAAATCCTCAAGCGTGAGGACTTGCGTTCCGGCGCGCACTATCTCACGCAGACTGAAGTCGCCGCTCGCACGTTCCTCACGCACGGCTTCGATGCGCTCCAATCGCTCCAACATCTTCCGCCGCGATTTCGCCTGTTTCGTCTTCTGCCCCGCGATATTGCGGCGAATGAACTCTTCGGTACGCGCGATGAACTCCTGCTGCTGCTCGTAGGCGCGACGCTGCGCTTCGCGCCGCGCTTCGCGCTCAATGATGTAACGCGTATAGTTGCCCGTATAGCTCGTCGCTCTGCCCCCCTCGACCTCAATGATCCGCTCACAAACTCGATCGAGAAGGTAACGATCGTGGCTGATGATCACATAGGCCGACGGATAGTTTTCGAGGAACTCCTCGAGCCACTCGACCGCCGCCGTATCCAAATGGTTCGTCGGCTCATCGAGCAACAGGACGTCAGGGGAGGAAAGGAGGAGGCGCGCCAAGCCCAGGCGATTCTTCTGCCCGCCGGAAAGCTTCGCGGTCTCTAACGACCAAGTCTCTCGCCCAAATCCCAGCCCCTCCAACACGGCCTCAGCCCGCGCCGCATACTCGAATCCCCCCTCGCGCTCGAAGCGATGCTGAAGTTCGCTGTAGCGGTCGAGCACGCGCTCTAAGTCGTCCGCGCCTTCGGCCATGCGATGTTCGAGCGCACGCATCTCGCGCTCGATCCGCTGAAGTTCGCCGAAAGCCGAGAGGGCGACTTCATGGACGGTCGCGTCTGGCTCGAACTCCACGTGTTGCGCGAGCATGCCGAGACGGATGTTGCGTGCGCGCGTCACCTCGCCGCTATCCGGGACCTCATCTCCGGCGATCAAGCGAAAGATGGTCGTTTTACCGGCCCCGTTACGCCCGACGAGCCCGACGCGCTCGCCAGCATTGACTTGCAATGAGAGGCCGCGCAAAACCTCTTGACCGCCGTAGGCTTTGCGTACGTCTGTGAGTCGAAAGAGCATCGAAGCGTCAGAACTCCAAGCGATCGATCACCACCGGACCATCGAGCGCTACTTCTGCGGGCTCGCCGAACCGGTCGGCTGCGCCGTCGCGGCTGGCGCAGGACGCACGCCGCTCAGGTTGTTCGGACTGTTGAGCATGTTGCGCGCCAAGTAGTTGACGATCTTCGCCTCGTTCATCGCCACTTCGAGCAAGGCGGCGTTAAGCAGGGATCTGCGTTGATTGATCAACGCGTTCTTGATCTGGTCGCGCACGCCCGGACTGTCGAGCGTCAAGTTCTCCGTCTGCAAGCGCTTGTCCGTGAGCTTGAAGATGTACCAACGCCCATTGGGGAATTTGATCGGCGGAGTGATGTCGCCAACCTGCATCGAATTGAAGAACTTGTTGATCAGATCTTGCGGGAATCCGGCCTGCCTCAACTGCTCTTCCGTCGCAAATCCGATATCGCCGCCGCGCACGTTGCTCGGATCCTCGCTGCGCGCGCGGGCGACCGTCGCGAAATCGGCATTTCCCGTCTTAAGGCGCTGATATATCTCGTCGATTTTCAGCTTGGCCTCCGCCTCGTTTTTGGCGTCATCCTGATAGCCGTTATCCTGCGGATCGACGACGATGTTCGCCAGCCCGACACCGCGCGCGTTGACGAACTGCTGCTTGTTGTTGTTGTAAAAATCCTCAACCTCCTTGTCGCTGATCGCGATCTTGCCGATCACTTTATCTTGAAGTTTCTGGATGGCCAACTGTTTGCGCACCGTCTCACGCAAAGCCTGTTCAGTCTGACCTGATTCGCGCAACATGCGCTGGAACTCTTCCTCCGTCATGTTGCGCTGGATCTTCTCCGAATTGATCGCTTGCGTGATCTCATCCTCAGTCGGCAGCAACCCTTCCTTCTCAGCGCGTTGGAAGAGCACTTCTTGTTGGATCAGCCCATCGAGCACCTGCAATCGAGCCGCAGCCAATTCGAGCGGCGATAGCTGCGCTTGCTGTCCGCCCGTCTGTTGGCTGATGATGCGATCGACTTCGCTCAGCATGATGCTCCGCCCGTTGACCGTCGCGGCGACACCATCAGCGACATGAGCGCTTTGACGGTTGCAAGAGATCAACCCGAATGATAAGAAAGCGACGAAAATCGAGATCCCGATCCTCAAGCTACGCACTTTGATCCTCTTCCTCTCAGTTAGAAGTCTCGAACCGCTCGGAAACCTTACCTTGACCGAGATTGAATCTGTCTGCTATAAGTTTGAATTTCATTTCATCCTATACGGAGGCAATCCTTATGGCGAAAAGATGCGCAGTCTGCGGCAAAGGGCCGCAATTCGGGCACAACGTCTCCAAGGCCGGCAATCGCACGAAACGTCGGTTCGAACCCAATCTGCAAGCGGTGCGCGTCGCTTTGCCGCAGGGCGGCACGCGACGGATGCGCGTCTGCACGCGCTGCATCAAAGCGGGCAAGGTCGCCAAAGCTGCCTAGAAGCGATCTCATAGGTACCTTTTTCGGCTCGATCCCCTTCAGCTTCTGCCATCTTTGAGGCGACTTCTAGAGCGATCGTTTGGCCACCGCTTCGATCTCAACGCGCGCATCGCGCGGCAAGCGCGCCACCTGCACGGTCGAGCGCGCTGGCGGATCAGTGAAGAAGCGCGCGTAAACTTCGTTCATCGCGCTGAAATCATTCAGATCGGCCAGATAGACGGTCGTCTTGACGACATCTCGCAAGCTCGCGCCAGCGGCTTCGAGGATCGCTTCCAGATTGAGCAGCACCCGTTCGGTTTGCGCTCGCACGTCGCCCTCGACCATCTCGCCCGTTTGCGGATCGAGCGGGATCTGCCCCGAAGTGAAGATCCACTCGCCGCTGACGATGGCTTGCGAATACGGCCCGATGGCCTGCGGCGCACGCTCCGTGTCGATTCTCTCTCTTCCCATCTTCGATGCCCGAAATTTTAAGCTGCGGATTTTAGCAGAAGCTCCACCGCGCGCCAAATCAACCCGCTCCGTTTACGCGCTCGACATCGATGACGCCCGGGACGCTGCGGATCGAGCGGATCACCCGGTCCAGATGCTTCAAATCGAAGACCTCGACGGTCACCTCGATATAACCGCGGTTGTCCGCCGAAACGGTCGCGCGCGCATCGCGGATGCTCGTCTTGATGTCGGAGATCGCACTCGTGATCCCGGCCAACATCCCCGTCCGATTCTCGGTGATGGCCAACAATTTGACCGGATAGACGGCGGCGTTGACCTGACCGGCCCACTCGACTTCGACGATCCGCTCGGGATTGGCCATCAGCTGCTGCACGTTGCGGCAATGGCGCGCGTGCACTGTGACGCCTTTGCCGCGCGTCACGTAACCGATGATCTCTTCGCCGTAGATCGGGTTGCAACAACGCGCTCGGGTGATCAGCAGATCATCCACGCCACGCACGACGATGGCGTCATCGCCGACGCGCATCAGCCGTTTGACCGCCTGGACGCCTTCGCGCACGCTCGTCCGCAACTTCGACTCCTTCTTCTGCTCCAGCTCGGCGAACCTCTCCGGGCCGAGGTACTTAGCGATGACGTTGCGCGGTATGAGCTTGCCGTAACCGATCGCCGCCAAAAGGTCTTCGATACGACCGTAGCCGTACTCGCTGGCGACGCGCTTCAACTCGCCGCTCGCATCGTTCAACATCTTCTTGGCTGAAAGTTGGAAGCGCGCCGCCTCTTTCTCCAGAAGTTTTCTCCCGAGCTCGATCGATTCGGCGCGTTGCTGCTCGGCCACCCAGTGACGGATGCGGCTGCGCGCGCGCGAAGTGACCACAAAATTCAACCAATCGCGACTCGGATGGGCATTAGGCGAAGTGATGATCTCGACCACGTCGCCGTTTTGGATCTGCGTCCGCAATGGGACCATGCGCCCGTTGATGCGCGCTCCGGTACAAGTGTGGCCCACCTCGGAGTGGATGGCATAGGCGAAGTCGACCGGTGTCGCGCCGCGCGGGAGTTGGATCACCTTCCCCTTAGGCGTAAAAGCATAGACATCTTTCGGGTAGAGATCGAGTTTGAGCGATTCGAGGAAATCGCGCGAATCCTTCACCTCCTGCGTCCACTCGATGAGCGAGCGCAGCCACTGAAAAGCGGCATCATCTTCATGCGTGCCGCGCTTCCCTTCCTTGTATTTCCAGTGCGCGGCGACGCCCTCTTCGGCGATCCGGTGCATCTCCTCGGTCCTGATCTGGACCTCAAACGGCTGCCCCTCATTGCCGATGACCGAAGTATGGAGCGATTGGTAGAGGTTGTCGCGCGGCGTGGCGATCCAGTCCTTGATCCGCCCCGGGATTGGATGCCAGGTGTGGTGGATCACGCCGAGCGCCGCGTAGCAGTGGCGGATCTCGTTGCCCGGCGTGATGATGCGCGCAGCGACGAGATCGTAGACTTGATCGAGTTCGATGTGCTGCCGCTTCAATTTCTTCCAGATCGAATAGAGACGTTTGACGCGCCCCTCGACGCGCACGAACGGGATCTCCGCCTCACGCAGCTTCTCCTCGATGCGCGCTCTGACCTGATTCAGGAAGGCTTCATGTTCCGGTCGGCGCTTCTCCAACTGTTCGGCCAAGGCCCGATACTCTTCGGGATAAAGATGCTTGAAGGCCAAATCCTCGAGTTCGCCACGCAAGCGGCCCATCCCGAGCCGGTGCGCGATCGGGGCGTAGATGTCGAGCGTCTCTTGCGCGATCCGCCTCTGCTTCTCGACCGGAAGATGGTGCAGCGTGCGCATGTTGTGCAAGCGGTCGGCGAGTTTGACGAGCACGACGCGCACGTCATCGACCATCGCGAGCAACATCTTGCGCACGTTTTCGGCCTGGCGCTCTTCGCGCGAGGCGTGACTGATCTGCGCGATCTTCGTCACGCCATCGACCAGATGCGCGATCTCATCGCCGAAATACTGCCGGATCGTCTCGAGATCGACCAACGTATCTTCGACGACATCGTGCAGAAGCCCCGTCGCCACCGAGACCTCATCGAGGCGCATCTCGGCGAGGATGTTGGCGACTTCGAGCGGGTGAGTGAGATACGGCTCGCCCGAAGCGCGCACTTGTCCCTGATGATGGCGCGCAGAGAAGAAATACGCGCGACGTAGGAGATCCAAGTCGGCCTGCGGATGGTTCTGCCGAACCTTCTCGATGACATCCCCGATGCGGATCATAGCGGACAAAGGTCGAAGGGTCTCGACCTCTTCCCAAAACAATGATAGGTGAGGCTCAACCTGAAAGTCGAGCCCCACCTATCGGCTTTGACGACGCCAATTGGGCTTCAACTCGCTTTCTGGGCGGGCGATTTTTTCGCTTCCGCCTCCCGCCGCCGCCGCGCCTCTTCGCTCAGTTTGAGCGTCATCTCCTGCGCTTCCTTGTACTGCTTGTCATACTGCGCGCGCTTTTCGGCGTTGCCCTCCATCTCAGCCAGTTTAACCATCTCGAGCAACAGATTGGTCTTGTAGGACCAGGCCGATTCGCTGTTCGGATTAAGCTCGATCGCCTTGTTGATAAGTTCGAGCCCGTGCGTGGCACACCTCAAGGCTTGATCGAAATCGGCTTGATTCTTCGGCTTCTTATACTGAATGATGGCCTTGCCATCCTTCATCACGGTCTGCTTGTTCTCTTGCTGTTCGGTGATGGTATAAGAGCATTGCCACTCTTTGCTCGCCAAGACGGTGTAGGCTTCGGCGCGCTTTTCGGGCGGAATGGTCTGAAGATTGGCCCGCTGCATGATCCAATCGCGCTGTTTATCATCCTGTTTGATGGCGCCATATAGATAAGCGACGGCGTTATAAGCTTCGTCGTTATTCGGATCATGCTCGAGCACTTTCTTGTAAGCCTCGATCGCCGCTTCCGCCTTGGCGATGTTCTCCGGCGTATCCACGCCGGGCTTGTACTGCGCGTGGATCGCCCGCGCGATGAAGAACTGCGCGTTCTTCTGCTCGGGATCGAGTTCGAGCGCGCGTTCGAAATGCTGCTGCGCCTCGGCGTACTTTCGTTCGTGATAGGCGCGCGCGCCTTCATTGATCTCGTTCTTGGCGCGAATGCGATTGATGACGCTGCAGCCCGAGACGCAACAGGCGGCGATCAACGCCACCCCCAGCCTGACGAAGAAAGCTCTCATGGTTCTCTCTGATCCTCGTGACTCAAATTTCAGGTTAGCCTCACTGCGCTAGATCATCGATCTGTAACCCGATCGGGTTGGCTCCCGCTCCCTTGACCGCATCTATCACCTTGACGACTTCGCCGTATTTGATCGAACGCGGAGCCTTGATGAAGACCGTCTTCTCGATGCGCTCCTCTTCAGGTAGATCGGTGCGGTTCTCCATCCCGTATCGGTAGGCACGCTCCTGACGCCGCTTCTCGAAGAGCTGGGCGAGCGTGGTGCTCAACTTGCTCGTATCGTAGATCGTCCCCATATCCTCCGTGTTCAGCTTAAGCTTCATATCTTTGTCGATCGAGACGACGAGCGTGAGCGGGTTCGGTTTGATGTCCTTCTGGTTGGGGTTCGGCTCCTGCGGGACGAGCGCCTTGAACCGGCTCGGCTTCATCGGCGTGATCACCATGAAGATGATCAGAAGCACCAGAAGGATATCGATGAATGGAGTGACGTTGATGTATGGTTCGGCCTTCGTGCCACTGCCCATTGCCATAGGCTCAATCTCCTTTCACGCGAGACTTCATTGCTTGGCGGCCTCAGTCGCGCCGCCGCCTTGGCCCTTCTTCTTCCTATCGGCGACGAGACCGATCTGGTCCACCCCGGCTTGGCGTATCAGGTTGATCACCTCGACGACATTCCCATAACTGACGCCAACTCCGCTCTTGATGTAGACGATGCGTTCGTCGCCTTGCTTATCCCGCATCCGATTCTCGATCTCGCTCTTCAGCGAATCCTTATCGATCCGCTCTTTGCCGATGTAGAACTGATTATCTTCGGGGATCGAGATGACGACCGAAGATTCTTTGATGATCGCCGGATCCACTTCCGGGTTGTTCATGTCACGCGGGATGGCGACGGTGATCCCCTGCTGCAAGAAGGGCGTGATCACCATGAAGATGATCAGGATCACGAGCATGATATCGACCATCGGCGTGACGTTGATCTCGGATTGTAGACCGCCGCTGCTACCTGCTTGCATTCCCATAAGCCGCTCTCCATGAGGCGCCCAATGCGATCACACTCGGAACCGGTCGCGCCAGAATGAGCGCGATCGCACCAGGGCGCCGAATCTCCGACGAGGTTAAGCCTTCAGTTGTTTCGTGCGATTCTTGATGAAGTAGTCGATCAACTCCGAAGCCGAGTTGTCCATCTCGACGATGAAGCCATCGACCTTGCCCGTAAAATAGTTGAACATCCAGACAGCCGGCACAGCCACGGCCAACCCGAGCGCTGTCGTGAACAGGGCCTCGGCGATGCCGCCAGCCACCGCCGCGATACCAGCCGATTCGGCCTGCTTCATGCCTTGGAAGGCGTTGATGATGCCGAAGACCGTGCCGAACAGGCCGACGAAGGGCGCCGTCGAACCGATGGTCGCCAAGCCTGACAGGCCACGCTTGAACTCGTTGGTCTTGATGGCGATGGCGCGTTGCAGCGCACGCTTCGAAGCCTCGATCTCATCGCCGGACAACTCGGACGAGTTCTCATGCGCGCGGAACTCCTGCAGCCCGGCGCTGACGACCATCGCCAGATGCGATTTCTTGTGTTTGTCGCTGATCTTGATGGCCTCATCAATGCGGTCATTCTTGAGCGCTTGCGCGACCCGCGGGGCGAATTCACGCGATTGCTTCTTCGCCGCCGAGTAGGTCAGGTAACGCTCGACCATGATGGCGATCGAGTAGACTGACATCAGCAACAGGATGCAGACGACGGTCAGCGCCACCCAGCCGAGGTGTTTCAACATCTCGGTGATGGTAAATTGCGAGCTCAGCTCCTGCCCTTCCTGCAACAGGAGGAGGAGACCGAAAGCCTTGGTTCCTAATAGGTTCACGAACATCGTCACGGTAAAGACCCTCCAGAGGTTTTATATGATCCTGCAAGATTGCTGCGGGGCGGACACGGTCCGCCCCGAAACTTTAGAGCACGAAGTTATAGGTGATGATCCCCTGCACTTTCACCGGCTGCCCGGAAAGGAGCGTCGGTGTAAATCGCGCGCGATATGCGGCTTGCACTGCAGCCTGACGGAGCAACGGATGCCCGCTCACCGCAGTCGCCGAGATGACCTTCCCCGTTTCATCAACGAGCACCTGCACGTTGACCGTGCCGGAGACGCGCGCCGCTTTGGCCATCGGCGGATAAACGGGCTGCGGCAAACTGATGGCCTTGCCGTTCAGCACGCCGCCCGATTGGATGATCTTCTTCGGCGTCGGCGTTGGAGCTGGCGGCGGCGGCGGTTCCTCGACGTTAACCACGCGCGACCCGGTCCCAGTCCCGCCGACCACGCCGACCACTCCGGGCGGGCCGACCGGACCGCTCGGCCCTACCGGATCGGTATTCGTCTTGCCTAAAGCGACGGGCATGTTCGGCGGCACGGGCGGCACCTTGCTTGCCACCGTCGAAGGCTTCTCGGGAACCTTCGTCGGGTCAAGAGTGCTCGCGATCAACTCGGTGCGCGTCGCCACCTGCTGCTGAGTGGTGGTCTGCTTGGGCTGCTCTTGTTGCTGTTGCTGCTCCGGTTGCTGCTGCACGGGGACAGGGGCGACCAGCGCCACAAGCTCTAGGTTCTGGGCGTCTAACCGCGCTTCATACAGGTAGATGCTCAGCACGAAGAAGCCCAAGATCAATAGACCATAAATGATCGCCGTCCCCAACAGGAACGATCCTTTGCGTTGGAGATCTTCCTTATGCGAACCGGATTCGACTAGAACGTCGAACATCTTCACTCCTCCATCTCTACCGGTGCCAGCGAATCAGAGGCGCAATTTCCGCACGGTAAAACCGAAGATCTCGAAAACCGGGAAACCATGATGGCAAAGCCTCTAAAACCGAACGCGCAAAATTTTAAAATTATTAAAATTAAGAGCTTAGGAAGAAGGCGACAGTCGGGCGCTCGAAGAAGCCGTCAAGCTCGGAGAAACTCAACGATCCTCAAGCCCTTGTGAGCCTCATACACAACTGCGCCGAGCGTTTCGCCGAACGGGAACGCTTGAGGCGCATCGAAAAGCTATTCGGTTGGCCAGCAACATCTGCAGTGTACGATGAGATCAGGTTTCAAGTCAAGTCCTTTGTTTAAATTGAGAACATTACCCATTCGCTCAACCTTCATGCGGATAGAACGCCCCATCTCCTGCTTTTCTCCCTCTACGCTTTCGCATCTCACGCCTCGCCTGCTAAGCTCATGGCTTGCGCGATGCGCTTCTCGCCCGATCGGAGGGAAGATTTATGTTCTCCGTTCCTCTCGCGGCGAGCGCGGAGACGGGAGCGCTTGTGACGCTTCTTGTCACGCTCGTCGCCGCCAAATTGACGGCAGAGATCTTCGAAAGGCTCCGCCAACCGGCGGTCGTCGGAGAGATCTTGGCGGGCATCATCATCGGCCCAAGCATGCTGCGGTTGGTTGCGCCATCTCCCTTGATCGACGCGCTCGCCGAACTCGGGGTCATCTTCTTGCTCTTCAGCGTTGGACTCGAGACCAAGCCGAGCGCCATCTTCGGCGTCGGCAAACGCGCGGCGCTCGTCGCAACGCTCGGCGTCATCGTCCCGTTCATCGGAGGCTGGGCGCTCATGCGCGCCTGGGGCGGAGGGGATACGAGCGCGCTCTTTCTCGGCACCGCGATGGTCGCCACCTCGGTCGGGATCACGGCGCGCGTGCTCTCGCTGATGAACCTCCTCGACACACCGGTCAGCCGGATCATCCTCGGCGCTGCGGTGATCGATGACATCCTTGGTCTTCTCGTTCTCGCCGTCGTCTCGAGCGTCGCAGCCGGAGAGATCAAGATATTGGAACTCGGGCTCACGGCGTTTGCGGCGATCGCCTTCACCGCTTTTGTCGCCTTCGTCGGCGCGCCCGCCTTGAACCGCCTGACCCCGCGGCTTGCCCGCCTGCGCATCGAACACTCGCTCTTCATCGCCTCGCTGATCATCTGCTTGGGCCTTTCAGCCGCCGCCGCGAAGATCGGCATCGCCGCGATCATCGGCGCTTTTCTAGCCGGGATGGCGCTTGCCGAAGCGATCGAAGGCGCCCATGACGTACATGAACAAACGCGCGGCGTCACGGAATTCTTCGTCCCCTTCTTCCTCGTCAACATCGGGCTACAGCTTGACTTGAGCGTCTTCAACAACGCGCGCGTCATCGCTTTTGCGCTCCTCGTCACGCTTCTCGCCCTGCTGACCAAGCTCGTCGGGTGCGGCGCGGGCGCTTGGGGCATGGGGTGGCGACGCATCGCGCAGATCGGCGTCGGCATGGCTCCGCGCGGAGAGGTTGGCATCGTCGTCGCATTGATCGGACTGCAACTCGGCGTTATCGGCCAAGAGGTTTACGGCGTCGTGCTCTTCATGTCGGTGGTGACGACGCTCGTCGCTCCGCCGCTGCTGAAGGTTCTGTTCGCCACTGAAACTGCGGCCCGGGCGAATCCGGCACAGGAAGAGGCGCTCAGCAGATGACGTCCCGAATCGAGGGTCAGCAAGGGCAACGTGAATTCGCGGCGCTGCAACTTCCGCGCGAAGCTGTTAGAATGACTTTGAAATGACACCCATGAATCAAGAAGCGAGAGCGAATGAGCCACGATACACGAACCGGCTCATCAACGAGACGAGCCCTTACTTGCGCCAGCACGCGCACAACCCCGTCGATTGGTACCCGTGGGGCGAAGAAGCCATCGAACGGGCGCGCCGAGAGAACAAACCCATCCTGCTGAGCATCGGGTACTCGGCTTGCCATTGGTGCCACGTGATGGAGCGCGAATCTTTCGCCTCGGAAGAGATCGCGCGCTTGATGAACGAGAATTTCATCAATATCAAGGTGGACCGCGAAGAGCGCCCCGATCTTGACCAGATCTACATGAACGCGGTGCAGATGATGACCGGGCACGGCGGTTGGCCGCTGACGGTCTTCCTCACGCCAGACCTTGTGCCATTTTACGGCGGCACCTACTTTCCGCCGGAAGACCGCTACGGCATGCCTAGCTTTCGGCGCGTGCTGCTCGCCGTCGCCGAAGCCTACCGCAACGATCCCGAGGGCATAAAGCGGTCCGCCTGGAGCGTCCTTTCGGCGCTCCGTCGCATGAACGTCACGCAAGCATCGTCGGAGCTTCTTTCGACAGAGATCCTCGAACGCGCCTACGCGAGCTTGTCCCGGTCTTTCGATCAAGTCTACGGCGGTTGGGGACGCGCGCCGAAATTCCCCGCCGCGATGAATATGGAATTCCTCCTCCGCTTCTACCACCGGACCAGACGAAGCGCGGCGCTCGAGATGGTCACTTTCACCTGCCGCCGAATGGCCGAAGGCGGCATCTACGACCAACTCGGCGGAGGCTTTCACCGCTATTCGACGGATGAGCGCTGGCTGGTGCCGCATTTCGAGAAGATGCTTTACGACAACGCCCTCCTCTCGCTTCTCTACCTTCACGTCTACCAAGTGACGGGTGAAATCCTCTTCCGTCGCATCTGTGAAGAGACGCTCGATTGGGTCGTGCGTGAGATGCGCGACGAAAGCGGCGGATTTTACTCAACCCAAGACGCCGATTCAGAAGGCGAAGAGGGCAAGTTCTTCGTCTGGACCAGAAAGGAGATCTTCGAACTTTTCGAGCCCGGCGAAGCGGAGATCGTCTGCGCTCACTTCGGCATCACCGAAACCGGGAACTTCGAGGGGCGCAACGTCCTGCACATCGCGCGTCCGATCGAAGCGCTCGCCGACGACTTTCACCTCTCGCTCGAAGAGGCGCAAAGGATCATCGAAAATGCGAGGCGGAGACTATTCGTCGCGCGCGAACGCCGCCCGAGACCCGGGCGCGACGAGAAGATACTGACATCGTGGAACGGTCTGATGCTCCAGAGCTTCGCCGAAGCCGCGGCCATCTTGGATCGCGACGATTACCGCGAAATAGCCGAGCGCAACGCGCGCTTCCTGCTCGAACACGCGCGCCATGATGGCCATCTCTATCACGTTTACAAAGACGGACGCGCGCTCTTCGATGGCTACTTGGATGATTACGCCTTTTTGGCGCGCGGTCTACTTGCGCTCCACGAGGCGACGGGCACGCTCGAATGGCTCGAAGAAGCGCTCGCGCTTAGCGAGCGAATGATCGAGGAGTTCTGGGACGAGGAACAGGGCGGCTTCTTCTATGCAGGTCGCAATCGCGACGATCTGATCGTCCGCCCCAAAGATTTCTTCGATAATGCCACGCCATCGGGCAATTCCGTCGCCGCCGAACTCTTTCTGCGACTCGCGCGATTGACCGGACGAGAAGAGTTCAACCGTTACGCCGTCTCCATCTTGCGCCTTTTGCGCGATGCGATGCTGAGCTATCCTTCGGCCTTCGGCGGCGCGCTCAGCGCGCTCGACCTTTACCTTTCCGACCCAGTGGAGATCGTCATCATCGCTCCGACGAAAGAGGCCGGGCGCGAGCTAAGGCGCAAGGCGTGGCGGCCCTTCTTACCGAACAGAGTGCTGGTCCAGTCCTTCGGCGAAGATGAGAGGGCGCGCAAACTCCTTCCGTTACTCGATGGGCGCGCGATGCGCGAAGGGCGTCCGACCGCTTACGTCTGCCAGAACCGCGTCTGCCGCGAGCCGGTCACCTCTGCGGATGAGCTGGCCCAGCAGTTGGCCTGAAGATCAAGCTTCGCTGCCCCCACCGAAAAACGAAAGGCGCGCCATAACACAAGCGCGCCTCGCTCGTTTATCGGCTTTCCGCGCGGGCACTACGGAGTGCGGTTCGCATTCGTTCCCATGTTACGATTGGTGGTGCCAGCGTTACGGTTCACAACGTTGGCATTAGCGCCCGCATTCCGGTTAGAGACGCCCGCGTTAACATTCATGTTACCCATCCCCAGGTTCTCGTTGAGGCTCACGTTGGCGTTGTAAGTGCTCACGTTGGCGTTATAGGTGTAGCCAGCGTTCGCGTTCGTCAGCCCAACATTAGCGTTCGCGTTGTTCGCGTTCTCCGGTCCGGGGCACCCAGCCCAGACGACCGTAGCCGTCAACAAAGCCAGAAGAGCCAAAGTTCGTCGCATCTAGTTTCCTCCTGTCGCCCTTGATTCAGGGTTTGAAGTAGTTATTCGAGTCGTGCACGGACTCCTGCGGCGCGTAACAGCGAGCCCGTCAACAACCCGAAGGGTTTTCCGACCAGAGCGTTCGCTCGCGCCCATATCGCGCCCAGCGCCAGAGCGAAGCCCAGACTGAAGCGAGTGGTCCGCCGCACGACGAACCACTGTTGAACCTGCCTTTTTGACAGGTCGCACACTCCGCGCTCGCACGCTCCTGTTTGAAAGCCAGAGCGAGGCTTGGAACTTCACGTCCCGGCGGAGCGAGCGAAGCTTGTGCTACGACCTGCAAGGAGATCTCCCGCAGGCGAAGTGTAACACAAGATGCGGGGAATACACGATTTTTCGCTGTTCGTCAAGCCCCGAACGCGCTTTCCGAACGATTTTCTTTCCCCCTAAGCGCGGCCCTGGTCCACGCGCGCGCCGAACCGCTCGCTCCCGAAGAGATGATCCGCCTCCCCCGTCTCGCTCAAAAGGACGGCACGGCGAGCCACCTCCAAAGCCAGCCCGAAACCGTGACCAGTAAAACCGAGCGCATAGATGACGCGGTCGGACTCTGGACCGACGCCGATGATCGGCAAACCATCCGGCGAGAACCCCATCGCGCCTGCCCAACGGGCTTCGATGCGCGCCTCGACCGCCAACTTCTCGCGCAGGAAACTCTCCAACGCCCCTTGCACCTCGGGCGTCACCTCATCGACAGACGTTTGCTCTTGCCCTGCAAAGAGATGACGAAAGCCGCCGAGCAGCAGACGCCCATCGCGTAATTGCCGGAAATAGATGTAGCCATAATGCGCGTAGACGAGACGATCCAGAAATCGCCGAAGGGGCTCCGTCACAAGGATCTGCCCACGCTGCGGAGCGACGAGGGGGCGAAAATGGGGATGGAAGAAAGGAGCATAGGCGTTGAGCGCGATGAAGACACGTGAAGCGATGAACTCCGCGCAACGCGAACGTATGCGGACCGAATTCGCCTCGGGATCGATCCGCTCCGCCTCGCAGTTTTCAAAAAGTTCCGCGCCGGAAGCCTGCCACAGAGCGCGCACGAGCTTGAGCGGATGGATCCCCATGTCGCCCCTTATCCCGAGCGCGCCATGGAATCCAATGGAGAGCGGATCGCGCGATGAGAACTCAGCTTCAAAGCCATCCTCGCGAAGTAAGACGAAGGATCTCTCCAGATGCTCGCGCTCATCCGGCGCGAACGCCACGCGCCAACTCCCACATTTTTCCAATTCGACATCGGTGCCCGTCTCCGCGACGAATTCACATAACCAGCGTTGATGCATCAGCGTCGCAAACCAGATAGATTGCGCTCGCTCGCGCCCGTAAAGCTCAATCATCCGATCGTAGTGATCGGCCAGCCCGGCCAGAACCATTCCGGCGTTTCGCCCCGAAGCCCCCGCCCCGAGCGTCCGCGCCTCTATCAGCGCGATGCGCAAAGTCGGGCTGCGGCGCCGCAGCCACCAAGCGAGGCTCACGCCGGTGATGCCAGCGCCGATAATGCAGACGTCGTAGAAGAGAGCGCCCCCATCGGCGCGCTGCCATAAAGCGACGGTCATCGCCACAGAAGGATACCAAAGCCTGCCCGGAGAGAAAACGGCACTGGTCCCGCGATCCCGAGCGCAAGCTGCGGAGAAGCCCCTTGACGGATGAACGAAAAGGGGTTATCTTGCCCTTGCCAAACAATGTTTGGCATATTTCAAACTCATCGAAGGTCGAGCTCTTTAAAATTCGGTTCGCGTCTCCCTCGGCGGCCCTTCGCGCTTTAAGATGCTCAAACGCAACTGGTCGAAGATCATCCTCGTCGTCTCCATCACCCTCCTCGCCGTTCTCTGTCTGGCCGCCTCGGCGCGTGACATCTCGCGTTCGCTGTCGCCTGAACGGTTCAAGTGGCTCAGCGCGCTGCTCATCCTGACGGCGATTGCGACTCAATTTAGGATCACCTCCACGCGCGAGGAGGCTCAGGAGGGCGAAGAGCAAAGCGAGCGATCGATCGCCAGCGCATTTATCTTCTTCGCCGCCATACTCGAAGGGGCGGGGGCGGCCTCTCTTCTCTCCTCTCTCGACGGTCTCCTTTCGACTCGACCGCGGCATCGCGAGCGTCTCATCCTGCTGACTGCGGCGAGCACCATTTCGACCTACGTTGCCGCTTCGCTCTTCGAGCTTCTGATAGGTTTCACGTCGAGTCCCCTCTTCGAAGCGACGACGCCCTCTCTCAACCTGATGTTGTTGCTGCTCTCCGTCATGGCCTTCGTGCAATACGGGCTCTTTACGGCGACGATTCTAGTTTTCGATTATCTTGAAGCATCGTCCGTTGCGGCGCTCTCGCGCGAGGCTTTGCTTTGGGGGTTTCTCACGCAGATGGCCGGAGCGGCGGCGGCGATTCTCTTTCACGTGACGTGGCGCAGCGGCGATCTCGCGTTCTTGCTGATCGGGTTGCTGATCATCGCGCTCGTCTATTTGCTCAACCGTTTGAACGCGCAGCGCATCGCGCAAATACAACGGGCGGAAGCGGAGAAGCGTCGGCATCTGCAAGAGATCGCTCAACTGCACATGAATGCTGTTGAATCGCTCGCCATCGCGATCGACGCCAAGGATCAGACGACGCACGGCCATGTTCGGCGCACGCAGATCTACGCGATGGAGCTCGGGCGCATACTCGGCGTGTCCGAAGCCGAGCTGCGCGCGCTCGAAGCGGGAGCGCTTCTTCACGACATCGGCAAGCTCGCGGTTCCGGAGTACATATTGAACAAGCCTGGGAAACTGACGGCGGCGGAGTTCGAGAAGATGAAGATCCACACGGTCGTCGGGGCCGACATCGTGCGGCGCGTCGGTTTCCCCTATCCGGTCGAAGATGTGGTCCGCTACCACCACGAGAAGTGGGACGGCACGGGTTATCCGAAGGGGTTGAAAGGAGAGGAGATTCCGCTCGTCGCGCGCATCATCGCGGTGGTCGATTTCTACGATGCGACGCGCTGCGATCGTCCATACCGTCGCGGCATGACGCGCGATGAGTCGTTGGCCCTGTTGCGCCGTCTCTCGGGCACATCTTTCGATCCGCGCATCGTCGAGGCGTTCATCTCGCACGTTGAGGAGTTCGATCGGCTGATCGCGGCACAGGACATTCAGGAGCAGGTTTCCGAACCATCGCCCGTGCCGATGACGAACGCGCTTCCGGATGCTGGCCTAGCGACAGGAGAACTCGGCTCGCGCGAGACGGATGCGGCCTTCCGTTCGATCGCCGAAGCGCAACGCGAGGTCCTCGCGCTTCATGAGATCGCGCAAACCATCGGCTCTTCGCTCAGCCTGCACGATACGGCGACCATCATCACGAGCAAGTTGCGCGCCATCCTCCCCTTCGATACGTGCGTCATCTACATCGTCGATGAGCGGACCAACAGAGCTTCAGCCATCTACGCGGCGGGTGATCACGCCGACGCCTTTTCGCAGCGCCGCGTGCGCATCGGTGAAGGGATCACGGGATGGGTGATCGCCAACGCGCGGTCGCTATGCAACACGCCGCCCGAACTCGATCTCGTCGGCTTGCCCGAAGAGATCGTGCGTTCGATTCGCTGCGTGCTCGCGACCCCGTTAGTGCGCGAGAACGGGAGTTTCGGCGCGATCACGCTCTATTCGATGGCGCGCTCGTCATACACGGCAGAGCACGTGCGCCTGCTCGAATCGGTCGCGCAGCACGCTTCCGTCGCGCTGAACAACGCACTGACTTTCGAGAAGACGCGCGAGAGCGCGCTGACCGATCCGCTGACCGATCTACCGAACGCGCGCGCGTTCCGTCTGTTGCTCGAGCAGCGGATCGCCGAATCGAAGCGCTTGGGGCGCGAACCGTTGACCGTCATCAGCATGGATCTAGATGACTTCAGGCGGGTGAACGAAGCGCACGGGCATGGTCTAGGCGACCGATTGCTTGCCAACGTCGCCGAGATCGTCAAAAAGCAGCTTCGCCAGATGGACGTGCTGGCGCGCTTTGCGGGCGATGAATTCGTCGCTTTGATGCCGATGGCTTCGCGCGATGTGGCGGCGGCGGTCGCGGAACGGGTTCGTTCGGCGGTCGAAACACATCGCTTTTCGGTCCGCACCGGGCGCACGTTGCAAATAGGTTTGAGCATCGGCATCGCCTGCTTCCCCGATGATGGCGAGACGACCGAAGAACTCTTAGAAGCGGCCCATCGCCACATGCAGCGGGACAAACACGCGCGCAAGCTATCGCCCGACACCATCAGCACCGGCTCTTTGGCCTCGCTCGACGCCCTTCGCTGAGGATTCGACCTCCGTCAACCCTCGACGGCGCACGCGCGCGCGTGCGCCGCTTTTTTTCGCGACCGCAGCGGCGTTTGACGAGCGGCCACATACCCCCTTTTTGCGCTAAACCGCAAGCTTGCGTATAATCTTCGTTCGGCCACCTTGGCACAGTCTTAACGAACGTTTGAAGCCCCAGGGCTTCCGCCTAGCTAAGCAGAGACGGAAAATCGAGATGAGCAGCAGGAAACCATCCAACTCACGTCAACAAGCGGATGAGGTGACCTCGAGCGTAGCGACGACGGCGGTTACCGAACAAGAGGCGTCCGATCTACTGACTGCGGAAGAATTGCACGCGGAGCACGAGCAGCGCAAAGAGGATCAAAAAGGGCGTATCGAAGCGACGGATAGAGAGCTTCTACTCCATCTTCTCTATCAAATGGTCCTGATCCGGCGGTTCGAGGAGAAAGCCGCCGAGGCATATAGTCTCGGGAAGATCGGCGGTTTTTGCCATCTCTACATCGGTCAAGAAGCTGTCGCCGTCGGAGCCATCTCCGCCATTCGTCCGGACGATTACGTCATCACCAGCTACCGCGACCACGGGCACGCGCTCGCTAAGGGCATGTCGGCAGAAGAGATCATGGCCGAGCTTTACGGCAAAGCCGGAGGTTGCTCGGCGGGCAAAGGCGGCTCGATGCATCTATTCGATGCGAGCGTCAACTTCCTCGGCGGCCACGCCATCGTCGGCGGTCAGATCCCCCTGGCTACGGGCATCGCGTTTGCGACCAAATATCGCAACGAAGACAAGGTGACGCTCTGCTTCTTCGGCGAAGCGGCGGTCAATCAAGGCTCATTCAATGAGTCGTTGAACATGGCGCAACTGTGGAAGCTCCCGTGCGTTTACATCTGCGAGAACAACCAGTACGGCATGGGGACATCGCTCGCCCGCGCGATGTCTTTACAGGATATCGCGCGGAAGGCTTGCGCTTACGGGATGGCCTCGGAATTCGTCGATGGGATGGATGTGCTGGCCGTGCGCGAGGCGACGCTGCGCGCCGTCGAACGCGCGCGCACGGAATCGCTGCCCACCCTGCTTGAAGTGCGCACCTATCGCTACATGGGCCACTCGATGTCCGATCCCGGCAATTATCGCACGCGCGCCGAGATAGAGCGATACCAACAGCGCGATCCGATCAAACTCCTGAGCGCCAGCATGCGCGAAAAGGGGCTGCTCGACGATGAGACGATGAAGCAGATCGAGCAGCGCGTGCATGAAGAGATCGAACGCGCCGTGCGCTTTGCCGAAGAGAGCCCTCTTCCCGCGCCCGAAGAACTGTATACGGACGTTTACGCTAACCCGATCAAATCATAGAGGCCCGGTTCAGCGGTCGGAACCGCGCGCCTTCCCGAAGGAGGTTTTTCAGAGAATGCCTTTGATCACCATGCGCGAAGCTTTGAATCAAGCTTTGCGCGAAGAGATGCGTCGTGATGAAAGCGTCTTTCTGATGGGCGAAGAGGTCGGCGCTTATGAAGGAGCCTACAAGGTCTCGCGCGGACTGCTCGCCGAATTCGGCCCTAAACGTGTGATCGATACGCCTATCAGCGAACTGGGCTTTGCCGGTCTCGGCGTCGGCGCGGCGATGGTCGGCTTGCGTCCGGTCATCGAGTTCATGACCTTTAATTTCTCCATACTAGCGACCGATCAGATCATCAATTCCGCCGCTAAGATGCTCTACATGTCGGGCGGCCAGTTTAAGATCCCCATCGTCTTTCGCGGCCCGAACGGTTCCGCCTACCAAGTCTCATCGCAGCACTCGCAGGCGCTCGAATCGTGGTACGCCCATTTCCCTGGGTTGAAGGTCGTCATGCCTTCGACGCCCGCCGATGCCAAGGGCCTGCTCAAAAGCGCCATCCGCGATGACGATCCGGTCATCTTCATGGAACAGGAGCGGATGTATGGGATGAAGGGTGAAGTGCCCGAAGATGAGGATTTCATCATTCCGCTCGGCGTCGCCGACATCAAACGCGAAGGGACCGATGTGACGATCGTCGCGCGTTCGCTGATGGTGCCGGTCGCGCTGCGGGCCGCCGAAGAACTGGAAAAAGAGGGCATCTCATGTGAAGTGATCGACCCGCGCACTATTCGCCCGCTTGACATCGAGACGATCGTCAACTCGGTGAAGAAGACCAATCGCGTCGTCATCGCCGAAGAGTCTCATCCGTTCTGCGGCGTCGGCGCGGAGATCAGCGCCGAGATCATCGAGCGCGCGTTCGATTATCTGGACGCTCCGCCGCGGCGCGTTTCAGGCGCCGATGCGCCGATGCCATACGCGAAGAACCTCGAAGCCTTAGCGATCCCGGATGTGCAACGCATCGTCGCCGCCGTGCGCGAGGTGACTTATACGGCTTGATGAGCGTTCGCGCCGCTTAGAGTCGTAAAGACAAATCTAATCTCTGAGGTAAACGAATGGCCACGAAGATCGTTATGCCGAAACTCTCCCCGACGATGGAGGAGGGGCAACTCGCCCGCTGGCTCAAGAAGGAGGGCGAACAGATCGCGCCGGGCGAGACCATCGCCGAAGTCGATACGGACAAGGCCACGATGGAAGTGACGGCCAATACGGCGGGCGTTTTACGCAAGATCTTGGTCCACGAAGGCGAATCGGTCCCGCTCGGGCACCCCATCGCGATCGTCGGCGAGGCAGATGAAGATATCTCTGCGCTGCTCACCGAAGTCGAAAAGAGTCCCGGCGGAGAGAAGGTCAAGCAGAGCGCGCCCGCAGCGGAAGAGCGCGCCGCCCGAGAGGAGCGTCGCGAAGCGCCTTCTCCCGAAGCGCCTAGCAATGGCGAGCGCGGCGCTGAACGGATCTTCGTCTCGCCCATCGCTGCCCGCATGGCCGCAGAAGCTGGGATCAATTTGCGCACCCTGAAGGGCAGCGGCCCAGGCGGGCGCATCATCAAACGGGATATCGAGGCGGCGATCGAAGCCAGTCGTCAAGCTGCGCCGCGCTTGGCCGAAGCGGCTCCGGCCCAACCGATCCCTTCAGAGGCCGCGCCTTATGAAGAGGTTCCGCTCACCGAGATGCGGCGGACGATCGCGCGTCGTCTCGCCTCATCGATCGGTCCAGTCCCGCATTTCTTCCTGACGACCGAGATCGAGATGGATCGCGCCATAGAGCTGCGGCGATCGCTCAATGAACTCGATCCGGAACTCAACATCAGTCTTAACGACATCATCGTCAAAGTCGCCGCCGCCGCCCTGATGCAGCACCCGCAGGTCAACGCCTCGTTCCAAGAAAGGGCGATTCGCTACTACAAGCAAGCCGACATCGGCGTCGCGGTTGCGCTCGAAGATGGGCTGATCACGCCGGTTGTGCGCGCGGCCAATTTGAAGAGCTTGGGGACGATCAGCCGCGAGATCCGCGAGCTCGCCGAGCGCGCCCGAGCGCGTAAGCTCAAACCCGAAGAGTACACGGGCGCGACCTTTTCGGTGAGCAATCTCGGCATGTTCGGCATCGACGAGTTCACGGCGATCATCAATCCGCCCGAAGCCGGCATCTTGGCCGTCGGCGCCGCTCAACCGAAACCGGTCGTGCGTGACGGCGAGATCGTCATCCGTCAGATGATGCGCGTCACGATGTCTTGCGATCATCGCATCATCGACGGGGCCACCGGCGCCCAATTCTTACAGACTTTCAAGAGGCTGCTGGAGAACCCGCTCCGCTTGTTGATCTGACGCTTCGGAGGTGGGCTTCGGCCCCACCTCCTCGACCGGTCGCTCATTTTGCGCCGTCGAATCGCAAAACGAGGATCCGAGCCCCTCACCTTCTACGTTGAGATAGATACATGCCACGATCGGATTTGAGTGAGGCAACCGACTCGAGGATATCAACTCCTCGCGTCGGCGAGCGGACGTCGGGCGCGCTATGGCAGCGCAGCGCCCCGCATCTGGCGCTCATCGCCGTGCAACTGATGTTCGGCACGTGGCCGGTCTTCGGCAAGCTCGCGTTGAAAGCATTTCCGGGCGTCGCGCTCGTCGCCCTGCGCATCGCCGGAGCAGCGCTCATGTTCGCGCTGCTCCAACGCGGCAGATCGCGCCTCAGGCAGATTCGACGCGAAGATTATGGCCGCCTCGCGCTCTGCAGCCTCTTCGGCATCGTTCTCAACCAGCTACTTTTCATCGAGGGGTTGGCTCGCTCGACGGCGATCAACGCCACTTTGCTCGGCACGGCCATTCCGATCTTCACGCTGCTGACGAGCGTCGCCCTCGGCGCGGAGAAGCTCACGCTGAGCAAAGCTTTCGGCATCGCGCTTGCCGCCGTCGGCGTCATCTATCTCGTCGATCCGACGCGCAGCGATTTTTCCGCTCACACCATCTCGGGCGACGCGCTCCTCATCGCGAACACTATCTTTTACGGCTCCTATATCGTCTTGGCGCAAGATCTCATTCGGCGCTATGGGGCGTTGACCGTCACAGCGCTCATCTTCCTCCTGGCGAACCTCGTCACGGCGCCGTTCGGGATCTATCATCTCGCAGGGATGCGCATCGCCGAGCTCGATCTCAGCATCTGGCTGGTCGTCCTCTACATCGTGCTTGTGCCGACCGTCGGCGCATATTACTTGAACTCCTGGGCGCTCGCGCGAGTCGCGCCGAGCAGCGTTGCCGTTTACATCTACTTGCAACCGCTGGTCGCTTTCGCCATCTCGCCGTTCATGCTCGGAGAATGGCCCAACCGTCGAGCGTGGGTGGCGATGCTTCTGATCTTCGCTGGCGTCGCCATCGTGACCCGCGCGGCCCGTAGCCGTGTCGTCGATGAGATCTCCGAGTGCCCCGACGCCTTTGGGCATTGAAACGTAAGAGTGAAGCGGCGGTTTTTGCTATCATGTGGGCGAATAGCCATGGCCGCGAACCTGTCTAAGCACGCTTCGCTCTCCCTGGCCGAAGAGTCGCGGGCCAAAAGCCGTGCGGCGCGCCTGTCCATTCTCACCGCCGCTTTTCTGATCGCGCTGAAGACGGCGACCGGATGGCTCACTGGATCGATCAGCGTATGGGCCTCATTGCTCGATTCGACGATGGACATCTTCGCTTCGGCGATCAATTACGTCGCGGTCCGCACGGCGGCGCGCCCGGCGGACGAGGATCACGCTTACGGGCATGGCAAAGCCGAATCGCTCGCCGGGCTCTTCCAAGCCAGCATCATCACTCTCTCGGGACTCTTCCTCATCATCGAAGCGATACGGCGACTGATCATCCCACATTCGATCGCCGCAACATCCTTCGGGATCGTGGCGATGCTGATCGCCACTTTGGTGAGCGCTCTGCTGGTTACGCGCTTGAGGCGCGTCGCGCGCGCGACCGAGTCGCCGGCGCTACAAGCCGACGCGCTCCATTATCTAACCGATATCTGGACCAACCTCGGCGCGCTCCTTGCGCTCATCATCGTCGTCCGAACAGGATGGCTCATCGCCGACCCGCTCATTTCGCTGGCGATTTCGCTCTATATCATCTGGTCAGCCGTTCGCGTCGGGCGAGATTCGGTCGATGTGCTGATGGATCGTCGTCTCCCTTTGGAGATCGATGACAAAATCGCCGCCATCGTCGAACGCTATCGCGATGAAGGCGTGCGCGGCTTTCACGACCTGCGCACGCGGCGTTCGGGATCGGTCAAATTCATCGATCTGCACCTCGAAATAGACCGGCACAAAAGGCTCGACGAAGCGCATGAGATCACGGTCAAAGTCCTACGCGCGATCGAAGAGGAGATCCCGCGCTCCCACGTGCAGATCCACACCGATCCGGTCTGAAACGACCGAGCGTTACATAGGACCACGATGCGCGGGGTTCTTCGCCACCCGCTCGAAACGATCGGCCACGAGACCGCAAAAAGAAGGCGACGAACTCTCACTTTGCCGCTCTTCTTCCCTTCCCAGCTTCCAACACAGCTTCGCGCTGCAACTCGTAGAGCTTCATCAGGGCTTCGACCGGAGAGAGCGAATCTAGATCCAGCGCAAGCAATTTGTCGATCAAGTCGGGTCTAATCGTTCCGCGCATATGCGCTGCCGGCCCCTTGCGCGCCCCATCCTCATATTCGCCCAAGAGTTCGCGCGCGCGACGGACGATCGGCGGCGGCAATCCGGCGAGCTTTGCCGCATATACGCCGTAGCTTCGCTCCGCCCGTCCAGGGATGACTCGATACAAGAAGATCAATTCTCCCTCCCGTTCGGCGATCTCGACGTGGAAGTTTTCGAGTCGCGGCAACACGGATTCCAGTTCCGTCAGCTCATGATAATGCGTGGCGAACAGCGTCCGACATCCCAACTGCGGGTGATTGTGAATGTACTCCAGAACGGCGCGCGCGACTGACAATCCGTCATAAGTCGAGGTCCCGCGTCCGAGTTCATCGAAGAGCACGAGCGAACGCGAACTGGCGTGGTGCAAGATGTGGGCCGTTTCGATCATCTCCGTCATGAAGGTCGATTCGCCGCTCCCGATTCGATCGTAGAGTCCGGCGCGCGTGAAGATGCGATCGCAAAGGCCGATCTCCGCCTCTGCTGCTGGCACGAACGAACCGATCTGCGCGAGCAAAACGATCAACGCCGCCTGCCGCATGTAGGTCGTCTTGCCGGACATGTTCGGTCCGGTAAGCAGCACGATCCGTGGGCCATCGCCGCCGAGGTGTAGATCGTTGGCGACGAATCGCTCGCGCCCCAATCTCCTTTCGAGCACTGGATGACGCCCGCCGCGGATGCGCAAGGACGCGCTTTCGTTCACTCGCGGACAGGTATATCCCCACTCCACAGCCACCTCGGCCAACGAGACGATCACATCGAGATAAGCGAGCGTGCGCGCCGCGGCCAAGATCTCGTCGCGCCGCTGCGCGATCTCACCGCACAGCCGCCGGAACAGACTCTCTTCAAGCTCCCTGATCCGTTCTTCGGCGCGCACGACGAGCGTCTCGTGCTCTTTGAGTTCGAGCGTGATGAAGCGCTCCGCATTGACGAGAGTTTGCTTACGCGCGTAATCCTCGGGGACGAGATGGAGATTCGGTCGCGTCACTTCGATGTAGTAACCGAAGACCTTGTTGTAACCGACGCGCAAACTTTTGATCCCCGTGCGCGCGCGCTCGCGCTCTTCGAGCTCGCTCAGATATCGTCTCCCATCGCGCAGAAGGGTGCGCAACCGATCGAGCTCTTCCGACACCCCATCGCGGATGATCGGTCCGCGCCCAGCTTGCAGTATCTCATCCGATATTGTGGCGCGGATCGCATCGATCACCCGCTGACAATCAGGCAGGGCGGCGAGCAATGCGCCCAGATGCCGGCGATCCCGCTGCAAAACGGCGCGCACGCGCGGAATCGCCTCCAGACTCTGGGCCAGCGAAAGGAGCTCGATGGGCGTCACGGAAGCGGATCGCGCGCGCGCCGACAGACGCTCCAAATCATGCACGCCGCCGAGCGCAGAAACGATCTCCTCGCGCGCTTCGCGCCGCTCGTAGAACCATCTGACGTGCTCTTGCCGGCGGACGATCTCCGCTAGATCGAGCAGCGGTTGGCGTAGCCAACGCCGCAGCAAGCGCCCTCCCATCGGCGTGCGCGTTCGATCGAGCGCCGCGAGCAGCGTCCCCGCCGGAGCGTCGCTTTCGAAGATCTCCAGCGCGCGCACCGTTTGCTGGTCCAGCGTCATGAAACTTTCCGTCTCGTAGCTGCGCAAGCGCGTCAGATGGCCGATAGCGATCGAACGCATCTCACGCAAGTAGGCGATGATCGCGCCTGCCGCGCGCACGGCCAGCGGCTGCGCCTCTAGCCCGAAGGGAGCGAGCGTGCGCGCGCCGAAATGTTCAAGCAGGGCTTGACGCGCGTGCTCCTCTTCGAAGAGCTCTTCGCCGATGCGCGTGATGAAGCCGGGCACTTGACTTTGATCGATGGGTTGATCGCGTGCGACGAGGGTCTCGGCGGGCGCGATCCGTTGAAGCTCACCCAAAGCCTCCGCGACATCAACTTCGGTGGCGGCGAAATCTCCCGTCGAAACGTCGGCGTGCGCTAGTCCAACTCGCTTCCCATCGGTCACGTAAGCGGCCAGATAGTTGTTCGTCTTGCTCTGCAGAAGCCCGGGCTCGATCACCGTGCCCGGCGTGACCACGCGCACCACGTCGCGCGCGATCAGCCGTTTTCCCTTGGCCGGAGCTTCTTCCAACTGCTCGCAGATGGCGACGCGATAGCCGCGCGCGATCAAGATGGCCAGATAGCGATCGAGACTCTGATGCGGGATGCCAGCGAGCGGCACGCGCAAATGCTTGCCCATCGGCTTCGTGGTGAGCACGATGTCGAGCTCGCGCGCCAGCACGCGCGCATCGTCATCGAAAGCCTCATAGAAATCGCCGATGCGAAAAAGAAGAAGCGCGTCCCGGTAACGCCCCTTGATCTCGAGATACTGCTTGCGCAGTGGCGGTGTGACCATCATCGTTCGAAAAAGAGCGCGAGAAGCTCTCTGACGGGCCAGAGAGCGCGATGGAGCCGACGCAACTGTTCGAAGCTCAGGATCGCAGTCACCCTCCCGATCTCGTGAAAAGCTCCATGTCGCGCGACGTTCAAGCTCCGCTCGGCGCGCACCGTATCGCGCTCGCTGGCGACGATCAGGAAGGGGCGCGAGCGCTGCGCATCATATGCGCGTTTGAGGCGCGCGAGCGCGCTATCGAGACTCCCCCGCCGTTGCACTTCGAAAACGTGGCTCAGGCGCGGGCTCGCGCGATCCACACGCCACACGACATCGTAACCGTCGAACTCCGCCTCCGCGTGATAACCGAGCGCGCCCCCGATCTCAAGCAACATCCGCTGAGCTTCCTCGTGCGAGAAAGCGCGCTTTTCGGACGCGCCCGGGCCTACGCCTTCGGTCAAAGCGAACTGCAACGCCTCCTCATCGACGCGCCGCCTTCCTGCCGAAGTGATCGTCCAGCGTCCATGATGCCGTTCGATCTGACGCTTCTCGACCAATGACGCGCCCGCGCGCTGAACGAGACGCCGCCAACGATCGTGCTCTCCATCGCCAATGGCCGCGATCTCCGCCCCGGTCAACTGCGGGAAATAGCCGATGAGGCGCCGATAGAGAAGTTGCAACTCTTCGGTCCCGCCCGTCGCAGCGAGCTCCTGCAGGATGGGTAGTTCGAGGCGCGATGCGCTTGGATATGGCATTGATCCGCTCGTGCGAGTCGTGAAAAGAAAATTACAGGAGAACGGATGGGACAATCAAGCCAGCAACGGCTCGATTCAAGACAGCCAACTCGCCGATCTCGCGCATTTCCATACAGCGAGGGCCGTCTTGGGAGACGCCGCGTCGCGCTTATCGCCCACTTCCGCCCTTTCCGAGTCTCTGGCACGAGCGTTGCTCAAGAGACGTTTCGAGTTCAAACGCCAGCGCGCCCGTGAAATTCAGCGGACGGCTGGGGATAAGGAGAGGAGAAAGATGCTTTGGACGATCATCGTCATCCTGCTGGTCCTGTGGCTTCTTGGAGTGATCACCAAATTCACGGTGGGCGGCCTGCTTCACCTTCTCTTGGTGATCGCGCTGGTGATCTTGATCATCAATTTGATCACCGGACGCCGCGCCGTTTGAGCCGCAGGCTCTCAAGGCTTTAACTCAATCGAGCGCACGGCGATCGGATTCAGAATGCGCCCGACCGGATAGAGATTCAGTTGCGCATCCCAATACGGCGATCGCTGGTAGAAGAAGCGCAGACGTGCGCGCGCATCCGCCGCGAACTTCGGATCGCGCGCCACGCGCTCTTCGAACTCCTCTTTCAGTTTCGGGTCCTCAGCTATCATCCGCCTCGCCAAGTTCTCGAGCACATAGTCTTCACCATACTCTTTCTGCTCGAAGATGGCGTTGAAGAATCCCCAGCGAACGAGCGAATCCGGAGCCTGCGGTTCGAGCATGTGCAGGATCAAACGCGCCGCAGGTTGAGCGACCGGAACGAGGACCGATCCGCGCGGATAAGTGCGGCGCTCATGAATCGGATCAGCGACGAAAGATAAGAGCACTCGCCCTTCGAAAGAGGATGGAGCCCATTTCACGTCACGAAAGCGATAGCTTTCCACCTCAACCGTTAGCGGCTCCTCGATCCTGCGCATCATCACGCCATGCGCCGCCAGCAGTTCGATCACGCTTTTCCACTGCGGCGGCACGATGTAGTACAGGGGAGGCGCGACCGATACGCTGACTCGCGCTTGATTGCGGAGCGGAACCTCCAGGTCGAGCGGCTCCGATTCATATATGATCCGGACCGCGCCGGAGATCTCGCTCAACTCGCGCCGATACCGCACACCCTTGAACAGGAACGGAACCGATCCTTCTGTCGGCTCGACTTCGAGCGCGACCCGACGCTGCGGATCATAGCTCCGCCCCCATGAACCGGCCTCCTCATCGGCAGCGCGCACGGCTTTGATCAACGACGCGGGATCGCGATTGACTTCCGCGAGCATGAAACGGAGCACATCGTACGTTCCGCGCACGCGCGAACGATAAGGTTTCAACATGTGCGTTTCGATCAGCAACGCCGGTCGATTGCGCGTCAGCGGGACATAGCCGGTGGCGAAGCGCGGCGTCGAAATGAACTCATCTATGCCCCGCGCCGGATCCGTCTCATCATGCAACACGATGTAGGGCGAAACCAAATTGCCTTCCGCCTCCACGGCAGGGACGACGCGCCCTTCGAAGATTTCGCGCATCCATTGGCGTATAGACATGGGCGCATTCTCGTGTCGCTCGAATTGATAGGTGATGTTGTAGCGGAAATCGGCCCCATCGGTCGTGTGGCAATCGATGAACAGATCCGGTTGCCATTCGTTCCACAAACGGAGCCAAGCGCGCGTCTCCGGCGCATCGGCTTTGATGTAATCACGGTTCAGATTCAGCCCAGCGCTCGTCGCGCGCCACCCCATCTCGGCTGGACCGTTCTGGTTGATGCGATTATAGGGGCCGAAACGTTCGTGCCCATCGACGTTGTAGATGGGGATGAAAAGCAACACGGCGCGATCGATCAGCTCCGCGCGCGTCTTCGTGATGGCGATATCCCGGATCAAAGCCAAACCGGCATCCTTCCCCTCCGATTCGCCCGCATGAATGCACGCTTGAATGAGCACGACGACCTTGCTCGCTTTGCGCGCCGCTTCCGGAGTGAAAGTCCCATCCTTTGCGACGATCAGCAGCGGAAGCGCCCGCCCCTCGCCGCTTTCGCCGAAATGGACCAAACGGACCCACGGCGAAGCGGCGGCTAAGCGCTCGCTGAAAGCGATCGTCTCGGCATAACGCGGAGTCTCACGATAATCGGTCCGCTCCGCAGGCGTCATCCAGTCGGACGGCACTGCCGGCGACTCGTGCTGGCCGTAGATGATTCCGCCGAACATGAAGAACCACAAAAAGGCGAGACCGATCGTAACACATTTTCCCCATAGCCCAACGCTCAACCAAGCCGATCTGAAGTGAGATCTCGACATGAACCATTGTTTGACTCCTCGCTCGCACTGTATGCAAAGTCCGCACCCCACCTCGCCTTCCGCTCCGAAGGGAGTTATCTTGCCTTCCGTCATATAGATCACTTGAAGCCGTTCCAAATAGGTTGGTGGAACTCGACTAACCCAAAGATGAGAGCAAGGCGAAAAGGCCGAGCCACAACAGGTCCATGAAGTGCCAATAGATGGCAACCCCTTCCGAGATCGTCCGTCGCTCCATCATAGCTTCGATCTCGAGGCTGCGCGCACATGCGACGAGATATCCGAGCGCGACGATCCCACCCATCAAATGCAACCCGTGCGCTCCGGTGATGATGTAGAAGAAAGAACTGAGCGGGTTGCTGGCCAGATAGATGCCGCGCGCGACCAACGAACGCCAAGCCATCAACTGCGCGATGAGGAAACCTAAACCGAGCCCCAAAGTCAACAATAACCGGTGATAGTAAGGACGTATGGCTCGATGGCGCAGCGCCCGCCGCGCAGCCTCCATCGTCACGCTGCTCGCCACGATCAAAGCCGTGCTCAGCCAAAGCAGACGCGGCATCCTGATCGAATGCCAATCATGGTTGCTCATCAAGCGTAAGACGAAGGCCCCGGTCAACGCACCAAACGTCATGGTAATGGCAACCAGACCGAACAACAGCCCCAGTTTGTAACGGATCGGCTGGCCATCATGGGCCGCATCATCGCGGTCCCTCCCGCCGCCGCCACCGCCATTCCCGCGAAACCCCGCCGTTTCGATGTCCGTTACCGTTCACTCCCCAGCCGGGCTTGCGCGCGACGAAAGTCCCGGTCGGCTCGGCTGTCACGGTCGGTTCCTTAGTGACGATCGCTCGTTTCATCAGCAGCCTTCCTCGCGAACCCCATTTTAACCCGCAAGGCGGAACAAGGATAAATGCGCGAAGCGGATTTCTCGTCGCCCGGGATCTAACCGCGAAGAGACGGGCCGATTTCCGAAGACTTTGTTTAAAATACATAAACATGGTTGACACTGAGCGCGAGACCGTGTTAGCGTAAGTTCCGGCTGCCCAGACGGGAGGGTCGAAAACCGCTTCGCTCTCTTGCTATTACCACGACGAGACCTGCTCGCAGTTAGCGACCGAGATCGAATCACACGATGCGCTTCGACAAAGCAAAAGCCGTTCGCGCGGCAGAAAAACATCTTTCCCAGGGCAAGATCGCGGCGGCCATCCAAGAGTACCGTCGCATCGCCGAGCACGATCCGAAAGACTTCGCTGCGCTCAACACGCTCGGCGATCTATATGTGCGTGCGGAGAAGCCCGCCGACGCCATCGCGTGTTTTACGCGCGTGGCCGAGCACTACCGCACTCAAGGTTTCACGTTGAAGGCCATCGCGATGTACAAGAAGATCCAGCGTCTGGATCCGACGGCGCTTGACGTCGCCGACAAGCTCGGCACGCTCTACGAGCAACAAGGGCTCATCGTCGAAGCGCGTCAGCAGTACATGTTGATGGCTGACGCCTACACGCAAGCGGGGCAACGCCGCAAGGCGCTCGAGGTCCTTCGCCGCATCGCCGATCTCGATCCGCAGAACGCTGAGATTCGGTTGAAGCTGGCCCAGAGCTATGCGCATGAGGGGCTGCGTTTCGATGCGGCTGAGGCCTATGTTCAAGCCGGTGCCAATCTGCTGGCCCAGAAGGCATATGAGCGTGCCCTTGACGCTTACAATCAAGCTTACGGACTCGATCCGCTCAATCAAGAGGCGCTCAGCGGGCTCGTCTCAGCCTATTGCGGATTGGGCCTGGCCCATGATGCGGCGGAGATTCTGGAACGGGCGATCGCGGATGATCCAGAGAACGCGGAACTCCGCGCCATGCTGGTGCGCGCTTATCTCGAGGCCGAGGAGATCGAAGCCGCCGAGCGCGTGGCGAAGGATCTTTTCGCGCGCGAATCGCACAGCTACACAGCGCTGATCGAAGTGGCGCGTTTTTATCTGCGTCGCGGCGATGCGGCGCGCGCCGTTTGTCTGCTCGCGCAGGTGATCGAGCCGGCTTTAGCGGCGCGCGATGAAGAGACGCTCGAGGGACTTCTCCATCACAGCCTCGAATGCGATCCTGAACAGATCGAGGCTTTACGCCTGCTCGTGCGCATCTACACTTGGCAGCGCGACGACGAGCGATTGCGCGCGACGCTCGAAAGATTGGTCGAGGCGGCGCGCGAGCAAGGATTGGCGGAAGAGGAGCAGAGCGCGCTCGCTCATCTCGCCCGCCTTTCGACCGAAGAAGCCGTGTCGAACAACCACGCGCCCAAGAGCGCCGATGAGGTCGAGTACACGGCTTTTCGCCTTGAAGACTCAGCTTCGGGATTCGAGTCTGCGGTCACGCCAGATCTCGCCTTTGGATGGGAGGCGGTCGGCTTCGATTCGAACATCGATGGCGTTGCCGAGATCGCGACTCCGAACCTTCAATCCTTCGAGGATGCGCTCGCGTCCTCGAGCGAAGTTGCCCGTCGGGAGAAACTGCTTCAGCAGGAGCTCGAGAGCGTTGACTACTATCTGACGCAAGGTTATGTGGACATCGCGCGCGATACGCTCGATCTTCTGGAGCAACAATTCGGCCCGCACGCGAGCATTGCGGAAAGGCGCGCGCGCTTAGCTCAAGCAACGGCGACGCCCGCAGATTCTGAGGTCGAATACGGCGCTATTCCAGCGGAAGAGGTAGGCCTCATCGAGGCCATCGTGGCTGAAGCCGCGCCGGATCCGCCGCAACTCGCCGCCGAGAAGAGGGCGAACGGGCATGGGCCAACGATCGACCCGGGTTTCGCCGCGTTGCTTGACGAGTTCCGCGCCGAACTGGGCGAAGACGAGCCAGCCGCATCACCTTCGGATTACGAAACCCACTACAATCTCGGCGTCGCTTACAAGGAGATGGATCTCCTTGACGAAGCCATCGAAGAGTTCCAAAAAGCGATCGCGCTCACCGCGCCACAGGATGGCACGCCGCGCTATTTGCAGTGCTGCAACCTGCTGGGCCACTGTTTCATGCAGAAAGGGATGCCGCGCGTTGCCGCCATGTGGTTCAAACGCGGCCTCGACGCGCCAGGTCACTCCGAAGACGAGTATCAAGCTCTACGTTACGAACTGGGCAACGCCTACGAGCAGATGGGCGATATCGAGCGTGCGATCGAAGTGTTCTCGGAAGTTTACGGCATAAACGTCTCCTATCGCGGAGTGGGCGAACGCCTGCGAGAGCTCCAATCGCAACGAAACCTCACCAAGTGACGCGCCATCTGGGGTGAGCTATCACGCACCCAGATCGAATTCGCTCCACCAGAAGAAGCGAGTTGACGCGCCATCTGGGGTGGACTAGCGCTTCCCTTCTGTGCCATTATCATAGCGGGGCGATGGCAGCGAGATTAACGGTCGTCTTCTACATCATACTGAGCCTTGAGGTGGGGCTTGCGCTCGTCTTTCTGCCGTGGGTGCAACCCTTCGGCCTCGGCGATTGGGGCGACAATTACCTGCTTCTGTACGCGGCGCAAAAGATCGGGCTGCAGAGTCTGCGCCAAGTGATCGCTTCGGGCTGGGTGCGCGGGGCGGTAACCGGCCTCGGGATTCTCAATCTACTTATGGCTTTTTGGGAGATCTTCAACTTCAAGCGCACCGTCCGTCTGTTGCAGGCGCAAGAAGAGCACCATGCACGACCTATCGAGCGAGATCCCAACTCCTATCACCTATCTCATCACGAGCGGTGAGTTATCCGCCCAAGATGATTTCGCCCGCACGATCGATCTCATCCGTCGCGCCGTCGAATCCGGCGTCAGCCTCATTCAGATTCGAGAGAAGAATTTGCCGGCGCGCAGGCTTTACGAGCTATCATGTCGCGCGGCTGAGATAACGAACCGTAGCGCGACCCGTTTGCTGATCAACGATCGCGCCGATATCGCGCGCGCCGCCGGAGCTGATGGCGTGCATCTTACTTCACATTCTTTGAAAGCCGATGTCATTCGTCAGGCTTTCGGTCCGGATCTCCTTATCGGCGTCTCCACACACTCGCTCGTAGAAGCTGGCGAAGCGCGCGATGCGGGAGCGGACTTCGTCGTCTTCGGCCCGATCTTCGAAACGCCATCCAAATCGATCTACGGATCGCCACTAGGGGTGGAATGTTTGCGGGAAGTCGTTCAAGCCCTTCGCCCCTTCCCCGTCATCGCGCTCGGCGGCATCACCCTCGATAACTTCGCCCAAGCGCTAGAGGCCGGCGCCTCCGGCATCGCCGCCATAAGGCTGTTTACCGCAGCGAAAGATTTGCCCGCTGTAATTGAAAGCATAACGCACCATAAACCGGCCCGTCCTTAGGCGGCCCGTAAGCGCGGCGCTTTCATCTGGTAGATCGAACTTCGAGCGGAGCGTTGACATGATAGACCACAAAGACGAACCGATCATCGCCTTGACCATCGCCGGGCTCGACCCTTCCGGCGGCGCGGGCATCGTCGCCGACATCAAAACTTTCACCGCCTTCGGTTGCTTCGCCGTTGCGGCCGTCACTTCGCTTACTTTTCAGAACACGACCGGAGTTTTCGGTGCCGTCCACCAGACGGCAGAAACGGTGCGCGATCAGATCCTCCCAGTCGTCGAAGATCTCTCCGTCGCTGGCGCGAAGACCGGCATGCTCCCGACGCGCGCGATCATCGCCGAAGTCGCGCGCCTGTTTCGCGAAACGCCGCTGCCCGCGCCGGTGGTCGATCCGGTGGTCCGCTCAACTTCGGGCTACGATCTGATCGATGACGAAGCGCTCGAAGCGCTCAAAAGAGAGCTGCTGCCGCTGGCGCGGATCGCGACGCCCAACATCCCTGAAGCCGAACGCATCACCGGGCTGCGCATCAAGGATGAAGAGGGCATGCGTCAAGCCGCGCGCATCATGCGCGAGATGGGCGCGCGCGCCGTGCTCATCAAAGGCGGGCATCTTGCGGATGAGGCGCTCGACCTGCTGGATGATGGTGAACAGGTCCGCCTCTACAGCGCGCCGCGCATTCAAACCAAAGCGACGCATGGCACGGGTTGTACACTTTCGGCAGCGATCGCCGCGTGTCTCGCCCACGGATTGAGCTTGCACGAAGCGGTCGCCAGAGCGAAAGATTTCGTCACGGAAGCGATCATGAAAGCGCCTCCCATCGGTCGGGGTTTCCATCCGGTGAACTCAGCTCATTCGGTGCGGTCGGTGCTCGACAAGACCGGCGAAGCGTAACGCTTCCGGATCTGGCTCCGAGTAACAGCTTGTTGTCCCGAGGCATCGAGTCACGTCGCGCCCGATGCGCCAGCGCCGATGAACTCATCGTCATCGAGACGCACTAGCGATGGCATTCGAACTGTATTAAACTTCGCATGCGAGGCGAACATGGATCCGAAGTTTTTCAAGGCGGAAGAACTTGGGATCAAGCTGGAGATCGTGCGTGGGCTGCCGATCTGGGAGCCTTACCCCATCTACAAACATCAGAAGGCCATCGACCGTATTCGCGCGACCATCGCTCCGATCGACTCAGCACAGAGCAGTGGGAGCTCGTGTTCCTGCGTTCACGTCTCCGATGTTTATATCAACTTTCCCGACGGCTCTCTCAAACGGCCCGACATTTCGATCTTCTGCCGCGAGCCAGACGAGGAAGAAGAGGCGATCACGCTCGTGCCCGAAGCGGTGATCGAAGTCATCAGCAGAGGCTACGAAGCCAAGGATCTGGAGATCGGACCACAATTCTACCTTTCGCAAGGCGTCAAAGACGTGATCGTCTTCGATCCATACACGCTTCTCGTCCTGCATCTACGTCGAGATGGCGCTTCGCAACACAAGTCGCCGGTCGAAATCCAGTTGTTGTGCGGGTGCCGCTGCGAGGTGTGAAATTGCCCGCAGTTCGGCATGCGGGATCGACTTCTTGATGGATCGGACCACATTCGCCTCTCGCCGCGAGGACTCGCTCTTTGCCACCTGCAGACGGCTCTAGTAACCGACAGCCGGTCCATCGCTCAAGCGCGGGTCGGTCGCGCCGAGAAGCACGCCCGTCTTCTCTTCACGCATGATGCCTTCGGCATCGCCCATGTAGCGCGGACGCGCGGTCAGTTTGTGCCCGCGCGCTTCGAGCGCGCGTTTCGTATCTTCCGCTAGACCGTAAGGCTCGTAGACGAGTTCATCCGGCAGCCACTGATGATGAATGCGCGGCGCGTCGATCGCCTGCTGGATGTTCATCCCGTGATCGATGATGTTGACGATCACCTGCAACACCGTGTTGATGATCGTCGGTCCACCGGGCGAACCGACGGTGAAGTAAAACGAGCCGTCCGGATGAAGCACGATCGTCGGCGTCATCGCCGAAAGCGGTCTCTTTTTCGGCGCGATCGCGTTCCTTTCGCCTTGGATCAAACCGAACATGTTGGGCACGCCGGGCTTAGCCGCGAAATCATCCATCTCATTGTTGAGCAACACGCCTGTCCCTTTCGCCACCACTCCCGATCCGTAGCTGCCGTTCAACGTGTATGTGTTGGCGACGACGTTGCCCTCACGATCGACCACGGTGAAATGGGTCGTCTCTTCAGCTTCCGCGCCAGCGGGTTTGCCGGCTTTCACTTCCGCGCTCGTCGAAGCCCGTTCGAGGTTGATCGTCGCGCGCAGCTTCGCCGCGTAAGATTTATCGATCAAACCGGCGACCGGCACGTTGACGAAATCGGCATCGCCCATGTACTCGGCGCGGTCGGCGAAAGCGCGGCGCATCGCTTCCGCCATTACATGATATTTCTCCGCCGACGCCCAGCCCATGCGACCGAGATCGAATCCTTCGAGGATGTTGAGCATTTCGATGAGCACCACGCCGCCCGAAGACGGCGGCGGCATCGAGATGATTTTGTAGCCGCGATAGGTCGAGCTGACGGGCGCGCGCTCTTTCGCCACGTAACCGCGCAGATCCTCGAGCGTGATCGTCCCGTTGTGGCGCTTCATGTCTTCGGCGATCAAGCGCGCCGTTTCGCCTTCATAGAATTCGCGCGGCCCCCCTTTTTGCAATCGCGCCAGCGTCGCCGCCAGATCCGGTTGACGTATGATCTCGCCCTCTTCGTAGAACTTGCCGTCGCGCAAGAAGATTCGTCGGCTGTCTTCGTACCGGCCCAGCAGATCGGCGCTCGCGCGTAAGCTGCGCGCCAGCCTGTAATCGACCGTGAAGCCTTCAGCAGCCAAACGGCGCGCCGGTTCTAGGAGCTGCGCCCACGTGAAGCGGCCTGAACCGTATTTTTGCAAAGCGAGCGCCATGCCGGCGACCGTTCCCGGAACTCCTGAGGCGCGATAGCCGACGAGCGACGATCCTTCGCCTTGGATCAAGTTACCGTTCCGGTCCAGATACATGTCGCGCGAAGCGGCGAGCGGCGCCATCTCGCGATAGTCAATAGCGGTCGTGCGCCCGTCCTTCAAACGGATCAACATGAAGCCGCCGCCGCCTAAGTTGCCCGCCGCGGGCCACGTCACGGCGAGCGCGAAGCCGACGGCGATGGCCGCATCGACGGCGTTGCCGCCGCGCTTTAGGATGTCAACGCCCACTTCCGACGCGATGCGGCTCGTCGAGGCGACCATGCCGTTTCGCGCGCGCACGGGCGGGCGCGATGCGGCACCGACGGCGGTCACGCCGCCGCTCGCCAGCAGCAGCATCAAAAGGATCGCCAACGTCTTCCGCCAGTTTCTTATCATACCGGTCCAGTTAATTTGAGTGGTAGAGATCCGTCTCCGCATACCGATCTTAGAGCGCGACCATCAGCGCGGCGAGCAACGCGCCGCGACGCGCGACGTCCGCGACCAGAATGTGCTCGTGATCAGAATGGGCACCATCGCCGGCGACGCCCAAACCATCGAGCACGGTCGCGCCGACGGCGGCAGCGAAATTCCCGTCGGACGCTCCGCCGACGCTCGTCTCGCAAAGTTCCCAATCGAGGAGCGAAGCGATTCGGCGCGCGCGCTCGTAGAGCGCGACCACTGCGGGCGTGCGCTCGAGCGGCGGACGATTGATGCCGCCGGAGAGACGAAGGCGCGTGCGTGCATCGAACGGCTTCAACTCGCGCAAAGCGCGCTCGACTCTTTCCGCTTCGGCTTGTGTGCTGAAGCGGATGTCGATTTCGGCGCGCGCGTGCGCGGCGACGACGTTCACTTGCGTGCCGCCGCACACGACGCCGACGTTGACCGTGGTTCCTTTCTCCGGCGCGGCCAGCGCGTAGATGCGCTCGATCTGGCGCGCAAGCTCAAGCACGGCGCTCGCGCCCTTTTCCGGTTCGAGTCCAGCGTGCGCCGCGCGACCTTCGACTTCGAGGCAGAAGATCCCGGTCCCTTTGCGCGCCGTCTTCGCGCATCCGCCCGGAGCCGACGGTTCCAGAACGAGCACGTGCGCGGCGCGACGCGCCTCCGCTTCGACGATGGCGCGACCATGGTCGCTGCCTGACTCCTCATCGCAAGTCAACAGCGCGACGACCGGGCGCGCGAGCGGCAGATCGAGTTCTGCGCAGGCGCGCATCGCCATGAGCGCGAGCGCGCAATTGATCTTCATGTCGAAAATTCCAGGCCCATAGATCCGACCGTCCTCTTCACGCCAAGGCTGAAGGCGGATCGTCCCACGCGGATAGACCGTATCCGTATGGCCCAGTAGGACGACCGGGCGCGCCCCCGAATTCACATCGCCGAAGACGATGCGCAAATGTTCGCCGCAAGCTCCGGCAGGTCGCCTCTCGATCGCCGACACGCCCGCTATCCTTTGCGCCGTTTGGACCAGAAGCTCGACCACGGCACAGCTCCCTTCCGCATCCTTCGACGGCGATTCGGTCTCGACCAACTGGCGCGCGAGCGCGAGCGTCTCATCGAGATGCTCTTCCATGTAAGCGTTAAGTCTTCGCGCTGTCGCTCTATCGATCTCCATGATGCTGCTCTTTTTCGCCCTTCCCTCCTATCTTCATCGACGACGAATCGAAGACGCCTTTCATCCATCGGCGCGCAAAGCGGCGCTTCGCACGGTCAACATCTCGACGCGCGCCCGTTTCACTTCGTACCCGATGCCCGGATCCTCGCGCGCGATGATCGTCCCGCGGCTCGTCACTTCAACCGGCGGATCGATGATGTCCTCTTCCCAGTAACGTGCGCTCGCCGAGACATCGCCCGGAAGGGTGAAACCCTCAAGCGTCGCCATCGCGATGTTGTGCGCGCGCCCGATCCCTGATTCGAGCATCCCGCCGCACCAGACGGGCACGTTGCGTTCGCGACAAACACGTTCGACGCGCCTCGCTTCAAAGTGCCCGCCGACTCTGCCGAGCTTGAGGTTGATGATGCGACAAGCGCCGATCGCGATCGCCTTGCGCGCATCGTCGCTCGAACGGATCGATTCGTCGAGACAGATGGGCGTTTCGATCTGCGCTTGCAACTTGGCATGATCGTACATGTCATCGTAAGCGAGCGGCTGCTCGATCATCATCAGACGATGCTGGTCCAGCGCGCGAAACAGCGGCGCATCTTCGAGCGAGTAAGCGGAATTGGCATCGACCATCAACCGTATGTCTGGAAAGCGTTCGCGCAGACGTGCGACCGCTTCAACGTCCCAACCGGGTTTGATCTTGATCTTGATCCGCTGGTAACCAGCGGCGAGCTCCTTCTCCACTTTAGCGAAGAGGTCTTCGATGCTGTCCTGAATGCCGATCGACACGCCGCACGGAATCTCGCGCCGCACGCCGCCGAGATGTCGCCAAAGGGGCACGCCCAGCTTCTTGGCTTCGAGATCCCAGCAAGCCGTCTCGATCGCCGCCTTCGCCATGCGATGCCCGCGCACGCGCTTCATGAGCGACGAGACGTGCGCGGCGGATTCGATTTCGCGCCCCAAGACCATCGGCGCGAGGAACTGTTCGATGACGCCCCACGCCCCGTCGATCCACTCTTCCGAGTAGAACGGCCCTTCGCCCGCCGTGCACTCACCCCATCCTTCGGCCCCGTCGGCGTCACGGACGCGCACGAGCATGATACGCCGCTGTGTGGTGCGACCGAAACTGGTTTCGAAGAAATGGACGAGCGGAAGGCTTATTTCGCGTAACTCGATCGAATCTATCTTCACTTTCGGCACCTATATCGCGTCGAGAAAAGTCGCGCACGAGCGGAAACCACGATCAAGAGGGATCGAGTTTACTAGGCCAAGGAGAGAATTTGCAAACACGAACGCCCGGGCTCTTGAACGTTTGATCGACGACGGTGGGCACCTTCGCCGAACTCGCTGTGGGAGGGAAGCCAGATCTCCTCGCCGTTGCCTTCAGCGTTTAGGCCGAAATGTGGGCGGAAGAGATGTCCGGGCCGATGTCTTCGGTGCTGGCGGTCTCGCGCCCTTCAAGCGCCGCGCGCATCGTGTGCCAGGGAAGCGTCGCGCACTTGACTCGCACGGGATAGTCGCGCACTCCGGCGAAGATCTTCAACCGACCGAGTTCGTTCGGCTCGCTGTTCTCGTCGAGCTCGCCCGTCACCATCCGATGGAACTGCTCGAAGAGCTTCTCGGCCTCCTCTTTCGTCTTCTCCTTGAGCGCCTGCGTCATCATGCTCGCCGCCGCCTTCGAGATGGCGCATCCGGAGCCGACGAAGCTGATCTCCTTGATCAACTCGCCGTCGAGCTTCAAATAGACCGTCACCTGATCGCCGCACAACGGGTTGAAGCCCTCGGCGCGCGCCGTCGCCTGCTCCATCTCGTAGAAATTGCGCGGCTTGCGATTGTGATCGAGGATCACTTGCTGGTAAAGTTCGCCAAGCTCAGACATCCGACAACCTCACGCCTCGGCCTTCATCTAAAATTTCACTCCCTAGAGAATACGGCCAAGTGCGATCACATTCAATGGGCCAAGTTGAAGACTCCGATCTTGCTTGTAGGCGCTTGATTCGCGACCGGCACATCTGCCGAGCACTTTCAATTGAAGACTTCGATCACCTTCTCGATGGCCGCAGCTAACCGGTCCACTTCTTCCTTCGTGTTATAGAAGGCGAACGAAGCGCGCGCCGTCGCCGGTATCTTGAAATGCTGCATAACGGGCTGCGCGCAATGGTGGCCGGCCCGAATGGCTATCCCCTCTTGATCGAGGATCGTTCCGATGTCATGCGGATGGACGTTCTCGACCGTGAACGAGATGACGCTCGCTTTCTCGCGCGCCGTGCCGATGACGCGCACGCCTTCGATGCTCGACAGCCGTTCCGTCGCGTAACGCAACAACTCCTGCTCGTAGGCGTAGGCCGCCGCCCGATCGATCGAGTTCAGGTAATCGATGGCGGCGCCCAATCCGATTTGCGAGGCGATGGCTGGAGTGCCCGCTTCGAACTTGTTCGGCAACCCGGCGTAGATCGTCCTCTCGAACGTCACGGAACGGATCATGTCGCCGCCGCCCATGAACGGGTTCATCCGCTCGAGAAGTTCCGCCTTGCCGTAAAGTACGCCGCTCCCCGTCGGGCCGAACATCTTGTGGCCGGAGATCGCGTAGAAATCGCAATCCAAATCCTGCACATCGATCGGCAGATGAGGGGCCGCTTGCGCGCCGTCAACAAGGACGGGGATGCCGCGCGCGTGCGCGATGCGGACGATCTCTTTGATGGGATTGACTGTGCCGAGCGCGTTCGACACGTGCGTGACGGCGACGATCTTGGTCCGCTCGTTCAACAACGCTTCGTACTCGTCGAGCAGCAATTCGCCCGCATCGTTCATCGGGATGACGCGCAGACGCGCCCCTTTCTCTTCGCAGAGCATCTGCCACGGGACGATGTTCGCATGATGCTCCATCTCCGAGATGACGATCTCATCGCCCGGCCCGACGAACTTGCGCCCGTAGCCGTGCATCACCAGATTGATCCCTTCGGTCGCGCCGCGGACGAAGATGCACTCACGAGCTTCACGCGCGTTGATGAAGCGCCGCACCTTCTCGCGCGCGCCCTCGTAAGCCGACGTGGCGCGTTGGCTCAAGTAGTGGACGCCGCGATGGATGTTCGAGTGCTCCTCGCGCAAGTAGCGCGTGCCGCGTTCGATCACAAGTTGCGGCACTTGCGACGACGCGGCGTTGTCGAGATAAGCGAGCGGTTTGCCGTTGACCGTCTGATGTAAAACGGGGAAATCGCGCCGGATGCGCTCGACATCCCAATGCCCCAGCTCGCTGACAGCATTTAAATCTTTCTCAGCGGCGATCATCTCTCTCCTCTCCCTGCTCGCTTCGGCCCTCTTTTTGACATTCGCTCTTTCACCAATCGTTCCCCGGCGGCAAGCTATAGGATGGGTGACTTCCTCACCTCACATCGAGCGCCGTCGCATGCAGACGGTTCAAGATCACCTCGTTCAACTGCTCGCGGATCGAATCGACGGCGATCTTCTCGACCACTTCTTCAGCGAACCCGTAGGTCAGAAGGTTGCGCGCCTTTTCGAACGATAGGCCGCGCGTCCGCAAGTAGAAAAGCTCTTCCTCTTCGAGCTGTCCGACCGTCGCCCCGTGCGAGCACTTGACATCATCGGCGAAGATTTCAAGCTGCGGTTTGGTGTCGACGCGCGCTTCGTTCGACAGCATCAAGTTCCGGTTCGTTTGATAAGCGTCCGTCTGCTGCGCTTCGCGGTGGACGTAGATCCGCCCGTTGAAAACGCCGCGCGAACGCCCGTCGAGGATACCTTTGTAGAGCTGAAAGCTCGTGCAGCGCGGCGCGCGATGTTCGATCAACGAGTGTGTATCGGCGTGCTGCCCCGTATCGACCATGTAAAGCCCATCGACACGACACTCGCCGCCCTCTTCGGTCAGAATCGCGGCGATGTTGTGCCGCGCAAGCTGCGCGCCCAACGTGACGGTCGTCGAATGGTACCGCGCCGCGCGCTTCAATTCGACCCACGTCGTCGCCACGTGGAATCCTTGCACGCCCTCCTCTTGTACCTTGTAGTGCTCGAGATGCGCGTTCTCATCGATGTAAATCTCGACGACCGCATCGGTGAAATACGGCTGATCAGCCGCGCCGACGTAGCGTTCGATCAAGGTCGCTTCGCTTTCGCGCTCGGCGACGACGAGCACGCGCGGAAAGCTCATCACCGGACCGGAGTCGGAGATGAAGAGCAATTGGATCGGCGCTTCGACGCGCACGCCGCGCGGTAGATAAACGAACGCGCCATCGGCGATGAAAGCCGTGTTGAGGGCGGCAAAATGCTGTCGATCGAAAGCAGCGCCGCGCGCCAATCGTTCGCCGATCATCTTTTGATGCTCGCTTCGCAAAGCATCGGCCAGGCCCAACACCACAGCTTCACGCGGAAGAGCCGCAAGCGAAGAGAGATCCGACCGGAACCGACCGTTGACGAAGACGAGCACGCTCGATCGCGCTTCCTCGTAGACGCGATCCGCCCAGCGCCGCCCCGCCTCTTCAGCGCCATCGACTGTCCACGATGGGACGAAACGCGCTTTGGCGATCGGCGCGACGTTCGTGTAGCGCCACTCTTCGAGCGTCGGCGCAGGAAAACCCAGTTCGGAAAACTTCTCCAACGCTTCGGCGCGCAGTCGGTCGAGCCAACTAGGCACTTCGCTCGCCGTCCGCTGTCGCAACTGCTCGTAAGCTTCGAGATAAAGACCCGTCTCTTTCGCCTCGGTTGCCTGTGTCATCATCTTTACGCGCTCGCTGTCACTCCTGCTTCGGATTTGATCCAGTCGTACCCCTTCTCCTCCAACTCCAACGCCAGCTCCTTGCCCCCGGAACGAACGATGCGCCCGCGATAGAGCACATGAACGTAATCGGGGATGATGTAGTTGAGGATGCGCTGGTAGTGCGTCACAAGGATGATGGCGTTGTCCGGACGGCGCAGCTTGTTGACGCCATCGGCGACGATGCGCAATGCGTCGATGTCGAGACCGGAATCGGTCTCGTCGAGGATGGCTAGCTTCGGTTCGAGCACGGCCATCTGCAGTATCTCGTTGCGCTTCTTCTCGCCACCGGAAAAGCCCTCGTTGACCGAACGGGACATGAAGCTCAAGTCCATATCGACGAGCTTGGCCCGCTCGGCGAGCAACTCTTTGAATTCGAGCGGATCGAGTTCCTCCAGCCCCTGATGCTTGCGTTTCTCGTTGTAGGCGAGGCGAAGCAGTTGCGCGTTCGACACGCCGGGCACTTCGACCGGATACTGGAAGGCCATGAAGACGCCTTCGCGCGCACGCTCATCCGGGTCCATCTCCAAAAGGTTCTTGCCTTCATAGATGATCTCGCCCTCGGTCACTTCGTAGGCCGGATGGCCCGCCAGCACCTTGGCGAGGGTCGATTTTCCGGACCCGTTCGGCCCCATGATGGCGTGCACCTCGCCGGCGCTGACTTTCAAGTCGATGCCGCGCAAGATCTCTTGATCGTCAATCGTCGCATGCAAATTACGAATCTCCAGCATGAATCCACTCCGTCTATCGTTTGCAGATGAAAACTCGCTCATTCACCCAAAGCTTCGGTCGAAAGAGGGGAGAAAGCGACCGAAGTCGCCTCTCCCCTCGCCTCCTCATCCGACGCTGCCTTCGAGCTTGATGCCGAGCAGCCGTTGAGCTTCGACGGCGAACTCCATCGGAAGCTCGCGGAAGACCTCTTTGCAGAAGCCGTTGATGATCAGACTGACAGCATCCTCTTGCGACAGCCCGCGCTGTTGCAAGTAGAAGAGCTGCTCTTCAGAGATGCGCGAAGTGGTCGCTTCGTGCTCGGCGCGCGAACTGTTGTTCATCACCTCGATGTACGGGAAGGTGTTCGCGCTGCACTCGGAGCCGATGAGCATCGAGTCGCACTGCGTGAAGTTGCGCGCGTTCTCAGCCTTCGGCAAAATCTTGACCAATCCGCGATAGCTGTTCGAAGACTTGCCAGCAGCGATGCCCTTCGAGACGATGGTCGAGCGCGTGTTCCGCCCGATGTGGATCATCTTGGTGCCCGTATCGGCCTGCTGGCGATGGTTCGTCAAAGCGACCGAGTAGAACTCGCCGATGGAGTTATCGCCCATCAGGATCACGGACGGATACTTCCACGTGATGGCGGAGCCGGTCTCGACCTGCGTCCACGAGATCTTCGAGTTGCGCCCCAGACACTTGCCGCGCTTGGTCACGAAGTTGTAGATGCCGCCGCGCCCCTCTTCGTCGCCCGCATACCAGTTCTGTACGGTCGAGTACTTGATCTCGGCATCGTCCAGCGCGACTAGCTCGACGACCGCCGCGTGCAACTGGTTGCGATCGTACATGGGCGCAGTGCACCCTTCCAAATACGAAACATAGGCGCCCTCTTCGGCGACGATGAGCGTACGCTCGAACTGGCCCGACTCGGCGTTGTTGATGCGGAAGTAGGTCGAAAGCTCCATCGGGCAGCGCACGCCCTTCGGGATGTAGCAGAAAGAGCCGTCGGAGAAGACCGCGCTGTTCAAAGCCGCGTAGAAGTTGTCGTTCGGCGGCACGACCGATCCCAGATACTTGCGCACGAGATCCGGATACTCGCGAATCGCCTCGGACATCGAGCAGAAGATGATCCCCATCTTCTTCAGCTTCTCCTTGTAGGTCGTCGCCACCGACACGGAATCGAAGACGGCATCGACGGCCACGCCCGCCAACAGCTTCTGCTCGTGTAGCGGGATGCCGAGCTTCTCGAACGTGCGCAAAAGCTCCGGATCAACCTCGTCCAAGCTCTTCTTCTTCGGGCGCTGCTTCGGCGCGCTGTAATAGACGATGCTCTGAAAGTCTATTTCGGGATAAGTGATGTTCGGCCAGTGGCGCGGCTCGCGCATCGTCACCCAGTGGCGATACGCCTTCAGACGAAACTCAAGCATCCAATCCGGCTCGCCTTTGCGCTCCGAGAGCAGACGGATGATCTCCTCGTTCAATCCGCGCGGGAAATCTTCGTACTCGATCTCGGTGACGAAGCCGTACTTGTACTCGCGATTGGCAAGCAGTTCGATGTTCGTGCTCATGACTCCCTCTTCGACTCCGAATTTGTTCCAAATCTCACTTTCAATCGCCCGCCTCGCGCCTTGCAGATCTTACGTTTCAGGCGCTCTTCTTCGGCGCAGCGTGGCGCGCTAATCCCTGAATCTGATGGAGCGCCGCGCCGACGCTCTTTTCGGGCCCGACAAGCTGCGCGAGCGTGATCTCAGACAATGCTCGCTCGACGATCTCGTGAAGGCTGATGATCACAGGACGGATGCCGCAATCGCTCGTGTGTATGCACGCCTGCAACGTCCCAGGGTAACTGCGGCAGTAATCCTGCAACCCGCCCTTGTCGAGCACCTTGATGATCTCGCTCAAACGTATCTCCGAAGCCGGTCGCGCCAGCATATAACCGCCCTTGGTCCCGCGAATTGAGCGGACTAGACCGGCTTTGTTCAAGATCCAGAGGAGCTTGCCCGCATAGGCGACCGTGATCCCCTCGCGCTCGGCGATCTGCGCGAGCGTTAGATACTCGCCCGAACCGAGCCGGGCAAGTTGCAGCAAACACCGCAACCCGTACTCCTCTTGCGCTGAGACCTTCATCCTTGCGACGAGCTTAAACCTCTGATGCGGACACCGAGCATTCTAAGGAAATCTTGACAAAAAAGTCAAGATTTCCGCCCCTCGCTCATCCAGCCTCTACGGCCTGCCGTCCCTCGGCGGTGCGTTGTCGGTCGGATTTCCAGCCCCGCTGCGGGTCGCGCCAGTTGTCGAGCAGCGCCACCTTGTGAACGCACGAGACCGTGCAGTAAGGGGCGCACCACTTCTCCGTGTGATACTCGCGCTCCAGATCCTCCCGGGTGTACTGTTCGAGCGGGATGCCCGGCACGCCGCGCTGTTGCGAGCAGTAATGGACCAGCCCATCTTCGCAGATGTAGAGATAGCGCGCGCCCGCGCGACAGCGCCACTGATTCGGCTTGCCGGCGGCCAGATTCTCCTGAAACCAACCGAGCCGGGCGTACTCGGCCTTGTTCAGCTTTTTGACCTCGTCGTAGACGCGCCGCTCGCGCTCGTTGAGCGGTTTCAAGCAACCTGATCCGTCGTGGATGATGCCGATGGTGCTCGTAAAGCCGAGTTCGATGGCGCGGCGGGCGATCACCAGCGCGTCTTCCGGGTGGCGTATGCCGCCGCCGACGACCGAGTTGATGTTGACGTGAAAGTCGGCAAGCTGCGCGAGGTTCTGCAGGCGTTTGTCGAGCAGCCGCAAACTCTTTTTCGACACGTCATCGGGTTCGACATTGTCGATGCTGATCTGCAGGTACTGCAACCCGGCTTGGTTGAGCTTCTTGATCCGTTCGGGCGTCATGTAGAAGCCGTTCGAGATCAGCCCGGCGATCATGTGACGGCGACGTATGTGGGCGATGATCTCGTAAATTTGCGGGTGCATCATCGGCTCGCCGCCCGAGATGGTGACGATCGAGGTGCCAAGCTCAGCCAGCTTATCGAGCCGCCGCCGCATCACCTCCAGCGGCACGGGCTGCGAGACGTGGTCGAACTCGTTGCAGTAAGCGCAGGCGAGATTGCAACGGCGCATCGGGATGATGTGGGCCAAGACCGGATGGCGCGTAGACAGCAGCGCGCGGGCGAGAAACAACCCTTCGCGCAGTTTCAACTTGAGAAACGTGGTCCTCTTCATCGCCACTTCAAGCTTCTCTTGCGATCGAGCCTCGGCGACTAAACATACGCGACCGCACGTGCTAAAGGCAAGCGGCGTTCACAAGGTTGTGGCTGTGAGGGGAAGAGAGCCAGCCTGATAGTTGAAGATCCGCGCCCAGACGCGCCATCAACTCTGGATCTTCTTCACCTCTGGCCCGAGGCGCAGGCGAAACTCGTCAGGCGAAAGACGAACGTTGCGCTGCAAATTGGTCAAACGCACCGTAGTCGAGTCATCATTCTTTTCGACGACCTTGACTTGGATCGGCATCCCGGAATCATCGACCCAGATCTCCGCGTGTTTGAAGTTCGCTTGACCTTTGGGGACGAGCTTGAGATGCACGGTATGAACGCCGCCCCACAACGTCTCTTCGCCCATGTATTCCGGCTCATGGAACCGACTCTCGAGTTCGCGGCGCGAGACGTTCAAGCCGAAGCCGAGAACGTTGGCCACCTTGCTTCGCGTCGAGTTGGCGTTGCCGACGTAGGCCGTGTTCAGGCGCGGACGGAAGAGCGTATACTTTCCGTCGGAAACGACGAGGATCTCGTGTTGCGGGCTGTTCCATTCGACGCGCACGCGCGCGTTGCGCCCCGAACCAGGCAAGTAGATCACCGTACCGGCGTAGCGATCGACGTCGCGAATCTGCGCGTTGTAGCGCTCCATGCTGATCGACGCGCGCAGCGAACGCAAGCTGCGGCGGTTCTGTTCCATTCGATTGAGGATCGAATTGACGAGCCCGCTCTTCTGCGCTTGCGCAAGCGGTGGGGCGATGGTGAAGATCAAAAACGATGCGATCAAAGCCAAGGACGACCTTTTCATGAATCCTTCTCTGATTGCCTCCCGTGAACTTCTGAAGGAAGTCGGCGATTATAGTCTCGCACTAGCGGATGTCAATCTCGTAAGCGATGATCTTTCCGCGCGAATCGCGTGCCGGATGGACAGCCAGGATCTCCACGTTACGGTTTACGACCGTTCGCAACCTCCCTTCCAACTTTCGCACATCAGGCGCATCGCCCACTTCATCCGCCATAACCACCACGCGGGTTATAGTTCGATGTCCGGTCGGCCCGTTCGGTTCACCGCTCTGGAACCAACTTTTCGGCGTAAGGAAGATGAAAGCGAGGATAAGGAGACAGAGCACGTCATATTGCCACGTCGTGCGACCATAGGCCCAGAAGAAGATCCTTTTCAAAACGGCGCCCCAGTAGCTCATCCCAGTAGCTCATCTATGCGGCACGACTCTCGCCAGCTTAGACCTTCAGGCTCTCGCGCGGCTCGACGATCCGGCCATCACGCATGTGAATGATACGCCGGCACATCGCCGCCGCCTCGGGGTTGTGCGTGATCATGATGATCGTCTGATTGAAGCGGTAATTCAACTCTTGAAACATATTGAGCACGATGGCGGAATTTTCCGAATCGAGGTTGCCGGTCGGCTCATCCGCCAACACGATTGCCGGGCGCGTGATCACCGCGCGCGCTAACGCCACGCGCTGCTGTTCGCCGCCAGAAAGTTCCGAAGGTTTATGATGCATTTTGTCTTCGAGCCGGAGCAAACGCAATATCTCGCGCCGGCGTTCGGGATCATCCGCGCCGTTACGCGCATGGATCCTTTCAGCTAGGCGGAGGTTGCCTTCCGCCGTGAGCGTCGGGAAGAGATTGAATCGCTGAAAGACGAATCCGATCTTGCGTCTTCTGATATCGGTCCGTTTCGCGTCCGAAGCGGCCGTCAAGTCTTCGCCATCGATGATGATGCGCCCGCGCGTCGGCGTCAGCAATCCGCCCAACAGGTGAAGGAGGGTCGATTTGCCGCACCCCGATGGCCCCATAATCGCGACGAAATCGCCCTCTTCGACCTCGAACGTAACGCCGCGCAAGGCGTGGACATCGACCTTGCCGACGCGATAGACCTTCTCCAAATTTTCCGCCCTCAGAATCGTCTTCATGAACCGAGCCTGGCCGTTTTTGATAAGATCCTACCACAGGAGAGCGAGGCGTTCACTCATAGGCGAGCGCCTCGATCGGATCGAGACGTGCGGCGCGCACCGCCGGATATAAAGCTCCCAAAGCGCCTCCCAACACTCCGATCATGATCGCCGTTATGGTCCACCCCCAGCTGAATTCGAAGATGAGGCCGTAGAGATCGTGGATCAAACGACCGGCGATGAGCGCGACCGCGAACCCGAGCGCCGAACCGATCGCGCTGATCAGCAGAGCCTCCTTCTCGATCTCGCTGATGATGAAAGCGTGCGAAGCTCCCAAAGACTTCAGGATGCCGATCTCATAGGTTCGCTCCGTGATCGTCGTATACATCGCCAACATGACGACGAGCGCGCTGATGACGGCGCCGAGTCCGACGAGCACGCGCAAGAAGACCGGCAACAGAGGGATGCTCCGTTCGACGTTCATCACCACGTCGCGCGTCAGTTGGATCTTGTTCCCGGGCAGCGTTTGATCGATCCGCCGCGCGACTTGGAGCACATCCTCGCCTTCGCGACATTTGACCAGAATATAAGTGCATTTTCCGGGGGCTTCTAAAACCTCCTGCATCGCCGCCAAAGACATCTTCACGCGCGCGCCCGATTCCGGACTGTAGATGCCGACGACGCGATACGGCCTATTCCCGAAGAGCTGGATCGTCCCGCCCGCTCGCAGATTGCGTTCGCGCGCTTTGACCGCATCGATGACGACCTCATCGTTTGCCGCTGGCGCGCGTCCCTCGATGAGATTGATGCCGTTCATCATCGCATATGACGCCCAATCGACCCCTTCGATCTGCTCGAACCCGAACCCGCGCCCATCTTGATAGATGTAACGAATCACGGGGAGCGCTCGCTCCACGCCGGGTATCGCCTCTAGAAGTTGGACGTAGCGTGTGCTCAGATTGGCCGTCGAACTGGTCAACTGCAAAGATCCAGGCCGCGTGAAGATCAGCTCGGCGCGGATGTTCAGCGAGCGCCGCTGCAGATCGTTCGACATCCCGCGCGATAATCCCGTAAAGAGGAGGATGAGGCTGACGCCGAGCGCCACGCCGACAATTGAGATCAGCGTGCGCACGGGGCGCTGCCTGATATTGGCGATGACCAAGCTTTTGTCCGACATCTCAACTAATTCGCCGCCCGGATCGGACGCTGAATCGGATGCGACCTAACGCTTAGCAGAAGGTTCCCCCTTCTCGATCGCATCCAGATCAACTTCCGGCAGTTGCCATTTATTCTGAAGGACGAAGATGCTCGGATCGTAATCGCGATCCAAAACGACCGCCTCGGGCGCCTGATAGGCGACCAAGATCGAGTAGCGATCCTGCGGGCGCGTCAACTCGATCCGCGAGGGTAGAACGTAACGGCCATCGGCCCCGAAACTCCGCTGCTCCTTGTAACTGACGTCGGTCACCAATCGCCCGCGCTCATCGAACGTCTGCATCCGCGCCAACCGCAACGCGCCATAACGATCGAACCAGAAACGGCGCGCCACATGCGCGTGGTTGCTCCCATCCATCACCAGCTCATCGAGGAGATAGTAGCCGCGGATCACGCGCGCTCCTCTTTTGGCTCCCGGACGGGTATCAGGCTCTTCGGCGAAAGCCTCACTGGAGACATATACAAAAGATGCGCTCGGCCTGATCGGATTAATCAGCAGCGCATCGGTGAAATGTTGTGGACGCAATCCCGAAAGCGCGCTGACCGTGCGCTTCACCTCCTTTTCGCCATCACCGTTGCCTTGACACGGATGAGACTCTCCGTTGAGTTTCAACCGGCTATAATCGGCCAAGTTCGTGCCCTTGACGAAACGACGATAGCGCTCTCCGCCTTGAAGGATGGCGACGCGGAAACGCTCACCGTCGCTGGTCATCTCGGCCACACTCGTCCCGATGAACGGAGCCTGAATCGCCAGATAGATCTTGCCGGGGCGTTCCAAGATCAGAGTCCCATCAGCCCGACTGTACTTCTCCACAACTCCGCACTCGGCGAAAGAGGTGTCGAGAAATTGAATATCGACCTTGCCTCGCAGCGAGCGCACGGCGGCGAGCCGATTGACCTCAGCGATGAGCCGGTCCGTATCGGCTTCGACGAGCGGCGCAAGAAGCGGCGCAACTTGAACTCTGCTCTTGATCCCAAGCCGATCGCACCCGCTCAGGGCCAGCCATCCGAAGGCGAAGACACATAAGAGCAGCGCGCGCCGATGTGAAAGACCCAATCCGATGTGCATAAGCTATGCGATTTTATTTTAAGACGGGCGAAGTGAGCAAACTGACGGGATCATCTTCACCATAAAGCGAGCAAGCTAGCAACGCGGCGTGCGGTCTGTCAATCTCGGCGAGGGGAAGATCAGGGCGCGCAGGAACTTGACATCCTTCACGCGCCTTAAGTATTCTGTGCGTTCGCGCTTTCGACGTCTCTTTACCAAAGAGAAGGCCTTATGTCAACATATTTTCCCAGCGGAGTTGGGCTCGCAGAGAAACGCCGATGGTACGTCGTCGATGCCGCGGGGCAGCCCGTCGGGCGGCTCGCGTCGCGGATCGCGCGTATCTTGATGGGCAAACATAAACCCGACTGGACGCCCTTTCTCGACATGGGCGATCATGTCATCGTGATCAACGCCCGTCACGCGATCTTTAAAGGCGGCAAAGCCACGAAGAAGATTTATCGCTATCACACGCTCTGGCCGGGCGGACTGCGCGAGATCCCGGTCCGCGAGATGTTCGCCAAACACCCAGAGCGAGTGATCGAATGGGCGGTGCAAGGGATGCTGCCCAAGACGAAACTCGGGCGGGCGATGGCGCGCAAGTTGAAAGTTTATGCCGATGCTGAACATCCGCACGCCGCGCAACGTCCCGAGATGCTCGATCTATTCGGAAGCGAGAAGAAATAGGAGATCATCACATATCAGGGCGAAGAGACTGTGACCGAGATTCAATATTACGGAACAGGACGGCGTAAGACTTCAACGGCGCGCGTTTACCTGCGCCCCGGCACAGGCAAGATCATCATCAACCGTCGCAGCCTAGAGGACTATTTCCCGAGCGAGACGCTGCGCACGATGGTGCGTCAACCCTTGCTGTTGACTGAAACCCTCGGTAAATTTGATGTCTACGCCAACGTCGCTGGCGGCGGCCTCTCAGGCCAAGCCGGGGCCGTGCGGCACGGCATCACGCGCGCGCTTCTTGAGTTCAACGCCGAGTTGCGCCCGACGCTGAAACAAGCGGGTCTCGTGCGGCGCGACCCGCGGATCAAAGAGCGCAAAAAGTATGGGCAGAAGGGCGCACGCAAACGCTTCCAATTCTCGAAGAGATGATCCGGCCCGCGCGGAACTCATGGGCGGTCAACCGCGCGGCCTCGACACCATTGCTGCGTTCGGATTGGTTGCGGTAATCCGAAAGCGAGCGCAGCGAGTACACTAAACCAATCGCCAAAAGGAGGGTTTCGTTGGTCACCGTCACGATGAAAGAGCTCTTGGAGGCCGGAGTCCATTTCGGCCACCAAGTCAAACGCTGGAACCCGAAGATGAAAGAGTACATCTTCGGCGAGCGTAACGGCATTTCGATCATCGATCTACAGAAAACGCAGCGCCTCTTTCGCGAAGCCATCCAGTTCGTCACCAATCTGATGGCGGAAGATCCCAACCGTACGATCCTTTTCGTCGGAACCAAAAGGCAGGCGCAAGATGCCATCCGCGAGGAGGCGACGCGCGCCGGGCAGTTCTACGTCAATCAACGCTGGCTCGGCGGTCTGCTCACCAACTTTCAGACCATCCAGAAATCGATCAAGAGATTGAAAGATCTCGAAGCGATGCAGACGGATGGGCGATACGAGAAGCTGACCAAGAAAGAGCGCATCCGCCTGGATCGCGAACGGGAAAAGCTGGAGCAGACATTAGCCGGCATCAAGGGGATGACGAAACTGCCTGATGCGCTCTTCATCATCGACGTCCGGAAAGAAGAGATCGCCGTGCGCGAAGCGAACCGACTGGGGATCCCCGTCATCGCCGTCGTCGATACCAACTGCTCGCCCGAGGGGATAGACTACGTCATCCCGGGCAACGACGACGCGCTGCGCGCCGTGCGCCTTTTCGCCTCGCGCATCGCCGATGCGATCATCGAAGGGCGCCAGATGCTGGCCAAGGAGAGCGAAGAGGCTGCCGCAGAGGAGGCGGAGAAAGCGCCGGCAGCCGAATCCTCGTCCCAGGATAGCGACTCCGCCGCAGTCGACACAGCCTCCACGGAGGGCGCAGGGGCCGAATCCGTTATCGCTCGATAAAAGTTCCAGCGATCAACAAGCGTCGCGGCGCAGCCTTCCAAAGGGTCTTTCCCGTTTCGGCTGCGCTTGCTTCTCGCGCATTAACACGATACATCTTGACTTAGGAGAGCGTGCAATCATGGCAGAGATTACGGCGAGCGCCGTCAAAGCGTTGCGCGAAAAGACGGGCGCCGGCATGATGGAGTGCAAGAGTGCGCTGATCGAAGCTGGCGGCAATGAGGAATTGGCGATCGAGATCCTGCGTAAACGCGGCCTCGCTTCAGCCAAGAAGAAGGAGGGTCGGATCGCCGCCGAAGGGGCCGTCGGTTCGTATATTCACATGGGCGGCAAAGTCGGCGTGCTCGTCGAAGTCAATTGCGAGACCGACTTCGTCGCGCGCACGGAGGAGTTTCAACAACTCGTCAAAGACATCGCGATGCATATCGCCGCGGCGGAACCGCGTTACGTCTCGCGCGAGGAGATCCCAGCTGAAGTGCTCGAGAAAGAGCGCGAAATCGCTCGCGAGCAAGCGAAGAGCGATCCGAAGAATGCGAATAAGCCCGAGCATGTCATCGAAAAGATCGTCGAGGGGCGTTTGGCCAAATTCTATGAGGAGACGGTCCTTCTCGATCAACCGTTCGTCAAAGATCCGGCGAAGACCGTCAAGGAGTTGATCGAAGAGAAGATCGCGAAGACGGGCGAGCGGATCGCGGTGCGCCGTTTCACCCGTTACAAGATGGGCGAGGGTTTGGAGAAACGCGCGGCGGATTTCGGCGCTGAAGTGGCCGCGTTGCTCGGCAACGATCAATGAGAGGGGATGAGAAGATGACCTCTTCCCAAAGCTCAACCATAGCGCGACGCCCGAACTACCGGCGCATCCTGCTTAAACTCTCCGGCGAGGCGCTGATGGGCGAACAGGGCTATGGCGTCGATGTTAAGGTGGCGCGAAGCGTCGCCGAAGAGATCAAAGCCGTCCACGATGCGGGCGTGGAGGTGGCGATCGTCGTCGGCGGCGGGAATATCTTTCGCGGAGTGTCGGCGAGCGCGCAGGATATGGACCGCGCCTCTGCCGATTACATCGGGATGCTGGCCACGGTGATGAACGCCGTCGTCTTACAAGACGCGCTCGAAAAGCTCGGGGTCTACACCCGCGTGATGTCCGCCATCGATATCCCGCAAGTCGCCGAGCCGTTCATCCGTCGCCGCGCCATTCGACATCTGGAGAAAGGGCGCGTCGTGATCTTCGCCGCTGGCACGGGCAACCCGTACTTTACCACCGATTCGGCAGCGGCGCTGCGCGCGTTGGAGATCAAAGCGGATGTCATCCTCAAGGCGACGAAAGTCGAAGGGATCTATTCCGCCGATCCAGCCAAAGACGAAACGGCTGAACTCTATGATCGCATCTCCTACCAAGAGGTGCTCGAACAACAGTTGAAGATCATGGACGCTTCGGCCATTTCGCTTTGCATGGATAACAACCTTCCCATCATCGTCTTCAATATGAAGACGCCGGGCAACATCGTCCGCGTCATCATGGGGGAGCCCGGCGTCGGCACACAAGTCTCTGCCGAGCGTGCGACCGCGCGCACGACGATCGAACCATCCATCCAGCATGGAGCGTGAAGAGGGCCTATGGACGTGAAGACCGTGATCAAAGAGACGAAACCACGTATGGAGGCGGTGATCGAAGATCTGCGGCGCAAGCTCGCCACCATTCGCACGGGACGAGCGACCGTCAGCCTGCTCGATTCAGTGGTCGTCGATTATTACGGTGTGCCCACGCCGCTAAATCAAATGGCCTCGATCCACGTGGCGGAGCCGCAATTGATCACCGTCCAACCGTGGGATCAATCGCAACTGGGCGCCGTCGAAAAGGCCATCCGCAACGCCGACCTTGGGTTGAATCCGACCAACGATGGGAAGATCATCCGAGTGCCAGTGCCACCTCTCACCGAAGAAAGGCGCAAACAACTCGCCAAACAGGTCCACGAGATCGCGGAGGATCATCGCACGGCAGTGCGCAACATACGCCGCGACGCCAACGAACGATTGAAGAAGATGTTCAAGGACAAGCTCATCTCCGAAGATGATGAGCATGACGGGCTCGAAGAGGTCCAGAAACTGACCAACACTTACATCGCGAAGATAGACGAACTAGCCAAACACAAAGAGGAAGAGATCCTGCGCGTTTGACCCGCTCCGAACGCGATTAGAGCCCAGCGAAAGGGGCGCGCCCCTTTCGCTGAACTTCCAGTCGCGGATCGCCACATCGCCTCAGCGAGCGGCCCCGTCTTTAGATGATTTTGCGGAAGCGTTTGACCGAAATCGCTCCCATCATCCCCGTGCCGAAGAGCAGGAGCGTCGCCAACTCCGGCACGGCGACCGGCGATGGATCGAGCTGACCTTCGACGACGAGATTGTCTATCCGGTTATTGCCAGTAGCGCTCGTCGCCCCATTGAAGACCACTCTAAATCCGGCCAGCGGATTATCGTTCAAGGCGGCGATGCCGCTCAGATCGAAGGCCTGCGTGGCAAAAGCGCTCGATGGCGTAAACGAGCTGAAAGTCAACCAACTTACTCCGCCATCCACCGTGTAAAGGAAAGCGTTACTGTTAAAGCCTGTGCTCGTCCCTCGCACGGCGAACGAGACGCGGATCGAACTGTACCCTTGCGTGCTGACGAACCACGTCAAATCTCTCCCGTTGTTCGCCTTATCCTCCAACTCGAGCGCTTGTCCCGCCGGGTCGCCGCCGCGGGCATTGACGGTCGAACCGGAAGAGAAGCTCACATCGCCCGAATTGAAGCTAGTCGTTAACGTCGCCGTGCGCGTAGCGCGACTGACGTTCAAAGTGCCGTCGTTGAAGTTCCACACGGCGATCTCATCCGCATGCGCGCAGATCGCCGAGACGAGGAAGAAGCAGAAGGATAATGAGGTTCGTTTCATCTTTCGATCGCCTCCTTCTCTTTTGACTGGACCAGCGAAAGCATCTGAGCCGTGAGGTGGCCGAATGAGCCCTACGGTAGTGCTTTGCTGAAACGCCGAACGACTTGCAGCGTAAGGATCGACGTTCGGCATAAAGTCGAAGTGTCGGGTAGTTTAACCGCTCCCGGACCGCTTCGACAAGCCCCTTCTTCAAGGCGATCGAGCAACAACTCCGAGCGGATGATATACCGGCTCCCGAACCGCTTCGACAAGCCCCTTCTTCAAGGCGGCAGCTCGCGCCCCTTTCGATCGGGATTCGGAGCGCTCATAGGGGAACCGATTCGCTGTTTCGAGCATCCTTCAGACCGATCCAGCGATCGCGCCATCGAACCGCGCGCGCTCGATCCCATCTTCAATCGATCTCGCCTCCGCGAGCGTATCTTGGCGGCAGGTTTTCCAGTTCGCGTTGGACAGCCTGTTTCAAATCTTCAAGTTCCGCTTCATCGAGCAGATGGGCCGGAAGCGAATAGACCATACTTTCCTCCAGTTCGTTGTGCGCGCTGAGCCGTCTTTTAACGGCCTCGATCTTCTCCAACACTTGGGCAAACCGCCCCTCATCCTCGCTCAACGCGCGCGCCAATTTTATGGCCTCAGCTAACGTCGCCATGAAGAAGTTATGATCTTCACGCAAGCGCGCGATAAGCGAAGCGATGCGTTCCCTCTGCCCCGCTTCGAGACGGTCGCCCGACCGCAGAATGCGCGGGAAGAGCCGCACGTTCTCGGCGCGAATGTGCACAGCTAAGCGCGCCCAAGCAAGATCGAGCAGAGCTAAAGCTCGTTCGTGATCCTTCGCTTTCAATGCCGTCTCCGATTGCGCGAAGAGATCGTCAATGGCATCATGATCACTGGCCAGTAAGCTATTCAACATCGCTTAAGTTGCAGAAAGCGTTTTTCAAATTATGTTGAGGCAAAAGGCTCGCAAAACTTCAAGCTTGACGCATCGATTCTTCAAAGCGCGCCCCGAAAGCTGAACGATTGATGAGCAAGCAAGCGAGCGCAAAGAGCGATAGCAGTATGAACCCAAGCGTATAGCTGCCGGTCGCATCTTTGACTGCGCCGAGAACGAGCGGCGGGAAGAATCCGCCGAGTCCACCGAAAGCCCCGACCAATCCGGTCACCGTTGCCGTCTCTTTTGGAAAGCAAAGAGGTACAAGCTTGAAAACGGCTCCGTTGCCTGCTCCCAAGGCGGCGGCTCCGCCGAGCGCTCCTGCGGTGAAAGTCAGCATCTGTCCGTGGCTCATCAACAATCCGCAGAGGATGAGAGCGCAGAAAACGATCGCCAATATGCGCGCGCCGCCGAAGCGGTCAGCGAGCCAACCGCCGAGCGGACGCATCAAGGTGGCAAGGATGATGAAACCAGCCGTGCGAGCTCCGGCATCCATCGCCGAGAGGGCAAACTCGGTGCGCAAAAGGGTCGGCAGATAGATGGCGAGCGCGACAAAGCCACCGAAAGTCAGAAAATAGAAGAGCGAAAGCACCCACGCGAGCGGGGAACGTTTGAGGAAGAGCAAGCCATCGAACAAACTTCCGGACTTAGGTTCCGCCACTGCATCTCGAGCCATGAGGTAGAAGAGCACGCTCATAATCAAGGAAAGCGATGCGAAAGCGAAACAGACCGGACGCCAATCGCCCAACAATGAGATCAACGTCGGAACGCCGAAGACGGCAAGCGATTGTCCGATGTTGCCCATGCCGTAAACGCCGAGAGCGAAGCCTTGTCTCTCTGGAGGGAACCATTTCGATGTGAAACCAACGCCGACAGGGAAGGTAGTCCCAGCAATCCCTAGCAACACTGTGCCGACGACGAGTTGTGTGTAGCTTGTCGCCAACCCAATCAATATGGCAGGCAAAGCGGCCAACAGCAACAGCAGAGAGAACGTGCGCCTACCGCCATAACGATCAGCGAACAACCCGGCAGGCAATCTTCCGAGCGAACCGAGAAGGACCGGCGAGGCGACCAACAAGCTGGTCTGCGTCGCTGAAAGGTCATAAAGGCGCGCGAAGGTCGGAGCAAGCGCGGAGACGAGCCCCCATACGGCGAATGAGACCGCAAAGGCGATTGTCGCCAACGCCAGCGCACGATTGGCTTGCGCGCTTTCACTCATGCTCTTCCCCGCTCCAAAATCATGATCGAAGTTGACTCCAAACTTCTCGCTATGCGCCCAGTTTCCGCCGTGAAGCTTCAGATCGCTTCAGATGAGCGCCCCCTCGTTTAATGGTCCATCCTTTTCGCTTCCCATCAGAGTTGGGCGCCACCAAAGAAGAACCGACAACGCAATAAAGAAACAGATTGCGGAAGAGATGACCAATGGAAGCAGCAGATCAAAACGCGCGGCTAGCGAGGCTTCGACCGTAGCTGAAAGGATCCAGAGCTGCGCGATATTGATCATCACGAGCAGGATGAGGCGCGCTTGCTCCACGGCGGCGCGCCCCGCCAGTCTCCTCGAACGAAGCCGCAAACTGCCGCGACTACTTACTCCGACTTTCGCCAAACGGGATGCCATGAAACCGCCATCTCCCGCACATCAAAGCGCAATCAACTCCATTTACCATTTGGTCGCCATGCTCATGATCAAGCGCGCGAGAGAACTCACACATCAAAGCGCGATCAACTGCATTTACCATCGCGCTCGCTGGAAAGATCCGAAACGAAGAGACGCCCGAAACGCCCACCTCCACCGGCCTCACGCCCTACGGCCCAGATGCCATCGCCTCTGACCTCGAGGACGATGCGATCGAGCGGGCGCGGCGGCGGACCGTATAGGACGTTTCCTGTCTTCAGGTCGAAAGCGCCCTCGTGGCACGGACATTCGAGTCGCCCGTGTCTGCGTTCGTAGTAGACTGGACATGACAAATGAGTGCATTTCTGTCCATAAGCGTAGTAGTTTCCATCTTCGGCGCGCACCAGAATGGCTGAATCCCTTTCGGTCGGATAGCGGAAGTTGAGGGCTTCGCCGGGCTGTAAATCTTCCGCGCCTTCGATGCGCAAGGGCTTGAACGGCGGGACACGTTGCGCCTCCCAATAGCTTTTGGCGGCGAACCCCACAGCGCTCAGAAAGAAAGCTGCCGATGTGAAACCGAGGAAACGGCAGAACTCGCGTCGCGCCACCTGCGCTTCCTCGTCGCGCTCGTATGGAAACTCGCGTTGATACGGCGCGCTCGCGCGCCTTACCTCCCTTTCATCCGAAAGCGGCGTGAGCGATTCATCCTTCGTCATGATAGCGCTTCGCCTCCAAGCTCGCTAGAATTCATTCCTCTTATCCGCCGTCTCGACTTGGGCGTCCAACCAAGATTCGCGGAAAGAAGGCTCGCCGTCCTCATCGACTCGGATCTCATCCGCCTCGATGGGCAACATCAAGTAGACCTTCGTCTCGACGCGCTGGTGGCCGAAGATGTGCACGTTGACGGGGCGCACATCGCGCCGCTGAGGCACGATCTCCTCGTACCGACCGTAGGTGAGCGCGCCCGTCGGACAGACGCTCGCGCACATCGGCTTCAAACCTTCCGCCGTCCGGTCGAAGCAGAGATCGCATTTCATCTGCAGGTGCATCGCCGTGTTGTACTTCGGCACGCCGAACGGACAGGCGTTGACGCAGTTGCGGCAATCGAGGCAGCGCGGCTCCATCGCCGTCATCACCACACCATCCTCGGAGACCTTGATCGCATCGGCTGGACAGACGAGCGCGCAGGTCGGCTCGACGCAATGCATACAGATGGTCGGCATGGTGGCCGTCGTGTGTCCCCGATCGAGATAATCGACGAAGATCATCGAATGGCCTTTGTGCGTCCCGCACTCGCGACAAGCGGAGACGCACGCGCGACATCCGATGCACCGCCGCGGGTCGATGAACATCGTCTCTTCCATCTTCCGCCTCCAAAACGCTATGTCACTTCGGGCGATCGCGGTTTCAAGCCTCGCTCTGCGAGGCGCCCTTGCGCCTCGCGCCGTAGAGCGGCAATGCGCCGCCCTTGAGCCTCTCGATGCGCGCCGCGCAAGCTTTGAATTCCGGAATCTTCGACACGGGATCGAGCACCGGATTGGTCAACAGATTGGCCGCCTGCGGCTCCGGCCAGTGATACGGGATGAAGATCGTATCGGGCCGGATCGTTTCGGTGATGAGCGCCGGGAAGATGCCCTCTCCGCGGCGCGAACGGACGCGCACGCGCTCGCCGTCCTGTATGCCCAACCGGCGCGCCGTCTCCGGGTGGATCTCGACGTAAGGCTCCGGGCACTGGTCCACCAAGAACTTGATGCGCCGCGTCTGATTGCCCGACAGGTACTGGTAGACGACGCGCCCCGTCGTCAAGATCAACGGGAACTCCTCATCCGGCGTTTCGGCAGGCGGCTCATACTCGACCGCATGAAAGCGCGCTCTGCCGTCCGGATGATAAAAGATATGATCCTCGAATAAGCGCGGCGTCCCCGGATGGTCCGGCGTCGGGCAGGGCCAGAAGATGCCGTCGTTCTGCTCGATCTTCTCCCACGTCATGCCGTAGTAGTCGGCGTTGCCGCCGCGCGAAGCGAGACGTATCTCTTCGAAGATGTCGCGTGAGCTTTGAAATGGGAAATACTTTCCGCGCCCCAGACGGCGCGCGATCTCGCAGACGATCCACCAATCGTGGCGCGCTTCGCCGGGCGGGTCGTTGGCGCGATTGATCTTGATAACGCGCCCTTCGCCGTTGGTCGTCACGCCTTCGTCTTCGCTCCAAGCGGTTCCCGGCAGGACGACATCGGCGTACCGCGCGCTCTCGGACATGAAGAAGTCGATGCAGACGTAGAAGTCGAGTTCTTCGAGCGTGCGGCGCACCGTGTTCGTGTCGGGCAAACTGACCATGACGTTGTTGCAGATCGAAAGCAGGCCGCGAATCTCGCCGCGCCGCATCCGTTCGAACATCTCGACGACCGACACGCCCGCCGGCGGCAGCTCTTCTTCGCTGATGCCCCACACGGCGCAGATCGCGCGGCGATGTTCGGGATTGGAGATCGAGCGCTGGCCCGGCAATTGATCGGCCTTTTGCCCGTGTTCGCGCCCGCCTTGGCCGTTGCCCTGTCCGGTGATCGTCCCGTAACCGCGCCCGGGCGCGCCGATCTTGCCCGTCGCCAGCACGAGGTTGATGTAGGCGAGCGCGTTGTTGACGCCGTGCGAATGGTGTTCGATGCCGCGCGCGTGAAAGACCATCGCCGTGCGCGCTCGCCCGTAGAGTCTCGCCGCCGCAACTATTCTTTCCGCGGGCACGCCCGTGATCTCAGCCGCCACTTGTGGCGTGTAGCGCGCGACCGTCGAGCGCACCTCGTCCCATCCGACGGTGTGGTTGGCGATGAAATCATGATCGATCAGCCCTTCTTCGACGATGACGTGCAACAGGGCGTTGGCGAGCGCAACGTCGGTGCCGGGCCTAAGCTGCAGATGAACGTCGCCTTGGCGCGCGGTCGGCGTCTGGCGCGGATCGACGATGATCCAGCGCCCGCCGTTGTCGCGCTGCTGCCAGAGGAACTTGTTGAGAATGGGAAAGGTCTCGGCGCAGTTTGCGCCGGCGATCAGCAGCACTTCGGCGAGCGGGATGTCGCTCCACGGATTGGCCGAGCCTCGATCCACCCCGAAGGCTTTGAGATTGGCCGCCGCCGCCGAGACCATGCACAATCGCCCGTTGTAATCGACGTAGCGCGTGCCGAGCGCGACGCGCGCGAACTTGCCCATCAAGTAGGTCTTCTCGGTCGTCAGCGATGAACCGGAATAGACGGCGAGCGCGTCTTTGCCGTGCTTGGCCTGAATCTCGCGAAATCGCGCGACGACGAGATCCAAAGCTTCGTCCCACGAGGCGCGCACGAACTTCCCATCGCGCTTGATCAGCGGATGGAGCAGGCGATCCGGATGGTGGACCTGCAAGTAGGCCGTGACGCCTTTGGGGCAGAGACGCCCTTCGTTGACCGGGAAATCGTAGCGCGGTTCCAAACCGACGACGCGCCCTCGTTCCACGAGCAGGTAGAGGCCGCACTGCATGCCGCAATATGGGCAGTGCGTCGGCACCATGCGCTCGATCTCGCGATCGGCGCGCCAGCCGTCGTACGGCGCATCGTGCAAGTGCGGGCCGAACTCTCTGACCACCTCTTGAAGATCGCCGATCTTGCTCATGACGTTTCAACGCTCTTGCGGAAAAGTTTTTCAATCACGCTCGAGCCTTTGCGCGAGCGCCGCATATGCGAGTCCGCGCATGACGCGCTTGCAGCGCGGGCAGTAGTCCTGCAACGTGCGCCCGTTCTTCAGCCGGTAATCGAACCCGAGTTCGCGCACGACGCCCTTGAGATCGTCGAGCCACGCTTGCGCGACGAACTCTGCGCCGCAACGCGCGCAGCGCGCTTGCACCATCTCCCGCCCGCGATTTTGGTAGAGTTCAACGCCGATCGAGGCCGGTCGCTGCACGATGTGGAAGAATTTGCCGAACGGCAGATAGAAGAGCGTCATGATGACGAGCGCTTGATGGGCGAGCGAGATGAACGAGTACATGTATCCGCCCAACCACAGGCTCGACACCGTCAACATCAAGCCCGAGACCGAAATGGCGATCAGCAGCAGATGCGGCGCGAAATCGAGCGCGAACTGTTGCATTGCGATCGCTCCGCGATCGCGCAACCGACGATGGATGGCGATGGCGCAACCGGCGATGACCATGATGGCCGTAAAGTCGAGCACATGAAAGGTCACCCAACCGACGATCGACCGGCCATCCACGGCGACGGTCGGAAAACCAAAGAGGTACGCGCGATAAGCGCGCGCGCCTTCGAGTTCAAAATGGATCCAACCGAAGACCAGAGGGAAGGTGACGAGCGCCGAGATGATGCACCCCCACATGATGAGCGCGTGCATCAACCAACGCGCGCGGCTGCGGCGCATGATGAACCGTTGCGCGACGAGATTGCCGAATCCGGTGGCGATGATACTTCGTAGATTAGCCGCAAGGTTCTTCGGGTCGAGGAAGAGTTGCCAACCACGCAGCCAATAGCGCCGCGTCGCCGGACGGCGGAGCCAGATCGCGTAGCGGAAAATGATCGCGCCGAACGCGACCACGCTGGCGACGGTGTAACCAAAGAGCGCAGCATCATAGTGCTCGAGGTTGCGCGATCCGATGACGATCAGAACCGTGAGCGCGAGCGACCCCAGCGCCGACCAGAGAAGCGCACGAACCTTCTCGTTGGCCGTCGCTCCCCGGCCAGGCCGCTTGTCGGTGCGAAGTTCGACTCCCGATGCGCCCATCACTCACGCAAGGTCCCAAGGCTCTGGGCGAGAGATCAGACAACGGATCAGAAACGAGGGCGATGACTTAAATCACATGCGAGATGGCAGCCCCCCAACTTCAAGGCGTCTCGGCAGAGCGTTCTATCCGCGGGACGCGCCCGCTCACTCCGCACGTCACCTCGTAAGACAATGTTCCCGCAATTTGGGCCACATCCTCGACGGGTATCGCCATCTCGCCATCACTCCCCCAAAGCGTCACCATGTCACCCACTTGCACCCCATCAACCGCGGAGACATCTATCAGAGTCAAATCCATCGAGATCCTCCCAACCACGGGCGCGAACTTTCCGCGGACGACGACCCTTCCGCGATTCGAAAGGGCACGCAAATAGCCATCGTGATAGCCGACGGGCAGCACGGCGATCAACATCTCGCCCGGCGCTTCGAACGTGCAACCGTAGCCGAGCGTCTCACCGCGACGGATTCTTTTGAGCAGCATGACGCGCGTGCGGAATGACATGACGGGGCGCAAGTCGGCAGGTTTCGTCTTCGGATGTAGAGCGTCGCGCCACAAGCCATAAAGCGCGCCGCCCGGACGCACCATATCGGCATGAGCTTCCGGGTAGGCGAAGGTCGCCGCCGAATTGGCCAGATGTTCCAGAGCGATTTGATGACCATGCGCACGAAAGATCTCAGCAGCTTGGCGAAAGCGCGCGATCTGTTGGCGGGTGAACTCGTCCCGGTCCGGTTCGTCGGCGGCAGCAAAATGAGTCATCAGGCCCTCGATGCGCAGCGACTCGAAACGTCGAAAGGAGGCAGCAAACTCCGACACTTCGTCATAGCGCACTCCTAACCGCCCCATGCCGGTATCGATCTTGACGTGAACGGGGAAGATTGCGCCGCGCGCGCGCGCCGCGATGTTCAACGCTTCGGCTGCATCCAAGCGATGGATGACCGGCGTGATACACTTCTGCAAACAAGCGCCCTCTTGTCCCGGCCAAAATCCATCGAAGCAGAGGATGGGCAAGCTGATGCCGGCGCGCCTCAACTCCAAGGCTTCCTCGACGATCGCGACGCCGAACCAATCGACGCCCTCCCGTTGCAATCTCCGGGCGCACAGAACCGCGCCGTGTCCGTAAGCATCGGCTTTGACCGCCGCCAGCACTTTGACGCGCGGCCCGATCTTCTCCCGGATCGAACGAAGGTTGAAAGCCAAAGCGTCGAGATCTATCTCCGCCCAAGTCGGACGCGATGATGCTTCGATCGGATTTTGGGTCATTGAAGCAAGAGCCACCCACAGCATTATGCGAAGGGTTCACTCGCGCCACATGTTTTCGAAGCGCGTGAACTCCTTGAGGAAAGCGAGCTTGATCGTTCCCGTTGGACCATTGCGCTGCTTGGCGATGATCAACTCGGCGATCCCGGCGTTCTCCTCCGTGCGATTATATTGCTCCTCGCGATAGATGAAGGCGACGACATCGGCGTCCTGCTCGATCGATCCGCTCTCGCGCAGATCGGCCAGTTGCGGACGGTGATCGGTGCGCGATTCAGGCGCGCGCGAAAGCTGCGAGAGAGCGATCAACGGGACGTTCAGCTCTTTGGCCAAAGCCTTCAACTCGCGGGAAATCTGTGCGACCTCTTGCTGGCGCGATTCGGCGCGCCTGCCCGACGCGCTCATCAACTGCAGGTAATCGACGATGATCAGATCGAGCCGTTTCTGTTCGGCGGCGAGCCGTCGCGCCTTGGCGCGCATCTCCAGCACAGAAATGCCGGGCGTATCATCGATGAAGATCTTCGCCTCGGACAGCTTCCCCAAAGCATCGGCCAAGCGCGCCCACTCGTCGCGCGTCAGGAATCCGTTGCGAAAACGGTGCGAATCGACGCGCGCCTCCGAGCAGAGCATGCGCATCACGAGAGCCTCGCGCGACATCTCCAATGAGAAGATGCCGACGACGGCGCCCGCTTGTAAGGCGGCGTTCTGGGCCAGCGTCAAACAGAGCGAAGTCTTCCCCATCGCCGGACGCGCTGCGATGATGATCAGATCCGAAGGTTGTAATCCTGAAGTCATCGCATCGAGATCCGTAAAGCCGGTCGTCAATCCCGTTAGCATGACGCGCCGGCCCGACATCTCTTGAACCTTTTCGAGCAGCTCTTCGGCTACCGGTTTGACGTGTGTGAAGCCTTGGCGCGTGCGCTCATCGGCGAGCGCGAAGATCGCTTGCTCGGCATGGTCGAGGATGACTTCCGCCTCGTCGTCCTCTTCGAGCGCTTCGCTCATGATATTGTTCGCGGCCTTGATCAACCGCCGAAGCAGAGATTTGTCGCGGATGATCTCAGCGTAATGCGCGATGTTCGTAAAATGCGGCAGACCGAAGGTCAATTCGGTGAGGAAGTTCATCCCGCCGAGCTGCTCGAAGAACCCCTCGCGTCGCAGTTCATCAGCGAGCAGGATGGGATTGATCTCCGAGCCCCGCTCGTTCAAGGCGATCATGGCTTGAAAGACGCGCCGATGCGCTTGAATGTAGAAATCATCTGGCCGCAGCAGCTCTATCGCTTGATTGATATGACCGTTGTCGAGCAGGATGGCCCCCAAGACGGCGCGCTCGGCCTCCGCGTTATGAGGCAGCGGGCGCTCGAGGAATTGATCGCGCGTTGAATCGACAACGTAGTTCGGCATCGAGAATCTTGGCGCAAAGTCATCCGAAAAGGAAAACGGCTGCAAGAAGCGCGACTTCGAACGTCCTCCTTCTTGCAGCCGCGCACTATACTACACGATCGCGCGCGGCGACAATCTTTTATCGCCTATTGCGATTCTTTTCGCTCCGACTCCGCGTCTTGAGCCGTCACCGTCACAGGGAGTTCGACTGCGACATCGCGATGCAAGCGAACGGTGACGGTGAAATCGCCCGTCGTTTTGATCGGCTCATGCAGCGTGATGCGACGCCGATCGACTTCGATGCCGCGCTCACGCAGCGCTTCCGCAATATCCATCGCCGTCACCGAACCGTAAAGGATGCCGTGTTCGCCAGCTCGCCGCGTGAAAGTCAACCGCAATGTTTGCAGTTCCGCCGCACGCGCTTGCGCCGCCTCGCGCTCGCGCGCCTCGCGACGCAGAAGCGCCGCACGCTCCTGTTCGATCTGGCGCATATTGCTCGGGGTTGCGGCCACGGCGAGTTTGCGCGGCAGAAGATAGTTACGCGCATATCCGGCTTTGACTTTGACGATATCGCCGCGCGCGCCTAGATTCTCGACATCTTCACGCAAAAGGACCGTCGTTGTCGCCATCTTCTCACCTCCTCAATCCGCGACGAAAGGAAGCAGGGCCATGATGCGCGCTCGTTTGATGGCCGTGGCCAACATCCGTTGATGCGGCGCGCACACGCCCGAGATGCGGCGCGGCAAGATCTTGCCGCGTTCCGGGATGTAGGGCTGCAATAATTTCACATCCTTGTAGTCGATCAGATCTATCTTATCCACACAGAACTGACACTGCTTGCGTCGCCTCGGACGACGCGCGACCGTTTTGCCGGTCGTCGTCGTGCGAGCCGCTTCAGGCGCTTCCTCCTTTTCGATCTCGACCGTCTGCTCTTCGTAATTGTCCGCCATAATCTTTCACCACTCTTTACCAGAGATCGCAACGCTGAGGTTGCTCTTCAAGCTTCGCTCGCCTCCGCCGCTTCCGTAGGAGCGGAGGCCACAGGTTTCGCGCGCCGACTGGCCTTGCGCGCACGACGCTGACGCAGCTTCTCGGCCCGTTTGCGCTCTCGATCGACGCGCACGGTCATATACCGCATCACGGCGTCGTTGACGCGCATGCGCCGCTCGAGCTCGGCGATCTCACGCCCGGTCCCTTCGATCTCAAGGAGCATGTAGATGCCTTCGCTCTTGTGATTGATCTTGTAGGCGAGCGTGCGCCGCCCCAGATTCTCGACTTTGACGACAGCGCCGCCCTGTTCGGTTACCGTCTGTTGAAAGCTCTCGCTCAAACGCCCGAGCTCTTCATCGTTGGTGTTGGGATCGACGATGAAGAGCACTTCGTAGACTCTCTTTTCGGCCAAGTTCTTCCTCCTCTCGGTTTCTTAGCCTCGCCACGAAGGCGAAGCAAGAAGGATTGAAAGCTGCGATCTTCCGCTGCGGCGCCATAGCGCTTTCAGGGGTCGGCGTTATAGATGGCCATCGCGCGTTCGATCCCATCACGTAATACCGCCCGTATGGCTTCCGCGCTGCGCTCCACGACTCGCTCCACCGTGGCGCGCGCATCGCGCGGGAATCGCTCCAAGACGAAGGCCGCCGCATCGGCGACCGGGTGATCCGGCTTGATGCCGATCCTCAACCGCATGAACTCTTCTGTCCCAAGCGCAGCGATGATCGACTTCAAACCATTGTGCCCCCCCGACGAGCCGCGCGCGCGCAGGCGTATTTTGCCCAAGGGTAGCGCCAGATCGTCGCAGATGACGAGAAGGTCACGCCGCGGATCGAACCCTTCGCGCTTGCGCGCCAAACAAGCCACCGCTTCGCCGCTCAGGTTCATGTAGGTCTGCGGCTTGACGAACTTCACCCGCCGCCCTTCAAGTTCGGCGCGACCGATCAAAGAGCGACACTCTTCGCTTCTGATCCGCGCTCCCACTTGACGCGCCAGCAGATCGACGACCATAAAGCCCAGGTTATGGCGCGTCCACTCATATTCACGCCCCGGATTCCCCAAACCGACGATGAAGAAATGAGAGGGCACCGATCTCGATAACAGACGGACGATCGACGCGCTTCAGCATCCTCGCGATACGATCGATCAGCTTTCCCCCTTCTCCTCTTCCTTCTTGCCTTTGCTGATGACCTCCGGCTCTGCCTCCTCTTCGACCGGGGCAACTGCAAGCTCCTCTTCGCGCACGACGCCCACCGTAGCGATCACCGTGTCGGGAGGCTCGAGGATCTGAAATCTCTCATCCTTCGGGATGTCAGCGACGTGCAACACGTCATGAATGCCGAGATGAGAGACATCGACCTCGATCGCTTCGGGGATATCGCGCGGGCGGCAACGGATCTCGATCTCGCGGACGACCTGCTCGAGGATCCCGCCCTGCTCGCGCACGCCCACGGGATTGCCGACAAGATGGACCGGCACCGTCACATCGATCGTCTGATCCTGCAACAGGCGGCGCAGATCGGCGTGAATCAAGCGACCGTAGACGGGATCGAAATCCCAATCTTGGAAGAGGACCTCGCTCGTGCCGACGCCTTCGATCTCGATTTTGAAGATCGTATTGTGTCCCGTCTCAGAACGCAGGATAGCCGCCAGCTCACTGCGTGGCGCTGCCGCGGCGACCGGCTCGGCGTCGCCTCCATACACGATAACCGGGATGAAGCCTGCGCGACGCAGACGCCGCGCTTCGTTTTTACCGAACCGTTCGCGCTTCTTAGCGCGCACGACGATCTCCTTCTCTCCCATCTCAAAAAACCCGCCTTCCACTCCGACAGATTTAAACGAAGAGCGAAGAGACGCTCGTCTCTTCGTGAATCGATTTGATCGCTTTCGCCAGCAGCGGCGCGATGCTGAGCACTTTGATCTTCTCCAGTTCGCGCGCCTGCGGGCGCAAAGGGATCGTATTGGTCGTCACGATCTGTTCGATGTCCGAGTTGGCCAGTTGTTCGACGGCGCAGCCGGAAAGGACCGGATGGGTGAAACAAGCGTGGACGCGCTCGGCGCCAGCCTCTTTTAACGCCCGCGCGACTTTCGTCAAACTTCCACCCGTATCACACATGTCATCGACGATCAGACAATTTCGCCCACGGACGTCGCCGACGATGTGCAGCACCTCGGCGACGTTCGCTCGCTCGCGGCGTTTGTCGCACAGAGCGAGCTCGGCATTCAGCCTCTTGGCATAGGCGCGCGCGCGTTCGGCCCCACCGGTATCAGGAGCGACCACCGTCAATTTGGGCAGCACGTTGGTCTGGTAATAGCCGATCATCACCGGCGCGGCATACAGGTGGTCCACCGGGATATCGAAGAACCCCTGAATCTGCGCCGCATGCAGATCCATCGTGAGCACGCGATCCGCGCCCGCCTTGCTGATCAGATTGGCGACCAGTTTGGCGGCGATCGGGACGCGCGGGCGATCCTTCTTATCCGAACGCGCGTAACCGTAATACGGGATCACCGCCGTCACGCGCTCCGCCGATGAGCGCTTAAAAGCGTCGAGCATGACGAGCAACTCCATCAAGTGCGCATCAGTCGGCGGGCAGGTCGGCTGTACGATGAAGACATCAGCACCGCGAACGTTCTCGCAGATTTGGAAGTTGAACTCCCCGTCGGAGAAACGTTCCGTGATGGCCTGACCCAGATCGCAGCTCAGATAGTTACAGATCTCTTCGGCCAGCGCGCGGTTGGCGTTTCCGGAGAAGACTTTAAGACCGCCCGTCGTGCTCATAGACTGGGGTTCGGCTCATCATCCGCAATCAGAGGTCAAGGGCCATCCGAGACCCTTGACCTCGAGTTTTAGAGCTAATTTTGGCTGGGGCGGAAGGATTCGAACCTACGAATGCCGGTTCCAAAGACCGGTGCCTTACCACTTGGCTACGCCCCAATGAAACTCTTCCCCGTTCGACGAAGCGAGAAGCGCCGCGCACTCGCCCAATCTCGCTCTGTACTGATCGCGCCCGAGCGTCGAACAAAGCTCGATGCGTCCCACCGCCGCGCCGAGGAGCATGCTCGCCGCTCGTTGACGCTCCTCCTCGTTGTCAAAGAGACCGACGACGCTCGATCCGCTGCCCGATAAGAAGGCCAACTTAGCGCCGCTTTCCAGAAGCGCCTCATGCGCTCGCCTCACTTCGGGGTATGAACGGAAAACTGTTGGCTCGAAGTCGTTGCGTAAGACGCCTTGCAACCGTTCGACGAGATCCTCTGTCTTACGCGAAACAGAAAGGATATGCGCTGTTTCTTCGTTTGTCAAGGCGGGGGCGTTCAGTGAAGCGTAGGCTTCCGCCGTTGAGATCTTCACCGATGGGACGATGATCAGCAGATGCGACGCCTCCACGTCAGGCAACGGCGTGACCATTCTTCCGGTCCCATAGCCCAAGGCCGTCCCGCCGAGGAAGAAGAAAGGGACATCAGCCCCTAACTCAGCTCCTAACTCGATTAAGTCAGACCCGCTCACGTCGAGCTCCCACAATCGCGCGAGCGCCAGTAGAGTGATCGCGGCATTGGACGAGCCGCCCCCCAATCCCCCGCCGATTGGGATCCGCTTCTCTATCCTGATACGCGCACCGCGCCGAACGCCGAAACGCTTTTGCAACGCGCTCGCCGCTCTGTGAACGAGATTGGCTTCACCCGTCGGGAGAGCGAGAGAATCCGTGTAGATCTCCACCCGCCCATCTTCGAGCCGCGCGAAGCTGAGGCGATCGTTTAAGCTGATCGTCTGAAAGATGGTCTGAATCTCGTGCAACCCGTCCGGACGCCGCCCTAAGATGCGCAGCGTCCAGTTAATTTTAGCGAAGGAAGGAAGCGTCAACTCGAAGGCCATAGACCGTTCCATGCTCTCGAGTCGCACGGTCGTTTGTCAAGCGCGCGCCCACGATAGTCAGACTCCGCACCAACGCATCGCGCAAGGTGACCGGAGCGCAGGTGTATTGATCGCCGAGGTTGAAAGATAAAGATTAAGTCGAACCTTCGGAGCCTCCGAACCGCAGCGCGAACGATCAGATGACTATCCCAGCAATCAACGCGACTGTGCGAGTTTGGGCCGAAGCGCGAATGATCAGATGAGGTCCACGGCCCCGTATCTAAAAACCTGTCATCTAAGATGCGCTTATTAGGGGCCGGAAAACGATCATCGCCACGCGACGAATATCTGCGTGAAGAAGATGCGACCATCCGGAGCACGCGCCACACCAATCCCTGTATGGGTGAAGAAAGGGTTCGTGATGTTGGCCCGATGCTTCGGCGAAACCATCCAGCGTTCGACAGCCATATTGGCTGGATCGTCGAATCCTTGATTGAAGGCTATGTTCTCACCGAGCGCCCGCCAACCCCGCACACCATACGCGCGCGCGCGCGTGACCGTATCGGCGCCATCCGCCCCGAGATGCGAGAGCGTCTCGCGATCTGCCATGTCGATCGAATGCAACCGCGCCAGCTGCGCCAAAGTCTCGTCCCAAAGCAACTCCTCGAGCCCTAAAGCGCGGCGTTCCTGATTTATCAACTCGAAAACGCGCCGTTCCAGATCACCATAGAGCGCTGGCGCGCTCTTCGAAAGACGCGGTGCCGCAGAGGGATGTCCGCCGCCAATGGGCTCCTCCCAAGTTGAGAAGAGTTGAGCCACCGGACGCGCTTGCCCATAGATAGCTTGAAATGGGCTCAAGACGAGAAGCAAAAGGACCGACCGCAACATATTCAGCGCGCTCTCCTTGCCCTAAAGGCAAGAACACCTTCGAGTCGCTTGCGCACTTCAAACGCCGCAGACTGAGGGCTGCGTCTTCTGCGGCGAGATCAGTGGAAGCCTCACCGAAATCTATCCTTCGATGATAAACAAGATTTTTCCACGAACAGGTCAAAGACCGCTTCAGATCTACACAATAGCCTTGCGGCTTGAGCGCCCATCTTACAGCCTTAGGAGAAGTTTAAGACGTATAAGGCGCAAAGGTTTCGAACGCAGAATCCCAGCGACCCTGCCTTCTAAACCTCGTTAAACAATGTACAACAAAATGCGAGCCGATTCAATAGGGATTCAGATGGCGACGGATGTGGCTATGAAACTCGGTTGGCAGCGACGGCTCGCTCGATAACGTCTACTTCAGAGGCGACGGATGTGGCTGTGAAACCGCGGCGAGCGGAACATGTGCGAGACGCGCGGCAGGCGAGCGCGTCGTGCCGAATCCAACCTATCCGAGATAGGATCGACGTGGTCCAGTTCCCCAGTTAACAGACTGATTTAGGATCCAATCGAACCAAGGTGGAATCGAAACTATACCTGCCGTCCCAACCGGCGCGCGAGTTCAAGCGATCCGATCGAACCGAGATGAGACCGGAACCAATAACCGAAACGCGCGCCCGAACATCAGCAGATCCAATTGAACCGAGATGGGATCGAAACAGATTTCGGTCAGATCTTCTTTCGATAGAGGGCTGGGGAGCGAACCGTTTCGAATCGATCGGAACCGATTTCAGTCAGTTCTTCCCTCCGCTTCCATCCAGTTTCGCTCTGATGCGCGCCGTTTCCGCGGCCTCTATCGAGAGCGTTAGCGCCTTGCGCCACGCTGCCCGCGCCAGATCGGTCTTACCCAACTTGTGATAAACATCGCCCAGATGCTCTTGGATCGTCGCCGAAGCGGGATTGCGTCGCGCAGCTTCGCTCAAATATTTCTCCGCTTCAGTCAATCTCCCCAATTTGAAGTATGCCCACCCGAGGCTGTCCAAGAATGAGGCGTTGGTCGGTTCAGCTTGCACGGCGCGTTTGATCATCTCCAACGCTTCCTCAAGGCGCTCTCCACGTTCGACGAGGAAGTATCCGAGATTGTTGAGCGCCGTAGCGTTATTCGGATCCTTCGCCAGAATGCGCCGCAGAGACTCTTCCGAGCCTTTGAAATCCCCGGCTTTCTCTTGCGCCGAGGAGAGCATGAGCAGCGCTTGGGTCTGCAGATCGGTCCGGTCATCGTCCTGGTCCCCACGTCCGTTCTGTCGCGCGGCGTTGCGGGCCGCTTGTGCGGCGGGAGCAAGATCCAAAGCTTTCCGCGATGCTTCGATCGCCTCTTTGGCGCGCCCAGCCTGCAGATAGACATTGGCGATGTTCAAAAGCTCGATGAAATCGTCTTCCGGTTTTCCTTTCAAACGAGCGCGCAACAACGCTGCGCCCTCATCGGCCCGTCCCATCTCTCCGAGGATCGTCGCTTCGAGCCGTATGAGGGCCGGTTGGTCGGGATTGCGCAGGCGAGCAGTTCGTAAGACCTGAAGAGCCTCGGCGCGCTTGCCTTGATCTCGCAGCAGCAAGGCATAATGAAAATCCGCGGTCGGATCGTTACGTCCGAGCAGACGGCGCATGCGTTCGATCGTCGCCATCACGCCGTTTGTCTGACCGGCTTGCCTCTGCAGCGAGGCGATTCGCTCCAGAATCCAGCTGACAAGTTGCTTATCCTCTTCATTCGTGACCGGGTTTTGCCCAACGCCGCGCGCCTGCAAGATCTTCTCATAAGCTTTTATGGCCTCATCGTAACGCATCGCTTCGGCGAGCGAGCGCGCGAGCAGATCGAGCGCCGCGATGTTGGTCGGATCGCTTTCGACTATCCGCTGCAACTCGGCGATGAGGACGGCATCGCCGCCTCCGCCAGCTTCGAGCGCGCGACTGAGCAAAGCGAGGTAATCTCTGTTGCTCGGTTCAAGCGCGATGGCTCGGCGGATGGCCGCGATCGCTTCTGAAGTTCGCCCGGCTCGGAGCAGAACTTCACCCAATCGCGCCGCCGCCGCATCTGGCGAAAGCTCCCTGCCGCCCGTGACGATCTGGTAGAAGCGCGTATCGAGCGAAGGCGGCGCCGCCGCCCAATGGGTGAACGCATCGATCGCCTCCGTCTGCCGTCCCAGCGCGAGGTAGATCTCGCCGAGCAAAGCCCACCCCTCGGCATCGCTCGGATTGAGGCGGACGACTTCGCGCAAGGCATCGATCGCGCGTTCAGCGATGGGGCGATCTATTTTGTTTTCGCGAAGACCGCTCTTGAGGACGAGCACGCGGGCCAGCAAGCGCGCGGCGCCGTAACTATCCTTGTCTATCTTCAGCGCCGCTTGAGCTTCGCGCTCCGCCGTCTCCACGTCGTCGAGGAAGAAGAAGGCCAGTTCGCCGAGCGCCGTATGCGCCTCAGCTAACGTCGGATCAAGCTGCAGGGCCTCCTCGAAAGCCCTTTGCGCTTGACGCAGCGTTTCGATCGTCAATCGCCCCGTGCGCGCGCCGACGTAGTACCGCTGCCCTTCCAGAAGTTTGGCGTAAGCGCGCGCGCGTTGCTCTGGCGTTATGGGCCGTTTCCCCGCTGCCGAGTCTTTCGCCTCTTGTTTAGCCGCTGCCGCATCCTGCGGCAATGGAGGCGCCACGCGCGCCTGAAGTGTCGAAGTGGCGATCGAAACGATCGAGATGGCGATGGCCCAGCGATGAATGATGCTCTTCACGCGACTACACATCCTTTCGCAACTGCAAAAGCTACCCGCCAAATTCGGCCATGATCTGCCGCCACGATTCCGCCCGTGGATAATTGTAGAACATGGCGATCGAAGCGATTAACGCCGCACGCAACATATCGAACGGTTCCCCGGTCAACAGCGCGATCGCGAACCCCAAAACAGCGATGCCGCCGCCGAGCGCCGCGCCCCACAAAGCCGCCCGTTCACACGCCGCGAGCACTCTCAGTTGACCGCCGGTTGCGGCGATCCGTCGCAGGCGCGCCGCGCCGAGCTGCACGCGACGCAATGCGATTGAGCCTATCCCAGCTAATAGCACGACGCCCCATAATGCGATCTCGAAGCTCGAATCCGAAGGGCGCCGTTCTTCCACGAATCTCGAAGAAGAGATGATGAATGACGAAAAGACGAGCGCGAGCGTCAGCGCGACCGCACCGAGACAAACTTGCGCCGCTCTTCGCTGGCGGCGCTCCATCTCAATCATCGCCCCTTCCATGGAGATCTCGCTTCAGGCAGCACGCTTCCCATCCAGTTTTATCGCTCGATTGAACTAACGAGACGGCACTGTTAGTAGCCAAGCACGCCTTTGCAAATTTTATCACCCTCCAAACCCACAAGCCAATCCCCCTTACGGCTTGCCATTCACCGCCGAAGGGTCAGCTTGTGGCCTAGACTTATCCGTCTGCCCTGGCGCAGAACCGATACGCGGGCGCGCACTATTCTTGCTCGCGGGCGTCGTTTCGCCTGACTGGATCGGTTGTGCGGGCGGGCGACGGAAGACGGGGGCCGTCGGAGTGTCGACCGTCGTCGGCAGTTGCCCGCCGTTGCGCAAGGCCAAATCGAGCAGATCCTCCTTATCTTTATCGCGGCTGATGAGCACACCATCTTTGCTCACAGTAACCGGCACGCTGCCGACGACTTCACGGAAGAGTCTCGTGGTGAAGGAAGGGCGCGGCGGCGGTTGATAGCTCAGGCGCGTTGGATCCGGCTCGGGGATCGGCGCGCCGATCGTCTCAAGCTGTTCGCGCGCTTTCTCCGCATATTCGCTGTTCGGATAATTGCGCACGAGCTGCTGGAAGAACTTTGCCGCCTCATCCGGCTCCTCTTCCTGAACGTAAGTCACCCCAAGTTTAAAGAGGACCTCGTCCATGCGCGAGAAGTTCGGATATTTTTCCACGATCTCGCGCAACCGAGACTGCGCCCCCTTCGGGTTGGAAGCTTTGCCTTGCGCGTAGCGGTCGAAGTAGAAGTTCGCCACCTGCAGATTGTGCATCGCAAGATTGTCCTGCACTTCGCGCAAGCGCTGTTCGACCTCAGGGCGTAAATTGGTTTGCGGGAACTGCTGCAACAGGGCCTTCAAACGCTGCTCGGCTTTGCGCGCGTGCGAAACATCGCGGTCAGATAACCCCATCTGCCGCATCTCCGTCTCGGCGATCTTCAGCAGGACATCATCGGCCAATGGGTCCGTGGGGAAGAAGGTGAGCCAATCCTGATACGCGGCGGCGGCTTGGATGAGCGCGCTCGTCGTCCCTTCCAAATAGAAGGTGTCGGCGATGGCGAGTTTGGCCAATGACAAGTAGGGCGAATCAGGATAGGTGGTAATGATCACCTGATAGAGCAAACGCGCCTCGTCATATCGCCCCTTGCGCGCCGCCTTCGACGCTTCTTCGAAGAGCTGGCGATCGCGTCCTGGAGCTACCGTCCCGATCAAATCTTTGTACTTATCGTCATCGTGTCCGAACAGACGACTGAAGAAACCGCCCTTCTTCTTCGCCGTCTGTTTGGCGGTCGAGGTGGCCGTAACGGTCTGCGCAGCGCTCCGCTCGCTGGCGGTTGCGCGCAAGGTGTTTTGCACGCGCGCGTCGAGATCGGCGATCGCCGCCTCCAAGCGATCGAGCGCAGTCTGATCATAACGCTCGGCGCGTTCCTGCTTATTTCGCAGGTCGGTCACATCCGAGTAGAGCGAATTGACTTCGCGCTCTAGACCGCGCAGGCGCGCGCCGGGATCGTCCGCCGTCTTCTTCTCTTCCTTCTTCTCCTCGCTCTTTTGCGCGCCGCCTTCCTGCGCGTTGAGGGCGGCGATGGCGGTATTGAGCGAACGCCGCATCGCCTCGAGCCGCGAACGCATCACCTCGAGCCTTTGGGCCGGCGATAGATCGCTCGCGCGTCCGCCCTGCTGCGCCTGGACCAGAACCGGAACGAAAGCGAACGCGACGCTCAAAATCAAGCCATTTATCGATCGAAACCGCATCGCTCCATCCTCCGCAGCTTACCCTTGGTTTCAAAACGCTGGACCACCAGGGCCCCAGCCCCGCTCGCACCTTCGTTAAACCCATTGCACGGCGGCCTCGCGTAGCTTCCGAACCGCCTCAGCCGGATCTGCGCTATCGAACACCGCCGTCGCGGCGACGATGATGTCCGCGCCGGCAGCCGCCACTTCAGCCGCGTTCTCAAGCTCTATCCCGCCATCGACTTCGATCCTCGTTGCCACGCGACGTTCGACGATCATGCGACGCAATCGTCGCAGCTTATCGATCGTCGTCGGGATGAACGCCTGCCCGCTGAAACCGGGATTGACCGCCATCAACACGACGTAGTCGGCATAGGGCAGCGCCTCTTCTAAAAGGACCAGGGGCGTCGCGGGATTGATCGCGACGCCAGCCAGCGCGCCATGCCGCTTGATCTCCATGAGCGTTCTGTGCAAATGGGTCTCGGCTTCAACGTGAACCGAGACCATACGCGCCCCCGCCTCAGCGAACTGCGCCACATAACGCGCCGGCTCGGCGATCATCAGATGCGCATCGAGCGGGAGCCGCGTCACGCGCGCCAACGAGCGCACGATCGGCAATCCCATCGTAATGTTCGGGACAAAATGGCCATCCATCACATCGACGTGGATGATCGCCGCCCCGCCGCGCTCGACGGCTTCCACGGCCTCGCCGAGACGCGCGAAATCGGCAGCTAAGATTGAAGGGGCGATCTCCGCCATGACGCTTTTGATGCCGCTCCTTTCGCTCAAGGCTGCCTCTCTGCGGGCATACGCGGTCGGTTGACGTTCGTCGTCGTGCGCGCTCGATTCACATTGTGGTTCGCGTTCGTGTTCATGCGCGTCCCCGCATTCGCGTTATTCGCGTTCGATGGCAAGCGGCGATTCTGATTCAGGTTGAGATTCGCGCCGACGTTCGCGCCGAGATTGGCGTTAAGATTGTGGTTCGCGTTGGCGTTCACGTTAAGATTGCCATTGACGTTAGCGTTGTGATTGGCGTTCTTGTTTTCGACGCGCCGCCGCTCATTTCGATTGGCGTTTTCGAGCATCGGCGTCGGTTGCGCTGCTGCTTCTTGTGCCGCTTTTTCTGACTCTTGCAGAGCCTCAACCTCGCCGCCGATCGGCGCGCGGCTGACGACGACGGCGATGGTCTGCCCGACTTTGACCACTTCGCCAGCGCGCGGCGACTGGTCCAAGATCGTATCCGGACTGACTTTCAAACTTGGGCGCGTCACGCGAACGCGCATCTTCAGACCGATTCGCTCCAATTCAGCCTCGCCATCCCAACGACTACGCCCGACGACGTTCGGCACTCGCACTTCGGAACTGCGCAAAGACAAGTAAACGGTGCCAACCAATCCGATGAAGAACATCGCGGCGGTCGCGATGATGATCGCCAAGCGTCTCCATATCGCGCCCATCTCCGCCTCTCGACTCGCTTTGCGTTCCGCCATGCTTTCGAGGCGAAGTCTATCATCTGCCCACAACAGGCAGCAAGCGATGAGCCGAAGCGCATCGCAAGGCTCAAGCGCTCGTTCCACAGCCGTCCGCTCAAATGGCTTCAAGGATTACCGTCGCGTTCGAAGACGATCATAAAGAAACCGTCGGAACCTTCCCTATGCGGCCATGTCCGCGCTCCCCCGAGCGGTGTGCGGAACCTCGCGGGGACAGCTTCGGCAACCACCGTAAACTCCGGATGCGCGCGTAAGAACTCGTTCACGACCTCTTCGTTCTCCTCGAATTCGACGGAACACGTCGAGTAGACTAAACGCCCCTTGCGACGCACGACGCGACTCGCGTGCGCGAGGATGCGCCTCTGCCGCGCCCGCAGCTCCGCGAAATCGCCCGGCACCAAGCGATAACGGATCTCCGGATTGCGCCGCAACGTGCCGGTTCCCGAGCAAGGCGCATCGACCAACACCCGATCGAAACTCTCATCGCCGAACGGCAAACTCTTCTCCGCATCCAGAACGACCGGATGGACTCGACTGATGCCCTGTCTGTGCGCCAGATCGCGCACCGTGCGCAAACGATGCGCGTGCACATCGCCAGCGATGATCAAGGCAAGATCGCGCGTAAGGCTCGCGATGTGCGTCGTCTTGCCGCCCGGCGCCGCGCAAGCGTCGAACACCCGCTCGCCGGCTTGCGCTCCCAACACGTGCGCGACCAATTGAGAGGCTTCATCCTGCAAGTAGATCTTCCCGGCGGCGATCAATTCGCGCAGCGCCGCGCTCGGCACCTCGATCGCACGCCAAGCGCCCGGCACGATCTTCGACGCTTCGAGTCGGCCATCATCCTGCAATCTCCGCCAGACTTCTTCTTCGCGCCCCTTGAGCGTCAAGCGGAAGGAGATGGGGGCCGGTTCGTTGTTGGCTTGCGCGAACGCCTCCGTCTCCTGCTCTCCGATCTGCGCGATCCATTTACTGATCAACCACCGCGGATGTGATGTTTGGACGGCAAGGCGCTCGATCGGATCCTCTATTTCCGCTGCGGGATCGTACTCGAGTTCGCGCGCGGCCCGGCGCAACACGGCGTTGACCAAACCGGCGGCTCTTCTCTGTCGCACGCGACGTGCGAGATTGACCGATTCGTTGACCGCCGCTGAAGCCGGGATTCGCGTCAGAAAACGGAGTTGATACAACCCCAATCGGAGCGTGCGGCGGATGGCGGGATCGAGATCGTCGGCGGGCCGTTCGGCGTAGTGCTCGATCAATCTATCGAGCCAGATCTGGCGCCGCAACACCCCAAGCACCAGTTCGTAGCAGAGCGCTCGGTCCGGCGCGTTCAGTTCGTCCGTCGTCCGCGCGAGCAAGATCGAAGAATATGCCCCCTCTTCTTCGACCCGCCGCAAGATGTGAAACGCCGCGAGTCGAGCATCCGACGTTCGCCGCGCTCTCTCCGCCTTCTTCACCCCCGACGCGCCTCTTCACTTCCGCCCGTTGAACGTTCGAGCGAGAGGGCCCGCCCTTGTGCCGAACCGATCACGCTGAGATTGACTCCATCGCTTCTCCAACGACGACGCGCATGCCGTTTAGGAAATCCCGCGCGCTCATCCGGCGCCTCCCCTCCGGCTGCACCTCGAGCAGACGGAGCGCCGTCTGTTCGCCGCAGGCGACGATCAAACGCTCGCCCTGCGCCTCGATCACCTCGCCCGGTTGCGCGTGTAAGCCCTCCGCGCGCATCTCGGGTTGCGCCCGCCAGATGATCAGCCGTTTGTGGCGAAAGGTCGTGAAAGCGTTGGGCCACGGTTGTAGCCCACGCACTCGCCGCTCGATCGAAGCGGCATCGCTGGTCCAGTCTATTCGCCCATCCTCGCGCTTCAACAGCGGAGCGAAACTGGCCTCGGCCTCATTTTGCGGCTGCGGTTCGAGCTCATCGAGACGGCGCAGCGTCTCGCTCAGCAGTTCCGCGCCCATCCGCGCGAGCCTATCCATCAATTCCGGCGCCGTCTCCTCGGCGCCGATCGCCGTTGCCCGCTGCAAAAAGACCGGTCCGGTATCCAACCCCTCATCCATCAGCATCGTGCTCACGCCGGTTTCGCGCTCTCCACGGATGATGGCCCAATTGACCGGCGCAGCTCCACGATACTTCGGCAGCAAAGAGAAATGTACGTTGATGCAACCGCGACGCGGCGCGCGTAAGAACTCAGGCGGCAGGATCCGCCCATACGCGACGACGACGGCGACATCCGCTTCATGCGAAGCGAAGAGCGCTGCTGCCTCAGGCGTCTTGATCCTATCCGGCTGATGGACCTTCAATCCATGCTTCAAAGCGAACTCTTTGACCGGCGACGGTCTAACCTTCCCGCCGCGACCGGCGGGCCGGTCCGGCTGCGTCCAAACCGCGACGACCTCGTGGCCATCGGCGAGACACCGCGCCAACGTCGGCACCGCCGACTCAGGCGTTCCCATAAAAACCAAACGCATAGGAGCACTTCGCCCGCGATCTCGCGCGCATCAAACGCGCAACTTTTCGGACCAGACTTTGGCCTGCAAGAAGAGCAACAGATAGTCGCGCCCGCCCGCTTTCGAGTCGGTGCCCGACATGTTGAATCCGCCGAACGGATGCACGCCGACGAGCGCCCCTGTGCACTTGCGGTTGATGTAAAGGTTGCCGACGTGGAACTCGCGTGCCGCCCGCGCGATCTTCTCCCGATCTGTCGTGTAGACCGAACCGGTTAAACCATATTCCGTGTCGTTGGCGATCCGCAACGCTTCGTCGTAATCGCGCGCGCGGATCACGGCCAAGACCGGTCCGAAGATCTCTTCCTGCTCGATCGTCTGGCCCGGTCGAACGTCCGCGATCACGGTCGGTTCGATGAAGAACCCCTGCTCGCCATCCGACCCGCCGCCGAAGACCAAACGCCCGCCTTCCGCTTGCCCTCTCTGAATATAGTCGTTGATGGTGCGGAACGCTTTCTCGTTGATGACGGCGCTCATGTTGGTCTCTGGATCGGTCGGATCGCCGACGCGCAGTTTCTCGGCGCGCGCGACGATGCGTTCTATCATCTCGTCGTAAATGTCGGCATTGATGATGGCGCGCGAACAGGCGGAGCATTTCTGCCCTTGAAAACCGAAGGCCGACTGGACCACTCCGAGCGCCGCATCGTCTAGATCGGCGTCCGCTTCGACGATGATCGCGTCTTTGCCGCCCATCTCGGCGATCACGCGCTTGAGCCAGATTTGGCCGGGATGGACTCGAGCGGCGCGCTCGTTGATGCGGATGCCGACCTCTTTCGATCCCGTAAAGGCGATCAGGCGCGTCTTCGGATGATCGACGATCGCGTCGCCAACCTCCCCGCCCGACCCGGTCAAGAAGTTGACGACGCCGGCGGGCACGCCGGCTTCCTCCAAAATCTCGAAGAATTTGTAGGCGATCGTCGGAGAATCTGACGAAGGCTTAAGCACGACGGTGTTTCCCGTGACGATGGCGGCGACCGTCATGCCGCACATGATCGCGAGCGGAAAGTTCCACGGCGGGATCACGGCGCAGACCCCGAGCGGAATGTATTCGAGATGGTTATCTTCGCTCGGGATGCGCACGAGCGGCTGCGGTTCGGCATAGCGCAGCATCTCGCGCCCGTAAAATTCGCAGAAGTCTATCGCCTCAGCCGTATCTGCGTCCGCCTCGGGCCAGGTCTTGGCGACTTCATACATCATCCACGCCGACAACTCGTGCTTTCGCTCGCGCATCTTAGCGGCGACGCGGAACAGAAGCTCGGCCCGTTCTTCAGGACTGGTCCAGCGCCACGATCGAAAGGCCTCGTGCGCGACTTCGACGGCGCGGCGCGCCTGCTCCTCCGTCGCCCTTTGAAAGCGCCCGACCGTTTCGGTCTTGCGGGCCGGATTGATGCTATCGAACGTGCGTCCAGACCTTAACCGCTCGCCGCCGATGACGAGCGGATATTCGCGCCCCAATTCGCCGCGGACCTTCTCGATCGCCGCGCGCATCGCTTGCGCGTTCTCAGGGCGGCTGAAATCGGTCAGTGGTTCATTCCTGAATTCGCTGCGCATGATCGAAGCTCCTTGGTCCTTTTGCCGATCGATCTTCCCTCAAGCGTGAACTTTAATCGCAGCCTCGCGCAAAAAGCAAACGGCGATCGAAGCCCCTCTCATGAATCGAAGGAGCACGATGCGCTTTCCGCTCAGCATCGGTCCGAATGGTTCTCGAAAGGCGCATCGTGCCCGGGAACGATCAACCCCGAGAGGGAGAGCACCAAAAGCTGCGAACGGCGATAGGCGGCGCTATCGTGAGGAGGCATCAACTGCAAGTTCCCCTGTGCTTCGCCGCGCATTAGAAGCGCGTCTCCGGCGACGATCACCGGGCGCGTCCGCGTCGTGATGACGAACGAAGTGTGATACGGCACATGCCCGGGAGTCGCAACGGCGCGAATGCCGGCGGGCAGCTCCGCCTCTTCCAACCACACGCACCGGTCTTCAGCTCCGATGCGCGCTTCGTCCCAGAGCAGTTTTTCGATCTCGAACATCTTGCGCACGATCTTCGGATCGTAGTCAATCGCGCCGAGTTCGGGATAAAATTCGTCGAGTTCGGGCGAATCGAACCGCTCGGCGCGAACGAGCGCCGCATGCAGCGCGCGCGTCCATTGACGATCGCGCGCCGAACAGTAGATGCGCGCGCGCCCGAAGAGCGCGCTGTTGTGTGAATGATCGACGTGCGTATGCGTGTTGAAGACCAAAGTGACATCATCGGGCGTAAGCCCGCGGGCGGCGAGCGCGGCGCGCAACGAAGCCTCGTGCTGCGCCAGCCCGGTATCGAACAGAGCGACCTCCGCGCCGCGGCGCGCTAGAACGACGCTCGCTCTTAGCGGATCGCCCGCGATGAGCGGCTCGACTTCCCAACATTCGGCTTCCGAAACGAGGGGCGAAGAACGATGCGTTTTCGAATCAACCTTCAATGGAAGATACTCCTTCTCGCTGCGGGCACGATGACGCTCATCCTGCTCATCTCATCCTACCTGCACGGCCTGATCACGGGCGCGCTCGTCGAAGATTACCGCTACAACAACGCCATCAGTCAAGTCATCACGCTCGCCAAACGGACCGCGACGCACAACTATTTTCGCACGCCCGATGATCTGCAGCAGGAGATGCAGCTGATCATCAGCTCGCGCCGCGATTTCAAGCAATTGGACGCCTACCGCTCCACGCCGCGAGGATTGGAGCTCATCGCCACCACGGCGCCCGAAGCGCCGCGCCTTCCCGTGCTCGATGAACACACGCCGGACAACGAACTCGGCGAACTGGACCACCCGTTGCCCGAAGTCTTCTCGATTGAAACGGAACGTAACGGCGCGCGTTATTGGGAGATCACCGTCGCGATCAACGACCGCGATGATGGCGATGGCAACGGCTACATCAGCGCGCTCGTTTTGAAAAGCTCGCAGAGCGGTTTCGTCAATCGTCTCCAACGCCAACACAATCTCGTCCTGAGCGGCGCCGTTCTGGCCTCGGTCACCCTCTTCTATCTGCTCTTCGCCCTCTTCTTCCGACGCCCGGCACGCGATCTCGTTCAAGCGATGGCTCAAGCGCGCTGCGGGGATCTACAGGTTCGTGCCCGCGTCCGGCGCGATGACGAATTGGGTGAGATAGCGAGAAGCTTCAATTCGCTCATGGATGAGATCAGCGAACGCCACCGCGAGCGCGAAGAATTGATCACGCAGATTCGCAGCTTCAACGACCGATTGCGCCAGGAGGTCGAGCGCGCGACACAAGAAGCGCGGCTCGCCAACGAACAACTCCTCAAAGCCCAGCAACGCTTGGCTCACTCCGAACGCCTCGCGGTCATCGGACAACTGACCGCCTCGCTCGCTCACGAGATCGGAACGCCGCTCAACGCGATCTCCGGCCACCTCAAGTTGCTCGCCCGTTCCTTCCCACAAAACACCGAAGCGCAACGTCGCATCCAGATCATCGAAACGCAACTCGATTTCATCGTCGGCATCGTCAAAAAGCTTCTGGCGCGCACTCACCGCCCGCGCCCCGCGCTCGTTGAGAGCGACGTGAACGCGCTCATCCGCGAATTCCTCGCGCTCGTCAAACCGACGCTCGATGAACGGCGCATCGAGACGCGCATCGGGCTTGCGCCCACCCTTCCGCCCGCGCGCGTCGATCAAGATGCCTTCCGCCAAGTCTTCCTCAATCTCGTGAATAACAGCCTCGACGCGATGCCCGACGGCGGACGAATCGAGATCACAACCGCGCTTTATGGCGAGCACACGATCGAGATCATCTTCCGCGATACGGGAACGGGCATCGCCCCGGAAGACTTCGAACATCTATTCGAACCTATGTGGACCACCAAACCATCCGGAAGCGGATTCGGTCTGGCGATCGCCCGCGAGATCATGCGCGAACACGGCGGCCAGATCGAAGCGATCCCGAACGCCGAACGAGGCGCGATCTTCCGCCTGACGCTCCCCGCAATGTCGCCGTCACAGCAACTCGAAATGAAGGAGGGCGAAAAGGATGTCGCACTCTCCGCGCATCATGATCGTCGATGATGACCCGGTGACCTGCGATCTTCTGTGCGAGGTCTTCACCCGCGAAGGTTTTATCGCCCGCTTCGCTCAAAGCGGAGAAGAGGCGCTCGCCACCATCGCCGACTTTCAACCTAACGTCCTCGTCAGCGACATCCGCATGAGGACAAAGCTGGATGGCTTGACCCTGCTCGATCATCTGCGCCGCACGCACCCGCAAGTCCCGGTCATCCTGATGACCGCCTTCGGCTCGATCGATACGGCCATCCGCGCGGTCAAGGAAGGAGCTTTCGATTACATCAGCAAACCTTTCGACATTGACGCGCTCGTCACAACCGTGCGGCGCGCGCTCGAAACGCGCCACCGCTTGACGGAAGTCGAAGATGCGCCAGAAAGCGAAGCGTTGACCGGATTGGTCGGACGCACGCCCGCGATGCTCGAGGTCTACAAACTGATCGCGCGCGTCTGCGATGCTCCGACCGCCGTTCTCATCATCGGCGAATCGGGTACCGGCAAAGAGCTCGTCGCCCGCGCCATCCATCAACATAGCCCGCGCCGCGACCAACCGTTCATCGGCATCAACTGCGGCGCGCTGACCGAAACGCTGCTCGAATCGGAACTCTTCGGCCACGTCAAAGGAGCCTTTACCGGCGCCATCAGCAACAAACGAGGTATCTTCGAACAGGCTGGAAGCGGCACGGTCTTCCTCGACGAAGTGAGCGAGATGAGCCCAAGCCTGCAAGTCAAACTGCTGCGTGTGCTCCAAGAACGCGAAGTCATCCCCGTCGGGGGGAACACGCCCGTTCGCGTCCACGCGCGCATCATCGCCGCAAGCAATCGCGATCTGGAAAGGCTCGTCAGCGAAGGGGCGTTCCGCAGCGATCTCTTCTTCCGGCTGAACGTCATCCAAATACATCTTCCGCCGCTACGGGAACGGCGCGAAGATATCCCGCTTCTGGTCACACACTTCCTACGCAAACACGCCCCTCAAGGGCGCCCATTGCCCAGCATCGCCAAACAGGCGATGAACCGCCTGCTCGAATACTCGTGGCCGGGTAACGTGCGCGAACTGGAGAACGTCATTGAACGTGCCATCCTTCTCGACCAAGACGGCCAGATCTCTGAAGATGACCTCCCGCCCAAGCTGTACTCTCCAACGCCATGTTCGACAGAAGATAGACTCGCCGAGCTCTTCTCCGATCTCCCCTCGCTGGCCGAGTTGGAGAAACGTTACCTGCTCTACGTGCTCGAGATGACGGGCGGGAACCGCAAACGCGCCGCCGAAATACTGCGCATCAACCGTAAAACCCTCTACCGCATGGCCGCCCGCTACGGCCTCGAATTGACGCCGTGAGGCCATTCCGCCAAACAAAACCTTGCTGGACAAAGGTTTGAATGAAAAGATTGCCTTTTCATTGCGAATCGATTACTATTCAAAAGCCTTGTGCAGTGTCAAACACTGCCGCTTTGTTCAAACTTCGAACCGACTTGACAGAATCGCGGAGGTTCTCGAAGAAAGGTTCACGAAGTCCGAAGGCTGCCTGCTTTATGAAGACTCGCATCCTCTTTGTCGAAGATGAAGACCGCCTGCGCCACCTGCTGCTGGAAGCAGCCGCGCTCGACCAATACGAAGCCGAAGGAGTGGCCACGGCCGAGGAGGCTTTGGAGCGGCTCGGGCAGAAGAGTTTCGACGTTCTGGTCACGGATATCGCCTTGCCGGGCATGTCCGGGCTCGATCTTCTGCTCCATTTAGAGCGCGTTTCGCCCGGCATCGTCACGATCGTGATGACCGCCTATGGGACGATCGACATCGCCGTCGAGGCGATGAAACGCGGCGCGATCGATTTCATCACCAAACCCTTTCAACTCGACACGCTCTCGAGCGCGGTTCGCGTCGCCGCCGAACGCGCCATTGCGCGCAAGCGCCCCATCGTCAATGGCAATGGTGCCCGCAAGACTCAGATCATTACGGAATCTCCGGCGATGCGGCGCGTGCTCGAACAGGTGCGCGCCATCGCCCCGTTCAACACTACGGTGCTTATCACCGGTGAGACTGGAACGGGCAAAGAGGTCATCGCGCGCGCCATACACGAACAGAGTCCGCGGCGCGATCGGCCATTTGTCGCGATGAACTGCGCCGCCGTGCCGGAGCAGCTTCTCGAAGACGAACTCTTCGGCCACGTCAAAGGAGCCTTTACCGGCGCGCACACCTCGCGCGAAGGTCGCTTTGAACAAGCTCAAGGAGGCACGCTCTTTCTCGACGAGATCGGCGACATGAGCTTGCCGCTGCAGGCCAAGCTGCTGCGCGTGCTGCAGGAGCGCGAATTCGAGCGGCTCGGCAGTTCGCGCACGGTGCGCGTCGATGTGCGCATCATTGCGGCGACGAGCGCTGATCTCGAACAACGCATCGCCAACGGACAATTCCGTTCCGATCTCTACTACCGGCTCAATGTCGTCCATCTGAAGTTGCCTCCGCTCAAGGACCGTCCGGCGGACATCCGCCCGCTGGCCGAACATCTTCTACGCAGCTTCTGCCAGACGACGGGGTTGCCTTTGAAGGCGATCTCGGATGAAGCGTGGCAAGCCATCATGTCCTATCGCTGGCCCGGCAACGTCCGCCAGTTGCAGAACGCGATGGAGCGGGCGGCGGTCCTTTCCGGCGAGCGGACGAAGATCACGCTCGAAGACCTTCCCGAAGAGGTGCGCGGCGGCGCGGCAACGGGCATTTCGCCCATCTCAGCTTCGGCGGCGCTCGCTGAGGCGGCGATACCGGACGAAGGGTTGAATTTCGAGGCGGTCGTCTCGCAAGTTGAGCGCGAGCTATTGCTCCAATCGCTAGCCAAGACCAATGGCAACAAGATGCAAGCGGCCAAGCTGCTCAACATGAAGCGCACGACCTTCGTCGAAAAGCTGAAGAGGTTGCAGATCAACACGGAGGAAGGGACGTGAGCGCCATTTGAAGCTGCGTGCGCTGTGACGCTCACCGGTCTCTTCAGCGATTTTAAGCCAAGCGATCGCATGCGATCGGCAGTCTCCGCCCTTCATTAAGATAAGCGCTCACCTGATGGCGCGCCTGTTTTAAGAGCGCCAACTGTTCGCCCGTCTTCTGGCGCATGAGGATGAGCGCCGCGCGAGTTTCCGCGTCTTGGGCCTGTATCTCCATCGCAAGCTCGATGGTCCGACTGGCCCATTCATTCTTCAGTCCGGGCGCGAGATCCTCGCCCATCTCTGCGCGCAATTCGGCCAACTGGCGATGATAGACCTCCAATCGCTCCCCGAGCGTCGCCCGTTCGCGAACCGTTTCGAGCAGAGCGGAGAAATCCTCGCGTTCGAGCGCGGCGGCTTCGCGCCGTGAAAGCTCGAGCAAGCGTTCGAGGTCGCGACACTGCGCGATCAGCAGTTCGATGAGCGAATCGGCGTGGGCATTGATCTTCTTCAAAGCCATTGGTTAAAAGTTGATCTACGGGCGCGCTAGAACAGGCTGATCGGCATGTGGCGAGAGGACCGGTGAGGCGACGAGTTGAGAGGCGCGCGCTTCCGCCCAAGCGTCGCGCACCGGAACGAGTAGATCCGCCGCGCGACTCATCAGCGCGGCATCGAGCGTAGCGCTCGCGCGCAACACGAGGGCAGAGATCTGACCGTAGAAGCCATCTAACGTGCGGGCCACCTCGCCACCGCGTTCGAAATCTAAGATAGCCTGCAGATAGGCGATGATATCGAGCGCGCGGCTCGTGTGTTCGGCCTTCGCAATAAGATCCTTGTTTTCGATGTCAGTGACGGCCAAGCGCAGGAAACGGATCGCACCATCATAGAGCATGATGATCTGTTGCAACCGATCCGTTTCAGCGTTGGCTATCTTCCCATAGCTTGCCAGCGCGTGCGTCTTAACGGGTATCATCTTCTTCCCTTCGATCCGACGTCTCGGCTATCTGCCCTTCAACGTCCATTTGATTTATCGGCAATCGCTGCCGCGAGCTTGAATCCTTGTCGCAAGCTCGCTATTTGTTATTGCTCTGCGGTTGCAACGATTTGATGATGTTGCTCAGAGCCGTCCCCTGCCCGTTCAACTGGCTGATCGCGGCATCGACGGCGGCAAACTGTCGCGTCAAGCTCTGGCGCAAGGCGTCGAGTCTCGCCTGTTGATCCGCAATCAGCTTGTCGAGGCGCGAAACAGAATCGGTGTAACCTTTGATGGCCGATTGCACCGAGCCTGAGATTTGATCGCTCATCGAAGAGCTTACCGTCAAGATCTGATCGGCGAGCCCAACGTTACTTGAAGTTTTCCCGGCTAACAGCGCGATCGTGTCGCTGAAAGCGTTCCTCAATCTGTCGTCGAGTTTCGCTTGATCGAGCGTCAGCTTGCCCTGCTCATCGCGCCCGATCCCTATTTCGGTCAAGTTCGTGAAAGCTCCGCCGTCATTCACAGCCGAGGCCGACAACGCATCGCGCAGATTGCGTTGCACGGCGCGCAAAGTCGCGTCGGCAGCGAGCGGCCCGCCCGCTTTACCCGATGGATCGTTCTGTTGCGACAGGATGAAATCCTGCACGGAATTATAGGCGTCGACGAAGGCTTTGATCTTATTGGCGACCGCTTGCGTGTCATTCGCCACGCTGACGGTTGTCGTCCCTGTCGCCTTCAATTCGAAAGTGACGCCGGCGACGAGATCGGAGATCTTGTTCGTCGCGCGATGGACCACCAACCCATTGATCGAGACCTCCGCATCGAGCTGGGAATAGTCAGCTGGCGAGCCGAGCGAATTGAGCGTGCGCAAGTTCAGATTAGCATCGGTTCCCGTGCCGCTCGTCTCCACCAACTCGACGCGATTGCTCGCGCCCGTCTCGGTCGAAGTGAGCACCAATTGATATTCCGTGCCGTTGCCGCTCGTATCAACGATCGTTGCCGTCACGCCAGCATTTGCCGCGTTGATCGCATCGCGCAATCCCGCTAAGCTATTGTTCGTCGTATCGATCGTGATCGTCGGCCCACTTGAAGCGCCGCCCTTCCGCAATTCAAATGTCGCGGTTGTTGCGCCCGCGGCCAACACCGGATCGTTCGGCGATGAGAAGGAGCGCGAAGCTTGCGCAAACGCCGTCGCCAGACGAGTGACGGTCAAGTTGATGGTCGCTGGCGTCGCTCCGTCGCTCGCGGTAACCGTCGCGACGGAAGTATTGGATGAGGTGGCCGCGCGCGTGGCGGAGAGCGTTTCGTCTGAAAGGGCGCGCACCGCGTCGGTCAGCTTGATCAAGCGTGAGTTGAGTTCGCGCAAAGCATCGACGCGCGCCTGAATCGTGCTCCGCTGCGATTGCAACTGCTGGAGCGGAAGGCTGCTGCGCGCGACGATCGCGTCGATGAGGACGCCGAAATCTATGCCGCTGCTGTAGCTTGTCAGACCGAGATTGCTATTCGAGACGCTGTTGCTCGCGCCAGTGATGCTTGCCATAGAGAAACCTCTTCACGCCCGCCGATTAAAGACTTGTCCCTGGAGTTTGCCGAGCTCTGCCGAGAGCCGGAGCATAGCTTCGGGCGGGATCTGGCGTAACATCTCCCCCGTCCGTTCATCGAAGACCTGGATGACGATCGCTCCGGTCTCATCATCACGGCTGAACTTCAACGCGATTTGAAATGGCTGAAGCAGATCGGCAAGCTTCTCGAGCTTTCGCCAATCGCCCTCTGGCGCAGGCAGTTCATTTCGAATGGGGCTCGCGATCTTTGACGACTGGGGTGGAGATGAAAGCGCCGCCTGTGCGGTCCCGGCCAAATTAGCCCCATTGCCATGATATGAGGTCGAAACAGCCAAACTCGTTCCTGTGATGGCCATGCTCATACGCCTTCGCTTCCGCAAAAGAACGATCGAGAACGACTAATGTGCTAGAGCGAGCCCCGTGGCGAAGCTCGCTCTAGCATCCTTACCCCCTTGTCGAAGTCGTCGCCCACGCCACTATCGGAGCAACGAAAGCACCGCCTGGTTCGATTGATTGGCTTGGGCCAGAGCGGCCACGCCAGCCTGTTGCAGAATCGTCAAGCGCGATAGATCCGACGCTTCCGCCGCGATATCGGCATCGCGGATGCGCGATTCCGCCGCTTGGAAGTTGGTCAACTGCGAAGTCGCCAGATCGATCGCCTGCGCGAGGTTGTTCTGACCGGCACCGACTTTACCTTGCACCACGCCGAGCGTGTCGACCGCCGTCCTGATCGTTTGAATTGCCGTCGTGGCGTTCGCTTGTGTGGAAATGTCAATAGTCGAGGTATAGGTACCGCCAGAATAAGTGGCAAAACCCAATCCGGCAGCATCCACGTTGACACCCGAAAGGTCAATTGTTACCGAGTTGTTGCTTGAAGTGGCCGTCGTACCGCCGCCGATGAACACGTTCAGCGTTTTGGCGAAGCGATCCCAACCGGGATCAGTAGCATTGTTGCTCGCCAAACCGATGTTTTGCGCCTGGCGGGAGATCTCCGCCACAACCTTCTGAAGTTCGTTGTTGAGCGTGTTGCGATCGCCCGTGAATGTATCTGACGCCGATTGCGTCGCCAGCGTCATGGCGCGGTCGAGCAGTGTGGAGATCGTCGCCAAACCGCCATCGATGATTTGAAGCGTTGAAACGCCATCGTTCGCGTTGCGAATGCCCTGGCTAAGCTTGGCGATATCGTTGCGAAACACGTTGGCGATGGCTAAACCGGCCGCATCATCTCCGGAATTATTGATGCGCAAGCCCGAGGAGAGGCGTTGCAAAGTGCGGTTGAGTTTGGCCGATGTGGCGGACAAACGCGATTGAGAGTCGAGTGAAGCTAAGTTGTTGACAAGCGAGAATGACATTAGTGTTCCTCCGTGAACATGTTTTTAAGCCGCCGCGTCCGTGCGTTGGCTTCCGTTCCGTTTTTGTGGGAGCGCATCATGCGTCCCGTTTCAACCATCTTATCGGAGAGAGAGGGCGCGAACTTTAGCGCGCCTCGGAAGATTTGCTTCATCTATCCTTGGCGTCATCCTTGCGCAACTGGGCCGCGACTCGTTCGATCATCTCTCGATGCAAGCCTTGCGCTTCCGCCGCCGCACGGTTCGCCCGCTCGATCTCAGCGAAGACTTCGAACCGGTGGACCGAAGTCGAGCGCGGCGCGGTGATGCCGAGGCGCACCACGTTTCCGTTGATCGCCAAAACTTCGATGACGATCTCGTTACCGATGACCACCTTCTCTCCGGCGCGTCTGGAAAGTACGAGCATGCACCTGCCACCTATTTTCCAATCGAAGGCGCGATCTTAAGCGGCGAGAGCGACCGGTAATGGATGATCTACGCGATAATCGCTCTCGGTCAGGACGACTTGCGTGCCGCGCATCGAGCGCGGCGAGATGATGAGCGGCGCGCGCAGGTTCACCGTCGAACTGCGGAGATCTCGACCAACGACGACGATGCTCAACATCAGCGGCTTCTCATCTTCGCCGAGTCCGATTCGATCCCTGAGTTCAGCTGGGAAGCTCGGCGCGTAGCCGGGGAAGAGAGCGCGCGGATCGACGACGAGGAAAGCGAGCCGTTCATCATCGAGCGGCACGAGCCACAGGAACGGTTCGACGTCCGTCTGTTTGACGAGCACCATCCGACGAAGCCGCGGCAACCCGATCAACCCTTCTGCAAAGTTGATCACGTCCGATTCTTCGTAGGCGAGCGACGCTCCCTGGATCTTCACTTCTGGCATGATCCAATCAACCGAGGATGTCAACGATCGAGTTGCGATTGAGCCGCGCGCTCTGTGTGATCGCCTCGATCAAGTTCGAAGCCTCCGTGAATCTGACCGCCGCTTCGGCGAAATCCGCCGATTCGAACTGCTGCGCGATCGTCTCGAGTGAGAGATTGTCCGCATCGAGTCGTGAACCGACGGACTCAACCCGTTCCATCGCGACGCCTAACCGCGTGCGCGACGCTTGAACTTGGCTGGTCAGCGCCTTGAGCCGCCCCATGGCGTTTTCAAGCGTCGCGCGATCGGCGACCGGATCGCCCGTTCCGCGCAGAGCCGTCGCCGCCGCCGAAAGAAGATCGAAGATCGAACCGGAACCATCGCTGAAGACATCTTCGGCCCGCACGCCCGTAATGACGGGCGGGGCGTCAGGCTCGATCTGCAACAGTTGCTCGCTCGACGGGGTCGGAGCCGGAGCGCCCGTCGAATCGAAAGGCGGTTGATCTTGGCGCGTGCCGCCGAACAGATATTCATCCCCATGCTTCATCTGCGCGATGCTGAGCGCTCGCTCGCGCAATCCGTCGATCTCCACGGCGAGAGATTGGCGCGCGTCCTGGGTCGTGAAATCCGACAACCCTTGCGCCAGAAGCGCGCCCGCGCGGTCGAGCAGCTGCTCGTAGGATTCGAGCGCATTGTCGCCGACGCGCAATTTCTCATCCGCTTGCGTGACCGTCTTCTTGAACTGTTCGAGCGCAGCCTGCGACACGCGGATGTTCATCACCTTTTCCGCCCCGACCGGATCGTCGGACGGGCGATTGATGCGTTTGCCGCTCGCGATCTGTTCCTGCGCTTTGGCTTGCCTCTGGCGCGCGGTCGCAAGCTGTTCAATCAATCGCGCGCTCATCAACGAATCTGTGACACGGAAAGGCATCGGAACTGCACTCCTTGGATTTTTGAAGTCTCACTGGCCCAGCGCGATCAGAGTCTGCGTCATCTCGTCAGCGACCTTGAGGAAGCGCGCCGCGGCTTCGTAAGCTCGCTGATACTGCAACAGATTGATCGCCTCCTCGTCGAGCGAGACGCCCGAAACGCTCTCGCGTTGCGCGGTGACCTGCGCGACGATCGCTTGTTGAGCGGCGAGATTATCCTCCGCCGTGCGCAGCATGTCGCCAGCATCGGTGACGATCGAGGCATAGATCGAGGTGAACGAGCCGGTCCGCGTCCCTACGGTCTGCGTCGAATCCGAAATGAGATTGGCGATCGCGCGCGCCACCGACGCATCGCCGCTTCCGGCCCCGGCGGCTGCTGCGACGACGCGGCGAGGGTTGTTCTGTAGGTTCTGGTCCACCGCGATGTTCGCGGCATTGATCGGCATGGCGTTCGCCGCGACGAAGAGAACGCCGCCAGCGTTGCCGTCCAAATCTTCGCCCGATGAGTGAAGCTGATTGACGCGCGCGGCGAACGCGGCAGCCAGATCGTCGAGCGCCGTGAGATGGCCATCGACGGCGCCGACAGCGTTCAGCAAACCGCCGATACGCCCGCTATCGATCGTGATCGCCTGTCCATCAAGGGTCATGGTCGGAACGCCGTTCGGCACGCCGATCATGCCCAGCTCAAACGCGCGATCGTTAAGGACCAGCGCTCGACCATCACTGAAGGTGAGCGTCACCATCCCGTTCGGGTTCTCCGTCGCGCTCACCCCGACCAGTTCCGCCAACCGCTTGATCGCCTCGTTGCGCTGATCCTCGAGCGCCGAAGTATCCGTGCCGGCGCCGCTGTTTGCAGCGATCTGCCGATTGAGGTCCGCTACCTGCGCCGCCACCCTATTGACCTCATCGACGAGCGAAGACATCTCGCTCTGCACATCTTGGTAGACGGACAGCAACCGCGCGCGCGTTTGATGGAAAGCGTTCGTCAACTCGACGGCCCGCGCGATGACCGAGGTGCGCAGGGGCACCGATGTCGGATTAGCTTCGAGATCGCGGAATGCGCCGAAGAAGTTGGTCAGCGCTTGTTGAATGCCGCCGTTCGTCGGATCGCCGAAAGCGTTCTCGATGATGGAGAAGGTATCGCGTTCAGCGTTCAATCGCCCCGCGATCGCCGTCTCGCGCTGCAACCGCGCTTCGATGAAGCGATCGCGCATCGCGCGCACGCCCTCGACGACAACGCCCATTCCGATCTGAATCGAGCCGGTCCCCGAAGGCGGAGCGGGCGCGAGCAGGAGCTGTTGGCGCGCGTAACCGGGCGTGTTGACGTTGGCGATGTTCTGCCCCGTCACCGCGATCCCGAGCTGTTGCGCGCGCAGCGCACGTCGTCCGATCTCAAATGCCGAGAAGTTTACGCCCATTTAGTCGAACCTCGCGTCAGAGGAAGGCTATAGGTGACTGGCCGCACGCCGTGCATCTCCATGCAGGCAGCGGTGAAGACCGAACCGTTATTCGCTAGCGTCGCCGCGCGCCGGCGAATGCGCTGGAAGCTACGCGCCGCGTCGAGAAGCTCCGCCGAGGCTTTTTCGAAAGCCGCCCGCGCTTCATCGCTGATCGGAGCCGGATGAGCGGAACGCGCGTCGGCGAAGGCGGCGAGCGTGTTGACCAATTCGACCAACCGCGCGCGCATGCGGAGCATCTCGGCGTCGCCCGCCCGCACGACCGACTCGATCGCCTCGGGCACATCGCGCGCGAGCGCAACCATCAACTGCGAGCAGATGGAACTTAACCGGCCATAAGCGGCGATCTGTTCGGTCATCAATGTCGCGGCTCGTTTAAGAAGTTCGTCTTGCATGGCGCACGGGAAAGTGAAACGATTGCAGCTTCAAGATCTCCGACTCTTCAATTCCGCCTCGTGCCGGATGATCGCCTCGGCGATATCCTGCGGCGACGGATCATACCGCCCTGACTGGACCAAGCGCCTCAACCCCTCGACCTTATCTTCGCGGATATCTGCCGTTTCGCGCGCTCGCTTCGTGAGTTCTTGGATCTTCGCCGCGCGTTCCGACAAACTGACGCGATCGGATTCTTCACCGCGCCGCGCTTCATCCATCCGCTTGATTTCGGTCGAACGTTCAACCGCCCGCGTCGGGTTGACGCGCGTTTGGTCCACGTCCGGACTGCTGTTCAGATCGACTCTGTTCATCTGCTCCTCCATTGCGGCGTTCGAGAGATCTTCGGGCCGGTGCTCTCTCAAGCCACTTATCGGCTCGCCGTGGCCAAATCATTAGCCCTTCGCCCCTCGACCTCGCGCAACGGATCGACGCGCCTTCCCGCTTCGATCACTTCGAAATGCAGGTGCGGCCCCGTCGCTCGCCCCGTAGAACCAACCGTCGCAATGGTTTGACCTTCGCGCACGCGCTCGCCCGAATGGACCAGAAGGCGTTCGGCATGCGCGTAGAGCGTCCTTCGCCCATCCGCATGTTCAATGATGATCGTGTTGCCGTAACCGCGCCGTTTCCCGGCGAAGACGACCTTGCCATCGCCGGCAGCCTCTATCCGCGTTCCGCGCGGAGCGGCAAGATCGACGCCAGCGTGATGGCGCCTCCGCCCGTTGATCGGATCGCGGCGCAAGCCGAAGAATGAACTGATGCGCCCCCACAGAGGCAGCTTCAAATGCGTCTCCGTGGCCTTTTCATCTGCGCCCGTATCGGCGAACACGCGCCGCGGGCGCACAAGTTTTTCGATGCTTTCGGGCCGCGCCTCCGACGCGGCGCGTGAATCTTTCGTCGCCGTGCCAGCTTCAGTTGCCGCGCCTTCCGTGTGTCCTAGACGCATCCCTTCGCGCGCGCGTTCGATGAGCGTCGGCTTCGATGTCGTCTCTTCGAGCTTGAGACTTTTCAGGATCAGATCGGCGATGCCCACTCCTCCGCCACGCGCCGCCGCACGCGCGATCTCCTCGCCGAACATCTGGTGATAGACGCCGCCCGCGCCGCTGCTGAAAAGGCTTTCTTCATCCTCATCTTCCGAAGGCACGAGCGCAGAAGTTATCTGATTGAGCAACAGGGCTTCGAACTCCTGCGCCGCACGCCGCGCCTTGGCGTGCCGCCGTGAAGCCTCGACCGATGTGGGAACGGAATCCGTAATGTGAGCGATATCCATCTTGAATCGGAGCGAACGATATGGAGCCTTCCGCGAAATCTTTCACTGCATCTCTAGATCCGCCGCGAGCGCTCCGGCGGCTTTGATCGCCTGCAAGATGCTGATGATGTCGCGCGCCGAGACTCCGACGGCACGCAAACCGCGCACGACCTCATCGACCGTCGCGCCATCGGGTAGGATGACCGATTCGGGCTTCCGCTCTTTGACTTCGACGGTCGTGCGCGGAACGACCGCCGTCTCGCCGGTTCTCGACAGCGGACCGGGTTGCGAGACCTCGTACTCGGTCCCGATGCGCACGGTGATGCCGCCTTGCGAGATGGCGACCGACGAGAGCCGGACATTGCCGCCCATCACGATCGTCCCTGTGCGCTCGTTGATGACGACCTTGGCGACCGTATCCGTTTCGACGCGGAGAGATTCGAGCTCAGCGATGAATCCGACGCGATCTCCTTGCCAATTGGTCGGCAAGAAGACCTCGACGTTTCGCCCATCCAGAGCCTGCGCGGTGCCTGAGCCGAATTTGGCGTTGACGGCGCGGGCTAGACGCGCCGCCGTGGTGAAATCATCTTGGCGCAACACCAACGTCAATCGTCCGCCCGGTGCCAGACTGGTCGCCACTTCGCGCTCGACGATCGCGCCGTTCGGCACGCGCCCGACCGTCGGATGGTTAACCTCGACCGAGTTGCCCTGCTCGCCCGCCGAGATTCCGCCGACTGAGACTGGTCCTTGCGCCATCGCATAAACCTGCCCGTCTATGCCGCGCAAGGGCGTCAGGACGAGCGTGCCGCCCTGAAGCGAACGCGCATCGCCGATCGATGAGACGGTCACGTCGATCTTCGTCCCCGGGCGCGCAAAAGGCGGGAGCGTCGCCGTCACGAGCACGGTCGCCATGTTTTCGGGCCGGAGCGCATCGGTTGTCACCGTCAATCCCATGCGCTCGAGCAGATTCTGCAAAGTCTGCCGCGCATAGAGGTTCTGCTGCACGCGATCGCCCGTGCGATTCAGGCCGATGACGACGCCGTAACCGATGAGCTGATTTGAACGCACGCCTTCGATCTCGGCGATATCTTTGACGCGCACCGTCAAACGATTGACGTTCTGCGACGCGGCCCAAACGGTTCCCAAGAGCGCCCATAAGATGATGGCGAAGAGCTTCTTCACGCTCACGCGATCGCGCGGATTGCCTTCCCTCGTGCGCGATTTTCGCGCTTTTTTCCAGAGTCCGCTCATAATCCGTCTGCCCTCAGAATGGCGCGATCTTTTCGAAGAGCCGGAAGAGCCAACCCGGCGCATTGTCGGCAGAGGCAACTCCCTTGCCGTTCAACTCGACGCGCAGATCGCCGATCGCCGTAGTCGGCACGGTGTTGTCCGCCGCCACGTCGCGCTGACGCACGATGCCAGCCAGCAAGAGCGTCTCCGTCTCCTTGTTGACCCGGACCAGTTTGCGCGCCTCGATGCGCAGATCGCCGTTCGGCAACACTTCGACGACGCGCGCGACGATGCGCGCTCGCACGTTGCTCTGCCGCTCAGTCGAACCGCTCCCCTCATACTTACGCGACCCTAACGCTCCCAACACGCCAGCCGCAATGCCAGCCCCCGGAATGGGCAACGCTCCCGCCGCCGTGACGAGTCCGCCGAGCGTGCCGGAATCGCGCGAACGCTTGGCGCCGGATGTGACGGAAGCGGAGACATCCTCGACGACATCGACGAAGACCAGATCTCCGACTCGGCGCGGTTTGAAATCGCTGTAAAGATCCGTGATCGGTGAGGTCTGCACGAAGAGCGAACCGTTGGCCACTGAAGTTTGACTTTCGATCATCGTCTCGGCCCGCCCATTCGATTCACCTCTTTTAGCCGTCCCCTTCTCTTGCGCCCGCCCCGCGCAGATCAGAGCGCCGATGACGATCAAAGCCCACAAATTTCTTCGTCTCATCGCTGAACTCCTCGATACTCAGATTCGGACGCCGTAAGCTCAAAAGCGGACGCTGACGACGCCTTCATCGACGACGACCGCTTGCAACAAAGCTCCGGATTGCAGGTTCTTCACCGTAATGCGATCGCCGATCCGTCCCGAAGCGCGCGCTTCGCCCAGAACGACGACGCGCACGCGATCGCTCTCGCCCTCGATACGCACCTGATCTCCGGGCCGCACGACGATCTCCGAAAAGAGCGCATCCGTGGTGATCGCTTCGCCTTTGGCTATCAAGCGGCTCGCGGACATTCCGCGAAGTTGCTTCTCATCGCGGAGATAGTGCGTGAACGGCCGGTTCAAGCGTCGCACCTCGATCGTCACGTCATCTTCCCGCACGCGCCTGTTGGCGACGATGTCGCGCGCGGCGACGAGCACGGGCGCGTAAGCTTCGACTTGCGCCATGACGGTCAGACGGCGAAACACGCGCCCGTCGACCGAGATCTCGATCGCGAGCGGGAAGGGCGTGAAAAGATCGCGCACGCCGCCGACAGTCGCCCGCACCTCCACTTGTCCTGCCGGCACTTCGATCTGCGGTGGCAGGTCCAATCTCGCGAGGCGCGCTGTCACCCCGGCAGCCTGAAGTTCTGCGAGCGCGGCGCGTTCGGCTGATGCGCGTATCAACTCCTCATCGAGGAGCTGCGAAGCGCGGCGCACGACGACGTAAGAGGGCCCGTCGAACTGGACCTCTTCCGAACGGAAGCCAGCGGCCATGATCGCGCGCGCTATCTCGGCGCGGCCCAATTGACGCGCAGCTCCGATCGCCGGCGCGTAACCGAGCGAGATGGCCCGCAGCCGCGCCGCGTCCTGTTCATCTGTAGCGCGCACTTCGGCGATCTGTTCCAGCGTCAGAACGTCCGCTTGCGCCACCGCCTCGGAGCGCAGACGCACAATCGCGCGCACCTCTTTCTGCGCGCCGCGCGCCTGAGAGGCGACGAGGATGGCGAGCGTAGCCAGCGTGATGATGCGCGAGATCATCGTCGGATTACGACACCGCTTGATTGATGGTCGCGAGCATGCGATCGGCAGCGGTGATGACTTTCGAGTTCGTCTCGTAAGCGCGTTGAGCGGCGATCATCTGGACCAGCTCTTCGACAACGTTGACGTTCGATCCTTCGACGAACCCTTGATTGATCCGGCCCAATCCGTTGGAATCCGGCGTCCCTACGGTCGGCTGGCCCGAAGCTGCCGTTTCGCGAAAGAGGTTGCGTCCGATCGCTTCTAGCCCGGCGGGATTGGCGAAAGTCGCAAGTTGAATCTGTCCGACCGTCTGCGCGTTGGCTTGCCCTGGCATCGTGACGCTCACCGTTCCATCGGCTCCGATGTTGATCGAAGTGGCCTCGCGCGGGATCGTGATTGCCGGCTCCAACGGTTCGCCGGTCGCCGTCACGATCTGCCCTTCAGCGTTCAGGTGGAAGGATCCGGCGCGCGTGTAGGCGATCTCTCCGCTCGCCAAGCGGACCTGAAAGAAGCCGCTCCCCTCGATCACGAGATCGAGCGGATTCTCCGTCTGCTGAAAATCGCCCTGCAGGAAGATCCGTTCGCTCGCGATGGCGCGCGTGCCCAAACCGATCTGCAACCCGACGGGCAGCGTCGTTTGCGAATTGGCCGCCGCGCCCGGCGTGCGCAAGTTTTGATAGAGGATGTCTTGAAACTCCAAGCGCGTGCGCTTGAAACCGACGGTAGAGGAGTTTGCGAGGTTGTTGGCGATGTTATCGATCTGCTGTTGCTGGGCCATCATCCCAGTCGCTGCCGTATGTAAAGCTCTGCTCATGAGATCTCTCCTTTCGATTTGAGGTTCTTCGACACGCCCGCGGGGCTTTACAGTTTGCCGAGTTCGTTCGAGAT
>NZ_CBXV010000003.1 GCF_000820845.2 Pyrinomonas methylaliphatogenes | reverse complement strand
GAGACAGAGAGGAGCGAGAACCACGGTATCATCCGTATGTGTATGGGGGGTATGAGCGGGATGGGAATTGGAGCGATCAGGCGCTGATGAGGAGTTACCACGGGTGGTGGACGCGGTTCAACGAGCCAGATCCATGGGAAGGGAGCTATGACTTGACGGATCCGCAATCGTTCAACCGGTACAGCTATGTGCAGAACGATCCGGTGAACTTTGTGGATCCTACTGGGTTGTTTGCGCTAAACAGGGAATACTTCGAGGCGATGGAGGCGTTATGGGAGTTATGGATGTTTGGGATGCAGATGGATCAGCGGTTGCTGCCGCCGTTGATTGATGGGCCGCCGGAGTTGCCAGCAGCTACACTGCCGCAGAATCCAGTCGATGTGAGCAAACTTGGTGAACCGCCACGATGCAGTTTCCCTAGCTTTAGTCAACTTAGTGCCGCGCAGCAAGGTCTGTTCAAAGACATAGGCGGCGCAAGCGCATATGGCGGTTTGTCTGATGCACAGCGGGCAAGTTTTCTCAACCTCACAGGTGCGCTCAGCAGCGCGCAGATAGACTTCTCTGGCTTGACGTTGCAGCAGAGCGGCATCCACCAAGACCGACTGCTTTTTGCTCCGGGGGCAGGCATTGATAGCTTTCGAGCTAGCTTTGAAGTTGGCGTTGCTGCCGGAAGGTTCATTAACTCACCGCCAGCCGAGAGCGAGCATCCTGGGATGAGCGAGTGGGGAGGGCGGCAGCGCCGAGCTTTCTACGCATTGCAGATTGGAGGTGGGCGTGGGGGTGCGTTTGTTGACATTGACATAGGTAATCCACAGATGGGGGTGTTGCCAGCTTTGGTGCATGGGGTTGAGGTGTTCTACAACAAGGTGAGTAAGAGTGTGACGGATCCATTTGCGGTTGGTCGAGCGTTAGGCAGGAAGATCACAGGATACTTGTGTTTGTGAGGACATCTTTATTGCTTAGGAGGCGAGGATGCGGGGCAAGGTTGTTTGGGTATTAACTTTGGTGTGGTGTGCGTTTTTTGTTCAGTGTATTGTGGGTGCTGGGAGTAGTGGGAGGAGGGGTGTTAGGTTGAGATTGGTTGCTGAGTACAAGCATGACATTTTATGTGATATATCAAGTGACGGGCGGCTTGTTTTGTTCTATCGGAGCTCATATCCGACGCGCAGCTACCGGATCTACGGTGGTTGGGTCAAGGCCAATCAGCCAGAGGTTTATGATGATGAGTTGCGGGTAGTGGATTTGCGGGATGGGCGTGAGGTAAGTCGAATCAGGGTGGAGTTCTTTCCCGAGAATGAGCAGTTGGTCCCGGGAACCTTAAAGGTTTTCTACAAGGAGCCGCAAAGGAGAGGTAATGAGCTGCGTTGGGTATTAAGGCTATGGGACTTTTCAACAGGCGAGGTTGAGGTTTGTTCCAGTGAAGATTGGGCAAATTTTAGACACGCAACCATCGTTGACTCACAACACGTGTTTGGTGCGCTGTATCGAGAGGGTAGCGGAGAAGCTATAGCTTTGTTAACTCTTCCTGATTGCAAGCTAGCGATTGGTGATCCGGTCAATCCATCTGATCCAACTAGAATGACGACAGGTTTAATCATTTCGCCAAATAGACGCCATCTAGCATATCTAACTAGCGGAGAGGTGTACATCAGAGATATTGCCACGCTCAGAATCATCGAGCGCCTTAAAGTTCCAGTTGGGTTAGTGTATAAATGCGGCCCAATCTACACGCCGGATGGCAAGTCTCTTTTGGTTACTGCTAGCAACATGATTTTTGATAAGGCGGAAGCAAAACATTACCTGCTCTTCTATGACACAGTGAACTATGAAGCGGTACGTCAACTTGATATCACTGGTTGGATGCCGCCTAAGATGAGCGATGATAGCGCTATTGCATCGTGCTTTGTCGGCACAGCGCTAGCGGTATCGCCAGATGGTTGGGTAATGGCGGTTGGGTACACGCGGGTGAGGGAGAGGCTATTATGGACGGAGGAGCAAGCGGAGGTGGTGCTCTACGATTTAAGCAGCGGGGAGGAGGTTGGGCGCGTGGCGCATCCGGCGATCAGGCAGCGGCGTGATGATCCGTTTGCCGCGAGGGTGAATCGGATAGCGTTCACGCCAGATGGGAAGTACATGTTGACGAGCACGTATGACACGCGGGTGTGGCGGATTGAGTAGGGTGCAGGGGCGGTTATTGGCGGTGAGATTTTGCGAGGGGATCGTTTTACTGCGTCGGTCGTCGATGAGGGAGAGAGAGCTTCTTGACCCTTTGTGGATTTTTGTCTAAGTTTACACCTCTTTTGGCGAGAGTTTCTTTCAGCGGATCTAAGCCAGCAAAGTAGCAGTTCGTTATCGCCGCTATGTTTCACAGTTGTGGGGATTGAGGGCAAGTGGGTAGGGGAAGGCGGCGCGTTGTTTGAGAGGGGGGCTAAGCTGCGCGTGGTAGGGTGAGGTGAATTGACATGATATTGCTGGCTGGTGATGTAGGTGCATCGGGATGCTGTGGTGAAGAGGTGAGCGGTTGACGGACGAGGCGGGGAATGTGGTGGCGGTGGTGGAGTTGGATCCGTGGGGCGGGGAGACAGAGAGGAGCGAGAACCCACGGTATCATCCGTATGTGTATGGGTGGTATGAGCGGGATGGGAATTGGAGCGATCAGGCGCAGCGGAGGGTGTATCACGGGTGGTATTCGCGGTTCTATCAACCGGATCCGTGGGATGGGAGTTACGATCTGACTGATCCACAATCGCTCAACCGGTATGCTTATGTGCAGAACGATCCTGTGAACTTTGTGGATCCGACAGGGATGCTGACGGTGGGTCCAGTCAACGGGGTGCAGCTTGGGGTAGTGACGGTGAGAGCCGATGCTGGGCCTGACTGGACGGCGTTATGGGAGTTATGGGTGTTTGGGATGCAGATGGGGCAGCGGTTGATGCAGCCGTTGGTTGATGGGCCGCCGGAGTTGCCAGCAGCTACACTGCCGCAGAATCCAGTTGAAGTCAATAAACTGGGTGAACCCCCAATCAATTGTAACCAAAAACTGCTTGTCTCTCTAGATTCTGATTTGCAAGTTTCTTATGGGCAAAATGCCAGACCTTATTTCGCTCCAGACTTTGCACGCGCTTTCAGCGCAGCTGTTAGTGCATTGAATAGAGCGGGGATTAGGCCTCGCATTAACAGTGCTTTTCGCACGACCGCTGATCAGCAACGCATGCGCGCAGGTGGGGCGGGGAGAAATCCAGCTGCGTCGCTATCCTTACATCAAGCTGGTTATGCGGTCGACATCAATGGAACCGCGACGCAAGAGTTTCAAACCATTCGTCAAGTGATGGAGAGTCATGGTTTCACTTGGGGAGGGAGATTCCGTCATCGAGATCCTCCACACTTCGAAATCAATCCATTTGGTACAAAAGGGACGGAGGAATATCGAGAAAAGCTAAGGCTAGCTGCTTTAGAAGCGGAGGCTTTCTATCACAAGTGTTTATAACAGTTTGGAGTTGGAGCAAGAGTGGGGTTTGTGTGCTTATTTTGTTGCTTGCCATAGTGTGTTGCTGCTTTGCGTGGAGGGCATCATCACGGTGGCAGGGCAAACCCTTAGAGAGAAGTGTTCGCATGAGTGTCGCAGGCTCTAGCAAGCATGCGACATACGATTGGTACCTGGGCGTTTCCGATGAAGGAAGGGGGCATCGAGCATGGCTCATACAGCTGGACTATGTGCACAGGCTTGGTCAGATCTACTTGCGACCGCAGTGTTTGAAGATATTGTATGTTCAAATGACAGCTAACGGGGGCTTACATTTCGCATCCGAGCCGGGGGTTGGAGATGTAGGATATGAATTCATTGGGCGCATAACGACTTTTGGTTTGTTGGGTGATCTTTACACAACACGCAAGAGTCGAGGGCGAGTAGAGAGGATTGGGAGGGCATCTGTTGAATTACAGCGCCTTCCACGACGAGCAATGATAAGAGCTTACTCCAACATGAAGTATAACGAGGAATCGGGCGACTTGGTCGGCACAGAGTTGTTGCTGATTAGCGGCGCTGGCACAAAAGCGATCATCTACACCTCTTCCGAAGGTGGCTTCATTCCATATGCAGCCTATGATCTATCAATAAGCAGAGACTGGCTGCGATTCAAGATCTTTGCGGACGCAGATCAAGCGAGTTATAGTGCCCGGCGGTTTGGCGAGAAGCTGATTTTATGGCGCGAAGGCGCTGCCAACCAATCAAAGATAGTTTTGTTTTCAAAGTGGGGGAGTTGCGTGAAAGAACAGGATAAATAGCTGCACAGATTCAGTTAACAACCATGAAGCAAAGGCCGGGTGAGGCGGATATATCCGAGTGAGTGGTCAAGGTAAGGGACAGGTTCGCCTGGATGGGACTATGCGGCAGGCGTGCGTCGGAATAAAGGAGGAGGTGGCTGGAGTACAGCGGGTGGAGCTAGTATGTGTAGTTTGATTCGTGTGATGGGAGCTGCGATCTCACGGATCCACAATCGTTCAACCGGTACAGCTATTGTGAGAACGATCCGGTGAACTTTGTGGATCCGACGGGACTTGTTAGCGATGAGGAAGAGGTGATTCGGATCGAGACGCGGGCGCCGCGGTGGGTAGATGACTTTTGGTTGAGGCATGCATTGGGTGTGTTGTTTGGCGCGGGGCAGCGCGTGCGGTTGTGGACGGAATATGAGCCGCGAGCTGGCGGCCGAGATGGCGTGCCTACGCTGGTGCAAGGGCAGCATAACGTGCAGCTGCAGAGACCGCTTGCGAAGAACAAGACTTTAATTTCAGCAGCGGAGCTGGCGGCTTCAGTGCGCAAGAACTCAGCGCCATCGCGCAAACTGCTGTAGGGGAGGCCAGTACCGCGCTCTACCCGAATGAAGTTGAAGCGGTAATCACCACGATCGTCATGTATCAACAGAGATGCGCATGCGGCACAGATCAGTTCTATGGCGAGCGATCACCGGGATGCAACACGAGATCGTGCACGATTACATGTTTGTTGATGAGGACTTTGTGTGGAAGATGGCGACGGAAGATTTGGCGCCGTCGTGGAAGTGCTAGGGACTTTCTGTTTGCTTTGCAGATAGTTAAAATGATCGTTCAAGCGGTGACGCCACCGCATATTGTACAGCCAGAGTGGATTCGGTAACAGGAGATAGTTGTAGCTTTATGTCGACCGCGACCGAACATTTGTACATCGTAAAGGATGAGCGCATCTTAGGCGGTGAGCCAATCATCAAGGGGACGCGCACGCCCGTGCGGGCCGTTGTCGAACTGTGGCGGATGGGCGTTGCTGCCGAAGAGATTACGAATCATCTGCCACATTTGACGCAAGCGCAGGTCTTCGACGCGCTCTCGTACTATAGCGATCATCAGGCGGAGATCAACTACTATATCGAGCGCAATCGCATTCCCGAGGAACTGATCGATGCTCGCGTGCGAGAAAAGTGAGCCGATTGTTTGTCGAACTCTACTTGGATGAGGACGTCAGCGCGTTGGTGGCGAAGCTGCTGCGCGTGCACGGCTTCACGGTGCAGACAACAGTTGAAGCCGGACGTCAAGGTGCAGGCGATGCTGAGCAGCTAGAGTATGCGGTCAGCTGTCGACATGCATTGCTGACGCACAACTGGGAAGATTTCGTGCGGTTAGCGCAAGAATACTTTGCCGCTGGGCGGAAGCATTACGGGATCATCATTGCGGCGCGTCGTCCCCCACATGAGATCGTTCGCCGACTAATGATAATCCTCAATCGGATGACCGCTGATGAGATGGAAGACCAAATCATTTACATTTGAGCGGGACGAGATAAAGACAGAGCTCGCTTGAAAGGCCACTCATCGAAGAGATCTGATGCCAGCCCCTAAGGGCTCTCAATATTCCAAGTGATGATGGGCAAGTGTGCACTTCATGCGCACGGATACGGGGGCGATGTGTGGAGCGACATCGTGCGGCGCGTGCGGGTGGAACGCATCATATGAGGCGAGCTACCACGGGCAACAAGCGAGACGGGGTAGTGTACTCTATGTCAAGCGCGTGATAGGGCATACAGGAGCAAAGACAATGCTCTTCGACTCGAAGCAGACAAAGATTTGGTCAGCGGCTTATTCACGGCAGTGTCGCTTGTGCGAGTTGAAGACATCGCCGTTACAGGTCACCCATCAGGTGGCAGCGTCTATCGTTTTCTCGCTATCCCGACCTTAGCATATTGAAGATTTCGGGTATGGTGTAAGTAAAGCGCTTGCGACCGCCAACCGTCCAGATGGAGAGCGTACCGTCGGCCCGAAAGTCGGCATCCCGACCGCGCTTGCCGACCAGAAAGATGGCTCTGGCCCGGCGAAACTTAAATGGTTGCGCAATCCTATGCTTGTTGCGCTCGGCTTGGCGTACGCAACCGCCACCTGCCGGATAGCAGAGATGGTCATCTGGCTGTTGAGGCGGCCCTTGACCTGGTGATAGACGGCCCGCTGCAACGCGATGGGGTCGAGCGGTTTGCCGTCGTTGAAGGCGATGGGAGAGAGTTCGACCTGGACCTCGCGGAAGGCTTCGAGCGTCCGTCGCAGATGCTCATCGAAGTCAAAGCGACGTCCGGCCACGGCTGACAGAGGCGACCTCGCTTTACGCGCCGAATATGGGCGGAGCTTGTCGCACGTTTCTGCTTCTGCATACCAGTTCGAAGCTCGACTGGTTGACAACGGATGTGCTTGCAGTCTCTTGGCGGGTGATCTGTTGAGTGGGTAACGACGGGCTGCGCGTTCGGGTTTCGGCAGCGAAAGTCATCGTTTTTACTCCCACGCCTGTCTTTGCGGAAAGTATTCGCGCCAGCGTTGCGTGACGCGCGCGGCGATGTCTTCGCTGACGACTAATTCTTTCGGATAATGCGGTTTCATGCGCGCGTCTATGACTATCGGAGCATGATAGGCGAGATGATGATGCGCTACGCGCACGTCAGCGGCGTAGACATCCGAAGCCGGATCGAAGCGCGTCCAGGTGGCCCACAAGAAATCGGATGTTGAACGCGCGACGTTGGCGTCATCGTGGAGGACGATCACTTGCCAATCCCGAAAACACTCTTGGCGCGCGAGTCGCGCTGCCTGTTGCGGGTCACGCGCGTAAGGCGTGCCTTCGACGACCAAGCAGCCACGGCAGAAGACCTCGGCGCGTTTGACGTCAGCCGGAAGTTCGCCGCGGAATTCGCCCGGCAGCTCGCGCACCGCGTCGCCCAATCCGAGCAGCAACGCTTTGCTTCCGCGATTGATCGTCCCGCTCGTGTAATCGAGCGTGTCCATCGAGACGTTGGAGAAGATGAAGAAGTCGCTTTCCCAACGAACGCGCTGGAGGACGTGTTCGAAAAGGCTCTTGAAATCGCGCAGGTTTTGCGGCGTGTCCGTCAGAATCAGAAATTTGGTCAGCGAGAGTTGTCCTTCGCCGAGGATGCGGAAGCCGTGGACCAGCGCTTCGCGCGCGTAACGTTCGCGCACGATCGCCGCCGCTAGCGAATGGAAGCCCGTCTCGCCATAGCTCCACAGGTCGCGCACGCCGGGCATGACGAGCGGGAAGAGCGGCGCAAGCAACTTCTGCAAATAGTCGCCGATGAAGAAATCCTCTTGGCGCGGTTTACCGACCACGGTGGCGGGGTAGATCGCGTCGCGGCGATGAAAGACCGCTTCGACATGGAAAACCGGATAATCGTGTGCGAGCGAGTAGTAGCCGTAATGATCGCCGAACGGTCCTTCGAGTCGTCTTTGATGCGGCGGCACATGCCCGACGAGCGCGAATTCGGCTTCGGCCACTAGGCGAAGATGGTTCTCGATCGGATTCTCGACGACGCCGATCTTCTCGCCCGCGAGCGCGGAGGCGAGCACGAGTTCCGGCACGTCTTCAGGTAGCGGCGCGATCGCGGCGAGGATGAGCGCCGGCGGACCGCCGAGAAAGACCACGGTCTTCAACGATTCGCCGCGCTTTTCGGCTTCATGATAGTGAAAACCGCCTCCCTTCTGGATCTGCCAGTGGATGCCTGTGGTGTGATCATCGAAGCGTTGCAGGCGGTACATGCCGAGGTTGTGCTTGCCCGTCACGGGATGTTCCGTGTAGACGAGCGGCAAGGTGAAAAAGGGTCCGCCATCCTCTTGCCACGTCGTCAAGACGGGAAGTTCGGTCAAACGCGCCGGGCGATCAGCGACCTCTAGGACTGGCGCTTTTCGCGCTCGCTTCGTCCCGAGCTTCAACGCTTCGAGCACGAGCGCGCGTTCCGCCCAAAGTTCAGCCGGGCGCGGCGGGAGGAGCGATTCGATCAGATGGACGGCTCGGCGCACGAGTCTTTCCGGCTTCGGGCCGAAAGCGAGCTCGATCCGCCGCTCTGTCCCGAAGAGATTGGTCACGACCGGATAGCGACTGCCTTTGATGCGCTCGAACAGCAGGGCCGGCCCGCCTCGTGCGATGACGCGCCGATGTATTTCGGCTAGCTCGAGATACGGATCGACTTCCGCTTCGATATGGATAAGTTCGTTCTCGCGACGTAGGCATTCAAGGTACGAGCGAAGATTCCGGTGCATGTTCGTTATCTGCAGCTTCAATGAGTTATCGAGGTTCGAGTATAGACGATGAAGGAGTCTCGCGTCGCTCACAGCGGAGGATCCATCATCAACGTCGTAAAGGGGATGTGTCTAGCTTGGCGGCCTGATTCTTGCAACACTCGAAGCATCCTCTCAGCGCCGGGGTAATTGAGCGAATGGATGACGATCTCAGCCTCGCGTTGATACTCTGGATGCGCGGCGAGCCACTGTGCGACTGCATAACCGGTGCGTTCGTCATCGAAGTCCGTCGCCTCATATTGTTCCGTGACGAGGTCATGATCGAGAAAGATCACCCGATAATCTCGCTCTTTCAACCAGCAGATGGCTTCCGTCACATCGCATGTGATGTCCAATTCGTAGTTGAGAAGTTGCGCGCGGAACCAGTTACAACGCCCTTCGTCGTCTTCGACGATGAGGATCCGCTCGGTCATCGTTGCGTATTCCCCTCGCATATCGGGATTATCCGAAATCTTCGGGCGGTAGATCAATATCGATCGGTCGAAGATGAGCCATGATCGTGGCGATCGTTGTGATGGGCGCAGAAGCTGATTAAGATGATCGCGAGATGAGGATTGCGACGTGGAACGTTAATTCCATCATCGCGCGGTTGTCGCACGTGCTGCGTTGGTTGGACGAAGCTCGCCCGGACGTGCTCTGCCTGCAGGAGACGAAGTGTGTGGATGAACGTTTCCCGCGCGAGCGTCTGATCGAACTCGGCTATTACGTTGAGACTTTCGGCGAGCGCGCCTATAACGGCGTCGCGATCATCTCGCGTTCCCCATGCGACGATGTGCAGCGCGGTTTCCCGGAAGATGAGTCGAGCGGCCATGCTCGCTTGATCGCCGGGACGCTTGGCGGCATTCGCATCATTAACGTCTACGTGCCGAATGGGCAGGCGGTCGGTTCCGAGAAGTATCGTTTTAAACTCGATTGGATGCAACGGCTCCGAAGGTTTCTAGATGAACATCATCGGCCAGATGAGAATCTGTTATTGTGCGGCGACTTCAATGTCGCGCCGGAGGATCGCGATGTGCATGATCCGAATCTGTGGCGCGGGCGCATCCTCTTCAGCGAGCCGGAGCGCGAGGCTTTGGCGAAATTGCGCGAATGGGGGTTGGTCGACGCTTTCCGTCTACATGTTCAAGATGGAGGCCATTTCACTTGGTGGGATTATCGCGCCGGTGCATTCCGTCGCAACGCCGGGTTGCGTATCGACCATATCTGGATTTCGCGCCCGCTCGCCGAAAGGTGTACAGCGGCTTGGATAGATCGCGCGCCGCGCAGTTGGGAACGGCCCTCGGATCATGTGCCGGTGATCGCCGAGTTCAGAGATTGAGCAGATGGCCATGTCGTTGCTCGAAATCATCCAACTGGTCGGGTACAGCGCTGGAGCGGCGCTTCATCTATGGATAGGCAAACTCTTGCTGACGAAACGGCGGCGCACGGTGGAACGTATCCTTCTGTGCTTGACGGTCGCCATCGGACTGTGGCATGCGAGCAATCTCTTTCTCACGCTTTACGGATCGCTCGGGTTGGCGCGCTGGTACGCATCTTTGCGCATGGCGGAGACGATCGCCGTCGTCACGATCACGCTCGCTTACTCGTTACTGCTTCACATACACTTGCATCTTTGGGCGAATGCGCGCCAGCGCCCTTTAACTCGTTTCGAGCGCGTGAGAGTCTATCTTTCGTACATCCCGCTTCTTTTTCTGACGATCGCCATCCCGCCGATCTGGACCGAACCCTACGCGCCGATGCTCGAAAGGCTGTCACACCTGGTCCTGCCGTTCGCGCTCTGGGCGGCTTATGTGCTTGCGCTCGTCGCCGTGACGGATCTTCTTATCGCGCGCAATGTCGCCGAAGCGAATGAGAAAAGCTTGATGCGCACGCTGGCCATCTCCTTCATCTTCGTCGCCATCCTGATGCTTGCGGCTTACGCCTTCAATCTAGGCGGCGGAACGATCTGGGCCGGATATCTCCGCATTGCAGCCAATCTAGGTTCGTTGTTGCCGACCTCGCTCTTAGCCTATCACATCTACCGGTACCGCTATTTGGAGCTGATCATCGAACGGAGCCTATTCGTCGCTGTTTTCGCCATCATCGTCCTTATCGGCTATCTCTACGGCGTGCGTCTGTTCGGCGATTGGTTGACTTCGCGCTACGGCTTGCGCGAGGGCGTGATCGAACCGCTTTTGATCATCGCTTTAGTCCTGACCGCCGTGCCACTGCACTATAGATTGCGGCGTTGGGTGCATGAGCTCTTCGTTCGCGAAACAGAAATCTATCGAAATCTGCTTGGCGAAGCTGGAACTCAAAGGTGGTCATGGGAGCGGTTGCCGCAGTTTTTGGATCTCGCTGCGCGCAAGATGGAGGAGGCGCTCAGATTGGAAAGGGTTCAGTTCATCATCCCGCGCGTTTCGGATCACGAACTTGAGCGCGACTGGGAAGAGCGGCTCTTGCAACGAATCGAAGCCCAAGAGATGATCGAGAACGACAGCCTGCTTGCTGAACATGGGTGGACTTTGGCCCGTGCGCTGCGTTGGGAGAGCGAGTTGCTCGGCGTCATGCTCGTCAAAGCGTCAGAGTTCACTTCGGACGTGTACGCGGCGCTTGAAGTCGTCGCCCGGCAGATCGCGATCGTCGTGCGCGATTGTCGCTTGGTCGAAGAGAACCTCAAGCTGGAGAGGGAATTGGCCGAAGGCGAGCGCTTGGCCGCGCTCGGACAGATGGCCGCGACGATCGCACATGAGATCAAGAATCCTCTTTCCGCCATCAAATCGATCGTGCAAGTGATGCGCGAAGATGAAAGGTTGCAGGTGGATTACAAACGCGATCTCGATATGATCATCGGCGAAACCGATCGCTTGAGCCGTAGCCTCGCACAGCTTCTCGGTTTTGCGCGCAAGCCATCCGCCGAAGAACGCTCTAGGTCAGATGCGCTGGTCCAGAATCTTATCGCTCTGTTTCGTGCGGAAGCGCAACGGCGTGGCGTAAATCTGGAATTGCGCGCCGACGCGGCGTGTGAGCTCGATGCGCAGCGGACGATCGCGCTGCGCGATTCATTATCGAACCTCATCTCGAATGCGCTGCAAGCGACGCCGGCAGGGATGAGCGTGCGCGTAGAGCTTTTCATCGAAGACGAAACGCTCTGTTGTCGCGTGAGCGATGAAGGGCATGGCGTGCCCGCTCATTTGCGCGAACGGATCTGGGAACCTTTCTTCACGACGCGACAGCGAGGCACCGGATTGGGGCTCGCCATCGTCCGCAAACGTATGGAAGAGATCGGCGGTGCGGCGCGTTATCTCGCCGAAAGGGAGCGCGGCGCTTGTTTCGAATTGCGCCTCCCGTTACGAGATCGAACGTCTGCGCGATCGTTATGAGAAGTTTAAAGGGCAGAGGCGGATTCCGAAAAATCGGACCGCTGGAGAGAGTCTCGCGTGTTAATAGCGTGAACCTCGGGTGGGCAGCAGCTTTTTCCATGTACCATGCCGCTGCTCGGTCTCGCGTGTTAATAGCGTGAACCTCGAGCGCGTCTGCGAATCGCATTCGCAGACTTCACATTTCGCGCGCCAATTGAGCATAATCGCTCAACAAACGTGAACGCTCCTTTGGAGGAACGTGTGGTCGAAGCGAAATCGGACAGATTGCGATTGTTGATCGTAGATGACGAAGAGGCAGCGCGATACGGCATGCGGCGCGCCCTCGCTTCGCTCGATTGTGAGATCGCGGAGGCGGAGGATGCTGAACGCGCGCGCAGCGAGATCGAGCGCAAACGCCCTGATGTGGTCCTGCTCGACATCAATTTGCCGGGCGCGAGCGGCTTGGATCTTCTGCGGGAGTTCGGCGAAAGGGGTGATGCGCCGCTCTTCATCATGATCACCGCGTATGGTTCCGAGCGCATGGCCGTCGAGGCGATCAAGTCCGGAGCGCACGATTATCTCGCCAAACCGTTCGAGATCGATGAGCTTCGACTCGTCGTGCGCAACGCGCTCGAGACGGTGCGGTTGAAACGCGAGAACGAAGCTTTGCGGCGATCGTTAGAATTGGAGAGCGCGGCGGCGAAACTGTTGGGCCAATCTCCGGCCATCGAGCGGGTGCGCGCGGTGATCGAGAAGGTGGCCGAAACTGATGCCACGGTTTTGATTCGAGGAGAATCGGGAACCGGTAAGGAGTTGGTCGCGCGCGCCATTCATGAACGAAGCCGTCGTCGTGGGCGTTTCGTCGCCATCAATTGCGCCGCTTTGCCTTCGGAGTTGATCGAATCCGAACTGTTCGGGCATGAGAAGGGAGCGTTCACCGGCGCATCGATGCGCCGGCAAGGGAAGTTCGAGTTGGCCGATGGCGGCACGCTCTTCCTCGATGAGATCGGAGATATGAGCGCGAACGTTCAAGCCAAGTTGCTTCGCGCGATCGAGGAGCGCGCCATCGAACGTCTGGGCGGGGCGGAACCGATCCCGGTCGATGTGCGTATCGTGAGCGCGACACATCGGCAATTGGAACGCGAGATAGAGGCTGGCAACTTTCGCGCCGATCTCTTCTTCCGCCTGCGTGTGGTGACAATCGAGGTTCCGCCTTTGCGCGAGCGGCGTGAGGATATCCCGCTTCTCGCCACAGCTTTCGCGCAAGCTGCGGCGGACAAGTATGGACTGCCGGCGCGAACCATCTCCGCTTCGGCGTTGCGTCGTTTGCTCGAGTACGCTTGGCCCGGCAATGTGCGCGAGTTGCGTAACGTCATTGAACGGGCGGTGATCATGGCCGAGGGGAAAGAGATCGCTGTCCGCGACCTTGCGCTCGAATCTCATGAAACATCGCGCGCAGAAGATGAAGAGAGACGAGAGGCTTTGCGCGTGCCCTTTACGATGAATTTTCGCGCCGATCGGCGCGAATTCGAGCGCACCTACATCACGCGATGTTTGGAGTTGACGGGCGGCAACGTCACGCGCGCTGCCGCCATCTTGGGGATGCACCGCCAATCGCTTCAACACAAGCTGCGCGAACTGGGTCTCGCGCGGCGTTACGTGGCGCTGATCGAGGGCGACGAGAAGTAGATCGGCGCATCTCGATGCGAGTAACGAGGCGAGGAGCGGAGGATGAAAGCGAAAATAGATTCCATTCTGCAGCGCGAGCAAGCGGAGTATTTAGAAACGCTACTGCCGGCAAGCGAAGCTTTGTTGCGCGAGATGGAAGAATATGCGGCAGTCAACCGCGTGCCGATCGCCGATCGCGAAGTGGCGCTCTTCCTTGATATCACGGCGCGGGCGATTGGAGCTCGGCGCGCATTAGAGATCGGCATGGCGATCGGGTATTCGACCATCTTTCTAGCCAGGGCGACGGGCGAAGGGGGCACGGTCATCACGATCGAGACTAAAGATGAGATGATCGCCCGCGCCACGGATTATCTCGAACGCGCTGGGGTCAGGGATCGAGTGTTGATCGAGCGAGGTCGAGCTTTGGATGTGCTCCCTCAACTCGAAGCGGGATCTTTCGATTTGGTCTTCATCGATGCGGCGAAGCGGGAGTACGGCGACTATCTGGACCAGTCATTGAGGCTCTTGCGCCCGGGCGGGGTGGTCATCGTCGATAACCTTCTGTGGAAAGGGCAGGTCGCCAAAGATTTTCAGGATGAGGAGACTCAGGCTCTCAGAGACTTCAATCGCCGTTTCGTCTCCGACGAACGCTTGCGTGCCATCGTCATCCCGCTGGGCGATGGTTTGGGTTATGGGATCAAAATAGCTTAAGGAGTCGGCCTTGCCCACAGCTGCGGGCGGAGCCGCGGAGAGGATCGGTAGGAGTAGGCTTATGGGTGAGCGTGATAAGCGAACGAGGATCATCGCGGATGGAGAGGAGGCGCGCCGCGAGGCAAAAAGGATTATCGAGGGCGGCGGCCTTATAGCGTTTTTGACCGATACCTTCTACGGTTTGGGTGCCGACCCTTTCAATCGCGCCGCCATTCAATCTATCTTCCGTCTCAAGGGGCGGGATGAGGGCAAACCGATCTTGGTCATCGCCAGCGACATGGAGGCCGCTTCGCGTTTGATCGCCGAAAGGACGCCGTTATTTGATCTCTTCAGTAGGCAGTTTTGGCCTGGCCCTCTGACCTTGGTCGTGCGCGCGGCAAAGGATGTGCCCGAAGAGTTGACTGCTGGGACCGGGACGGTGGGCGTAAGGATCCCGGCTGTTGAGGCTGTGCGTGAATTGGTCCATATCTGTGGCGGAGCGCTCACGGCGACAAGCGCCAACCCTTCCGGAGCGGAGCCGGCCTTGACCGCAGAGATGGTTTTCGACTACTTCCCGACGGGCCTCGATCTGATCGTCGATGGTGGACCGGCGCGGCTCGACCGGCCTTCGACCGTCCTCGACGTCAGCTCCGGCGAGGCTCGCATAATCAGAGAGGGAGCGATCTCACGCCGCGAACTGGAAAGCTTGGTGGCCGGGAGTTAGCGCGGCGAGCGTGCGCTCACTAACGTTCTGCGCGCCTCCAAAGCGCGCTGTAGAGCCTTGCAGCTTGCCGCCCCCGGTATCGTCACTAATGGCGTCACATCTCGATCAAGTTGCCGTAGGAGATGCTTCGGCAATGCTCCCTTTAGCTTCGTCAACCAGATCGGCGCTTTCACCGAGACGCTGGAATGGTAGGAGATGCTTCGGCAACGCTCCTTTAGCTTCGAACGTGAAGGTTGGATCAATTCTTCGCCTTCAAATTGCGAATGATCTCGCGAATCTGATTGGCATCCTTATCCTTCGGTTCGAGCCGCAGATAGGTCTCCAGCTCATCTATGGCCTGTGCCTTATCGCCTCGTTCGATGTAGAGCGCTCCAAGATATCTGTGCGCGAGGTTCGCTTCCGGTCCACCGAGCGCTAGCGTTTGACGAAGGAGCGCCTCCGCATCCGCGTACTTGCCGAGCCCGATCAGCGCACGGCCTAGGTAAAGACGGGCGGGAACGGAGCGATCGTCTCTCTCCAGAGCGCGCCGCAATTCGACTTCAGCCGCTGCGAACTCCTTCTGCTTGACGAGCACGATTCCATAGTTGAGGCGCGGAGTGAAGGCGTAAGGCGACAAGCGCAGCGCCGCACGCAGCGCCTCCGCCGCCTCCGCTAGTTGTCCCAAGCGCATGTACTGCACGCCCAGTTCGTTGTAAGCGGAGACGAACTTCGGATAGACCGTTAGGGCTTCCTTCAGCTTCTCGATCGCTTCTTTGTTCTTCCCATCGTGAGAGAGGTTAAGAGCTTGTTTGTATAGCTCAGCGGCTGATTGAGGGATGCCGACCAGAGTCGCATCTACAGTGCCCAGTTTTTCCGTCGAAACGGAGCGCGGGCGAAGATAGATCTGCACGGAGATGGTCTGACCGGTAGATTCGCGCCGCCTCGTTCCCGATTCGATGATATCGACCGTTTCCGTGGCGATCTCGTAATCTTTGCCCGCATCGATGGTGAGTTGATAACTCCCGCCGCTCAATCGGCGAAAGGTGAAAGCCCCGTTATCGTCGCTTACGGTGAAGAGCGTTCCGCTGCGGAGGCTGGTCAGTTGGACTTTCGCTTTTCGATTGAGCAGTTGGCCATTTGGCAGGTAGATGTGCCCGTTGATCATGTTCCTTCCGCCGGTCCCCGGATCGCTCGGATCGGGATCTACTCCGCCGAACGATGACTGTGCTTGTCCATCGAGGCCGCCGAGAAGGATTGCGACTGCCACGCAGAGCGCGAGATGGCGCGCGACATTGATAACCGATGACATGGTTTGGCGTTCCTCCGTATCTGAAAGTTATGATGGCGGAATCGTCCGGGGAACGCGCAAATCCTTCGCCGCCAATTCTACCTGATCTCGCGCGGCGCGCCCAATCGAGAAGTTAGAATCAAAAACGTTCGAGATGGAAGATGTCGCCAAGTGTCGAGCGATCTGCCGCGGCTTCCCCTCTCAATCGTGGAGATACCAGACGATATGATCGCCGTCGCTGGGACGTTCTGAGTAGACCGTTGTCGAATATCCCAACGAACGGAGGTGCAGCGTCGGAAGTTCGAGCAGAGCGTTGTTCGAGAGCAGAAAACCGCCCTTTTTCATCATCCGCTCTATGTTCAATGCTGCCAGGCTTTGATCGAAGATGTCGTAATAAACGAATACGTTCGTCGCTATCACGAGGTCGAACTTTTCGTCATCTGGAAGAGCGAGTCGTTCGGTTACGATGTTGAGTTCAATCGGTTCGATCATCCGTATGAATTGTGGCGCGACCCGCAGAGTTCGCAGCCTCAACTTGAGTTCGGGGACTCGCTCGATCGATGATGATCTGCTTATGGATTGGCCGACTCTTTCCCAATACTCAACGAGATCTTGTTGCCATGGCACCTGTGTGTCCAAGGGCAGCCATAGCGCATAGGTTCGGTTGCGCTTCGCCTGTTCTACGATCGCCTTCAAGTGATAATTGACTCTTTGACTGATGTCGAAGGTGAAGACCTTCAAATCTTTCGGGGATGAGAGCCCGAGGCGTAGAAGCGCATCGATCAAAGCAAACGGTTGGATCGTCTGGATCGGATAGATATCGTAACCCTCTTGTTTGTCGGTGAAATCTAGTCCGGGCCCGATTATGGCGACGCGCCGCACGCTCCCGGGGGCGAAAGCTCCTCTCCGTTGTAGGGCGACGAGAGCCCGCTCGATGGCGTAGTTCGGCGGAAGAGATGTGTCGAAGGAGAGGCCGCGCGTGCTGTAGAGGCGGGATCGAACGGCGAACTCTTCGGTCGCGTCCCCTTGTTGACGCGCCGCCGCCAAGATTCGGGCGTAACCGGATTGTTCGTTGAGAACGCGGGCCACGCTTGCTAGGAGATACTGACGCGCAAGCAACCTGCCTTCAGGTGATGTCAGATCGAAACCCTTGCGTTTTGTCAGCACCTGGTTCGCGAAGATCAATCTCTCGTTGTTTCCAGGGGAAGCTGCCGCGCGCACCAGATCATCGGCGCGAGCTTGGAGGGCGAGGAGAAGCGGAGGAGTCGCGTTCGCCTGCTGTTGGGCGAGCTTTTCGATTTCAGCGAAAGTCAAGCGCGATCGCTTCGTGTATGAGATGCCGAAGAGTAGAAGATTAACCAGCGTATCTTCCTCGCCGCGTTCAAGCCGCGCGCGGATTTCGGCATCGCGCTTTTTGATCCACGCCGGCCAAATGGAGGCTGATTCTGCGCTTGCCGCTTTCAATTCGGCGGGAAGGATTTCGCGTAGATTCTCAATCACGGGGCGTGCATCTTGGAAGGGCGTGAACTCTCGGCGGAAAGATTGCGGTGAAGAAGCGAGGGGGCGCAAAAGGAGGAGCGCTAAGACCAAGATGCCTGATCTGATTCGCTTCATCGAATAGGAGCCATTAGAACCGGGAGAGGGAATGCAGCGGGGAGGATCTTGAAACGCTCCTCCCCGCTCAGCGCGTTAGAAGATGAACTTCAACGCCAGTTGGACGTTGCGACGTCCGTCGCGATATGCCGGTACATAGTTGAAAGAGCTTATGTCCGTCTCGCCCGCTCGGATGAACAGGTTCGGGTGGTTGAAGAGGTTGAAGAATTCGCCGCGCAGTTGCAGGCGATATTTCTCGCCGAAGAAGAACTCTTTGTAGACCGCTCCGTCTATGTTCCAGTATCCGGGACGACGGAAGGCGTTACGCCGCGTCATGTTCGATGGGAACGGTCCAACTTCCGTCCCGCCTGAGACGTCGGTGAAACTGCTTGGCGTCTGATTACTCAGATCGATGTAGTTGAAGCGATTGGGCGTGCCGGAAATGGGCGGCGGATTGCCCGATCCTGAGAAGCTCAGCGCGCCTGTCGGAATAAGTCGAATGCAGGTCGTGATCGCGTTGGTGCAGTCGTAAACGGTAAACGGCGCACCGGTCCGCGCTTCGATGATGCCTGCGAGCGTCCATCCGCCAAACGCTTGACGCGCGAAGCCATGGGCGTTACGCGCTACGGGGATGTCCCATGTGAAGTTGCCGATGAAGCGATGGCGGATGTCGAAATCCGAATAGCCGTAATCGAGGTCGGGATTGAACGGATCAAGATACCCGAGGTTGAAGTTGTTCGATGACTCGCTGAAGGTCGAACTGAGGTCGTCTTTGGTCACAGCGTACGAGTAGCGCGCGCCGAAGTTCAGTCCGAGGTTGCGCCAGTTGCTGCTTTCGATCGAGGCGACGAGCGCGTTGTAGTTCGAACGCCCGTTGCTCCCGCGAGTGTTGATGTTCGAGTACTGGCCGTTAAGGCGCGTCGTGGTGCCGCCGGTGACCAGCGGAGTCGTGCTGTTCAGATAACGCAGCCCCGTTCCCGTGCGGTTGATGTTGGCGATGTCGTACAAACGTCTTCCAGCCGAACCGGTGAACTCGACTGAGACGATCGTCCGTGGGGCTAGTTCATGTTCGAAGGAGAGACTGTAAAGATGCGCGTAAGCCGTCTTGATGTCTTCTCTCACATGTCGCAGGCTCGTTACCGGCAGAACTTTCGATCCCGTCCCGGCTAACGGACCAGCGTTGCTGACGCTGATCGGGATCGTCGGCACGTCTGTGCCGGCGATGATCGAGACGACCGCGTAGTTGGGCGGATTTTGAATGACATTGAACGTCACATTGCCGAAGTTCCGCTCATAGGCGATCCCGTATCCACCGCGCAGACTGGTCTTCCCATCGCCGAACAGATCCCACGCAAAACCAAGGCGCGGGGCGAAATTGTTCTTCTGCGGTTTCCACAGCTCGCCTATCGGACTGGCGGGAGCGATATAGACTTTGCCGTTGCGGATGCGCTCGAAGATGTTCGAGCCCGAGCCGAAGTAGAAGTTCGAGTCGAGTTGTGGGTTCTTATTGTGTTGTACGCCGTAGTACTCGTAGCGCAAACCGAGATTGAGCGCCAGTCTGGGAACGACGCGCCACGTGTCGTTGAAGTAGAAGGCGAACTCGTGGTAGCGGTTGCTGCGGCTAAACTGCGGCGGACCGACCGGGAGTTGAATCGTGTCGCCCGGGAATTTGCCTTGCGGATTCACCGCTCCTTGGAATTGGAAGAGCAAGCCTTGGACGAAGTTGTTGAGCGCGGCTGCGTAGTTGCCCTGACGTCCAAGCGACTCGCTCGCCTCCTCATAAGCGCCGAATGTGCGGTTATCCTGAATGTAGACGTAAAGTCCGCCGAATCGCAATTGATGTTTCCCCAATGTGTAGTTCAGATCTTCGGTGATTTCGCCTACATTCTGCGGTCCGCCGAAGGGGATGCCGCTTCCCGGACTGAAGGGTAGGAATCCGGGGAAAGCGAAATTGAAACCATCTATCGAGCCCGGCGTGTTGGGGAAAAGGTAGAGCGTGGGCACATCGCCTTTCTCGGTAAGAGGTTGCAGATCATTCAAACGGTTGTACGAAAGTTTCGTCTGCGAGACGAAACGCGATGAGAAGGTGTGGGTCACCGATAGCATGGCGTTTTGATTGAAGTCATGCTCCCCGGTGTTGTAGCCCTGATAGGGGCTGTAGCTGATGGTGCCAGCAAAAAGATCTACTTTCTGTATGCCGTAGCGACCGTAGATTTGGGTTTTGCTGCTCAAGTTCCAATCGATACGCGTCACCGTCAAGTAGGTGTTCTGCGGATCGCCGCCACCTTGATCGCGAGGCACTTGGTAGCGCACCTGTCCGAAGGCCGGCAGGTTGCCCGGCAGCGAGGCGAAGCTCCGGTAGATGGCAAGCCAAGCTTGTTTCTTACGTCATTCACGGTATAGATCGTCCCATTGATCGGGGTCGCCAACTGCCCGTAAGCGCTGAAGAAGGCTTGCGTCGCTGGGGCGGAAGCCGCGATAAGCTGTGGCGTCGGCACGACGTTGATCACCGGCGCTGTGCTGCGGACGCGGATCCACTCTGTGCTGTTGAAGAAAAAGAGTTTGTCTTTGCCGTTGAAGCCCGGCAGGATGACTGGCCCGCCAACTGAGTAGCCGAATTGATTGCGCGCGAAGACGCCTTTCTTCAATCCGTTGGCGTTGTTGTCGAAACTGTTCGATGCCAGTCGCGACACTCGATTGAACTCATAGAGCGAGCCGTGAAACTCGTTCGTGCCCGATTTGGTCGCAACATTGACGACGCCACCTGAAGCTCGCCCATACTCCGGCGTGAACGTGCTACTGACGACGCGGAACTCCTGCACAGCATCGAGCGGGATGCTCTGTCCAACAGTCGCCGTGAAAGTGTCAACGTTCTCTACGCCATCGAGCAGGACGTTAGTGCTCGCGGCGCGTTGCCCGTTGATCGCGACGCCTGCGCCGCGCCCCGAGGGGTCTACCGTCGAAACGTTGCCCGATAAGGACACCAGATCATACGGGTTGCGCGTGAGCGTCGGCAATTGACGTATTTGGCTTTCGGAGACGATCGTCGAAAGCTCCTGCGTTTGCGTGTTGACCTCTAGCCCGCCGCCAGCGACGACCTCAACCGTCCCGCCTGTGACGGCAGCGACGGCAAGAGAAAAGTCAACCGTGTTGCGCGAACCGACGGTGACCTGCGTGCGCTGCGTCGCCCGGTTGAAGCCTCGCGCTTCTACGGAGACGTCGTACAAGCCCGGTTGCAGGTTGGTCACGACGTAAAAACCTTCATCGTTCGTCGTAACCGTTCGCTCCGCACCGGTGCCCACGGATTTGACCGTGACCGTCGCGCCGGCTACGACCGCTCCATTCGGGTCAAGAACTCTTCCGGAGATCTGCCCGGTCTCAGCTTGCGGTAAAACTACGATTGAGGACCAGAAGGCGACTAAAGCGATCGCCAAAGCATAGCTCAAAAGACTGCTTTTGCCTGAATTAAACATCTGGATCTTCCTCCCTTGATTCTGTGCGGTTAGGGGGCGAGATGATCCTCACCCTCTTAAAAGGGCAGGCAAGAAGCTTCGATTTTGCGGGCAACTCCTCAACTATCAATCGAGGCAAAGCGTGTGCCGAGCATTCGGAAGCTGACGGTCTATCGGCATAAGTCATTGATTAACAGAGATTTCGCTTCCTCCCTGACTGGCGGTGAGAATCATCCGAAATCCAGAAATTTGGATTGATATCCAAAAATTCGTAATCTCATGCGTTTTGCCGAACCGACTTCTCTAGGCACATACCGAGTTGTCTTAAGAAGTTTTAATTTTCGGGAACTCTCGCCGAAGTCGAAATCATAGAGAAGGGTGCTGGGTAACTCGTCGAAATCCTCGCCGCCGACACCGCACTCCCAAGGCGAAGTCATGGAGAAGGATGTCGGGCAACCTCACTTCTCAGTTGAATCGAAAGTTGAAATTGAACTCGACCTTGCCGTAGAAAATCCTTCTTGCGGTTTGATTCTTATCAATTTCACTTGGATGTAGCTAAAACGATGAGAATAGCTCGTCTCGATTACAAGCAACATCTATCGGTCAGTTTAGAGGAGGCATGGCGATTCTTCTCCGATCCACGCAATCTCCCTAAGATCACTCCAGCTTGGTTGAGCTTTAGCATCACTAGCGAGGTCCCGGAGCGAATCTACCCCGGGCTGATCATCACCTATCGAATTAAACCTTTACTCGGGATACCGATGACCTGGGTGACGGAGATAACGCATCTTATCGAACCGCGCTATTTCGTCGACGAGCAGCGTTTCGGGCCGTATAGTTTCTGGCATCATCAGCACATCTTCAAGGAGAAGGAGGATGGCGTTGAGGTACGGGATATCGTTCACTACGCGCTTCCCTTAGGCCCTCTAGGGAGATTGGTCCGTGAGCTGACGGTCGAAAGGAAGTTACATGAGATCTTCTCGTTTAGACGACGGGCGCTTGCGGACATCTTCAACTCAAAGTCGGCGGCGAATTCGTGAGGCTTGAGGTGCGGCGATGAAGAGCGCTGTTAGTCAAAATACGAAGCTCTTCACCGCCGCCAGATGGTTTCAGTCGAAGCTGCCGGTCGTGCCTTGGAATCCGCGCGCCGCTTGTTTGAAGAGCCATTTAATGACCCGCGATGCTTTGTAACAATAGGCTAGGGTATGGTTAAGGGTGGAGAAGCAATGTGGTTGACACTCTCTCTTCATCTGGTTTAGCTGCTCAACTTCAAACTTGGGGTTTTCGATTGTGCCCCAGTCATAGGTGGCCGAGTACATCGGGAAGCAAGGCGCTAGCGTGCCGTCCACGCGGATTATGATGGAATTCTGACCGGCCCGACAATTCCAATCCTGAAGTTTGCCGCGCATGAACGCCTTCATCTCTTGGAGACGCTGCACGGAGTTCGTCATCTTATACCCTTGGCGATTCTTCTCGCAGAGCCAGTCTATGACTTCGTCGACTTTGGGCCAATCCTCCGGGCGGATGAAAGTTTCGTTCTCTTCGTAGTGCTTGAAGTGGTCTTCGCGGAGCATCGGCGACTCATTTATGTGGTAGTCTGTGGCGATACCGTTCTCGTGCGCGATCTCGGTCAGTTGCTTTACGTCTTCCAGATTATTCCGGCAGATGTTGATGTTAAGGAAGACCGAGTAGCCATACTTGTATTGTTTTCTGATCAAGTAATCGAAGTATGGCCGTATGGGGTTGAGCGCCTTGGGCAGGCTGGGCTTTTTGTCCACGGAATCTACGGCTAGGTTTACGACCGCGACACCTGCATCTGCGATTCGGTCTATCACATCTGGCTTCATCAGGCGCCCGTTCGTCGGCAGATAGACCCAGAATCCCTTTTTGGCCGCGTAATAGATGACCTTGTGGATGAACTGAGGGCGCAAAAGCGGCTCTCCGCCCATCAGCGCGAGCACGCGACACACGGTGCCATCGTGTAACCAGTCGATCGAGCGTTTGGCTATATCTTCGGTCATGCCTTTGACCCGGTTATCGAAAGCCCAACAGTAGTGACAATCCAAATTGCATCTCCATTCCGTGAAAAGATAGGCGATGATCGGATGAAAATCGCCTGGCAGCACGAGCGATTTTATGTAAGGGAACAACCAGCCGCGCATAGCGCGCAGCACCAGCGGGGCCGACCAGTGTCGCTGGCCGGCAACGGCGGCCTTGTGGGCCTCTTCTTCCGAAGGATCATCTCCGAGAAGCTCAGGATGTTGGGGGAAGATCGGCTCCGGTAAAGTTTGAGGTTCGGCCTGTGGCAAAGTGGGTTTACTTCTCGGCCTTGTGAGTATCTGATGCAGGCGGACATCCATTCGGAATGGTGGATTAGATAGCGCTGCTTCTTGCGGCTTCCCTGATTCTAACTGCGCGTTGAGCTCTTCCATGACTTCCTCCCTTCGATTCAGGTGAGAGCTTTTGTGCAGTTCTCACTCTGCCGGCGGCTTTAACAGAAGACTTGGCGAAAGCGCGGCCTCGTGATCGCTCAAAGAACTAGCCAACCGCTCCTTCAGTGTCTACGCGCGTGATGCGTGAGCGGGTTGACCCATCGCCCATTTCCGAGTTCGTCCTCGTTCGTTGGCGTTCGTCGGCCCCAATCTTACTACAGGATCAGTCGATGTCAATACCTAGGCGCGCTCGTGACGCTTTGAGCGAGTTGGCTTCAGCGACGCGAGATGCGGATGGATAAGCTGAGTGTCGGCGCGGATCCTCGAAGGAGAAGCTCGACAGAGATGGATCGACATCGCGAAGCGATTCGAATAAACTCTCCGCCAAGGGGGCTCCCGTACAATTGACTGTCGAAGGTGGACTTGCGGGCCCCCTATCCCGAGCTCGCCTTAAAGATCTTAGCGATGGAGGGGATGTTGATGGGCTCGCCTAGAATCGTTCTGACCGCGTCGGCGACAGAAGCAAGCGAATATAAGCACAGCATATGGCAGCAGATGCTATCCGCAACGATTCCCGCCAAGTACAGCCGGCATTTCATCAACCCGGACGCTTTGATCTGTGAATCATGGCCCGATGGAAGAGCTAAGTACGTTCCGAACGGGTTACGCATGGTCGAAACCTTGCTCTTGCGTGAATACGATGAGAGGGATGTCGTCACCTGCTACCCTGAGAATCTCCATCGGTTCGTCGGACCGGAGACGCAGATCCTGGCTATCCACGCGCATAATCCGCTTGGCATATCTTATGCGACCGATGTCTATTCGAAGCTAGCCGGACCAGACTTGATACCGCTCAACGCACAGGAGTTCATGCGCATCGTGACGCATCCTGTGGTGAGAAAGTACAAGCCGAAGATCGTCGTCGGCGGACCGGGGGCTTGGCAACTGGAGCGCGCCGATCGACTCGACGAATTCAAGATAGATTACCTGATCGATGGTGAGGTCGAGCGAGTGCTCAACGACCTGTTTCGCCGCATCATCGCCGGGGATCCGACCTTGCCGCGCGTCATCAAAATCCCGAAAACCCAACAACCGACCATCGACGAGATCCCCGTCGTGCGCCATCGCTCGACTTTCGGCGTCGTCGAGATCACGCGCGGGTGCGGTCGCGGTTGCCAGTTCTGCTCGCCCGCGACGAAAATGGGGCGCTCCTTCCCGCTCGAACACATCCTCGAGAGCGTGCGCGTCAATGTGCGCGAAGGGGCGACCGAAGTGATGATCGTCTCCGAAGACATCTTCCTTTACGAGCAGTTGCCTAACTTTGTGACGAACGTGCCGGCGCTCGAACGCCTCTTCCGCAGCATCGCCGCCGTGCCCGGGCTTGAAACCATTCAGTTATCGCACATTACAATCGCGCCCGTCGTGCGCGATCCGACAGTGATCGAGAAGCTTTCGCCGATCGTCGTCCCGCGCTCGCACGTGCGCCACCCGGAATCGACCGACCCGGACAAACGCGTCGTCGATCCGATTATCGGGTTGGGAACCGGAAGCCCTCGCCTGTTCGATATGTACATGAAAGGGAAGGCTTATCCTTACCGTTCAACGCAGTGGCGCGACGTCGTCCTCAAAGGGATGGAGATACTCAATCGACACAACTGGTATCCATTCTGCACCTTCATCATCGGATTGCCGGGGGAGACGGAAGAGGATACGAAACAATCGCTCGATCTGCTCCGCGATCTTCGCGATGCGAAGGGGACGTTCGTCCCGACGTGGTTCGTGCCGTTAGAGAACACGCGCTTGGGGCGAAAGCCGGGAGCTAAATTGATCGAGATGACCGACCTGCAATGGGAGTTCTTCTTCACCTGTTGGAAGTACAATCTCGAATTCTGGCGCGCGGAGAGCTTCGCGCGCTACAAGTTCGCTCTAGGCGTGCCCTTCTATTACCACTTCATCGGGCGGAAACTGTTCGGCCCACAGGTCAAATATCCGCTGCTCCGCTTCGCTGGCGTGCCGGAACGCCTGCTGCGCAAGCGCCTGTACCTCGATCTCTCTGGGAAGCGCGATAAGCGCGGATTGAGGCCTTTGGAGGGAAAGATCGCCCCATACTACAACGACGCGCGCGGGCTCAGATTGCTCGATGCGAGCGCTTTCGAACCGCCAGCTCGATCTGCCGGGGACTGAGGCCGGAGTCCGCCTCAAGCGCAGTCCTCGCCCGGACTGCGGCTTCCGCGGGCAAGCTCATCGGAGTTGACAAATCAGAATGTAACCAATATAGTTACATTTGGGGATCTCGGATCATGGCTTCGAGTCGTTTCGCCGTCGCCGTTCATGTGCTCGCGCTGCTTGCGCGGGCTGGCGACGTTCCCGTGAAGTCGGGCGAGATCGCGCGGAGCGTCAACACCAATCCGGTGGTGATAAGGCGCATCCTTTGCGCTCTATCGCGCGCGCGTCTGGTCGTCGCGCAGCGGGGGGCGAGCGGTGGCGCGCAGCTTGCCCGCACGCCTGCGAGGATCAAGCTCTCGGAGGTCTATCGCGCGGTAGAATGCGGTTCGCCCTTCTCGCTTCATCCTGCGCCGTTGCGGCGTTGCGCGGTTGGACGGAACATCTGCGCCGTGCTTGAGCGCGTGCAGGGTGAAGTCGAAGGAGCGATCGAACGCGCTCTCGCGAAGATCAGTTTGCAAGATGTGCTCGATGAGCTGCAGGCTTGCGGCGCTCAAGGCGCGAAGCGGGACCGTTGATCGAAACGATACACGGTGTGAGGCGCATCGCGCGGATGCGATTGGGCATGTGAGAGAGCCGAGCGGGGCTTGGAGAGTCCCTAGATCACGGCGAATTTGAAAGGCGTTATGGAGAAGTTCTTGGTGGAATTGTCAGGCGATGGGAGGTCCTCTAATCCGGCGGGATCGAGCGGAGCGTCGGAGGATGATGAACTGCTCGATGCTTATTCGCAAGCGGTAATCGCTGCGGTGGAGAAGGTCAGTCCATCGGTCGTGAATATCGAGTCTAGGTTCGCGCACAGAGAGGCGCGCGCCGGACGTGAAGCGCGCGGCAGTGGAAGCGGCTTCATCTTCACTCCGGATGGCCTGATCATGACCAACAGCCACGTCATTCACGGAGCTTCGCGCATCGAAGTGACGTTGGCTGATGGGAGGCGCGCGCAGGCCGACTTGATCGGCGACGATCCGGAGACGGACTTGGCGGTGATTCGGATCGCTGCGCCGAATCTTGTGCCAGCGGCGCTCGGCGAATCGCGCAAGGTGCGCGTCGGGCAATTGGCGATCGCCATCGGCAATCCGTATGGTTTTCAGTACACGGTGACGGCTGGCGTAGTCAGCGCGCTCGGTCGCAGCCTGCGTTCTCGATCTGGACGATTGATGGATGACATCATTCAGACGGACGCGGCGCTCAATCCGGGCAATTCCGGCGGGCCGCTGGTCAATTCGCGAGGCGAAGTGATCGGCGTCAACACGGCGATGATCTTGCCAGCGCAAGGCATCTGTTTTGCGACGGCGATCGATACGGCGAAGTTCGTCGCCAGCCGATTGATTCGCGATGGGCGTGTGCGGCGTAGCTACATCGGGATCGCCGGACAGAACGTCACTTTGCCGCGCAGGCTTGTCAGACACTACAACCTTTCGACGGAAAGTGGCGTGCTCATCGTGTCGTTCGAAAAAGATAGCCCGGCACAGCGCGCCGGATTGGTTGAAGGCGATTGCATCATCGGTTTCGATGGGCAGGTCGTCTCTGGGATAGACGATCTACACAAGCTTTTGACCGACGAGCGTGTCGGTCGGAGGGTTCCGGTGACAGTTTTACGGCGCGGAGAGCGTTTGACCTTCGACATCGTTCCTGCGGAGTCTTGAAGCGCGACTCGATCCACAGCCCTCTCTCTTGGAGAGAGTTTCTGATGGCGGCAAGGTTCCCTTGTCAGATTTGGCGGATGGCGACGCCGTCCATAGCCTCTTTGGGGGCGAGGCGCTGAAGAGCGATTCGGGAGCGATCTCGAACCAAAGATAGCCTTTGTCTTGCGGATGAAATGTCGTATCATACCAGGGTATGAGCTGTGATCTGGCGAGCTCGAAGAGGGCGTGCAAGAGGGGCAAGAATGTAGAAGGCGAGCGATTGACGCCGGCTGAAAAGCGTGCGGCGCGCGCCGCACGCATCGTCGTTTACGAGGCGGAGCCGTATGGTTGGATCGCGCTTTCGGAGTCCGATCCGAGTCGCGCTTATCATCTATTTTGCGATCCGCACACGCGCCATCTGGTTTGCACGTGCGCCGATTTCGTCTTCCGCGGCAACGCCGAACCGGGCTTCGAGTGCAAGCACGTCGCGGCGACGTTGAAGTTCATCGCCCGCTGTTACTTGGCGCGCGAGTACGATCCGCAACGGCAGTTGAAACGCGCAGCTTGATGAGGAGAGGGCGGCTTCTCTAGCGCGCGCTTGTGCGGAATGGTTCGCCATCAACGGTCACCGAGCGGGCGTCTCTCGGACGAGAGTCCGGCCCGTGCAGTTGGAGTTTTCATGCGGAACCTCAGCGTGCTCAACAGGGAGTGGGCATCCGGCCCGTGCAGTTGGAGTTTGCACGCTGAGGCTGGTCGATTGGAAATCAGGAGTTGATCGCTTCCTCTTCGATTGGGGCGAGGACAAAGCGGCAACGGAGTTCGCTTGAAAGTCGCAAATCGGTCGGTTCGATCGGCATTCGATCTACGTTCTTTTTGGCCCCATGCGTTACGTCAGCAATCCGCCCAATCCTTGGTCGAGCGAGAGCGTCGAGTGGCTCGGCGAACCGCCCGAAGCGCGCCTCGAGGTTTACGAAGAGACGGAAACGCGGCGCATCATCACGCGCAACACGAGTCCAGACATAGGCTTCGACTACTCGGTGAACTGCTATCGCGGTTGCACGCACGCTTGCAGCTACTGCTTCTCGCGCCCGACGCATGAATACTTGGGTTTCGGCGCGGGAACCGATTTCGAGACGAAGATCGTGGCGAAAGTGCGTGCGCCGGAGCTTCTGCGCGCCGAACTGGAGCGCCCTTCGTGGCGCGGCGATCTGCTTGTCTTCTCATTCACTTCCGATCCGTATCTGCCTCTTGAAGTCCACTACCGATTGACGCGCCGTTGTCTCGAAGTTTGTCTCGAATATCGTCAGCCGGTGAGCATCGTGACGAAATCGGCGCTGGTCCGGCGCGACAAAGATCTGTTGCGCGAGCTGGCCGAAGTGGCCGATTGTTCGGTCCATTTCTCCATCCCTTTTCGGGATCGCGAAATTTCGCGCGCTCTCGAGCCTTTTGCTGCGCCGCCCGAGTCGCGTTTTCGCGCCATGAGTGAGTTGGCCGAGGCCGGCATTCCGGTCGGCATAGGGATCGCGCCAGTCATCCCGGGGCTGAACGATTCAGACATTCCGGAGTTGTTACGACGCGCGAGCGAAGCGGGGGCGCGCACGGCCTGGATGACGATGTTGCGTTTGCCCGGAAGCGTTGCGCCATATTTTGAAGCGCGTTTACGTGAACGATTGCCGACGCGAGCCGAGCGCATCTTGAACCACATCAGGGAAGAGCGCGGGGGGAAGCTTTACACGAGCGAGTTCGGCGCGCGCATGAAAGGGACGAGCGAGCAGTGGCGGGTAGCCGAAAGGCTATTTGAGGTTTATTGTCGAAAGCTTGGGCTCAATGGCGAGCGCACAATGCGCGAGCGGCGGAACACGTTTTGCCGTTCGCGCAATCAGGGCGTGCTCTTCGATTGATCGGACGATCAAGGACAAGGTCACTGGACCGTCACGTTGCGCACGAAGCTCCAATCACCGCTCGGATCTATCTTGATGTTGCTGATGTTGCGACGCGCGACGATCATGTTGTCCGGATACCAGAGCGGGAGCATGGGCACTTCGCGGCTGATGATCTCTTGAGCTTGCGCGTAAAGCGTGCGAGCGCGTTCGCGGTCGGTCGTCGAAGTCGCCTCTTGCAGGATGCGGTCAAGTTCCGTGTTGCTGTAGCGGCTGCGGTTAAATGCGCCGTTGGTCATGAAGAGGTCGCGCAAGAAGATCGGGTCTTGGTTGCCGCCGACCCAGCGCCCGATGGTCATTTGATATTGCCCGTTGCGTTGCGCGTCGCGTAGCACGTTGTCTTCCAACGTCTCGATCTCCAATCTCAATCCGACCTGTTTGAGTTCGTTTTGGATGACGCCTGCGACGGCGCGCGCTACCACGTTGCTCGAGGAGATCTTCAGCGTGATTGGACGATCTTCGTTGCGCAATCGGGGACCATCGCCATCGGGATCGCGCAGGCCGGCTTCGTCGAGCAAACGTTTCGCGCGTTCCGGGTCGAAGACGTATTTCGTGCCCGGCGAATAAGCCCAAGAGGATTCAGGGAGGATCGAATGGGCGACGCGCGCTTGGCCAAGCAGTAGATCGCGCACGATGGATTCACGGTCTATGGCGTAAGCGATCGCTTGACGCACGCGCGCATCTTTGACCAGATCGGCCTGTACGTTGAAGCCCAAGTATTGGATGTTCGCGCCCGGCGACTGGACCACTTGCAGGTTCGGATCTTGCGCTAGCGCGCGGTAAGCATCGGGCGAAAGGCTCGTGTTGATCGCCATCGAGATGCGCCCGGCGCGCAGTTCGGCTTGCAGCGTGTTCGCGTCCAAGATGACGCGCACGCGCAAACTCTTGATCTTGGGCGCGCCCTCCCAGTAATTCTCGTGCGCCGCGAGATCCACCACCTGTTGCGATTCGTCGTAGCGTTCGAAGCGGAACGGACCGCTTCCGAGCGGATGCGTTTTCTGCTGTTCAGCACTGCCTTGCGGGATGATGCCGATGGGAACGAGATTGGCGAGAAGTTCGGGCCACGGCTTGCGCAAACGGATGACGAGCGTGCGCGCGTCCGGCGCCTCGATCGCCGCGATGCGCGGCTGTCTGTTTGGGCCAGCGCCTTCGAAGAAGGGGGCCGCTTTGCGCGAGTCCGAACCGAGAAGCGCCTCGAGCGTGTATTTGGCATCGACGGCCGTAAGTTGGCGACCATCGTGAAAACGCACGCCGTCGCGCAGTTTGAAAGTGTAAGCGAGGCCATCGGCGGCGGGTTCGATCGTTTCGGCCAGTTCGCCGACATATTCGAAGCGTTCGTTCTTGCGAACGAGCGTGTTGAAGATCAATTGGCGCAACCGCTCGCTCGAAGCGTCCGTGCTGCGCAATGGATCGAGTGTTTCAGGCCGCGCTTCAAGCGCGAGGACGAAACGGTCTTCCGCGCGACGGCATCCTTGCGAGGCGAGAATGATCAAGCAGACAGCGGCGCAAACGAAGAAGCGCAAACGACCCGAAGTGGAGTTTCGCATCCCATCCCCCAAATAATCTAGCGGAGAACTTTTAGCCCATCGGTGGACCAGCACGGAAGCATCAGATCTTCCCGCCGTAGGTGTAATCCAGCCGACGGTTGAGCGCGGCGATCTCTTCAGAGAGCTGCCGGAATCGCTCGAGGTCGAATGGAAGCGGCGGCTGCACGCGCGCCTTGAATTCGGCGATGCGACGGAGCGATTCGGCCAGCCGTTCTTCGCTGATGCGCCCCTCATGCACAGCTTGCAGCAGAGCATCGCGCCCGCGCTTGATCAGATCGGGCCGCGCGCAGATCAAGAGCATATCTTCGCCCGCGTTGATGGCGCGTACGGCGGCATCTTCGATCTCGTAGTACTTCGCCACCGCGCCCATTTCGAGGTCGTCCGTGACGACCAGTTCGTTGAAGCCGAGTTCGGTGCGCAGCAATCCATCGACGATCTCGGGATTGATCGATGCCGGAATCAGCGGGCCGCTCACTACTCCTTGACGGACGCTGATGTTCGGGTAGCAACCGTGTCCGACCATGACGGCGTGGACCATGCGGTCTTCGCGCGTGAAGAGTTCGATGTAAGGAGCAAGGTCGTGCGCGATCAGATCATCGTGCGAGAGCGGGATGACGGGCATCTCTTCGTGCGAATCGACTTCGCCGGCGCCGAGACCGGGGAAATGTTTGACGCAGCCCAGGCAGCCCGTCCCTTGCAGCCCGCGCAGGTAGGTCATCGCGTAACCTAAGACTTCGCCGGGCGAGCGCCCGAAAGAACGCGAGTAGAGGCCGTTGGCCAGCACGTCGCGCTCTTCGGTCATGATCGAAAGCACGGGAGCGAAGTTCATGTTGAAGCCGAGGAGGCGCAGCATCTCGCCGGTGACGCGCCCGAGCGTGCGCGCGCCCGCTAGATCGCCCTTCTGTCGAATGACTCTCGCAGGTGGCATGGGCGTCGCGATCTTGCGCAAGCGGTCAACAAGCCCGCCTTCCTGATCGATGCCGAACAGCGGTTCAACGGGCAGCATCTCGCGTATCTGATCGAGAAGGGAACGGAGCTGTTCGGGCGAGACGACGTTGCGCCCGAAGATGATGATGCCGCCCGGTTGCACGTACTCGATGAGCGCGCGCGCGTCGCGATCGAGTTCCGGCCCCGGAAGCCCGATGTAGAGCAGTTGCCCGATCTTCTGTTCGAGAGAGAGGGATGCGAAATCGTGGTCCATCTTCGATTCGTTTGGAAGCTTTGCTTCGCTCCGCGTTAGATGCTCGCGCACGAAAGAAGCGCTGCTTGTTGCGAGTTTGAGCAACCGATCGCTTGATCCGCGCTGCGAGGCTCAGACCATGCGGCGTTGCAGATCGCGGATCAGCGCCCGCGCCTCTTCGGGTGAGAGGCTTTCTACATCAACGGCGCGCAGTTCGTCAAGCAAGCTCTGGTTGACGGCGTCGAAAAGGGTCGCTTGGGCGGCGATGGCGCGGCGTCGTAACCGCCGCGCCGCCCGGCGGAGCGCATCTTCGTTCTCCTCGCGCGGGCTTTCATCTTCGGCGAAGACATCTAGTTCGTAGCGTTCCAGTCGTTGCAGCACTTCGCGCGCGCGTTCGATGACGCTCATCGGAAGTCCAGCCAGCCGTGCCACTTCGATGCCGTAAGATTTGGAAGCGCGCCCGCGCGCCAGTTTGTAGAGGAAGATGATGCGTCCGTCGGATTCGGCGACGGTGACGTGATAGTTCTGCGCACCGGGCAATCTTTCTGCCAGTTCCGTCAGCTCATGGTAGTGCGTGGCGAAGAGCGTCTTGGCCGCATGCTCCGGCGAATCGTGCAGGTATTCGGCGACGGCCCAGGCGAGCGACAGCCCATCGAAAGTCGCCGTGCCGCGCCCGATCTCATCGAGGAGCACGAGCGAACGCGGAGTCGCGCCGCGCAGAATGGCGGCTGTCTCGGTCATCTCGACCATGAAGGTCGAACGTCCGTGAGCGAGGTCGTCTGAGGCTCCGACGCGCGTCCAGATGCGGTCGAAGATGGGAAGCCGCGCGCGTTCAGCCGGAACGAACGATCCGATCTGCGCCAAGATGGCGATGAGCGCCGTCTGGCGCATCAGCGTGCTTTTGCCAGCCATGTTCGGTCCGGTGATGATCAGCAGCCGATCGGTCGAGTTGTTCATGTACAGATCGTTCGGGATGAACGGCGCGGCGCTATTGGCCTCGATGACAGGGTGGCGGCCTTGAATGATCTCCAGTTCGTCCGAATCGTGCAAGATGGGGCGCACGTAACGCCGCCGCGCCGCCGTTTCAGCCAGCGCCGCGAGCGCGTCGAGCGACGCGAGCGCGCGCGCCGTCGTTTGCAACCGTCTGGTTTCGGCGGCGACCTGAGCGCGCACCTCGGCGAAGATGCTCAGCTCAAGTTCGAGCATGCGCGTTTCGGCGTCGCGCGCCTGCGCTTCCCATTCCTTGAGTTCGGGCGTCGTGAAGCGTTCGACGTTCGAGAGCGTCTGGCGGCGCTCGTAATCTCGAGGCACGCGCGCGGCGTTCGCCTTTGAAACCTCTATGCAATAGCCGAAGACGCCGTTGTAGCGGATACGCAAAGAGGCGATGCCCGTCCGTGCGCGCTCGCGCGCCTCCATCTCGGCGATCGTCTGCTTAGCGTCGCGCGAGATAGCGCGCAGCCGGTCCAGCTCTTCGTTGAAGCCATCGCGTATGGCTCCGCCGTCGGCGAGATTGGCGGGCGGATCGTCGCTGATGGCGCGCGCGATCAGTTGACGGATCTCCTGCAGATCGTCCGCCGCTTCGACGAGGACTCTGATGAGCGACGCTTCCACGCCTTCGAGCGCGCGCCGGATGGCGGGCACTTGCTCGAGCGAACGGCGCAGCGCGAGCAAGTCGCGTGGTCCAGCGGTCGCCATGTTGAGCCGCGCCGTCAAGCGTTCGAGATCGGCCACTTCGCGCAAGGCGGCGCGCAGCCGATCGCGTACGATCTGCGAAGCGTGAAGGGCCGCCACCGCATCGAGGCGCGTTTCGATCTCGCCGCGCGCGACGAGCGGACGTTGAAGCCAAGCGCGCAAGGCGCGCGCGCCCATGCTCGTCACCGTTTCGTCTATGACGCCGAGCAGCGTCGCTTCGCGCCCGGCTTTGCTGGTCGATTCGAAAAGCTCGAGATTGCGCGTCGTGACGGCATCGAGCACGAGATAGTCGTGCGTCTCGAAGTATTCGATTTCGGAGACGTGCGCGACCGCGTCGCGCTGCGTCTCGCGCGCGTAACGCAAGCAGGCTCCAGCGGCGCGCACCGCTTCGGGATGGGCGTCAAGGCCATAGCCGGCGAGATCGTGCGCGCCGAATTGCGCGCGCAGCGTCTCGGCGCAGATGTCGGCCTGCCATAGCCAATCGTCGAGCGGCATGAGCGACAGTTCGAGTTCAGGGACGGGCGAGATGCGCGCCACCGTGTTTGTCGCGTCGAGCGGCAGCACGTCCGCTCCCAAACCATAGGTCTCGCGGATGAGCGGCGCGAGCGAGGCCGGGAAGAGCAGCTCGCGCGGCGCGAACTGCTCGATCTCGGCACGGATTTGCGTCCAAGCTTCTGGTCCAGAGGTTTCGGTCGCGCGGAATTCGCCGGTCGAAAGATCGAGAAAGGCTGCGCCGAAACGCTCTCCCGCGCCGCAAACGGCGGCCAAGTAGACGGGCTCGCGCGCGTCGAGAAGCTGCGGATCGATCGCTGTCCCTGGCGTGATGACGCGGACCACATCGCGCCGGATCAGCTTCTTCGCTTTGCTCGCGTCCTCGAGTTGCTCGCAGATGGCGACGCGATAACCTTTGCGCACGAGGCGCGCAATGTAGCTTGCGGCGGCGTGATGCGGCACGCCGCACATCGGGATGGGCGCGCCGCGCTCTTTATGGCGCGCCGTCAACGTGATCTCAAGCTCGCGCGCTCCGGTGATGGCGTCATCGTAGAAGAGTTCGTAAAAATCGCCCAGGCGGAAGAAGAGGAGCGTGCCCGGATACCGGCGCTTGAGCTCGTGATACTGTTGCAGCATCGGAGTGAGAGTCGCCATGATGAGCCACACCAATCGAAGTGTCGGTGAATCGTTAAGCCTACACATTCAGCGAAGGATGGGCAAGGCGAGAGCCTCGGCCTCCCCAGAAGGCTCGCCCTGTTGCGAACGACTCTCGCTGGGCCGAAAGGGCTCATGCGATCAAGGGCGCCCCACGATCTCCGCTACGACCTTACTCTATGGCCTCTCCGCGCAATGTCTCATTCCGTGAGATGTAAGTCACAGCCTCGGATTCTGTTCGCGAGTAACCTGAAGTTGAATCCACGGTTCAGCGGAGGCGCGATGATGGCGAATTTTACGGCAGATACGTTGTTGCCCGAGATAGTGTCGAAATACCCGGCGACGCGCGCGGTCTTCGATCGGTACGGATTGCACGGTTGCGGTGGGCCGACCGGACCGCACGAGACCGTCGGTTGGTTCGCTCGCCTTCACGGAGTGCCGGTCGAGCGCTTGCTGGATGAGTTGAACGCTGCCGCACAGGCGGCGCAGCCAGAGAGCATCGCATTTGAACCGTCATTGGCCGATACGATCTACCGCCCGTTCTTCATCGCCGGGATCGCGGTGGCGCTTTCGATCGGCGTGACGTTCGGCGCCATTAACCTGTTTCTGATCGGATGGCGCAAGAGCTTCGGCGGAATAGATTTTTCATGGACGCTGGCGCACGGTCACGCGATGATCTTCGGATTCGTCGGCCTCTTCATCATGGGCTTCGCTTATCAAGCGTTCCCGCGATTGAAACATACGCGATTGTGGCGCCCCCGACTGGCCTTCGTTTCGCTGCCGCTGATGCTCTTGGGCGTCATCGCTCAAGCGGCCGCTCACCTCTTCGCCGATCGTCCGATCTTTATCGCGCTCGGTCTGATGGCTGGATCGCTACAGTTAATCGCCGTCGCGATCTTCGCCGTCGTCGTCGCGATGACTTTAAAGAGCGCGCCTCATCGCGAACCTTTCGATCGTTTTATCCGCGCTTCGCTCTTCTGGTGGCTCGCCGTGGCGATCGCGAATCCGTTCATCTTCTGGATGTTCGAAACGGCACGCACGCGCGATCAATTCATCTTGCGCATCTCGACTTTCGATCTGCCGTATCGCGAGATGGAGCTGTTCGGCGCAATCGCCATGATGATCCTCGGAGTTTCGATCCGCTTCCTCCCACACGCCTATGGTCTTCGCTCCCCATCGCTCAGATGGATAAAAGCGGCCTTCTGGATAACTAATGCGGCGATCATCGTTAGCGTGACATCGTTCGTCTTCGGGATGTTGCGCGGCGATCTCAGATTGGCCGCACTTCAAGAGATTCTGGGAATCGCGTTCCTCGCGATCGCGCTCGGCCTGCCGAAGCGATACCGCCTTTTCGGCCCGGTGCGCGCGACGGAGCGCGATCGCGGCCTGAAGTTCATCCGTGCGGCGCACGTCTGGTTCATCTTCGCGATGACGATGTTCGTCCTTATGCCGTTCTACGACCTGTTCATCTACCGACCGCTCACTGGCGCCGAACTGCCCTTCTCACATGCGTACTTGGGCGCATACCGTCATGCGCTCACCGTCGGGTTCATCACGCTGATGATCGTCGGCGTGTCGAGCAAAGTCGTGCCGACCCTATCTGGCGTCGATTTGAAAAAAGCGGATCAATTGTGGCCCACGTTTATCCTCGTCAATCTGGGAAGCCTCATGCGCGTTTCGACGCAGATCGCGACCGATTACACGCCGGCGGCCTACGGCGTGATGGGCATTTCGGGATTCATAGAGCTGCTGGGGCTCACATTGTGGGGGATCGAACTCGGGCGGAATATACGCGCAGGCAAGCGCTTGGAGCGCGAACCGGTCATCTTGAAGATCGACGGCCCATTCCGTTTGACGCCGCAGACAAAAGTTGCCGAAGTGCTCGAACGCTATCCGCAAACTCTCGGCATCTTCCTCGCGCGCGGACTCGCGCCGCTGCGGAACCCGGCGCTGCGGCGAACGATGGCCCGAGTCGTCACGATCGAACAGGCGTGCCAGCGCGAAGGGATCGATCTCGACACGCTCCTCGCGGACTTGCGCCATGCGATCGCGCGGTCGCAAACTTCGCTGCCGGGTGCGGAGAGGGACGAGAAGCGGCGCTGAATGGGGGATAGCGCAAGACCGGGCTGAACGGTGGGCGGAGGCCCATCAGGTGCGACGTCGCTGCAGCACGCGCAAGCCGAGCCTTTCGGCTTGCGTGGAGAGTTGCGCGGCGAGCGTATCGCAGACGACTTCACAAAGCTCGAAGATCTCCGGGGCGGCGATCCTGTAATAGACCGTAGTCCCCTGAGGTCGTCGCGCGAGGATGCCGGCTTCGACCAGCGTCTTTAGGTGTTTGCTGACGTTGGCTTGCGTCGCGCCGAGCTCGGCGACCAGTTGAGTGACCGATTTCTCGCCGCCATCTTGCAGCGCGCGCAAGATCTTCAAACGCATCGGCTCGCCGAGACAGCGGAAGCGCGCCGCCACCATCTCGAGGGCCTCATCGGAGAGAGTTCGTTTCTTCGCCATCTTCATCACCCCGCGGACGACCAGGAGATCGGCTGAATCCCCGCCGCGAATGCGCGCTTCAATGATACCGGCAACGGACGGAGGTGGCAATGCGGTTCTCGACTGATTTGACAATTACCAAATATAACTATATAGTCATAATGCTGTATGTAGGAGGAACGAAAATGAGCGAAAGCGTTCAGGTGGCGGAGTTGAAAGAGGCGCTCGAAAAGGGCGATTGCCAGTTGCTCGATGTGCGCGAATACGCGGAGTTCGCGACCGCGCACATCCGCGGCGCGCGCCTCATTCCTTTGCGCGAGCTGAGGGGGCGAGTCGTGGAGCTGGATCGAAATCGCCCGCTCTACGTCATCTGCCGGACGGGCCGTCGCGCGCGCCAGGCGCGGGAGATCTTGCGCGCCTGCGGGTTCGGCGATGTCCGTCTGGTCGAGGGCGGGATGCTCGCTTGGCAAGAACGGGGCTTTGCCATCGAAAGCGAGGCGCGCGCGCCGTGGTCGCTCGAACGACAGGTCCGCTTCGCGGCTGGAGCGCTCGTCCTCGTTGGCGCGCTGGCGAGCCTGCTGATCGCGCGGCCTTTCATCTGGCTGGCGATCTTTGTCGGCGCCGGTTTGGTTTTCGCCGCCGTCACCGACACGTGCGGGATGGCGTTATTGCTCGCGCGTATGCCCTGGAATCGAGCGCGTGAGAATCCCTCTTGTCGGGGATTGGAGCGGAGCGGCGATGAGTGAGATGATGAGGCTGGCTTTGGGACTTGTTCTGAGCGTGGCGATCGGCACATCGCTTGGACTGTTGGGTGGTGGCGGGTCGATCATCACCGTGCCCGTGCTCGTTTACGTTCTGGGCGTGGATACGTATCGAGCTATCGGCATGTCGCTGGCCGTCGTCGGTGCGACCAGTCTCATCGGAGCTGCGTTGCACCAGCGCCACGGGCAGGTGAATTTGAAGGCGGGAGCGACTTTCGGAGTATCGGGGGCGGCGGGGGCGTTGATCGGCGCGCGTTTGACCTATTTGCTTTCACCGCCTGTCTTACAGGTCGCCTTCGCAGCCTTGATGCTGATCGTCGCCGTTTTGATGTTAGCGCGAGAGCAGACGGCGGAAGCGATCGATGGTCCACGCCGATTCAACCCCGTTAAAGCTGCCGCCGCTGGGATGACGGTCGGCGCGTTAACCGGATTTTTGGGAGTCGGTGGTGGCTTTCTGATCGTGCCGGCGCTGATCTTCTTCGGCGAATTGACGGTCCATGAGGCCATCGGCACGTCGCTTCTTGTGATCGCGATCAATAGTTTCGCCGGTTTGATCGGTCACCTAGAACGCGGGCGCTTCGATTGGCGTCTAACCTCGCTCATCACGCTGTGTGCGGTTAGCGGCGCGCTGATCGGCACGGCTCTATCGAATCGCACTTCATCGCGCAACTTGCGAAAGTCATTCGCGGTTTTCGTCATCATCGTGGCGCTCTTCCTCGTGGCAGAGAACTACGCTGCTCTGATCGATTGAGAGCGTCGAGTTTGGGTTTAAAGGTGAAGGGAGGGCAAAATGTTCTTCAGACAGTTATACGACGAGCGCCTCGCGCAAGCCAGTTATCTCATCGCCTGTCAAGCGACGGGCGAAGCCGTGGTCATCGATCCGAATCGCGATATCGAACGGTACTTGGGATTGGCCGAGCGTTACGGCTTTCGGCTCACGGCGGTGACGGAGACGCATATCCATGCCGACTTCGTCTCGGGGGCGCGCGAGTTGGCTCGACGCGCAGGAGCTAGGCTCTTCCTGTCGGGCGCTGGTTCGGCTGAGTGGCAGTACGAATACGCGGAGAGAGAGGGAGCGGTCTTGCTGACAGACGGATCATCGTTCACGGTCGGGAATCTTCGCTTCGAAGCTCTGCACACGCCGGGCCACACGCCAGAGCATCTCTCTTTCATCTTGACGGACGAAGCGCGCGCGCGTGAGCCGGTCGGCATCTTCACGGGAGATTTCGTCTTCGTCGGCGACGTCGGTCGTCCGGATCTTTTAGAGCGAGCGGTTGGCATCACCGGAGCGGCTGCGGAGGGAGCGCGCCAGCTCTTCCGCTCGCTCGTCAGGTTCCGCTCTTTGCCCGATCACTTGCAGGTCTGGCCCGGTCACGGCGCGGGCAGCGCGTGCGGACGCGCGCTCGGAGCCATGCCGCAGAGCACGGTCGGATATGAGCGGCGGTTCAATTGGGCCTTCAGAATCGAGGATGAAGAGGAGTTCGTGCGCGCCGCGCTCGACGGCCAACCCGATTCGCCGCCCTATTTCGCTGAGATGAAGCGCATGAACCGGAGCGGACCAGCGTTCACCGCAGAGTTGCCGCGCGTCGAAAAGTTCGACCTCGAACGTTTGTCCGACGTTTTAGGTGATTGGATCGTCATCGATACGCGGCGGGCGGAAGAGTATGCGCGCGGACATATCCCGGGAACGATCAATCTGCCGTTCGATAGATCCTTCGTCGCATGGGCTGGTTGGCTCTTGCCTTACGATAAGAAGCTCGGTTTGATCGTCGAAGATGATCAGATCCATCGAGCCGTACTCGCATTGCGTTTGATCGGACTGGACCGGGTCGCTGGGTTTTGGTCGCCAACGACGATCGGCGAGTGGGAGGCGCGAAAGGGGAATTTGCGCCGGATCGAACGTGTAGATGCCGACCAGGCGCAGCGAATGGTCGAGCGAGGAGCAGTGCATGTGCTCGATGTGCGGCGACCGGATGAGCGCGCTCACGGGCGTATCGCCGGCAGCTTGCACGTCCCGTTCAGCGAGTTGATCAAAGGCGAAGTGGAACTGCCTACGGATGAACCTTTGCTCGTCCATTGTCAAACGGGAGCGCGTTCGGCGTTGGCCGTCGGTCTGCTCAGCGCGCGCGGCGTGAGCGATCTGATCGACTTGGAGGGAGGGTTCGCCGCATGGCGGAGAAGATTTGGTGAGAATTAAGGAGTTGCAATCTGATGATGTCGCCTCAGAGAGAAACAGGAGCGAAGCATGTTAAAGATGAGGAGGCGGGACACTGGGATCGCGTCTACGCGACACGCGAGGCATCGGAGTTGAGTTGGTGGCAGCCACATCTCGCGTGTTCTTTACGCTTGATCGAAGGGATCGGATTGCCGTTGACGGCTTCGATCATAGATGTCGGAGGCGGAAACTCGACCCTCGTCGATGACCTGTTAGCGCGAGGCTACGAGCGTGTCACTGTACTCGATATTTCGGCGACGGCGCTCGAACAGGCTAAACGCCGGTTGGGCGAGAAGGCCGCCAAAGTCGAATGGATCGTGGGCGATATCGTTTCCGTGTCTTTGCCTCAGCGCGCTTTCGATCTATGGCACGATCGCGCCGCCTTTCACTTCCTCGTCTCTCAGGAGAGCCGTCGCCGATATCTCGAAAACTTGCGCCGCGCGCTTAAACCGAGCGGTCATCTGATCCTCGCCACATTTGCTGAAACCGGTCCGACGATGTGTAGCGGTCTGCCGACGATGAGGTATAGCGCGGATGAGCTTGCGCGCGTCATCGGTGCGGAGTTCAAGCTCATCGAAAGCTTGCGCGAGGAACATCGGACGCCCGCAGGAGCGAAGCAGGATTTTATCTGCACGCATTTCACCCTTCACCGTTGATGATTTTTCAGACCCTCTTAGCTCGAAAAGCGCAACGCGCCCCATGACGGAGAAATGCGATTCAGCGCGCACAAGGCGGACCAGGTCGTTTGATTAGGCGTTTCAAGAAACGCCGATCGCTTTGGAGGTGATGTGAGCATCGCGCACCGCCGAAAGCGGCATCCCTTCCGGCAGTGCGCGATCGCGTCATTGACCGGGCGGCAACAAATTGTAACGCGCCAGGAAGTCCCGGATCGTCGCATAAATGCGTTGTGTTTCGGCTGCATTGAAGCCGCCATGTTTCCCGCCGGGGATGGTGAGCAGTTGATTGGGCACACCAGCTCTATCGAGCGCTTGATGCAGGCGCACGGCATGGTCATAGGGTACGGTCGGATCGGCGTCGCCGTGGATCGTCAGAATCGGAGGCAGGCCAGCGCGCACATAAGTCAACGGCGAGACGCGGCGTGCGATCTCGTCGCGGTTGATTTGACTGCCGAGCCACACTACGGCGTAGCCTTTCATGTTCGGACCGTCAAGCAGATCGTTGACATCTGTGATGCCGTACCAGTTGATGATCGCGGCCACTTTCATGTCGGTCGTCCCTGAACACTGTCGATCCAGTCCTGCTGCGGCAGGCAGCATTCCTGTCATCAAAGCCAGATGACCGCCAGCCGACATGCCTGTGACGACGATCTTGTTCGTGTCGAACTTGTAGCGCTCGGCGTTGCGGATCACCCATTGCAGAGCGCAACGGCAATCTTCGACGGCAGCCGGGGCTAATGAGACGCGCGCCAGGCGATATTCGACATTGACGACAGAGAAACCCATCATCAGATAGGGAAGAAGTTCGAGCGCGCTCCCTTCTTTAGTGCCCGCCACCCATCCGCCGCCGTGGATGAAGATGACGACCGGATTGGGTTGCGTCAGATCGCGCGGTCTGTAAACGTCAAGTTTGGCCTCGTAATTATTGGCCGTGATATAGGTGATGTTGGCTTCAACCATGTAACGGCGACTTATCTCGACCGCTCGGGCCAGCGTTTCTGGAAGCGCAGCCGTTTGTGCGCGAGTTGATGAGAGTGGGAAGGATAAACTAAGCATCAGCAGGAGATGGAAACCTAGCTTTCGTGTCATACTCATCTTCGAGTCTCTTTGCTCCTCACGAGAAGTTTGTACGACGAACGGCCCGATCTTAATTCCGACCGCTCGAGAGTGGAAGGGGAAATCGGTCGTTTGTTGATGAGAGAAACAAAAATGGGGCGCGATTACCGCGCTCCGCGCGCGACTTTCGGCGGGACATACCAGCGGGCGCTTCGCGCGAGCGAGGATCTTTTACCGCGCTCCGTGCGCGACCCGCCTTATCTAAATCTGAAGCGCGGAGACGGTCAAAGTGCTGCCGCACCCTTAGACCGGCACATCGCCAGTCTGATGTCTTGTGCTCGAAGAGTGAACATTCCGCACGCATATGGAGCGGTGGTCAACGGCGCGCTTCGTTGTTTCGTAACAAGCGAACATTCCGCACGCATATGGAGCGGTGGCGAATAGAAGTCGCCTTCATCCACCGCGATGAGAGCATTCCGCACGCATATGGAGCGGTGGGAGTTTGCGCCCGTGGCGGCGCTTGTCCGGGCGAGCATTCCGCACGCATATGGAGCGGTGCGGTGAGTTGAGCGGTTTGCGCAAACGCTCCGCGCGCGTAGGGAGATCGCGCTGCCGCCCGATGTAGCGAAGAGCGTCTTGAAAAACGCTCCGCGCGCGTAGGGAGATCGCGTTAGCAGAGAGGTTGAAGGGAATTGGTTTGACAAACGCTCCGCGCGCGTGGTTTCGCATAAATCGCTTTAATCTGAGGCTAAAGCGATTTGGGTGGAAATCCGAAAAAATGGATGAGCTTTTACATTTTTTCGGAAAAATGAGCCGCCTTGGGGAGCACGACCCTGCGAAAATAGCCGGAAAAAGCTGATCTCGCGGCATGGAACGGGGCTTGCCTTAGAAAAGAGCGGACGTTCCAAGCTGGAAGTCGGACGAGCCTCGTGGCTTTGGAGATCGAGCGGCAGCTCGACTCGTGACACAAGAAGAACTTGACCGGCTCATGTTCGGGGCAGCATACCTCGAGCATGAGCCTATCTTTAGTTGTGTCTAAGAGCAAATCGAGCCATCGCATACCCGCGCATAGGATCCCATTCGCAAAGCTTCGGCTCCACCTTTGATTGAAACGGCGATTCGGCGTGCGCCCTTCAAAAAGAGGTCGCTTGTGGACTGACAGTTGTTCGCGAGATGAGGCTTTATGCGCCTGGTCGAGAGGGGCGATGGTCTCGTTGTGATGATGGTTTGCCGGTTGAGGGCGCGCGATAAACGAGCCCTTTGTTGTCGGTCGCTATCTCAGCTCGTTGTGATTTGCCGGTTGAGGGCGCGCCGCTCTTCGATCAAGAAATATTATGTCAGCGATAAGATCTTTTAGTTTCCATTATATGCTGTAAGGGCATAGAATGTATGCTCTCCAGCGCGGAACGGCCATCCAGCAAAGCTCAGGGAATTGAATTCAGCCATCGGAATCGCTTCGAGCGATGAACAGGATAGTCTCATTTTGTTCGGCAGGAGGAGCTATGAGCAAGAAGATTCTCTGGCGGTGCGTTTTGATCGCGTTCTGTTCTGTTTTGTCGAGCGCCGTCGGTTGGGGGCAGGGGACGACATCGCGCGTGACGGGCACAGTGCTCGACCCATCAGGCGCCGCAGTGCCGAATGCGACTGTGACCTTGATCAATGAGGCGACGAACGTCTCTTTTACGACGCAGACTACCGACACGGGCACTTACGTCTTCGATTCGGTGCAAGTTGGAACCTACACGGTCACCGTGGAGAAGCCTGGTTTCAAAAAGTTCGTCTCACCGGGCAATAAGGTCAACGTCAATCAACCGACGACGGTCGATGTGAGGCTCGAGGTTGGCGGCGTCAATGAGACCGTGACGGTCGAGTCCGCTGCCGAACTGGTGCAGACGAGCACGTCAGGCAATTTCGGTAACACGGTCGAAGAGCGTCCTTTGGAGTCGTTGCCGATCGTCGGCGTGCGTGGGCGTAATCCGCTGAACTTCGTCAACTTCCAACCGGGCGTTGTCGTTGGGGCGAATACTGGCGGTGGCGTTCACGTACACGGTTCCCGTGATCGCGCCTTCAATTTCACGCTCGACGGTATAGATATCAACGAGACGAGCGCTGGCGGTTCGAATTTCACGCCGCTTCGCCCCAATCCTGATTCGATCACGCAGTTTCAGGTCATCACGAGCAATTTCACCGCAGAGCTTGGCCGTTCTAGTGGCGCGCAAGTGTTGCTTGTCACGCGTTCGGGGACGAACGAGTTTCACGGCAATCTTTTCGAGTTTTATCAAACACCGCGCTTTCACGCTAACGATTATCAGAATACGGTGACGTTGACGCGTAAGCCGGATGGCTCATTCGGTCCGACGCCGAAGCAGAAGTTTGTGCAGCATATCTTCGGCGGCTCGCTCGGCGGGCCGGTCTATTTCCCGCGTTTTGGCGAAGGCGGGCCAGCGGTCTACAACGGCAAGGATCGCACTTTCTTCTTCGTCAATTTACAGCTTTTGCGCACGAGCCAGAGTATCTTCGTCAACCGCACGGTTTATACGGAACCAGCGCGCCGCGGCATCTATCGTTACGTCATCGGCGGTCAGAACGCCAACGCTGCAGCCGCGCGTCCGAGCGTTGATTTCAATGGCAATCCGCTGCCCGGTTTGCAAATAGGCACTTTCAATATCTTCAACAATCCGAATATCCCGCTCACGCCGGATCCGACTACTCAGCGATTGATTGGGCTGACACCGTTGCCGAACAATTTCATCGTTGGAGACGGACTGAACACTGCTGGGTTTGCCTTCGTCGCACCGCAGATTGAGCGGCAATATGATTTCACGGCGAAGATCGATCATACATTCAACGACCGGCACACGATGTTCGTTCGTTGGGCGCAAGGGGCCCAGAACACTTTCGGTGATAACGCTAATGGCGGTTTGCAACGTTTCCCAGGATTACCAAACTTTGTTGACACTTTCCGCACGCCGCGTAATCTAGCGGTCAATTATCGTGCGACGCTTACGCCGCTCATGGTCAATGAGCTGGTCGTTGGATTCAATCGCTTCACCTTCAGTTTCAATAATCCGGATCCGAATGCGGATCGCAATTCGCCTGTAATCCTCAACTTAGTGACCGATCCGTTGAATGCGACGCCGACGGTCAATAACGCGCGCACGTTGACCACTTATCAGGTGGTCGATAACTTCTCGTATTTGCGCGGTTCTCATACGATCAAGTTCGGCGTCAATCTTCGATTCCAGAAACATTTCGACGATCGAAGTTCTGTCGCTGGGGTGAACATTCGCGAATCGGTCACGCTCGGCACCGGTGACAATCCTGTGCCCGCCTCGTTTGGCACACGCTCTATTCCGACCGGATCAAACGGGATCAACTTGACGGACCGTTCGCGTCTTGAAAGTTACATCAATGACATCTTTGGGCGTGTCGGACGGATCACGCAAGGTTTCGTGGCTGTCAGCGATAATGCTTTCGGTCCGCCGGGAACGCGCTTCCTCTATACGGCTGAATATCCCGAACACGACTTCTATGGTCAAGATACATGGAAGGTGCGTCCCAACCTGACGATAGATTATGGCTTGCGTTGGGAAGTGCGCCTTAGTCCGCGTGCGCCACATAACATCATCTTGCGTCCGGATCGTCCAGTGCGAGTCGGCGCCTCGCCGACTAATGAGATCCGTTTCGTCGAAGGCAAGCTTTACGATGATGCATGGAAGAATCTAGCGCCGACGGTTGGCGTGGCGTGGGATCCCTTCGGCACTGGCAAAACGGCTGTGCGCGCCAATTACCGATTAGCTTATGACCGGACGAACACTTTCGTCTTCTCGTCTTTCATCTTCCAAAGCGCACCCGGTTTGACTCGAGCTGTGACCCTGACAGCGAGCGATCCGCGTTGGACTCCCACCAGTCGCCTGTTGCGTGACGGTTTGCCGCAGTTGACCGGCGATTTCCCGGCGACTTCAGGCGGAGCGCCGGTGACGCCGCTCGCGTTCCGCACGCCGCCACCGTTCTCACTCAATTCGATCACGGTTGTCGATCCCAGTCTGGGCTATCCGCGCACGCACCAGTTCGGCATCAGTTTCCAACGTGAGATAGGCTGGGGCACCGTTTTGAGCGTCAACTATATCGGCAACCGCGGACGAAAGCTATACGGCGGTTATGATGCCAACCAAGTTGAGATCTTCAGCAACGGTTTCCTCGAAGCTTTCAAGCAACTACAAAATCCAGCGACGCGGGCGAGCGTCGCGACCGATCCGAACTTTCTCATCAACCGTCTACTTGCGGGAGATTCGCGTTTGCAATCGGGTGAGACGGGCGCGCAATTCCTTCTGCGTCAGTCTGCCGGTGGTAATGTGCCTTTGGCCAATGGACAAGTTGCAACGAACATAGTCGATGCTGGAAGCGTAGCTCAAGCGGCCTTTATCATTGCCCAGGGGATCAAGACGGGGACTTCAACGCCCGTGTATGTCGCCAATGGATTCAGTCCGTTCTTCTTCCAACCGTTCCCGCAGTTCTCTGGCGCAGTCAACGTGATCGATAACAACGATCGCTCGCGCTATAACGCGCTCGAAATTCAATTGAGCAGGCGCTTCAATCGCGGCCTCGGTTTCCAAGTGAGCTATACGCTGGCGAAATCTATGGATACACGCTCTTTCGATCCAGCGTTCGCCGTCGCCAATCGTGGCAACGTTCAATCGGCTTCGAACACGCCATATGACATACGCAATCGGCAGTTGAATTGGGCGCGCTCGGACTTCGATCGCCGTCATGCGCTTCAAGGATATTTCACCGCCGAACTGCCGTTCGGTCGGGGGCGGCGCTACTTAAATGATTTAAGTCCGATGCTCGATCGGATCGTCGGCGGATTCGAATTGGCAGGGGTTTTGCAATGGTTTTCAGGGCGTCCGTTTACTGTTTACTCAGGGGTCAATACCGTTTCACAGGTGGTGCAATCGCCGGCAAGTTGCAATGGGTGTAGTCCCGACATGGGGCGCATCATCGTAGAGGGCGGACAAAACTATTTCCTCAGCGCCGACCAGCGCGCTAAGTTTTATGCGCCGCCCGCAGGTGAGCTTGGTAACACAGGTCGAAACTTCTTTACCGGACCACCGCTCTTCCAACTTGACATGGTGCTCGGCAAGCGCATTCGTTTCGACGAAGTGCGAAATCTTGAGTTGCGCGTTGAGGCGCAGAACGTGACGAATACGCCTTCGTTCGATCTTCCCAATGCGGTTATTTCTAGCCCGAGCTTTGGTTTTGTTGGCGGCAGTGTGGTGAGTACTTCGCGGAGAGTGCAGTTGGCCGCGAAGTTCCACTTCTAGCCACGAGGCAGCGGAGGAGAAGAGCGTTTCTCCTCCGCTTAATTAAAAAGCTTCCGTTAAGTCCGTTCGATTGAGGAGGTTGAAGGTGAATTGGTTGCGGGCGACCCTTGGCATTGCTCTCGCTTTGACTTTGGCCGTCGGGGCAAGGCTCTATCGCGCGCAACAATCGATCGCGCAAATCTACGATCTTGTCATCACGAACGGGCGCATCGTCGATGGCACGGGCAACCCTTGGTATCGCGCCGATGTCGCTGTCAAAGATGGGCGCATCGCGAAGATCGGGCGCGTCGATCCGCGCGAAGCCCGCGCCGTCATCGATGCGCATAACCAGATCGTCGCGCCCGGCTTCATCGACGTGCACTCGCACGTCGAAAACATTTACAGTCAGCCGGACGCCGAAAATTTCATCCGCATGGGCGTCACTTCGCTCGTCACGGGCAACTGCGGTTCATCAACTACCGAAGTTGGAAAATTCCTCGATCGGATCAAAGAACAACCGCTCGCCGTCAATCTCGCTACGTTGATCGCGCACGGGAGCGTGCGCGCCAAAGTCATGGGCTTGGAGAATAGGGCGCCGACGCCGGAAGAGCTGCGGCAGATGGAAGCGCTCGTCGAACAGGCGATGAAAGAAGGGGCCGTCGGGCTTTCAACGGGCCTCATCTACGTGCCCGGCGCTTACGCGAAGACGGACGAGATCGTCGCGCTGGCGCGCGTCGCAGCCCGCTACGGCGGCGTCTATGCGACGCACATGCGCGATGAGGGTAACGGCGTGATGGATGCCATCCGCGAAAGCATTCAGATTGGCGAGCAGGCTGGCATCCCGGTGGAGATTTCGCATTTCAAGATCTCGAGCAAGAAGCTGTGGGGAAAGAGCGCGGAGACGATCAGTCTCGTTGAGCAAGCACGCGCACGCGGCTTGCAAGTGACGGTGGACCAGTACGCTTACACGGCTTCTTCGACCTCGCTCGACGTTCTATTGCCAGACTGGGTGCGCGCCGGCGGACGCGATGCGGCGAAAGCGCGATTGGCCGACGCAGCGACGCGCGGGCGCGTGCGGCGCGAGATGAAGGAGAGCCTCAAGCGGAGCGGTTTCAAAGACTACTCTTACGCCGTAGTGGCAAGTTACGAGCCGAACCCATCATTCAACGGTCTTTCGATTCCGGAGATAGCGAAAAGGGCGCGCGGCAAAAGCGACCTCGATGCGCAGATCGATCAGATCATCGAGATGTTCGCGGCGGGCGGCGCCGGCATGATCTATCACAAGATGAGCGAGGATGATGTGCAACGTATCATGCGTCAGCCTTGGACCATGATCGCAGCGGACGCTGGCGTGCAACGCCCCGGTCGCGGGGTGCCGCATCCGCGCGGGTATGGCAACAACGCGCGCGTCCTCGGGCGTTACGTGCGTGAGTTTCATCTTCTCACGTTGGAGGATGCCATACGCAAGATGACATCGCTCCCGGCGCAGACTTTTCATCTGCGCGATCGCGGGTTGTTGCGCGAAGGCTATGCGGCTGACATCGTCATCTTTGATGATGCGACGATCGCGGATCGCGCGACGTTTGATAACCCACATCAATATCCGGTCGGTATCAGCTACGTCATCGTCAACGGCCAAGTCGTCTTCGCTGACGGCAAGATGACGGGCGTGCGATCAGGCGTAGCTTTGCGTGGGGCTTGGACCGTCGCAGACCATCCTCTTTCCGCAAAGCGCGACGGTGAGGATGGGTGAGCATCAGGTCGCCGTTCGAGATTAACTCGCGCGGCGAAAGGGCGAAACTTCGTGTAGAAAGCGGGGAGGAGTAATAGTCATGAGAAGTAACTTCATAACGATTGGTCTTTTGTTTTCCCTCGTCTTCGTGGCTGGGCATACGTCGTTTGCCCAAGAAACGACCGGTTCCATCGTCGGCACGGTCAAAGATACCAATGGGGCCGTCGTCGCCGGTGCGACGGTTACCATCACGGACACGGACAAACAGACGATCGTGCGCACGTTGACGACGGATGAGACTGGGTCTTACTCAGCCCCATTCTTGCCGGCGGGGAATTATCAGATAACGGTCGAAGCGCCTAACTTCAAGAAGCACGTCGAAGGCGGCATCAAACTCGATGTCAATCAGCGCCGCACGGTGGATGTGACGTTGGAGCCGGGCAACATCGCCGAGGTCGTGACGGTGGAAGCGACGCCGTTGCAGGTCGATCTACAGACGCCATCCGCGGCTAATTTGATCTCCGGCACGCAGGTGCGCGAACTGTCGCTCAACAACCGTAACTTCCTCCAACTTACGGTGCTCATGCCCGGAGTCTCATCTAACTTGGCCGATCAGGTTTATGTCGGCACGACCAATCCGGCTGGGCAGGCGAACGTTGTCTCCATCTCCGTCAATGGCGCGCGCAGCAGTTCGAACACTTGGATGATAGATGGCGCGGACACGACCGATCGCGGCTCAAATTTGACGATACAAACTTATCCGAGCGTCGATGCGATCGCTGAATTCAAAGTCCTTCGCAGTCTATATCCGGCGGAGACGGGGCGCAGCGGCGGCGGACAGGTGAACGTCGTCACTCGATCCGGGACGAATGAGTTTCACGGAACTCTCTATGAGTTCGTGCGCAATGAGCGGTTGAACGCCAACGATTTCTTTAGCAATAGAAACGCCCCGGTTGGGATAGATGCTAACGGCAAGGCGCGGCGTGCGCCGTTTCGCTACAATAACTTCGGTTGGACGCTGGGTGGACCAGTTTATCTGCCTCGCTTCGGCGAAGGTGGACCGGTCTATTCCTACAACGGGAAGAACAGAACGTTCTTCTTCTTCTCGCAGGAATGGCGCCGCGATATACGGTACCCGACCTTCGTGGCTACCGTTCCGACGAAAGCGATGCGTCAAGGCATCTTCCCCGTAGATGTATGCGTGCAGTTGGATAATGCTGGCAATTGCATTCAGCGGTCGCGGACGATCACGAACATCAATCCTGTGGCTCAAGCCTACATCAACGAATTCTACGCGAACCTTCCCGAACCGAATCTGAGCAATTTCAGCCTCGTCTCTGCGGCGCGCAACGTCGCTAATTTCCGTCAGGAGATGTTGCGGATAGATCACAAGTTCAGTGATAAACTGACGGCCTACTATCGCTTCGAGAACGACACGATCCCGACGCTCGATGCGATAGGTCTTTTCTCTAGCGGTGCGCCGATACCTGGGATATCCACGACGAAGACCGATTCGCCGGGGAGGACGCATGTCTTTCGCTTCACTTACGCTGCCAATCCGACGCTCGTGATCGATGGCGGCTATACCTACTCTTATGGTGCGATCTTGAGTCAGGTGGTCGGCAAGATAAATCAAGCGAATAGCCCTTCTGTTCGGGTGCCGCTGCCGTTTACGAATACGGTCGGTCGTGTGCCCGATCTAACCGTCGGATTCACCGGGATCACGGGATTCGGGCCGTACGACAACTTCTCGACCAATCATGCGGTCTACTTCAACCTGTCGAAGATCATCGAAACGCATACGACCAAATTCGGCGCGCTCATTACGCGATACCGCAAGCACGAAAATGCGCTCGGCGGCGCCAATCAGGGAAGTTTCAGTTTCCCGAATACCGGATTCCCGACATCAGGCATCAATCCGGCGACCGGCCTTCCCTTCACGACTGGCCAACGCCAGATCATGCAGCAGTGGGCTTGGTTTCTTCTCGGGCAGAACGCCACGTTCACGCAGTACAAATACGACATCACGGCTGATCTGCGGCTCAGGAACGTTGAACTTTACGGTCAGGATGAATGGCGCGTAAGGCCCAACCTGACGCTCTACTATGGCGTCCGCTACTCCTACTTCGGTCAGCCGTATGATGCGTTCAATAGGCTTTCGAACTTCGATCCGCGGGCGTTCAATCCGGCACGCGCTCCGCAGGTTGACGGTAGCGGCAATCGCGTTCCGGGAACGGGCGATCCGTTAAACGGCATCATCGTCAACGCGAACAATACGGGTTTGGGCGGCACGCCCTCGCCTTACGGCAAATACTTAGCCGAAACGCCGAAGTTGAACTTCGCCCCGCGGGTCGGATTGGCTTGGGATCCATTCGGCAAAGGGCGCACCTCGATCCGTACCGGCTACGGCATCTATCACGATCAGGTGCTGGTCGGCATCTGGGAGCAGAACATAGGCATCAACCCTCCCTTCAACGAATCGGTGACGATCACGGGAACTCGCCTGGATAATCCGACTGCCGGTACTCCTTTCGTCTCTCCTGCGGCGACGACTTTGAGGGCCGTTCAGCCTGATGGAAAAACGCCCTACTATCAGCACTGGTCGCTCGATCTGCAGCATCAGCTCTTCTCGAAGACGCTGATTGACATCGGTTACTTCGGTTCGAAGGGGACGCACCTGCCTGGCATCGTCGATATCAACCTTCTACCGCCCGGATATGCGCTCACACAACAATGTCGCAACGCATCCGGTAATCTGGTGCCATGCCAACAACCGGGGCAGATCTTCACCAGTTCGATTCAAGAGTTGATCCTCGATCAGATCCGACCATACCGCGGTTATCGCGCCATCAACATGATCCAGATGCGGTTCAACTCGAACTACAACAGCATGCAGGTCTACTTGCAACACCGTTTCACCGGCGCTTCACAGATCAACGTCGCTTACACGTGGTCGAAGAATCTGACTGACAATCAGACCGATCGCTCGACTGCGCCGCAGAACCCATACGACATACGCGCTGAGTATGGGCGTGCGCAGCTCGATCGCCGCCACATCCTTTCGATTAATTACATCTACGAATTGCCTTGGTTGAAAGGAAGGAAAGATTTCGTCGGTCACGTCCTCGGCGGCTGGCAGCTTTCAGGCATCGTGACGGCCTATTCGGGATTGCCGTTTACGGTGACGACGGCCAATGCCGACCCTGCTGGCTTAGGTTTCCTCGGACCATCCGCTTCCGGTCCGCGTCCTGATATGATCTGCGACCCGAATAATGGGGCGCCACATACCGTCGACAAATGGTTCAATACGCAATGTTTCGCTAACGTCCCCGCCGGACAGAATCGTGTCGGCAATGCTGGCCGTGGCGTGATCAACGGACCGCCCACTTATCGCTTCGACCTGACTTTGACGAAGAATATCTACTTCGGCGAGTCGCGACGCCTACAGCTTCGCGGCGAGGCGTTCAATATCTTCAATCATACGAACTTCAGCTCTATCAGCACGGGTCTCACGTCGAGCATTTTCGGCTCAGTAACTGCTACGCGGGATCCGCGCGTCATTCAATTGGGAGCGAAGTTCTACTTCTAGAGTTCATTCAGCGACGGGCAGTCAGGCGTCTTAATGGCGTCTGACTGCCTAAGGTTTAGGCTTTATCTGAGCGATCTTCTTAGCCGTGGATTTCGCTCCCTTGGAATTCTAGTTTCTGAATTGGAGGGCCCACCTGTGTCATATAGAAAAGTCACGTTGAGATTGTGCTTATTAGTCGCGCTCTCTGTCTCCGCCAATGCGCAGACCGTCACCGGTACGTTGCAGGGGACAGTTGCTGATGCGAACGGCGCCGTAGTCGCTGGCGCGAACATCACTATTCGCAACGTCGAGACAGGCCAAGAGCGCAATGTGGTAACCAACGCAGAAGGGTTTTACATCGCGCCGTATTTGCCGCTGGGTCGCTACACCGTCACCGCTGCGCGCGAAGGTTTCGGGAAGGTCGTGCGCGAGAACGTCGAGGTCACTCTCAATCAGACCGTGGTGGTCGATTTCACGCTCAATCCGACCGTGACCGGCGAGGTGACGGTGACGGAAGAGCCGCCGCCGATCAATACGACCAACGCCGAGATCAAACAGTCTCTTACCGCCGAAGAGGTCTTGGACAAACCGACATTCAATCAGGGGTACAATGGATTTCTGACGCTGGCTGAAACCTTCACCGGTTTTCAAGAGAACCCGACCAGCGGGCAGAACAACCCGACCCTTTCGTCCGGGTCTTCGATCAATTTCAACGGCACGGGCACGCGCGGCGCGACCTTTCAGATCAACGGCGTCAACAACGATGACTCGTCGGAGAACCAAAATCGCCAGGGCGTTTCGCTCTCGACCATCAAAGAGTTTCAAGTGATCACCAACAACTTCAGCGCCGAATTTGGGCGCGGTTACGGCGCGGTGGTTCTGGTTCAGACCAAATCGGGAACGAACGATGTAAACGGCGATGTTTATCTATATCACAACGACAGCGCGCTGAACGCTGCTTTGAACATCTTTTCGCCGGGCGTCAAGAATCCGGTCAATCGCCGCAACCAGTATGGTTTCACGCTCGGCTTCCCATTCATCAAGAACAAGCTCTTCGGTTTCGTCAGCTTCGACGAAGTGCGTAACAGCGGTGCGGGTTCTTACACGCGCGATCTGCTGCTTGCGCAAGAGCGCGATGGCAGTCTGCTCTTTAAGGTCACGCCGGCCAATGATACGCCGTCGAATCGGGCCTTCATTCAGTCCGTGATCGCGCGCTTTCCGGCCAACCTCACGCCGAACGATCCGCGCAGCCCGCGCACTTACACGGGCCAGGTCGGGTTCGACCGCCCGCTCAAAGACTATTCGGGGCGGCTGGACTGGGTGCCGAACGAAAAGGACAACGTCACGATTCGCTACCAGTACACGCGCCAGATCTTCGACAACGAGGACATCATCATCGGCGAAGCGACCAAGCAGAACAACAAGCAGCAGAACGTCGGACTGACGTGGACGCACGTCTTCACATCGCAAACGGTCGGCGAGTTTCGTTACGGGCTCGGGCTGCGCACCACGCTCGTCGGCATCAAAGCCGGTAACGACACGCCGATCATTCGCTTCAGCGGCAGCCCCGTTTCTGGAAGCATCATCGGCAACGCGGGGGCTTTCCCGATCAACCGCTGGCAGACCGATCATCAGTTCGTCTATAACCTCTCGACCATCTTCGGCAGCAACCATTTCTTCAAAGCCGGAACCGATATCAGGCGACAGAATCTCGACGACATCGCCGACAACTTCTCGCGCGGCTTTTACACGTTCAGCCGCAACTGTGGCGGCACGGATTACGGTTCGGCGTACATCGCCTTTTTGAACGGCTGCGTCGCCACTTTCCAGAAAGGTTACGGGCCTTTCTTCCTCGAAAACAGGATCAACGAGTCGAACTTCTACGCCGAAGATAATTGGAAGGTGCGTCCTAATCTGACGTTCAATCTCGGCGTCCGATACGAGTATGTCGCCGCGCCGCGCGAGAAGAGAGGGCGGATCGATTACGGTTTCGGCAGCGACAAGGACAACATCGAACCGCGCGTCGGGTTCGCTTGGAGTCCAGCTTTCGAAAGAGGCTTCTGGGCCAAACTCTTCGGCGGACCGAATAACTCTTCGATCCGCGGTGGATACGGCATCTTTCATGGCCGCATCTTCCAATCCGTCTTCTCGCAATCGGGCGCGACGGTGCGCTTCAATCCGCCGAATGCGATCTTCTTGACCTTCAGCAACAGCAACAATCTCGCCGATCCGACCAACGGATTCGTCTTCGTGCCCGGGCCGCAAACGATTCGCCACGCCGAGGCGCATGTCGATCCTAATCTCGGGATGCCCTACACGCAACAGTGGAATTTGACCTTCGAACGGCAACTTCCGTGGAGATCTGCGCTCCGTTTGAGCTATACGGGCAATCGCGGAATAGGACTGCTGCGCTACGCGCTCGAGAACTTACCTGTTGCGGGCGATGTCGTCGTCGTCAATCACCCGAACAACGCCCCTTCGGCTTTGTATAGTCTGAGCGGCCTGCCGGCCAATGACCCGCGCCGCGTCGATGTGCGTGGCCAAACCTTACATTTGGCCGCTGACCCACTGTGTGCGGGAACCGGGCTTGCTGGCATCCCAACGACGGCGCTGTGCCCGAATCCGGTTCCCATCGGCCCATACGAGTACAGCGTGCGCTTGCCGCGATTGAACGAGCGGCGGCCCGACCCGCGATTTACAACCAACACTTTGGTGAGCAATGGGGCTTGGAGCTATTACCACGGCTTTCAAGCTGAGTGGAATAAGCGTCTGAGTCAAGGGTTATCGTTTCAGATGGCTTACACGTTGAGCAAAGCGATCGATACGACTTCCGAAGCGACGAATGTCGGGGCAGGTGATTCAAATATCTTAGGTCCTGACACGCGCGTTTCGCGCGGACTTTCGAGGTTCGACACGCGCCATCGCTTCACCGTTTTCAGCACTTACCGCTTCCCCTTCTTCCGCGAACAACGCGGATTCCTCGGTCAAACCCTCGGCGGCTGGACCATCTCGATGGTCATGAAGTTGGCCAAGGGCACGCCTTTTACTGTCAACAATAGCTCCGGCTTCGGCGATTTGAACTTCGATGGGTTCACCGAGACGCGCCCGGCGCTCAACGATCCATCGGTTCTATATCGGCGCATCAACGATCCAGCGACCTCGCAGACGCTGCTGCCGCGCGAAGCTTTCCGCGCGCCGACCGTTCGCGATTATGGTTGCTGTATCCTCGGACGTAACACCTTCTTCACCGATGGCGTGCAGAATTTCGACTTTGGTATCTACAAAACGTTCGCGATGCCGTTCGAGGGACAGCGATTGATCTTCCGCGCCGATCTGTTCAACGCTTTCAACCATGTCCAGTATGGTTTCCCGAACGCCGATCTAGCTAGCTCCACGTTCGGGCGGATCGTCACGACGGCGACGCAATATAGCCCGCGCGTCGTGCAATTCTCCCTGCGCTATCAGTTCTAAATCGGCATCCTTTGCTGAGGCGGGAGTATCAAGTTATACTCCCGCCCCCCCCCCATTTTCTGAAGCGTGATAAAAGCAATATTCGCAGTATGGCAATTCTTGTATCACTCGATACTCCCGCCCCCATCTTTTGAAGCGAGCAGTCCTCAGTCAGATCGCAGCGGACTGACGAAAAGATCGGGTGTCGGAGAAGATTCGATCCCTCCGATTGCGCCTAAGTTGGGGCTTGGCGCTTCTTTCAGGCAGCGGAAGAGTAGAAGCGTTACGGTCGCTCCTGTCGAGCGACATCTATTCACCCATCGGCTATTGCGCGTCTCAACGCGACAGCGATCGAGCAAGGGCGTTAGTTATCGGGGCACAATGTCGTGATGTTTACAGGTGAGTTCTATGTTATCATCCGGACCGATCTCTCGTGGCGATCAGTGAGCGGTCAGATCGCTATCCCCTAGATGAAGTCGTGAGAATCCTGATTCGAGGTTGAGCGGATGAGCGAAGGCCTATTATTGCGAAATGCGCAGGTTGTATTGTCCGATGGAAGCGTTAAGAGGGCTGCAGTACTGATCGAAGGTGGACGCATCGCGCGCATAACTGAGGATGGCGCGGAAACAGATGCCGGTGAGATTGCGGATCTCGAGGGAGCTTTTCTCCTCCCCGGATTCATCGATCTTCATATTCACGGCGCGGTCGGGGCGGATGTGACGGAGACGGATGTCGATGGATTGCGGAAGATAGCGCGCTTTCTGGTCAGAGAAGGGGTGACCAGTTGGCTGCCGACGCTCGTCCCGGCGCCGGACGAAGATTACAAGCGTGCGGCGGGCGCCATCGAAGAGCTGATGGCGTGGCAGGAGACCGCGAGCGGGGAAGGGGAGCCGACCGCTCGCGCTCTCGGGTTGCATTATGAGGGGCCTTTCGTCAATCAAGCGCAGTGCGGAGCGTTGCGCACGGAATATTTTCGCGTTTACAAGAAGGCCGCGGACCTCGAGCCACTGACGATGATCGCTAACCCTCGCGCCCGTCACATGATGACCGTCGCGCCGGAGATCGAGGGCGGGATAGAACTGGTTCGCGAATTGCGGCGTCGCGGTTTCATCGTCTCGATCGGGCATACGCGGGCCGATATCGCATCTTTAGATCAGGCGTTCGAGGCCGGCGCGCGCCACATGACGCACTTTATGAATGCGATGGCCCCGCTCCATCATCGCGCGCCCGGGCCGATCGGTTGGGGCCTATTGCGCGATGATGTGACGTGTGACGTGATCGCCGATGGGATTCACGTCGAGCCCTTCATGCTCCGTCTGGTCTTGAAATGCAAGGGCATCGAACGTATTTCGCTCATCAGCGATGCCGTTGCGCCGACGGGGTTGGGCGATGGCGTCTATCAAGTGTGGGGCGGGCGAATAGCCGTACTTCGCGGGCGGACCAGCAACGAGCGTGGAAGCATCGCCGGATCGGTCATCACGCTGAGCGACGCCGTGCGTTTGATGTTGCAGTTAGGAGTTTCGATCGCCGATATCGCGCGCATGGCGGCGACCAATCCGGCGCGTCTTCTCGGGGTGATCGAAGAGTGTGGGACGATCGAGGAGGGGAAGCGAGCCGATCTGGTCGCCTTGGATGAGAGCGGCGAAGTGCGACTGACGATCGTCGGCGGGCGTGTGGCTTTCAATGCCGACGATCTTGAGCTTTGATCGCGTAGAATCCGGCGCGCTCGTAAGAGAGATCGAGGAGTTCGACCGGGTGATACACCTCGAGCTTCATGCCGAGCATGATCGCGCCCGCGGCGATCTGCATGTGGCAGCCCGGATTGCCAGTCGCCAAGATCCTCGCTTCGGTCCGACCGATGTGCGCGAGCTTCTCGCGCAGTATGCTTTGCGAAAGTTCGGGTTCGAGGAGGTTATAGATCCCTGCGCCGCCGCAGCAGCGTTCGCTCCCTTCGAGGGGGACGAGTTTCAATTCAGGGATCGCTTCAAGCATCCGCAGCGGCTCGCGCTCGGCTTTCTGCCCGTAGAGCAGATGGCAAGAAGCATCGTAAGTGACTGGCCCGGTATTGAGCGGCGCGCCGCGCCTCAGATCTCTCTGAACGAGTTGCTGGCTGATATCGCGCACGCGCTGGCTGAAACGGCGCGCCCTTTCGGCCCAGGCTGGATCTTCGGCGAAAAGATGCGCGTAGCTTAACAGCATCGCGCCACAACCGCCAGCGTTCGTGATGATCGGCGCCGCCTCATCTTCGGAGAAGGCTTCGATATTCCAGCGGGCCAAGCGTTTGGCTCCCGAAACGTCTCCGGCGTGGGCGTGAAGCGCGCCGCAGCAGACCTGTGCGCGTGGGATGCGCACCTCGTAGCCATTGAGGCTGAGGACGCGCGCCGTGGCTCGATTGATGCGCGCAAACAGCCCTTCTGTCACGCAGCCGAGGAACAGCAGGACTCGCTCCGTCGCCTGACCCTGCGCAGTTACAGAGATGATCGGATTTTCACGCTTCATGTTCGGCGCCGAGGCCTGAAGAAGCAGTAGCGGAAAAGCCGCCTCTTCGAGCCGCAGCCGCAGGAGCAGGGATGAGAGCGCACCGCTGATTTTCGCATCGCGCGCGCGGCGAAGGAGCGCGAACACAAGATGCAGGCGTTTCGGGTTGGGCCAGATATGATCGAGCGCGAAGCGTAGCAGCCGTTCGCGCATGTTGCGTGAGCCTTTGATCGGCAACAGATCCGCGCGCGCCGCTTCGAGCAACTGTCCATACTCAACGCCTGCCGGACAGGCGCGCTCGCACGCGCGGCAGCCCAGACAGCGATCTATGTGACGCGCGAAAGCGCGCGCCGTGGGAGCGAGACGGCGCTCTTTGACGGCGCGCATCAGGTAGATGCGCCCGCGCGGACTATCATTTTCGTCTCCCGTATGCGTGTAGGTCGGGCAAGCTTCAAGGCATAACCCGCAATGGACGCAAGCGAGGAGCTTATCTCGACAGGCGTCAAGCGCAAGCTTCGATCCCTTTGAATGAAGTGCTCGATCCTCTGTCAAGACCTCCACGTGTGTCATCTGGGCGAACGTCTCACTTCGACTAGTTGGACATCGAAAATGAGTTTTTGGCCCGCGAGCGGATGGTTGGCGTCAAGCGTGATGTACTTATCGGTCACGTCCGTGATGGCGACCGGGATCTGGCTGCCGTCGGGGAGCTGAAGCACGAGGTTCATGCCGACTTCCGGCTCCGTCTCGAGATTGAGCCCTTCGCGCGGTATCGTCTGGACCAGGGCCTCGACCCGTTCGCCGTAAGCATCTTCAGCCGGGATCTCTATCGTGCGCGTCTCGCCGACGTACATGCCCTGTACGCCTTCATCGAATCCGGCGATGACTTGGCCAGCGCCCAATTTGAATTCCAGCGGTTCGCCGCCTTCGGACGAATCGAAAATCTCGCCATTCTCTAGCCGCCCGGTGTAGTGGACGCGAACCGTATCGCCGTTTTTAGCTTGTTCTGGCATAATCTCTCCGTAAGATTTTGGATTTTTCGGAAGCATGGCACATTTAGCGTAAAAAAGCCAGCGCGCCGCGGGCTTTCCGGGAGGTCTTGATTGGATGAAGGCGACGCTCATTCTACTGCTCGGCATCTCGCTAGCTCTACCGATCGGCGGACAGCAATCGTCTTCGACTGGTAATCAAGGGAAGCGAGCGGATCAGGAGCCGGAAGAGGAGGTGGTGCGCATCAGCACCAATTTGGTGCAGGTCGATGTCGTCGTGACGGACAAGGACGGACGGCAGGTGACTGATCTACGGGCCGATGATTTCGAAATCTTCGAGGATGGGCGACCACAGAGGATCACCAACTTCTCATACATCAATGCTGCGCCGACGACCGCGCCAACGCCAGCGAGTGGGGAGCGTAAGGATGCGATCCCCATCCCTCCGGCGCGAATCAAGCCAGAGCGCGTGCGCCGAACGATCGCCATCATCGTCGATGATCTCAACCTTTCATTCGAAAGCGTGGCGTTCGTCCGCGACGCTTTGAAGAAGTTCGTGCGCGATCAGGTCCAGCCGGGTGATCTGGTGGCGATCGTTCGCACGAGCGCCGGGGTCGGAGCGCTTCAGCAATTTACGACCGACAAAGCGCAGCTCTATGCGGCGATCGAGAGGATCCGGTGGTATCCGTTGGGGACGGGAGGCATCAGTCCGTTTGAGCCGATAGGCGGAAGCTCAACTCTCGCCGGTTCGCGGAATGATTCGCTGATCGGTCAATCGCCTTCGGCGCCCAATGATCAATCGGCGCCCGGAGATCGGTTGGATGAATTCCGTGCCGAACTGTTCGCTGTCGGCACGCTTGGCGCGTTGAACTTCGTCGTTCGCGGGTTGCGTGAGTTGCCGGGAAGGAAGGCCATCGTTCTGGTTTCGGACGGTTTCAGAGTCTATAGCTATGACGACGATCAAGATAGGCGCACCCCGAGCGCGCGCGTCTTTGACGCTTTGAAGCGGTTGATAGATCTGGCGAATCGAGCTTCGGTCGTCATCTACACGATCGATGCGCGCGGGCTACAGACTCTGGGGTTAACCGCTGCCGACGACGTTAGAGGAATGACGCCGGAGCAGATCGAGCGGGAATTGAGCGATCGACGCCTTGCCTATTTCGAATCGCAAGACGGGTTGAATTATCTGGCACAGGAGACGGGCGGTCTCTTCCTTCACAACACGAACGATATCGCTGGCAGCATCAAACGCGCGCTCGAGGACCAGAGCGGTTATTACCTGATCGGTTATCGCCCCGATGAGAAGACGTTCGATCAGAACGGGCAACGCCGCTTCCATCGCATCACGGTTCGGGTTCGTCGTCCGGGCCTTCAAGTGCGCTCGCGTCGTGGATTTTATGGAATGACTGATGAAGAGGCTTACCCGAACAAAAAGACGCCGGGCGAGCGTTTGATGGCCGCGCTCGTCTCGCCTTTCTCTTCGGGTGAGCTGAATTTGCGTTTGACCTCGCTCTTCTTGAATGATGCTAAACTCGGATCTTTCATGCGTTCGCTCCTTTACATAGACGGGCGCGATGTGACGTGGACGCCAGCCGATGGCGATTGGCAGCGCGCGGTGATCGACGTATTGGCGATCACGTTTGACGGCGACGGTCGTCCGGTCGATCGAGTGAGCCGCACGTACACTTTGCGCGCGCGTGGGAAGACACTGGATGAATTGAAGCGCTACGGGCTGGTCTATACGCTCAGCGTGCCGGTGAAAAAGCCGGGCGCCTATCAACTCCGCCTCGCCATGCGCGACGTTGCTTCTGACCGCATCGGTTCTGCCAGCCAGTTCATCCAAGTGCCGGATCTGAAGAAAGATCGGCTCGCGCTTTCCGGTTTGATCGTTACGGGGCGATCGCTACTCGGGGCCGCGAAAGAGCCGAATGGCTCTCTGAGTTCGACCGAGGAGGAGCAAGCTGTGGCAGTGGATAGCGGCCCTGCAGTGCGCCGTTTCCGTCAAGGTGCCACCATCGATTACGGCTTCATCATCTATAACGCTAAAGTGGACAAAGCGACCGGGCATCCGCATCTGCAAACGCAAGTGCGCCTGTTTCGCGATCAGCAGCCGATCTTCATCGGCAGATTGTCGGATTTCTATCCGACGCAGACGGCTGATCCGAAGAGGATCAGCGCCGCCGGGCAGTTGCGCTTCGGGAAGGAGATCGTGCCGGGCGAATACGTCCTACAGATCGTCGTCACCGACATGGTCGCTAAGGATCGCAATCGAACGGCGACGCAATGGACCGATTTCGAAGTCATCGAGATAAAATGAGACGCTTGATTAGACTCGTTTGCCGGCACATCTGATGCGTTCGATAATCGTCGGCACAGCCGGACATATAGATCACGGGAAGACGGCGCTCGTGCGCGCGTTGACGGGCGTCGATACGGATCGTTTGCCCGAGGAGAAGCGGCGCGGCATCACGATCGATCTCGGCTTCGCCGATCTCGATTTGGGAGACGTTCACATAGGTTTCGTGGATGTGCCAGGACATGAACGTTTCATTCGTAATATGCTCGCCGGAGCGCATGGGATCGATCTCGTCATGCTCGTCGTCGCGGCGGATGAAGGCGTCATGCCGCAGACGCGCGAGCATTTTGAGATCTGCCGTCTGCTCGGCGTCAAATCCGGCATCGTCGTCATCTCCAAACGGGATACGGTCGACGACGAACTTCTCGCTTTGGTGCGTGCCGAGATCGAAGAGTTGACGCGCGGATCGTTTCTCGCCGATGCTCCAATCATCGCAACGAGCGCGCGCACAGGAGAGGGCATAAGCGAGCTCAAGGGCGTTTTGCGCAAGCTGTCCTTGGCTATCGGGCCGCGTTGCGCTGGAAAGGTGATGCGGCTCCCGATCGATCGCGTCTTCACGGTGCGCGGATTCGGCACCGTCGTCACCGGTACGCTCATCGCTGGCGAGATCGTCGAAGGACAAGATGTCGAGATTTTGCCTGCAGGCATGTGTGCGCGCGTGCGCGGATTGCAGGTTCATGGGCGACCTGTCGAGCGCGCCCGAGCCGGGCAGCGCGCAGCCGTGAATCTTAGCGGCGTGGAGATCTCGGCGCTCTGGCGCGGCATGACGCTCGCCCCGGCGGGCCGTTTGCATGCGACACGCGCCTTCGACGCCTTCGTCGAAGTTCTCGAAGATGGTTTGCCCTTGCGTTCGCGGATGAGCGTGCATGTGCATATCGGGACCGCAGAGGTGATGGCGCGCGTGCGCGTCTTAGAAGATGATGGCGAGATCGCGTGTGGTCGGGCGGGTTTCGCGCAATTCAAGTGTGAAAAGCCGATCGGCGCTTTGCCCGATGACCGTTTCATCGTTAGATTCGGTTCGCCGCTACGAACGATCGCCGGTGGGCGCGTCTGCGATGTCCATCCGCCAAAGCATCGCCGTAGGGAGTTGCCCATCGCGCGCGCACGACTGCAGAGTCTGAGCGCTGCCGATGAGACGACTCGCTTGGTCGCTTTGATCGAGATGGCTGGCGCGCGCGGTCTCACTCGAGCTGAGATCTTGGCGCGTACGGGATTGAGCGATGAGGCTTTCGCTGAAGCGCTACGCGGCGCGAGGGAACGCGGAGCGGTGGTCGAAGCGGAGAACGTATTCATCTCGCGCGAACAGTTCGACGGATTGGTCGAAGCCTTGCTCGATGAGCTCGCCGATTTTCACAGGCGAGAGCCGCTCGTAAAGGGAATGTCGCGTGAAGAATTGCGCGAGCGCGCATGCGCCCGCCTCCCCGTCGAACTCTTCCGCGCCGCTTTGGCGAACGTCGAAGCCTCTGGCCGGGTGGTCGTGGATCGCGACACGGTGCGTTTGTCGACTCATCAACCGGAGCTTTCGCCATCCGATCGGATTTTGAAAGATGAGCTTGAACTCATTTTCCGGCGAAGCGGGCTTGAAGCCTTGACTATGGAAGCGGCGTTGAAGCGGATCGATAGTGCGCCGAAAGAGCGCGCGCGTAAGCTTCTAAAGTTGCTCGTCGATTCGGGCACCCTCATTCGCCTAGATGATGAGATGCTCATACATCGCGAGGCTCTTGAAGCGCTGCGCGAGCGATTGCGCGAGTACGCGATGAAGTGCGGGGCGAACATCGACGTGCCCGCCTTCAAAACGCTGATCGGGCTATCGCGCAAATACGCGATCCCCTTGCTCGAGTATCTGGATCGTCATGGCGTTACGCGGCGCGAAGGCGATGTGCGTCGAATCCTCATCGCAGAAAGCGATTGAATTCGCGCGATCGAACCGGCGAAAAAATCTATCTTGCTTCTCGGAAAGAGCGGAGTTAACATTATTTCCTACAGGGACGCTCCGGGGCGATCTGCTTTTGAGAGTCAGGGCAATCATCTATAAATCTACTTGACGCCGGAGGTCCGTATGAGCAGCAAAGCCATAGATATCCTGTGTTGGATAGTAGGCTTGATCTCGTTAGCGTTCGGCATCTGGCAGTTCTACCGGTTTGCGACGTACAGGAATCCGCAGACTGGGCAGATCGATTGGCAGGGCGGGACCAGTTATCTTTGGTTGGCGATCGCCGGCATCGCGATCGCTTGCGCATGTGCGCTGGTCTTCTTCTTGCGGCACGTCAACAAAGATGAGGAGATACACATCACGCAGTAGTTAAGCGACGCTGCTCCCTTCCCCAAGGTGTCCCTGATGGGGAAAGGAGGAGGTCGCATGTGAGCTGGCGCCGAAAAGTTTCCCCTGGAAAGAGCCGCATTCGGCGCTGACAAAAGATCCGGTTTTTCGTATTCTTCTTGCGCCCGGTTGGTGGGTCAGATCCATGGCCGGGCGTTGAAGTTTAATCCACAGGAGTCTGATGAGATGTGCGCCATATCCTTTCTGGCATTGATTCAACAAGCGGAAGTCTATTCGATCCCAACCTTTTTCGCGCCAGTCGTGATTACGCTATTGGTTGGCGGAGCCATCGGTTGGTTGATCGCTGCGGTGCTTGGATTCTCACGTGCACGACGCGCTGGCCTGCGAGTGAGTTGGTTCGCTTTGAGCGCCGCTTGTCTGGTTCTGTTTCATCTTCAACTGCTGTTGCTCGGATTGGGCATGTTGCGCAACGACGCCGAGATGACGCTGGGCGTTGGCGCTTTTTTCAACCTCTTCGTCGTCCTCGGGGCCATCTTCGCCATCATCGGGTTCAGTCGTTCGAACCTTTAACCAAAAGGTTATGGGCGAAATGAAACGAGATCTGATCGGAGAGTATCTGGCGCATCTGGTTGTCGAAAAGGGATTTTCAAATAATACGATAGCGGCTTACCGGCGCGACCTGAAAGCGCTTTCTGATTGGGCTGCACCGCGTCCCCTAGAGGATCTGAAGCGAGAGGACATAATCGCTTGGGTTCGCTGGTTGGCTGTAGACCGGGGACTTCAGCCGCGCTCGATCGGGCGGGCGCTCGCTGCGGTGCACAGCTTCTACCATTTCCTTCAGCTAGATGGCTACCGAAAAGATGATCCGACGGCGGATCTGAAGATATCGAGGAGAGCGTTCTCTCTCCCAGTAGTGTTGTCCACAGAGGATGTCGAGCGTTTGTTGGCTGGACCGAACGTCGAGACGATCGAGGGAGTGCGTGATCGGGCCATTCTAGAACTACTTTACGCGACTGGCTTGCGCGTTTCGGAACTGGTGGCTCTCGCCCCAGAGGATATCGACTTTGATCGCGGCCTTGTCTTGGTGCGCAGCGGGAAGGGGCGTAAGCAGCGCCAAGTCCCTTGCGGGCGGAGCGCGCTCGATTGGCTTCGTCGCTATCTGGAGTTGTCTGGTGGGGGCAAAAAGCGTCGGTATCTATTCGCCAGCGCCGCGTGCGGACGAGCATTGACGCGCCAGCAGGTGTGGCGTTTGGTTCGTCGTTATGCCGAGATGGCGGGGCTTTGGGCGACGCCGCATGTTTTGCGACACAGTTTTGCGACACATATGATGGAACGCGGGGCTGACTGCCGTTCGGTTCAGTTGTTACTGGGGCATGCTGATATTGAGACGACGCAGATCTATACTCACTTGACCACGCGGAAGCTTCGTGAGGTTTACAATGCACATCATCCGCGTGCGCACTTACATCGGGCCGCCGAGTTTAGACAAGAGCGGTCGCTCAAGCCGAAAGATGAAAAGTGAGCGAGGAAAGCTCATGGCTTAATTCGCTTGGGCGATCCATTCATCGCTGGATTGAGTCCCCATCTACAAGGATGCTTTGCTGGTGCACGGACTCGGCTTTTCGCCCGATGGACGAACGTTGGCAGTCGTCTCCATTGTTTCAAACTCGGTTACCTTGATCAACACAGCTTCCAATCGCGTCAAAAGAGTCGTTTTCGGAAAGAGCGCTGCGCGTAACGGCGATCTGCGCCATGGTTCTTCGTTCTGGATTCTTGAAGCCGCACGCAAGTTCGAGCGCTCGTTCGAAGTCGGCGCGCGCAAGAAGTCGTAAAGGCATTTCGACGCTCAAAGGATTTTCCGGCAAGAAAGCGATAAAGACCGTTGAAAAAGGATCGCTGGAAGATTGACCCTTTTCGTCCAGCCAGTTCGCCAGTTCCACGCCGCGCCGCATCAACTCGAACGCGCGCAGTGAACCGAACCGCGCCATGACGCCCGCCGTGATGACGAGCGCGCGCATTTTGTCGGGGCCGTCTTCGCTCCGTTCGATGAACTTTCGCGCTTCCTCGACGAGTTCGGTCGCGCGCGCTAGATCATTGCGATCAAGGGCTTTCTGCGCCATGCTCGCGAAGATGCTGGCCTGCATCTGGACCTTGGAGATGGCGCGAGCGTAACGGATCGCCGTGTCGAAATCGCCTTCGCTCATGTGCAAAAAAGCCGCTTGCATACGCGCCGCGTCGGCGATGAGGGACTTGAATTCCTCGTTCTTGATCTTGTCAGCCGCCGCGATGGCTTCGTCGAACCTTCGCTCTCCGAGCAGCTTCTGCACGGCGCGAAGGTAGATCATGTCGCGCTTGAACTCTTCCTTTTCGTTCTCGGCGCGGGAGAGGAGTTCTTGTGCCGATTCCTTTTCGGCAAAGGGATTGAACAGATCGGCACCGTCGCCGACTCGTCGCTGTAGTTCGTCGCGCACGGCGCGCATCATCGCGCTCTTGTCCGGCAGATAACGGTCGTACGCCGGCAGAAGCATTTGCGCCGTCGTGAAGCAGAAGAACTCTTTGCGCGTCCCTTGCTCCGCGCCGGCGCGCAGCGACTCGGCGCATTCCGTGAGCTTGGTGAAAGCGACCTCAAGGTATTCGCGCGCGAGTTCTGGATCGTCGCTCAACGCCTCTCTCTCTTTGGCGCCCAAGTTCGATGGCAGCAGCGTGAAGACTCCGCTGGGCATCGCGTAAACATGGAGCGACATCAACGCTTCTTCCACGGGTTGCTGCTGCAATTTTTGCAGCGCCGCACGGTAGATCTCGTCGGCGCGCGCCCGGTCGTGCGTCTTGAGCGTGAGAAGGACGCTCGGGAGGAGCGGGTTGATGCCTGTATCGAGGCTCTGCCGGGCAAGCCGCGCCGCCAGCACGTGATCGCTCTCCATGATGGTCATCGCCATTTGCAAGAGGATGAGCGAACGGTTGAAAAGGCGGTCCATGCCATCCGGCGCCACATCCTTGGCACTCCTCTCTTCCGGTCGACCGGCATCTTCCGCAATCGTTCTCACCAGTTGTTCGGCCAGCTTGGCGTCGTGTTTGATGGCGATGCGCAAAATCTCGCCCTGCAAGACGATTCTCGATGGCGGAGCTGGCGGCAGCGGCGAGCGTCTGTCGCCCGAAGGCGACGGCGGGCGCTCATCTTTGAGTTCGCCAGCGGCGCGAAAAGCCTGTTCCAGCAAGCGACGCGCGCGGGGCGCATCGTGCTTCCAAAGTAGATCGGCGATTTGTGCCTGCGCGCGAATGCGCGGTTCAGCTTTGTCCAATTCCTTGAGCGAAGCGAGAACTTGATCCAAAAGGAGCAGCGCGCGTCCTTCCAACGGCGAAGCCTGAAGTTCGCTTGCTTCACCTGTTGGGGGCGCGCCCGTTGCGCCCGGCCTCCTGTTTTGTCCCGCTGCCGCGCGCATCTTGCCATCGCAGCGAGGGGGCTACGGTGGAAGATTGCGTTTGCGGAGCCGACTTGTGGGCTTGAACATCGGCACAAGGCGTGAACAGCGCAAGCAAAAGTGTGAGTGCAGCCAGATGCGGTCGAAGGTTCGTAGGGCAAAACATCTTCTCAACGCTCCTGTACTGAAGAATGCACGGTGCGAATTCTTTCGGCGCTCAAATCTAAAGAGAGTTCGTCAGAAAGCAACGCTCAGCATAATCGAACTTCGGGCCGAAAACAACACCGAGACTGTTTCGGCTCAGGTTCGCCTTCGACACATCGTTTTTGCTCGAACTGGGGGACAGTTTCATGAGAGAAGGGACAGCGTTGTTGGTTCCCCCCCAGCACGGGGGTGCGCGCTGGACTGAGTTTGTATGAAGTCGGCATGATAAATGAGCAGCCAGCCTTGCCGTTTCACCTCACGCAAAGAAGCTAACGAGTTTCGGCGACCGGAACGCTTTTTTACTCTTTGTTCTTTGTAGAGTGGACAGTGAATTCGAGTTTCAACGATGATGACGCTGGACATTGGACGCACAAACGCCCAAGCTCTCATCTTGGAGGGGCAAAACTCGTCTTTCGGCGATGATGACCGGTCTGTAGCGGATGCGGCGACCGCGGCGGGCAACGGAAAAACTCATCTTTCGACGATGATGACACCGGACATGCCGCTGCCGCCTTTGCCGCCGTGAAAAGAGCAATAGTAGGGGTAGCGCCCCGTTTTAGTGAAGCGATGGCGAAACGTCTGTCCGGGGTTCAACGTCGGCGACGAAAAGCTCCGTCCATCGTCCGAGGTGACTTGGTGTGTCCCTTCTTCGTCGGTCCAAACGACCGTGGTGCCCGCTTTGACGTGCAGTTCTTTGGGTTTGAACTCGAAGTTGGTCATCGCGACGTTTGCCACCAGCGTCCGTCGCTTCTTGCGTGGGGCCTTTTGCACTGGCATGGCGGCGGCTGTCATGCTGACCATCAGCATCAATGATGCGAGCGAGAGTTTGAAGTTCATGCGGACTCCTCGTCTGGGTTTGTTCAAAGCGAGCGCGCGACGGACACGCAAACAGACACAGCCCGTCGTGCGCTCGCCCGGCGTGTTGGTCACCAATCCGAGAAACTACCTGCGTTTCGCGCTCTTCATCGAGCCTTTCTTCTTGGGAAACGGTCCTTCCTTGATCTTCTTTTCAGGCAGCGGCGGGGCCGGTTTGAAGTTAGCCGGAAGCGGGGTCCCCGTCGCATCGCTCTGGACCTCGACCATCTGCGATCTCATCGGAGCCAGGATCGCCAGCAGTTCGTCCTGTTCTGGTTTGGGGACGTTGAATTTGTTGAGCGTGGCCACCAGATCTTCCACCAATGCGTTGAACTCACCATTGGTGATGCCCATGTTCTTGTGGGCCGTCTTCATGTCGCGACCTTGGTACTTGCAAGGGCCGCCGGTGGCCGCGCAGATCTGCTGCTTAAGGAAGTAGAGCAGGCGCGGCGCATTGCTCTTGGCGAACTTCTGATTGATGCGCGGGTCGGCCAATACTCTTTGAGCGAAGTCGTCCACCACGGCTGAAATGGCCGCCTCGCCCCCGAGTCGCTCGTAGAGGGATTTCTTGGGAGCCTGTACTGTTTGCGCGTAGGCACCGACGACGAAAAGAAAAAGCGACGAGATCAAACATGCGAGCTTTCTCATTACTATAGTCCTCCGAAAAAAATGGTTTGCTCGGCGATTTATCGGTTTGCGAGAATTTACGTTTATTGACGGCTTCTCGGATTTATGTCGTTCTTCTCAATGCTAAAACACCGATGTGGAGGTCTCGGGACAACCAGGAACAAAGGAAACAAATGGAGGGAAACGCTAGCTGGTTCAGAGTCGACTCCAATCGGTGTGCTCAAAGTCGAACACAACTGCAGGTCTCTTGTGTCACAACCGCAATCCTGCGGCTTCGATCTGTGGACACATGACTGGAGAACGGTTCAATGGCGTTATTGAAGAACGAATTGTTTAGAAGAGAATATCGAAGCTGCCAGCAAAAGTGCGGCTTGATGAAGCGAAGAAGGTGCCGAAGCGTGGATCGGCGATGTTGGCATGGACGTTTTGTGGATTGAAGTGATTGGTTATATTGAAACTGCGCAATGCTAGGCGCACGCCGTATCTCCGCGTAACTTGAAATGTTTTAGCTGCCTCAAGATCAAGAGAGAAGAAGGGTGGGAAGCGCGTCGTGTCGTTATTGCGTAGACCGACAAAGCGCTGTTCAGCATCGAGCCTTGAATAAGGGAAACCCGTACGCCATTCAATGATCGGGGCAATTGTGATGCGATGGGGCAACGAAAGCGTTCCCCAGGCAAGCAAACGGTGCGGCACGTCGAACGGAAGATTCGAGTACTGGTTCTGACGGATGATGGGAGCGCCGACATCGCCAAAATAAGAGTTGAAGTCGTTGAGATCGCCGCGGGCGCGCGAACGGACGTAGGAGACGTAGAACAAATCATTCCGTCGCAACTTAAAACGGGCCATAATTTCAAACGCCCGATACTGAGCTTCGCCTGCTGAACGGAGCACGATGGCCGTTTGCCCTCTGAAATCGGTTTCAGGATTGAGGATATAAATGCTCTCCGTCGCGCTGTGCAGGTAGTTTATGCGCAACAACAAGCGCGTGGAGACTTGGCGCGCCAGCTCGAGGTTCCATGTTAAATTCTCCGGGACAAAGCCAGCGTCGGGATCTCGTCTGCGTAAATCAAAAGGCTCGATTGGTTTGGTGTTGACGAGCACGTTTCTGTAGTAACGACGATCGAGGATCGTATGTCCATCGGTTGTATAACGGGTAACCAAGCGCCCCGGATAGAAGGAGAAGCTGCGGATATTTAGTGGCACTTTGTCGAAGAAGACCCCAATCCCACCGCGCACTACAGTCTTCCCATCTTTGAACGGTGCCCAAGCGAAGCCCGCTCGCGGCGCGAGATTGGTTTGCACGTTGATGCGTTGATTCTCATAGCGCAGCCCAAGATCCAAGCTAAGATTGGCACGCAAATGCAAGCGGTCCTGAATAAAGCCACTGTATTCGTAGTTGGCGACACTAATCGGTTTGGCATGTCGGTTATCAAAAACGATGCGTTCGGCCAACGTTCCATCGCCGCGGAAGATGTTGACCGGATTGGCGTGGTAATCGGTATGGGCGCTGACGCGGATAAAGTCGAAGCCAAATTTCAACTCGTGGAGCGTGTTCCAAGGTCTTCGTAGCGGTGGCGCTTGGTATACTTCGAAGAACTCAAAGCTCAAAGCATGGCGTTTCTGTTGGGCGAAGTAATTACCAGATTCACCAATTGGGAAGAAATCGTGATCAGCTTGACCTTGCCCCCAGACTTCGGCGTTGAATCTCTTGTAGGAAACCGTTGATTCGAGTAGTCCGTTGAACAATGCGTAATTATCGCGCAAGGCGGTGGAGAAATCCCTTTGCTTGTAATTGGGAGTGACCGGACGCGGGCGGAAAAAGTTCAGCGTCAGAAACTGATCATGTTCCGGGAAATAACCGATGGTGATTGTTTGCGTATGTTTCGAGTTAATGATCAAGTCGAATTGCGAAAAATAGCTTTGCGATTCGATCTTCGTTTCGTTGTCGGGAAAAGTTAATCCGCGCACCGGATTCTTTGCAATAGTATAGGAGGCAGATTGCGCAAAAAAGAGCTTGTCTTTGATGATTGGACCGTTCAGGGTCAAACGGGGAGCATCTTCGGCGACGCCGACCAGCTTGCCACCTTTGAATCGAAAGTCAGGGAGAAAATCATTAAGCTCCCAGTGGAAACTCTCGCCGCCGCGTTTCGTTATAACTTGTGTGATGCCGCCAATGAAGCGCCCGTATTCTACGGTGTAAGGATGTTGAAAGACTTGCACCTCTTCAACTGAGTCGAGGGGCAGATTAAGACGAAAGTTGCCTGTTGCCGGATCGTTGGCGTGAACGCCATTGACGATGAGCGCGCTTTGTGACTCTTGTGCGCCTTTGATGCTCAGCTCGCCTTTGGGGGATCTGATAACGCCCGGTGTGAGCGGCAAAGCGTCGAAAACCCTTTGGGCGGAGATCGGCAGAAAGCGCAGTTCCTCGCGCTTCATGAGCGTGTTGGTGATGGTAGCGCCTGCCTCGATCTCTGTCGAAAGCGTGTTACTTGCGTTCACGGTTACGTTAGCGGCGAGTGGGGCGATAGATAAACTGACACTAAGAGATGTTTCTGTTGCCGATTCGATCGCGACTTCTTTCAGCACTAGTGGCGCGAACCCTTCTCGAACAACACGCAATGTGTAGACGCCAGGCTTAAGATCCGTGAATGAGGCATGACCTTGATCATCGCTGACAGCTTCGACGAGCGTTCGTCTCTCATCCGCAGTCAGAAGCGCGCATCGAGCACCGATTACTGGCTGGTCGCGCTCATCGGTGATCGTCAAGATAAGGCGCGACGTTTGCGCTAGCATCGACGCCTTCTGTTGCACGGTGCCGTTTGCGATTAAGGAGGCTATCATGAGGACATTCAAGAGAGAGGAGAGACGAAGGATGGTTAGTAGCATTTTGAAAGAGGGATTCATTGCTCGTTCTCTCCATGCGGAGAAGTAGTATCAGCTTAGAGTATCAGTAGAAGCTATCTCATAATACCGTTTACCGCTAAGTTCACCTCAGCTTCTGCCATTTTTGAGATAACTTCCTAGTAACCTTGCCGCACATGCAGCATCGTCGAAATCGGAGTAAGGGAAATATACTCTGCCGTTGTTCTTAGGGCAAATCTGTTAGCCCTGGGGGGGGGCGCGTGATTGATCCGAACAGCGCACTGATACCAGGGGCGACCGTCGCGTTGAAGAACACGGAGACGAACGTCGAGCTATCGACAATGACGAATGCTGATGGGGTTTACCATCTCTACGTCGTGCGGCATGCAGCGCGCGACCGATTGCGCGCGCACCTCGACGGGCGCCGAATCTCGACCCTGATCCACTATCCCTTTTTGCTCCATCGGCAACCGCTCTTTGCGTCCGGCGCTCGTTCGTCGCTTCCCATCGCCGAAGAGGTAGCGGGCGAACTGCTTTCTTTGCCTCTCCATCCGCACCTCACGGAAGAAGAGACGCATGCCGTCATCGCCGCCGTGCTCGATTTCGAAAAGAGCAGAAACCTGTGAGTTTCGGCGCAGTCCCGTCTCACGCTTCGCCGTATGAGCCGGTAAACTTATGAGTCCCCCAACGCTGCCCCCGCCGCGACGAAACGTTCGGTCAATTGCGCGCGCAGCGATCTTCATTGAGCCAACACGCCAAGCAAACAAAACATGAGAAACAAGCTTGTGAGGCGACTTGGAGCGCGGCTTTCATTTCTTGGCACGTCGCAAACAAAACATGAGAAACAAGCTTGTGAAGCGAGAGCGTCGGCCTAGTTCATCGCCAAGATGCACGAGCTTCTGATGTCGCAAGCCGCGTTGGCCAGCCAAAGGTTGGTCATCTCCGAGTAGAAATCGGTGCTCGCTGTTGCAGCGCCACGATCAATGCTTCTTGCGCGCAATGCAGATGGCCGAAAGGCCGAACCGGAGGTCTGTGCGACGCAACAGGTGCGCTTCCGCCGCGAGCACGCGCGTCAGAGGGCGATTCAGCCATTGCCATCGCGCGCAGAGCGGCTTCACGTCGGAGCCGGCATCGGCGAGCCCAATTCGTTTCAGGATGAGCCGCCGTACCGCCGCGACGGGAAGAAGAAGGGCGTTGGCGTAAGTGGCGCGCGCGATCTCGAAGCCAGCTCGCTCCATTAAACGGGTCAATTCGTCGAGCCGGTAACGCTTCTGCGTTCCCAAAGCCACATCATGGCCGCTGCGCATCCATTCGAAAGCAGCGACGCGCACAAACGCGACGCCACCTCCGCGCAGCACGCGATGCATCTCGCGCACCGCTTTTTCCGCATCATCTTCTTTTAATTGCACAAGGACATCGAAACTTGTTACAAGATCGAAGGTTTCGTCAGCGAAAGGCAGATCCGCGACCGAGGCTTGGATCAGATCGTTTCGGTTGCTCTCGCGGCAGAAACGAAGCGCATCGTCCGAAAGATCTAGACCGACAACTGATGATCTGTAACGAGCTAACCACTGTAGGTTGCCACCCGTGCCGCAGCCTGCATCTAGAATCAATCCGTTATGTCGCGGAGAAAAGATCTGATCTAGCAGTGATGCCGTAATGGCGCGCATGCCGACGAACCACCAAAAATCATTCTCAAGATCGTGCAACAGTTTATAGTCCTCTGAATTCATCTTTCGTTTTCCTCTTAAACTCTACTATCCACTTGTCACTAAATCTCCCAGACAGAACTTCAGGACTGGGCCGTTCTGAAAACTCGTTCTTTGTTCACTATTGGTGGTCAGGCTTGTATTAAAGTTTGCGAATCCACTAATGTCGAACTAACCCTTAACTAAGGCCTCAATAAGAATGCTACAACTTCCTCAAACGCGGCAGTTGCCGATGGTACTACATCCAATCATGTTAACAGTCCTCACTAACTCGGAAACTAAAAAAGGAACTAATCTCGTTTTAATCTATCTCTAATCTTCTCCCTGCTATCTTTAGCTGAGACTAAAATAAAACCCTAGTATCCTAGGTGGCTAACGGTCAATGATCAATAAGATAGTTGAATTCTCTTTGAGAGAGAGGTTGCTGATCTTCACCTTAGTTATAGCCCTGATCGTTGGCGGACTATTTGCTTTCAAACATCTGGATATAGAAGCTTATCCTGACCCCGCGCCGCCAACGATCGAGGTCATCGCGCAAAATCCGGGGTGGTCGGCGGAAGAGATGGAAAGGCAGGTCACCCTACCGCTTGAAACCCAACTTAATGGGATGCCTGGGTTGAGCGTCATTCGCTCGATCTCCCTTTTCGGGCTTACGGATATAAAGTGTTACTTTGATTTTGGAACAGACTACACGGTAGACCGTCAAGAGGTATTGAACCGCATACAACAGGCCTCGCTTCCGCCAGGCGTGCAACCGCAACTCTCTCCCGAATCGGCTATTGGAGAGATTTATCGGTATCAATTGATAGGTGATCAGAGGTACAGTTTGATGGACCTGAAGGTAATTCAGGATTGGACTCTTGAAAGACAGTTCAAACAAGTACCCGGCGTTATTGATGTCGTGGGATTTGGAGGTCCGACGAAGGAATTCCACGTCGATCTTGATCCGCGCAAGCTGATTCAGTATGGCGTGTCGATCACGCAAGTCATGAATGCCATAGCAAATAGCAACGCGAATGTGGGGGCTAACTATTTGGAGGTAGGGCACCAAAGCTTTAACGTGAGGGGGATAGGGCTTTTCAAAGATGAACATGATATCGAAAACGTGATGATTGTGTCGAAGAATGGAACCCCGCTATATCTTAAGCAACTTGGTAGGATCAGTGTTGGAGAGAAGGTTCCGCTCGGTCGCGTCGGTCGAGATGAGGATTCGAACATCGTCGAAGGGATCGTTTTAATGCGTCCAGGTGAAAAGTCGTTGCCGACCTTGGAACGTGTGCGCGAAAAGGTGGCTGAACTCAACTCGCGAATCTTGCCTAAAGGGGTAAAGATAGTCCCCTATTACGATCGAACTAAGCTAATCAACATAACCACGAGCACGGTCACGCATACTCTTGTCACGGGGATGATATTCGTTTCTCTAATCATCATAGCTTTCCTTGGTCAACTGCGAGCCTCGCTCATCGTAGCATTAACTATACCGCTCACCTTGCTATTCACTTTCATCATCATGACTCTCCGCGGGGATTCAGCCAACCTTATTTCAATGGGAGCGATCGATTTCGGCATCATAGTCGATGCCTCAGTTGTCATGGTGGAAAATATCTGTCGACATCTCGCCGAGAGAGCGAAATCATCGCTGGCTAAAGACATGATTATCACTGAAGCGGCACGCGAGGTTGGATCAGCTATCTTCTTCTCAACAAGCATCATTGTTGCCGCTTTTATCCCCCTCTTCACTATGAGAGGAGTTGAGGGAAAGATTTTCGGACCGATGGCGGTGACATATGGATTGGCGCTAACCGGTGCTTTGGTGATGGCTTTCTTCTTTGCCCCTGCTGCCTCAAGCTCGCTTCTCAAAATTGAGGAAGAGAAGGAGACAGCGATTGTGCGCGGCATTCGCCGAGTTTATTCGACCGCCCTAAATAGCGCCCTTGAACACGCGGAACTCACTTTGGCGTTCTCAATTGTAATTCTTTGCGGGGCATTGGTCGTTCTCTCATCGCTTGGTGGCGAATTCATGCCGAAACTCGAAGAAGGAAACCTATGGGTGCGCGCCACAATGCCAAGCACCATATCTTTCACTTATGCCAATCAATTGGTCGACAAAATGCGTAGGGTTTTCAAAGAAGAGCCAGAGGTGACAACCGTTGTTAGCCAACTCGGACGGCCGGATGACGGAACGGATCCGACTAGTTATTTCAATTGCGAGTTCTTCGTCGATCTCAAACCGCGCGATCAGTGGCGACCTGGCATGACAAAGGAGAAGTTAGTAAGCGCTCTGGAAACGCGCTTGCGAGAGCTTTTTCCCGGCGTGACTTACAACTTCAGCCAAGCTATTGAAGACAACGTCGAGGAAGCGATGTCTGGGGTGAAAGGCGAAAATTCAATTAAGCTTTTTGGCGATAACCTAGAAGAGTTGGACCGGTTGAGCCGCCAAATTGCCATGGTGATGAAATCGGTCCCTGGCATCACCGATCTGGGCATCTTGACCGAACTAGGCCAACCTAATCTGTTGATTCGAATCGATCGCGAGCGCGCCGCTCGTTACGGTTTACTGCCAAGCGATATCAACGGGGTGGTACAAGCTGCGATCGGAGGACAAGCCGTTACGCAGGTGCTAGATGGGGAGAAGCGCTTTGACGTCGTTGTGCGTTTCTTGCCGCCTTACCGCAATACTGTTGAAGCTATCTCGGAAATACCTGTTAGCACGCCTGATGGATCGTTCGTCCCTTTGCGCGACGTCGCGGAAATAAACGAATACACTGGAGCCTCATTCATCTATCGCGAAAAGAACGCAAGATATATCCCGATCAAATTTAGCGTGCGTGGCCGCGATCTACAGAGTACCATCGCGGAAGCTGAAAGCAAAATATCTCAACAGATTCACCTGCCGGATGGGTATCGCTACGAGTGGGCCGGCGAATTTCAAGAGCTACAAGAAGCGCTGGCACGACTAAAAGTCACTGTGCCTGTAAGCTTAGCTATTATCTTCACGCTCCTTTACATCCACTTCCACAATCTGCGCAATGTGTTATTGGTCCTCAGCGCACTTCCATTGGCTCTCGTCGGAGGTGTCATCTCGCTCTTTGTGACGGGAACCAATTTCAGCATCTCCGCAGCCGTTGGTTTCATCTCGTTGTTCGGCGTCGCTGTTCTCGATGGCGTGATATTGATCTCATATATTGAGGATCTACGCCGGGGTGGACTGGCCTTAGCAGAAGCAGTTAAGAAAGGGGCAGAGTTGCGAATGCGACCCGTCCTAATGACGGCATTATCGGCTGCCATCGGTCTGCTGCCAGCGGCAACGGCAACCAGGATTGGATCGGAAACGCAGCGCCCCTTAGCGCGAGTAGTCGTCGGCGGCATGGTTACCGCTCCCATGCTAATCCTACTAGTCTTGCCCGCCCTCTATTTATTAATCAATCGTAGATCCGCGTGACGTCCTCCCCCGAATGAATTCGGGGGCATCCTTTTCAGGATGCACGCAGAGACACCTTCCGTGTCTTGCGTTTCGGTTCGTGGTGTAGAGCGCGCATAAAGGTTGTGCCGTCCATTCGCCAAAATATGGGCCAATATTTCATCTGTCCGTAACGCGGCATGGCCCGCTCGTGCCCGATGCGCTTGAAGAGCGCATCCGCCCCCGAAAATCAATAGCTGGATATGTCTGTTCGCGATTCATCGAGCTGTTGATAGTCCATCGACTGGATCCACGGGCCGCTTCTTCTTGACGGCAGCGACGAATTGAAAATGAAAACGAACTTTAATTCTAAATATATGAAAATAAAGGAGTTAGTTTGACGGCGGAAGTGGCGCTGCGCTATCCTTGACCCGCATTCGAGGTTGGCTGAGCGATGAGGCAGGTAGAATGGGCAGGCCACGATACAAGGTTCGTGCTGCAGAAGGTGCAGCCGGCCCTCTTAGGTTTGATGGATGGTTCGGTTTCGACTTTAGCGCCGCTGTTTGCGACCGCCGAACTTACATCTGATCCACACAAAGCTTTCTTCGTCGGATTAGCCGCTTCCATCGGCGCTGGCATTAGCATGGGGTTGGCCGAAGCTCTTTCCGATGACGGTCGCGTGACGGGGCGGGGCAGCCCTGTGGTGCGGGGCTTGATCACGGGGGTAGCGACGGCAGTGGGCGGCATGCTGCACACGTTGCCTTTCTTGATCAGAGATATCAGGTTGGCTTTATACATCGCTTATGTCGTCGTGATTATTGAATTACTGACGATCGCTTACATACGTTTCCACTACATGAAGACCCCGTTGGCGAGGACGATCGTGCAGGTGATCGTCGGAGGGGGCGTTGTTTTCGCCGTCGGTTTATGGCTTGGATCGATTGGCGTTGGGTTTTGACGAAGAGCCTATCGACTAGTTCGCGCGAGGATTGACGATGAAGGTCTATTTCTTCTTCGTTTTGTGCATCTTCGGGTTGAGCTTGGCGACGCCGAACGCCCGTGGGCAGGAGAATTATGAGATCCAGGTTTACGGGTCGGAGACGGTGCCTGCTGGCGAGACGATGGTCGAGTTGCATTCGAACTTCACCGTAAGCGGATCGAAGGCCGTGGATGAGTACGGTGTATTGCCTACCGAACATGCTTGGCACGAGACGGTCGAGATCACGCACGGGTTCACTTCATGGTTCGAGACCGGTTTCTATTTCTTCACCAGCGCGCGTTCGGGCAACGGGTGGCACATCGTCGGCAGTCACGTCAGGCCGCGCGTGATGGTTCCTAAGCGGTGGGGATGGCCGGTCGGGGTGAGCCTATCGGCGGAGTTTGGCTATCAGCGGCGGCGGTATTCTGCAGACACGTGGACGCTCGAGTTGCGTCCGATAATCGATAGGGAGCTCGGGCGTTGGTATTTATCTTTCAATCCGACTTTGGAAAAAGCTTTACATGGGCCCAACGCGAGGCGCGGGTTCGAATTCTCACCGAATGCGAAGATCAGCTACGATCTTATAAAGGAAGTGGCAATCGGCGTCGAGTATTACGGCTCGATGGGGCCGCTCTTCGAGTTCGATCCATTGCGCGATCAGCAGCAGCAATTCTTCGGCGTTGCGGATCTTAACGTCTCGCCGCGCTGGGAACTGAATTTCGGCGTCGGCATCGGCGCGACCAGCAGTACGGATCATCTGCTCATCAAGGCGATCATTGGTCGGCGTTTCAAATCCAAAAGAGGTTCGAGTCGAGGCGATTGACGCGATGCGACTATTTCGGATTAATCTTCCATTTATCTTCATTCCGTATAATCTTTATCCGAGAGTGCGACTTGACCACTGGATCGCATCGTCCGGACTTACGTTAGCCTTTCGCTGAGAGTACGGGGACCCGCCATGAACTTGCCGGGCCAACGATTCATTAGGATCACGGATGGGGTTTCCGCCCTTTTGGCGCTCTCTTTTTTATGTTCGGAAAGTTTTGCGGTTGCCGCTCATACCGGGTTCGAGATTGGGCGATGCATTGAGAATCGCTTAGGGCGGATCGCGGGCGAACGTTCGTCAGTTCAACCGAGTCAGAGAGACGGATCGCGAAGGTTAAGGGTCACGGTCACGGACGAGAATGGGATCCCTGTCTTGGCTGCTAAGCTTAGCTTAGTGGAGGCGGGTAGGGGGCGTATCGTACGGGCAACTGACGAGGCGGGGCAAGGCGAATTCACCGGGCTTGAAGCTAAAGAGTATCAGCTTCGCATCGAAAAGCCGGGGTTCTACGTGACCGAATTGAAGATAGCCTCTGATACGGAGAGCGTGCAGGTGACGCTTTACCATCAGCAGGAGTTCACCGAAACGGTCAACGTTTACGAATCCCCAGCTGGCATCCAAGCTGAACGGACGGAGAAGAGCGCTGTGCTCACCAGCCGAGAAATCCTTTCGCTTCCATACCCATCGACGCACGACGTGCGGAACGCGCTGCCATTCTTCCCAGAGATCTTACAAGACGCGGTGGGGCGCGTTCATGTGAACGGCTCTGATGCTTATCAAGTGCAAAGCAATCTGGATGGATTCAACATTATGCATCCGGTGACAGGTCTGCTGGAGATGCACGTCAGCACCGATGCGATCCGGTCGATCGAACTACAGACGAGTCGCTATTCCGTGCAGTACGGTCAAGGGAGCAGCGGCGTGCTCGAGCTTGCGACCGGAATGGGAGATGATCGTTATCGTTTCTCTGCGACCAATTTCATCCCTGGGGTGCAGACTAACAAGGGGTTGCATGTGAACAACTGGACCCCGCGCTGGACCATCTCGGGACCGATCCGACGTGGCAGGGCTTGGTTCTACGAGGCTGGGGATGGCGAGTATGTGCAGAACGTTGTCGATGAACTCCCCGTAGGCGCCGATCGCGCTCGCGCGTGGCGCTGGAGCGGGCTTACCAAATCGCAGATAAACCTGAACGAGAGGAACATACTGACGGCGACCTTCCTCGTCAATCGCTTTCGTTCGAAACACGATGGCTTATCGCTTTTGACGCCGCTTGAGGCGACCGTCGATCGGCGCAACTCGGCATATCTATTAGCTCTGAAAGGGCAGACCTATAGGTCAAATGGATTGTTCGCTGAATTCGGCTTCGGCATAAGTTGGTACCGCGACGATGAGGCGCCGCAGGGCGATTCGCCATATCGCCTGAGTCCCGAGGGGGCGAGCGGGAATTTCTTTCGCCAGAGCGCGGATCGGGCGCGCCGTGCGCAAGTAATCGCGAATCTCACGTTGCCAACGATCGACTGGGCCGGTCGGCACGAATTCAAAACGGGCGTTGAGCTCAACTCGATCGCTTATGAACGAACGGTCATGCGCCGACCCATAATCGTCGTGCGAGCCGATGGGACTCTCGCTCGCACGAGCGCGTTTGCTGGCGGAGGGCTTCTCTCGAAGGATAATTTCGCGCGCGGGGCCTTCCTGCAAGATCGCTGGTCCATAACTAGACGTCTGACCGCCGAACTGGGCGTGAGGTTAGACCGCGATTCGATCATCCATCAGTTGACGTTTTCGCCGCGCATCGCATTCGCTTATGCGCTCGGCGAAAACGGCAAGACCAAATTGTCGTTCGGCGTCGGGGATTTTCGCGACGCGACCAATCTGGCGTTGGTCACGCGCCCGTTAGAGGGTGAGCGCACGGACGTTTTCTACAGGCGAGATGGCAGCGTGCGGACAGTGGTGAGCTCATTCAGCGTCGGTGAGCCCATCCTCAAAGCCCCGCGTTTTCTGAATTGGAGCGCCGGAATCGAACGCGAACTTCCGGCCTCTTTTTATCTGACGGTCGAATTCATCGCGCGTCGGGGACGCGATCAATTGGTTTACGTTCAGCGAGATCTCGCTCAATCGAGGGTCGCTTTCGCTTTGACCAATGACCGGCGCGATCGTTTCGCTGGGCTACAGGTGGTTTTGCGGCGGACCTTCAAGAACGGTTATCCACTCTTCGCTTCATACTCTTACATGCGCGCGCGATCGAACGCTGTGTTCGATTTTGATATCGATAATCCGGTCTTCAGTCAACAAGCGAGCGGGCCGTTACCATGGGAGGTTCCGCATCGATTCCTGCTTTGGGGGGTAGCGCCGCTTAGGAAAAGCTTCGATTTGGCCTATTCAGCTGATTGGCATACTGGATTCCCGTACAGTTTCATCAACCAAGAGCAGCAGGTTGTCGGCGCGCCAAATGCGCATCGGTTGCCCGACTATTTCAGTCTAAACGCCCACGTCGAATGGCGTTTCGATCTGCTGAAGTATCGCTTGGCTTTGCGCGTTGGGATGAACAATATTACGGGGCGAAGGAATCCGACGGTGATCAATAGCAACATCGATTCGCCGCACTTTATGGAGTTCAGCGGCACACAGCATCGCGTTTTGACTTCTCGCATCAGGTTCTTGGGGCGAAAATAGGCGATAAGTGACCCGAAAATAATCGGGAGCCGTTCCCGGTCGCGTCTGAAGTCAACGTTCAGAACGTGATAATTCACTCATAGCGTGAGAGCGGGTGACCCGAGCGGTTGGTATTGATCTTCGGGAAGAACTACTTCAAGATCAACACCAACCGCTTATACACATACGGGGCTTCTGTGCGTCGGCTCATGTGTTTGAGCCTCATAACATTGTGAACCTCTCGTTGAGGAAGGGGGCACTATTTTTGATTGTTGGGCCATTCAACGTGGTACTTAACCTTATGGGTTTTAGATATATCTTGAATCAAAACGGTAATTACCTCATGCTGAATCCTGCCGACGTGCGAGCCAGTGCTCGACCGGGCGCGCCAAGAACTCTTCGAGCGGAATGCCGTCGCCGCCGACAAGAAGCGCGCGTTGCGGGTTGAAAGCGGCGCAGAAGGCCTCCATCCCCGGTAATGCGTCTTTTCGCCTGCCGCTCTTCACTTCGATCGCCGTCAGCTGACGCCTCGCGCGAACGACGAAATCGACCTCGTGATGGCGCTCGCGCCAGTAATACAACTCGCATCGGCCCGCCAACGCCGCGTTAGCCAGATGGGCTCCCACCGCCGATTCTACAAGCCGCCCCCACGTCTCGCGATCTTCCAGCGCCTCTTCCATCCTCATCCCCATCTGCGCGGTGATGAGCGCCGTGTTGAGCGCTTGTAGTTTCGGGCTCGAGGCACGGGAGCGGACGGCTTGTCCCGCATACTTTTGCAGCCCCATCAACATCCCTGCAGCAGCGAGCAACTCCAAGTAATGCGCCAGCGTAGTCGTGTTGCCCGCGTCCTGCAACTGGCCGAGCATCTTCGTGTAAGAAAGCACTTGTCCCGAATAAAGACACCCAAGCTCGAACAACCGCCTGAGCAGAGCCGGTTTATCTATGCGCGCCAGCAGCAGCACGTCGCGCGCGATTGTCGTCTCGATGAGCGCATCGCGGATGTAACGCACCCATCTCTCATGCTCTCCGATGAGCGGAGCCGCGCCCGGATAACCGCCGTAGAAGATGTACTGCTCACAGTTGAAGCCGAAAGCCTGGCGCATCTCATCGTAGGACCAGTGCGGCAGGTAGAGCGTCTCGAAGCGTCCAGCCAGACTTTCCGATAAACCTCGCTGGATGAGCAACGGCGCAGAGCCCGAAAGGACGACTTTGAGCGGCACGGCGGCGCGCGTATCTTCGTCCCAGAGGCGTTTGATGGCCTCGGCCCAGTCGACCGCTTTCTGCGCTTCGTCGATGACGAGAACCGCGCCTTCCTTGCTGAGCGTTGATCGCGCGCGTTCCCACTGCTGGGCGATCCAGCCTGGCCCGCGTAGCGTCGGTTCATCGGCGCTCGCCCAAGTTACAGGCAGCCCCAGCTCATGCGTCACTTGCGCGACGAGCGTTGTCTTCCCAACTTGGCGAGGGCCGATGACGACTTGAATGAAACGACGCGGCTCTGCCAGTCGCCGCCTTAGTTCGGCGGCGTATGGACGCTGGAATCCGGTCGACGAATTACTCAGCATGCTGAGTAATTTTACTCAGCGTATCGAGTGAAGTGCAACGCATAGCGTAAGTCTCTTCTCTATCAACCGTTTACGAGAGAGAGGATTCAGATTAAGCATTAAAACATGAGTTGCGATGAGGAGGCTGTCCATCGGAGTTGGATTTGCGTAATTGACGCGATATTCGCTAGCGCGATAATCTCAACCGATAAATTCAACCAAAGATGGCAGAGCAAGTTCAAGGGCTGGTTTTACGGCGCGCGAATGAAATGGCGCCGGAAGCGATCATCGAGGCGCGCGCTGTGGAGAAGTTCTACGCGCAGCCGGACGGGCGGCGCATACAGGTGATCGCGCCGACCGATCTACGGATCTATCCCGATCAGATATTGGCGCTTCTCGGACCATCCGGCTCCGGCAAATCGACTCTGCTGCGCATGCTCACGGGACTTGCGCCGCCTTCCGCCGGCGCGATCTTCTGGCACGGGCGTCCGCTCGACGGACAGCGCCCGAACGTCGCCGTCGTTTTTCAGAGTTTCGCTCTTTTTCCGTGGTTGACGGTGCTTGAAAACGTCGAAGCGCCGCTTCTCGCGCGCGGCGTAAGCGCGATCGAGCGGCGCAAGCGCGCGTTGAGGATCCTCGACACGGTTGGTCTTGATGGTTTCGAGACCGCCTATCCGAAAGAGCTATCCGGCGGCATGAAGCAGCGCGTCGGAGTGGCACGCGCGCTGGTCGTCGAACCCGAAGTGCTCTTCATGGATGAGCCATTTTCAGCGCTCGACGTGTTGACGGCGGAGAACCTGCGCGGCGAGCTTCTCGAACTTTGGTTTGAGCGAAAGATGCCGACGCGCGCCATCTTCATCGTCACACACAACATCGAAGAGGCTGTGCTCTTGGCTGATCGCGTCGTTGTGCTCGGGCGCAATCCGGCGCGCATTCGCGCTGACATCCGCATTGAGCTGGCCCAACCGCGCAACCGAAAGACGGAAGGGTTCATCGCGCTGGTCGATCACATTTACAAAGTCCTGACGCAACCTGATCTGAAGGTAGAGGAGATGGCGCCGGCGGCGGTGCCTGCCAAACCGAGGCCGGTGATGTTGCCACACGCGCGCCCCGGTGGGATCGCTGGATTGCTCGAAATCTTACTCGACCGTGGCGGACGCGATGACCTTTATCATCTCGCTGATGAGTTGGCGATGGAGGTTGATGATCTGTTGCCGATCGTCGAGGCGGCGACTTTGCTGGAATACGTCCGCGTTCATGAGGGTGACATCGAGATCACGCCGCAGGGGCGCGCCTTTGCCGAAGCCGATATTTTGGAGCGGAAGCGGCTCTTCCGTCAGGCGGCGCTCGCGCACGTCCCCTTGCTTCGCCAGATCGAAAGCGCGCTACGTGCGAAAGCGGATCGAGCGCTTCCGGACGATTTCTTCCAAGATCTGCTCGACGAGCACTTTTCGGAAGAGGAGGCCCAACGCCAACTGGCGACAGCGATTCACTGGGGACGTTATGCCGAGATCTTCGATTACGATGCGCAGAGCGGTCGTCTCTTCCTGACCGAATCTTGAGCGACTAGCCGACTCTCCCATGCTTCACGGCGCAATTAGAATGCTTGTTCCGGAAAAGCGCGGTTCGCGCCTGATCGATTTAGCGATCTTCGGCGCTGTGGTCGCGCTCATCTACGGCGTGACGGCGGCGGCGCTTTCATGGTTGAAGCCAGTCGGCGAGCATGTTGAGATCTCGCTCGCGCCGCGCGCCCTGCCTGCGTATGCCGGATATTCGCTGTTGCGACTAGCCGTAGCTTATCTTCTGAGCCTTCTTTTCGCTCTCGTCTATGGTTACGTTGCGGCTTATCACGCTCGCGCCGAGCGCATCATGATCCCGCTGCTCGACGTATTGCAATCGATTCCGGTCCTCAGCTTCCTGCCCGGCGTGATGCTCGCGATGGTCGCGCTCTTCCCGACTCGCCAGCTCGGCGTCGAACTCGGCTCGATCATCCTGATCTTCACCGGGCAAGTGTGGAATCTCGCCTTTAGTTTCTACGCCTCGCTCAAGAGCATCCCGCGCGAACTGCGCGAAGCGGCGACCGTGTATCGCTTCAACCGCTGGCAACGTTTGGTGGAACTCGAACTGCCGTATGCCGCCATCGGTCTCATCTGGAATTCGATGATGTCGGTCGCTGGCGGCTGGTTCTTCCTGATGGCGTGCGAGATGTTTGTGCTTGGCGGACGCGACTTTCGCTTGCCGGGACTGGGCGCGTATTTGCAGACGGCGGCTGACGCTGGCGATACGCGCGCGATTCTCTGGGGACTGGCGACCATGATCGGCACGATCGTGCTGCTCGATCAGTTGCTATGGCGTCCGCTCATCGCCTGGGCCGATAAATTCAAGTTCGAGCAGGTCGAAAGCGCGACGGCGCCGCGCTCGGCGGTGCTCGATCTACTGCGCAGCTCGCGCGCGCTGGCCCAGTTGAACCGAAATGTTCTCCGCCCTGTCGGCGAGCGCGTAGATCTATTCTTCGCGCGGAGGGCGAAGGCGCGTGCGGCATCTTCGAAGGCGGAACGAAGCGCGGTTGCGCGGCGCGTTGAAGATCTATTCTTGGCGCTCATCATCGCGCTGATCTTGTACGGCGTGTGGCGCGCCGCCCTGACTCTCTCTACGCTGACAGCAGTTGAAGCGAAGTTACTTGTGCGAAGCGCCGCCGCGACTCTTTCGCGCGTCGCAGCGGCGCTTGCGATCGGCGTCTTGTGGACTGTGCCAGTCGGCGTTTGGATCGGGTTGCGCCCGCGAGTGGCGCGCTTCGCGCAGCCGCTTGCGCAGATCGCCGCCTCGATCCCGGCGACAGCTCTTTTCCCCGTCGTCTTGTTGGCGTTGATTCGTTGGGGTGGCGGGATCAATATCGGGGCCGTCGCCCTGATGCTTCTCGGCACGCAGTGGTACATCCTCTTCAACGTCATCGCCGGCGCTGTGGCCATTCCCAATGATCTTCTAGAAGTAGCGACGCTCTTCGGCTTCGGCAGAGTTGAGCGGTGGCGATTGCTGATCTTGCCGGCGATCTTTCCTTACCTGGTTACAGGGTTGGTGACGGCGGCCGGTGGGGCATGGAACGCGAGCATCGTCGCCGAGTATTTCCGCTTCAAAGGCGAGACGCTCATGACCACGGGGTTGGGCGCGACCATCAGTCGGGCGACCGACGAAGGGAACTTCGATCTTCTGTTGGTCTCAACGCTGACGATGATTCTGATGGTGGTGTTGATCAACCGATTGGTCTGGCGCCGGCTCTACAAGCTCGCAGCAACTAAGTTCAAATTAGAAGGTTAATCTACCGGACTTCCGGTAGCGTAAGGCGGGCCTCAAGGACTTGGGAAGGGCGCAGCGCTACTCCTTTCCAAAAGCGGTGGCAAATGGACCTGCGGAACGGTCGGCTTCGCTAAACCCGAATCATAAGGGAATTGCAGCGCTCCCGGAGGCGTTAGTATTTGATGGCGTGGGCAAAGGTAAGGAACGGCGTTCGCAGCTGAAATTATAAAGCAAACAGTAAAAGATTGTTGCGGCTGCGACCATCGCCGTCAGCGGTGTAGAATGAAGTTTACGAACCTGCTTGGCGAGCACCCAAGCGATAACTTCAGCGATGTCAGCGGCGTAGACTGAGATTTACGAATCCTAGCAAGAGCCAAGGTTCAATAAGCAGGTTAATGAGCGCATGGCTAAGGACTGGCCCAGTCAAGCTGCGGTCGCCGTCTAAGTAGATCCAGCCTAGGGCCAGTCCTAGCAGAGTTGTTAAGATGATGCCCGGTAGCAGAAACCACTTGCCCATTAGTAATCCCAGACCGCCGTGGATTAGGCCGAAAAGCACCGCTGCGCCCGCCACCTGCCCAAAGGGGCCGAGGCCGACTTCCCGAAGCTGTTCAGTGACAAAGCCGCGAAAGACAATCTCTTCCACCGCACCTCCTATCACCCCTACTAGGGCACCCCAAACCTTAAAGAGGCTCAGCTCCAGAGCGGAAGATCCAAAGGCGGGAGAAGCTAAGGTGAATCCCGAGTAAACCAGAGCTATCACCAATCCAACAACCAACGCTCGTGGACGGGTCGGCTTGCCCCAGCCCAAACTTCCAAGCCCTTCGCCTCGAGCCCGCAGCCAAGCCAAGACGCCACCGAGCATCCCGAGTTCTACCGCTAGAACACATCCCAGCAGAACGGACGTCAGAGTGCGGGGATCGGTCCCGGCAATCGAGGTCCGTGCCAATAACGCCGTAATTAAGGTGAGCCCGAAGTTATATGCTAAAGTCGGGCTCAAGGCCAGCGCCCAAGATCGAAGTCGCCTCACTTTCATCGTCATCCAGCTGCTGCCTCATCGAGGCTGATCCCTAGCGTTAGGTCGAAATAATAGTTCGGTGTCTAGGATACCGCAAAAGAGCGGAGCGCATACGCTCGAGGAGGGCCAACCTTGTAGTTGATTGCAGGTCGCAAGAGAATTGAGCTTGTATTGCAGATGAGGGCGACCGTGCTGGAGGCGGCTTTACTTGCTTGTTCTGATACGGTTTTCAGAACCGCCAAGCTAACAGGCTAAAACGAAAAATCGATTGGGCAACTGCAGATCCTTACATTTGTCATCCGCTATCAGCTTAGAATTCCAAATCGAGAGATAATCTGATTTGGCGTGAGGTTGAGAATAGAACTGGTGAAGCGAAGCTCGGCAATGGACTTTTGCTTGAGCCGTAAAAGGGATTGACCGTGAGCGCGTTCGGATGGTTGAAGAGGTTGAAGAACTCGGCCACGAGATCGAAGCGGCGCGTCGGGCCGAAAGGGAAGTAACGGATAACCCGCAGATCGACGTTGAAATTCGCGGGCGCGCGCAGCGAGTTGCGCCGCGCCCCCAGCGGGCGCGAACTAGGCGGGAAGGCGAGGCTTCGCTCTTCGTCGCTTCCTGTGAGCGGATTGGCGCGTCGCCCGCTGCTGAACGTCGCGATGGGGGCGACTTCGACGTGTTTGAAAATCTTCATCGGCCAACCGCTTTCCTTCTCTTCGGCAAACGGCAGATCGAAGAGCGCGCTCACGGCGAGGCGGTGGCGCAGATCTTCACGTGAACTGGACCAGTCGCTCCGCAAATCGAAAGGATTGGGCGGTTGCTCATCGAAATCCGAAGCGTCGTCGGTGGCGCGCGCCAGAGTGTAGGAGACGAGACACGCGAATTCGTCGCTGAACCTGCGATTGAGCGCGAGCGTCAATCCATGATAACGGGAACTGGCGCTGTCTTCCAGTTGATAGATGGCATCATAGCGCGGATCAAGGCGCGCTCGACTGAAGACCGGGCGCCCCGCCTGCTGCGGAGTGGGTTCGAACACTCCGAGCGGCGCGGTCAAGTCCGCGGTAAAGATCACGGGTGGCAAAAGGTTGACGTTGCGCGTCCGCGGCAGGTGAAGTCCGCGGACGAACAGGTAATCGGCGCGCAACGTGGTATCCGCAGCGACCATGCGCTCGATGCCGAAACCGGTTTGCAGGCTATACGGCATGACAAATCGCGGATCGGGGCGGTAGATGGACGGTCTGATTTCGGCGAAGGGAGCGGAAGCCGCCGATAAACCTATCGCGCCGTAGATGCGCGCGGCGTCGGAATCTTCCGCGATCTGCACGAAAGCGTGTCGGCCATCGAGTTGCCGCGCGCGGTTGACGAAAGCGAGCGGCAGCCGGTCGCGAAAGATCCCGAAGCTGGTCCTTACGAGCGTGCGGTCCGAAATGTTCCAGACCAGACCGAGGCGCGGACTGATGCCACCGCGTGTGGTGCGAAATGGAGTCGGCAGGCGTTCCATATCGTAGCGCGCGCCCAGATTCAGAGTGAGATGGGAAGATGGGCGCCACTGGTCCAGCGCGAAAGCGCCGAAGCTTAACACAGCCAGTTCGGTATGCGGGTCGCCAAACGCCTGGCGCCACACGGCGGGGCGTCCGGCCAATAGATCGTCCAACGTGCGGAAGATGAAGTATCCGCCGAAGCCATCATCCAGCGCGCTTCGCAAAGAGACGTGATTGATGCTTGCTCCTGCCTTCCATTCATGGCGCGAGCGCCCTAGGGTGACGGTCTCGATCATTTGTTGCCGGTCTTCACGTCGGCTGCCAAGCGTCCCAAGGGGGCGTCCCGCGCGCGCTATCCCGACGATTTCGAAACCTGCCTCGCGCGCGTCTTCGGCGATTGACGCGCGCCGCCGACTCCACTGCAAGCGCAGTTCGTTGACCAGCGACGCTGAAAGAGTCGAGATCAAGTTGGCCGTCGCTTGATGGTCCAGCGTCGAACGATCGCCGCGCGCCGTCCGGTCAGTGGGTAGATCCGCGTTGAATGTGGCGGCGCGCGACCGGTCCAGAGTGTAAGCATAACGGAGATGAAGCGTGTGCATGGGGGTGATGAGCCACGTCAGCTTGCCTGCGGCTTCTGTCTCGCGCCGCCCTGTCGGGAAGCGTTCGCTGAATGGAAGTATCTTCGCTAAACGTCTATCGTCGGCCAGTATAGCATTGAACCTGGCTTGCACCGTTTGAGCGACATCCGATACATCTTCGCCCGCGAGGCGTTCTTGCTCCGCGGCCATGTAGAAGAAGAGGCGATCGCGCCTGAGCGGACCGCCCAAGGAGAATCCGGGTTGGAAGCGACGAAAGCGCGGACGCGCCCCGTTTTCCGCAAATGGTTCGCGCGCATTCAAACGTTCGTGTTGGAGGAAGGTGAACAGATCTCCGTGGAATTGATTCGTCCCCGTCTTCGTCACAACGTTGATGCTTCCTCCGGCGAAGCCGCCGAATTCAGCCGACACGCCGTTGTTGACTACTTGGAACTCGCGCACGATCTCCGGCGATAGCGCCACGCGCGCTTCGCCGGTCGTCTCATCCGTGTTATCTAGTCCGTCGATCGAGATGGCGTTGCTATGAGGTCTCAAGCCGCCGAAACTGAAGCCGTCATAGGGCAGCGCGCTTCCCGCTGGATTGGCTGCGACGACTCCGGGGGCGAGGAGGACGAATTGCAAGTAGTTGCGATCGTTAATTGGGAGTTCTTCAATCTGTTCGGGTTCGATCGTGGTCGTCGTCGCTGTTTGTGTCGGGTCGAGCGGTGAGGCTCGTTCCGTGACGGTGACCTCGGCGCTGATCGCGAGAGGTTGCAGAACTATGTCTAGGCGCGTCGCGCTGCCGACGTGCAGAGTGATCGAACGATTGATATATGTGGCGAAGCCTTTGGCTTCGGCGCGAACTTCGTATTCGCCGACGGGTAGCGAAGAGAATCTGTAGTTCCCCTCGGCGTCGCTCGACACGCTCCGTTCCTGCCCGGCCGAAAGGTGACGCGCGATGATGCGCGCGTCAGCGACGGGCGCGCCGGTCGGCTCGCGAACGCTGCCGATGAGCGAAGCTTGCGTTGCCGAGATCTGTCGTATCGTTAAGGGCGCAGGCCAGATGACCATGAGCGCGAGCAGCTTCAAGGTGATCGCGCTCGTCCGGCGCGCCTGCGCCTTGTTTCTCATCGGCGAAGCCTGTTGCGTGCCCATCACGCTCGTGCCCGGAAAGCTAGCAGGCAAATGGTTTGTAGTTGATCTCGCTCAGACTGTCAATCGCTTGCCACCCTGCAGCTAGCTTCAGGGCTACTTGAGAGAGTCGCCTCTGTTTACAGCGGTTCAGAATGAGACCTTCACTCCGACTTCACCGGAGAAGCTGTGTGGGATGATCACTCCGGTTGGAGTGATGAACCCAACTGGTTTCATGAAGGTGCTCAGATTGCGTATGTCTCCCCCATAGTTGTTGCCGAAATTTGCCCGATTGGTCAGGTCAAAAGCCTGAAAGATCAAGGTTAGAGTGGACCTTTCCTTGAATTTGAAGTTCTTAGCTACGCGCAGGTCGAGTTGGAAGAAGGGTTGCCCGCGCAGATTGTCGAACGGCAAGATCGAGCACTGTCCGGCTCGCAGACAATCGCGATAGCTTTTAGTTGCTGTGCCGAAAGCGTTGAAAGTTGCGAACAGATCGGTCGGGCGATCGTTGAAGACGATGACGTGCGACGTGCCTCGCCCGCTGCCGACACCGAGCACATCGAGCGCGCCGTATCCCGCTGTGTAGGGGCGTGCCGATTCGAGTTGTATGATCGGGGCCAGTTGGAAACCGGCTGGCAGATTGATGACTCCGCTTGCAGCGAAGCGATGGCGCGAATCGTTCGGCGTCGGGCCGTATTCATAAGGGGCGAAGTAGTTGAAGGGATTAAAGGGGCGATTGCGAAACGCCGCCGCGTTGCCGTTATATGCGGTCGCTTTGGAGAGCGTGTAGCTGGCGTTCAAAGTGAAGTTCCGGTGAAGGCGACGTCGGTAGGCGACGTTCAATCCGTCGTAGCGGGAGCGTCCGACAGAAGCTTCTAGATCGATGCGACCCAATAGAGGCAATCCGGCTGCGGTGAAAGCGGCATCGAGCGGTCGCGCCGCCGATTCATTGATGAAGCGTAGTTGCGGGTTGATGTTGAGCGTCTTCGACTCATGCAAGCCGAGCACATGCGTGTAATCGACTTCGATCACTGAGTAGGAGTTGGGTTGCCAAGCGTAACCTATGTTCCACTGCTGCGTGTATGGGTTGCGATAATCCGGGTCCATGATGCGCCCGGTGCTGCCAGGCGTAAGGTTGGTTGGCGGCGGTGGAATGATGGGGAGCGGATCGATGCCGAAACGCCAAGCCGAAAGCCTGATCCCAGTTCCGGGAACGATGTCGGCGGTCGGGTCACCTGGGCCCGCGCTGCTGATAGCGAAAACGGTAGCGAAGATAGTCGGGTTCGATTGTTGGATCATGAAGAGCGGGATGTTAAGGAAGGTTTGGCCGAAGTAGATACCGTAACCGCCGCGGACGATGTGTCGTCCGGTCCCGAAAAGATCCCAAGCGAAGCCAACGCGCGGGCTAAAACCGTGATTGTCATCGTGCGGCAGAGCTCTAGCGGCCGGGTGGTTGATCGCTTTAAGGAAGAGGTACGTGCGGCTTTTCGCTTGCGCTTTCGTTCCGATCAGATTGAAATCTTTGTCCCAGCGAAGGCCGAGGTTGAGCGTCAACCGGCGCGTCACACGCCAGTCATCTTGGAAATAGACGCCGAACATCTTCGCCCCGCCTGGCAAGTCGAAATACGGGTTGCCGGCCGTGGCGGACATGCCGATGACGGCGCCGGGCGTCGCAAAGCCTTGTGGATATTTCGTCTTGTTGGAGAGGATCACGCTCGGTAGGTCGAGAAAATCCAGCTCGAGCGTCGGATTGAACTCAAAAAATCCTCCTAATTTCGGTTCCCACACGTAGTCGAATCCAACGCGGAAGGTGTGGTTGCCGTGGACGATTGAAAGATCGTCTTTGAACTGATACTTCGCTTGATAAGACTGCTGCGGAACGTTGGTGTTCGTGCCGAAAGATATGCCGGTGGGGAAGACGAAAGTGGGTACCTTCTGTTCCGAGTCGATCAGGTTATTCCAGTATTGATAGCCGATCGTCAGAGCATTGACTACCTGACTGGTGAAGGTCGAGTTGAGCGTAAAGCTGCCGAGCAACAGCTTGTTCTTCGTAAAGTTGCCTTGAGTGAGATCGTTCCTCTGTCCCGACTGATCGTTCAGCCCGAGGTTGGATTGTTCGCTGAAGCTGACGAACATGCTGTGCTTGGCGTTGAACGTGTGATCGATGCGCGCGTTGACGCGCCAGTCGTGATAGGGAGTCGGGATGACGGGGGCCGGTTTGGCGCCGAGGGATGTGACCAGATTCAGCTCGGCTAAAGCGTCGCTGGCGACAGGGATTGAGGTTTCCTCGGACTGTCTTTCGATGGCGAAGAAGAAGAAGGTCTTGCGTCCGAGCGTCCAGTGTGTCGGGCCACCTTCACCGAAACGCGGCAGATAAAGCGGTCCACCGATGGATCCGCCCCACTGCTTGCGGTTGAACGGCGGTTTCTGCTTGGTGCTAACTGCCGGAGGGGTCACTTCAGCCGCGTTCAACTTGCGGTCGCGCACGAAAAAGAAGGCTGAGCCGTGATACTCTTTCCCTCCCGATTTCGTCACGACATTAACCGCGGCGCCTTCGCTCCGCCCATTAGCCGCAGAAAAACGCTGCGTGCTGATGACGAACTCCTGAATGGCTTCCAGAGGGAATTGCATGACCGGTCCACCGACGGTGTTGTCTTTGTTATCGATCCCGTTGACGGTGACGTTGACGTTGCGTCCCGAAGAACCGTTGATGCCGAAGACGGCGATGCGCCTTTTGGTCGGGTCATAAGCGTCAACGGGTTTGGCTCCGGGGGCGAGATAGGCGAGATTGCCAAGATCGCGGCCGTTGAGCGGAAGATCTTGTACGTCATTAGGCGTGATATTGAGACTGACGTCAGTCTTTTGCTGATCCAACAGCGGGACATCGCTCGTGACGGTGACCGTCTCTGAGCGGGCGCTGGGCGATAAGGTCCAATCAAGGGTGTTAGTCTTGCCGACGAGCAATTCGACCCTTTCCGCTACCGCTTCCGCGAAGCCTGGGGCCGTCACTTTGACCGTGTAGATTCCTGCGGGCAGAAGTTCGATCCGATATGCTCCCTCTTCGTTCGTCGTGGTGGTACGGGTCAGTCCGGTCGCGACGTTGGTAGCGGTGACGGTTGCTCCCGGGATGACGGCCTCTTTGATATCTTTGACGGTTCCGGCGAGCGAGCTGCTTGCTGTCGCCTGCGCCATCGCCGGTGTGCTCGATGCCTGAACTATGAAAGCGATCGCGGTGAGCAACAAAACGCCGAGCAGATAGCGATGCTCTGCTAGTTGAAATTTAAGCGTGCCCGAAAGGTTCATCATGGTGTGGCCTCCTCTTCCGAAGGGCGGTTTAGTGGATCGTCTCTTAAGTCAAGAGGTTAAGCGTGCTGAAAAGAAGATCGATGTCCCTTGTTGTCGTAACCGACAAAGCGCTTCGCGGGAGATCTCATGCGCCGTGAACTAGCCTGGATTTAGAATCCAGACTGAGAACATTTCGCCTGCCATTCGGCAGGACGAGCATGTCGATCCAAAATGTTTCGAGGCCAGCTCCTCAATCGGAGGCGCAAGATATCACAGTGCTATTGTCGCGTCAATAACTTCGCCTTATTGTACAACTTTGGCTCTTCAGCCAAACTGCGGATCACTGCTTTTCCGCAATTGGCTTGGTAACGGGGAGGATATCATGCTCGTTAGATTTTTATTGGTCATCCTGGTTTTTCATTTAAGCCACGCTATCGCCTTTGCCGTGGAGAGGCGAGTTGCGATCTCCAACGGCTTGATCGGTGTGGGACTTAATGAGCGCGGCATGAGCGCCATTACGGATCTAAAGTCAGGCGTTACGTTGCGCTTGCTCGAAGATGGGAGTTTGATCTCCGTCAACGGTGAAATTTTCCGCAGCACGGAACTCGAGCTGCGAAGGATCGAAGCTACTTCCAATAGGGCCGTTTACCACTACGCCGGTTCCGCGTTCGGTCTCGATGTCATCTATGAGGTGGAGCCTGGCTGGCATTTCGTCAGCAAAAGGATCGTTCTCAAGAGAGTCCCTTCAAACCGATTTCATGTGAGCCGCATTGAACTCTTTCGGCTTGCTTTCCAAGATGAGATTTCGGAGTTGCTCGTTCCCGGGACCTACACGCCGCATTTGGGCGGAACTCCCCGTTTGCCGACGCGCGAGTACGGCGCGTTCCTTCGCTTCCCTGGGGGGCGCGGAGCTCTCTTGGTCGTGCAGAACCCGTATCTGACGGTCCATCGCCAAGGACGCACAGTTAACCTTTCTTACGAACCTGAGATGGATTGGCAGAGAAGTTACGGGGAATTCGTCTCCGATCGCGGCTGTTTCGGCATTTACTCGCTGAGCGGTCGGCATCTGCCGAGAGCGATGGTACCAGAGTGGAGACTTCCTCCGCCGGGGTCTGGCGTTGACGGGTACGATGTAGCTGAGGTCGAAGCGTTCACAGCATGCGTCCGCGCTTTTTTGATCGATCCACCGAAGCGTCCATCACGGGTGTTGGTCGGCTGGACGCTCAACGATTACCAGATCGACATCGCCACGCCGCAAGGTAGAGAGGAGTACAAGCGCGTGATCGACACAGCGGCTGATCTCGGCATCACTCACCTACTGTTTGCGCCATCTGATTCAAACCTTGCGAGGCGCGAGGATAGCGTAGACGATTGGAAGTGGGAATACGTGCTCTGGCTCGGTCTCGGGCAGAAGATACGGCGCGGCGAGTGGGATGTGCGCTCTGGTCCGATCCCGCCCGAAGTGCAGGAGATGATCGCTTACGCGCGTTCGAAAGGGATCCGGTTGCTCGCTTACGTCTATCCGTCGTTGCCGTTTGTCGGTAATCCCGAATGGATCGTCCCCGCCGGCGGGCGGAATGCGGAAGCGAAGGCGGCCACCCTCGCTTCGCGCGAGTTTCAAGATCACCTGGTCGATATGCTGGTGACGTTTGCTAAACGCACTGGCATCGGCGGTTATTCTTTCGACTACACCTTCATGACCTATCCGGGCAGCAGTTCCTATGCGCAGTGGTGGGGTTGGCGGCGCGTGATGGAGCGTTTGCGGCGGGCGCTGCCCGGGATCGTCATCGATGGTCGGCAGTCCTACCATCTCTACGGTCCGTGGTCTTGGTTGGCGGGGACATATCCGCACCCGACCGGCAATGATGAGCAACCGGAAAGTTTCACGCCTTTCCCCGATCTACATTTCGATCGCGTTTCGGCCAATCGGCAGCGGTACGTCGCCTACTGGTACCGGAACTTCATGTTCGCTCCGACGGAGGTGTTGCCCGGTTACATCACGCACCAGACGGAGCGCAGTCGTAACGTGAAGCGCACGCTTGCGGATGGACGAACGATCGAGGTCGCAGAGTTCGTCCCCGACGCATATAGGCGGCGCGATTGGGACTACCTCGGGTGGAAGTATTCACTGCTCTCCTCGATCGGGACGGCTGGCTGGAATAACGTCGTCAACATGATTCCGGGGCGCGACGCGGAGGAGTATGAGCATTTTTCCGAAGAAGATAAGAGATGGTTCCGCCGGTGGTTGGATTGGACGGAAGAAAATAAGGAAACGTTGCGCCATACGCGAAGCATCACAGGCCCACCGATGATCGGTCGAGTGGATGGGACGGCGGCCATCGACAAAGATCACGGCTTCATCTTCCTTTTCAATCCCAACTACAAACGGACGTCCATCACTCTTCGGCTCGATGAGTCGCTAGGCTTGAGCGAGCGCGGACGGTACTTGCTCCGCGAACTCGAACCGCTTGCGGGCATGTTGGTGGGTAAGCCGGGAAGTGGCGTGTGGGACTATGGCGACGCGGTCGAACTGGAGCTAGCCGGAACAAGCGCGCGCGTCCTTGAGATCGCGCCGGCGGATGAGCGAAGCCGAGAAACTTTGCTTTTCGGTGCGCCGGGCGAAGCGCGCTTCTCCCAAGGGAGGCTCGTGATCACGGGCGTTCGCGGCGAGGTGGGGAGTTCCGTCGAGCTTCTGGTACGCTTGCCGGAAGAGGGCTCGCCAGTTCGCGAAGTCATGGTCAACGGCGAGAAGATGAGATTCGCTCAACGAGGGCGTTTCGTCGCCGTTCCGGTGCGCTTTCGCGGCGCAGCGTTTTCGCGGCAGATCGAGTTAAAAGAGGTCGGCATGGATGCTTGTGGCGCGCACATGGTCGGATCCTTTACGATCCCCGGTCGCGTCTTCGAGCAGTTGGCGCGGCGCCGGGCGAGGTGGCCGATTCGGTGGACGAGAGAGGATCTTGAGACGACATGGCTCGTGCCCGAACGCTTGCTCCTGTTCGTGCAGATGGCCGAGCCGAAAGACGAGATGGTGGTGAGTCTGAAGCTCGACGGAAGACCGCTTGAGTTGAAGAGGGCCTACAGTTCGGTACGGGTTCATGGGCCTTCATTTGTTGGTTGGTACGTCGACCTATCGCAGATCGCGCCGGACCGGGAACATAGTGTGGAACTGTGGTTACCGCTCACGCTCCGTCCCGGACAGTTTCAAGGTCTTTTCTTCGACAACGTGGAGGCGGAGTATACGGACTCGGTAGAAACGATAGGCGATTAGTGCGAGCATTGGCCCATAGTTTGTCGTCGCCGTTAAAGGAGGCTGAAGATGAGGATTGGGGCTGTTTGGTTGATGGTTCTATTGGGTGCGGTCGTACCCGTTCGCGGGCAGGTTGGCCTTCTGCGCAACCTCGCTAATTTACGCGAAGGGGTCAAGAGGTTGCGCGTTTCGAGTTATGATCGAACTGGCGGCAATCACGATTTTTTAGAGAACATCGGGCCGGGCCAGCGCGTCGTTCTCGCTGATATCCGAGGATCGGGAACGATCACGCATATCTGGATGACGATTGCCTCGGATGAGAGGTACTATTTGCGCCGCATCGTATTGCGCGCTTATTGGGATGACGAAACCGACCCGAGCATCGAGGCTCCGATCGGGGATTTCTTCGGCCTCGGTTTTGGCGAGCCATATTACTGGGCCAGCGTGCCGCTCGCGGTCGCCGACCGCGCGCTCAACTGCTTCTTCCCGATGCCGTTCTCACGGCGCGCGCGCATCGAGATCGAAAATCAAGGGGCGCAACCGGTCAAGGCTTTCTACTACCAGATAGATTACGAATCATACGCGCCGGGATCGGCTGAGGCGTTGGCGACCGAGCGGCAAGGCCGTTTTCATGCGTGGTGGAATCGTCAGATCACGAAGGCGACCGATGGCCGGCCCAATCTTGATGGAGCGCAGAACTATTTGATCTTGGACGCTGCGGGGCGGGGGCAGTATGTCGGCGTCGTGTTACATATTCAAGGGTTAGCGACCGACTGGTGGGGCGAAGGCGATGACATGATCTTCATCGACGGCGACGCGAAACCGACGTTGAACGGCACCGGGCTTGAAGATTATTTTTGCGGTGCCTGGAACTTCAATCTGCTCAATCGCGAGTATAACTTCCCGTATTTTGGCTACTCGCGCAAGGGGAATGCCGATTATACGGGACGCCACTCGATGTACCGCTTTCACATAGAGGATCCGATCACTTTCGATAGATCGTTGCGCGTAACTATCGAACACGGACATGCCAACGATCGCAGTGACGATTATTCATCGGTCGCGTATTGGTATCAGACCGAGCCGCACAAACGTTTTCCGCCGCTTCCGCCAGTCGCCGAACGATTGCCAATCGATCGCTGGAACGTCGTCCCGATCAGATGATTAATCCAACGCAAGTGACGTTGGTCATCACGCTGAATGCGGCATATGAATGGCTTAGAGGGCGCCTCGTCCCACTGGCCGCAGGCGCGCGATCTTCTTCTCACCGTTCGAGATCTGGTCGGACCTTGTTCGATAGCGCGCTATCGTCGAATTCGTTATCATTTTATTAAGCTATGTCGTTTCATCGACTCGGGGGCTCTTTAGAGATCGCTTCTAGATGGAACCGTGTCATCGCAGAAGAGAGTTCATCTGTCATTGTCACGTCACTACAGTTAGTCGGGCGAGGGAGCTATGTCATCGCAGAAGAGAGTTCATCCCGACGGCGATCGCCTTGAGCATCGTAGACAAAGATCGGTTGGTGTCAAAGATATCGCTGAGGCTTCGGGCGTTTCGATTGCGACTGTGGACCGGGCGTTACACAACCGGGGGCGCATCAGTCAAGCCACGAGAGAACGCATCTTGCGCATCGCTGAGGCGCTCGGTTACCAGCCGAACTTGGCGGCCAGATACCTCAAGAAGCCCAAAGCGCTTCGCATCTCGATCCACTTGCCCGCAGAGATAGCGCTCTTCTGGGATAAGATCCGCAGCGGGATCGAGGAGGCCGCAAAGCCTTTCGACATGGCCGTTTCATTAAGTTTCAAGTCGCATCCGAAACTGGGTGAAGGGGAAACGGTCGTGCTCGAGCAAGCTTTAACGGAGGGAGTGAGAGGCATCATCATGGCGCCCGGCCATCCGGCGGAGTTGCGAGAGATGCTTCGACGGGCCAGCGAATTGAAGATACCGGTTGTATATGTCTCGACCGACGCTCCAGGAACAGAGCGGTTGACGACCGTTTCGGTCGATCATTTCACGAGCGGCGCGATCGCGGGCGAGCTATTTCATAAGGTGGTCTCTCAGGAAGGATCTGCTGCCGTTATCACCGGTGATCTACTGACGGTCGATCATGCGGACAAGTTGCGGGGCTTCAAATATGGCTTAAAGCTATCGGGCGATCGTTTGCGACTGACTGAAGTAATAGAAGCGCGGGATGACGAGGAGCTAGCCTATCAAGCGACCGTGAGTTTGGTGCGCCAAGATCCGAAACTCAAAGCGATCTACGTAAGCACGGCCAACTCGTTGGGGGTGATTCGGGCACTGGAAGATGTCGATCAGGAGGACCGCGTAGCGCTCATCACTACAGACCTATTTCCGGAGATGGTGCCGCTTATCCAATCGGGTAAGATCGTGGCGACGATTCACCAGCGACCCAAAACGCAGGGCAAGATCGCCTTCGAAGCGCTGTATAGATATTTGACCGAAGGCGTGCATCCCCCGCCGCGCATCAGGTTGACCCCGCACATCATCTTTCGCAGCAACTTGAGCCTTTTCGCCGAGGATCTGAACTGATTCGGTTATTGAGAGAACAAAAAGTCGTTGACAGGGGCGAGTCTTTGCGGTAACCTTTACGCAAACTTCCAGCCCGGAGCGTATTAAGGCGTTTGGATCGTTGCGGTAACGAATCTCAAAGCGCGATCCTTTGAGATCCGCCGCTTGGCGGAAAGAGGCCGAAAGCGAGGTCTCTTTGAAGGCCTCTGTGGGGTGAAAGCGGTCGAGGCTTTCGATGAAAAAATGCTTGACAGCTGTTCGTTTTTGGCTAAAATGAGCACGCTTATTGATCGTTTGCGCCGTTAAAAGGCTTGCAGGCTTTGAGGCGGGCGATTGCGCGCCAACGAGGCGAAGGTCCGAGGTCTCCAGTGTAGTTTCGACCCAAATTCTTTGGAGGGGAAGATGAGAACCCGCACTCTTTTAGGGCTCGCGTCGGTTCTCGCCGCCGTTCTAAGCTGTTTTTCGCTTGCGTCGGCGCAAAGCGACCGCGGGGCGATCACCGGCACGGTGACCGATCCGCAAGGTGCGGTCGTCGCCAACGCCAAAGTGACGGTGACCAATTTGGAGACGGGCGAGACGCGCGAGACGAGAACCACGGCAGAAGGGAGCTACATTTTGTCGGAATTACGCGCTGGACCATATCGCTTGTCGGTCGAAGCGCCGGGGTTCAAGACGGCGACGATCGATCGGATACAAGTCGCCGTGCAGGTGACGCGGCGTGCCGATGTCAAGTTAGAGGTGGGCCAGCTTGGCGAAACCGTCTCCGTATCGGCGGAGGCATCGTTATTGCAGACGGACAGTCCCGCGCAGCAGCTCAACGTGACGGAGCGGCAGGTGCGGGAGTTACCGTTGCTCGTGGCGGCGGAATCAGGCGGGCGGACGCCGCTCGCGTTCATCTTTCTCGATAGCAGCGTGACGCCGGGCGAGGATGCGGCGGGCAGCACGGGGACGAACGCGACGCGCTTTCGGGTCGGCGGCGGACAGGCGCTCGGAACGGACATCTTGATCGACGGGGCGGGCACGCGGCGAGCGGAGAACGGCACATATTTTTCCGAAGTCGCGCCCGGCCCGAACGCCTTTCAGGAGTTCACGATCACGACGAACAACTATTCGGCGGAGTACGGCAAATCTTCGGGCGGGATCGTGAACTTCACGATCAAGACCGGGAGCAACGATTTCCACGGCGAGGCTTATCTCTTTCATCGGAACGAAGCGCTCAACGCGAACATCGATCTGAACCGTTTGCAGGGGCTTCCCAAGCCGCGCGATCGGCAGTTCGATTACGGGTTCAGCATCGGTGGACCGGTCTACCTGCCGCGTTTCGGTGAGGGCGGAAAGGCGTACTGGAGCGGCAAGAACCGCACCTTCTTCTTCTTCAACTACGGCGGGTATCGCACCTCACAGAGCGAGAACGTCTTTGTGAGCGTCCCGACGGCGAAGATGCGGCGGGGCGATTTTTCGGAGCTTCTGACCGATCCTTACGTTCTACAGTTCTTCGGCGGGCCGGTCCAGATTTACGATCCGCGCCGTCCGCCGGGGCAGCGCGTGCCCATTCCGGGCAACCGGCTCGATCTTTACGATGGCGGCGCTTTGATCAGCCGCATCGGGCAGAACTTCGTTAATCTCTTCCCGTTGCCGAACACGACTGGGCCGCTGGGCTCGACCGTTTATCACAACTACTTGGCGAGCAGCACGGCCGAAGCTATCACTAACTACTACGTGACCAAGATCACGCACACTTTGACCGACCGGCAACAGCTCAACTTCAGCTATATCTTCCGTAAGTTGCCGAGCATCAAAGGGGGCTTCCCGCGTTTTCCGCCACCGTTCGTCGCGCAAGGCGTGTGGCAGCAGCAGTTCCGTTCCTACTACGCGCGGTTGCAGCACGATTGGACGTTAACGCCGACGTTGCTCAACCATTTCAATCTGGCGTTCAACCGGACGGACGTAGAGAACCGCAACTATTCGAGTCTGCGGAATCACCTGCAGATCGGTCCGAGTTTCCAGCGCGGGATAACGGCTGAGAGTTTGGGGATGCCGCCGGGAACGACGCAGAATCTGGGGTTGCCGCTCATCGGTTTCCCGCTTTACGGCGATCCTGTAACCAGTCCCGATCCGCGCGCTTATCAGCCCGGCGGTTCGACATACTTTGACAATCGCACGGCCGATAACACAACGGAGATCAGCGATGCCGTCAGTTACGTGCGGGGCCGTCATACGTTGAAATTCGGGGCGGACGTGCGCATCCAACAGCTCAACGTCTCGCAGAAGTTCGACATCGGAGGGAATTTGAATTTCCGGAGCAATCAGACGGCCAATACGAACGATTTCAATCAGGGATGGCCGATTGCGAGTCTGATTGTCGGCGCCCCCGAATTCTCTTTCAACAGCTTGCAGACGGTCGATCCGGGATGGCGTTTCTTCATGCCATCGGTCTTCTTCCAGGACGACATCAAGGTGACGCCGAAACTGACGCTCAACATCGGCATCCGCTACGATCTGGATTATCCGCGCACGGAGGCGCATGACCGGTATCGCGGCTTCGATCCGGACAAGCGCAATCCGGCGGCGGGCGGGCGTCTTGGTGCGATCGCCGGTGCGGCAGGTCAAGGCGGGGTTCAGTCCGACTATCGCGGATTGATCAAACCTGACCACTCAGAGATCGGGCCGCGCTTCGGCTTCGCCTACGCGATCGACAGCAAGACGGTGATTCGCGGCGGCTATGGGCTCTACTACGCGCCGATCCTCTACAACGATTTCGGCAACACGGGGCTGCTCGGTTACAACCCCGGACAGGTGAACATCAACTTCGGCCTCGATTCATGGGTGCGGGGTGATGGGACGCCCGGGATCAGGCTCGAGACGTATCCGAAGCTTCCGATCGCCGATCCGGGAGATCAGGCGGTTGGGCAACTGGACCGGAACGACATAGACTACTTCACCAAGAATTACCGGGCCGGGCGCACGGCGCAGTACAGCTTGGACCTGCAACGGCAACTGCCTTTCAAGCTGGTCCTTTCGGTCAGTTACAACGGCCATCACGGGACGCGGTTGCGGTCGGCCTTTGCGCCGGTCAATGTCATTCCGCTCAACGCATTGAAGTTAGGCTATCCGATCTTGACCAAGAGATTGACCGATTTGACGCCGCTCGAGCGGGCTTACGCGCAGAGCCTCGGTTTCAATCTGCCGACCGATCCTAACGCCGTTTATCCGGGATTTGCTAACCAATCGGGCACATTGGCTGGGACGGTCGCACAGGCGCTGCGTCCTTTCCCGCAGTACCGGGTGATCAACAACCGTATGGAGAGCGAGGGGCAGAGCTGGTACAACGCTGGGAAGGTAGATCTACAGCGACGTTTCGCGCAAGGCTTCCTCTTCGGTATCTCCTACACCTATTCGAAGTTGATTACGGATGCGGCGGAGAACCTCTTCGGCGAAACGCCGTTGAGCGGCGTCGTGCAGAACCCTTACGATCGGCGATCTCTGCGGGCGGTTTCGCCAAACAGCTTCCCGCATTCGCTCGTCTTCAACTACATCATCGAACTTCCCTTCGGGCGAGGGAAGCGGTTCTTGAACCGCGGCGGGTGGATTGATCGTCTGGTCGGCGGGTTCCAGATCGCGGGCGTGCATCGTTACCGAAGCGGTCCGGCGCTCACGCCGTTCATTGCCGGCGGGCAGCGCGATTTCCTCGACATCTTGGGCGTCGGCGGCAACTTGCGCCCGAATTTAACGGGGCAGCCGTTTTACACGAACACGCCGGCGGGGGGCATCAACTATCGTTACTTGAACCCGGCGGCCTTCTCGCGCCCGCCCGACTATCGCGCGGCGCCGCCGTTCACGCTCGACGGCGTGACGGTCAATCCGGCCTATGCGGCCTATTATGCGAATCCGCTGCGGTTCTTCGGGACTGCTGCGCCGACTTACAACAACTTGCGCGGTCAGCCTTTCTTCACCGAAGACTTCAGCATCATGAAGAAGACGCGCGTGACGGAGAAGACCTATTTCGAGATCCGCGCGGAATTCTTCAATCTCTTCAACCGCGGGCGATTCGCCTTGCCGAACATGAACCTTGACGATGTAAACTTCGGCATCTCGGGTCGCAACGGCGACATCTTCCAGCCGCGTCGCATACAGGTCGGCGCGCGGCTCGTCTTTTGACGGATGGCGAAGCGGGGGACGAGCGCGATGGTTGGACCAGCACGAGCGTTCGGTTCATTTCGCTTGAGGGGCGCGCTCATCTCCTGCATCGCCCTTTTCCTCTTCCTGCCTGATCTCAGCGCGCATCTGCAGACGGGCAACGTTGATCAGACTTCGCGGTTGATAGCGGAAGGACGAGCTGCTTTAGAGCGCGGGGAGTTCGGCGTTGCCCGTTCTTTTTTTATGAAGGTTTTGGAGGCGCGCCCGGATGACGTTACGGCGCACACTTATCTTGGCGTAATCGCCGATCGGTTAGGGGATTTGGCGGAGGCCGAGCGCCATTTTGCGCGCGCGGCGCAGCTTGCGCCGACTTCGGCGGCGGCGCGGACCAATTACGGCGTAGTTCTTTACAAGCGCGGGCGTTCACAAGAGGCGGCAGTTGAGTTCGAAGCGGCGTTGAAATTGGATGCCGAGCGTGTTGCCGCGCTCATCAATTTGGCACAGATACGTTTTACAGAAGGGACGCGAGCGAGTTTAGAGCAGGCGCGCGGGCTGTTCGAGCGCGCGTATAGACTGGCACCAGATGGGGCGATAGGGCGGGCGCTTGTCATCATCGGGTTGCGGTTAGGCGAGCGCGAGCGGGCGGCGGCGGCGTATCAGGAGTACGCGGCCCGCTTTGCGTCTGATAACGCTGAGGAGTCGGCATCGCTCGGCAAGGCTCTGCTCGAAGCGGAGCTGTTCGCCGAGGCGGCGAACGAGTTGGAGCGCGCCGTGCGTCTTGAGCCGAAGAACGTCGAAGCCATCTTGTGGCTAGCGCAAGCCTATCTCGGGCTCAACGACGTGCAGAAAGCTGGGCGCACTTTGGAAACAGCGGTTGCGCGCGGGTTCGATCAAGCGCCGATCTACGCCCTGTTGGCCGAAGTGTACGAGCGAAGCGGTCATCCGGAGAACGCGATACCGGCGATGCGGCTGGCGATCGCGCGCGCGCCGCAGGTAGAAGCCTACTGGTTCCGCTACGCGATGTTGCTGACGGACACGCAGGCTCCGGGCGCGGCATTGATTCGATTGAACGAGGCTTTGCAGAGATTCCCGCGGTCGGCGCGTCTGTGGTTCGCGTTTGGGATGGCCAACTTCAAGTTGAACAAGAACGCGGAAGCGGCGCAGGCTTTCGAGCGCGCGCTCGAGTGCGAGCCGGGTTTCGTTCCGGCGCTCGCTTATCTGGCGTTGACGCGCGTCGAGGTGGGCCAGTATGCCGAAGCGGTCAAACTCTTCGAAAAGACCTTGGCTTTGAACGATCATTTGGCGATCGTCCACTACTTGCTTGCCGATACGCTGCTCAAGCAGAACGCCGAGCCGCGGCGCGTCGAGGAGCATCTAAAGCGCGCGATCGAACTGGACCGGTCTTTTGCGCCGGCGAGATTGGCTTTAGGGAAGCTCTACATGCGCGAGGAGCGTTGGGCGGAAGCGGCAGAGGCGTTGGAGCGCGCGGTGGAGATCGAGCCAGATCGCGCCGAAGCCTATTATCAGTTGGGGCGCGCCTATGCGCGTTTGAAGAGGACCGAGGAGGCGCGAGCGGTCCTGCAGAAGTTCAAGCTCTTGAGCGAGCGGCAGAAGGAGCAGGAGCAGCGCGAGCGGCGCGAAATCGTGCAGCGTTTGGCGAACGTGCGTTTCTGAAGGGGTGAGAGTCGGATGTCATCTCCGCGTGTAAAGTCAAAGAAGCTTTTCTTCCCTTTGCTTTCAGGTTGCGCTGATCGCCAGTTGAGTTCGATCTTCGCTTTGCTTTTCTCGCTTGTCCTCGCCTTCGCTTCTATCGCGAGGGCGCAGCAGGCGGGCAACGCTCCGGGGCCAGCTTTAGCGGAGTGGCGCGATGATTTCAGCGGGGCGGCGCTCGACGCGAAGAAGTGGGAGCCGTTCGTCATCGAGGGGCGCGGCGAAGGTCGCTCGGAGTTGAGGGACGGCATCTTGCGTCAGCGTTATGCGGAAGGCGCTCGCGCCGGGGTGCGCAGCGTGCCCGTTTTTTCGGGCAGCAGGTTCATCGTCGAGGCGAAGGTTGCCGGCGTTGGCGCGAGCGCGCCGCAATCTTGGGCCAACGCCATTCTCGCGTTGCTCTTCGATGGGGCGGGGCGCGAGCGGATCGAATGGATCGTGCGCAGCGATGGGGCGCTCGAAGCTTGGGAAGCGAAAGGAGGAAAACTCGAACGGATCGACGATGGCCAGTTGAAAGTGAGCGATCCGCATCCGAAGCTGAGCATCGGGCGGCGTGGCGATGATCTCTTCTTTCTGGTGAACGATCAAGTCAAACTGCAGCGGAGCATCAAGGGGCTGCCCAACGAATTCCGCGTGATGCTTTATGGTTTTGGCGCATCGGAGAACGATTGGGATGAGGTGCGCGTGATCACGCAGGGGTCATCCGCCCAAGCGGTTGCGCCGGTCCAATCGGGCGCGGCTAGCGCGGCGGAGGTTGAGGTATGGACCGATGAATTCGCCGGCGATCATCTCGATGAGGCGAAGTGGGAGGTCTATACGTTCGAGGGCGCAAGTGGCGGGAAGGTTGAGATCAAGAACGGCCAGTTGCGCATGCGCGGGGCGGGCGGGTCGCGCTCGGGCGTGCGGAGTCGGATGATGTGGAGCGCCGACAGTTTCTTGGTCGAAGCGACGCTTGCGCGCGTTGGTCCTCGGATGCCCAATCCGGGCGAAGACAGTTTCCCTGTGGGGTACGCCATCTTGGCGGTTCTTTTCGACGGGCGCGCGGATAATCGCATCGAGTGGATTCTGCGCAGCGATGGCATCTTCGAGGCTTGGGATATCACGAACGGGAAGTTCGAGCGGCTCGATAACAACAACCTTGCGACGCGCGTAAAGAATCCGCGTTTGGGGATCATGCGCGTGGGGGATGAGATCAGTTTCTTGCTCAACGGGCAAGTCGGTTTGAAGCGACCCATTCGTTCACTGCCGCGAAATTTTCGCGTGATGCTATATGGCTTTGGCTCTTCGGAGAACGATTGGGAGGCGATCAGCGTGCGGGTGCCGAAGCGTTGAAAGCTTTGAGAGCTTTACGAAATATTTTTCGGAGGTCTGCGGAGCCATCCTATGGAACATGTGACGAGACGATCCTTTCTAAAGGGCGTTGGAGCATGCGGTGCGATCTACTTAGTTGATCCGATGCGCGTGCTGGCCCAATCGACACGCGCCACAGATGCGCGCATCGAGGTGCTCATCGATGAAGCGATCGCGACGATCAACCCGGACATCTACGGCCATTTCACGGAGCATCTAGGCGGCGTCATCTATGGCGGCATTTGGGTTGGGGAGCGATCCAGCGTGCCGAACATCGATGGGATTCGCGCGGCGCTCGTCGAAGCGCTAAAGCGCATCAAACCACCGGTCATCCGTTACCCTGGCGGTTGTTTCGCCGATAGCTACGATTGGCGCGATGGCGTGGGAGCGCGCGAACGGCGCCCGCGCCGGACCAACTTTTGGGTGGATGATCCGGACATGCGCGCGCCCGCCGATGCGCCGCAACGATTCGAGCCGAACCAGTTCGGCACGAACGAATTCATGCGCTTCTGCCGGTTGGTTGGCGCCGAGCCTTATTTGGCGGTCAACGTGCGCGGGCTCGGGGCGCAGGCCTTTTACGAGTGGGTCGAATATTGCAACGCGCCCGCCGGGACGACGACTTTGGCCGAGCTTCGCGCGAGCGGCCCCGTGCCCAGTCGCGAGCCGTTCCGCGTGCGCTTCTGGGGGATCGGGAACGAGTCGTGGGGATGCGGCGGGAACCTGACGCCCGAGGAGTATGCGATGGAGTTTCGCCGTTTCACCGCCGCCGTGCCGAGCTACGGCGTCGATCTCAAATTCATCGCTTCAGGGGCGAACAGCGACGATCTCAACTGGACGCGCGGTTTCTTCGCGCGGACGCGCGAGAAGGGCGAATGGATGTTCGACCGCATCTACGGTTGGGGGTTGCACCATTACTCGTGGAACGTTTCGGGCGGGCGGACCACGGATTGGCGCGCGGGCAAAGGCGATGCCATCAAATTCGACGAAGAGCAGTACTATGAGCTGTTGCGCGAAGCCGATCGGATCGAATCGCTCATCGATCGTCACTGGGCGGTGATGGGCGAATATGATCGCCGGCATCGCGTCAAATTGGTGGTCGATGAATGGGGGACGTGGTATCGCAGCGGGACGGAGATAGATCCGACTCACTTGCTGGGCCAGCAATCGACGATGCGCGACGCGCTCGTCGCGGCGCTGACGCTCGACACCTTCAATCGCCACGCGGACAAGGTGGTGATGGCCAACATCGCGCAACTCGTCAACTGTCTCCAGTCGCTCTTTCTCACGCGCGAGGATCGTTTCCTGTTGACGCCGACCTATCACGTTTTCGAGATGTTCATGCCGCACATGGGGGCGCAAGCGGTGCGGACCGTTTTCGCCGCGCCATCGCTCACTTACAGGCGCAACGGGCAGCCGGCCCGCTTCTGGGGGTTATCGGGTTCGGCTTCGCTTCGCGATAAACTCCTGACGTTGACGGTCGTCAATCCGCATCTCGCTGAATCGCGCGCGACCGAGATCGCCGTGCGCGGGGCGCGCATCGCGCGAGCGCAAGCGCGCGTGCTTGTCGCAGACGATGTGCACGCGCACAACACGTTCGAGAATCCGCGCGCGGTTGAGCCGCGCGATGAGGCGGTGGAGGTCGGCGCGAACGGGGTCTTGGTCTACGATTTTCGTCCGGCTTCGGTGACGCGGTTGCAGTTGTCTTTAACTTAAACGGGGCGCAGCGCCGCGAGTGTGAGTGAGGCTGTGTGGCGAGGGGGCGAGTCGCGCGGGCGCATCCTCAGCCGTATGTGCGGGATCGAAAGTTTCTTGCATGCTTACGAGGCGAAGGTTTTCCGGGTTATTGGCGCAAGGTTTGGCGGGGGTCGCTTTGTCGCAAGCGGACATGCGGCTTGCGTCGCCACGCCGGACTTTTCAGAACCCTCTTCTCCCTTCCGGTCCGGACCCATGGATCACGTACCATGAGGGCTTCTACTACTACACGCACACGCTCGGCGACCGGATAGACCTGTGGAAGACGCGCAATCCTGTGGATCTCGCACATGCCGAGCGGCGGACGATCTGGCGACCGCCCGCGACCGGACCATATTCGAAGCAGATCTGGGCGCCGGAGATCCACCGTTTGTGCGGCAAGTGGTACGTCTATTTCGCGGCTGACGATGGACGGAACGAGAACCATCGCCTGTGGGTTCTGGAAAGCGGCGCCTCAGATCCGCTCGATGGGACGTGGGAGCTGAAGGGCAAAGTCGCCGATCCGGATGATCGTTGGGCGATAGATGGGACGGTCTTCGAGCATCGCGGGCAGCTTTATCTCGTCTGGTCCGGTTGGGAAGGCGCGGTGAACGGGCAGCAGAATCTTTACATCGCGCGTTTGAAGGATCCGTGGACGGTCGATGGGCGGCGCGTGAAGATCTCGGAGCCGATCTATGATTGGGAGCGAGTGGGCGAAGTCGAAAATTGGCGCGAACGCGGCGAACCGCCGCGCATCTTCGTCAACGAGGGGCCGGAAGCGTTACGGCGCGGCGAAAGGATTTTCATCATCTATTCGGCGAGCGCTTGCTGGACCGATCAGTACTGTTTGGGGATGCTCATGACCTCGACGGAGGCGAACTTGCTCGATCCGCGTTCATGGAAGAAGCACCCGGCGCCGGTCTTTCGCCAGTCGCCGAAAAACGGCGTCTACGCGCCGGGCCACAACTCCTTCTTCAAATCGCCCGACGGACGCGAGGATTGGATCTTGTATCATGCGAACTCGGCGCCGAGGCAAGGTTGCAGCAACAGGCGTGCGCCGCGCGCGCAGCCTTTCGGTTGGAGCCGCGAAGGGTTACCGGAGTTCGGCGAGCCGTTGCCGACGCAGGTCCGATTGCCCGTGCCTTCCGGCGTCGAGGGGTGACGAGTTTGGCGCCTTTGAAATTATGGGATCGCGCTCGTTGGAGATGATCGCTTTCGCGTCGAGGGATGACGAGCTTGGTCCCGTTGAAAGCTGAGATCAGGTAGAGAGTATGGTTTGGGAGGAGCGTTGGCATCCGTTACGCGAGGAGTGGGTGATCGTCGCCGCGCACCGCCAGAGCCGTCCGTGGCAAGGCGAGACGGTAGCCGAGCAAGCGGTTGAATTGCCCGCGTACGTTGCGGATTGTTATCTTTGTCCGGGCAACGTGCGCGCCAGCGGCGTGCGCAACCCGCACTACGTCGACACCTTTGTGTTTGAGAACGACTTTCCGTGCGTCGCTGTGGACGCTCCCGCAGTGGAGCCTCCGCCGGTCGGTTTCTATCGGAATCGGGCGGCGCGCGGCATTGCGCGGGTGGTCTGCTACAGTCCGAAGCACAACGTTGGGCTGGCCGAGCTTGATCAGCGTGCGGTGGAGCGTTTGCTTGTCGTCTGGCAGGAGCAGTATCGCGAGCTTGGCGCGCTCGCTGGCGTTGAGCATGTGTTGATCTTCGAGAACAAGGGCGAGGTGGTGGGCGTGTCGAATCCGCATCCGCACGGGCAGATCTATGCGACCAACTTTGTCTTCAAGACGATCGAGCAGGAGGTGCGGGCGAGCGAGCGGTACTGGCGCGAGCGTGGGCGTGGGCTGTTCGAGGAGGTGATTCGCGCCGAGCAGGAGGATGGGCGGCGCATCATCTACGAGAACGAGGGGGCGATCGTCTTCATCCCCTACTTTGCGCGCTATGCCTATGAGACCTATGTTGCGCCGAAGCGGCGGTGCGCGTCCGTCAGCGATTTGCGCGATGGCGAGGTGGGGGATTTCGCCGCCGCGCTGCGCGAGATCCTAGTGCGGTACGATAATCTGTGGCGGATGCCCTTTCCGTACGTTTTGGTGTTGCATCAGGCGCCGACCGACGGGGGCGACTATCGCGCTTTTCACTTTCACATCGAGATCCATCCGCCGCTCCGACAACCGCACTTGCTCAAGTACTTGGCCGGGCCGGAGATCGGCGGAGGCAATTTTTTGAGCGACACGGCGCCGGAGGAGAAGGCGGCGGAGCTGCGCGCACTATCGAACGTCCATTACAAGAGGGCGAGGTCGTGAAAGGTTCGAGCGCTGGGACTCTGATCGATGGCGCCGAGATAGATCGAGAGGGAGAATGACGAACCCGTAGCATGATTGACGAAGCGAAGAAGCTGCTTGAACCGATCAGAAGATTGCACGAGCGCGTGCGCGATCAGACGCTCGCTGCGTGTGAGCGGGCTGCTGTGGAGGATTTGTCGCAGGTTGAAACGGACGAGATGGCGGGCGACACGATCTACGCGATCGACCGCGTCAGCGAAGCGGAGCTCATCGCGGGTTTTGCGGAGATCGCGCGGGCTGCGCCGCTGATTTTGATCGCCGAGGGGATCGAAGGCGGAAGGGTCGTGTTGCCGCGCGGGGCGACCGAGGCGGAGGCGAAGTGGCGCGTCATCGTCGATCCCGTTGATGGGACGCGCTCTTTGATGTATCAGAAGCGGAGCGCGTGGGTGCTCACGGGCGTTGCGCCGAATCTGGGAGATGAGACCTGCTTACGCGACATCGTGCTCGCCGTGCAGACGGAGATCCCGACGCTCAAGCAGCATCTATGCGATGTGTTATGGGCTGTGCGCGGCGAGGGGATGCGCGCCGAGCGTTTGAACCGTCTGACGGGAGAGCGCGTGCCTTTGCGCCTTGGTCCGTCGCGGGCGACGACGATTCGGCACGGTTACGCCTACATCGCGCGCTTCTTTCCGGGCGCGCGCGACGAGCTGGCGGCGATCGATGAAGAGGTCGTGCAAGGGGCGCTCGGGCCGGTCCAGTGGGGCAAGGCGCACTGTTTTGAGGATCAATATCCTTCGACCGGCGGGCAGCTTTACGAGTTGATCGCAGGACACGATCGTTTCATCGCGGACTTGCGCCCGTTGATGGAGCGCGAGCTCAGCCGGCGCGGTCTCGCCTTAGGGATCTGTTGCCATCCGTATGATCTGTGCACGGAGTTGATCGCGCGCGAGGCGGGCGTGATCGTCGTTGGACCTGATGGTCGTTCGCTCGATGCGCCGCTCGCGGTCGAAGCGGATGTCGCTTGGGTCGGATATGCGAATGCGGGGATCAGGGCTGAGATCGAGCCATTGCTTCAACGGGCGCTTGTGCGGCGCGGGTTGTTGGATGGGGCGACTGCAAACGCCTGAGTTGGATCGTGGCGATTGGGGTTCGGGCATCTATGGGGGGATCGGGAGAGTCACGTTACGCGATAGTCGGGGGTGAGGCGCGGGCCGATGCGTTGGAATTCATCGCGGCGCTCGACGCGTTCGAGCGTTCCAGCGCCCGCTTCTTCAGGGCGGGCGAAGATGTTTTCGTCGCGCGCGCGCCGGGGCGGCTCGATGTGATGGGCGGGATTGCCGATTATTCGGGCTCGCTCGTGCTGGAGTTGCCGCTTGCGGAAGCGACCTTCGTCGCGGTGCAGCGCGATCGTGAGCGCGCGTTGCGCATCGTGAGCGCGCGTTCGGCGGGGGCATGGTCGGAGGCGACGGTCCATTTGGACGAGATTGTGCGCGATGGCGAACCTGTCGATTATGCGACGGCGCGCGCCTACTTCGCGCGTTCGCCTGAGGATCACTGGGCGGCCTATGTCGCCGGCGTACCGCTCGCGTTGATGCGCGAGCGCGGCGCGGCGATAGATCACGGGGCGCGTCTGTTCATCTGGTCGCGTGTGCCTGAGGGAAAGGGCGTCAGTTCTTCGGCGGCGTTGGAAGTGGCGGCGATGATGGCCTTCGCCGCGGCTTTCGATCTTGACCTCGATGCGCTCGAACTCGCCCTTTTGTGCCAGCTGGTGGAGAACGTCATCGTCGGCGCGCCATGCGGGGCGATGGATCAGGTGACGGTCGCCTGTGGCGAAGCGTGGAAGCTGCTTGCGCTCCTTTGTCAACCGGCGAAGATCGAAGGCGCGTTGCCCATACCGGAGGAGCTTGGTTTTTGGGGAATAGATTCGGGCGAGCGCCATTCGGTCGGCGGGAGCGATTACACGAGCGTGCGCGTCGGAACATTCATGGGCTACCGGATCATCGCCGAGTTGGCCGGGTTGCGGGTCGAGCGGACGGAACGGCCGGGACTGGTCCGGATAGAGGATCGCCGTTGGCGGGGGTATTTAGCGAATCTCGCGCCATCGGAGTTCGAGCAGCATTTCTCGAAGCATCTTCCGGAGCGAATCGTTGGGGCGGAGTTTCTTGAGCGTTATTGGGGGACGAGCGATCCGGTGACGCGCGTCGAGCCGGAGCGGGAGTATGCGGTGCGCGCGCCTGCGGCGCATGCCGTCTATGAACATTTCCGGGTGCGCGCTTTTGCGGAGCTGCTCGGCGGAGCGTCGAGCGAGCGGAAGTTAGGGTTACTCGGCGAGTTGATGTATCAGTCGCACGCGAGCTATGGGGCGTGCGGGTTAGGGTCGGCGGGGACGGATCTGTTGGTTGAGTTGGTGCGGGAGGCTGGACCAGTCGCTGGCCTGTATGGCGCGAAGATCACGGGCGGAGGTTCAGGCGGGACGGTTGCGGTGCTCGGTCGGCGCGAGGCGGAGCGAGCGATTCAGGCGATCGCCGAACGGTTCGCCGCGCGGACGGGGCATGCGCCGCAGGTCTTCGCCGGTTCATCGCCGGGGGCGGCGGCGTTTGGCGTGCTGCGTTTGCGTGCGAGCTGAGGGTTCTACTCGAAGATGCGGAAAGGGAGTGGTGAAGGGATGTCGATACTCGTGACGGGCGGAGCTGGATATATCGGCAGCGCGACGGTGGAGTTGCTGTGCGAGCGCGGCGAGCGCGTCATCGTGCTCGACGATCTGGCGCGGGGGCATCGCGGGGCGGTGCCTGCGGAGGTGCCTTTCTATCATGGCGAGATAGGCGATGAGGATCTCGTCCGGCGCATCGTGCGTGAGCACGGGGTCGAGTCGTGCATACATTTCGCGGCGCTCGCTTATGTCGGCGAATCGGTCGAGGATCCGGCGCGCTATTTTCGCAACAACGTCGCGCAAGGGCTCCGGCTGCTCGATGCGCTGCTGGCCGAGGGCGTCAAGCGGATGGTCTTCTCTTCGACCTGTGCGACGTATGGCGAACCCGTGCAGGTGCCGATCCCGGAAGACCATCCGCAGCAGCCGACCAATCCTTACGGCTGGTCCAAGCTGATGATGGAGCAGATCATGCGCGCCTATGATCGGGCGTATGGTTTTCGGTTCGTCGCGCTCCGTTATTTCAACGCGGCGGGCGCGACCCGTCGCTGCGGTGAGGTGCACGAGCCGGAGACTCATCTGATTCCGAACGTGCTCGCCGCCGCCGAAGGCCAGCTCCCTTACGTCGCCGTCTATGGCAACGACTATCCGACGCCCGACGGCACATGCATCCGCGATTACATTCACGTTGCTGATTTAGGCGAGGCGCATATCCTCGCGCTCGACTATTTGCGGCGGGGCGGCGCGAGCGATGCTTTCAATCTCGGCAACGGGCAAGGCTATTCGGTGCTCGAGGTGATCGAGACGGCGCGGCGCGTGACGGGCAAGCGGATCGAGGTGAGGTTCGAGGGACGGCGTCCGGGCGATCCGTCGCGTTTGGTGGCCGATGCGACGCGGGCGCGGACGGTTCTCGGTTGGCGCCCGCGTTATGGGGATCTGGAGACGATCATTCGCACGGCATACGAGTGGAAGCTTGCGCATCCGCGCGGTTATGATTCATGATTTAGCGCATCGGGGCGGGGTAAGCTCTACAAACGGATCCTTCTCTGGCATGCGCATCGCGAAACGGGCCATCCGGCGAACGATTCTACTGGCGATCCTTCTATCGCTCGGCGGTTGTGTGGTTGGTCGGAGGGTCAAGCATTTAGCCTTTGTGACGAACAATGCGTCTGATTTTTGGACGATCGCGCGGCGCGGGTGTGAGCGAGCCGATGAGGAGTTTGACGATGTGACGGTGGAGTTTCGGATTCCGTCGGACGGGACGGCGGCGGAGCAGAAGCGGATAGTGGACGATCTATTGGCGAAGGGTGTGGATGGGATAGCGATCAGTCCTGTGGATCCGGAGAACCAGACGCAGATGATCAACGAGGTGGCGCGGCAGGTTTTGGTCTTCACGCAGGATTCGGATGCGCCGCGGAGCGATCGGGCCTGTTATGTGGGGACGGACAATGTGGCGGCTGGGCGGCAGGCTGGAGAGTTGATCAAGGAGGCGTTGCCAAATGGCGGTCGCATCATGATCTTCGTCGGTCGATTGGAGACACGCAACGCGCGCGAGAGATTGCGCGGGATCGAGGAGAGTTTGAGCGGTTCTCGGGTTGAGATCGTCGATGTTCGCACCGATGATCGAGACCGCGTACGAGCGAAGTCGAACGTTGCGGACACGTTGGTGAGGTATCCTGACGTGAAGGGGTTAGTGGGGTTATGGAGCTACAATGGGCCGGCGATATTGAATGCGGTGCGTGAGGCTGGGAAGGTTGGGCAGGTGAAGATCGTCTGTTTCGATGAGGAGGACGAGACGTTGGCTGGGGTACGTGACGGGGCGATCTATGCGACGGTGGTGCAGCAGCCATATGAGTTTGGGTATCAGGCGATCCGGTTGATGCGCGAGGTATTGATGGGAATCGTGGGGTGATACCGGCGAGCAAGCAGGTCTTCATTCCGACGTTGGTGGTCAAGCGGGAGAACGTTGAGGAGTTCATCAAAAGAATCAATCAACTGCGCGGACGGAATTAGATTATAATGCGCGGACCCTGCGGTGCAGAGGGGGGCGTTCAAGCGGGGTGAAATTCGAGATTGAGAGGTGAAGGACGGATGAGGAGCAAGATTCTTTGGATGGCGATTTGTTTGTGTATGGCGCTAACATTCTTCGCGTGCGCGCGGAGGCGATCGAACGTCAAGCATTTAGCCTTTGTGACGAACAATGCGTCTGATTTTTGGACGATCGCGCGGCGCGGGTGTGAGCGAGCCGATGAGGAGTTTGACGATGTGACGGTGGAGTTTCGGATTCCGTCGGACGGGACGGCGGCGGAGCAGAAGCGGATAGTGGACGATCTATTGGCGAAGGGTGTGGATGGGATAGCGATCAGTCCTGTGGATCCGGAGAACCAGACGCAGATGATCAACGAGGTGGCGCGGCAGGTTTTGGTCTTCACGCAGGATTCGGATGCGCCGCGGAGCGATCGGGCCTGTTATGTGGGGACGGACAATGTGGCGGCTGGGCGGCAGGCTGGAGAGTTGATCAAGGAGGCGTTGCCAAATGGCGGTCGCATCATGATCTTCGTGGGGAAGCTCGATGCGCGCAATGCGCAGGAGCGTTTGCAGGGCATTAAGGAGGTATTGCGTGGATCGAACATCGAGATCATAGACGTGCGGACGGACGATACAGACCGCGTACGAGCGAAGTCGAACGTTGCGGACACGTTGGTGAGGTATCCTGACGTGAAGGGGTTAGTGGGGTTATGGAGCTACAATGGGCCGGCGATATTGAATGCGGTGCGTGAGGCTGGGAAGGTTGGGCAGGTGAAGATCGTCTGTTTCGATGAGGAGGACGAGACGTTGGCTGGGGTACGTGACGGGGCGATCTATGCGACGGTGGTGCAGCAGCCATATGAGTTTGGGTATCAGGCGATCCGGTTGATGCGCGAGGTATTGAATGGGAATCGTGGGGTGATACCGGCGAGCAAGCAGGTCTTCATTCCGACGTTGGTGGTCAAGCGGGAGAACGTTGAGGAGTTCATCAAAAGAATCAATCAACTGCGCGGACGGAGCGAGCAACGATGAGCGTTTCGGTGCGGAGGGTTGAGGCGCAACGAGCGGCGCGGGAAGTGGATGTAAGGCCCGAGGCGGTGCCGGTGTTGCAGATGCGCGGGATAGAGAAGCGTTTCGGCGGGGTGCATGCGCTCAAGGGTGTTGATTTGACGCTCCAAGCGGGGCAGGTGATCGCGCTGATTGGCGAGAACGGGGCGGGCAAATCGACATTGATGAAGATCTTGGGCGGCATCCTCGCGCCGGATGCGGGCGAGATTCTGATCGACGGCAAAGCGGTTGTGATGCGTTCGGCTTCGGACGCGATTCGGTATGGGATCAGCTTCATCCATCAAGAGTTGAACGTGCTCGACAATTTAGATGTAGCGGGCAACGTCTTTCTAGGGCGCGAACCGGTGCGCGGCGGTTTCTTGCGTCTGCTCGATCGCAAGCGCATGCAGGAGGAGACGGAGGAGCATCTGCGCCGTTTAGGGGTGGGGATTAGGAGCACGACGCCGCTCAGCGAGTTGACGATTGCGCAGCGGCAGATGGTGGAGATCGCCAAGGCGCTATCGCTCAAGGCGCGCATCTTGATCATGGACGAGCCGACCTCGAGCTTGACGTTGCAGGAGACGGAGCGGCTGCTCGAGGTGGTTCTGGAGTTGCGCCGGCAGGGGGTGGCGATCATCTACATTTCGCATCGTTTGAATGAAGTTGAGCGGATCGCGGACCGGGTCATCGTTTTACGCGACGGCGAACGGGTTGGGGTTTTAGAGCGGGATGAGATCACGCACGAGCGCATGGTGCGGATGATGGTTGGGCGCGAGCTGGAGAACTACTATCAGCATCCGAGGGTCAAGATCGAGCCGGGGTATTTCGTCGTGAAGGATCTGCGCACGGCGCGTTATCCGCGCGAGCGGGTTTCGTTTGAGATCGGCAAGGGGGAGATCCTCGGTCTTGCCGGGTTAGTGGGAGCTGGGCGGACCGATGTGGCGGAGGCGATCTTCGGCATCGGCGCCGCACAGGATGGCGTGCGTGTGCGGCTTGCGGGCGAGGAGATCGCGATCCGTTCGCCGCGGGATGCCATACGGCACGGGATCTATTTGGTGCCCGAAGATAGGCGGCGGACGGGGTTGATTCTCGAAGCGACGATTCGCGAGAACGTGACCTTGCCGGCGGTAGAGCGTTATGCGCGAGCCGGGTTGATCGCGTTGGCGCGCGAGCGGCATTCAGCGACGGAGATCTGTCGCCGGTTGAACGTCAAAGCGCCATCCGTAGAGACGTGGGTGAGCGCTTTGAGCGGCGGGAACCAGCAGAAGGTCGTGTTGGCGAAGTGGCTGGCGCTGGAGCCGCGCGTGCTGATCTTTGACGAGCCGACGCGGGGGATTGATGTTGGGGCGAAGGCGGAGATTTACGAGTTGATGCGGCAGTTGGCCGAATCGGGCGTCGCGATTCTGATGATCTCTTCGGAGATGGAGGAGATCCTGAACGTCAGCGACCGCGTCGCGGTGATGCACGAGGGGCGGTTGATGGGAGTTTTGGGACGCGACGAGTGTTGCGAGGAAGCGATCATGAGGTTAGCTGTCGGGCAAGCGAACTAGGAGTGAATAGGGGGCGATGACGGATGAGGAGGCTTGTAACGATCCTTTTAGCGATGCTGATTGGCGGAGGGAGCGTGGCGGCGCAAGAGTTGACGAAGAGGTCGTTCGGGCGGACGGCTGATGGGAGTGAGGTCGATCTTTACACGCTCAAGAACGGGCGCGTGGAGGTCGAGATCACAAATTACGGTGGGCGCATCGTCGCGGTGCGGGTCCCCGATAGGAGCGGGCGCGTGGAGGATATCGTCTTAGGTTACGACAGTTTGGCCGAGTATTTGAGCGATCGGGCGTATTTCGGGGGGATCATCGGGCGCTATGCCAATCGGATCGCCCGCGGGCGATTCACTTTGGATGGGGTTGAGTACAAGTTGGCGCAGAACGACGGTGAGAACCATTTACACGGTGGGATTGAAGGATTCGACAAGAAGGTCTGGCGGGCCGAAGAGATCAAGGGGAAGGGGGAGGTCGGGCTGCGGCTGAGCTATGTGAGTCGGGATGGCGAAGAAGGGTATCCGGGGAATTTGACGGTCAACGTGACTTATAGGTTGAGGGCCGATGGCGGATTGGTGATCGACTACGAAGCGACGACCGACAAAGCGACGGTCATCAACCTGACGAACCACGCTTATTTCAATCTCGCCGGGGCGGGGCATGGCGACGTTCTCGGCCATGAGGTGATGATTGCGGCGGACCGTTTCACGCCGGTCGATCGCGGGCTGATACCGACTGGGGAGTTGCGGAGCGTCGAGGGGACGCCGTTCGATTTTCGGCGCCCGATGAGGATCGGGGCGCGGATCGAGGCGCGGGATGAGCAGTTGGAGTTCGGGCGCGGCTACGACCACAATTTCGTGCTAAACGGAAGGAGCGGCACGCTTCGCTTGGCGGCGCGGGTCGTCGAGCCGAGGAGCGGGCGCGTTTTAGAGGTCTATACGACTGAGCCGGGGATACAGTTTTACACGGGCAATTTTCTTGACGGCGTGCGCGGCAAGGGCGGCCAGGCGTATCAGCGGCGCGGCGCTTTCTGTTTGGAGGCGCAGCATTTCCCCGATTCTCCGAACAAGCCGAACTTCCCTTCGACGGTGCTTCGTCCGGGCCAGCGGTACAGGCAGACGACCGTTTACAAGTTCTCTGTGCGAAAGTAAGAATTCAGGCGAGAGTGAGAGATGAAGAAGGAGCTGGGAACATTCGTTCTTTTAGTGGTGTTGTGTGCGATCGTGGCGGCGATCAATCCGCGCTTTTTGACGCCGACCAATTTACAGAACATGAGTCGGCTGATTGGGGCGTTCGGGATACTCAGTTTGGGGCTTGGCGTGGTGATCATCACGGGCGGGATAGATCTATCGGTCGGCTCGATATTAGCGTTATTAGGCGTGTTGTTATCGATCATGCTGGTGGAATGGAGGTGGCCGCCGGCCTTTGTGGTGGTGGTCGCTTTAGCGATTGGGGCGGGGCTGGGGGCGATCCACGGCTTTTTGATCGCGTATTGGCGGATACAGGCTTTCATCGTGACGCTTTGCGGGTTGCTGTTCTATCGCGGGCTAGCGCGTTTTATCGCGCAGGACGAGACGAAGGGGTTTGGGAGCGCGAAAGGTTTCGAGTGGCTACACGAGTTGGCGACGGGGGAGGTATGGGGCGTTCCGACGCCGTTTGTGCTTCTGATTGCGCTGAGCGCGGTGATGTGGGTTGTGCTACACCGGTCGGTCTACGGGCGGTATCTGTTTGCGGTAGGGCGGAACGAGGAGGCGGCGCGGTACTCGGGGATCGACACGCGTCTGATAATCGCAAGCGCCTATGTGATCTCCGGCTTTCTGGCCGGGTTGGCGGGGATCATCTTCGCCTTCTACACGAACTCGATCTCGCCCTCGTCGCACGGAAATTTTTTTGAGCTATATGCGATTGCGGCAGCGGTGCTGGGCGGGTGTAGCTTGCGCGGGGGCGAAGGGTCTGTGGTTGGGATACTGGTGGGGACGGCGTTATTGCAGGTGCTGCAGAATCTGGTGAATCTGCTGGGCATTCCGAGCTCGCTCAACTTCGCGGTGATGGGGGCGGTGATTTTGATCGGGGTGGTGGCGGACCAGCTTTTGCGCGGGCGCAAGGGTTAGGAGGTTCCCATGAGGAAGGAGAGGGTGCGACTAGAGGACGGGCGCTACTTGATCTTCTACAGTTTCGCGGACGAAGAGGAGAAGAGGGGAGGCGAAGAGGAGAGGGCGTGTCAGAGCTGAGGTGGAACCCGCTTCTTGGCGAGTGGGTGGCGACGGCGACGCACAGGCAGGAGCGAACGTTCTTACCGCCGCCGGATTTTTGTCCGCTCTGTCCGACGCGTGAGGGCGGTTTTAGGACGGAGGTGCCGGCGCCGGATTACGAGATCGTCGTCTTCGAGAACAAGTTTCCGAGTTTGCGGCGCGAGCCGCCAGCGCCGGCGGTCGAGGGGTCGGAGCTTTATCGTGTGCGTCCGGCGCAAGGCGTTTGCGAGGTCGTGTTGTACACGCCGCGGCACACGACGACGCTGGCCGAGGGATCGATCGTCCAGATCGAGCGACTGATTCGGGTTTGGGCGGATCGGTTTGCGGAGTTGGATGGGCTCGACTACGTGCGCTACGTTTACATCTTCGAGAACAAAGGCGAGGAGATCGGGGTTACGCTCCATCATCCGCACGGGCAGATCTACGGTTATCCGTTCATTCCGCCGATCATCGCGCGGGAGCTCGAACGAGCGCGAGCGCATCGCGAGCGGACCGGGCGGAATCTGATCGCCGACATCGTCGCCGAGGAGTTGCGTGACGGGCGACGGGTAGTTTTGGAGGGGGAGCGTTTCGTTGCATGCATCCCATTTTTTGCGCGTTGGCCATACGAGACGCACATCTACGCGAAGCGTCATGTTGAGGCGTTGACGGATTTGAGCGCGGAGGAGCGATGCGAGTTGGCGCGGGTATTGAAGCGGTTGTTGGTCGGATTTGACCGACTATTTGCGCGCTCTTTCCCGTACGTGATGGCGCTTCATGGGCGTCCGAGCGATGGGGGCGACTACAGCTACTACGATTTTCACATAGAGTTCTATCCGCCGATGCGTGCGGCGGACAAGTTGAAGTATCTGGCGGGGAGCGAGATCGGGGCGGGCATGTTCATCAACGACACGTTAGCGGAGGAGAAGGCGGCTGAGTTACGCGCGCGGATCGAAGCGTTCGATGGGTCGGAGTGAGCCGATGTCGCATGACGGACGGTCAGTGATCGCGAAGTTTAGGGCTCTTTATGGTGAAGAGCCCTTATTATTTAGCGCGCCGGGGCGCGTTAATCTGATCGGCGAGCATACGGACTACAATGAAGGGTTCGTGTTGCCGATGGCGATCGAGCGGCGAACGTGGATTGGGGGGCGCGCGCGGCCCGATAGGCGCATACGCGTTCACTCGCTGGATTTCGCCGAGGAGGGGGAGCTCGATCTAAACGAGCGAGGGCGGGCGCGGCGCGGTGGATGGTCCGATTATATCGAGGGGATGGCGCGCGCATTGGACGAGCGATGTGGAGGGTTGCAAGGGGCGGATCTTGTGATCGGGTCGGAAATTCCGATCGGGGCGGGGCTCTCTTCGTCGGCGGCATTAGAGGTAGGGGTTGGCTTCGCCTTAGCCCAGTTGAACGATCATGAGATCGGGAAAGAGGAGCTCGCGCGCATTGGGCAATGGGTCGAACACGAGTACGTGGGGAACCTGTGCGGGATAATGGACCAGTTGACGGTCGCTTTGGGGCGGGCCGGGCATGCGATGTTGATCGACTGCCGATCTTTGGAGGTGAGATACATCCCTTTTCGGATCGAGCGGGCGGCGGTGGTAATCTGCGACACGGGCGTAAAGCACGAGCTTGCCGGGACCGAGTACAACTTACGGCGCGCGGAATGCGAGCGCGGCGTCGAGCTGCTGAGGCGACATTTGCCCGGGGTACATGCGCTGCGCGATGTCGGGATGGATGAGTTCAGGAGATACGAGGCGCGTCTGCCGGAGCCCATCAGGCGGCGATGTCGTCACGTGGTGGCGGAGAACGCGCGGACGTTGGCGGCGGCGGCGGCGCTCGAGCGTGGGGAGGTCGAGGCGTTCGGCCACTTGATGAACCTTTCGCACGACTCTTTGCGCGATGATTACGAGGTAAGCTGCGAGGAGTTGGATTTGATGGTGGAGATCGCGCGCGCGCACGATGGCGTATGGGGCGCCCGCATGACGGGCGGAGGGTTCGGCGGAAGCACGGTGGTTCTCGTGCGCGGGGATGCGGTCGCGGATTTCAGCGCTTACGTCCGCGCCGAGTATGAGCGACGGACTGGGCGCGCTGCGCGCGTTTATCTTGTGGAAGCGAGCGATGGAGTACGACGAGAGGCGCTTTAACGATGAGCTTGATTTTGGCGATCGAGACTGCGACGCGGCGCGGAAGCGTCGCTTTGGTCAGAGATGAGGATGTCTGTGCGCGCAAAGTGTTGGGCGAGCGCGAGGCTTCGGCGACGTTACTTGTAGCGATCGATGAAGTATTGCGCGCGGGCCGAATCGATCTAAGTGGAGTGGACCTTTTCGCGGCGGCGATCGGTCCAGGGAGTTTTACGGGGTTACGGGCGGGGTTGGCGACGGTGCGGGCGTTGGCGCGCGCCTCTGGGCGTCCGGCGGTCGGTGTGCCGACGTTATGGGCGGTGGCGTATGCGGAGGGTGGACCAGGCGATCATGTTTGCGTCGTGCTGCCGGCGGGGCGTCGTGAACTCTTCTGTCAGCTATTGAGGGTCGGCCGGGAGGCTGTAGAGGAGATGGGCGATCCGGTCTATTTGACGCCGTCGGCGTTGCTCGAGCGCGAGAGTTGGCCCGAAGGGTTAGTGTGGGCCGGCGAGGGGGCGCGCGCGTTGAGACAGGAATTGGCGCAGGCGGCCGCTGAGCGCGGGTTGAGGTGGCGCGAGGGGAGGAGAGGGGAGACGGGAGCGTGGACATTGGCCGAGGGCGTGCCGGAGCTAGCATCTGCCGTCGCGCGTTTAGCGCGGGTGGGGGTGGCGCTACGCCCTCTTTACGTGCGGCCAGCCGATGCGGAGTTGAAGTGGGGACGTTGATGTTGATCGATGCGGTGCGGGAAGGGGATTGGGAGGCGATTGGGCAGATAGAGCGCGAAGCCGGGGTAAGTCGCTGGGGGGAGCGCGCGCTGAGGCAGGAGGCGAGCCGGTCTGGGGTGGTCTTCCTGGTCGCGCGTGAGGGAGGGGAGGTTTGTGGGTTCATCGTCGGGCGCGTTGTGGCCGATGAAGTCGAAGTGTTGAACTTCGCCGTTGGGGGGCGGTGGCGTCAGCGCGGCGTGGGGCATGCGTTGTTTAGCGCGCTGCTGGGGCGGGCCGCCGAGCGCGGAGCGCGTCGGGTGGTTTTGGAGGTGAGGGCTTCGAACACGGCGGCGCGGCGGCTGTATGAGCGGTTCGGGCTCAAGGTGGTTGGGCGACGGCGCGATTATTACAGCGGGCCGGTCGAGGATGCGCTGCTGATGTGCGGAAACATAATCCCTTGAGGGCGAACATTCTGATGGGTTGGTGGAGACGAAAGGGCCTCGATTTTTCGCAGAAACATTTCGTTATCGGAGGGCCATCCGTGCGGAGAGGGGAGGGGCTTGATTAGATTGCGCGCTTTGGGCTACCATCGCCGCAGAGGGTCAATCAAACAGACGAGGAGGCTGCTGATGGACAAGACGGAACGTCTGCGGGAGGAGTTGATGCGGATCGATCCGGAGTTTCGCGAGTTAGCGCGCGAGCACAGGCGCTATGAGGAGCGTTTGAGCGAGCTGGCGGCCTTGCCGTTCCCGAGCGACGAGGAGCAGCTTGAGGAGATCACGTTGAAGAAGAAGAAGCTAGCGATCAAGGATCAGATGCACGCGATCATCTTGCGCTATCAGAAGGCGCAGGAGCGTGCGCACTGAAGAGCGCAAAACAGGGAGGTGGAGAAGGACGGGGGCGCAAACGGGCCCCCGTTTCGGTATGATAGCGAGAGAGGGAGTTCCTTTTGTCATCGCGCCATTAATGGCGGGGGCGGCACTGATCTGGTTGGGGATGGGATTGGCGGGCGGGGTCTGTCTCGTGTTGAGCGGGGCGATGGCCTTTTTCTTCCGCGATCCGGAGCGCCATCCGCCGCGCGAGGCTGGGGTGATCGTCGCTCCGGCGGACGGGAAGGTGGTGAAGGTCGAGCGGGGGGCGGATGGGACGGTGGTGAGCATCTTCCTTTCGCTCTTCGATGTGCACATCAATCGCGCGCCGATCGCCGGGGTGGTGACGGATGTCAGCTACAGGCCGGGGCGATTTATGATCGCGACGCGCGACGAGGCGAGCGAGGCGAACGAGCAGAACAGGCTGACGATCGAAGGCGAGGGGGTGCGCGTTGTTTGCAAGCAGATCGCCGGGGTGGTGGCGCGGCGGATCGTCTGTTGGAAGCGGGCTGGCGATCGAGTCGAGCGGGGCGAGCGGATCGGGTTGATCCGTTTCGGGTCGCGCACGGAGCTTGTTCTTCCAGCGGCGGTCGAAATTGAGATCAGCGTCGGCGCGCGCGTGCGCGGCGGGGAGACGGTCATCGGGAGGTTGAAGTGATGAGCGAGGAGCGGCGCGGGCTGCGCAAGGGGTTATATTTGATCCCTTCGATATTTACGGCGGCGAACATATGGTTGGGGTATTTCGCCGTTATCAACTCTTTGCGCGGCTTTCGGGCGATCGGCGAGGGGGGAGAGGAGTTACGACGGGCGGTCGAGCAGTTCGACAATGCGGCGCGGGCGATAGGGTGGGCCGTCTTATTTGACGCTTTGGATGGGCGGATCGCGCGCATGACGCGGACGACGACGCAGATTGGGATTCAGCTCGATTCGATGGCTGACGTGTTGACTTTCGGGATCGCGCCAGCGGTCTTAGCCTACACCTGGGGGTATGGGGCGGCCTTCGCCGAGGGGAGCGACGGGTACAAATGGGGGTGGTTCTTCTCTTTCATCTATTTGGTCTGTGGGGCTTTTCGTTTGGCGCGATTCAACGTACAGGCGATGCGTGCGGGCGAGGGGCGGCCTGACCGGCGCAGCTTTGTCGGGCTCCCGATCCCGGCGGCAGCCGGGGTGATCGCTGCGTTGGTCCATTTCACGCCGAGCCCTTTTGTCGTGTACGAGCCTGAGAGTGCGCGGACTCTTGGATGGTTGTTGATGGGGCTATTGGCGGCGTTGGCGGGGCTGATGGTGAGCACGATACGCTATCCGAGTTTCAAGGGGGCGGGCGTGAGGCGTCTGAGCGCGCGCGTGTTGATCTTGACGCTGGCGGCGGCGAGCGCTTTGATCTGGTTCTATTCGCGCTACATTTTGCTGGGGGCGGCATTAGGGTATGCGCTGTGGGGGGTAAGCGCGCGTTTGGCGAGCGGTTTACGGCGGCGCGTGGGAGGGGAGCGGGTTGCGGCGCGCGGCGAATCAGACTGAGGCGGGGCCGTTGATTAGCGTCCGATAATAGAAGGGAACAGAAAGGAAGGGGACAAATAGCGAAGGGAGATCGGTTTCAAGCAAGAGAAGATGGTGCGACATGACACGGTGATCATATTGGATTTTGGGTCGCAGTACACGCAGTTGATCGCGCGGCGCGTGCGCGAATTGGGCGTGTACTGCGAGATATTGCCGTACAGCGCGAAGATAGAGGAGATCGCCGCGCGCGCGCCGAAGGGGCTGATCTTTTCGGGCGGCCCGGCTTCGGTCTATCGCGCGGAATCACCGCGCCCGCCCAAAGGGTGGCAAGAGTTGAGGGTCCCTGTGCTCGGGATATGTTATGGGCTGCAGGTGATGGTCGAGGAGTTAGGCGGGGAGGTTGAGGCGGCGCCGGCGCGCGAGTACGGGCGGGCGCGATTGCGGGTCGTAGCGGATGACAGCCCTTTATTTAAGGGGCTTCCGCGGGAGTTCGACGTTTGGATGAGCCATGGGGACAGGGTGCGGCGCGTGCCGCCTGGGGGGCGGGTGACGGCGACGACGGATGAAGCGCTTAATGCGATCGAGGATTTAAGCAATTGCTTATTCGGCGTCCAGTTCCATCCCGAGGTGGCGCACACGGCGCACGGGCGCGATCTGCTGCGCAACTTCGTCATCGACATCTGTCAAGCGCGCGCCGATTGGTCGCCGGCGGCAGTGATCGGCGCGCAGGTGGAGCGGATCAGGGAGGCGGTAGGCGAGCGCGGGCGGGCGATCTGCGCTCTTTCTGGCGGGGTCGATTCGGCCGTTGCGGCCGCGCTCGTCCATCAAGCGATAGGTGAGCGGCAGACCTGTATCTTCGTCGATACTGGGCTTTTACGCGATGGGGAGCGGGAGCGGGTCGAGGATTGGTTCAAGAATCGCTTAAGGTTAAATCTGCGAACGGTGGCCGCTGGCGATAGATTTCTGGAGAGACTGCAAGGGGTTATAGATCCGGAGTTAAAGCGCCGTCTGATCGGCCACCTATTTATCGAGATCTTCGAGGAGGAGGCGCGGCGGATCGGCGGGGCGGAGTTTCTGGTCCAGGGGACGCTCTATCCGGACGTGATCGAATCGGTTTCGGTGCGCGGCCCGTCGGCGGTGATCAAGACGCACCATAACGTTGGCGGTCTGCCGGAGCGTTTGAACTTGCGTTTGCTCGAACCCTTAAGGGAACTCTTTAAAGATGAGGTGCGGGCCGTCGGGCGGGAGCTTGGTCTGCCGGAGGAGCTTTTAGGGCGGCACCCTTTTCCCGGACCTGGGCTAGCTGTGCGGATCATCGGCGAGGTGACGGAGGAGCGCGTGCGGATTCTGCGCGCGGCCGATCGCATTCTCGAGGAGGAGATTCGCCGCGCCGGGCTATACGACGAGTTATGGCAGGCGTTCGCCGTCCTGCTGCCCGTTTCGACCGTGGGGGTTATGGGCGATGAGAGGACTTATGAGCGCGTGTTGGCCGTGCGCGCGGTGACGAGCGTCGACGGGATGACGGCCGATTGGGCGCGATTGCCGCACGAGGTTCTCGCGGAGATCAGCCGGCGCTTGGTGGCCGAGGTGCGAGGGATCAATCGCGTCGTTTACGACATAAGCTCGAAGCCGCCGAGCACGATCGAGTGGGAATAGTGTCATGTGAAAACCTTCAAGCTTATTCTCCGATCCTTCGGCCAAATTCAAGTCGTCCGCGCTTTTGGGGGGGACCGAGAGGCGCTCCCACTAGATCTTGAGTCGCGCTCTTCGCGCGCCTCGTGATATAGTGTGGCGCTCTTTCGGAGGCATCCCAAGATGCGCGATTTCGTCCACCTGCATCTGCACACCGATTATAGTCTGCTGGACGCGGCCAATCAGATCAAACCGCTCGCCCGGCGCATCGCCGAACTGGGGATGCGGGCTTGCGCCATCACGGACCACGGCAACCTGTTCGGCGCGATCTCCTTCTACCACACGATGCGCGAGCACGGCATCAAGCCGATCATAGGCTGCGAGGTCTACTATACGCGCGGCGACCGCCGCGCGCCGCAGCCGGGCGAGAAGCTCCATCACATGGTCCTTTTGGCGAAGGACTTGGAGGGGTATCACAACCTCGTGCGGTTGGTTTCGCGCGCGTACACGGAAGGGTTTTATCGCAAGCCGCGAATCGATCGCGAGTTGCTCGCCCGCTATAGCGGCGGGTTGATCGGCCTCTCGGCCTGTCTATCGGGGGTCGTCCCCGCGCTGTTGCTGCAAGACAAGGAAGAGGAGGCGCGTCTGGCGGCGCACGAGTTCGAAGAGATACTGGGGCGCGGCAACTTCTACTTGGAGGTTCAAGAGCACGAGATGGAGTTGCAGCGCGAGGCGAACCGTCGGATCGTCGAGCTGGCGCGGCGGACGCGCCTGCCGCTTGTGGCGACCAATGACGCGCACTATCTGCGCCCGGAGGACGCGCGGGCGCACGACATACTGCTTTGCATAGGGTCGGGGAAGACCGTCAACGACCCGCACCGCTTGCGCTACGGAGCGCAGGACTTTTACGTCCGCAGCCCTGAAGAGATGTGGGCCATCTGGGGCGGGGAGCTGCCCGAGGCGCTGGAGAACAGCCTGCGCATCGCCGAGCGGTGTGAGCTTGAGCTGCCGCAGGGGATAAACCACGTTCCCCTCTATCCCGTGCCGGATGGGCGGAGCGTCGAGGAGTATTTCGAGGAGGTCGTGCGGGACGGTTATGAGCGTCGCCGCCGGACGGTGTGGGAGCCGCTGATTGCGCGCGGCGAGTTGCGGCACACGCTGGCCGAGTATCAGGAGCGCCTATCGCGCGAAGTGGCGATCATCCGGCAGATGGGGTTTGCCAGCTATTTTCTCATCGTCTGGGATTTCGTGCGCTACGCGCGAGAGAACGCCATCCCAGTGGGGCCGGGGCGCGGGTCGGCAGCTGGATCTTTGGTCGCCTATTGTCTGGAGATCACGGATGTCGATCCGCTGCAGTACGATCTGCTCTTCGAGCGTTTTTTGAACCCGGAACGGGTCACGATGCCCGACATAGACATAGACTTTTGCGTGCGCGGGCGCGAGCGCGTCATCGAGCACGTGGCACAAGTCTACGGGCACGATTCGGTCTGCCAGATCATAACCTTCGGGACGCTCGCCTCGCGCGCCGTCGTCAAGGATGTCGGGCGCGCTTTGGAGATGCCCTATGCGGAGGTCGAACGGATCGCCAAGATGATCCCGCCGCCGGTGCGCGGGCGCAACGTTTCGATCGCGCAGGCGCTCGAGCAGGTGCCGGAACTGCGCGAGGCGGTCGAAAGCGATGCGCGCGTGCGCGAGCTGATCGATCTGGCGCAGCGGCTCGAGGGCTGCGCGCGCCATTCATCGGTTCACGCGGCTGGAGTGGTGATCGCGCCGCGCCCGCTGGAGGAGCTTGTGCCGGTGGCGGTCAGCCCGCGCGGGGAGCGGACGACGCAGTATGCGATGGCGGATCTGGAGCGGACCGGGATCTTGAAGATGGACTTTCTGGCGCTGACGACGCTGACGATTATAAGCGATTGCATAAAGAGTATAAAGCAATCGCTTAATATCGAGATCGACTGGAGTCGCATCCCGACGGACGATCCCGCCACGATGCGGCTGTTTGCCGAAGGGCGGACCGAGGCCATCTTCCAGTTCGAATCGCCCGGCATGCAGGAGATCTGCCGCCGCCTTAAGCCGAAGAACCTGGAGGATCTGGCTGCGCTCAACGCCCTTTATCGCCCGGGGCCGCTCGACGGCGGCATGGTCGAGGATTTCATCGCGCGCCACCACGGCGAACGGGCCGTGCGCTACATCGTTCCGCAGATGAAGGGGATTTTGGCGAACACTTACGGCATCATCGTCTATCAGGAGCAGATCATGCAGCTTGCGCAGCAGCTGGCCGGTTACAGCTTGGGCGAGGCCGATCTGATGAGGCGCGCCATGGGGAAGAAGAAGCGCGAAGAGATGGCGCGCCATCGCGAGAAGTTCGTGCGCGGCTGCATCGCGCGCGGCATTCCCGAGGCCAAAGCGGAGCAGATCTTCCAGCTCATGGCCCAATTCGCCGATTATGGCTTCAATCGCAGCCACTCGGTCGCCTATGCCTATCTGGCGTTTCAAACGGCCTATCTGAAGGCGCACTATCCGGAGCATTTCTACGCGGCGGTCCTCTCGAACGAGGCTGAAGACACGGCCAAGGTCCTCAAATATGCGAAGGAGTTGCGCGAGCAAGGGATCAGGCTCTTGCCGCCGGACGTTAACGAAAGCGGGGCCGGCTTTACGCCTCTGCGCGACCGGGCTATACGCTACGGTCTGGCGGCGATCAAAGGGCTCGGGCAGGCGAGCGTCGAGGCGATCATCGAGGCGCGCGCGCGTGGTCCCTTCCGTTCGCTCTTCGATTTCGCCTCGCGGGTGCGTTCGCTCAATCGACGGACGCTCGAGAGTTTGATCGGCGCGGGCGCGCTCGACTGTTTGGCCCCTTCGGGCTCGGCCCATGAGCGGCGCGCGCGCTTGATGGCGACGATCGAGCGCGCGTTGGCCGTTGCGGCGCGCGCGCAGCGGGCCTCGGAGACGGGGCAGAGCGGTCTGTTCGGCGAGGCGGAGCACGAGGAGGAGCTATTGCCGGCAGAAGCGTGGTCGCCCGCGCAGTTGCTCGCGGCGGAGAAGGAGGCGCTCGGTTTCTACGTGACGGGCCATCCGTTGGATGGATACGATCCGTCATCGCTCGGCTGCGTCAGCATCGCCGAGGCGGCGACGCGCGAGGGGGTGGCTAGCATCTGTGGGATCATCACTGAACTGCAGGTGCGCACGACGAAGCGCGGCGAGCGCTTTGCGCTTTTTCGGTTGGAGGATCAGTCGGGGCGTTTGCGTTGCGTGTTGTGGCCTGAGTGGTACGCGCGCTTTCGGGCGCTTTTGGCGAACGATGTGGCGGTTCTGGCGCGCGGGCGCCTCGAGACGGGGGAGGAGAGCGGAGCGACGCTCATCGTCGACGAGCTGGAGAGGTTGGATGAGGCGCCGAAGCGTTTGGCGCGCGCGCTCATCTGCCGTCTGCCGGATTTGCCGCCGGGGGGCTGGCTCGAAGAGCTGCTGCGCGTGTTACATGGACATAAGGGCGAGTGCGAGGTATTAATAGAGATGGAGGTCGATGGTCGCGCGCGCGTTCTGGCGCGCACGCCCGTGCGCGTGCGCGGGGGAGTGGAGTTGGAGCGCGAGCTGGAGCGTTTGGGCTGCCGTTTAGAATGGCGTGCGGCCAATGGGAGATGATGGAGACGAGTGCGTTTACGCGTGTGCAGTTGGCGCGCCATCCGGAGCGACCCCAAGCGTGCGACCTGATCGCGCGCATGTTTGAGGGGTTTACGGAGCTGCATGGCGATCGGCGATTTGCCGATGATCCAGCGCTCCTGTGCGGGCCGGCCCTTTTCCGCGGAAGACCCGTCATGGTCATCGCCCAACAGAAGGGGCGCGACACGGATGAGCGACGGCGGCGAAATTTCGGGATGAGCAAGCCCGAGGGGTACCGGAAGGCTTTGCGCGCGATGAGGCTCGCGGAGAAGTTCGGGCGTCCCGTCGTCTCGTTGATCGACACGCCGGGGGCGTACCCGGGGGTGGATGCGGAGGAGCGCGGGCAGGCCGAGGCGATCGCCGTCAATCTGCGCGAGATGGCCCGTCTGCGCGTCCCCTTAGTCGTCGCGGTGATCGGCGAAGGCGGATCGGGCGGGGCTTTGGGGATAGGCGTGGGCGATTATGTGCTCATGTTGGAGAACGCCATCTATTCGGTGATCTCGCCCGAGGGGTGTGCGGCGATCCTTTGGAAGGACGCCGCGGAGGCGCCGCGTGCGGCCGAGGCGTTGCGGCTGACGGCGCAGGATCTGTTAAGCTTCCGGATAATCGATCGCATCGTCGCGGAGCCCGCCGGAGGGGCGCACCGTTCGGCCGACGAAACGGCCCATCTGTTGGCCGAGGCGCTCGAAGAGGCGCTCGAAGAGCAGGCGCGGCTCGACGCGGCGACGCGCGTGGCGCGTCGTTACGAGCGGTTGCGGGCGCTCGGGGTATGGCTCGATGTCGGCGCGCCGACATCGAGCTAGAAGGGGATATCTTCGTCCGCGATCGCTTCGCCTTCTTCGCCCTCGGCGGCGTCTTCCGCCGCGCGGGGGAAGGGCTCCTCCTCGGGGCGGCTGCCGATAAACTGCAGGTCTGTGGCTTGGACCTCGAGCGTGTAACGGGCGCGCCCCTCGCGGTCGGTCCACTCTTCGACCCGCAGGCGGCCTTCGACGTAGACAGGGCGCCCCTTGGTCAGATATTTGGCTGCCGTTTCGGCCTGCCGACCCCAGAGGGTGACGCGAAACCATGTGGTGATATCCTGAGGGTCGCCAGCCGGGTTGCGCCGCCGCTCGTTGGTCGCGACCGTAAAATTACAGACGGGCGTCCCCTGCGGCGTGTAGCGCAACTCGGGGTCGCGCCCCAAATTGCCGACGATGATGATCTTATTGAAGGACATAGAACGCTCCCCTTTCAAAGTCGATGCGGGATAGTAACCGGGCTTATGGCGCGCGGTCAAGTGGGCTCCATAGAAGGCCCCTTCTTCGTTTATAATTTACGGCTCGAGACCTAATAATCGCCGTGAAGGATCGACTCGGGGAGTCGCAAAGGGATCTTGAAGTAAGGGTTTAAATGTAAATTCTCAATTAACGGAACCTTTCATGTTAAAGTCCCTTCACATCGCCGACTTCGCGATCATCCGCGACCTCGAGCTCAAGCTCGGCGACGGACTCAATCTCCTGACGGGTGAGACGGGCGCTGGAAAATCGATCATCGTCGATGCGCTCGGCTTACTGCTCGGCGGGCGGGCCGAAACGGGCGTCGTGCGCGCCGGAGCCCGGCTGGCGGTCGTCGAAGGGGTTTTCGCCGTAAGCGAATCTGAGGCGATCGCTCGCGCGCTCGCCGAGGAGCAGATCGAATGGGATGATGAATTACTCATCAGACGCGAGATCCAGGCAGGCGGTCGCAGTCGGGTCTTGATCAATGGGCAGAGCGCTTCGCTGGCGCTCGTTCGTCGTCTGCAACCGCTGCTCGCCGAGATCTATGGGCAGGGCGAGCAGCAGACCTTACAATCGCTGCGCACGCATACGGAGCTATTGGACGCCTTTGCCGACAGCGATGATCTACGTCGCGCGATCGCCTCTTTATATACGCGACGGCGCGAGATCCGACAGGCTTTGGATGATCTGGAGCGGGATCGGCGGGAGCGTGAACGCGAGCGGGAGTTCATAGAGTTCCAACTGGCCGAGATAGAGCGGGTCGCGCCGCGCGCTGGCGAGGAGCGGGAACTTGAAGCGGAGCGCGCTCTGCTTGTCGCCGCCGAGGAACTACAAACGCTCGGGGCGGAGACCTATCTTGAGCTTTACGAGGGGGATCGCAGCGCGTTGGCGCTGCTTGGGGCGGCGCGGCGGCGGCTGGAGCGCGTGCGCCACTTGGACGCGCGTTTGGCCGCCGTTTTAGGTGACCTGGAGCAGGCATCGGCTCTGATCGCGGAGGCTGCCGAGACGATTCGCGACAGATTGGCGGCGCTCGATTTCTCGCCGGAACGTTTGGCGGCGCTCGAGGAGCGCTTGGCATCGCTCGAGCGGTTGAAGCGACGTCACGGGGTGTCGCTCGACGAGCTCGCAGAGGTTGCCGCGCAGCTTCGACAAAGGCGCGCATCGCTCATCGAAACGGACCGAAGGCGAGAAGATCTACAGCGCGAGTTGGAGGCGGTAGAGGCGCGTTATGCTGAGGCCGCTGCGCAGTTGAGCGCGACGCGGCGCGGCGCGGCGCCGCGCTTAGCCCAGCGCGTCGCCCGCGAACTCGGCGCGCTGGCGATGGAGCACGCGCGGTTTCAAGTCGAGCTGCGAACGGCCGAGCCTGGGGCAGAGGGGTATTATTCGGCGTTCGGAGCGGATCGCGCGGAATTCCTGCTCGCCGCCAATCCGGGCGAGCCGGCGCGCGCGCTGGGGGAGGTCGCTTCCGGCGGCGAGCTCTCGCGTCTGATGCTGGCTTTGTTGACCGTATGTTGCGCTGCGGGTTCTGGAACGCTCGTCTTCGATGAGATCGACGCGGGGATTGGCGGGCGGGTCGCCGAAGCGGTGGGCCAGCGTCTGCGCGAGCTGGCGACTCGGCAGCAGATTCTGTGCGTGACGCATCAGGCGGCGATCGCGCGTTTTGCCGATCACCATTTCGTCGTCGCCAAGCGCGTGCGTGGTGGAAGGACCGAGGTCGCCGTGCGCAGATTGGGTTGGGAGGAGCGCATCGGGGAGCTTGCGCGTTTGATCGGGGCGGAGGATATCGCGGAAGCTCACGCGACGGCGCGTTGGATGCTGGAAGAAGCGCGCAGACGTTGACGCTTTCTGCTATACTTTAGGGCGATGAGGCGAGTCTACTCTACCCTTTCCCGCTAGGCAGCGGAGGGCGGAGAAGGATATTTTAGGGCGATGAAGCGAGTCTACATCGAAACGTTTGGTTGTCAGATGAATGTGGCCGATACGGAGCGCGCCGCGACGCGGTTGCGGGCTGCCGGCTATGAGCTGACGGACAGGGAAGAGGAGGCCGACGTGGTGCTCTTCAACACCTGTTCGGTGCGCGAGAAGGCTGCGCAGAAGGTCTTTACGCGCATCGGCGAGGTACGGCGCGCGCGGCGGCGCCCGCTGATCGGCGTCATGGGGTGTGTGGCGCAGTTAGAGGGCGAGGCGCTCTTTGAAGAAGGGGTGCGATTAGTCGTCGGCACACGCGCGACCGATCGGCTGCCAGCGCTTCTCGAGCGCATACGGGGCGGCGAGCGGCGGGCGATAGATCTCGGCGAGCGGCGCGAGGGGGAGGTTTGGGATGTCTCGCCAGCCGAGCGCCATTCGCCGTATGTCGCGTTTGTGCCGATCATCGAAGGCTGTAACAAGTTCTGCTCTTACTGTATCGTGCCCTTCTCGCGCGGGCGCGAGAAGAGCCGTCCGGCGCGCGAGATCCTCGCCGAGGTCGAGCAATTGCGCGCGCTTGGCTATCAAGAGGTGCATCTACTTGGGCAGAACGTCAACAGCTATCGCCCGCGCACCGAGAGCGAGCGTGCCGGGTTGGAGGCTTTCCCGGGAGCGACGCCTTTTGCGCGCCTGTTGCGTGCGGTGGCGGCCACGGGGATGGAGCGGATCAAGTTTACGACCTCGTTTCCGCGCGATTTCCATCCGGATATCGTCGCGGCGATCGACGAGCACGAGAACCTCTGCGACTGGGTGCATCTGCCCGTACAATCCGGGAACGATCGCGTGTTGCGGATGATGCGGCGCGGATACACGCGGGCCGATTACATGGCGCGGGTCGAGGCGATCAAACGCGCGCGGCGGCGCATCGCTTTGACGAGCGACATCATCGTCGGTTTTCCCGGCGAGACGCGCGAGGAGTTCGAGGATACGGTGAGTTTGGTGCGCGAGTGCGAGTTCGATGGGCTCTACATCTTCAAATATTCTGTGCGCCCGGGGACGCGCGCGGCGGCTTTAGCCGATGATGTTTCGCCCGAGGAGAAGCGCGAGCGCTTCTTGCGTTTGGAGGAGGTGCAGCGGGAGATCCAGCGGCGCATATATCGCGGGTACATCGGGCGCGAACTTAAGGTATTGGTTGAAGGTCGAAGCGCTAAATCTTTGGTAGATTTGACTGGTCATTCGACCTGCAACAAGGTCGTCAATTTCGCCGGCGGGCCCGAGCTGATCGGCCGTGTGGTTCGGGTGCGCATCACCGAGGCGAAGGAGCACAGTCTAAGGGGCGAATTAGTCGCATGATGAGGTGAGGGCGTTATGGAGATAGAGGTGAAGATCCGCGGGTTGATGATGGATCCGAACAGCGGCACGCCGATCATCATCCTCAAGGACGTGCACAGCGACACGATGTTGCCGATCTGGGTGGGGGCGTGTGAGGCGAACGCGATCGCGTTGGAGATCGAGAAGGTGGCTCCGCCGCGCCCGATGACGCACGATCTATTACGCAATTTGATCCTCGAGTTTGGGGCGCGGGTCGAGCGCGTCGTGGTGACGGAGTTGCGGGATAACACCTTCTTTGCCGTCATCGAGATGCGCACGCGCGAAGGGGAGCTGTTGATGTTAGACGCGCGCCCGAGCGACGCGATCGCTTTAGCGCTGCGGGCCGATTGTCCGATCTTCGTTGACGAAGAGGTGATCAAGCAGTCGCGCGGTGCGGTCGAGGAGCGTCCGGCGGGCGAAGAGAGCGCGGAGGATGAGGAATGGCCGGACGTGATCGGTGAGACGGGCGATCTTCCGATGTAAGGGGCGATGCAGAGCGGGGAGCAGAGAAGAGCGCGGGCGGTGATCGCCATCGCCAACCAGAAGGGCGGGGTTGGGAAGACGACGACGGCGATCAACTTGGCGGCGGCGTTAGCGCGGCGCGGGTTTCGCACTTTGCTGTTCGATATGGATCCGCAGGCGAACAGCTCACTATCGTTTCTCGATCCACGCGAGTTGGGGCCATCGGCCTATGAGCTTCTGATGGACGGACAGGCTGACTACTCCCCATACATTTACCGGACGCCGGTCGACGGTTTGGAGATGGTCCCGGCGCGGATCAACCTGGCGAAGTTGGAGGCGAAGTTGGTTGGCGATTTCGATGCGCCCTTTCGGTTGAAGGACCGCTTGGAGGGGGTGCGGGCGAGCTATGATTTCATTCTGATCGACACGCCGCCGACGCTGGGTTTGATTACGGTCAACGCGCTGGTGGCGGCGACGCACGTTCTAATTCCGATTCAGTCATCCTATTTTGCGCTTGAGGGGACGGATGATCTGCTGGAGACGATCGAGAAGGTCAAGGCGCGCCCGAACCCGAACCTGCGGCTTTTGGGCGTGCTCGTGACGCTGCATGATCGGCGGACGACGCTTGCGCGCGATGTATACGAGCAGATCAAGCGCGTCTTTGGGGACAAGGTCTTCGAGACGGTGATCACCAAGAGCGTGCGGTTGGAGGAGTCGCCGGCCTATAAGGAATCGATCTTCACGTTTGCGCCGCAGTCATCTGGCGCGAGCGAGTACGCGAAACTGTGTGACGAGGTGATCGAGCGTGTCTAGGAGAGGATTGCCTGCCGGGGTGGGGTTGCGTCGCGATGCGCACTATGTCGAGGAGCTAGCCGGGCGCGGTCCGGTGCCCGTGGGGCGGCTGATTGCGGTTGATCGTCTCTACCCGAATCCCGACCAACCGCGCGTCGAGATCGGCGATTTGACGGAGCTGATCGCCTCTGTACGGGAGAAGGGGATATTAGAGCCGCTGTTGGTGCGGCCATCGAACGAACGGCCCGGCTACTGGATGATCATCGCGGGGGAGCGGCGGTGGCGCGCGGCGCGGGAGGCGGGATTGCGCGAGGTTCCGTGTATCGAGCTTGAGGTCGACGACCGTGCGGTGGCGGAGATCGCGCTCATCGAGAATCTACAGCGGAAGGATTTGACGCCGTGGGAGGAGGCGGATGGTCTTCTCGCCTTGAGCGAGCGGTTCGGGTATACCCACGAAGAGATTGCGCGCAAGGTGGGGAAGAGCCGGAGCACGGTGACCGAGGCGCTCTCGATCGCGACGTTGCCGCCGGAGATTCGGGAGCGATGTCGGCGCGCCGACATCACTTCGAAATCGCTCCTGTTGCAGATCGTGCGGCAGCCGGACGAGGAAGCGATGCGGCGCATGGTCGACGAGATCATACGCCGGGGGATGACGCGTGACGAGGCGCGCGCGGCGCGGCGGGCGAGCGGTGCGGCGAGCAAGCGCGCCGCACCCTATACTTTCCGGCATCAGGCGGCCGATGGCGAGTATCGCGTCGAGGTCAGATTTCGCCGGGCACAGGTTGAGCCGAGCGAGGTGCGGCGTGCGCTCGAAGCGGCTCTGGCCGCGCTCGATGGTCGTTAGGAGGCGGCGCGCCGTTCGGTCTGTTTGGCGCGGCGAGCGAGCGCCCGCGCCCATCTTTCGAGCACCGGTTGCAAAGGTTTGAAGAGCCGGGCGCGCAAGCGATGCTCGCGCTCATGCAGCGCGCGCAGATGCTCTTCCGTATAGCGGCGGATGGCCGGTTCGAGCTGATGGCGTTTGACCGAGTGGCGCAGCGTCAGATAGTAGTGTTGCCCGATGAGCGAAATGACAGTGGCCGCGAGATTGTTCTTGAAGGCGAGACGGGGAAGGATCCTCTTCCAGAAGGGTTGATCACGCGGCAGGAGTTGATCGATGGCGATCTCAAGCCAAGCCGGCTGTGCGCCTTGGCGCGGATGGTACAAACCAGGCAGCTTGCTCCAGCGCGGGTCGGCGATGCGGTCGACCAAACGTATACGCTCGATGCCGCGCAGATGTTCCCGTGGCATGTGGCGTAAGATCGTCTCGATGCGCTCTACGGTCGAGCGTGGGAGTTTCGCGCGAGCGAGGTTTTCGATCTTAACCATAGCGCCGAAAGCTTAGGCGAGCCCCGCGCTTGACGTCAAGCGCGGGGGCAAAGGAGAAGACTCTCTTGTGTTCGGATTCCAGGTCTACAAGGTCAGATCGCTGGTCATTAAGGTTCTGCGAGACGGAGATGGATTGCGTCTGATAATAGATCTTATGTGCCCGTCAGCATAGATCTTATGTGCCCGTCAGCATAGATCTTATGTGCCCGTCAGCCCGGCGAATCGCGAATCTAGACTACGGGCAATCTAGACTACGGGCCTTGACATCATCGCACCCACCTGCTAGAGTACGCAACTCTTTCAAAATCAAATAAGTTAAGGAGAGACTCCGAGGTTTGAGAGCACGCCGACTATTCACCTCCGAATCGGTTACCGAAGGTCACCCAGACAAGATCGCCGATCAGATCTCCGATGCTGTGCTGGATGCCGTACTAAGCGAAGACCCGGAAGGACGCGTCGCTTGCGAGACACTCGTCACGACCGGTTTGGTCGTCATCGCCGGCGAGATCACAACCCAAGCGCGCATAGATTTCGCACGGATCGCGCGGGAGACTATCCGCGAAATAGGATACACGCGAGCCAAATACGGATTCGACTGCGACACATGCAGTGTAATCACGACGATCGACCGTCAGTCACCCGACATCGCCATGGGGGTCGATACCGGCGGCGCGGGCGACCAAGGGCTCATGTTCGGTTTCGCCTGCGACGAAACCCCAGAATTGATGCCCCTCCCGATTCAGCTCGCGCACAAGCTGGCAGCACGACTCGCCGAAGCTCGCAAAACCGGGGAACTTGCCTTTCTCCGCCCGGACGGAAAATCACAGGTAACGGTCGAGTACAGAGATGGTCGCCCCCACCGCATCGAGACGGTCGTCATTTCGACCCAGCACGACCCGCAAATCCCTCAAGAACAACTGCGCGCCGAGATCATCGAAAAGGTTATACGCCGAACGGTTCCGCCAGAGCTTCTCGACCGAGAAACGAAATACTACGTAAACCCCACTGGACGATTCGTCATCGGGGGGCCGCAAGGCGATGCGGGGCTAACCGGTCGCAAAATCATCGTCGACACCTATGGTGGGTACGCCCCGCACGGCGGGGGGGCCTTCTCCGGCAAGGATCCGACGAAGGTCGATCGCTCGGCAGCATATATGGCCAGATATATCGCTAAGAACATCGTAGCTGCGGGGCTAGCCAGCCGCTGCCTAATACAACTCGCCTATGCCATAGGAGTCGCCGACCCCGTTTCCGTACTGGTCGACACGCAAGGGACAGGGCTCATTTCAGACGAGAGGCTCTCAGAGATAGTGCGCGAACACTTCCGCTTGACGCCGCGCGAGATCATCGAAGAACTGGATCTGCGCAGGCCAATATACCGCCGCACGGCTAGCTACGGCCATTTCGGGCGCAACGAATTCAGCTGGGAGCGAACCGATCGCGCCACGGCGCTGAGATCCGCAGCTGGCATATAATTGAAATTCCCTGATTTTTCTCAACGAAAGGAGGTTTATGAAGGGATACGAGGTTAAAGATCTCAGCTTAGCACCCCATGGACGCCAGCGAATAGATTGGGCCGACAGAGAGATGCCCGTCCTGCGCCTCGTGCGCGAAAGGTTCGCGGACGAAAAACCGCTTGCCGGACTGCGCATCGCCGCCTGCGCGCACGTCACGACCGAGACGGCCAATCTCGTCAGGACGCTGCAGGCGGGCGGAGCAGAAACGGTCCTGATCGCTTCGAATCCTCTCTCGACCCAAGACGACGTCGCAGCCGCTCTGGTTGCGGAGTGGGGAGTAAGCGTTTATGCGATCAAGGGAGAGTCGACCGAAACCTATCGTAACCATGTCCACATAGCCCTCGACCACAGGCCGCAGATCATCATCGACGACGGATCGGACGTCGTCGCTACGCTCGTCAAGGAGCGCCGCGCGCAGATCGGAGAGGTGATCGGAACGACCGAGGAGACAACGACCGGGATCATAAGACTGAAAGCGATGGAGAGGACCGGCGTGCTGACCTTCCCCGCCATCGCCGTCAACAACGCACAGACCAAACACCTCTTCGATAACCGATACGGCACGGGCCAATCGACGCTCGATGGGATCATCCGTGCAACAAATATTTTACTCGCCGGTCGGACGGTGGTCATCGCCGGTTACGGATGGTGTGGCAAGGGCGTGGCCATGCGAGCGCGGGGAATGGGGGCCAACGTCATCATCACAGAGGTCAACCCGATCAAAGCGGTAGAGGCCGTGATGGATGGCTTTCGCGTGATGCCGATGATCGAGGCGGCCTCTTGCGGCGACGTGTTTATCACGGTCACAGGCAACCGTCACGTAATAGATCGCGAACATTTCGCCCGAATGAAGGATGGCGCGGTCGTCTGCAATAGCGGACACTTCGATGTGGAGATAAACCTCCGCGCCTTGCGCGAATTGGCCGAATCCGATCCGATCACGGTGCGCCCGTTCGTTGAAGAATACAGACTACGGGCGAACGGGCGGCGAATCATCGTCCTCGGCGAGGGGAGACTCATCAACCTGGCCGCCGCCGAGGGGCATCCGGCAAGCGTAATGGATATGAGCTTCGCAAACCAAGCGCTCGCCGTCGAATATCTAGTCAAACACAAAGGGGAGCTCTCCCCAGGGGTTCACACGCTGCCCGCAGAGGTCGATACTGAGATCGCCAGCCTCAAACTGCGCTCGCTGGGGATAGAGATCGATCGCTTGACGCCGGAGCAGATCGAATACCTGTCAAGCTGGGAAGCTGGCACCGCCTAGGTCCTTGCCCGCGCGAGCATATACAAGCCAGCGGCAGTGAAGAGGGCTGTGGGGGCCCAACCGGCCACCGCGGGCGGGAGCAACTGCTGCTCACCCAGCAGTTGAAAGAGGCTCGTCACCGCCCAGAAGCAGAGGCCTATCAAGATGGCGCCGGCAAGTGGGATCAGCGCGCTGCGCCGCCCAAAGGCGAGCGCAAGCGGGATGGCGACGAGACACATCACAAGGGGGGCTACGGGCGCGGCGCGCTTGCTTTGGCGGGCGACGAGGAGCGGGGCGAGCGGCGGACGGTCGCCCCGCCGCTCGAGGACGCGGATCGCTTCGCTTAACTCCCTGCTGCTTAATAAAGCAGGCTTATTAAGCACTTGTTTAAAGACGTCCGCCTCCTCCCCCCGAAACGCCGCCTGCTCCGCCACTCTGACCTGCTCATCGCGCAACAGCCGTGCCCTGTCGACCACCCACCTCCCCCCACCCTCATAGCGCGCCCAATCGCCGCTCAGAACCGCATCCAAATGGACTCCCTCATCATCGAAGAAGTAGATCTCCGGCGCAGCGAGTCTCCCGTCGCGATATTCGTCGTAAGAATAGATCCGCCTCGTATCGAAGGAGGCAAGCCAAGCCCGCCCCGTCGGTTGCGCCGCGCGCGCCACACCCCGAAGCTGCGCTCGGAGCATGTCCTGTCGCCGATTCAAGCGCGGCAAAGGCCCTTCCTGCGCCAACCATAAGAAGAGCCCGATAAGCCCCGCAAAGCAGAGCCCCGGAGCCATTAAGCGATACGTGCTCTGACCGGTTGCCCACCAAGCTACGGTCTCGTTGCGCCGGGCCATTAGCCCATAAGTGACGATGGCGGCGACGAGGACCGCCAGCGGCGCCAGAACGTAAGCCGAGAAAGGCCACAGAAAGAGCAGGTATTCCCAAAGTATTCGCCTTCTCCCCTCATCCGTGGCAAAGCGCCACATCTCGAAAAGCGTGAAGATCAGGAAAAAGCCGGTTAGACCGAGCGCCGAACCGACAAAACCTGTCGCCAGCGAGCGTAAGATCACGCGGTCGAGCAACCCGAAGCTCAAGGAGCGCGTGGATGCGCTGCCCCTCCGAGGATATACCCACCGCCCAGAAGGCCACGGCACGTTCCACAATCTACCCCTCCCAAGAAGCAGCAGGCTGCAAATAACAGCAACCCCGGTTGCTAACCACCCTCCCACCGCCGGAGGGAGTTGTCCGCTCCGTCCCAGCTGCTCTCCGATCAGCGTCAGAAGATAGTAGAAGAGCATCGCCACGAGCGCGAGGAAGATGCCAACCCCGCGCCCGCCGCGCCGCACGCGCAGCCCTACGGCTCCTCCAAAAATAGCGCAAACCAGCGGCGCTATCCCCAAAGCCAATCGCTTATGAAAGATCGTCGCGGCTTCGCCCCTGCTTGCCAAGCGCAGCTCGCCAAGAGACATCTCCTCATATGAGATCCTCTCCTCACCGAGCGCGCGCATCAATGCCGCCCGTCCTGTGTCTAGCTTAACCCGCAACTGTGCCGAACGCTCTACTGTATACGGTCCCTTCCCGTCTCCCCAATCGCGCGGCAGCGTCGTAACCACCGCATCGCTTAAAACCAGCTCGGCATCGTCTCCCGAAAGATCCACCCGCCCGGCCCGCGCCGTGATGAGCCGTATCGTGCCATCCCTCTCCTGCGAGCGGATGAAGATCCTGCCCCATTGCCCCGCCCGACCGTCACGAACATATAACACTTTGCCGGGAAGCTCCGCATTAAAGGAACGCGGCTCCGCTGGTGAATTGACCCTCTCCAGTGCAACAGCGGCGAGCGTCTCGTGAAGCCGCCTTACTGCGCTCGGCGCGGCTTCCAGATTGAGCCACAACGTGAAAAGGCTTATCGTCCCTCCCCAAAGCACAGCCGGAGCGATGATCCGCCACGTGCTCACCCCAGCGGCGCGGAGCGCGGTGATCTCACTGTCGCAGCTCATCTTCGCATATCCGGTAAGCGTCCCTACTAGCGCCCCCGTCGGCAAGGCAAAGACCAAAATGCTCGGCAGAACTTCGACAAGCACCCTCATACCGATCGTTCCGCCAGCATCTGCTAGCCGACCTATCTGCTGCCCGAGCAACGCTCCGGTCAATAGTAAAGCTCCCAACGCCGTATATGGCGCTAGGTTCGCCAACACGTAGCGTTCCAAGAGTCGCATCTTATCTATTTTCGAGGTAGTCTGTTATCAGACTCTCAGTCAGCCGCCCCACCCCCACGGGAACCTCGCACTCCGCAAATTCCAATGGCCCCAACACTAAGGCCGCCCCAACCGCCCGCCGCACAGTCGGCTGAACCCTCATCCCCGTGCCGCACCTTAAACAAACCAACTCCCCTTTATCCCAAACCGTATCCTCACTCATCCCCCACTCCCTGCCACATCGCACGCAACGCGCCATCCCAGGCCATAAACCGCTCAACCGTAATAGCCAGATCTCAAAATACCGCCTGACCCTCTCCCACCGCCCCGGAACTTCGCTGAGCGCATCCAAACAGGACCGCAACAAACGAAAAACACGTTCATCGGGATGGTTCGCCGGAATCAACTCGCCTACAAGCAGGCTCATATACATGGCCGCTTCCCACGCCGCCCTGTGCCTCGCTAAATCGAAATAAGACCTTATCACCTCCGCCCGCTTGACCGAAACTAACTCCTGCCCCTCCTTCTCAAAATAAGCGAAATCCACCACCACCGGCGGTTCTAGCCCAGCCCCAAAACGACTCCGCAACCGCCGCGCGCCACGGGCTACGCCGCGTACCACCCCGGCGCGGCGCGTCAGCGCCACGACGATCTTGTCCGCCTCCGCCAGCTTGTATGTCCGCAATATGATCGCTTCGGTTTCGACCAGCATTTACTAGGGCCCTAAATGTTATCGGACTCGATCGGAGCTAAACCTACGGCGGTAACCAATACAGTAACCAGGCTAAAGCCAACCCAACCCCCATAAACTCCACAAAAACCCGTACCCCATAACGCACGCGCTCGCCCCGCGTCCCGTAACTCACCGCCCCAAAAACGACCCCAATGAACGCCGCCAAGAGCGCCATCACCAAAAAATGCCTCACCTCTTCCTCCCCACACCAATATCGAAGGCATCCAACATCACCAGATAGTTCAAAAGCCCAGCAACCATCAAAAAAACGTTCCCATACTCATATGTCAATAGCTCAGCCCGATCCGTAAACCCAACCCCCGTCGCCCAACAGATCACGTATAGACCGCCCACCCCAAAATCGAAAAGCCCATAAACCTGCTCCAAACCGTTCCCTCCGCTCAAAGGATCGAAAAACCTCCCGCCAAACGCCCATAAGCCGATCAAACACATCCCCCAAATGACCGCCCCGAACATTAGCCCGCGCCACGGGCGCCCCTGCCAAAAATGGCCTCCCCCAGGCACCAACCACGCTAACGCCCCGCTCACCCACGCATCTACCTTCACTTCTCTCGCCTCCATTAATCTATTTCGCTTCATAACCGTTCCGCGTCAAAACCCTATACCCCCCAGGCGCAACAAGCACCTTCACCTGCCGCCACTCGCCAGCACGCGCCGCCGGATGCGGACGATACGTGATGATGTACTGCGTCCGCAGCTCCTCCGCTATCGCCTCATACGCTGGCTCCAAATCCTCATCCCGCACCGGATAGATCACGCGCCCACCCGTCCCCGCCGCTAGTTGCTCCAAAAAGGCCTCCGCTCCGCTAACTACCTGCTCGCCCGCCCCCGTTAGACGATACTCGCGCCGTAAACGCTCCGTCAAACTGACGACATAGACGGTCGCCTCGACCCGCCTGAGCGCCGTCAAAGCCTCCTCCGGCCCCGCGCGCCGCTCCTCAGCCGTATCTATCCCGTCCGTCAGAAGGATCACTATCCGCCGCCCCTCAACGCGCGGCAGAACGTCAACCGCCGCTCTGTATAGCCCGTCGTAAAAGGTCGTCCGCTCCCCAGGCCTGTACCGCCAAGCGATCGCCCGCTCAACCGCCTCCCGATCGCTCGTCCAATCCTGTAAAACCTCCACCCGATCGGCAAACTGCATCACCGCCACCCTGTCCTCAGGCCGTAACCCTTGGACAAACCGGCGCGCCGCCGCCCGTATGAAGCGCATCTGACTGAAAACGCTCCCCGAGGCATCCAACAGCAATACTATGTTCGCCGGCACGCGCCGCCGATTGAAGCTTGTGATCTGCTGCCGTACCCCGTTGTCGTAAATGAAGAAATTGTCCGCCTCTAACCCCCCTACCGGACGGCCCGCCTCATCCAATACCGAAACCGGAAGCAGCACCTCCTCCGTTCGGACCCGGATCACTTCCTCCTCATCTCCAGAGGTCGGCCGCCGCCCGCTCTGCCCCACACAGAGCCCCCACAACAACATGACCGCTGCCCAAAGACACAAGAACCGCCCCAATCTCATCGCTCCCCTCGGCAAAGCAAAAACAAGTGTTTCAGAGCGCAAAAGATACCGAACAGCCGACTCATCGCTCCCCTCAGTAAAGCAAAAACCTCTCGCGCCGCAAGCAGAACGCCGCCCGCTCCGCCTCCCACCCGCGCGCTAACTCTTCGATGCTCGCCCCGCGCTCTAAAGCTTCCCGCAACCTCGTCGTCCCCGCGATCACATCGAAGGGATTGCGCTCGTATTCGTATTCGTACGGCGGCTCGCGCCACCGAAAAGAGTCACCATATAGCGCGCGCGCTTCCCGAATGATCGCCAACCCAACCTCGACCGGCCTGAACCCCCCCCGCTCCGTCACGTGTATCTGCACTCCGCCGCATACGCGCCCCGCATGCTTCTGAAACGTCGGCTTGAAATAGCACGCGCGAAACCTCACCCCGCTGAACCCATACGCCGTAAGCCGCCGCGCATACTCCGCCGCCTCGATATAAGGCGCCCCCACTAGCTCGAATGGACGGGTCGTCCCCCGCCCCTCGGACATCTGCGTCCCCTCCAAATGAACCGTCCCCGGAAAGACGGTCGCCGTCTCCAACGTCGGCATGTTCGGCGATGGCATCACCCAGGGCACGTCCGTCTCGTCAAACCATAACTCCCGCCCCCACCCGCGCATCGCCACCACCTCCAGATCACACCCGATCTCCTCGTTGAACATCAACGCCAACTCGCCAATCGTCATCCCGTGCCGCGTCGGAAGCGGATACTGGCCCACAAAAGATTCCTGCCCGCGCTCGAGAACATTGCCCTCAACCGCCACCCCGCCTATCGGATTGGGCCGATCGCAAACGATCACGCGCTTCCCATAGCGCGCCGCCGCCCGCAGCGCGTTCATCATCGTGTAGATGAATGTGTAGATCCGACAACCGACATCCTGCAGATCCACAACCAATACGTCTACCTCGCGCAACATCTCCTCGGTCGGTTCCCGCGTCTCGCTGTAAAGCGAATAGACCGGAACCCCGGTCTCCCGATCCACCCCGTGAGGCGTCTCGTCCATGTTGTCCTGCTCCGTCCCGCGTATCCCATGCTGCGGCCCAAAAAGAGCCGTCAAACGCCACCCACGTCCCTCCTTGAACAGATCCGCCGCGTGGCGCAACTCGTGGTCAACCGACGCTTGGTTGCAAATCAACCCGACCCGCGCCCCACGCAACAGCGCAGCACGCTCCGTAAGCAACCGCTCGAGACCTAAAACCACCCTCCTCATGCCTCACCTCGCGCGACACTCCTGCACAAAACGCCTAAATAGCGCCCGCGAAAACTCATCCTCAGCCCACCTGACCTCCGGATGCCATTGCACCCCGACCGCAAACCAATCCTCATCCTCCGCCTCGATCGCCTCGATGATCCCGTCCTCGGCCCACGCCGTCGCCCGCAACCCCTCCCCTACCACCTCCACCGCCTGATGATGATGGCTGTTCACCCACAACCGCCTCGCCCCAGCTAAAAGCGCAACCCGACTCCCCTCCAATAGATCCACCCAGTGCGTGCGCTCCCCGCGCGGCGCGCGCTGCCTGTGCGCGATCGCCGTCCCATACTCCGCCGCGATGTCCTGAATTAACGTCCCTCCGCGAAAGACGTTCCAAGCCTGCATCCCATAACAGATCGCCAGAAGCGGCAAACGCCTCCGTTCCGCCGCCGCAATCACAAGCCGCTCCACCCGGTCGCGAACCTCATGCACCTCCCCAAGCTCCGGATGCGGCTCCCGCCCGTATAAACGTGGATCGACGTCCGACGCGCTGCCAGGAAGCAATAGCCCAGCTACGCGCTCGACCACCGCCTCAACATACTCCTCCTCCGGCAATAGCGCTAAATGCACCGGCGCCCCGCCCGCCGCCTCCAGCGCCGCCGCATACTCGCTCGATAAATACCCGCTCCCGTCCCGCGGATCGTACCGTAACGTCAACCCAATTAAAGGTCGCTTCATCGCTTCAGCGCCCCCTATTCTCCATCCTCAACCGCCTTCGCGCAAGTCAGCCGCTTGACTTGCACCCTGCACGCTCTCTATAGTGATTCCTTTCCGAAGATGAGAACCCATAGTACTACTGTGCTCCTCGTCCGCCGCGCAGGCCGCATCGTCATGGCCGCCGATGGCCAAGTCACCATGGGCGATACCGTCATGAAGAGCCGCGCCCGTAAGGTCCGCCGCCTCTACAACGATCGTATCCTGGCCGGCTTCGCCGGCTCCTCCGCCGATGCCTTCGCCCTTCTCACTCGCTTCGAAGCTAAACTCGAACAGTTCCACGGCAACCTCGAACGCGCCGCCATCGAACTCGCGAAAGAGTGGCGCACTGATCGCGCCCTGCGCCACCTCGAAGCCCTCCTGCTCGTCGCCGATGAACGCCACTCCTTCATCCTCTCCGGAACAGGTGACCTGATCGCCCCGGATGAGACCGATGGCGCTCTTGCCATCGGCTCCGGTGGCCCCTATGCCCTGGCCGCCGCCCGCGCCCTGCTCGCCCACACAGACCTCGACGCGCGCCGCATCGCCGAAGAGGCCTTGCGCATCGCCAGCGAAATCTGCATCTACTCGAACCAAAATATCGTCCTCGAAGAGCTCCAAACTGCTTAGAAGAAGCGAACTATGGTCATCTACCTGTCAGGTGAAACCGAAGAAGAAGCGCGGCTCGATGAGATGACCCCGCGCCAAATCGTCGCCGAACTCGACCGTCATGTCGTCGGTCAAACGGCCGCCAAACGCGCCGTCGCCATCGCCTTGCGCAACCGCATCCGCCGCCAAAAACTGCCGCCCGATCTGGCCGCCGATGTCATGCCCAAAAATATCATCATGATCGGTTCAACCGGCGTCGGCAAAACCGAAATCGCGCGCCGCCTCGCGCGATTGTCGAACTCGCCCTTCCTCAAAGTCGAAGCCTCCAAATTCACCGAAGTCGGTTACGTCGGTCGCGACGTCGAAAGCATGATCCGCGATCTCACAGAGATCGCCGTCGAAATGGTCCGCGCCGAACGCGCCGCCGAAGTCGCCGACCGCGCCCGCCAAAACGCCGAAGAACGCATCCTCGACCTGCTCCTCCCACAGTCGAAATCCGCCCTCGAAGACGACGAAAACTTCAGCCGCACCCGCGAAAAACTCCGCGAACAGCTCCGCGCCGGACGCCTGAACGCCCGCCTCGTCGAACTCGACGTCCAAGATAAGTTCTTCCCCATGATCGAAGTCGCCGGCCCACAAGGCATCGAAGAGATGGGCATCAACATGAAGGATCTGCTCGGCAACCTCTTCCAAGGCCGTACCAAACGGCGCAAAATGCGCGTCGATGAGGCCCTCGAATACCTCATCCAAGAGGAAGAAGAGCGCCTCATCGATATGGACTCGGTCGCCCGCGCCGCCCTCGAACGCGTCGAAACCTCAGGCATCATCTTCCTCGATGAGATCGATAAGATCGCCGGACGCGAGTCCGGTCACGGCCCCGATGTCTCGCGCGAAGGCGTCCAGCGCGATCTGCTCCCTATCATCGAAGGCACGACCGTCAATACGCGCTACGGCATGGTCCGCACCGATCACATCCTCTTCATCGCCGCCGGCGCCTTCCACGTCTCTAAACCGTCCGATCTCATCCCGGAACTCCAAGGCCGCTTCCCTATCCGCGTCGAACTCGATGCCCTCACCGTGGAGGACTTCAAACGCATCCTCACCGAACCGAAAAACTCGCTCGTCAAACAGTACAAAGCCCTGCTCGAAACCGAAGGCATCACCATCGAATTTACCGATGACGCCATCCAAACCATCGCCGAATACGCCGACCGCGTCAACCGCCAAACCGAAAACATCGGCGCCCGCCGCCTCCACACCATCATGGAAAAGGTCCTCGATGAGATCAGCTTCAATGCCCCAGACGTCGAACCGAAACACCAAGTGATCGATGCCGCCTACGTCCACCGCGCGCTGGCCGATATCGTCAAAGACCAAGACCTCAGCCGCTACATACTGTGAAGTCGTGCGCCCTTAAAATCCTCCTCTGCCTCCTCTTGGTCGGCCCCCTCGCCGCCTGCGGTAAACGCCGCCCACCGCTCCCCCCAACCGGACGCGCCCAACAGCCTACAGACCTCCTCACGGGCTTCCAACGCGGCTCGCAAATCATCCTCAACTGGCCCGCCCCGCCAAACCGCTCGCGCCTCCAACGCATAGATGTCTACCGCCTCGTCGAACCCCTCTCCGCCCCCCTCCCGCTCACCGAAGAGGAGTTCGCCGCCCGCGCCTCGATCGTCGGCTACCTGACCGCCGACCAAATCGCCCGCGCCGACCAAAACTTAACCTATACCGATACGCTGCGATTCTCCGTCCCGGTCCGCTTGCGCTACGCTGTCCGCTACGTCAATCGCGCCGGCCAGCCCGGCCCCTTCTCCAATATCCTCCTGCTCGAACCTGTCACGCGCGCCCCGCTCCCGCCTACCATCACCCAACTCACCGAAAGCGAACAGGCTATAACCGTCACCTGGATCGCCCCCACCGCCAATGTCGATGGCTCCGCTCCCGCCAACCTCATCGGCTATAACCTCTACCGCTCAACGAACGATGAGTCGCCCCCACAGCGGCTTAACTCCACCCCTATCACAACTACACAGTTCGCCGATCGCAACTTCCGCTTCGGCCAAACCTATACTTACATCGTCCGCGCCGTCGCCACAGATAGCGCGGGAGCCCAAGTCGAAAGCTCCGACTCCAATCCCGCCCGCGTCACCCCGCGCGATGTCTACCCACCCTCAGCCCCTACGGCCGTCACCATCGCCGCTTCTCCCGGCACCATCTCCCTCTTCTTCCCCACAAACCCAGAACCTGATGTCGTCGGCTACCATATCTATCGCACCACAAACCCCGCTCAGCCCAAGAACCAATGGCAACGCTTGACCCGTACGCCGCAACCCCAAACCACCTTCCAAGATAAAGAGGTCCGGCCCGGCACGCGCTACTACTACTACGTCACCGCCGTCGACGCCGCCGGAAACGAAAGCCAACCGTCAGAGATCGTCTCCGAAATCGCCCCGTAAATTAACCCCTTGTTGACGATCGCGACAAGCGATTGAACAAATGCTGACAAGGGCGACCTGGCGTAAATTAATCCCTTGTTGACGATCGCGCTCCAAAACCTTAACCTTTCCCGAAGGCCCAGAAAACCCGCAACTGGTTGATAGACCGGAGGTCCAAATATGAAAACGCAACTAGTTGATAGACCGGAGGTCCAAATATGAAAATCTGTCGCTTCGTCACCCCCGAAAACCCGTCGCCGCAATGGGCGATCATCCGCGGCGATGAACTCCTCCCCATCGACGATCCGTTCCATATCGCCATCACGCCACCCGCCCGCTCCATCCCTTTATCGGATGCACAGCTCGTCGCCCCCGCCCAGCCCTCCAAAATCGTCTGCGTCGGACGCAATTACCGCGATCACGCCGCCGAACTCGGTAACCCCATGCCCCCAGAACCGCTCCTCTTCCTCAAACCCCCATCCGCTATCATCGGTCCAGATCAGGAGATCCAGCTCCCCGCAGAATCCGATCGCGTCGAGTACGAAGGCGAGATCGCTGTCGTTATCGGACGCAAGGCGCGCCGCCTCGCCTCTAACCCACTCGATTACGTCCTCGGCTACACCTGCTTGAACGACGTCACCGCCCGCGACCTCCAACGCCGCGACGCGCAGTGGACCCGCGCCAAATCGTTCGATACCTTCTGCCCCATCGGCCCCGTCATCGAAACGGACCTCGATCCCTCCACGCTGATCGTCGAAACCCGCTTGAACGGTCAACTGCGCCAACGCGGAGCCGCCGCCGAGATGGCCTTCCCCATCCCCTTCCTCATCCGCTACATCTCCCATATCATGACGCTCGAGCCCGGCGACGTCATCGCCACTGGCACGCCCGCCGGCGTCGGCCCGCTCGCTCCAGGTGACGCGGTCGAAATCTCTATCCCAGGCATCGGAACGCTCCGCAACACGGTCCGCCCGCAATCCCCTCCCTAACTGCATCCCTATTGAGCGAGCTCTTGGCCGAGGAACATGAAGCGCAACTGCTACCTTGACCGCGTCCAGAACGGCCTCTAGAATTCCTGTGTTAAAACCGCCTGGAGGAACGACCATGAAATTCTTTCTCGATACGGCTAACCTCGAAGAGATACGACGCGCCACCAGCTACGGACTCGTCGATGGCGTCACCACCAACCCTTCGCTCATCGCGAAAGAGAACGCGCGCGATTTCCGCGCTCATATCGCCGCTATCTGCGAACTCGTCCCCGGCCCGATCAGCGTCGAGGTCACTAGTCTCGATGTGGAAGGCATGCTGCGCGAAGGGCGCGATTACGCCCGTATCGCCCCAAACGTCGTCATCAAGTGCCCGCTGACGCGCGATGGACTGCAAGCGACGCGCCGCTTGACCGATGAAGGCATCCGCGTCAACGTCACCCTCTGCTTCTCCCCAGCGCAAGCCATCCTCGCCGCTAAAGCCGGCGCCGCTTTCATCAGCCCCTTCATCGGACGCCTGGATGACGTCGCCCATAACGGTATGCAACTCATCGCCGAAATCGTCCAAATCTACCGCCACTACCAGTGGAAAACCGAAGTCCTCGCCGCCAGCATACGCCACCCCATGCATGTCGTCGAAGCCGCACGCCTGGGCGCTGATATCGCTACTATGCCCTTCAAAGTCTTCGATCAACTCTTCAATCACCCGCTCACCGACCGCGGCCTCGAACTCTTCCTCGCCGACTGGCGTAAACTCAATCAGTAGATGTCCCCCATCGTCTGCGCCCGTCACCTGACGAAAGATTACGGCCCGCGCCGCGCCGTCAAACAGATCAGCTTCACCGTCGCGCGCGGCGCCCGCTTCGGCTTGCTCGGCCCAAACGGCGCCGGCAAGTCCACCACCCTGCGTATGATCGCCTGCCGCATCCCCCCAACCTCAGGCGAACTTTCCGTCAACGGCCTCGATGCGCGCCGCGACGCGAAACGGATCCGCGCCCAACTCGGCTTCGTCCCCCAAGAGAATAACCTCGACCCGGATCTCTCCGTCATCCAAAATCTCCTCGCCTACGCCCGTTACTTCCACCTGCACCCCCACACCGCCCGCGAACGCGCCGCCAAACTCCTACACTTCCTCGCCCTCGAAGATTACCGCAATGCCCGCGTCGAAACCCTCTCCGGCGGCCTCAAACGCCGCCTCGTCATCGCCCGCGCCCTCATCAACCGCCCACACCTGCTCATCCTCGATGAACCGACCGCCGGACTCGACCCGCATGTCCGCCAACAGATCTGGAATATGCTCGACCGCCTCTGCCGCCTCGAACAGCTCACCCTCCTCATCTCCACACACTACATGGACGAGGCCGAACGCCTCTGCGACCAACTCCTCATCATGGACCAAGGCCGCATCGTCGCCTCCGGTAACCCGCGCCAACTCGTCGCTCAACGCTTCCCGCCCTACGCCCTCGAAGTCCGCCACGCCGACGCCATCCCCTCCCCAAACGCGCGCGTCATCCGCCGCGCCGACACCCACATCTACTTCGCCTCCACCCCAGAAGAACTCGCCCCCATCATCCGCTCCTATCCGCCCCACTACACGCTCCTCCGCCCCGCAAACCTCGAAGACCTCTTCCTCGAACTGATCGGTCCCCACTTCGACGAGGAGTGTGCGCCATGAACCACCCAGTCCGCGTCCAAGCCCTCAAATACGGTGGTCACCCCTATCGCCACTGGTCCGCTTCCCTGCGCCAAAAGGTCGGCCCCCTCATCATCCTCGAGGCCGCCTTCGAACAGACCGTCTCCCATAAATTCCTCGGAACTATCCCCCAAGGGACCCTCAGCACCGAATACTACTGGACCGATCGCTGGTTCTCTATCTTCCGCCTCGCCCGACAACACGACCGCCAACTCATCTGCTTCTACTGTAACGTCAACACCCCGGCGGAGTTCGATGGCTCGACGCTACGCTTCGTCGACCTCGACGTCGACCTCCTCGTCATGCCCGATCTCTCCTGCCACGTCCTCGACGCCGATGAACTCGAATCCAACGCCCAGCGCTATAACTACCCACCAGACCTCGTCCGCTCCGCCCACCAAGCCCTCGCCGAACTCCACCATCTCGCTCGCACGCGCCAGTTCCCCTTCAATGAGATCGAGATGAACCCCAAACCAAGTCACGCAGACGATCTTGACCGATGATCGCCATGGATCGATACCTGCAACTCTAAGCCGAAGAAGGCGGCTGACAACTCAACAGCCCTGTAGCGCCTCCAAGGCGCCGAGATGGAACCCGAACCTCGCCCCGCCGCCCCCAGTTGACAAACCGCCCCCGACTCCGTTCAATAGATGGCTCAAAAATCTTCGGCTGACTGGTCCAGTCGCCATCATAAAGGAAACCGAAAGTATGCCCATCACCATCGGCGTCGTCAAAGAGACATTCCCCGAAGAACGTCGCGTCGCCCTGACCCCTAACGCGGTCACTCAACTGAAAAAAGCCGCGCTCGAACCTTTGATCGAAAACGGCGCCGGCGCTGCCGCCGGTTTCCCAGACGCTGCTTACGCTGAAGCCGGGGCCACACTGCTCCCAGCGCGCGAAGAGATCTTCCGCCGCGCCGATATCATCGTCCAAGTGCGCGCGCTCGGCGCTAACCCCGATCGCTGGTCCAGCGATCTCGCCCTCATGCGCGAGGGACAAACGCTCATCGCGCTCGTCGAACCGCTCGCCGCCCCCGACCCGGTGCGCGCCGCCGCTGAACGCGGCCTCACCACCTTCGCCCTCGAACTCATCCCCCGTATCACGCGCGCCCAAACCATGGATGTCCTCTCCTCGCAAGCTAACCTCGCCGGCTATAAGGCCGTCATCATCGCCGCTCAATTGCTCCCCAAAATCTTCCCCATGATGATGACCGCCGCCGGAACCATCACCCCCGCCCGCCTCTTCGTCATCGGCGCCGGTGTCGCCGGCCTGCAAGCTATCGCCACCGCCCGCCGCCTCGGCGCCGTCGTCAGCGCCTACGATGTCCGCCCAGCCGTGCGCGAACAGATCGAAAGCCTCGGCGCGCGCTTCGTCGAACTGCCCCTCGAAGCGCGCGATGCCCAAGACGCCAGCGGTTACGCCCGCGCTATGGATGAAGAATTTTATCGCCGACAGGCAGAACTGCTCGGCGATGTCATCGCCGAACAGGATGTCGTCATCTCCACCGCCGCCGTCCCGGGCCAGCGCGCCCCGCTCCTCATCACGCGCCCCATGGTCGAACGTATGGCCCCCGGATCCGTCATCGTCGATCTGGCCGCTGAACGCGGCGGCAACTGCGAACTGACTCGCCCCGGTGAAATCATCCAACACCGCGGCGTCTATATCAGCGGCCCCCTCAACCTGCCCGCTACGCTCCCCTTCCACGCCAGCCAACTCTTCGCTCGTAACGTCGCCGCCTTCATCCTCAACTTGATCCGTAACGGCCAGATCGATCCGACCGCCGACGATCAGATCGTCGCCGAAACCTTGGTCACTTACGCCGGACAAGTGGTCCATCAGCGCGTGCGCCAAAAACTCGGCCTCGCCGCTTGAACGCCCATGCCCGGGTATGACAAAAAATCTGCGAAAGGATCTCAGGTGAAACCGATAAAATCTCTCAAAAGGAGTCGCAAATAATGGACTGGCTGATGAGTAACCTCTACGTCTTCGTGCTCGCTACCTTCCTCGGCTTTGAAGTCATCCGGCGCGTCTCGCCGCTGCTCCATACGCCGCTCATGTCCCTGACTAACGCCATCTCGGCCATCAGCTTGGTCGGCTCGCTCGTCATCCTCGGCGAACAACGAAGCGCCCTCTCGACCGCCCTCGGCGCCATCGCCGTCACCGCCTCGACCATCAACGTGGTGAGCGGCTTTCTCATCACCGATCGCATGCTCAAGATGTTCAAAAAACGTAACCCCAAGGAGTAGCCGATCCGATGACAGAACTGCCCATCTTCACGCAACTGAGTTACCTCGCCGCCGCCGCCCTCTTCGTCCTCTCGCTCAAATGGCTGAGCGCGCCGACCACCGCCCGGCGCGGCGTCGCCGCCGGCGAGATCGGGATGGCCCTTGCCATCGCCGGCACGCTTCTGCTCCCAGACATCGTCAGCTACCGCTGGATCATCGTCACGTTGCTCGTCGGCACGGCCATCGGCATCCCGCTCGCTTACCTCATGCCGATGACCCACGTCCCCCAACGCACCGCCCTCTCGCACTCCTTCGGCGGTCTCGCCGTCGGACTGGTCGGCACCGCTAAATACTACCTCTGGGCCGCCGCAGACCCAGCCCGCTTGACCCATTTCACCATCGGTGTCATCTGCTTCGAAGTGCTGCTCGGCTTCCTCACCTTCACCGGCAGCCTCATGGCCTTCGGCAAACTCCAAGAACTGCTCCCAACGCGCCCCATCGTCTACCGCGGCCAGAACGTCGTCAACCTCTCGCTCTTCGCCCTTGCCCTCATCATCGCCGTCTATCTCACCATCTACCCGCTCACCTCTTCGCTCTTCCCCGCCCTCATCGCGCTCGCCCTCGCCTTCGGTGTCCTGCTCATCCTCCCGATCGGCGGCGCCGATATGCCGACCGTCATCGCCCTCCTCAACTCCTACGCCGGCCTTTCCGCCTCCGCCATGGGCTTCGTCCTCGAAAACAAACTCCTCATCATCGCCGGTGCCCTCGATGGCTCCTCAGGCTTCATCCTCTCCATCATCATGTGCCGCGCCATGAACCGCAGCTTCACCAACGTCCTCTTCGGCGCCTTCGGCCAAGCGGCCGCAACGCAAACCGGCAGCGAAGAACGCCCCATCCGTAGCGCCTCGCCCGAAGAGGCCGCCGACATACTCCTTTCCGCCGCGCGCGTCGCCATCATCCCCGGCTACGGCATGGCCGTCGCCCAGGCCCAACACAAAGTGCGCGAACTCTTCGATCAGCTCACCCGCCGCGGCGTCGAGGTCAAATTCGGCATCCACCCGGTCGCCGGTCGCATGCCCGGCCACATGAACGTCCTGCTCGCCGAAGCCGATATCCCCTACGATCGCTTGCTCGAAATGGAAGAGATCAACGCCGAACTCTCACACACGGATGTCGCGCTCATCATCGGCGCCAACGACGTCGTCAATCCCGCAGCCAAAAACGATCACGCGAGCCCCATCTACGGCATGCCCATCATCGAGGCCGACAAAGCCCGCACCGTCATGGTCATCAAACGAAGCATGAACCCAGGCTTCGCCGGCATCGAAAACCCGCTCTACTACATGGATAAAACCCTTATGCTCTTCGGCGACGCCAAATCCTTCATCGGCGAGATCGTCAAAGCCATCGCCGCCCAAAAATCTTAAGAAGATCGGCACCGCAATGAATCCCTCACCTCACCGCCAGCGTCAGATGGGAGTAATGAACTCCTCACCTCATCGTCAGCCCAGAACGGCCTGAACCGTTCCGACTGATCTGAGCTCTGTAACGAATTCCTCACCTCATCGTCAGCCCCCTCCCCAGAGAAGAATCTCCACCGTGTAAGCCTCCCTCTCTGTCGAACTCGAACCGATGCGCGCCGCTATCACGGGAAGAATCTCCACCGTGTAAGCCTCCCTCCCCGGTCCAAGCCACGCCGCCAGATGACCACGCGCCAAACGGCTGGCGCCTTTCAACTCCTCGTCGGCACGTTCTGCTGCCTTGCGCCAAACGCCCGTCTTGCGCGCCGCTCTCGCCCAATGCCTCGCCTCAGCGGAGCTCAACCTTGAACGCGACCGCGCCATCACACACTCGCCCTGCGCGCGCGCACAACGACCCAAACAGAAACCGCCGACGATGAGTCCAAGCGCCCATGCTATGGCCCGCTTCCAACGCTTTGACAACGCGCACGCGTTCCGTCTCCGTCCGATTAAACTCATTCTCCTCTCCTCAATCTGTTCGCGAAGATGTTCTCAGAAAGCCCAAACGCCTGGTAACCGCTGCGGAATGCGCGAAAGATGATGCGGAGCTAAACAGAATCCTGAATAACCAAACCGCACATTGTGCCGCTCCCGCATCCGCGATCAGTTCTTCGATCCAGAAGCCTTCAACCAAACCGTACCTTGTGCCGCTCCCCCGACGCCAAGAACGGAAACTATGCCGGCCCCGCCTCAGTCGATCGCGAGCGCATCAGAGTACGCCCGACAGCCACAAGATCAAAAATGGTGATCACCTGTCAATAGGCTGTATTTCTCGAGACGGCGCGCGCAGATATGCGCTGGCCAGCGCATCGCAAAGCGCACCTCAAGTAAGCTGTAACGCCCCTTTATCGCAAATCGTCACATGCCGTTTCCACCGAAGACCGCAGCGCACCTCAATAAGCTGTAACGCTCCTTTATCGAGCCTCCCAAAGCGCCGGCCTCTTTCCCGCAACCTTCTTCAAGTTCACCCCATGCTAGAATCGCCATGATGAGAGCACCGCAACTCGCCCTGCGCCGCGTCGATCTCCGCGACGCCGCGGCCGTCTGGCTGCGCCACGCCGAAGTCTACCTGCGCCTCTGGAAGACCGAGCTGGCCGCGCCGCTCATCGAACCCATCATCATGGTCTTCGCTTTCGGCTGGGGACTGGGCGCGCTCGTCGCCGCGCGCGTCGCCGGCCTCCCCTACCTATCTTTCGTCGGCGCCGGCGTGCTCGCCTTCGCCGTCATCTCGCGCGCCGTCTTCGAGACCACCTACGGCTCCTACTTCCGCATGGTCTATCAATCGACCTTCGACGCCATCCTCGCTACCCCCGTCGAAGTCGAATCGCTCGCCTTCGCCGAAATCGCCTGGGCCACAACCAAAGCCGCCATCGACTCGCTCATCATCCTCGCCGTGCTCGCCATCTTCGGAGCGGCTACCTCGCCCCTCGCCCTCTTCGCCCCGCTTCCGCTTCTTGCCGGCAGTTGGATCATGGCCGCCCTCTCGCTCGTCGTCACCGCTCACACGCGCGATATAGATTCCTACAACCTCTACCTCGCCATATACTTTTCGGCCCTGCTCTGCTGCGGCATCTGGTACCCAGTCGAAGTCATGCCCGCTCCTTTGCGCGCTCTGGCGTGGGCCATCCCCATCACGAGCGCCGTCGATCTGGCGCGCGCTCTTTCGGTCGGACGCTTCGACCTCCTGCGCCACACGCTCGCCCTCGGCTACCTCGCCGCCGCCGCCATCTTCTCGACCGAGTGGGCGCTCAATGCCATGCGCCGCCGCTTGGCCGTTTGACTCAACGCCCCGCTTCGTGCGATTAATCTTTCGCCCGTGCGCTAAATCCAACGCCGATCGCGAGGAGATAGCATGTCGACGCCAACGACCAAAGAGGACCTCGCTGCTTCAAGCGACCAACGCCTCAACAAACTCGATGAACTGCGCGAACGCGCGCGCCGCGCCGAACAAGGCGGTGGACCGGAACGCATCGCCCGCCAACACCAGGCCGGGAAGTGGACCGCCCGCGAACGCATCAATTTCCTTCTGGATGAAGGCACCTTCGAAGAGTTCGACAAGCTGGTCGTCCACCGCTCGCGCGACTTCGGACTCGATCAGCAACTCTACCCGGGCGACGGCGTCGTCACCGGCCACGGCCTGATCGATGGCCGCCGCGTCTTCGTCTTCGCCCAAGACTTCACCGTCTTCGGCGGTTCGCTCTCGGAAACCCACGCCGAAAAGATCTGCAAGATCATGGATCTGGCGATGAAGGTCGGCGCCCCCATCATCGGCTTGAACGATTCGGGCGGCGCGCGCATTCAAGAAGGCGTCTGGAGCTTGGCCGGTTACGCCGATATCTTCCTCCGCAACACGCTCGCCTCGGGCGTCGTCCCGCAGATCAGCGTCATCATGGGCCCGTGCGCCGGCGGCGCCGTCTACAGCCCCGCCATCACCGACTTCAACATCATGGTCCGCCATACCTCCTACATGTTCATCACTGGACCAGATGTCATCCGCGCCGTCACGCACGAAGAGGTCACCAAAGAGGAACTGGGCGGCGCCGACGCGCATAATCGCATCTCGGGCGTGGCCCATTTCGCCGCCGACTCGGATGAACACGCGCTTCAACTCGTGCGCGAACTGCTCTCCTTCATCCCCTCGAACAACATGGAAGATCCGCCGCGCACCGCCTGCCACGACCCCGCAGACCGCTGCGAAGAACGCTTGAACACGATCGTCCCCGAAGCCTCCAATCAACCTTACGACATGCGCGACATCATCCACGCGGTCGTCGATGACGGCTACTTCTTCGAAATCCAAGAACAGTTCGCCCCCAACATCGTCATCGGCTTTGCCCGCCTCGATGGGCGCGCCGTCGGCATCGTCGCCAATCAACCGGCCTATCTCGCCGGCGTGCTCGATATCGACGCCTCGGTCAAAGCCGCGCGCTTCGTCCGCTTCTGCGACTGCTTCAACATCCCGCTCGTCACCTTCGAAGACGTGCCCGGATTCTTGCCCGGCGTCCGCCAAGAACACGGCGGCATCATCCGCCACGGCGCCAAACTCCTTTACGCCTTCGCTGAAGCCACCGTCCCCAAACTCACCGTCATCACGCGCAAAGCCTACGGCGGCGCCTACTGCGTCATGGGATCGAAACACATCCGCACCGACGTCAACTTCGCCTGGCCCACCGCCGAGATCGCCGTCATGGGCGCCGAAGGCGCCGTCGACCTGCTCTACCGGCGCGAGATCGCCGAAGCCGAAAACAAAGAGGAAGTCCGCCGCGCGCGCATACGCGAGTTCGAAGCGAAGTTCGCTAACCCCTACCGCGCCGCCGAACGCGGCTTCATCGACGAGATCATCGAGCCGGCCCAAACGCGCCCCAAACTGATCCGCGCCCTCGCCATGCTCGAAAACAAACGCGACTCAAATCCGCCCAAGAAACATGGCAACATCCCCCTCTAACAGAAAAGGGCCGTATCGCCACCGCTCGTCCTCTAACAGAAAAGGGCGGTATCATCACCGCCCTTCGAACATCGCAGAGGAGTTTCATGGTTCGCCGCTGCCGATCCCCCCTCGAAATCCTGAAAAGGGAGCCTCTAGCCCCTCCCTCAAGCCGCACACAGCTTCGCTAAAACGTCAGCCCATTTCCCCACCACCGGCTTGCCGTAAAGCTCCTGCTCCTTCTGCCGCCGGATCGCACACGCGCGCCTGAACGCTTCACGCTCCCCATACTTCTTGATCGAGACGGAAGTGCGCCCACGCCGCTCGCGCCCGGCGTTCCACGTCACCTCATAGACCTCGTTCAAATAGACCTTCCCATTCTTCCCGCGATACTTCTTCACCGTCCGCCTGACGCCTACCACCCCGCTCTTGTTGCGCGGATTCGTGCCGACTACAACTAAATCCGTCAACGGACGCCCCAATTCCTCCATCATCCGATTGCGATACTCGATCGCCTTCTGTAGCGCCGCCTCTTTCCCACCATACTTCTGATCCGAAACGAATTTGGCGCGCTTCTGCTTCCTAAACTGCACACGCACATACCAACCATGCATGCGCTTCTGCTCACAATCGATCCGACTGATGCCTTTATGAGTGCTCTGTGACATACACCTTCCACTCCTGAAAGATCTCATCCGCCCGATCTTCGCCCCAGAGAACAGAACATCTGTCCTCACCCAGCGATGCGGCGAAGCTCGGTCTCGCTGAATATTACGAGCCCACCCCGGCAAAATCAATCCCGCATCACCCCCTATCTCATTTGCTTCGCCATGCCCGTCCGTCCTATCATTCCCATGACGCTCTTCAGCGCTCTAAAGGCCATGAAACGCGGCTTCATCGCTAAACCGCATACCGCCGATTGCTTGCTCGAACTGTATGGTGAAACCCCGGAAGAGATCTTCGATCAAAGCGCCCGCGCCCTCCTCCATGAGATGACCGGACGCTCCCCCGAACAAGTCGCCGCCGGAAAGACGATCTCTTACGATACGATCACCTTGCACGCCCCGTCGCTTCCCTGGCTGCTCGTCGATTGGTTGAATGAACTCATCTACCGTTACGACGTCCGCCACTCCTATACGGTCGAAACGCGCATAAACCGCCTCGAATGCTCCCCAGCAAACCAGTTCACCCTCCACGCCGAAATCGGCACCGTCCCCGTCGCCGATGATCTCGCCCAAATCCAATTCAAAGCCGCAACCTATCATGACCTGCGCTTCGAACGAACGCCCGATGGCTGGATCGCTCAAGTCGTCCTCGACGTCTAGCTCAAATCGCGCGCAAAGAACGCGACCCCACCGCTAGTTCTCATCGCGGATCGCGCCCCCAAGATCCCCGAAATGATCGCCGTCCGTTGAACCGAGACGCCGCACTTGAGTTAAACTATCCCTTTCGCAGAAAACCAGAGTCAAGGAGTGGGTGAAGATGGCTGAATTCCGCGTGCCGACGAAAAGGGACCTCCGCCGCATCGGCGACTTCTGCTACGAAGTTCCCGCTAGTTTCTGGGATCGCATGCGCGTCCCGGCGCGTCTTTACGCCTCGGAAACGATCCTCGACCAGATCCTTCAAGACAAATCGCTCGCTCAGTTGGTCAATATGGCGACGCTCCCCGGCGTCCTGCTTCACTCCATCGCCATGCCCGATGTCCACCAAGGCTACGGCTTCCCCGTCGGCGGCGTGCTCGCCGCTGACACAGAAGAAGGCATCGTCTCGCCGGGCGGCGTCGGCTACGACATCAACTGCGGCGTCCGCCTGCTCCTTTCCGACATGCAGCGACAAGACTTCGATAAACGCGCGACCGTTCAACTGGTCGAACGGTTGATGCGAACCATTCCCGTCGGCACGGGCGAAGGCAGCCCCATCAAGATCACCAAGCGCGAACTGGACCAGGTGGCGCGCGAAGGCGCGCACTGGGCCGTGCGCCAAGGCTATGGCGAGCCGTCCGACATCGAGCACATCGAGGATCGCGGACGCATGGACGAGGCCGACCCTGATTGCGTCAGCGATCGCGCCAAAGAACGCGGCTACGTCCAGCTCGGCAGCATCGGCTCGGGCAATCACTTCCTCGAAGTGCAGTACGTCGATCGCCTCTTCGATCAACAAGCGGCGCAAAGTTTCGGCCTCGCCGAAAACCAGATCGTCATCCTGATCCACACGGGCTCGCGCGGCTACGGCCACCAGATCTGCACCGACTACGTGCGCATCGCGCTCGAGTCGGCGGCGCGATACGGGATCTCGCTCGTCGATCCGGAACTCGCCTGCGTCCCCTTCAGCAGCCCCGAAGGGCAACGCTATTATCGCGCCATGCGCTGCGCGATGAACTTCGCCTGGGCCAATCGTCAAATCATCACTCACTTCGTGCGCCAAGTGTGGAAAGACCTGTACGGAACGGAACGCCGCTTGCGCATCCTCTACGATGTGGTCCATAACACGGCCAAAGTCGAGTCGTTTGAGATCGAAGGCCGAAGAGTGAAAGCCGTGGTCCATCGCAAAGGCGCAACGCGCGCCCTCGGCCCCAATCACGCGCTCACGCCAACTCCCTACAAACATATCGGACAGCCGGTCATCATCCCGGGCAGCATGGGAACGGCTTCCTACGTCCTCGTCGGCCAATCGTTCGACGATACGAACTTCTTCAACTCGACCTGTCACGGCGCAGGCCGTCGCATGTCGCGCCACCAGGCGAAGAAGAAGATCTTCGGCGAGAAGATCGATCTGCGCGATGCCCTCGAACAAGAAGGCATCATCGCCCGCTCGCAAAGCAAAGCCGGATTGGCCGAAGAGGCCCCCTTCGCCTATAAGGACGTCGATGAAGTGGTCGAAGTCGTCGAATACGCCGGCATGGCGCGCCGCGTCGCTCGCTTGCGCCCCATCGGCGTTATCAAAGGATAGAAGTTCTGGTATGAACTTGAAGGGAGAAGAAGTCGATCTGGTTCTGGCATGAGCTGGATTCTTCTCCCCCAGCGCAATGCGTTATCATCTGGCCGTGCAGATCGGCACGCGCTATCTCAAAGAAGGTGGGCGGCGGTAATGAGGGGCGAAGCGACGGCCCCTCTCATTTTTTCTCTTTTCGAACAAAGTCGTTCGTGCTATCCTTACCATCTTCCCAAATCCATTCGCGAGAAAGCACTATGACGAAGAAACGCGACGGTCAAACGGAAAGACCCGAATCCGCGACCGACCCGAGCCGCCGACGCTTTCTCAAAGGCATGGGCCTGGCCGGAGCCGGTGCGGCCATCATTGATCTGCTCGATCCGGAACTCGCGCCAGCGCGAGAAGGCTCAAGCGAGGCTGACCGCCAGCTCATCAGCGACACGGTCGAAGTCTCTCTTTTCGTCAACGGACAAAGGCGCACCGCGCGCGTCGAGCCACGCACCACGCTGCTTACGGCGCTGCGCGAATACCTCGACCCGCCCATCACCGGCCCCAAACTCGTCTGCGACATGGGCGCCTGCGGTGCCTGCACCGTCCTGCTCGACGACAAGCCCGTCTACGCCTGCCTGGTCCTGGCCGTAGATGCCGTCGGTAAAAGGATCACCACCGTCGAAGGCTTGGGGACGCCCGAAAAGATGAACGCCGTCCAACAGGCCTTCGTCGAGAAGGACGCGCTCATGTGCGGTTTCTGTACCCCGGGTTTCGTTACCGCGATCTCCGCGCTCCTGAGGAGGAATCCGCATCCGACGCTTGATGAAGTGCGCGAAGCTTGCCAAGGTAACTTTTGCCGTTGCGGAACATACCCGCGCGTCTTCGAGGCCGCCTTGGCCGCCGCGCAGATGAAGGATCGCGAGTGAAAAGCGTAAATTCCACTCGAGGGAGAAGCGATGACTCAGCAGATGCCACAGCAACAGACGCCACCGACCAAAAGGAAGAAGCGGATCCGAGTGCCGCGCGTCGAAAATGGCATCGAGACGATGGTCGAAATCGAAGTCGATGACGAAGGCGGTCCATCCTGGGGCCCCAACGGAGCCCATAAACTGCTCAACCATCGCCTGACGCGCGTCGATGGCCCGGCCAAAGTCACCGGCGCCGCCCTTTACACCTACGACCGCCGCGCGCCTGGGATGCTCTACGGACGTATCCTGCGCTCGCCTTACGCGCACGCGCGCGTCGTCCGCATAGACACGAGCGAAGCGCAACGCATCCCGGGCGTCCGCGCCATCGTCAGCTTGACCGATCCGGAAGTGTCCGGCTCAACACGGGAACGCATCGTGCGCTTCGTCGGCGATCCGATCGCTGCCGTCGCCGCCATCACTCCCGAAATCGCCGAGGATGCCATCCGCGCCATCAAGGTCGAATACGACGTCCTGCCCCATGTCGTGCGCGCTGAAGACGCGCTCGCCGAGGATGCGCCCAAGATCTTCCCGGAAGGGAATTTCGCCGAGAAAGAGCGCCGCGGCGACCCAAACGCTGTCGAGGCCGAACTGGCTAAATGCGATGTCGTCATCGAGGCCGAATACCGCACCCCTATCCACCATCACGCCTGCCTTGAAACCCATGGCCACATGGTCGATTACCGCGGCGGCGAAAGCGCCATCATCTACGCCTCGACCCAAGGCACCTTCACCATCCCAGATGATGCGGCCAAAGAGCTCGGTCTGCCATCGAGCGCCGTCACCGCGATCGTCGAACATATGGGCGGCGGATTTGGGTCCAAATTCGGCATCGGCATCGAAGGGAAGCTCGCTTGCCAACTGGCTAAACGGGCCAAAGCCCCCGTCAAGCTAATGCTCACGCGCAAGGACGAGTTCCTCATGGCGGGTAACGGCCCCGGCTCGTGGCAGAAGTTCAAAGCGGGCGTAAACCGCGACGGGACGCTCGTCGCCCTGCGCGCCACGCAATACCAACTCGGCGGTCTGGGCGACGGCTCGCTCGCCGGGCAGCCCTACATCTACCGCGCTCAACACGTCTACCGCGAACGCATCGCCGTCTATACCAACGAGGACGCCTCGCGCGCCATGCGCGCCCCGGGCCATCCGCAAGCCTCGTTCGCCATCGAGTCGCTCATGGACGAACTCGCTTATAAACTCGGCATGGATCCGGTCGAGTTCCGTAAGAAGAATTTGCGCGATCCGGTCTACCATCGCCAACTCGACCGCGGCGCGCGCGAGATCGGATGGGAACGGCGCCCCAAACAACCCGGCACCGGACGCGGCATGGGCTGCGCCGTCGGCACATGGGGCGGCGGCGGCGCTCCGCAATGCAAAGTCACTGTCCAGATCGCACGCGATGGCGCCGTCACCGTCGCCGTCGGCACGCAAGATATCGGCACAGGGACGCGCACTTTCACGCGCGCCATCGTCGCCGAAGAGCTCGGCCTCGAAATGAAGGACGTGACCGAAAAGATCGGCGATTCGCGGCTCGGCGCCGCTAACGCCTCGGGCGGATCGACGACTGCCGCGTCGCTCGCTCCAGCGGTCAAAGATGCCGCCTATAACGCCCGCATGCAGATGGCGCAAACGGTTGCCCCGCTTCTCGGCGCAAAACCCGAAGAGCTTCAGTTTGCCGACGGCAAGGTCATCGGCGGCGGTAAAAGCCTCACCTGGCGCCAAGCCTGCGCCGCTTTGCCGCCAGCCGGTATCACGGCTCAAGGCGAGTGGAAGGCCAATCTCGCCGCCAGCGGCGTGCATGGCGTCTGCTTCGCCGAAGTCGAGGTCGATATGGAGACGGGCCACGTGCGCCCCATCAAGATGGTCCACGTCCAAGATGTCGGCCTTCCGCTTAATCGGCTCGCCATCGAAAGCCAACTCATCGGCGGCATGATCCAATCGCTCAGCATGGCGCTGCTCGAAGGCCGCGTCATGGACTCCCGGCTCGGAGCCCAACTCAATCCGACCTTCAATGATTACAAGATCGCGGGCACCTTCGAAATGCCCGAGATGATCCCGATCATCGATGACGAAGACACGCGCGAAGCCGTCATCGGCGTCGGCGAGCCAGCGCATATCCCCGGCGGCAGCGCCATCGCCAATGCCGTCTTCAACGCCTGCGGCGTGCGCGTGCGCGAACTGCCGATCACGCCGGATAAGATCCTGCGAGGACTAGCTGAGCTCAGAGAAAGGAGAGCATCGTGAAAAGGTTCGAATGGGCTAATCCAACCAGCGTCGCTGAAGCCATCGACCTGCTCCGTTCGGCTCCGCCGTTCGAGGATCCAGACGAGGCGGCGCGCCCTATCGCCGGCGGCCAGGACCTTCTGACAACGATGAAAGAGTACATCCAACGCCCATCGCGCCTCGTCAATCTCAAGAACATCCGCGGACTAAATCGTATTGAAGGCGATGGACGGAAGGGGCTGCGGATCGGCGCCCTCGTCACCCTCTCCCAAATCGAAGAGCACCCGGAGATCAAACGCCATTTTCCGGGTCTAGCCGAGGCGGCTCATTCCATCGCTTCGCCCCAGATCCGTAACCTCGGGACCGTCGGCGGTAACCTCTGCCAACGCCCGCGCTGCTGGTACTACCGCCTCGAAGAGGCCGTCTGCCTGAAGAAAGGCGGGACGCAATGTTTCGCCGCCTCCGGCGAGAACAAATATAACGCCATCCTCGGCGGCGGCCCGTCTTACATCGTCCACCCGTCGGACCTCGCCCCTATGCTCGTCGCCTTGGGCGCAAGCGTCACCATCGCCGGGCCGGACGGGAACCGCACCGTCCCGCTCGAGAAGTTCTTCACGCTTCCTTCGGAAGGGAGCATCCGCCGCGAAAATATCCTGCGCCACGATGAGATCATCACCGAAATAGAGGTGCCCGCTTCGCGCTTCGCCGCCCGCTCGACCTACTTGAAGTTCAAAGAGCGCGCCTCGTTCGATTTCGCGCTCGCCTCGGTCGCCGCCGCCCTGGAACTGAGCGAAGATCGAACCGTGCGCCAAGCGCGCTTGGTCCTCGGCGGAGTCGCCCCTACCCCATGGCGCGTCCCCAAAGCCGAATCCTTCTTGACCGGGAAACCGATCACCGCTGAGAACGTAGCTGAAGCGGCCAAAATCGCGCTCGAAGGCGCACGCCCGCTCGCTCACAACGCTTACAAGATCCCGCTCACGCAAGCGCTCATCCGCCGCGCGCTCCACCGTCTCGCCGAGATGAACGCTTGAGGATGATAGCGCACCATAATCTTGAAGGGAGGCCGATGATGAGAACCGAGGCCAAAGACGCAGAAAAGATCAGCGCACCGCAAAGCCCCTTCTGCGGCTCGCTCCGCTCCAAAAAGTTCCTTATGCTGGGCGTCATCGCCACCGAAGCGAGCCAATATCTCGATGGCAGCAACTACTGCTGGTGCCGCCAAACGCAACAGGTCGTCGGCCCGGATGGCGGACGCGTCCACCCGGATCGTTGCCGCCCCGGCAGATCGTGCTATCATTCCGCTTTCGAGTAGAATTGCAAGGTTAAGGAGGTGCCGAAGATGAAGAGGAGCTGGAACCTAGTCGCCGCGCTTGCGTTCGCCATGGCGAATGCGCTCGCTTTTGCCTCGACAAACGCTAAGCTCACCGGCGATTACGTCGAAGTGCGCACGGCCAGCGTCTTCGCCGGCGCATGCCATTACAATGGCGAACTGACGACTACAGGTCGCGACGCGATGCTCGCCTGGAACGTCGCCTCAGGCTCCTGGCGTGGCGTCGATCTCGCCGGCGTGCGCGCGCTCGCCATCGTCAGCGCGGAGGATAACCTCGCCAATCTGCGCGCCGCTCGGCGATCCGAACTGGTGATCGATGCGGCAACCGAAGCTCAAGCCTCAGCCATGGCCGAAGCGCTCAGAAGCAAATACGCTTCGACGCTCGGACAGATCGTCTCCATTCGTCGCGCTCCGATCGCCTTCAAACACGAGGGGCGCACTTATCATGTCAGCGCCGCTCATCTGGCCAAAATCGATGTCGAGGCGATGCCGAACGATGAGTGCTGCAAAATGCCCCATCTCGTCTGGTACGATCCGCTCGTGCCGCTCGCTCACCGTAAGGTCGGCTATACGATCGATGCCTTCTTCGCTGGCGGAAGCACGGGCGATTCATGGCTGCGGGCCGGTGAAAATAGCGCCTTCTACGGTCAATTCGCCATCTGAGCGCTTAAACTTTTACTTGAAGAGTCGCCGCGCCGACAAAACTTAAAGCCTTACTTCAATAAAGAAGAGGGAGGCTCCCGGGAGCCTCCCTCTTCTTTTGCTTGCCTCGCCTTTAAACTCAGCCCTTCAAACTCCAGTTCTTTTGGATCTTACCTCGCTTTTAAACGCGGTCGATGGGCGCGCGCCGCGCCGAGTTTTAATCCTTAGGATCTCACCCCCGCTTTTAAACCCCTTTGGCCCGAAGAAGCTCGAGCGCCTTCTTCAACTGCTGATCCTCCGTCTTCACAGGCTCGGGCGAAACGCCCTGCTTGTTCGCAGGACGCGCCGCTTCCCCTTCGCCACCGGTCAAATCCTCGGGCTCCTCGAGCGCCTCCGCCACCTCGGGACGCTTGACCTCGACCGTCGGCTGAACGCCTACGCCTAAAAAGGGTTTACCGGCAGATGAGGCCCACTTCACCGTCGTCAGCAAGAAACCATCGCCGCCACGCAAGGTGAAAAGCTCTTGCTCCGCCCCGGCACCGAAACTCTTCTCTCCGACAACATCGCCACGCTTCCGCTCGATGAAAGCCGCCGCAATCGCTTCGGCCGCGCCCGCCGTCCAGCGATCGATCAGGACGACCGCCGGTCCATCGAAAAGCTTCAGCTTCGGATCGGCCTCAAAGGTCTTCAACGTCCGGTTGTTCCGCCCGACCGTTTGCGCCAAGACGCCATCGCCGATGAAGTAATTGGCCACGCGCACAGCCTCGGCCAAAGATCCGCCCGCAACGCCGCGCAGATCGAGCACGAGCTTTTGCGCCCCCTGCTTGAGCAACTCGTCGATCCGCGCCTGCACGTCTGCCGCTTCACCCTCATTTAGACTGTATAACTTGATGAGCCCAACCTTCCCCGCCTCCATCCGCGCTTCCGCCGCCGGCGTCTTCACCGGAGCGCGCTTGACCGTCACCTGAAACGGCGTCGCTCCGGCTCGCAAGATGCGCAATTTCACCTCCGTCCCGGGCGCGCCCTTGAGCAGTTGCTGAGCTTCGTAGAGCGAAATGTCGCGCGTCGCATGCCCATCTATGTACTCGATGATATCCCCCGATCGTACCCCAGCCTGCTCCGCCGGTCCGCCCTTCACCGGCGCGATCACGTAAAGCCAAGAAGAGACCTGCGAGAGCTCAACGCCGATCCCAACTTTGCCGTTATCGCCCGCTCGATACTGCTGCACTTGCTCCGCCGTCAGATAGGCCGAGTACGGATCGAGCCCATACGCTAAACCGCGCAACGCGCCCGCCCGCACTTTGCTCATGTCCGGCTCATCAACATAATCGTTCTGGATGTGATAGAGCACGGATTCGAAGATCCGGAGCTGCGCCCCAGGATCGTTGCTCTGCTGAGCGCGCGTCGCCATCCACCCGCCGACGATCGCATAGAGCGCGATCGCCGCGGAAAGAACCACGAGAGTGAACTTGCTGCGAAAGGTCATCCTTCAACCCCCTCTTCCGCACATTCGCGGCGTGCTCTCGCATGTTACAGCAGCCGTTCGATGCGGCGCAAGGCGCCCGCTGGCCACGACCAAACGGAACTAAGCTATAATGAACGCGCGATGTCCAAAGGGAGAGTGCTCGCCATCGACCTCGGCGCGCGGCGCATCGGTCTAGCCGTCTCGGATGAGCTTCGTTTCACTGCGCGCCCCCTTCCGGCGATCCGTCGCACCAACCAGTTCACCGCACATCTCGCCGCGCTCTGCCGCGAACTCGAAGTGAGCGCGATCGTCATCGGATTGCCGCTTCGTATGGATGGCAGCGAAGGAGAGGCCGCCCAGCAGGCCCGCGCCGCCGCCGAAGAGATCGGCCAAGCGACAGGATTGCCCGTCTACCTTCAAGATGAACGCTTGACCACGCGCGAAGCCGAAGAAGTGTTGCGCGAAGCCGGTTTTAGAGGCGACGCGCTCCGCCAAAGGCTTGATAGCGCCGCCGCTCTTATCATCCTCCGCGACTTCCTCAGCCGAGATGCGCCCGAGACTTGCCTCCTTGATCGGTCTTAATGGAGAATGCTCAATAAGCATCCATGCCTCGTCTAAAGCGCCTTCTCCCCGCTCTGCTCCTGATCGGCGCGCTCATCTGTAGCGCGACTCTCTGGTTCGTCCGTGAACTCAACGCTCCAATCGCACACGCGCACGCCGAAGAGTATGTCGTCATCCCGCGCGGTTCGACCTCGCGCCAAATCGCGACTCAACTCGCCGCGCTCGGGATCCTGCGCCGCTGGTGGCCCGCATACCTCTACATGAGAGTGATCCGAGCTCGTCCGAAAGCCGGCGAATATCGCTTCCCTTCGCCGATTACGCCGCTTGAAGTCGTGCGCAAACTCGAGGAGGGAGAACAAAGACTCAATCGCTTCACCGTCATCGAAGGATGGACCCGGTGGGATATCGCGGACGCAATGGCGCGCCTTCCCGAACTCAAGATCGATCCCCAAGAAGCCCTCGCCCTGATGGATGATACCTCTTTGATCAAAGACCTCGACCCAGAAGCCCAAAACCTCGAAGGCTACCTCTACCCAGACACCTACAGCTTCCCCCCAAATATCAAGCCGCGCGACATCATCGCGACGATGGTCCGCCGCTTCCGCCAAGTCTGGTTTGAACGTTTCGCCGAACGAGCTCGTGCCCGCGGCCAAAGCGTACACGAAGTCGTCACCATCGCCTCATTGATCGAAACGGAAGCGAAACTCGACGGCGAAAGGCCGCTCGTCGCCTCGGTCATCTACAACCGCCTGCAACGCAACATGCCGCTCGGTATAGACTCGACCGTCATCTATGCCGCCAAACTCGCCGGCAAATGGCGCGGCGATGGTAAAGTAAGACAAAGCGATATCGAACGCCCCTCACCTTATAACACCCGTCAAGCCCTAGGACTCCCGCCTGGTCCAGTCGCCTCGCCCGGCGCGCGCTCGATCGAAGCGGCGCTCAATCCGGCGACGACTAACTACCTCTATTACGTCCGCGAGCCGACGCGCGACGACGGGGCGCATAACTTCTACGACAACGAGGCGGACTTCCTGCGCGGCGTCCAAGCCCTGCGCGAATGGGAGCGGCAGCGCCGCGCACAACCGTGAGGGCCTCGCCAAGGAGTTTAAAGCCGCTCGACTCGGCGTTATCAGACGCAAAACCGCTGGCCCGATCAACGCCCCCTACTCCCAAGCCTCAGCTCCTCGATCACCACCTGCGGCACTAAGGCCCGATGCGCCCTCTCGACCACTAGATCGCTCTTGACCTCGATCTCCGCCGAGGCTTTGATCCGCGCCGAAGATGCGCCCACCATCAGCCTATAAGTTCCAGCCTCGACGACCCAAGCTGACCGGACCGGATCGAAAGAGGCTAAATCCGCCGCCCGAAGCGTAAACTCAAGAGTTTGCGATTGACCGGGCCGCAAAAGATCCGTCTTGGCAAACGCCTTCAGCTCGCGCGCAGGGCGAGCTAAGTTCCGCGTAGGCCCGCCGACATAAAGCTGGACCACCTCTCGCCCCGGCACCTTGCCGACGTTCGTGATCGTCACGGTCGCTTTCACCTGCCCGTCGAACCGTGCGGCGCTCACCTTGAAATCGCTATAGGCGAAATCCGTGTACGATAACCCATAACCGAACTCATAGGCCGGTTCAACACCCGCCGTGCTGTAGTACCGATAACCGACGTAGATCCCCTCTTCGTAGATCACCTCTGCCGGCTTGCCCGCAAAGGGATTATCGGGGATCAGCGGCTTTTTCCCGACCAGTTCCCGCCCCGGGAAATTCCGCGCCGAAGGCACATCCTCGTACTTGATGGGGAAGGTCATCGGCAAGCGCCCCGAAGGATTAACCCGACCGCTCAACACGTCGGCGATCGCATGACCGCCCTCTTGTCCGGGCTGCCACGCCAACAAGATCGCATCGACGCGGTCGCGCCAACTCGCCACTTCAACCGGCCCACACACATTCAAAACGACGATGACTCGCTTGCCGCGCGCGTGAAAAGCATCGCTCACCGCCTCGATCAACGCGCGCTCGGCAGATGAAAGAGTGAACTCTTCGACCTTGCGATCGGCCCCTTCGCCGGAGTTCCTCGCGAGCGTGATCAAAGCCACATCAGCCTCTTCGGCATCGCGTCGCACGCGGTCCGTCGCAATCGCCATCTCAGGAACGGGCGGCGGGATGAACAGCACCGATCGTTGCGCAGGCTGCTTGGCTTTCTGCTCAGTGAGATAGCGAAGATAATCTTCGCGCAAAGAGTCGATGAGCGTATAGCCAGCTGCTGCCAATCCCCGGTCCAGCGAGACGACATAAGCTTTGTTGACGTTCCCGCTGCCGGCGCCTCCGGCGATCAGATCATAAGAGGCGTTGCCGTATAGAGCCACCCGCCGCGCCCGCGTAAGCGGTAACGTCCCGCCCTCGTTCTTCAATAGCACCATCCCTTCCGAAGCTGCCCGGCGCGCGACCTGCGCGTGCGCTTTGAGATCAGGTTGATTCGAATACTTATACCCTTTGAAAGTCGGCGATTGAAGGATCAGTCGAAGAACGCGCTCGACGCTTTCATCCAACTGCCGTCCGCTCAAATCGCCCCGGCGCACCGCCTCAACGATCGCTCTGATCTGCATCGGAACACCGGGCATGATCAGATCATTCCCCGCCCTGATTTGCGCGACCGGATCGTTGCCCGCGAACCAGTCGCTCATCACCACTCCCTTGAATCCCCACTCGTCGCGCAGAATGGTCGTCAACAGATCGCGACTCTGCGAAGCGTAAGTCCCATTGATCAAATTGTAAGCGGACATGACGGTCCACGGCTGCGCTTCCTTCACGGCGATCTCGAACCCTTTCAGGTAGATCTCGCGCAACGCCCTTTCACCGATGAGCGAATTCGACTGCATGCGATTGAACTCTTGATTGTTCGCCGCAAAATGCTTGATCGAAGTGCCGACGCCGACCGATTGCACGCCCTTGACGAAAGCCGCCGCCATCTTCCCGGAAAGGAGCGGATCCTCCGAATAGTACTCGAAGTTTCTTCCGCCAAGCGGGTTGCGATGAATGTTCATCGCTGGCGCAAGAAGAACATCTATGCCGTAATCGCGCGCTTCGCTCCCCATGGCAACGCCGACTTCGCGGACCAGCTCCGTATCCCACGAAGAGGCGAGCAGCGTCGCCACGGGAAATCCAGTAGCGTAATAGGTGCGTGATGGGTCGTCTTTTCTGACAGGATCAATGCGCACTCCGGCTGGTCCATCCGATAGCGTCAGCGATGGGATGCCCAATCTAGCGATCGCGTGCGTCCGCCCAGCTGCCCCCGGAACCTTTTCGGGCACGCGCTGATCCTCTGGATCAATCGGCAAACCCGGTATGTTCATTCCCATCCCGACTAGAAGCTTCGCCTTCTCTTCAAGCGTCATCGCCGCGATGACTTCACGTAGCGGGATCTTCCCAAGCTGCGGCCCGTTGGTCTGCGCGCCCCGCGCTAATACTCCGCCTGCGACCAGAGATAAGATCAGATAAACTATGCCGCTCGCCCTGAACATCTCCACCTCCATCGAAGATTCAGCCTCTCACTTTTCGATTAACTGGTCCAGCAATAGATAACGCGCGCGGTTGCGCTCCGGCTCGACGCGAGATTCGACATCCAAACGCATCACCTGAACCGGCCCGCCGCCCCTGATCGCCGGCCAGAGCGGTAACCCAGGCCCATTCGGATCGCCGCGCTTGATGAAATTGGCGAAATACTCCTGTATGACCTTCGACACCTTGTAATCATCGGGCGTCCACTCATAGACGTTATTGACCGCTAGATTCCCTAACGCATACTCGATCTCCGCCGAATGAATCGCTCCGCGCGCCGGCGCGGCATTCTCGCCCCTTCGGCGCGGACGCGGATGCGCATAAAAGTATCGATAGACGGGTTGACCACTCGTCCGGCTATGCACGTCGGCCCACTTCCAAGTGCTGAAAGCGATGAACCGATCGCTCGCTAGATCGGTCGCCGCCTCGATGACCTCTTCGCGCGTCGCTGCCGGATAGAGCTTCAATATCTCCGCCGCTCGCTCGCCATAAAGCTCACGCACCGCTTGCGCATAGTTCTCCGGCGTGGGCTCCCGCCCCCGCAATAGCGCAAGCCACGACATCTCTTCGGAATTCCAACCGATAAGCAGCGGCACACGCGCCTGCCGCCCCGCCTCATAAGTGACAGCAGGCGGTTCGGTGAAGAAATATCCATCAATCGTGATGGGGAAACGCCCGATCCCGCCCATTCCGCCCTTCGTCGCTGCCTCGAGCAGCTTTTCTGCGCTCACGGCGCGCAACTCGGCAAGCGATTTCGCGCCAAGCGCGGCGGCGAATTTGACGCCCTCTCGCTCGGCTTGCTCGAGCGGCACGGCGCGCAACGTTCCGAGAATCGAACCGCTTTCGCCGATCGCCCCGGCGATCAAACCTTTCGATAAAGGCGAAGCCATCTGGGCGCTGACGGAGACCGAACCCGCCGATTCGCCCGCGATCGTCACGCGACGCGGGTCGCCGCCGAAAGCGGCAATGTTCCGCTGCACCCACCGCAATGCCGCGTTCTGGTCCAGTAAACCGTAATTGCCAGAAGACTTGTGCGGCGACTCCCTCGTCAATTCAGGATGGGCCAGAAAACCGAAAACCCCGAGCCGATAGTTCACCGTCACAACGACAATCCCTTTCGCCGCCATACTCTCACCGTCATAACGTGGCTCCGAACTATCACCGGCCACGAACCCGCCGCCGTAAAAGTAGACAAGAACAGGCAACCGCTCGGCAGACGATCTGGCCGGGGTCCACACGTTCAAATAGAGACAATCCTCGCTCATCCCGTCCGAGCGAAAGATCATGTCGCTGAAGATCGTCGGCTGCATACAACGCGGCCCGAACTTCACGGCTGGGCGAACGCCGGTCCAGCTCTTAACCGGCTGCGGTTCACGCCAACGCAGATCGCCCACGGGCGGTTGCGCAAACGGGATGCCTCTGAAGATGCGTACACCGGATGGCTGCCTGCCCATCCCTTCGATTATCCCACCGTCCACCTTCACGCGATCGGGCGCGGCCACAACCACCGCCGCGCAGAAGAGGGAGATAGCCATGACAAGGAGAGTGCGCCTCATGATCGTCCTCCGGCTTGGTTGGTTTTCGAAGCGAACGAAAGTCTACATCCGTCCGCCCGAATCTGCAAACCGCTGGCCCAGCGTCGCGCCATCCTCCCCCAAACGGATCGCCCCCGCACAGCCCCCTGTGCTATATTCACTGCCGAATCCATCTTCGCTCGCTTCGGTCTTATGAGATTGAAAATCGGCGATAGCGCCTCCTTTCAAAAGACGATCACGGCGGACGATATCGAACGATTCGCCGAACTGACCGGCGACCGAAACCCGGTCCACCTCGATGATGATTTCGCGCGCCGGACTAGATTCGGACGGCGCATCGCGCATGGCATGCTCGGCGCGTCGCTCATCTCCGCCTTGTTGGCCAACGAACTCCCCGGACCCGGGACCATCTACCTCAGTCAGACGCTCCAGTTCACCGCCCCGATCTACCCGAATGACACCATCACGGCGCAAGTCGCGATCACAAACATACGCGAAGACAAGCCCATCGTGACGCTCGAAACCATCTGCGTCAATCAGCGCGGGGAGACGGTGATCCGCGGCGAAGCGGTCGTCCTCGTCGAGGATCTTGAGCGGGATCGGTGAGGATCTTGCGCGGAAGGGCGCCGGAACCAGCTAATCTATAGGGCGCGCTTCCCCATAAAGCCAAGCGATCTGATCGGCGAAGTGGCGCGCGATCGTCTCGCGGCGAAGCTTCAGCGTCGGCGTCAACTCATCACGCTCGATCTCGAAGTCGCGGTCGAGAATGAGAAACCTCTTTATCTGCTCCGTTGAAGAGACGCGCGCGTTGACTTGTTCGACCGCACGCCGGACCATCGCTTCGATTTCGGGTCGCGTGATCAGCTCAGCGAAGTCCTTGAACGCGATCCCCGAAGAACGCGCCCACCGCTCCGCTTCGGCGCGGTTGAGCGTCAGGAGCGCGACCAAGTAACTTCGCCCTTCGCCGTAGACGAAAGCTTGACTGATGAGCGGTTCCGCTTTCAATAGGTTCTCGATGAACGATGGCGCGATCTTCTTCCCCGTGGAGGTGACGATCAACTCCTTCTTGCGCCCCGTGATGCGCAGGAAACCATCGGCGTCGAGTTCGCCCAAGTCTCCTGTCAACAACCACCCGTCGCGCACGACCTCGGCGGTTCGTTCCGGCTCTTTGTAGTAGCCGCTGAACATCATCTGGCTGCGAACCATGATCTCGCCATCTTCGGCGATGCGCACTTCACATCCGGGCATCGGTGGACCGACCGCGTCGAACTTGTAGCGGTCCGGTCGGTTGAAAGCGACGCAGACGTTCTCCGTCAACCCGTACGCTTGCAGGATGGTGATGCCGCAGGCGTCGAAGAACTCGCCGATCTCCACAGGCAGCGGCGCGCCGCCCGATGTCGCTAAGCGCAACCTGCCGCCGAAATAGTCGTGGACGCGGGCGAGAACGGGCCGGGCTCGCCGTTCGTATTCGCGCTGTAGTTCGCTTGGGATCTGTTGCCGCGCGCGCCGCAAGCTCGCCACCTGATGGCCCAGCTTCAACGCTTCACGAAAGGCCGCGCGCTCGCGCTCTGTGTCGCGCGCAAGGTCTGATTGGATGCGCGCGTAGATCTTCTCGAAAAACCGCGGGAGACTGGCGAAGACCGTCGGGCGCACCTCGGTCATGTACTCATCGAGCTTTGATATATCCGTGACGAAGTGGGCCGCCGTTCCAGCGTAGAGCCGATTGTAAAGCCCCGAGATCCGTTCGGCGACGTGGCAGTAGGGAAGATAGGAGAAGGTCACGTCCCAGTCGTAGATGGGCACGGTCGCGCGCAGCGATTCGACGCTGTTGATGATGTAGCGGTGGCTCAGACACGCGCCCTTTGGCAGTCCGGTCGTCCCCGACGTGTAGACGATGATCGCCGTCTCGTCGGCGTGCGCTTCGCTGGCCCGCCGCCGCTGCTCAGCTTCGACGCGCGCTCTGGCGGCTTCGCCCCGTCGCAAGAATTCGCGGTAGGCCACGAGGGCGAACCGCCGAGCGGCCTCTTCGTCAACGGCGATGATGCCTTTGAGTTTGGGCAGCTCATGGCGAACGCGCATGATCTTCTCGGCCTGCGCCACGGTGTCGACGACGACGAACTCCGCATCCGAATGATCGATGATGTAGCGGCATTGTTCGGCGGAACTGGTCGGGTAGATGCCGACCGAAACGCCGCCGGCGATGATCGTCCCGACGTCGCTCGTTGGCCACACGGGCGCGTTGCCCGCGAGGATGCAAACGGCCGCGCCCGGCGTTAGACCTTCAGCGAGCAATGCCCAGGCGAAACGGTGCGCGTCGCGCTCCCATTCGGCCCAACCGATGCTGGTCCAGCCGGTCGGTCCGCGCTCCCAAAAGGCCGGGCGATCTCGCATCTGCGCGACGCGCTCGCGGAAGAGCGCGTAAACGTTCTTGTACCTCATCGCTCAAACCCGCTCGGCGACCGGACGAAAGGGGCTGTTCAAGAAGCGTCCGCGCTTCATCGCGCAACTTCAGGAAGGACCGATCGCGCGTCGTGATCGTTGCCGAAAAGCTATCAAACGCCAGCTTCAGCCCAGCAACTCGTTCGTCGCCACGTTCGTTGTCGTTATCTAAGAACTCACCAGTCCGTCTTTGCGCTCCGTCTTTCGAATGCCAAATCGATGCACAGTGTTGGACTCACATCGGCCTGTTCGTTGCGTTTCGTCTTTACCACCTGTAAGCGACGCAGGCCATGTTCAACCCGCCGCCCGAAGCGCACATCACGATGACGTCGCCTCGTTGGACCTTGCCGGCGCGCACGGCATCGTCGAGCGCCATCGGGATGCACGCCGATCCCGTGTAGCCCCATTTCTCCATCACGGTGTGCGCCCTCTCTCGCGGCGCGCCGAGCCGGTCCATCACCTCGTAGATCGTGCTGCGGTTGACCTGCGTGAAGAGAAAGAGCGCCACGTCGTCCACCGAAAGCGCACTGCGGCGCAGCACATCGCCGATGATCGCGGGCCAGCCTTCGAGGTTGACTTCCGCCGGATACTTCTTCGCGAAGCGGACCTTGTTCCAACGCCCTTCGCGCAACACCTCTTCCGTGATGGGCAGGCGCGCGCCGCCCGCGTAGATCCCCATGTAATCGTGAAAGCTCCCATCGGCGATGAGTTTGGAGGCGAGCGGACCCGGTTCATCCGCCGCGCGCAAGACGATCGCGCCCGCGCCATCGGCGAAGATCGTCGCCGTCTTCTTCTCGCTCCAGTCGATGTACTTGCTCATCGCGTAAGCGCCGATGACGAGCACGTGGCGGTAGGACTCATCGGCGGCGATGTACTTGGCCGCGACGTCGAAGGCGGTGACGAAACCGGCGCACGCGCAGTTGACGTCGAACGTGCCGGCGCGGCGCGCGCCCAGACGGTGCTGCACGACAACAGAGGTTGCGGGCGACAGGTATTCGGGCGTATCAGTCGCAAGTATGATGAGGTCGAGGTCGGCGGCCTCGACTCCAGAGGCTTCGAGCGCGCGGCGCGCCGCCGCGGTCGCTAGATCCGCCGTGCTTTCGTCTTCCGCACAAACGTGGCGCTCGCGTATACCCAACACATTCGAGACGAAATCATCGATGTCTTCGCCGAGCATGCGACTCAAATCGGCATTGGTCAAAACTTTTTCGGGCACGTGCGAGCCGGTCCCGATGATCTTGGCGTAACGCATCATTCTCCTTTCGCGCCTTGGCGGCGCACGTCCTCGTCGCAGTCCCGCTGATCCTCGAAGAGGAAGTCGAGCACGGCGCGGTTGAACTCTTCGGCCTGTTCGATGAAGAACGAGTGACTGCCGCCCGCGATCACCTGCAGGCGAGATCGCGGGATCGCCGCCGCCAGCCGGCGCGAATTCTCTGCCGGCACGATCCGGTCCGCATCGCCCGTGATGACCAGCGTCGGAGACGAGATCGCGCCGAGCCGCGCTCCCGCATCGAAGGCGAGCGCCGCTTGCAGTTGTCGCCGATAGACGAACTCGGGCACCGGACAGGCTGCGCGCAGAGCGATGACGCGCTCCACTTCATCACGTTCGCGCGCGACGTATTCGGGCGAAAAAGCGAGCAGAAGGTTCTCGCGCATCCGCTCTTCGGTGTTGAGCCCTTGCGTGGAGGCAAGACGCACGAGCACTTCGGCGTCGGGCGCGACGTGCATTGCGCCGCCAGCGCTCGTGCAACAGAGGATCAACTTTTTCAACCTGTCCGGATGCTCGAGCGCGAACTCCAGCGCGACGAAGCCGCCGAAGGAAGCGCCAGCGACGTCGGCGCGTTCGATCCCCAAATGGTCGAGAAGCGCCGCCACGTCGTCGGCTAAGAGCTTGGTTGAGAACGGTTCGTCGCGCGCCACGGAGCGCCCGACGCCGCGCGGGTCGAAGAGTATGACCCGGCACGCGCGCTCCAATGCTGGCACTTGTTTGAACCAGATCCACGCGCCCGCGCCGAAGCCTGGGATGAGCACGAGCGGCGCGCCCGCGCCATGCGTTTCGTAGTAAACTCTCGCGCCGTCGAGTTCAACGTAAGGCATAACTCCCTCCACTCATATCGCTTCTTCAGCTCGAACCGCTTAGGTCTCCTGGTTTGCCTAGCTCAGAACCCAACTCCACTCATATCGTTTCTTCAGCTCGAACCCGCGCCTCGCTTCTGCATCCAAGCGCGCGGCCCATTGGGATTCGCGTGCCATTTTCGCCCCTCAGAAGTTAAGCTTCAAAGCGAATTGGATGACGCGCGGGCCGCTGCTCGTCGCCGTGATCCGCCCGAAAGTTTGCGGTACGGCGACGTTGCTGTTCGGATTAGCGAAATTGGCCCAGTTGAAGAGATTGAAGAACTCGGCGCGAAACTCCAGATCGGTGCGCTCGCGCAGCGGGAACCGTTTGATGGCCGAAAAATCCACATTACGCTGGCCCGGCCCGCGCAGGAAGTTGCGCCCCGTGTTGCCGAAAGGCGCGTTCGGATCGAAGAACGGATTGTTCGGCACGCCCGTGTTGATGTTCGGGTTCAGATTGGGGCGCGAGATGACGAAGGCCGCCGTGTTGAAATAGGCATCTAGCCGCCGCCGCACGTCGCCGCTGCCCGCGATCCGCCCGGCAAAGCCGGGGGCGATGTTGGCTCGTTGCACGATGAAATTGTTCGGCGCATCGACCACCGAAAAGGGCGTGCCCGATTGGAAGACGACGATGCCGGCGACCTGCCACCCGTTCAACAGCGCCCGCGCTAATTGGGAATCAGTCGCTGCGCGCGGAAGATCGTAAACGAAGCTCGCGACGAAGCGGTGCGTGCGGTCGAAGTCCGACGGGCCGCGGTTGGCGCGCCAGTTCAGTTGATCGCCCGGCACGGCCGCGAGCTCGTTGACCGCAGAACCCGAATAGTAATCGATCGATTTGCCGAAGGTGTAGGCGGCCAGAAATTGGAGCCCGGCGCTCAGCCGTTTCGTCACGCTCGCTTGGAGCGAGTCGTAGTGCGAGTTGGAACTCGTCTGCACCTGCTGGATGCCGCCAGCGACGTTCTTCTGCGTCGACAGGAACGGGCTCAAGGGGATGACGAATTGGTTGCTCGCGCGAACATAAACGGGTTGATTGAGCGTCACCACCTGCAGCAACTTCGTCCCCTTGGAACCGACGTAGCCGATTTCCAGCAGCAGATCGCGCGCGAACTCCCACTGCAGATTCAAGCTGTACTGCTGCACGTAAGGCGTCCTGATGTCGGGCGCGACATAGATGCCGCTGATCGGCGCGCCGAGCGGCGACGGCACGGTCGGCGTCAGCGGAAAGGCGCCCGGCAGAGGGACGGGGGAGAACGGGTCCGCTAGCGGCCTGAAGATCGCCGTCGCCAGCGTCAGGTACGGGTAGTCGAGCAGTTGCGTGTTCGCGTAGCGCGTCGAGAAGCGATCGTAATAGATGCCGTAGCCGCCGCGCAGCACGAGTCGTCCGCGTTGATCCATCTGGTAGGCGAACCCGACGCGCGGCGCGAAATTGTTCCAATCGTTCGGCGCGAGCGACTTCGTGACGAGCGGCACGCCCGGCAACGGAGCGGCCGCATTCTCCGCTTGCACAAAGCCGTTGGGCGGCGGACCGACGCGAAACTGGTCCGGCAGGAAGTTGACCAGACGCCCGCGCGTGTCATAGGGCAAGCCGAAGAAGTCGTAGCGCAAGCCGAGATTGAGCGTCAACCGTTCGTTGACCTTCCAATCGTCTTGGACGAAGGCGTAGAGGTCGTTGGTCCGCAACGCGCGGTCGAAAACGCCCGAGCCGATGATCGAGATCGATTGGCCGAGCAGGAAGTTCGCAAACGTCGGAAAGATCAACTGCCCGCGCGAATATGCGTTGAAGTAGAAGTTGACCTGCGAGCGGCGGTATTCGCCCCCGACGCGCAAACGATGGCGACCCGCGACGAATGAAATCGTATCATGCAGCGTAAAAGCGTTGATGCGCGACGATTGATCGGCAAAGGGCGAAGAACCGAGCGTGAACAGGCCCGTGACGGTGATCGTCGGCATCCCGGGGAAGATGCTGCCGAGCGGATTGTTGATGCCGAACTGGCGAGCCGTGAACGGTTCATCTGGCACGGACGTGACGCGCAGACGGCTGAAGCCGAAGCGCGCTTGGTTGACCGTGTTCGGGTTGATGACATAAGTGTCCGTGAGCGAGATGAGCGTCTGGATGATGTCGAGTTGCCCGCCGAAGCCGGGAAGCTGCGTCGGCCCGTTGCCCAATCCGGCGAAGTTGTAGTTGGCTTGGTGCGTCGGATTGGTCGCGAAGAAATTCTTCGCCGAGAGGGTGTGCTTGGGGCTGAGGATGAGATCGAAGTTGGCGTTGATCTGGTCCTCGCGAAAACGCGAGATGCTCGAGATCGGCGTCAACCCCGACGCGGTGGTCGGCGACGGGATCACGTAGCGACCGTCGGCGAAGCGCGCCTGCAGCAACGCGAGCGCGATGGGACTGATCGCCGCTGCAGGCACGCCGAACGCTGCGGCCAGTCCAGCCGCCGTCCGGTTGTCGTCGCGCAGCGCGGCGGGGATCGTCGGGAACATCAAGCTGTTGCTGAGCGATGCGCCGTTGCGCTCGCGCGTCCCCTGATAGGAACCGAAGAAGAAGAAGCGGTCGCGAATGACCGGACCGCCGAGCGTCGCGCCGAATTGGTTGCGCGTTAAAACGGGGCGCGGTTGACCGGCGGCGTTCAAGAAGAAGTCGTTGGCGTTGAGCGCGCGGTTGCGGAAGAAGTAATAGAGGTTGCCGTGAAACTCGTTCCCGCCCGAACGGGTCACCGCTTCGACATTGCCTCCGGCGTTGCGCCCCTGCGAGGCGTCGTACAGGCTCGTCTGCACGATGAACTCTTGGAGGCTGTCGGTGGCCGGAACGGCGATGTTCGGCGTCGAGTTGGTGCCAATGGAGTTGGCGTCGATGCCGTTGATGCGCACGTTGTTGCTCGTCGTCCGCTGCCCGTTGACGACGATGATCGCGTCGCCGCGCCCGAGTTCGGTGTTGTTCGCCACGCCGGCGTAGGCGCCCGGCGAGAGCGCGAGCAGTTGCTGGAAGTTGCGCGTCGGCAGCGGCAGTTGCCGGATGGGGCGCTCGTCGATGACGCGCCCGATCTGCGATGATTCGCGCTGCACGAGCGGCGGGGCCGCGCTGACGGTCACCGTTTCGGGATTGAGCGCCGGTTCGAGCCGCACGTCGAGCGCCGTCGTCTCGGTGACGCGCACGACGACCGGCGTGATGACCACCGTTTTGAAGCCGCGCGCCGCGACTTCGATGCGGTAATCGCCCGGCGGCAGGAGTTGAAAGGCGAAGGCTCCGCTCGCATCCGTGCTGGTCTGGCGCGTGAAGGCGAGCGCAGTGCTCGTCAACGTGACGGTGGCGCCGGCGACCGCCGCACCGTTAGCGTCCGTCACCGTGCCGCTCACGTTGCCCGTCGCCCCTTGCCCGTGCGCGAGCGCCGCCAACAGCGCGCCCCACAGGATCGTCCGCAAGGCTCGTCCGAGATCGCTCATCTTCTCTGCTCTCCTTTCTTCGGGTGAAATCTTTCTGAAAAACGAACGTTCGTTTTCGTGTTAATAAAAACGAACGTCTGTCTTAATGAACGCTAAAGATCGAGGCTGATTTCAAGCGCGCCGCTTCAAGCTTTCGAAGCGCGCCTCGTTGTCCGCTTCCCCATCCGCTCCTCGCGTTCCAAGTGTCGTGGATGGAGCACGCCGCGCCGGAAGATCTCCGTCAGGTGCGCGATCACGCGCTCGTCGCTGAGACCGAAATGGCGGTCGCCGCCAAAGAGGCGTTCGACCAGAAAGTAGTTGAAGAACTGCATGTAGGCAGCGGTGAACCCGACCGCCGGATCGACCCCGTCGTAGAGCGCGCCGCTGCGTTTGAGCTGTTTGAACCGTTCGCCGAACCGCTGCCGCATGTTGCGCGCCAGATCGACGAACATCTTGCGGAAATGGCGGTTTTCGAACTCCAGCACGTCGATGTACATAAGCAACCAGTAGTCGGCATGGTCGGCGACCAGCTCTTTGACGCGCCGTCCGAAGCGCGCCAGATCCTCGGCATCGAACGGGTCGCGGATCTCGTCGAGCATGGCGCGCAACCGGGCGTCGATCACCTTCTGGTAGCGCGCGATGATCGACTCAAGAATCGACTCCTTGGTCCGGTAGTAGTTGTACAAGTTGCCAAGCGATGTGCCGGCGCGCGCGGCGATGTCGCGCATCGAGGTGGCATGAAAGCCCCGCTTGATGAAAAGCTCCTTGGCCGCTTCCTCGATTCGCGCCCGTCTTTCCTGAATCGCCTCTTGACTCAGTTTCGGCACCGCCCTCGCCTTCAAGCTCAGCGATTGATGATCCTTTTCGAAACCCGCGCCCGTAAGGAAAACGAACGCTCGTATTTTATACGACGAGCGCCGAGTGTCAATATCTAACCTCGTGAGCCGCGCGATCTCGCACACGCCCAATGCGACTCAGTCAGAGCGAACGCTTCTCTCTCGGCTGTCGAGATCACCTTTCCTCCGTTGGCGGTTCGACCAATTTGAAGATCACGCGCTCGCGGTCGCGCTCTTCGACGCGCAGTTTTTCGGCGATCTCGATCATCTGGCGCGCACGTCCCTTGTCGCCGAGCCGCGCATAGACCAAACCCAATTGATAATGCGCGCGCCGATTTCGCGGATCGAGCGCGATCGCTCGCTCTAACGCAAGACGCGCCCTCTCGTAATCGCCGCGCTTGGCCAACGCGATGCCGAGCGTCGCCTGTGCCGCCGCATGCTCCGGCGCAAGGGCGAGCACGCGCTCCATGCGCTGGATCGCTTCATCGAGCGATCCCTCGTTCTCCGCGACCAGACCGAGCAGGAACTCCGTCTCCGGATGTTCGCGCAAAGATAGGCTGCGCTCCAGCGCCTGACGGGCTTCGGCAAACCTGTTCAACCCGTAAAGCGCCAATCCCAATTGGTAGTATCCCGCCGGGTCGTTCGGACGCAATGCGATGTAACGCCGCATCAAGGTCTCCGCCTGCGGACGATCGCCCTTCTGCAAATAGGCTGCGGCCAGCATGTAGATATACGGCGGTTCGTTTGGCCGGAGCTTCTGCAACTGTTCGAAGATCGGCAACGCATCGAGGAAGAGGTTCAAACGCAATGCGGCGACCCCGAATTCATATAGGATCTCAGTGGATGTGGGAGCGAGCTTCCGCGCGCGCGCAAGGTGAGATAGCGCTTTTTCCCACTCCCCGCGCGCGTTTGCAACGCGCGCCAGCGCGCGCAACGTCGCGACATCTTCAGGCTTGATGGCGAGCGCCGCCATGTAATGCTCTTCGGCGCGCGCCAGATCCTTCTTCTGATAATAGGCCGTCGCCAAGTTGTAGTGAACCGCGAAAGAGCGCGGGTCCCTCCTCTGCGCCGCTTCGAGCAGCGAGATCGCGTCGTCCAGCAAACCGCGCGCCGCAAAGAGCGTCGCCAAATTCGCAGCATCGTCCGACGGCAACCGATCAAGCGATGCGCGCGCTAGCTCAAGCGCCTCGTCTTTATCTGCCAATTCCAAATACGATTTGACGAGAAGATAAAGGTCCGGAGCGGTTCGATTCGCCGCTGGTATCTTTCGTAGATGCGCGATCGCCTGGCTGAAATCGCCGCGCTGCGCATAGATCGCGGCGAGGTTGCGGTCCACCTCCTCGTTATCGGACGCGAGCCGAGCGGCCTCGCTAAACGCCAATAACGCCCGATCCCAATCGTGGGATTCCATATAAAGCTGGCCCAGATTGATGCGCGCGCCGATCGCGTCCGGCGCCAGCTCGATCGCGCGCCGGAAAAACCCCTCGGCTTCGCGCGTCCGCCCTTGCCGCGCGCGAATCACCCCGAGCAAGTTGAAAGCTTCGGCTTCGTCACGCCGTTCAGCCAAAGCGGCGCGTAACTCCGCCTCGGCCTGAACGAGCTCCCCTCGCTCGATCAACGCGACGGCGCGCGCGATATGCCCTGTGCGCCGTTGCGCAAACACGTCGCCCGCAAAAGCGGCGCAAGCGATCACCAAGGTGCCGAGCATGACGGCGACGAATGACCGCTCCCCCTTACACGCGAAGCGGCACGCCAGCCTTTGCAGGAGCGCTTTCATGGTCATCTTCAAACGCGCCGAATCGTAAGCCCCCGTGCGATGAATGGGGCGAGAGATTCTTCCGAAGCCCCTTTGTCGGTGATGAGCATATCGACCTCGGCGATCGGCGCGATGAGCGCCGTGCCGATCACGCCCAATTTTCGACGATCGGCGACGACGATCTTCTTGCGCGCCTGACGCAGCAAGGCGCGATGGATCATCGCCTGATCCGGATAGTTCGAAGTCAAGCCGCGCTCGGCGTGTATCCCATCCACTCCGACAAACGCCTTATCGACGAAGATCTGACTCGTATTATCGATCGCCATCGGTCCGACGAGCGCGAACCAATCTTCGCTCAACAGACCGCCCGTGACGAACACCTTCAAGTTATCGAGGTGACTCAATTCCATGGCGATGTTGATCGCATTCGTGATGACCGTGATGCCTCGGCGATGGCGTATGCTACGTGCGACCTGCGTCGTCGTCGTCCCCGCGCCGATCGCGACGACTTCGCCATCGGCGATCAGAGTCGCCGCCGCCAGTCCGATCCGTCGCTTCTCCGCCGCGAACTGCCGCTCCTGCTCCTGAAAAGAGGAGACATGGCGGAAAGGCTCATAGAGCATCGGCTCGACCGGGACGGCGCCGCCATGCGTCCGACGTAAAAGCCCTTGTCGTTCCAATTCGGTAAGGTCACGGCGAATGGTCGTCGGCGAAACTTTCAATCGCCGCGCCAGCTCATCGACAAAGACCTCTCCGGTGCGCAACAACTCTTGCAATATCTTCTGCGAACGCTCGCTGAACTTTTGCGCTTCGTCAACCATCGATCCTCTTCCCGCCTCATCGAGATTCACGATTCTTAGCCCTCGCCGGACCGCCACGCTCGGGCGCGAACTATCCGGTCGATTTCGAAGGGTATTACTGGATGAATCCTACTCAATGGTGCGGGCAAGCTGCAACGGAACGACTTGCGCTCCCACACTCGAGGGCAGTTGGCAAAGGCGCGCGGATGAGGACTAACTATCGGCGTGTGGGAAACAACTCACAACTTCCAAATTCAACGAGCACGCTCAGATCCGTTCAAGGCCGCGCCGCGAAGCGAGATAAAGCTTCCCTTGATAAGGCAGATTACGCAGCTCGGCACGCGGGTCGAACGAGGCGAAATTCGGTTCGGCGGAGATTTCGCCAAATAGACCGGCCCGTATGCCGAAGAGCGATTCGACGATCGGTTCGAGATACGCGCAGCCCGAGACGCAAGCCCAATCGTTGATGTATGGCGGATCCGACGGCGCCTTGCGCGCGCCCCCACCAGCTTCCGGCGCAAAGGCGGTTTCGGCAAAGTGCGCTTGCGCGATCGGTCCTTGCCCAGCGCTCGAGGCCAACCCGCGCATCCATTCTACGGCCAGATCGGCCCGCCCGGCTCGATAGAGCGCGCTCAAAGCGAGCGCGGGCCACGCCGCATACGCTCCGGTCCATTGATGATCGGGGCGGATGCTGAAGGTGACATCCGTGTCGCGCGTCGAAAGCGCGCGCATCCACGTCGGCGTCTGTAATTCGCGGCGGAAGAACTGGACCATCTCGCTTTTCTGCTGTGAACTCAAGTCGTCGCCGATCGAGGTCAACACCGTGCCGAAATCATAACAGTGCCGCACTTCGTGGTAAGAGCCATCGGGCAAACGACAACGCCAGATGCCTTCTCCCGGCACGTAGAGTTCGAGCACGCGCCGCACAAGATCAACCGCCTCTGCGCTCATCGCGCGCGCTTGTCCCGTTTCGCCGCGCGCGGCAAGCAGTTCCGCCGCGAAACGCAAGTTGTAGACGTTCGCCGCGTTCAAACTCGCCACTTCATGAACGTAGTTGCTCACAGCCTCGAGCAGATTCGAGATGCCACCGTAATCAGCCAACCCGTGGCCGTTCACGTCGAGCGCGCGCCAATGTCTGGCGTACGCGATGAGACGATCGATCACGCGCTCGCCAGCGACCCGTTTGTCGAGCCACGCGCGATCGCCGCTCCAACGCAAGTATTCGCGCGCCATCCGGCACATCGCAAAATCGTTCACCGAATACCATGGACCGACGCCCGCGCCGGTCAGATATTCGGTGCCGAAATGCTTGTGAACGTCGAGCTGCATCCACGTCTCGATCATGCGCCGCAAAACGGCAGGATCGAGCATCGCCAGCAACATCGCGCTCAACGAGATGTCCCACAAAAAGGTGGTCGTCTGCCAGTAGCGCGGCGCGAGCGTCACATAGGTGCGCCCATAGATCGAATGGGGCGTCGTGCGCTTGAAGAAAAGCGCGCTCATCGCCGCCATGTGATAGAGCCGGCGAATGGCTCCCTCCGAAGTGACGAGCGTGGGCAGATGGCCCGAGAAACGCGCATTGTTCGGCGTGAAAGCGGATGCAAGCTCTTCATCCCACTCTTTGCGCACGCGCACAGCTTCGCGCTCGAAGTTGTGGGCCAGCTCATCGAAAGAGCGCCGGACCGCCCTTTCGTCCCCGCCGATCGCGTTGACGAATGTGATCGTGCGCCGCTCGCCGGGCGCTAGATTTAAACGGTAGACGAGCCAGGCGGGGCGCACTTCGTCGGCGCGCGGATAGGCTCCCTGCATGGCGTAAGCCGCCGTGCGACGCGACTTGAAGAGGATGGCGCCGCGCTCGGTGTCTACCAGATGCTCGTTGTCAAATTCGCCGGGAGAGTAAGCCTGATCCCATGGCGCGACGCTTTTTGTGACGCCGCCGCGCAAGCCGAGCCTTAATTCGAGGCCCTGCCGCGCGCGCCCGATATTCTCCACCGTGAAGGCGACGGCGACGGCCATCCGTTCGAACGGCACGATCATCGCACTCGATAGTTGGAAATCGCGGTAACGCGCGCGCCGCTCGATGCGATCCGGTCGCCAAACGAATTCGATCGGAAGGCCGAGCGACGCGAAATATTCGCCATCCACGTAGAGGAAGCCGGTGACGATTTCGCCCGTCGCCCCCGCTGGCGCCGTATTCTGCTCGCCTTGCGCGTAAGGCGGGAAAGAGATGTTCCGTATGCCGACTGGATCGAACGCCGCCTGCGCGCAGCCCCACTGGTTCGTCAATCCCGGCAGATTGAACAGGTCGCCGAAGCGATGGACCATCGCCACGCTGCGTAGATCTTCGACCGTCGGGATGGCAGCAGCGTGAGCATCCTTGGCGCTTCTTCGCTGAAAACTCGACGCATCGGCGAGCAACGGCACCGCCGCGGTTCCGGCAACTGTCAATTTGAGGAAATCTCTGCGCGATCTTCGCATGGTCGTTAAAAGTCCGCTCAAGCCCCGCCGGTCCAGCACTCGCCCGCGAGATGTTTACGGCCTGGCGATTGCCATCTCCACAGTGACGATCTCGTAGGGTCCCAGTTCGACGGTCAAAGGATTCGTTTGAACCGACGCTTGAATCACGCGATCTTCGTCTAAGCTGAGGACGCGCGCCGCGTTCAATCCGACCGGCAATGACACTCGAACGCGCGTCCTTCGCCCGGCGATCTCCTGCAAGCGCAGGATGAACGTGCGATTGGCCTGGGGCGCGAGCGGAGTGCTCGTCACCATGCCTGAAAGATCGTTCGTGCTCGATGGTTTGATCGCCAGGATCAGAACGTTCGACTGGTCCACCCCGAAAAGGCTCCGCTTCGCCTCTTCCGGCACGGCTGGGATGTAGACGGCTCGCAGCGGCACGTTCAGCTCCCAGCCGAAGCGCGCGCTCGCCACCGGATCGAATTGTGCGAACGAAGCTAACGAATAGTCGAAAAGGTAGCGGTGGCCCAACCCCGGCTCGACCGTTTCGATGTTCGCCACTCCCACATCTTCCGTATCGCTCTGCGTGCCGTAGCGGAAAGCTTTCGCGAACAGCGTCGCCCGCTCGAGCGGCCATTTGCCCGTGAAGATCGCCGGAAAGGCTTGTTCGCTCGAGGCGCGTGCGGTTCTCACATACCCATGAAAGACGAAATGGAAAGATTGGCGATGGGCGAGCGCGAGCGCGCCCCTTTTATCGCTCAAAGCGATGACGTGTTGTGAAGTGACGCCGTCACGCCGCGCGCCCGGCAGATAGTCGTCCGGCAGGCGCAGAAAACCGCGCTGCCCCTCCGGCCTTATGACGAGCGAGGACGCATCGAGCGCGAACGGGAAGACGAAGAAGTACGAATCGTGCCACGTCTTCCCGTTGGCGACGAAAGGCAGACGCGAAGCATCGATCTCGTTTCGCAGATCGAGGCGATCGAGGTCGTCATAAAGCGTAATCACTGTGCGCGGGAAGGCTGAACGCGGGCGCTCGATGATCGCGCGCTTGATCACCGCCCCGCGTTCGACGCGCACCTGCGGCGCGAGCGGCAAAGCGATCATCGAAGGCTCATCGCCTTCGGTTCGCAGAAGGTAATTGAAAGGGAGCTCGCTTGCGCCGTCAACGAGTTCGCGCCGCTGCGCTAGCGAAAAGATGCTCTGAATAGTCCCATCGGCGCGCACGCGCACGCGGTAATGCTGGCTTTCCAATGTATCCTCTGTCGTTTCGCTCTTAAGCGTGGGAACGGGCGCGCCAGGAGCTACTTCGATCCGAAAGATTTTGTAACCGACGGATGGGACATCGTGCGCGATGAAAAGGGCTCGACCGCGTTCATCTATGTCGAAGGCGACCGCGCGCCGCTCCGCCTCGTCATAGATAGCGACGATGCGCTTCCCCTCTTCCGGCGGCGCCGCTTCGACTAGATCCGTGCGCGCCCACGAAAGCGGATTGTAGACGAGCAAGTGCCAGCTCTCCGCCCGTCGCTCCGCCCTCATCGGAGCGGAAAGCAACCGCAGGCCGTCTTCGAAAAGCGAGTGCAATTCAGCGCGCGCGCGCGTCAAATAAGCGACATACTGCCGATTCTGCTCCTGCAAGGCGGCGAACGAGTTCAGCTTCGGCCAGCCCGTGTTCCCGGCTCCGCTGTGTTCATCATAGGTGAACATCAGATCGTAAAGGATGGAAAAGTTGCCGACCGGATGGGGCACTGGCCGAGTCATCGCCACGGCGCTCCAAAGGGTCTCCGCGGCAGGCGTCCAATCGTGCGCCGCGCGCGCGAGCGCGCTAAGCTGCGGCGAATGCGTCTTGGCTTCGGACCAGAGACCGGACCACTCGCCGCGGTAGGTCGGAAGTCGCGCGCCGTACTTGCTCTCGATGTAGCGGAAGAATTCAGGCGGTGTCGCGATCTTCAATCGCGGCGATTTGCGCGCGCCGTTCCACAGGCGGACGGCGCGTTCGAGGTTGGCGACATTGCTCGGCTCGAGAAAGTCGTGCGCGTACATGACGAGCACGGCATCGTACGGGTAACCGGCCTCCGCGTAACGCTTGAGCAACGCGCTCACGCCCTCTTCCATGATTTGGAGCGGAGCCTTCGCCGCCCCGTGTGGGTTGAACATCTCGTACGGCGTCTTGCCCGTGTACGGATCGCGCGTGAACGGGTCGAGGTAGTAATCGGTCAGAGCTTCCGTGTAACCGCCCCGCGCCGTCTGGCTGACCCAAGTGAGCACGCGCGCGCCATCCGGCCCTTCCCAGTAGAAAGGGACGCGCCCCGGAGCGAGCGAAGTGCCACCCAGGCCGATCCCCAGATTGGCTCCGACCAGCAGATAACGCACGCCGCTCGCGCTGAGCACCGAAGGGAGACTCATCGGATGGCCCGGAACATCATCCATCACCGCAAGTTCGGTCGTGATCCCGTAAGCGCGCTTGAGTTTGACGTAGTCATAACAGAGCCGGTTGAGCTCCTCGACCCCCATAAAATCGGTGTGCATGCTGCCCCACACGGCGGAAAGGGCGAGACGTCCGCTTTTGATCAAGTTGATGAGCGCAGCGATTCGCGCCTCATCCTTAGGGAGCACGGAAGTCGGAGCCTTGGCGCGTTTTAACCACTCGTTGACCTGCCACACGCTCTCGATGGTCCAGCGAAAGTCCGGATCCGCTTGCGCGACGCGAATGACCTCGGAGATGTGGCGTGCGGCGCGTTCGCGCACCGCTTCAGGGGGCTCGACGAACCCGAAATCGTAGTGGCTCGTCGGTACGATGTAAACGGTCCTGATCGAAGAGGCCGCGCGCGCCTGTGCGCCGGCGATCAACAGCAAAACGGCGCAGATGCCTCCGCAGACCCCTCTCAACATCCCGGCCATCCTTTTCGGAAAGCTGGCAGATCTTCGCTCCACCATGAGGCGTTTCCTTCCAGTTCGCGCCTTTTGCGGCCGAACCTCAAAAGATCAAACGCAACGCGAGCTGGACCTGACGCGGCCCACCGGCTCCTAAGAGTCCGCCAAGTTCGTTCCCTACGGTCTGAAAACTTTGACCGAAGGAGGCGGTCGGGACCAAACTGTTCTTGATCGGATCGCGCTGCAGACCGCTGAAGGGCAGCGCGAAGTTCGGATGATTGAAGACGTTGAAGGCCTCGGCGCGAAACTGCAAACTCGTCCTTTCGGTCAACGCGAAGTTCTTGAACAAAGAGAGATCGACTTGCGCGAAACCGGGGCCGCGCAACGCGTTGCGTCCGAGGCTGCCGTACTGCCCCGGAGGAGGCGCGGCGAAGGCCGCTGGATTGAACTGCCGATCTGGCAACCTGTAATCGGGCGGGCGGATCGGCACGCCCGGAATCAGATTCGGGCGCAGACTCCCGCCAAACAACCCGCCCGTCACCGTCACGTTGACCGGAAGCCCTGAACGCATCTGCGTGATGCTGTTTAGCTGCCAACCATCGGCTATCGCCCGCGGCAGACCGCTTATCAGGCGACGGAGCGAGGGCACCTCGTAGGTCAAATCGAACGTGAAGTTGTGCCTGATATCATGATCTCCGCTGGCGCGATCGGCCCGCAGGTTGTTGTTGTTCTGATAATCCTTGAAGAATCCGATGGCATCGTCTATCTCATGCCCCCACGTGTAGTTGAAGTTGAAGCCGAGGCCGCGCGCTAAGCGGCGCTTGAAGGTCGCTTGTAGAGCGTGATAGTTCGATTGCGGGTAACCGGCGATGATGAAGATATCGCCGAGCGTCGGGATCGGACGCGCTAAAGTGAACGGATCCGCTCGATTGATGTTCAAGGCCGTGATGCTCGATCCGGCGGTCAACTTCAATACGTGATTGCCGACATAGCCGACCTGCAGCACGCCGATCTTCAGATCCTGTTGTATGTTGAGCGACCACTGCTCGGCATACGGCGTGCGCAAGTGCGGATCGATCGCGTTGATCGCCTTCGATGATGGCGGCGCGAGCGCGAAGACGCGCGGATCCAACGGAAAAGAGAGCGGAAAACCGCCGAAGAAGGCATCGAAGACGTTGACCGTCAAATTCGGATAGGTGTTGTTCTGCGGCGAACCGAAGCTCGCGGGCAACTCCTGATTGTAAAAGATGCCGAAACCGGCCCGCAGCACCGTCCGTTGCGTTCCGAACAGATCCCACGCCAGACCGACGCGCGGCCCGAAGTTGTTCAGATCAGGATCATGTACGCGCGCGCCGATTGGCGTATAGGTGCGTGTCCGAAGATCGAAATTCTGCAGGCGCCCGTACTGCTCGCGACTCGGCGTGCTCACGTCGTAGCGCAAGCCGAGATTGAGCGTCAGGCGCGGGTGCACCTTCCAATCATCCTGCACGAAGAAAGAGAAGTTCTCGTTGCGATAGCCGAGCGTCGGATGGCCGATCCGCTGCGCGATGAACGGAGCGTTGTTGGCGAAATCATCCACGCTGAAGAAGATGAGCGTATCCTGCTGGTCCACGCGCGCAGCCCGCCTGTTCAAGCGGATGTCCGTCCCGAATTTAAGCGAATGATTGCCGCGCACGACGCTCAACGTATCGAGGAATTGAACGACCGTCGTCGCACGGAACTGGCTGAAGAGAGCCGGGCCGGGACCGGCGATCGCCGCGTCGGCGAAAGTGAAGTTGAAGATCGGAAGGCTCATGTCGCCGCCCTGCGGATAGGTCACGTTGCGATTCAAACCGACGGCAAACTCGTTGACCTTGCTCCCCGAAAAAGTATGCGTATGAGAGAACTTGAAAAGCTGAACGCGCAAAGAGCCGGGCGCGATCTGATCTTTGGCGATCCCGTAAGGCGTGATCGTCTCCGAATCGTCGATATTATAGCGCAAGCTGAACTGGTCCCGTTCGCTCAGATGATAATCGAGTTTGACCGATCCCGTGTCTTCGCGCAATCGGCGCGTTTCGATCTTCGTGAAGAGCCCCAACCGCGGGTCTGATGGCGAAAGAGGACCATTCGGCAACGGGAGCTTAGCGAGCACGGGCGCGAGCGCCGGTTTGAAAGTCGCGCGAAAGGCCTGTGTCGGCACGAGCCCTTGAAGCACCGTCCCTTGACTCTGCCTCACGCCCTCATAGTTCGCGAAGAAGAAGAGGCGATCGCGCACCAGCGGGCCGCTCAGATTGCCGCCGAACTGGTTGAGACGGAACTTAGTCTTGCCGACGCCGCGCGCGTTGGCGAAGAAATCGTTGGCATCGAGCCGGTCGTGGCGAAAATATTCGAAGAGCCCGCCGTGAAGATCGTTCGTGCCCGATTTGGTGATCGGATTGATAATCGCCCCAATCGCTTGTCCGTACTGCGCCGAGTAGGTCTGCTCCAAAACCTGCACCTCTTGGATGCTGTCCATGCTGATGCGATTGACGCGCGCATCTATCCGCCCGAGCGTGTTCGAGATGCCGTTCAGATCGCCGCGCCCGGCATCTATTCCGTCAACCAACACGCTCTGTCCGAACCACGTCGGCACGCCGTTGATGCTCGTTTGGAAGAAATTCCCCGTTTGCACCGAACCCGGCACGGTCGCTAGAAGCAAGGTAAAATCGCGCCCGTTGACCGGCAGATTCTCGACGCGCTCCGTCCCGATCGTGTCGCCGATGGTCGTCGTCTCGGTATCGACTCGCGTCTGGTCGGCAACGGTGACGCTTGCGCTCACCTCACCAACCGGCAATGTGACATCGACGCGCGCCCGTTCGCCCACGGCGAGCGGAAGATCGCTCACCTCGGTCGTCTTGAAGCCGCTTGCGGAGACTTCGATCTTATATCGCCCGGTTGGCAAGACGGGCACTTCGTACCGACCATCGCGATCGGTCGTGACGATCTCGGTCGCGCTGGTCCCCACGTTCGTGACGCGCACGGTCGCGCCCGGAACGACCGCCCCTCGCTCATCGCGCACAATGCCCGTGAGCGAGCCGCTGTTCGATTGCGCCACGCCTGTCGCCGACCAACCGAACATAAGGAGCGATAAGCTTGCTATGAAAATCGTTCGCCGTCTCATTTCGAACCTCCAGCAGCACATCCTTAGAGTGAGTAACGTGCGAGGTGTCGCCTTCATTCACGAGCGCATTCGCGCGCAACAGGCAACGCGCTGATCGCCTTGAAATCGGGCGTCCAGGCGCCATCCATCAACGGATAAAAGTGCGGCAATAGCTCAGGCGTCATCGGAAGCGTCGGGATCTGGTCGCGACGGGCGAGCTTCTCGCCGTTAATTAAGCGCATGAGATCGTCTACGCACCTGACGGCAACATATTCGGGAAACATCGCCGCGCTCACCTTGAGCGCGCCGCGCTCCATCAACCACCTCTTCTCCTCGTCGCCAGCTAAACCGAAAGCCGCCACCGCCACCCTTTCCGCATCGCCGCCAGCATCTAGATACCCTTGATAAGCGCCATGCGCCGTCTCATCGTCCATCGCGAAGATCAGATCTATCTCCGGATGCTCCTGGACGATGCGCCTAGCTTCGCGCCGGGCGACGATCGGATTGCCCTCGCCGTTCACCCGCGCGACAAGTCGCACGTCGGGTTGGACCGAGCGCAAACCGTCCAAGAAACCTTCGCTGCGCAACAGACAGGGGCGCAAGGTCGGCAAAGCGACATCGAGCAGATTGAGCGGTCCGCTCGCTCCCCTGATGTTTTCGCCAACCCAGCGCCCCAAAGCGACGCCAGCGTCGTAATCGCAAATCGCCACGAGCGTCTTCATCCCTTCGAGCGGGTTGGCTTCGACGACGACTTCGATGCCGCGCTCTTCGGCCAGCTTTAAGATCTCTTCGGGTCCGCTGGTCGCCGCAGGCGTCAAGATCAACCCATCGACCTCATCGAGGAACGCCCGCGCCTCTTCGATCTGACGCGCGACGCTCAGATGCGCATCCGCGATCAGCAACTCCGCGCCGTACTGCGCGGCGCGCCGTCGCATCACTTCCATCAAGATCTGGTACCAGATGTGAAAACTGTAGTTGACCAAATACCCGATGCGACGCGGGGCTGGTCGCGCGAGCGGAACGGGCGGTAACGCACGAAGCGCGCGATCCAATCCCGGCGGCGGGTTGTACACTGCGGGCGTCGGTTCAAAGACCTCTCGATCGTTTTCGGAAGATTTCATCGTGACCTCCTCCTTCAGGACTCCGTTACAACGCGCGGCGCGCCGCCGATCAAAGTCAGCAATCCCCCATCGACGGTCCAGACCGCGCCCGTGACGAACGAAGCGCTCTCGTGCGCGAGGAAGACGACCACCGCAGCGACCTCCTCGGGACGCGCGATGCGCCCGATCGGATGCATGGCCCGGCAAGCTTCGAGGACGGATGGCGGATCCGGATCGAGCGATGCGGCCCAGTGCAGCATTGGCGTATCGACCGTCCCCGGGCAGACGGCATTGACGCGCACCCCCTCACCGGCAAAATCCATCGCCATCGAGCGCGTCAATCCGATCAGAGCATGTTTGCTCACGGTGTAAGCGAAGACGTTGCGCTGGCTGGCCAGAGCCTGGACCGAAGCGACGTTGACGATCGCGCCACCACGCCCGCGCATGAATGGGAGACAAGCCCGCGCTGCATACCAAGCGCCGTTCAAGTTGATGTTGAGCACTTCGGCCCATTGCTCGTCGCTCGTAGTGAGCGCCGTCCCGTAACGCTGAATGCCAGCGCTCGTCACCAGGATGTCAATCGGACCATAGCGCTCGCTCGCGTCGTGAATCGCGCGCTCGACCTCCGCAGCGCGGGCGACATCCACGCGATAGAATCGCGCCTCCCCTCCCCGCTTGACGATTCCCGCAGCGACTTCAGCGCCCCCCGCCTCATCCACATCGAGGACGGCGACCTTCGCGCCGCGCATCGCGAACATCTCGACGGCGGCGCGACCGATCCCAGAAGCGCCACCTGTGACAACAGCCACTCTATTTGAAAATTCCATCCCCGCTCCTTTAGAAAGATCAGTCACCGATTGGGATCACCCGGCTGGAGCTACGGGCTCCCTGGCGTCAAATCTCGCTTCTTCGCTCGCCCGCGAATCTTCCGGCAATGGCAGGTGCTTGTACCAAGTGAAGTAAAGCGCGACGCACAAGATCGAAACGATCGTGAAACAAAGGATCGCCGATAGATGCGCGTGCAAAACGAGATAGAGCGCGCCGACGTAAAGAGCCGTGACGGCAACTAACGCCAAGATCGTATTGAGCGCTTCGCGCGCGACCGAAGTCTCCCGCCGAAAATTTGGATCGGACGAGATCACGAGCTTATGAACCGGCCCCCACGCGCCCGCCGGCTGCACCTTACGATAAAAATCCACCAAGGTCGCTTCATCCGTAGGGGCGGTCGCCAGAGTGACGACGATCGTTACGATGGCTGAAGCCGCGGCGATGAGTGGGAAACTCACATACAGAGGCGTCTGCACATCATAAGAAGCATCCCTCAGCGCCTGAAGCAGCGACAAGACCATCCCGCTCGTCACTCCAGCGGCATATCCCCAACCGTTGAGTCGCCACCAGTACCAACGCAAAACGTTCGGCGGAAGGATGCCAGCGGCGAGCGTGCCGAAGATCCAAATGAAAGCGGCGTTGATCGAAGCGCCGAAATACGCGATCGTCAATCCGACGACGATCAGCAAGGACGAAGCGAGATAACTGATCAGGATCAGCCTTCGCGAATCAGCTCGCGGGTCGATATAACGCTGATAGACGTCTTTGACCAAATAGGCCGCGCCGCCGTTGACCGTCGAACTGAAGGTGGCGAGAAAACCCGATAGCAGCGCGGCGAGGATGAAGCCGACCAATCCGGTCGGCAACATCGCGCCGATGATCACCGGCAAGGCCGTTTCCGGATCCTTTTTCAACATCGCATCTAAAGTCGGATCGCCAACGCCCATGATCGCCATCACGGCGATCGCCATCGCAAACGGCCAACGCACCGTGTGGATGGCGCCCCACAGAGCGCCAAGCTTCGAGGCGTCGCGCGCGTCACGCGCCGCCAAGAAACGCTGAAAATCGTAGAGCTGCTCGGGGCCGCTCAAGCAGAGCAACAATCCCTTGGCCACCCATACGGCGACGAGCGCTCCGAACAGCGAATAATCGGTCCCCCCCGAGATAACCCCCTGTAACTCATCCGGACGCCACGCCGGCCTCAAGGAGATCCACCCGGCGGGGATGCGCGCGGCGAATCTTTCGGCGTCGAAGTGACCATAGCCGATTACGGCAAAGGCGATCGCGCCGACGCTCAAGACGATCGTCTGCAACACCTCGACGCGCACGATCCCATGAAAACCGCCGACGACGACATACAATCCGGTCACGCCGAGAATCAACACGGCGCAGATGAATGGCGAAAACGGAAGAAAGACCGCGCCGAATTTCCCCATCCCGATCGCGCCATAGCCCAATAGCGCGGCGATCGTCAAAACGGCAAAGAGCGTGTAGGAAAGGCGCGCCAGGTCGCCCGCACGCCCGCGCCCAAAGCGCGTGTACATCCACTCGGCTCCCGTCAATACGCAGCTCCGCCGGATCCATTTGCCCATATAGGAGAGATAGAAGGCCGTGATCGGGAAGCCCCACAGCCAATGAACCCACATCCCCTTGAGCCCTAGGACGATGAAGGTTGAAACGATCCACATCGTCCCCGTGATGTCGAAATAGGAAGAAGAGCCCGACATCGCCAACGCCCACCAGGGGAGCTGCCGACCGCCTAAAAAATAGGCGGACATGCCGCGCGCGGCGCGCCGCTTCATCGCCAGGCCAATGCCCATGATCGCCGCCAGATAGGCGACGACGATCGCTTGATCGATGAACGAAAGCTTCATTGAACCTCTTCCCCACGCCCCTTCGTTGGCGGCGGAAACAAAATCCGCGCGCGGCAACTCGTCAGCTTCGCTCACAACTTTGTCAAGAGCGATGATAAAGTCTTACTAGCACACCAACGCCAGCCTTGTCAATCGCTTTTTTTTCGTCACCGCGCGAAACGGCAACCGGCGTCCGTCCGCTCAGCGACCAAAGAGAGCACCTCTCTTATCCGTCGGTCCCAATACGACCACTCATGCCCTCCCGGAAGCTGAACGTATTCGTGTGGGATCTTGCGCTCGAGCAGGAGCGCGGCCCATTCGCGATTGGCATGAAGGAAGCCATCCTCCGTGCCGCAGTCGAGATAGAGGAACGGGAGCGCGGCCAGTTTCGTCGCGGGCATCTCTCGCACTAGTCTGTAGAGATCATTAGCTCGGCGGGTTGGGCTATCAGGCGGACCGAAGGCGCGCCTGATCGAAGGGCGCAAGAAATCCCAAGCGAAGCCGGGCGTGGCGTCGGAACGCGACGCGGCATCGAGCGCGCCGCTCATCGAGGCCGCAACCGAGAAGAGGTCCGGATATTTCAAACCGAATTTCAACGCACCATATCCGCCCATCGAAAGGCCGGCGATCGCGCGCCCGCGCCGGTCGCGAAGCGTGCGAAAGCGCTGATCGACATCCGGAATCAACTCTTGAACGATGTAACTTTCGTACTTCTCGTCGGGCGCCGTCGCGCTATCCGTATACCAACTGTCATCCCCTTCCGGCATGACGATGATGAGACGATAGCGCGAGGCGTATTCGGCCAGATTCGTGCGCGTCAACCAGTCATTGTGATTTCCGGCGAGTCCGTGCAGGAGGTAGAGGACGGGATAGCGAAGGTTCGTCCGGTCATAATCGGCGGGCAAGATGACGTTGTAAGGCAGGACCTTTCTGACCAAATTGCTCTGTAGTTGAACTGTCAGGACGCGCGTTTGCGATTGAACGCTCCCAAGTAAGAGCCACAGAAGCGCAAAGGCCGCGCGCGCGACGGCGGCATGGCGCTTGATCATACGGGGAATTCCTCTCTTTCGCTCGAGTTGAAGTGCCGTATTCGAACTTTATCATCCTTGCAGATAAAGCTCAAAAGCGGGCCCTCATCGCCCGGCGACCTTGGCCGGTAGCTTGATGCGGGGCGTCACCGCGCGCTTCAACGCATCGAACCGCTGCGCGGGATGGAAGCAGTGCTGCAACGCGATCGGGATCGCGCCGAAGAGGCTTGGACGTTGCACGCTGGCGGGCCGGATGTTGAGGTTAATGCGCGATGGGAGAATGTATCGGCTCTGCACTTTCTCGCGGATGAGCGGACCGATGATCTGCCATGCGCCGGCAATCTCTCCGCCGATGACGATCGTCTCAGGGCTCAATCCATGCGCGAGGTTGGCGATCCCCTCGCCCAAGTAAGCGGCGGTCGCGCGAAGCGTTTCGAGCGCCGCCTGATCGCCCTGCTGGGCTAGCGAGATAAGATCCGTGACGGAACCGATGGACGTTCCGGTGACGGCTCGGTATCTAGTCAGCGTCGCGCGATTCGAGGCGAGCGTTTCCCAGCAACCGCGCCGCCCGCACGAGCAGAGCGGCCCATTGGGATCCAGGCTCATGTGTCCGAACCCGCCGAGTCCGACGCGCGAACCGACATGAAGTTCGCCGTTGATGATCAACCCCGTCCCGAGTCCTTCGACGACGAGGACGAAAAGGAGCGTCCGCACGCCGACCTCTTCGAGCGGCCCATACCAAAGTTCGGCAAAAGCCGCCGCATTCGCGTCGTTTTCGACATAGACCGGATAGCCGAGCTCTTCCTCTAGAATGGCGCGCACCGGGATATCTTTCCATCCGAGATTTGGCGAGATCACCAGCGTCCCCTCATCGCGATCGATCAAGCCCGGGATGCTCACGCCGACCGCTTTGAAGCGCGTGCGGGCATATTGCGCGCCGATCAGATCTTTGATCTCGCCGGCCAACGAGCGCAAAAAGGCTTCCGGCTCCCCTTTAGTCAGCATCGCCCGTTGGGTCAGCAGACGGCCATTGAAATCGCTCACCGCATAGACCGAATCACGCACGCCGATGTCGATCGCGATGACGTACGCGCTTTCCGCATTGACGTAAAGATATTTCGGCGGTCTCCCTCCGCTCGATGGCCCGGCGACGCCCTCATAGACGAGTTTCTCGCGAATCAAACGGTTGACGATCGCCGAAACGGTTCCGGCGCGCAGGCCCGTTGCTTTGGCGATTTCAGCGCGCGAGATGGGCTGCCGTTCGCGAATCAGATGGAGGAAGACCGTTTGATTGATATCGCGCACATCGCGCAGACCGACCATGTGCAGTTTACGATTATCCGCTCTTTTCATCACTCGCTCCTTTGCGCCTTGACGCGAGCCCTTTTGCGCTCCGGGGGACTCGGCTCCATCAGCGCTCGACTGACGAGCGTCTAATTGTATATCTCAGCGCGGCGCGGAGCGAGCGGCTCCCCTTCAAAGCCGCTCCAGCGTTGCCCGTTTCGCTTTTACATCTGGCACCTCGCGACACTCATGCGTATTGAAATCCTCGACGTTCTTCAGGACGAATGTCGGCACGTCGGCGGCGCGGAGAGCGCGGACGAAGATGAAAGTCGCATCTTTCACATCGTCGAGGATAAACGGAGGACGTAAATCCTCTTGCAAGTACTGCACCTCAACGTCGTTCATTTTGATCCCCTTGACATGCCGGATGAAGAACCCGTAAGCGGGGATCACGCCGAACATCGCCGGTTCGGGATAAGCTTGTTCGTTCTCTGGCGGTTCAAGTGTGGCCTGTTCGCGTGTTCCGCCGCCGCGGTAATAGATCCGAATGGCATTCAAAGTCACATCCTCTATCGCGTGGTTTGGTATGCCGCTGATGATCGAACTATATCTTGGATCGGCGTTATAGACGACGACATTGCTGATGATCACCCGTCGAAGAGCTCCGACCGCCGTCCCTTTAGGGCCGCGAAGCCGCGCGCCGAGCCGCAAGAAGATCGGCGAGTTGGTCACATCGCGCATCGTGATATTAGCGATCGTGACATCCTCGAGCGCTCCGCCATCAACCGTTTCAAGCGCCAACCCGCGCGAGTAGTCGAAGACGCAGTTCGCGATCGTGATGTTCTTGAATCCGCCATTCGACTCCGTTCCGAACTTGATCCTCCCCGTTGGGTTGCCGAGGCTGTATCCCCGATCGTCGCGCTTGAAAGTCCCATCGAGGAACGTCCCTTCGTCATAACCGCTCACCTGACAGTTCGTGATGGTCACATTCTCGGTCGCCCGCGCGAATCCCAAAGCGTATGAACTCTTCAGACAGATGCCATCGTCGAACGGCGAATTGACGCTGCAATTCGAGACGCGCACGTTACGGCAACAATCTATATCGATGCCGTCGCGATTCGTGTCTATCTTCACGTTGTCGATCGTCAGATTATCGACGCCTGTTGCGAGGATCGCGAAATGGCCGCCGTGAAGGATCGAGACATCGCGGATCGTGACGTTGCGACAAAGCTTCAAAGAGATCGCTTTGTTGCCCCATCCCGGTTCGACCGCATCGCGCGGATTTGGATAGCCGAACGGCCCGCCGGAAGGCGCCGCGCGCAACGCCTCGTTCTGTTCGCGCGAGCGCGATTGATTGCCGCTGCGAACAAGTCCCTTCCCCCAAATCAGTCCCGGCCCTAGGATCGAGACGTTCGCCACGCCCTCGCCCCAAATCAAACTGTTATGCCAATGGCTGTGGCCGAAATCTTGATACTGATCCCACGGATTCGGTTCCGGATCATCGTACTTCCCGTCCCCGTCGCGCGGATCGGCGGCCAAAATCACAGCCCCATGATCTAAATAAAGGGCGATGTTGCTTTTCAAACGAATCGAAAAAGATCGATAGGTCCCCGCGGGAAAATAGACGGTCCCACCGCCAGCTTGCGCCGCCGCCTCGATCGCCCTATTGATCGCAGGCGAATCGAGCGCTTTGCCATCGCCTTTCGCCCCGAACGCGCGCACGTCGTAGACCATCGCGCGTTCGAGCTGTCCGCTACTTACCTTTCGTTCGCTGAACGCCGCCGAATAAGAAACGAAGAATCCAAACATGAGGAGCCAATGGCACCAGCTTCGCTTCATCCCTCTCCTCCTGACTGAGCAATCGCCGGAACGCAGATCGCATCCCGCTTGTTAGCGGTAACAGATCGAACACTTTAACGACGCTAAAGCCACCTCGTCAACCGCCGCGCTCATAGCGGGCTGGATTCTCAGCGACATGGGACCGTCCGACGGAAGATGAGCGACTTCGATGTTCGCGATTTTTTTAGGTTAGTACGCCATCCCGCATCACACCTATTGCCCCCTAACCATCTCGCAGCCTTCGAACTTAGCGCCCTTCGACTAGCTCAACTTGCGTTACGCTGGGTCCGAGCGGGATCGCATATGCGCCGCGCTCCGAAGCGAAGCGTTGGCGCGCGCGATATGCGCCGACGCCTTGGACTTTCGCCGGTTGCTCTACGCGCAGAAGAGCCCGAGAGACATAGCGGGTCGCGCCCGATAAGCGGATGCGCACCGCTCGAGTGCGAACGTTAATTGCCACGCTCTCGAACGAGCCAGCATCGAGCGTCAACCATAATCCGAGCGGCGCAATATAGATGCGCTGCCGCATGGAGTCGCGCGGCTCGACCGTCACCCAATCGCCCGACAATTTGAGATTCCCGCCAAAGGATAGCCAGCCCAACTCAGGATGATTGACGATGTAAGTCGCTGCGTTGATGACGTGACCGAAGAAGTTCGGCCCATAATCGCCGCTGTATGCATCCCAGCGAAGAGTCGTCGGGTAAGAATGGAAAGCCGCTGAGGCGAATCCTTCTTGATCTATGTTGGAAAGAGCGCCGAGCGCGCCGCCATACCCGATGCGAAGAAGATAGTAGTCATCCGGATGCTCGCGGTAGTGCGCGAGGACCGGAATCGCATTCAAGCCCGACCCATAATGATGAAGCTGCCGCTCGATACGCCGCAACTTACCGGCGTAGAGAAAGTCCCAATAACGACGAGCGTTGCCGTTATACCCCCAATGCGGGATGGTCGGCATGTAGCCGATGATCGAAGCGAGCGCGATTTCCGCCTTATCGTCGTAGCCGAAATATTTGCACCACGCATAGACCTCTTCCTGTCCGGTCGAATCCCACGCCATCTCGCTGCCGAACGGATAGGCCTCTTGCCGCCAGCGATCGGCGCGCTCTTTCATTCGCGTTTCGAGATCGCGGGCCTTCTCGTTCCACCCTTCGCGTTTCAGATCCTCAAGCAGGAGGACGAAGATCGTCCCTTCCATCAACCCTTTGTCGACGTAGCCGACTCGATAACGCCCGCGTGCATCGCGCTCGGTCAAGAATCTGGCCGTCTGATATGCCTGCTCGAGATACCATTCCCACGGATGATTCGTCACAAGCCCGCGCTGGTTCCGCGCCAAGCGATAGAAGGCCCAGTACGCCGCGACGACGTGTGGATAGTTGTAGGCGCGTCCGATCGATTCGGCTTCGGCTCGTTTCCAACTGGTCCACGTGGACCAGTTAAACGATGGGTCGTATTTGAATCCGGCCATCTCTTGCGGCGCGTAGAAGAATAGGCTTTTACGCACGCCGTACTTGTTCGGCCCATCTTTGTACTGAATACCGCCCCACAAAACCTGATCGATGAACCGCTCGTATTTTCTGATCTCCTCTTCGTCAGGCTGTGCGAGCTGCTTCATCGCCGCCGCGAGCCACGATCCGGCGCCACCTTCATCGCTTAAGCCGGCGATCCAGACGCGACTCTCCTGCGCGATGATCTTGTTGGCTTCGCGGTCATAGCTCATCACCGATGGACTGCGACGAAATGGATCGTTGGGATCGTCGAACCATTGTCGCGTCATCAAGAAACGACCGAGATCGGCGACCGCCTGCGCAGCCGGCTTGATCACGTAGTAATGGACCGATTGTTCTAGACCATCATCATAAGAGATCGTCAAGCGCGCGCGTCCCCAAGTCTTGCCGCGCAAGCTGTAGGCGAGCCAACCGTTGCGCGGTCTCTCTTCGGCGATCGCGATCGCGCCTTGCGGTTCAACCCTCACGCGCTTGACCTTGTGTCCCGCGTAACGCAAGAAGAGGCGCCCTTCCAAATCCATCGGCAGAATGTAGCCGGGAACGCCGACGGCGACCGGTCGCCCGTGAGCGATCAAACTGTTTTCGATCGAGCGAATCTCGTCGGCGAGAAGAAACCTCAGGCCGTAGCTTACCGTTTCGCCCGGCGCGAGCGTCCGGCTCGTCGGCGGGTTCCACGGCTCAGCCGAGCGCCATTCGTTCTCCGCATAGGCACGACTGTGGACCATCCAGGCGAACATCCCTTCGAACGTTTGACTGGGCCGCATGGGTTCGCTGAGCGGCATATACGCTTCAAACGGCGTGCGTCCATCGGGCACGACGATGAGCGCCGGACCGCGACCGTTCAAGCGCGTCACTTGCAAGTAACCGCCATCACGACCGATGTATGGATCGGAGAAGGAACAGACCTCATGCGCTTGTTCAAGCGTCCGATTGGTGAGGATGTTATTGAAGACCAAAGGGATGCCGAGCGCGCCGATTTCGACCGGCACGTCGCGCCGGTTCCTGATCGCAAAACGCAGGACGAGCCTCCCGCCATCGAGCGCCCAGGTTCGCGTGATCTGCAATGGAGAATCCGGCGGCAGGGTCGGTTCCAGATCAGCCGCGGCAAGCGCTGGTCCAGAGACCGGCAATTGACGCACCGGCTTGCGCGCCGCCGCCGTCGAATAATCCTGCCAAGAAGATTGCCCTTCTACCCGCACACGAAAGATCAGATCGCCCAAGTGATAGAAACCGTCACGCGCGCGCAGGGTGAGCCTGTCTGCCGGCGTGAAATCGAAATCGCCCGCCCCCTTCGGCTGCAACGCGGCGACTGTCTGCGAAGCGCGCACGAGCTTCAGCCTGAAGTCCGGCGTTTCGAATTCGATGAACCCTTGCTCTAAGCCGAGAGTCGGCGGCCCGCTCGGCCCGCGTTGCTGTGCCAGGCTCGAAGCGAACAGGGAATGGCACAGTAGAAGCAGAAGGCAACCGACGCTCGTTCTGATCCACAAAGATGCTTGATGATGGTTCGACACGCTGCTCACCTCCTCATTGGCCTAAATCTTCGCTGGCATTCATTTCGAGATCTCCATCCGCGCGCGCGACAGTCGCGTTTCGTTTGAGTTCGATCTTGTTCCAATCGGGCGGTTCGACTCCCAGCAGGTTGTGAACGAAGAAATCGAACCGTTTCCTTTCGCCGTAGTCTCCGCCGGGAGTATGGCCCTGGCCCGGTAGGACCAGCAGATCGAAAGTCTTGTTGGCCTTGATCAAGGCGTTGACAACCTGCATTGTCGAAGATGGATCGACGTTGGTATCCAACTCGCCGACGACGAGCAAAAGCTTGCCCTGCAGTCTGTAAGCATTCTCGACGTTAGATGAGGCGGCATATTCAGGCCCGAGCGGCCAACCCATCCACTGCTCGTTCCACCAGATCTTGTCCATGCGGTTATCGTGACATCCGCCCGAAGCGACGGCGACCTTGTAAAATTCGGGATGGAAGAGGAGCGCCGCCAAGGCATTCTGTCCGCCAGCCGAATGGCCGTATATCCCGACGCCGCGGCTGATGTCGTAGTACGGATATTTCGCCGCGACCGCTTTGTGCCACAAGATGCGATCGGGGAAACCGGCATCCTTGAGATTCTTCCAGCAGACGTCATGGAAGGCTTTTGACCGGTTGGAAGTCCCCATCCCATCGATCTGCACGACGATGAAGCCGAGTTCGGCTTGCGCTTGCATCTGGTAGTAAGGACTGAACGATTTCGGAACGAATGAATCTTGCGGTCCGGCGTAGATATACTCGATGACCGGATATCTCTTCGTCGGATCGAAATTGGTCGGGCGGAAGATGACTCCCCAGATATCGGTCTTGCCATCGCGCCCCAAAGCCATGAACGATTCGGGCGCACGCCAACCGGCTTTGATCAGATCCGAAATGTCGCCGCGTTCGACTTCAGCCAATATTTTCCGGTCTGCCGTGCGACGCAATTCGACGACCGGCGGCTGGTCCACGCGCGACCATGTATCGACGTAGTATTCCATGTCGGGCGAGAAACTGACCGTGTGATTGGCGTCTGCTTCAGTTAAGGGCGTCAACCCCGTGCCATCGAAGTTGATCTTGTAGTAGTGCACGAAGTACGGGTCCTTGCCCGGATACATGCCGCTTGCCCTGAACCAGATGACGCGATTCTTCTCATCCACCTTTTCGACTCCGCGCACGACCCAGTTGCCCTTGGTGATCTGATTCTTCACCTTGCCGGTCCGACCGTCATACAAGTACAGGTGGTTCCAACCATCGCGCTCCGACATCCAGATGATCTCCTCGCCATCGTTGACGTCGTAACGGTACTTCTTGCTGGAATAACAGAAGAAAGTTTTGCTCACTTCGTCGATGAGAGGGCGCGCGCTTCCCGTCTCACCATCGACTTCTATCACGCGATAGACTTGATGCCCGCGCTGGTTGTATTCGAACGTGAAGGCGCGACCGTCTTTTCGCCAGACCAACGGCGACATGTCGTATGGGTTTGGGAAGAGGCCGTTTTCGATGTTGATCTGCCTTCGCGTCTCGACGTGGAAGAGGACCGGTTGTTCAAGGTTGAGCACATCTCCTGGTTTGGCATAATCGATCGTGAAATGTTTCGGTTGAAGCTGGTCCGACGGCGAAGATTCGATGTAATGGACCTGGCGGCGATATCCGGGGCGCACGCGATAAACGGCGAGCTTTTTCGAATCGGGCGACCAACTGATCGAAGAGAAGTCATAATAGTTCCCTTCGGAACCGTCGGAACTGAGCGCAAATTCCTCTTTCTTGTCCGCAGAACGAAGATAGAGATTGTAGTTTTTGATGAACGCTTCCCATTTCCCGTCGGGCGATCGTTTCGCTTCGCTGCTCATCGCCTGTGGCTCGCGCCAGCGCGGCGGCCACTCCGCGCGGCGACGTTCGACCGGCCCGATCTTGCTGCACACGTAACTCGTCAAATCGCACTTCCACCGCGCATCATCGAACGCGACTTCGATCGCACGCTCATCGTCAACAAATTCGATCGTCGTAAACGGCAGCTCAAGCGCTTTATACTCCTTGCCCGCCGCGGACGAGAGCGCCGCCGCCAGTCGTTCGTGATCGAACGCGGGCCGCTTGGCGAGCCTTTCGGCATCGAACAACACGAACTCATGTCCGCCCTTGACCGATCTCCTGTACCAGAAGCGATGGGTCTTCCCGATCCAGTTGATCCTTCCGGGGATGTTATAAGCCAGCTTCTCGAATTTCTCGCGCAGGCCGAAAGCTCGTTCATAATCGGCCAATGTCCCTTGCGCGTACACGGGAAGCAGCGAAAGATAGATCCAGAAGAGCACGAACGCTGCCCTGCGGTAGTCGTTCATAGACGCCTCCTTAAAGACATGGGATAGGTTGACGCGAAGAGATCATCCAACGCACGTCGACCGTGCCGGCCCAATCGATAAAGCACGGGTGGAGAACTCATGCCGTGTCCTCCACCCGGACGAGCCTCGCGCTCAAAGAACGCCGCAAGCTTCTTAGCGCGCTCGAAGAACGGCAGAGACGCGCTCAGCTATTCGTCGGTTCGATCGAATTCGATCAGCATGGATCTTTCGTCAACACGCCATCCACCATCCGCCAGATGCCGAGCGGATTTCCATCCTGTAACTCAGGCGGCAGCGCCATGGATGGGAAATTCTGGAAAGAGACCGGGCGCGTGAAGCGAAGGATGGCGCGCGTTCCGACGGAGGTCGAACGACCATCGGAAGTCGCCGGGAACGGCCCTCCATGGACCATCGCATGGCACACTTCGACGCCCGTCGGGAAACCGTTGAAGATCAACCGTCCAGCTCTCTCTTCGAGAGCAAACAATAGCTCGCGATATTCACTCAGCTCGTTTTCGGTCGCATGAACCGTCGCCGTCAACTGCCCTTCGAGTGAACGCGCGACCTCCATCAACTGCGAACGATGCGTGTAAGTGATGATCAACGCCGCGGGACCAAAGACCTCATGAGCCAACTCCGGATCGGTCAAAAACGTCGCGGCATCGGTGCGAAAAAGGGCCGGGCACGCATGACAGCCGCTACGATCGGAGGGCGCAGGATGACCGACAAGCACATCTACCCCGCGCTTTTGCAGACGTGCGGCGATCGCCTGATCATACATCGCGCGGATGCGCGGCGTAAGTAGAACGAAATCAGCGGTGCTGCTCATCAATTCGCGGAACAGTTCAATGAACCGTTCAGCATCTTCGCCTTCCTCAAGGAAGATGAGTCCCGGCTTGGTGCAAAATTGACCAGCCCCTAAAGTCACTGAGGCGTGCAAGCCTTGCGCGATCCTTTCGCCACGCTCGCGCAAAGCTTCCGGTAAGATGAAGAACGGATTCACGCTGCTCATCTCGGCATAGAAAGGGATCGGCACAGGACGTGCCGAAGCGGCCCGCATCAATGCGAGCCCGGCGGCGCGCGAACCTGTAAAAGCACCCGCTTTGATCAAAGGATGCGTGACCAACGCCAGGCCAACTTCGTTACCAGCATCATAGAGAAGCGAGAAGACGCCTTCGTGGAGATTCGACTGGCGGACGGCATCGCGTACAGCGCGGCCCACCAATTCAGAGGTTCCGGGATGGGCCGGATGCGCTTTGACGATGACCGGATTGCCTGCGGCCAAGGCGGATGCCGTATCGCCTCCTGCGACCGAAAAAGCGAGCGGGAAGTTGCTCGCGCCGAAGACGACTACTGGACCGAGCGGGCGAAGCATGGAACGAACGTCAGGCTTCGGCACGGGCTCGCGTCGCGGGTCGCCACGATCTATGCGCGCATCGACCCATGAACCCTCTTCGATAAGAGCAGCGAACAGGCGAAGCTGGTTGCATGTGCGCGCCCTCTCGTTCCTGAGACGATTCTCATCCAACCCCGTTTCGCGCGCGGCGCGTGTGATGAGCGCTTCGCCCAATGCTTCAATCCGCTCGGCGATCAACCGCAGAAAGCGAGCGCGCTCTTGACCCGATGTGCGTTCGTAAGAGGAGAAGGCTTCGTCCGCTAAACGGGCTGCCTCATCCACCTCATCGGCGCTCGCCGAGTAATAGACCGGAACCAACCTCTCGCCGGAAGCAGGATCGATCGCTTGAAACCGTTCACCGCCCGCTTCCCCATCGCGAGATCCGATGAGCGATCTTCCCCGCAGCTCCATCTCGTTTCACCTCCCGAAACCCTGCATTCGGCGCGCATCAGAGCAAAGCGGCAGGTCGCGCCTCCAACGCGGCGCGAATCGTCGCCAGCGCGCCTGCCAATTCTTCGCCGACGAGCTCCAATCGCGGCGGACGCACGCGCGCGTTTCCCATTCCGACCTCTTGCTGGACCAGCTTGATCAGCTGGACGAATTTCGGAACCGTGTCCATCCGCAACAACGGCAAGAACCAGCGGTAGAGTTCAAAGGCTTTGTCGCGCTCCCCATCCTTCGCGTAGTTGAACAGCGCCACAGATTCTCTGGGCAGCGCGTTGGCCAACCCCGCGACCCAACCGACGGCTCCCGCGTTCACTCCTTCGACGATGACATCATCAACCCCAACGAAGATTCGCAGACGGTCGCCGACGAGCGCGCGAATAGCCGTCACGCGCCGCACATCCGCGCTCGATTCCTTCACCGCCTGCAGATTCTCATGCTCTTCGGCCAACTCCCGAATCTGTTCTGGCAGAAAGTCAGTGCCGTAAGCGATCGGATTGTTGTACAACATGCAAGGGAGCGTCGTCGCCTCGATGATGGCTGCCACATGCGCCTTCATCTCGCGCCAATCGCCCGAAGCGTAAACATAAGGCGGCAAAACCATCAACCCATGGCAACCGCACTCGGCTGCCGCTTTAGCTAAACGGACCGCCTCCGCCGTGCTCAACGCGGAGACGCCGGCGACGACCGGGGCGCGATCGCCCACGGCGCGGACGCAAGCCTTTAAGATGGCGAGCTTCTCGTCAAACTCCAATGTCGCGCCTTCGCCCAGAGAGCCGAGCGCGATGATGCCCGCGCATCCATTGTCCACCAACCAGCGGCAATGGCGAGCCATGAAATCGAGATCGACTTTCGAATTCGCATCGAAGCATGTCGTCATCGCAGGCATCACACCCTGCCATTCGATCTTCATCGTCTACCCTCACCTCTCAATTGACGTAATGAGCATTTCTCAACGACAACTTTAACCGCGTTCGACCCTCTCCGCTTCGGAAGAGGGATCGTAGGCCAAATTCCGCAACTGGACCGGAAACAAGGGCGGCCTGATCGAAGTGACCCGCCAGCCGAACAAGAACTCCAACGCCGCTCCGCACACTCGCCCCTGACACGGCCCCATGCCACACCGCGTCTGTAGCTTCGCCGCGCGCCACGAATCGAACTCGCGCAACTGGCCCAGTCTGACATCTTCGCAGCGGCAGACGATCGTCTCTTCGGTCGCCAACTCTCTTAACTCTTCGCGCAGATCGAAAGCGGCGTTGAGCGCCGAAGCGAAGCGGCGCGCGCGTTGGCGTGCGGCGAAAAGACGCCGCGCTTCATCTTCGCGCCCCGCCGCTGCGCATCCGGCGATCTGCCCTTCGATCAAGGCCAATTCGACGCCGCCGACGCCCGTCGCCTCTCCAGCGCAATAGATCTCAGGTCGCGAAGTCCGCTGCAGCTCATCGACCCAGACGGCGCCATCGACCGTTTCACAACCGAGCAACTGAGCGAGTTCCGCATTGGGCACGAGATGAAAGCCGCACGCCAAATAATCGCACGCGACCTCCCAAAGGCGCGCTCCCCTCTTCAGCGTGACGCGCTCGAGCTTCCTTCTGCCGTGTGCCATGACGGGCCAGCAGCCGGTCAGGTACGGAACATTGAACAGATATCTTTGCAACCGCATCAGATGAAGGAGCTTCTCCGGCCACTCGATCAAGCGCAGGCCAAAGCGCAGAACTCTCGCGCGCGGCGCTTGTTCGGCGATGAGCAAGACTTCCGCTCCGCGCTTCCGCAAGTGCGCTGCGACGGCGAGCAGAAGCGGCCCGCTGCCGGCGACGACGACCCTTCTCCTCCGAATCGAGAGGCCGGATTTGACCAGAGCTTGTAACCCGCCGGCGCCCATGACGTTGGGTAACGTCCAACCGGGGAAAGGCAGGAACCTTTCGCGCGCCCCGGTCGCAAGGATGAGCTTTTCATAGCTAAATCGATGAACGCCGTCCGCCGCTTCGGCCAATAAAGATCCATCTTGAAGCTGATTGAAGACGTGCGCGCCGCCGATGAACTTCACGCCCGCTCGCCGCACTTCGTCGAATAACGAAGTCGCTTGAGGAGACTCATCTTCGCCAGATCCGCGGCGCCAAATTTGACCGCCCCAACGAGGATTATCATCGACGATGATGACCCGCCGCCCACAGCGTGCGGCATGGGAAGCGGCGGCCAATCCGGCTGGTCCACCACCGATCACCAACACGTCGCAAGCGTGGGCCGTCTCATACATCTGTGCGCACGTCCATCCCCTCTCGACAGAGAATCTGGCAACTACGGCGATGCGGCTGCCCGTCAATCGTCACGCGACATTCGAAACAGACGCCCATGCCGCAAAGCGGCCCGCGCGGCTCTCCCGTCACCGACCGACGCAGAGCGATCGCCCGCGCTTCGAGCAATGCCGCGCAGACCGTGCTGGAAGCTGAAACGGTCACCGGCACGCCGTCGATAAAAAGAGTCACTTCGTCAGACATGAGCCGACTCCTGCATGAATCTGATCGGCAGAAAAGGCTCGCTCGAGATCGGCGGTGTGCGCCCCATGATCTGTGCGACGATCAGTTTAGCCGTCCCAAGCGAGGTCGTAATCCCCAAGCCTTCGTGCCCGGTCGCCAAATATAAGCGCGCGCCCTCAGCGTATGGACCGATGAGCGGGAGATTGTCAGGCGTCGCCGCGCGGAACCCAGTCCACACGCGAATCGCGGATAGATCCGCAAGGCCCGGCATGAACGCGAACGCGCGATTCAGCATCCGCGCCAACACGCCCTGATCAACGCGCGCGTCTTCGGCCCCGTACTGCCTTGACGATCCGATCAACAATTGCCCGGTCCGCCTCGGTTGAACGTTGAAGGCGACGGAATCTGACGATGCGGCATGCGCGCTCTCGAGATAACCCAATTCGACGAGCTGGTGCCGAACGAAGCCCGCATAGCGATCCGTGATGACGAGATGCCCTTTCCGCTTCTGCACTTTGATCTGCGGCGTCAGTTTCGGCGATGAACTGCCCGCGCAATTGATCACGATCCCCGATGAGATGTTCGATCCATCTTGCAGACGGACTTCTCCGCCGAGCGTCGCTTCGATGACGGCGCGCCCGACGATCAACTCGGTCCGATGCGCACGCGCTTTAGAGAGCAGGAAATGCGCCGCCGCTGGCGGATAGATGACTCCATCGCCCGGAACGCGAAGACCGCCCCACAGATCTCGACGCAACCGAGGTTCGGCCTCCCGCAATTCCCTCGCATCGAGCAGTTCGACCGCGACGCCACGTTCGGCATAGAACTTTCCTTTGCGCTCGGCTTGCCGCATCTCATCCTCAGTCGCCGCCACCCAGATCGTCCCGCATCGATCGTATTCGACCGACGGCGGCAACTCTTCGGCCAATTCCTCCCAAAGCCGCTGCGAATAGAGGGTCAACTCGAACTGCGCTTCCGAATCATCCATCACGACGATGTGGCCCATGCCCGCCGCCGTCGCCCCGCCGCCAACCATCTCGGCTTCGACGACGAGGACGCGCAATCCTTCGGCAGCGCACTCCGCGGCACAAGCCGCACCGACGATCCCGGCTCCGACGATGACCACATCATACGTGGGCACGCTCATTTTCGGATCCCCATGCAGAACGGGTCGCGCTCATCCAGAATCAGATCCGCCTCCGCCGTGATGTAGGCCGAGCCCCTGATGTGCGGTATCACCTGGTCGTTGACGATTGAGATCGTCCCCTCGAACAGACTGCCGACGATGCTCTCCTGTCGCCAGATCTGTCCCTCTTTGAGCTTCCCGTCGGCATAAAGACAGGCGAGCTTCGCGCTCGTCCCCGTGCCGCACGGCGATCGATCATAGGCTTTGCCCGGACAGAGGACGAAATTTTTACTATCCGCACCCGCAAGCTGCGGAGGACCGAAAAGCTCGATGTGATCGATCTCTTGACCGTCCGCTCCGGTGATCCCAGCCCGCGCCAAAGCTTGGCGAACGCGCCACGTGTAATCGGTCAGGGCCTCGAGGTTGTCGAACGCGATCCGCTGCCCGTGATCCTCGACGAGGAAGAACCAGTTGCCGCCCCACGCGATGTCTCCCGTGACCGGCCCAATCCCCGGCACGTCAACCGTAACCGCCGCCGCATAACGATAGCTAGGCACGTTCGTCACCGTCACCGAACCGTCTTCATGAAGTCGCGCCTCGACCGTCCCGACCGGAGTCTCCACTAGATGCGCGCCGGGCCGAATACGGCCCAGATAAGCGAGCGTGGCGAGCAGACCGATCGTCCCGTGCCCACACATCCCAAGATAACCGACGTTGTTGAAGAAGATCACTCCGGTAAGACACCGCTGGTCCACCGGAGCGCACAAGAGCGCGCCAACCACCGCATCCGATCCGCGCGGTTCGTTGACGACGGCTGAACGGAAGTCATCGTGATCAGCCTTGAAACGTTCCAAGCGCTCGGCAAGCGAGCCGCCGCCTAAATCTGGACCACCCCCGATCACCACGCGCGTCGGCTCACCCCCCGTGTGCGAATCTATCACTTTCACGCGCCTCATCGCTCCACGATCGAATCCCAAGTAAGACATAGATCCATCTCCCGGGTCTTGAACTCTCGTAAGACTATTTGAACATACTTAGGGCATCGCGCCGCCATGAGCTCGAACCCGCGACGCGCGATGGAAAGCGCAAGCGGCTTGACACCTGTTCGTTTTAAACTAAAATGAACTATAAAATGATCGTTTAATACCATTTGGAGAGTCAAGATCGCGCGTCCGACTGACAGCGAGGATCCGTTTCCGGGGGACAATCGATTCTGTGGAGGTTCAGGCTCGCACGCAGCGAAGCGATTTCGGTGGTCCAGTTCATCTCGGCGGTTAGCTCCGCGCTTCGGCTGATGCGACCGTAAGATGTTCTTTATGATTTCGCACGAGCGGGCTTTTCGACATCAAGCACCTTGCTAGGTCAAAGGCCATCGTTTCGATCGCCGTGCTGCGCTGCGAGTCGAAAGGAGGATCCTAATGCCCAGACAACTGCCGCCAGGCTATTTCTACGGCGAAACGCTCAAACGTTATGAGGTGCCAGACTTCGCGCTTTGGGAAAGGGCCTACCCGCCAGGTTTCAAAACTCCGACGCACTCGCATAAGCGGGCTCTGCTCTGTTTTGTGATCCGGGGCGAGTATACGGAGACATACGGGCGCCGGATGCGCGAATGCAAACCATCGACCTTGCTTTTTCATCCCGCCGAGGAGACCCACGCGGAACACTTTCACGATTTAGGCGGCCACTCCTTCATCATCGAACTTGAACCGAGCTGGCTCGAGCGGATACGCGAATATCAAGCTGTGCCGCGCGATTCGGCCCAATTTCGTGGCGGGATCCTTGAGGTGTTGATGCGCCGGCTATACCGCGAATTCGCTTACATGGATGAAGTCTCGCCGCTCATCATCGAGGGGATCATGCTCGAGATCATGGGCGAGATCTCGCGTCGCTATAGCATCGGCGAAGGGATGCTTCCACCGCCTTGGCTCCGACGGGCTAAAGAGATCATCCAAGAGCGCTTCGCCGAAGCGCTGCGGTTGGAAGATATTGCCGAAGCGGTCGGCGTACACCCGGTCCACCTGGCCCAGATGTTCCACAAGTCATATCGGTGCACGATCGGGGACTATATACGCAAATTGCGCATCGAGTATGCCTGTCGCGAATTGGCGACCTCCGACACGCCGATCGTCGACATCGCGCTCGCCGCAGGCTTTTGCGACCAAAGCCATTTCACCAGAACCTTCAAACGTCTCACTGGAATCGCGCCTTCGCAATATCGACGCTCCTTTCGCCTGTCGAAGTGAGCGTGAACAGCGTCGAGCGTGATGGGACATAGATGTCCGACCTTACTATTTGATCAGCGATTTTCATCTTCTGAATTGGAAGGAGGCTTAAGAAACGACGGCGATGGAGAGACGAGAGTTCTTAAGGAGCGCCGTCGCCGCTTGTGCGACGACGCTCCTTACCAAGCGCAGCATCCAAGCGACCGAAGCGAGAATCGAAATCCTCCTCGACGAACCGATCGCGACGATCTCCCCGAATATCTACGGCCACTTCATCGAACATTTGGGCGGCGTCATCTACGACGGCGTGTGGGTCGGCGAAGATTCGAAGATCCCGAACATCGGCGGGATTCGCGCGGCACTTGTCGAAGCGTTGCGGCGAATCAAACCGAGCGTGGTCCGCTGGCCCGGCGGCTGCTTCGCCGATAGCTACAATTGGCGCGACGGCACGGGGCCGCGCGCTCAAAGGCCGCGCCGCACGAACTTCTGGATTCGCGACACGACACGGAATCTCGACCGCTTCCAAGTTTACGATCCCAATCAATTCGGCACACATGAATTCATGAGCTTCTGCAAGCTCATCGGCGCGCAACCCTATCTAGCGGCGAACGTGCGCAGCTCGACGCCGAGAGATTTTTACGAATGGGTCGAATACTGCAACGCTCCTGCTGGCTTGACGACGCTTTCGAAACTACGCGCGGCCAACGGCAGCGCGGAGCCATTCAACGTCAAATACTGGGGAATAGGAAACGAATCGTGGGGTTGCGGTGGCAACTACAGCCCGGAAGAGTACGCCGTCGAATTCGGCAGATTCGTCGCGTGGGTGCCGCAGTATGGAGAAAGGCTCGCCTTCATCGGTTCCGGACCGAACGGCGGCGATTGGCGATGGACGCGCGGCTTCTTCACTAAACTGGGCGAAAAGAGGATGCTCGGCGCCGTCTACGGTTGGGCGCTCCACTACTACTGCGGCAGCACGGGAAACAGGAACGCGGCCGTGTTTACGAACGATGAGTGGTACGAACTGCTCGGCAACGCGGATCGAATGGAATCTTTGATCGTCGGCCACTGGGGAGTCATGGGCGAGATTGACCGAGAGCATCGAGTCAAACTCATCGTCGATGAGTGGGGCGCTTGGCACGCGCGTTGGGATAAGATGCCGGAAGAGTATCTCTGGGCCTACCCCGGCACCCTACGCGATGCGCTCGTCGCCGGATTGACGCTCGACACCTTCAACCGCCACGCGGACAAAGTCGCGATGGCCAACGTCGCGCAACTCATCAACACCATCCACTCGCTCTTTTTGGCTTACGAAGACAGATTCATCGTCACGCCGAACTTCCACGTCTTCGAGATGTACGCGGCTCATCAAGGAGCGCAAGCGGTGCGGACGCTCTTCTCCGCCCCTTCGATCACTTACACGCGCGCCGGAAGACCGGCTCAACTGTGGGGCTTATCGGGTTCGGCTTCGCTTCGCGATAAGCGACTGACTCTAACGGTCGTCAACCCGTACGTGAGCGAACCGCGCGAAACCGAAGTGGTCGTCCGCAATGCTGAGATACGCTCATGTCGCGCGAGGATCCTAACAGCCAACGACATCCACGCTCACAACACATTCGATGACCCGCGCCGAGTCGAACCGCGCGATGAGGATGTTTCGCTGAGCGGAAAGACGCTGGTCTATCGTTTTGCCCCGGCTTCGGTGACAAGGCTGCAGCTAGATCTCGCTTAACCTCACACAGGCGAAATCCCGAGCCTATTCCAACCGGCGGACGGGAAGTCCGAAGCCCCCGTCCGCCGAACGATTTAAGAGTCGGTTTCGACTAGCGTGCCATGCCATCTCTCACGCCCTGCATTCTGCCGATAACCCAGATGGCTTCAGAATTACGCCCCAGACAGATAGCGCCGATCGCGTTCGGCTGATAACTCCAGAAGGCCTCAGAATGAGGCCTTTCGACTGAGCGCCGCTCAAATTTCGCGATTCGACCCGACGCTTTCGAATCGCCTTAAAAGCATACAATACACTTGCCGGATCGCTTAAAAACGTACAAGACAAATTCTTCTAAATGCCTAATATGCTCCTCACAGCCAATATCCGAGGTCGTTGGTCATAGCCATCCGCTGAGGAGGTCCGCCATGATTTCTAAAGCGACGAGGTCTTTATTCTGCGGGATCGCCCTCGCGTTCTTCGCTTCGCTTCTATCTTCAAGCGCGCATGGGCAATTTCGCAATGCGATCGAGGGAACCGTATACGACCCCGAGGGGAAGATCATCGCTAACGCTCAGGTCGTGCTCGTCAACGTCGAGACGGGAGTGAGCCAAAGCACACGCACCAACGCCGAGGGGCATTATCGCTTCCCATCGCTCCCGCCCGGCAAGTACAAGATCACGGCTTCGGCTCCTGGGTTCAAACAGGTGACGCAAGAGAACATCACGCTTGGCGGTTCTGAAGTGCGCACCGTACCGATCACGCTCGAAGTCGGGCAGGTCGCCGAGCAGGTGACCGTCACCAGCGAACCGCCGCCGGTGCAACTGTCCGAAGCGAAGGTCACATCGAGCCTCTCGTCGGTCGAGGTGCGAAATCTTCCGCTGGCCGGGCGGAATGTTCTCGATCTCGTTTCGCTGGCTCCGGGTGTCACCGGAGCGGGTAACATCGGCTCTGAGGCTGGAGGGAGCGATATCTTCAGCTTGGTCGGCAATCCCAGCTTCAATGCTGGAGGCCAACGCGGAGAGGGCAACGTCTTTTACGTCGACAGCACCTCGGTGACGAGCAATCCCGATCCCGGCACGTTCAACATCATTCCCAATCCCGACTCGATCCAAGAGTTCAACGTCGCCGTCAACGATTATTCGGCGGAATATGGGCGCAGCAGTTCCGTCGTCATTCAAGCCGTGACGCGTTCGGGCACCAACCAGTTTCACGGCTCACTCTTCGAGTTCCATAGGGACAATCGCCTGACGGCGCGCAACGTCTTTCAGAACACGGTCAATCCGCTCACGGGGCGCGTCATTCCGGTCACGCGGCGGAATGAGTTTGGAGGCTCGCTCGGCGGACCGATCAAGAAGGACAAGCTTTTCTTCTTCTTCAGCTGGGATCAGTTACGCTCATCTTACGCCATCACCCGTCGCGTCACTGTCGAACATCCGGATTTCGTCAACTTCCTGAAGACCAATTTTCCGAATAACATTTCGACCAAACTTCTGACCAGCTTTCCGATCAACGATGTGAGCGGATTCGAGCCCGGGAGCATTCAAACCGTCGCGACCGTGATGAACATCTTCGGCTTGGGCAACTGTTCGGGTCGCGGTCCACTTGGGATGCCTTGTGACATGCCTGTGCGCGGGACGGCGATTCAAGATTTCGCGCCGACGCGCAACGGGCTGCAATGGAACGCGCGGATAGACTGGTACTTCAACGAATCGAAGGACCGCATCTACTTCAACTCGTTCCGCAAAACGACTGAAGAAGCCGGAACGGCCGTACGTCCGGCTTTCAGGACTCCCTTTAAGCCTGAGGCGACGTATGCCAACATCGATTGGACGCACACGTTCGGCCCTTCGGCGGTCAATGAGGCCGCCGTCGGTTTCATCCGCAACCACGGCAACTCCGATTGCAACCATTGCGAGGTGCCGCCGATCAGCGCTGGCGGGTTGAACGGTTTCGGCAATGGGTTTGCCCCTGCGCTCTTCATCCAAAACGATTTTCACTGGCGCGACATCCTCTCCATCAACCGCGGCAATCACGCTTTCAAAGCGGGGGTGGACATCCTCACCGACCAAGAGAACGATCTTTTCTCCGGATCGCAACAACGGCCAACCTACTATTTCCTTAACCTCTTCGAATTCGCTGCCGATCAGATTCTAGGTCAAGCTGGCGTCAATTACGATCTGCGAACGGGCACCCCCTCTTTCCAAGATGTCCAGTACATCACGACCACATATGGATTCTTCGCGCAAGACAACTGGAAGGTGCGCAAGGACTTTTCGCTCAACTTGGGTCTGCGCTGGGATTTCTCCTCCAATCCGTATGAGACGCATGGTCGTTTGAGCAACGTAGTGATGGGCTCAGGCAACACGTTCGCGGAACGTTTGGCTAACGCTTCGGTACGCATCGTGCCGAATGCTTTTTACGCGAAGCACCGGATCGGGTATTTCGCTCCGCGTTTGAACTTCGCCTGGGCCCCCGCTCGGTTCAACGACAAATTGAGCATCCGTGGCGGATTGGGCGTCTTCATGGAGCGGTGGCCGAACATCGTCTGGAGCGACGCGCTGCGATTCAATCCGCCATTTCAATCGAGCGTCACTGCCGATCGACGTAACGCTTCCGGTCCGCAGCCGGTCTATGGGCTTTGCCAGCTAGATAAACCGCCCTTCAACTGTCCATTTCCGAGCGGGCTGGTCATCGGCGTCAATGAGCGGGGCGGGCCCATCGGGGCGCTCGCCGATATTGGGGGCGTGGCGGCTGATCTTCGCTACGCTTACTCGATCAACCGCTTCTTAGGTTTCCAGTATGCCTTCACTCCGGACTGGACGCTCGAAGTGGATTACTTGGGGTCGCGCGGCGTGCATCTTTACACGACGACGGATCGCAACCGCTTTGCGGGCGACACGACCTTCGATGGCGTCCTCAACCGTTTGAACCCGTTCTTCGCCGCGATCAATTACACGGATAACAGCGGGTGGTCCGATCACAACGGCGGAACGATCTCGCTGCGCAAGCGCTTCAGCAAAGGGTATGCGCTTCAAGCGACCTACACCTTTGGCAAGACGATCAGCGTCTCAGACGCCATCGGGCCGGGGCGCGATAGCGCCAACGCCCCGATCGTCGATGCTTACAACTTCAATGCGCAACGAGGTCTAGCGAGCTTCGACATTCCGAAGAGGTTCGCCTTCAGCATAGTTTACGAAATTCCGCCGATCGATCTCGGCAGCCGGGCGATGAACGCGATCGTACACGGCTGGCAACTGAGCGCCATCGGCACCTTCCAAGATGGCTATCCAGCTTGGGTGGTTGACACAAGCCGCGATTTTAACGGCGATGGATACTTCTTCGACCCACCCGATACGCCATCTTACGGCAATTCGAAGCACTGTAGCCGAACCGACTTTCTCAACCGCTGCCTCAGTCCGACGGACTTTCCGACGCCGCCTTGCGTGCGCACCGATGCGCAAGGGGTATGCATTGGGTGGGCCAGAGCGGGCACGCTCGGGCGCAACACGTTCCGCGGACCAGGATTGGCGCTCGTCGACTTCAGCCTGATGCGGAACTTTCCGATCCCTTGGTTCATAGGCAACGAAGGAGCGCATCTGCAATTGCGCGGCGAAGTCTACAATCTCTTCAACCGAGTCAATTTGACCAACTTCAGCACAGACCTTTCGGATGGGAACTTCGGTCGCGCGACTGGGGTCTACTACCCGCGCACGATCCAAATCGGTTTCAGGATAGAATTCTGAAAGACGCCGTGATCCGATGATGGTTTGCACCTAATCTGACGTGCGGCCATCATCGGACCGCGCCGCTTCGAGTTTAATATCATTTGCTCGCATTTGATGCGATGAACCTGCTCGCCAAACTGACGCTCATCATTTCGCTTGCCTTTTACGGCGCCAGCACCATTTCCGCACAAGACGCCGATTACCGGACGGCAACATCTCTGATCCAGCAGGGTCAGATCACCCAAGGGCTTGCGCTGTTACGACGCATGGCCGCACAAAGGCCGACCGATCCACAAGTGCATAATCTTCTGGGAATCGCTCTGACCACTGCCGGAAAGATGCAAGAGGCCAACGAAGAGTTCAAAAGAGCGCTCGCGCTCAACCCGAAACTCTTTTCCGTTTTGAAGAACCTCGCGCTCAATGAATTGGCCCTGGGGCAGCTTGAGGATGCGAAGCGCCATTTTGAATCTCTCCTGACCCTCTCGCCGCACGATCGAGCATGTCACTGGGGATTGGCCGAGATCGCCTTCGCGAAGCGAGATTTCGCTCAAGCGGCCCTCCATTATGAACGGAGCGGCGATCTAGCTTGGAAAGAGCCAACGACGTTGCTCAAATTCGCCAGCAGTTACACCGAAACCGGTCAGCGAGATAGAGCGCTCGCGTTGCTCGAGAAGTTGCCGGCGGACATCGACGCTAAACTTCAATTCGAAGCCGGATTGCTTTTCGCCAAGCTCGGAAAGTTCGATCTCTCCGCCCGCCGTTTTGCCGCCGCGCGAAGCGACTTCCCGGACCAATATCGAGTCGGTTACAACTTGGCTTTCGCTCAACTGAAGGCTGGAGAATTCGCGACAGCCATCGGGACTATCGAGGAGCTGTTAGCCAAGGGATACAGGCAAGCTGAACTCTACAACCTGCTCGCACAAGCGTATGAGGCGAGCGGGCGCACGAACGAAGCCTATGAAGCTTTGCGCTTGGCGACGGCCAGCGATCCGACGGACGAAGCCAATTATCTCGATCTGATCACGCTCTGTTTGAAGCATCAGAGCTACGACTTAGGGTTGAAGATCGCCGACATCGGGCTGCGTCACCTCCCGAATTCTTATCGATTGCGTTTACACCGCGGCGCGGTGTGGGCCTTAAAAGGCGAGTACGAGGAAGCGATGCAAGATTTCGAGATCGCCAGCCGCTTGGCGCCGGATAACGGGTTGCCCGCCGTCGCAAGGGGGATGGTGCTGATCCAAATGGGCAAAGCGGCTGAAGCGGTCGAACTGCTGCGCCGCCAGAGCGCGAAGAGTCCGAACGATCCGTTAGTCTTCTGGTTCTTGGGCGAAGCGCTCGATTACAGCGGTCCAGCCCCGGGAAGCGCCGAAGAGAAGGAGGCGATCGAGGCGCTCGAACGGGCGATCGAACTCGATGCCGATCTTCCCCAACCGCGCGCCCTTTTAGGCAAACTCCTATTGCGTCGCGGAGAGACGGCGAAGGCGGTTGAAGAATTAGAACGCGCTTTCAAGTTAGCGCCCGATGATCCGACGACGACCTATCTGCTGGCGCAAGCCCTGCAGAAGAGCGGTGAGGCTGAGCGCGCTAAGCAGCTTTTCGCGAAAGTCAGCCGGGCCCGAACGCGGGAACTGGAGACGACGAGGCTCAATCTGATCCGGGTGATAAACTCCGAAATGCGCTCAAACCGTGTCGAGAGATGATCGATGGGCCTCACCGTTGCAAGCTGCGATCCCGCTCCAGAGCGAGGTTCGCCACAGATGATCGATAGATCGCTTCAAGCCCCTTTTTGCCTCGACGAGGTTCGACTATCTTCCAGTTGGAGCGATACGCATGGTTTGGGAGGAGCGTTGGCATCCGTTACGCGAGGAGTGGGTGATCGTCGCCGCGCACCGCCAGAGCCGTCCGTGGCAAGGCGAGACGGTGGCTGAGCAGGCGGTTGAATTGCCCGCGTACGTTGCGGATTGTTATCTTTGTCCGGGCAACGTGCGCGCCAGCGGCGTGCGCAACCCGCACTACGTCGACACCTTTGTGTTTGAGAACGACTTTCCGTGCGTCGCTGTGGACGCTCCGGCCGTGGAGCCTCCGCCGGTCGGTTTCTATCGGAATCGGGCGGCGCGCGGCATTGCGCGGGTGGTCTGCTACAGTCCGAAGCACAACGTTGGGCTGGCCGAGCTTGATCAGCGTGCGGTGGAGCGTTTGCTTGTCGTCTGGCAGGAGCAGTATCGCGAGCTTGGCGCGCTCGCTGGCGTTGAGCATGTGTTGATCTTCGAGAACAAGGGCGAGGTGGTGGGCGTGTCGAATCCGCATCCGCACGGGCAGATCTATGCGACCAACTTTGTCTTCAAGACGATCGAGCAGGAGGTGCGGGCGAGCGAGCGGTACTGGCGCGAGCGTGGGCGTGGGCTGTTCGAGGAGGTGATTCGCGCCGAGCAGGAGGACGGGCGGCGCATCATCTACGAGAACGAAGGGGCGATCGTCTTCATCCCCTACTTTGCGCGCTATGCCTATGAGACCTATGTTGCGCCGAAGCGGCGGTGTGCGTCTGTCAGCGATTTGCGCGATGGCGAGGTGGGGGATTTCGCCGCCGCGCTGCGCGAGATCCTAGTGCGGTACGATAATCTGTGGCGGATGCCCTTTCCGTACGTTTTGGTGTTGCATCAGGCGCCGACCGATGGGGGCGACTATCGCGCTTTTCATTTTCACATCGAGATCCATCCGCCGCTCCGACAGCCGCACTTGCTCAAGTACTTGGCCGGGCCGGAGATCGGCGGGGGCAATTTTTTGAGCGACACGGCGCCGGAGGAGAAGGCGGCGGAGCTGCGCGCACTATCGAACGTCCACTATAAACGCGCTCGATGACCGCGCTTGTTCAACGCGCGGCGCGAGGCGCTTCTTGACGGGCCTCGCGGACGGCATCGAGGAATTGTCGCGCGCGTTCCGTGATGATGTGCGCGCGCCCAGCGCGCAACTCCTTCACATCGACGAGATCGGTGCCGACGCCGAGCGCCAACGCTCCGGCCCGTATGTGTTCCGCTGCGTTTCCTAACGTAACTCCGCCCGTCGGGACCAGTTTGATCTGCGGCAAAGGGCCCTTAAGCGCGCGGATGTAGCTGGCTCCACCCATCGCGCTGCAAGGGAAGACTTTGACCGCATCAGCGCCCGCCTGCCAAGCTCTGACGATCTCCGTCGGCGTCAACGCCCCGGGCATCACGACCACGCCGTAGCGGCGACAAACTTCGATCGTTCGCTCATCAAGTGCAGGGCTAACGATGAACCGCGCACCAGCGAGGATACAAGCGCGCGCTGTCTCCGCATCGAGCACCGTTCCGGCACCGATCAAAGCTCGCTCCTCGTACTGTTCGACAAGCCTCTCGATCAGACGCATCGCGCCCGGAACGGTCATCGTCACTTCGAGCACGTCTATTCCACCCTCACGGATCGCCTCGATCGCGCTCGCCGCCTCTTCGCTCGAGCGTGCGCGAACGACCGGGACGATCCCTACCTCCGCGATCTTTCGGATCACCTCAACTCCGCTCATCCTCGCCTTTCTCCGTTCGTTTCGAAAATCTCATCGCACAACGCGCGCTGTCCCTCCCCTCATCACCCTTTCGACCTCGGCAAGCGTCGCCATAGTCGTATCTCCGGGCGTCGTCATCGCCAATGCGCCATGCGCCGCTCCGCATTCGACAGCCCATTGCGGCCCTTTGCCGGCAAGGAATCCGTAGATCAAGCCCGAGGCGAAGCTATCGCCACCGCCGACGCGATCGTAGATCTCCAGATCTTTGCGCAACGGAGCCTCGTAAAACTCCCCATCGTAATAGAGCACCGCTCCCCAATCATTTAACGTCGCCGTCTTCGCGACGCGTAACGTGGTGGCGACGGCCTTGAGGTTCGGATACTCGCCAATCACGCGCTCGATCATACGGCGGAATCCGCGCGTATCCAGTTTCGAATAGCTCTCATCGACGCCTTCGACCTCGTATCCCAAACAAGCGGTGAAATCCTCTTCGTTACCCAAAAGGACATCGACCAATTTCACCAATTCGCGGTTAACCTGTTGCGCTTTCTCTTTTCCACCGATCCCCTTCCACAGAGACTCGCGATAGTTCAGGTCATAAGAGACGATGGTCCCGTGCCGCCGCGCTGCCTCCATCGCCTCGAGCGCCACCTCAGGCGTCGTCTCCGATAAAGCGGCGAAGACCCCGCCGGTGTGAAACCAGCGGGCCCCCTCTTGACCGAAGATCTTCTCCCAATCGATCTCGCCCCGCTTCAACTGCGAAGCGGCGGTATGTCCGCGATCCGAGCAACCGACCGCCGCGCGAACGCCGAAGCCGCGCTCGGTAAAGTTCAATCCGTTGCGCACAGTCCTCCCGACGCCGTCGTATTTTCGCCACAGGACATGGCGCTGGTCCACTCCGCCCTGAAAGATCAGATCCTCGAGCAAACGTCCGATCTGATTATCGGCAAAAGCGGTGACGATCGCCGTCTCTAGACCGAAGCAGCGGCGCAACCCGCGCGCGACGTTATATTCGCCGCCGCCTTCCCACACGCGAAACTGGCGTGCAGTGTGAATGCGGCAATCGCCCGGATCCAACCTCAACATCACTTCACCCAACGCCACCAGATCCCATCGACACTGAGTTTTGGGCTTTATCTGCAATTCGCTCATTCTCCTTTCCCATCCAGTCCGCAAGATTAGATGAGGACCGAGCGCTCACCGCGTGAGCGCCCACCTGACCTTAGCGTGTGCCTTCTCCCGACGTCAATTTCAGCGGCGACTCGCCTCTAATCCAGAACCGCTCGCCGCGAAATCCGGATGGACATTGACGACTCCGTACTGCCTGTACTCGACCTCCTTGTGCGCCGCCATGATCCACACGAAATTGATCGGATATCCGGGAATCGCGACGTTCGGATGATACCCGTAAGGCATCAAGACCACATCGCCATCGCGGACCGCGCCGGCAAATTCAGGTTCCTCCGCCTTGTTGAAGACGAACTGCACGCCGAAAGACGGAGCCGGCATGTCGTAAAAGACGTAGAGCTCTTCGAGCATCTCCGCGTGTTCATGCGGCGGCCAACTGGTCCAGTGCCCGGGTTCCGATCGCGTGAATCCGGCGAGCAATCGACCGGCGCGGACGTTCTTGCCGATCAGGATCGTGATCGTCCGCGTGCTCGTTGGCCCACCCGTGGTGAAGCGCAACGAACCGTCGCGCTCGACATCGGCGAGACGCACGACCTGTACGGGATAATCGCCTTCGACCGGCGCGGCGCACTCGATGAAGTCCACGCCCGCTTCAGTCGAGACCTCGACCCTTGAACCACGAGGGATGTAGATGGCGTCGTAGCGTTCGAGCTCATGCGTTTCGCCGCCGACGGCGACTCGCCCCCGTCCTGCCAAACAGATCAAACCAGTTTCGCACCTTCCGGTCTCGAAAGCGACCGTTGGCACCTCCGCGTCGAGGATGATACGCCCGTAATGAAGATGACGCATCGGACTGTTCTCCGGCGTCACGGCAAAATAGCGCCCTTTCCCTTTATCAGTTCCGCGAAACACGAGTTGATTCATACCTATCGCCTCCAATCCTCTATGATCTCGAAAACCTCAAGCGACGCGCGGCGCGGCGAAGATCGGAGCCGTGACGAGCGCCGCCGCGCCGCGCAGGCGCGGATATTCGCTGAAAGTCGAAATGCGAATGGGCGTTTGAGCCAACCGCTCCGTTAGCGCGCGCTCGGCGAGCGCCTTGCGCACGACCGGCTCGATCATGTCCCACGCCGTCATGATCTCGCCGCCGATGTAAACGCACTCCGGATTTAAACCATTCAGTAGGTTCGCCAATCCGATCCCCAAATAGCGCGCCGTGCCTTGAATGGCGCTGCGCGCACGTTCATCACCAGCTCGCGCACGCGCGATCAGATCAGTAATCGTAAAATCGCTCTCCTCGCCCCGCGGCAATCTCTTCGGTCTCAAGCGAGACAGATCGTAACCGAAATAGCGCGCCAGCGTCGCCAGATTTGAGATGTAAGCCTCCCAACAACCGACGGAACCGCAAAGGCACCGCGGCCCATCGAGACTCAGCGGAGCGTGGCCGAATTCACCGGCGACGTTATCATGCCCGCGTATGAGCTCGCCGTTGATCACAATGCCGACGCCGACGCCATCAGAGACCGTCACGAAGATGAAATCGTTAGGCGCCGTGCCGTTTGCGCCAAGCCACATCTCAGCGAGCGCACAAGCCTTCGGCGCATTCTCGATGTGAATCGGCAACCCCATCGCTTTAGCCAAAGGCGTGCGCAGGTCCACGTTGCGCCACTCAAGGGCCGGCGCATTCAGAACGACGCCCGTCCGATGATCCACGATCCCGGGGATGGCGATGCCGATCCCCTCGCAATTTGCCGCCGCATTGTGCGTCGCCAAGATGCGTCGCATGCGCTCGACCAATTCCGCGATCAAATCATCCGGCAAAAGGACCGTTTCGAACGTCTCCAGAGCGATCTGGCGCCCGCCGAAGTCCGTCAGCATCAGGTAAGTGCGACTGAACCGGATATCGACGGCGATGACGAAACGATCCTGTGTGCGCACATGGAGGAAGGTCGGCTTGCGCCCCCGCACCGTTTCGCCCGTCGCCCCTTCATAGATCAACCCATCAGCGATCAGCTCGTTGACGATCATGCTGATGACATTGCGCCCAACCTTCATGCGCCGCGCGAGATCGGCCCGTGAGATCGGCTGATGCTCGCGCACGAGATTGAGCACGATCTGACGGTTTATTTCGCGCGAGGTCGAACGCTTCGCGACGCGAAAATCGTAGGGATTGATCTTGCGCAAGGCGAACTGAGGCCTCCCGTCGAGTTTTGTTCAAACTTTGAACAAGTTAGCTCAAAACCGCCCGAGGATCAAGTGGCGAACCGGCCAAGCCGCAAACTGCCTACTCGTAGCTCAGCGCCTGGACCGGATCCTGTCGCGCCGCGCGCAGCGCCGGATAGAGCGCGCCGACTATCCCACCCACCACACCGATCAAGGCGGCGACAGCGACCCAGCGTAGTTCGATCTCTACGACCAAGGACGTGGCTCGCATCACGGCGGCGCGTGCCAGCAGCGTCAGAATCAACCCGAAGATGATCCCCAAGACGCTGACGAGCAGCGCCTCCTGTTCTATGACCCACGCGATCTGCGCGTTCGACATCCCGAGCGATTTGAGGATGCCGATCTGGCGCGTGCGTTCCGTCACCGTCGTGTACATCGCCAGCAATACGACCAGAAAGCTGATGATCGCGGCGATAGCGACGACCACCTCGATGAAGATATTCAACGCCGGGACGCTCGTCGTATAAAGTTCCGGCAGGTCGCGCGTGAAGATGATTTGGTCTTCGGGGAAACGCTCGTGAATGCGCGCGGCCACTCTCTCCTGTTCGGCTGGATTCTCACACGCGACGAGGATGGCCGTGCAACGGCCTTCGCTTCCGACCTGCTCTTGCATGGTTTTGAGAGGGATTTTAACGCGCGCGCCGTTAGGCGGTTCGTAGACGCCGACGATGCGGAACGGGCGATCATAAAGCTGGATCGTCGCGCCGATCCCTGCGCGCCGCTGCTCCTGCCAAACGGTATCGACGATCGCTTCATCGCCCGCCTCGTTCAATCCGCGTCCTTCGACGATATGTAGGTTGGCGATCGCGGCATATTTTTCGAACGGGATGCCATCGACGAGTCGCATTCCGAAACCCGTGTCGCTGCTTACGGTGCTTTGACCGATCGGCACGGCGGCGCGCACACCCTCGATCTTCTCGATCTCTTCGGCGCGCGAGACGGGCAGCAGGAAAGGCTCCGATCCGCTCAAACCGAAGGTCCCCGAAGCGCGCACCATGATCTCGGCGCCCATATTGGCTTCGCGGCGCGCGCGCTCTTGCAAAAGGCCGTGGGCCAGACCGACGGTGAACGTGATCAGCAAGACGCCGATCGCGATGCCGAGGATGCTCGTGAACGTGCGTGCAGGTCTATGCGCGAGATTCGACAAAACCAGATTATCCATAGCCCTTCTCAGCCGTGGGTGTTTTGCGGCGAGTCTTTCGAGCGCGCCGAGCCCGGCCCGCCACATGAGGACCAGCAATCCGATGCTGGTCCAGAAGACCATGCCCGCTTTGCGGGCTAAAGCGAGCGTGACGCCCGTCGCGGCAGCGAATCCGAGGGCGCGCAGGATGACTTCCGTGCCGCCTTCGTAGACCCCGATCGTTGCCGGGACGAAGCCGAAGGCGAAGTTTATCACCTTCGTGAGCGACTCGATGATATAGGCGGCAGCGATCTTGGGGCTCGCGCCGAGCAGATCAAGGATAAAATAGACTTCGAAGACGCTGGAAGCGTGCGACAGCAGATCTAAGAAGACGATCGCCAGAAAGGCGCCGCGGCGATGCGTGTAGAAATCATAAACGCTCGCCTCGATCTGGCGGACGTGTTCGCTTCGCTCACGAATCAGTTTGCGTCCCACTCCGGTGCGCCCGAGCCGCGCCAGCAACCAGGTGACCGGCATGATGCGATGGCGCAAAGCCAATGACGCGACGATGAGCGCGGCGCCCATACACACGACGATGCTGATGAGCGCATAACCGATGACGGGCGGCACGGTGTAGTTTGCTAACATCACGCAAGCGCCGCTCAAGATGAAGAGAGCAACCGACAGGTTGTAGAGGATGTTATCGACGATGAGCGCTTGAACGCTATGAACCAATGGGACCGTGCGCCGCAAAAGCGCGGCCTTCGTCGCTTCACCGAGCAGCGGTCCCGTGAACGTCAGAAAAGTTATCGCTTCGCCGCCCAAACGCGCGGCAAACGCCTGCCCGAAGGTGAACTGGCGATGCGTCGGTTCGATCGCGGTCCGCAGAGCCTGCGTGCGCAAGACGTGTCGCAATCCGCTAATGGCGAGGATGGGGAAAAAGCCGATGCCGATGCTGGCGAGCGCGTCGAAGATCGGTCCAACGCCAACGCGGTGGATGACATAAGCGAGAAGAGCGGCGCCGAAAGCGAAGGCGATCAGTTGCAATCGCGCGATGGAACGGCGCGCGATCGGCCCCGGCTGCTCGCTGCGTCCCGTCGCTTTCTGCCGTTCAGCCCCTTTTACGCTCTTTGCGGAAATCAACGCTCTCCCCCGGTCGCGACGGGCTGCGGTCGCACCTTCGCGTCGCTAAAAAGCTCTTGAATCACTCTTCCCGGAAAAGGACGGAAACCGCGCCTCCAAAGGACGGGGACGGGCTGCCCGGCGCGCATCTGTCCCGTCAGAGCCATCATCGTCGGCACGAAGCTCAGGCTATCGTAAGGCTCCTCGATGACCAAGCCGCGCGGGATGCCGGTCCGCTCGCCGCCCGCGATCATCAAAGTCGCGTGCGTCGAAACGCGATAGAACGAACCGTGATTTCCGCCCGGATTGAAACCGCGCACGTCGAAGTTCCAATGGAAGCTGGCATGAATGAAAAGATCGGTCTCGACTAATCGGCGCTGACGTGCACGAAAGCGACGGATCAAGCGCTCATCGGCAGAAAGCCCCGGAGCATCTTGATCGAGCATGGGGGCGAGATGGCGCGCGAACTGTTCATGAAGACCGATCAGCGCGTTCGCATACTTCGTCAAGTGAAGCGCGCGCAACCATTCGAGATCCGTGTGCCAAGCGCTCAGCCAAGCGGATCTATTCGCCCCCGCGGGAAGGCGTAAATTCTCATCTTCCCAAATTTTGAGCGGCAACCCAGTACGCCACGCGATCCGATCGAAAGTCACTGTGCCGTCAGCCCGCTCTCTCAAATGCGCGATCGGCACGTAGCGCAATTCCAATTCGCCGTCGGCGCGCGTGCGCCCCAAAATCAACGCCTGCGCCTCCTCGCCGCCGTAAAGCCAGATCGCATCGTCCGCCCGCAGATCGTCATCCGCCAAGAGCTCAGCCGGGATGCGCGCGGCGAGGAAATCTATCGGATGATCGCTCAAACCGGGTTGCACGTTATTTCGCACGCTGATGGCATGCAGCGTTTTGAAATAATCTATCCGCTTGAAGCTTCGCGTCCAATCGAGCGTGCCGTCCGGCGCGAGCGCGAGGCCATCCGGCCCGAGTCCGACGATGTAGTTCTGCAGCTGATGGATCGTATTTTGATCGCCCATCGCGCGCGGGGCGATCAGATCCTCGATCTTCACGGCGCGCGGAGTGAAAGCGTCGCGCCGCAAATTCAGCAGATTGCGCAACGTGCGCGCGTAAGCCGCGTACTCGCGCTCGTCATCCATCCACGAATCGAGACGCGCCAACTCGCGACGCGACTCCTGATCAAGCCCTTTATCGCGATCTTCCTTGGTCCACTTTTTAGGTTGCGCTTCGACGATGGCGCGTTGGCGCTCGATCAAACGATGCAAGGCGCCGAGTTCCTCTTCGAGTTCTCTGAGCGTCTGTGTCCATTTAGCGCGATTGCGTTCGATGATCGAAAAGAGAGCTTCGCTCGCCGCGCGCCTGACCGCCGGCGCGAGATCGTCGCGCTTCAACTGTTGCAACAGGATGTGGAGCGCGTTGAGGTCGCTATTGCGAAGATGGATCGCGGCGCGCTCGTTGCCATCGAAATCGACGAGCGCCGTCGGATAGGTCGTGCTCTGCCCTTTGAGGTAGTACGAGTCCGACGTGGTCGTCACGATCCACGAGACTATCGGGTAGATGCCCTTGATCGCGTAATCGTTCAGTAGCCTCCGTTTCGTCACGACGTGGTGTCCGCCGCCTTCGGCGCTCGCCAGATACTTCACCAGATTGAAACCCTGACTATAGACCTTCTCATCAGAATTCGTCCCATGATCGGAGACGAGGACGAGCGCCGTCTCCGAAGCCAACGGGGATCTTTCGATCGCAACCCAGATCCGACCCACGAGCGCATCTATCTCCTGCAAGGCCGCGAGATGCGATTCGCGGTCGCGGTTATGATGCGTCCGATGATCGAAATCCGAGTTGTAGATATCGAGATAGCGTATGCGCGGATTTCGCAGCTTCTCCAATAGCTCTCGCTCCATCTGCTCGTAGAGGATGCTGCGCGCATCGAATCCGATGGTCCACTCATCGAGCAATTGGCGCGGGCTGCGCGAAGTGAACCTGTTTTGTAAACCGCGTTGCAAAGCGGTCCAACGCACGCCGCGTTGATAAAGCTGGAATCCCATGAAACGCTCGTCATACGGATAGGCGTCGAGAAGCAAAGGGATGCCAAGCTCATCGAGCACTTCCGGTCCGGGCATGTCCACGCGCTGGCCCACCGCGTTCGCGAGATAGAACGGGATGAAATTCAGGTAGTCGTATATGTGCATCGTGTAGCGATCGAACTCGACGTTGCCTTTGATTTGCAGATGCTGGCCCGTATCGAGCAGCGACCACGATGGCGCCGAAAGGCTCATCCCGCGCACGTAGAAGTTGGCGAGTCGCGTCCCGCGTTCGTAGAAGACATATTTGATCCACGGCAACGCGCTTTTGCCCGTCCGCGGATCCGTCTCGCGGACGAATCGATCGACCATCTCGAAGGGCAAGCCGTCGACTTTGATGACGACCAAGCGCTTGACCTGCTGGCCGAACGCCACAGAAGGTGCAAGCAAAAGCAGCGCGATGATCAGGTGGAGTTTGAGGGAAGCGCGCCCCGCATCTAGGAGATCGGAGGCGACACGTCCGCGCGTTCGTTTATGACTGATCTCAAATGCTCCACGCATCCTTACCATTCCGCCAACGCCGCACCAGAACGAAGACCGCTCCCCGCCGCGCTACCGACAGATTTCACGGCGCCAGTTGAAGCATCGTCATCACCGCACGCGCATCGGACGACGAGATGCTCTGTCGCTCACGCATCGCGGCGATCAGATATTGCGCCGTCAAGATGCGCCAGCGCTCTTCCGTCTGGCCATTACGATAGATCTTCAGAAGCTCATTCTTCGCCGTCTCGTTGTTGATGCGGTAAAGGCAACGCAGAGAAAGCGCGCGCGCAATTTCATCTTCAGTCCCATTGAAGATGCGCGCTACGGCGCGCGCCGTCTCCCCATCAGCTTTCGCCCCATGATCGGCGATGTAGCTGAGGGAACGGCGAACGTCCTCGATGCGCCAAACGACTTCGACGCGCGGCGTCGAAGAGGCCACCTCGCGCAAGAACCTTCGATGATAAGCCAAACGGCGCGCCCCATCGAGTTCGGCGCGCAAGTCCGGCGCATCCTCGCTATGTTTGTATAAGCCCAAACTGGCGATGTTGGCTAACCGGAAGAGCGCTTTGGCGGCCCGCCCGTGCCTGAAAGCAGACAACTCGGCGCGCCGATCCTTCTCCAGTCGGGCAGCTAAACCGTCGGATCGTTGCGCGTAGTCGAGAAGCGCCGCATATTGCTGTCGCGCGATGCGGATTTCGGCATCCGCTCCGTTATCGAGCGGGTTGAGCGAGACGCTCTCCAAACGCTCTTCGATCTCGTGGCGTAATTGCGGCGCAAGTCTCGCGTCGAAAGCGAGAAGCAGTTTTAATTGCGAATAGGAACGCAAGCGTGACGGTTGATTGATGTCCATGCCGCGCCTTCCGGTGACGAAATCGTATGCGGCGCGGCCCAGAAAATAGTAGATATCGCCGAAGCGCGAGACCTGCAACACGTTGCGCGCTACGTCATCGAGCGAGCGGCGCGACATCTCACGCCGTTTAGGGTTCAAGCGATCGCGGAGATCTACCAGCAAGATCGGGATCTTTGGATGGTCCAGCCCGTAGACGGCCAGCGGGATCATCTCCGCCCGCCGCGCGACGCTCGGATCGCCATCAGTCACACGCCTGTTCTCTCGATCGAAGCACCACGTCTCAGTGTACCCACGCCACTTAAGCAGATCATCGTCACGCCAAGGGTTGGCGATATTCAAAAAGCGTCCATCGAACCTCCGCCCGCGATTCTTTCTCAAATCCTCGCGCGCGACCCAGAGGATCGCATGCGTCTCGCTTCCATCTGGCATTCGCAGCGGTTCGAAATACAACCCCTCGGCCTCGGCGCGTTGCCGCAACAACTCCCAGTTGTGACCGCGCACATCGCGCCAATATGTGTTCTGCTTCTGATAAGCCCGTTCCAGATAGATATCGTCGACTATCCCACCGAAGAGTTTCTGAGCGAGCGCCAAACGGGCTTGAATGTCGTGTAACTCGACCGGGCTGAGCGCCTTATCCTTCGGCTCATAAAGCGAGAGCACAGCCAAAGCGCGCAGTTGATGCGCGAGCTTGTAGTCATCCACGTTGCGTTTGAAAGTGCGCGCCGTCGCGCGCGCGCTGAAGCCGTAAGAATCGAGGAAAAGCGTACGGAGAGCGAGCCAAAAGGCGCGGTCCCAAGTCTGGCGCGCCGGATCGGCTAAATCGAGCACGGGACGCGGCACGGTCTGTTTCGCATGCGTGTTCCCCAGTCGCGCATAGAGGAAGGGCGTTGCTGCTGCCGCCAATTGCAAGATATCGGGCCGAGCATAGGTGTGCGCCCAGACGTAGCGCAACCGATCGTTATCCGGGTCCGCATCGCCCAAGGTGTCGCGCAAGACGCTGACCAGCGGGATCTCCTCCACCTTCCCGTGCGAATCGCGCGCGCGTCCGAAGATGGTCAGCAGTTCCGCCCCTCCCGGGACCGGCACCGTTTCGAGGCGCAGTCTCTTCCCCTCGGTCGCGGCCTTTTCCGAAGAATCTGCAGCGCCCTCACCCGCCGCATCATCATCAAACGTCGAGTTGACGGGCAGCGGCAAATCTTCGACCGGATCAAGCAACTTCAAGCTCGAAGGCGAAACGGACGACGGATTGGGCAATCCTTCGCCCTGAGGTTCACGCAAGATCTCTTGAGCATGCGGCGAATCGCCGAAAATAGCGAAAAGGCTGAGACACGCGAGAAGGATGAACGCACGCTGTCGATCACATCTCCGAAAAACGCTCAACATAAGCCACCCTGCAAGCGAAAAGCTTCAATTGTCGCGCTAGCTCTGCACCGCGCTATTTGCCGCTCCCATCTGATGCGCGACAATTTAGCACAAACCTTAAGCAAACCACATTCCACCAACCACACCGGGCGTCGGGGACTAGAAGGCTGCGAGCCGTGAGATGGTTGACCTGAGCAGTGAGGTTTACCGAATGGGACCGCCGAGCCCTTTCAAGCGTTGCAAGGTCGTTTCCTCCATGACGAAGATGTAGGCCGATGGCACAGCGCCGAGCGTTATAGTATGCGCCGGGACCGCTTCTTCCGATAGATATCGGGATATCGCCTCGTTGCTGAAATAGCGGCGTCCGCGCGCGATGATCACGAGATCACCCGCCTTGAGCTGCGCGACCGCCCCTTGATCAGAAAGAGAGCGCGATCGCACATCGCCGCGCCCGGCGAGCGACAGATAATGCGCCATCAATCCCGGAGTCTCGCTCAACACCATCACGTCGCGCGGCGCATTGACGGCAATCCACCCTGCCACATCGCGCACGCTCGCATCGTAGAATTCATCATGGGGGAAATAGCTCCCCGCCCGTTCCATGCCGCCTCCGAGCGCATTCGTGAACAGACGGTAATGGGGCGCGACGCGGATCGCAGCCGAGAGCGAAGCGCTGATCACCACCAGAGCGATGCCCGAACTGACAGCGGTGGACCTATTCGCCAACCAAGTGACGCGGCGCGCGATCGATCGCGCGCCAGTTTCCACTCCTAGAGCGGCGACGATCAGCACGGCGGGAAGCGCGACCGTAAAGTAGCGGGTGAACTTTCCGCCGAGCAGTGTGAACGGGAAGAACCAGAAGAAGAGCCAGAAGATCACGAACAACCGGCCATCGCCGAGCCTTCTAGTGAAAAGCGCCGGCAAACCGACGATGAAGGCAAGGAGCGTCAGGATGGGAAGCTTTACGCCGATAAACACATAGTAGAAGGTCCACGGCACGCCTTTCAGCCAAAGCGACATCTGGTTGTGATAAAGATGGCCCATGAACTCGTAGGCGTCGTGTCCGATGCGACTTTCCTCGGCGAACGTGCGCATCTCGCGCCACGTGTCGGGTAAGAGGATCGCCGGATTGCACAGCAGAAAGACGCCTCCCAGCACGATGAAGAAGAGCAACCAACGACGCTTCCCCAAACGCCAACGAGTTTCCGGCAATTCTTGGAAAGCATGATAATACCCGGCGCTCACCGCCAGAAAGTGCGGGATATATTTCGAAGCGAGCATGGCGCCGAAAGCGGCGGCGGTCGCCCAATAGAACGGTTCAGGATCGCGCGTTTGCGTCTCGGCCGCGCGTTGCCCTCTTAACCAGAAGATATTCGCCAAGAGGAAAAAGAAGAGGAAGAAGGTATCTTCCTTGGCGATGCGATTGAACCCGATAGCCGTCGGATCAAAAGCCCACAGCGCGGCGGCGATCAAGGCTGGACCAGAACCGAAAAGCTCCGCGGTGAGGATGAAGATCAATGGCGCCGAAAGGGCGCCGAGGATGCTTCCGGGCAGACGAAGCGCCGATTCGGTTGGGATCTTCAGCGAAGGATGGGCTTGGACCGTTTGCGTGCGATTCCAACGCTCCGCGAGGATCACGCTGAAAGTCAAGATCCCCTTCATCAACATCGGGTGCTCGCCGTTGACTGAAGTGATTCCCCAGCGTCGATACTCTTCGACCGCGCGCAGTTTGTTGAGTTCGTCCTCGCTTAAACCTTCGGCGCTCAATCGATACGCGCGCAGCATGAATCCGCCGAGCGCGATCAGGACGAGCAACGAAATGACGAGCGCGCGACCGATCGTATATCCCTCGCGTCGCGCTTGGCGTTCGCCGATCGCTATGGCACTGGTCGCTGGAACGAACAAGGCTAGGGTCGCATCTCCTCAATCCGAGAAATCCAACCGGATCATCAAAAGCGGCAAGGTTAACTTGTGAACGAGTCCGTAGTCAAAGCGCGCGCCGCGCCTTTCGCTCTTTCGATCGCCCCGGCGCAAGCGGCCCACGGCTATCTTACGGCGTTGAAATTTGCTTGCGGCGCATGCCAGCCCGCGCGTTCGAGAAGCGGCTTGGCGTAACGGATCGGCACGGCGAAATTCGATGCCGTGTTCTCTGTGAAGATAGCAAAATTGATCCCGATCACCTTACCCGATGGACCGAAGACCGGCGCGCCCGAACCGCCTTCCGCGGTGCGCGCGTCGTAGGCGATACGCCGCACGCTCAGATCGGTGATGTTGCCTTGTGTCGTCAGCGGCGTGATCAGATTGCGCGAGGCGAAGTAAGCGAGCAAGGCTTCGAGCGAGGTATAACGCATCTGAATGCTCCGCGCCTCGACTTCAGGCAACGTGGCGAGTAAGCGATCAGGCCCGGATGGATAACCGATCATGACGACCGGTTTGCCGACGGTCACCGAATCAGCGCTGAAGTCCAGAGGCAACGCGGGCAGATTGGCCGGCACTTCGTCCAATTTGCATACGGCGATATCTTCGTGCTGCGCAACTTGACGCACGCGCAAAGCGATCGGCTGCTGCCGTCTGGGGAAGAAAGCGAGCAACTTGATCAAGCGGGGCCGCCCGGCGGTCGTTCCCTGCAAAGATACCAACCGTTCATCGGAACTCCACGGCTGGACCACATGCCGATTCGTTAGGACGTAACCGCCGCCGACGTGAAAGCCCGTCCCCGTAAACCAGAACTCTGCGACGGAGCCTGAGCCTTCCGGCGAAAGCAGATCCTGCCCGTTGCCGTTCTCTTCGGAAGTCGAACCGGACGAGCGTAGAGGCCGATTCGTCACCGGATCGACGAGCACATAGGAACCGTAGATCATACAGACGCCGGCGCTATAATCGCTCCACACCTTGGTCGCCAGCGATTGACTGTTAAGCAAAGCGCGATTTGTCCTGTCGAGTTGCGTGATCTGCTGATTGTTCTGCTCGAGCTGCTTCTGCAGCTCGACGAGGCGCGCCTGCTGGTCGTTGATCAATCGCCGACTGTTGCGCAGCTCCCTATAGGCCGCGAATCCCAAGTAGAGCAGTCCGCCGATGAACGTGACCGTGAGCGCCAAGATGAGAAGCTTGGTGACGGGACTGATCTCGCGGATCAACTCGCGCGTGAACTCGCGCAAGAATACTTTAGCGTCGTCACGACGTTCGGTAGCCGCAGCTTCCAACGCCGCCTGTTCGATGAACGGAGCGACGTGTACATCGCGCGAGGCGAGTGCCGGGGGTAACGAGCGCAGAGAGAAGAAATGCAGTGTGAGAGCCGAATCGCCGATCCTCAGCTCGTCGCCATCGTTGATGATCGAATCGGAAGCGAGCGGCCCTCCGTTATGTTTGATGTCGAGCGTCGGATCGTAATCGGCTATGCGGTAGTGTCCGTTGGCGCGCGCGATCTCTAGGATCGTGCCCGTGGCCGAGGGCGCCAGAGAAGGCGGGAGTCGTAAGTCGCAATGCTCCCCCGATCCGATCTTGATGCGATCCTGCGTTAGAATCTCCGTGAGCCTTGCGCCGCCCGCTTCGACGTGAATGACCAGACCACTTGCCATCTCGACTTCCGCCGATGAACCGGACAAACTTCAGCTTCGGTTCTCCGGCCCCGAACCGCCTTTCAAGCTAAATTCTAGCCGATCGGCCAAGCAAACGAAAGACGGGATCGCAACTTCCTGCAACTTTTCGCTCCCGCTCTTCGTACAATGCACGCTCGAAGTACAACACCGGCGCGGAAATCGCGCATCCAAATCGGCAAAGAACCATTGAGAGGAGAATCCGGTCACCGATGCGCTTCGTCAAGCTGCCGTTCTCTCTGCTCCTCAGCATGATGCTCAGCTACCAAGCGTTCAGCGAACCGATGCCGCGACGAAACGATCTTGAGACCGACAACGTTCCGAAGATCGATTACCGTCTGCGCACGCTGGCGAACGGATTGCGCGTCGTCAGCGTCGAGGACCACTCGAGTCCGACGGTCGCCATTCAAGTCTGGTACCACGTTGGCTCGAAAGACGATCCCGAGGGGCGCAGCGGTTTCGCCCACCTGTTCGAGCACATGATGTTCAAAAGCACGAAGAACATGAAGGACGAGATGATGGATCGGTTGACGGAAGACGTCGGCGGATTCAACAACGCTTTCACCGCCGATGACGTCACCGTCTATTTCGAAGTCGTCCCGTCAAATTACCTAGAGACGTTGCTTTGGGCCGAAGCCGATCGCCTCGCCTCGCTCAACGTTAACGACGAGAGCTTCAGATCCGAGCGCGAAGTGGTCAAAGAGGAGTTCATGCAAAGCTACGTCGCGCCGCCTTACGGCAAACTCAACCTGCTCATCGAACAACGCTCGTTCATGGTCCACCCTTACCGCCGTCCGGGGATCGGCAATATCGAAGAGCTGAACGCGGCGACGCTCGAAGACGTGCGCCGTTTCCACGCGACCTACTACCGACCCGATAACGCGACGCTCGTCGTCGTCGGCGACTTCGATCCGAAACAGCTCGATGCTTGGGTCGACAAATATTTCGGGCGTATTCCGAAGCCCGCCGCTCCGCTGCCGCGCGTCACGGCGCGTGAGCCGGAGCGGAGCGGAGAGAGGAGGTACATCGAGCACGCGCCCAACGTCCCGCTTCCGGCTATCGCCGTAACCTATCTCGTGCCGCCGCAACGAAGCGATGACGCTTTCGCGCTGCGCGTCGCCGAAGCGGTTCTCGCCGAAGGCGAATCGTCGCGCCTCTATCAGAGGCTCGTCTATGAACGACAACTCGCGCAATTTATCAACGCTAATGCCGATCTGCGCGAAGATCATGGCCTGTTCGTCCTGCGCGTCATACTCGCCAGCGGCAAAGATCCGGCGGAAGCGGAACGCGCTCTATTAGCTGAGATCGAGAAGATGCGAAGCGCGCCGGTCGCGAACGCGGAACTTGAGAAAGCGAAGAACCAATTGCTCGCCGATCTGCTCCGCGAACGCGAGACGAACAACGGCAAGGCGCTCGCCATCGGCGAAGCGACCGTTCTGCTCGGCGACCCGAATCGCGTCAACACGGACATCGCGCGACTGCAAGCCGTAAGCGCCGCCGATGTGCAGCGTGTCATGCAAAGATACTTCACGGATAAAAACCGCGTCATCATCCACTATCTGGCGGAATCGACAAACGCGCAGACGGAGGGCAAAAGATGAAAGATCTTCAGGTCATCCAGATGGGCGCGCGCGCGCGAAAGATCAAAGCTTCTCTCCAAACCATCATGCTCCTCTTCACGCTTTCGTCAACCGATCGTCGCCTCAGCGCTCAGCAGGAGACGCCGCCACCGCCTGGCCCACCGCGCTCGGTCCAGTTCCCGAAACCGGTGGAGAAGACGCTGTCCAATGGCCTGCGCGTCATCGTCGCGTCACGCCCCGAGAGCGTGCCGTTAGTCACAGCCATGTTGATGATCAAAACCGGCGCGGAAGCCGACCCGCCCGAACTCAGCGGTTTGGCTGATATGACGGCTAATCTGCTAGCCAAGGGGACGACGACGCGCTCAGCGCCCGAGATCGCCGAGGCGATCGAAGCGCTCGGCGGATCGCTCGATGCGGGCGCGCGTTGGGACTCTTCGACCATCAGCATCAACGTGCTCTCTTCGCGCCTACCGCAGGCGATGGAGATACTATCCGATGTCGTCCGCCATCCGGTCTTCAAAGAGGAAGAGATCGAGCGGCAGCGAAGACAAACGCTCGACGGGCTTCAAGTGGCGCTTCGTCAGCCCGGCTCGCTCGCGCGCTTCGTTGCGTCGCGCGTCCTTTTCGGCGACGCGCCTTATGCCCATCCCATCTCGGGCACGCTTGAGACCGTTCAAAGGATCGACCGCGATGCGATCGTCCGCTTCCACCGAACCTACTACCGTCCGGACAATGCGGTACTAGTCATCGGCGGGCGGATTTCGCCCGAAGGCGCCTTCGCCCTCGCCGAACGCTTCTTCGGCGATTGGGCGCGCCCGGCCCAACCCTTAACCTCTTCGACGTCGAGCGCGCGGTTGCCCGCTAAATCGCGCATCGTCGTGATCGACAAACCGGATGCGGGGCAAGCCGCCGTGATCTTGGTGCGCGCCGGGATAAAGCGCACGGATGCGGACTATTTCCGCGGCCTCGTCGCTAATTCGGTTCTAGGGGGCGGGTTTTCATCACGTCTCAATCAGGAGATTCGCATCCGCCGCGGCTTGAGCTACGGCGCCAGCAGCGCGCTCGATGTGCGGCGCGATGTCGGACCGTTCATCGCTTCGGCACAAACGAGAAACGAGACGGCAGATGAAGTCGCGGCGCTGATGATCACGGAACTTGAGAGACTGGCTACCGACAATCTTCCAGATGCCGAACTGACGCCGCGCAAAGCGGCGCTGATCGGCAATTTCGCGCGCACCATCGAGACGACCGGCGGGTTGGTCGCCCAGGTCGCCTCGCTTGCGCTTTATGGGTTGCGACTCGACGAGATAAACGACTACATCCGCAACATCCAAGCTATCACCGCCGACGATGTGCAACGATTCACGCGCGAGCGGTTGAATGCCAGCGAAGCCAACATCGTCATCGTCGGGAACGCGCGCTCCTTTCTCGACGATCTGAAGAAACGCTTCCCCAACGTCGAGGTCATCAAAGAGGACGAGCTGGATCTGAACTCCGGCGCGCTGCGCCGCTCTCAAGCGCAAACCGGGAAGGAGGCTGGGCCATGACGTATCGAATGATGCTCCTCTTTTTGACGGCGGTCGTGGCCGCCGCCAACGCCCGCGCGCAGGATCTCACCCTCTACGCGGGGAGCGCGGAAGAACGCGCCGCCGTTGCGGTGCAGAGGCTGACCAATAAGGATGCGCTCGTGCGTCAACGGGCTGCGGAAGAACTGGCGCGTCTGCGCGCAATCAATAAAAGGAAGCTCGTCGAAGGGTATCGCTTGCAAGAGAAGAACAAGCGCGTGCAATTGGCGCTCGATTGGGCGCTTTATCGAATGGGGAAGAGCGAAAACCTCTACGCGATCGTGCGCGCGCTCGACTCGCCGCGCCACAATCAAGCCTATGCCTACCTGATCGAACTCGAATCACCCGAACCGCTCTATCCTATCCTCTCGCGCGTCAACGATAAGACGCAGATTCGCCTGCTCGAAGTGCTGGCGCGGATCGGTGACGCCGAAACCCTCAAGCGGATCGAACCGTTCCTCTCCGCGACCGATGCGCGCATCGCCGATGCGGCGCGTTTTGCCGAGCGCGAGATCAAGCTGCGTCTGGAATCGAGATCATCCCCGAGCGCGCATTGACGGCTCTCATCCCCCAACCGATGGCTGACGGGGGCCATTCGCTACTTCATAAACAACGCGAATTGCGCTAATATTTTCCGACCTACACTAAACCAGGGCGCGTCTGCCGCCCAACTCGACTTTCGGCCATCGTTTGGAGGAGCGATTTTGCGAGCTGCGGCTTTTTACGACCTTGAGGGGACTCTGGTCAGAACGAACCTCGTCCACACGCTCGGCTTCTACGCGCGCAACCAACCGGGCCTGTGGCGAAGTTTCAAGAAGAGCGCAGCGACGTTGCTGAGCATTCCGCTCTTCGCCATCACTGACCAGTACAGTAGGCAGGTCTTTAACACGCTCTTTTTCAAACGCTATCGTGGCGAAACCGAGGACCGGTTGCGTTTCTTCGCCGATGAGCTTTTCGAAAAAGTCTTAAAACCTGCCGTCTATCCGGGCGCATTTGAATTGATCGCCAAATCGCGCCAGCTCGGATTGCGGCAAGTGGTCGTCACCGGCGCGCTTGACATTTCGGTCGCGCCATTGATGAAGTATCTCGGCATCGACGATTACGTCGCCAACCACCTGGAATTTGTCAACGGCGTCGCGACGGGGCGCCTGCTTCCGCCCGTGCTCGCTTCGGCGACCAAGGCTTCGTGGATTCGCGAATATGCCGAGCGCGAAGGGATCAATCTGAACGATTCTTATGCTTACAGCGATTCGATCAGCGATCTACCGATGCTGTCGGTGGTGGGCCACCCGGCAGCCGTCAATCCCGATTTCCGTTTGCGTCAAACGGCGCTTCATCACCACTGGCCCATTCTCGATTTGAGATAGTCGGTCTGGCGCAGATCGCCCGAGCATCTCGGCAGTCGATCTGCGCTTCCGTTTTTTGGAACTCTTCGGGAATTGCGCTTTTCGCTTTTGACGCCCATCACTGGTAATATCTGCGGAACTTGAGGGGAATTTAAGAAGAACCTTATGGCACTTGCGCTCAGACGTAAACTACACGAATCAGTCGTCTACATAGATCGCGACAGCGCGCCGCGCATCATTCCGTCGGGCGAGGATTTCCTGCTCGAAGATCTGCCCGTCGGCACGCGCGTCATCTACCCGAAACCGCCGATCAAGGGGCTGCCCAACCGCGAAGCGGCCATCCGCTACGCGATCAACCACCCGCTCGATTGCGATCCGCTCTACGCGCAGCTCGAACCCGGCATGCGCGTCACCATCGCGCTGGACGATATCTCGCTGCCGCTGCCGCCGATGGCGACGCCCGACGTGCGTCAAACGGTGCTCGAAATACTGCTCGACATGCTTGCTAGCCACGGCGTCACAGATATTCACATCATCATCGCCAACTCGCTTCATCGCAAGATGACGCCTGCCGAGATGAAGCGCATGGTCGGGGCGAAGATCTTCGACGAGTTCTATCCGGACCGCTACTACAACCACGACGCCGAAGATCCTGATGGTCTCGTCTTCATCGGCGAGACTCAACACAAAGAACCTTTGCGCATCAATCGACGCGCGGCTGAGAGCGATCTGCTGATCTACGTCAACATCAATCTCGTGCCGATGGACGGCGGTCATAAATCGGTGGCCGTCGGATTGTGCGATTACGAATCGCTGCGCGCGCATCACGAGCCGCAGACCATACGCGATTCGGATAGCTACTTCGATCCGCAACGTTCGGCGCTCAACCACAAGGTGACGCGACTTGGCAAACTCGTCGATCGCACGCTCAACGTCTTTCACATCGAGACGGCGCTGAACAATCGCATGTACACGGGGCAGATGGACTTTCTGCTGAAGAACGAAGACGACTTCACGTCGTTCGATCGCATGAAGTTCGAGGCCGTGCGTTTCGCCATGAGCAAAATGCCGCGCGCTGCCAAAAGGAAATTGCTTCACTCGATACCGGCCCAGTACGAGATGATCGCCTGTTACGCTGGGCGCACCGAACCGGTTCATGAGAAGATCCTCCAGAAGAATTTCGAGCAATATTCGATCCCCATCAATGGGCAGTGCGACATCCTGATCACCGGCATCCCGCACATCTCGCCCTACAACGTCAACTCGATCTTAAACCCGCTGCTCGTGCAGGTGATGGGTCTCGGCTATTTTCACAACATGTATCGCGGGAAGCCATTGTTGAAAAAAGGCGGCGTGCTCATACTCCATCATCCGTGCTACGACGAATTCGATCACGAGTTTCATCCGAGCTACATCGAATTTTTCAATCGTCTATTGCCGGAAACGCGCGATGCGTTCACCTTGCGCGAGAAGTACGAACGCGAGTTCGCCGAAAATCCGAGTTACATTCAGATGTACCGGCGCGGCCACGCCTATCACGGCGCGCATCCGTTCTTCATGTGGTACTGGGGCGAGAACGGGCGTCAGCATGTCGGGCGCGTGATCGTCGCCGGGGCGGAGAACGCGCATGTTCCCGAAATCCTCGGCTGGGAGCGAGCCGACAATCTGCAAGAGGCGATCGCCATGGCGAGGAGCTATATGGGCCGGTCGGCAGAGATCACCATGCTCCATCAACCTTTGATCGCCGTGTGCGAAGTCGAATGAAAACTGTGCGCGATTTCATCGCCGGGATTGGCATGAGGATTGGGCGCAACTGAGTTTGACATCGGCCTGGTTATCGTTTAAAGGCGTAATCGCAAGTGGCGATCGTTTCGGTGAGAGCCTTGGACACTTGAGCAATATACTTTCACATGATGAATGACGTGCCGACGATCGCTCGTGTCGAGGTTTTAGTGAGACCATGAAACTATCTCCGACGGAAATTTACAACGGACGGCGTATCTTCTTCATCGGCGGAACGGGCTTTCTCGGCAAAGTGACGCTGAGCATGCTGCTCTATCGCTTTCCGAACATCGGGCGCGTGTACGTCACAGTACGAGCCCGGTCGCAAGCCGAATCCGAAGCCCGTTTCTGGAACCACATCCTGCCGTCGCCCCCCTTCGATCCGCTGCGCGAACGATTGGGTGGCGCGCTCGAAGGTTTCATCAACGACAAGGTGCGCATCGTCGGCGGAGACATCGGCGAGCCTAATCTCGGGTTCACGGAAGAAGAGGCGCAAGCGATCGCCGATGACATAGACATCATCATCAACAGCGCTGGCAACGTCACGTTTAATCCGACGCTGGAGAGCGCGCTTCGGACCAACGTCGTCGGCACGCAGAACGTCATCTCTTTCGCCAAACGGATGCGCCGTCCGGCGCTTCTGCACGTTTCGACCTGCTTCGTCGCGGGCAACCGCTCCGGTCCGGTTTGGGAGAGCGATCCCGTGGTCGGCTATTTTCCGCGCCGCGAGGAGATGCCCGACGTTGAGTTTTCGCCCGAGCAAGAGATACGCGACTGCGAACGGCTCGCCGAGCGCGTCCGCGAAGAGGCCAAAGATGCGATGATGCAGGCGCGTTTTCGCGAACTGGCGCGCGAGCGTCTGATCGAAGAGGGGCGCGATCCGGACGATCCGGAAGCCTTGAGCTTGGCCATCGCGCGCGAACGCAAGGTGTGGACGCGCAATCGTTTGACCGAACTCGGCATCGAGCGCGCGCGTTTCTGGGGCTGGCCCAACATTTACACTTACACGAAGAGCTTGGGCGAACAACTCGTCGCCGCCGAGACCGGCATCGTCCGCACCATCGTCCGTCCGAGCATCGTCGAATCTTCGGTCGAATACCCGTTCCCCGGTTGGAACGAAGGCTTCACGACCACTGCGCCGCTCATCTTCATCTCGCTCAAAGGACAGACGCAGATCCCGGTCAAAGAGGATCTCGTGCTCGACATCACGCCCGTCGATTTCGTCGCCAGCGTTATGCTCGCCGCGGCGGCGGAAGCCTGCATAACGGAACCACGCCTCGTCTACCAAGCAGCAACAGGCGACAGCAACCCGAACGAACTTCGGCGCATCGTCGGCCTTCTTGGTCTCTACAAACGCAAACACTTCAAGGAGAAGGAGACCGGCTTCAAGCTCATCAACGAGATCGCCGGACGCATGGAGGCTGTGCCCGTCAGTCCGGCGCGCTTCGACCGCACCTCAACGCCGATGATCAACGAGGCGGCCAAGCGCGTCTCGTCGTTTCTTGATTGGGCACGACCGCGCTGGGGCGGCGGGCGGCTGACCGACATCATCGACCGAGCGAAAGAGCGCGTGGACCACATCGAGCGCGTGACGCGCGAAACGCGCGAAGCCTTCGAGCTGTTCCGCCCCTTCATGGTCGAAAATGCCTACATCTTCCGCGCCGACAACGTGCGCTCCCTTTTCGCGCGCATACGCAAAGACGAACAGAAGCTCTTGCCGTGGTATCCGGAGCGGCTCGATTGGTACGACTACTGGATGAACATCCACTTTCCGGGTCTCAAGAAGTGGGTCTTCCCGAAACTCGAAGAGGATATGCGCGCGCAACCCAAGCGGGTCTATACTTACCGCGACCTCATCGAGCTTTTCGAGACGACGACCAAACGGCACGCGACGCGCGTCGCGATGCGCATCGAGCGCGATGGGCGCGAAGAGCAGTACACATACGCCGATCTACACGAACTGGCGACGCGCGCGGCGGGCTTTTTGGCCGCACATGGCATCCAGCCTGGCGATCGCGTGCTGCTCGTCAGCCAGAACGCGCCCGAGTGGGGCATGAGCTACTTCGGCGTTCTGAAGGCCGGCGCGACGTGCGTGCCCGTCGATCCGCAAAGTTCGACGGATGAGATAGTCAACTTCGCTCGCGCCGCTGAAGCCGCTGGCATCATCATCAGCGAGAAGGTGGACGAAGAGCATCCTGAGCTGCGCACACGATTGCGCGAAGCTGGATTGGAGCGGGCGCAAGTCTGGACCTTCGATGAGGTCTTCGCGCTGCCCGACGAGCGGACGGAAGCCGAAAGGACGTCGCTCCTTCCAGCGCGCGTTCCGGCCAATACGATCGCCTCGCTCATCTTCACTTCGGGCACCACGGGCCGCCCCAAAGGCGTCATGCTCTCGCATCGGAACTTCACGCACATGGTTTCGATGCTCACTTCCATCATCGACATGTCAACGCGCGACGGCGTGCTTTCGGTCCTGCCGCTCCATCACACGTTCGAGTTCTCTGCCGGTTTTCTCGCGCCGCTCAGCCGCGGCGCGCAGATCACATATCTGCCGGAGATGACGGGCGAAGCGCTCGCGCGCGCGATCAAGAACGGTCACGTGACGGGCATGGTCGGCGTGCCGGCGCTCTGGGAGATGCTCCATCGTCGCATCAAGAACCGCCTGCGCGAAGGCGGCGAATGGGTCGAGCGCGCATCCGATCTATTGATCAAGCTGAACGGTTGGTTGCGCAACCGCGCGCCCATCAATCTGGGCCACCTCATCTTCTACCCGATCCATGAAGGCATGGGCGGGCGCATCCGTTACCTGATCAGCGGCGGCGCCGCTTTGAACGAGCGCGTCGCGCGCGATCTACACGGATTGGGCTTCACGATCCTCGAAGGCTACGGTTTGACCGAAGCCGCGCCTGTTCTGACGGTCGTGCGCCCGCAGAATCGTCTACTGGCGGGGAGCGTCGGGCGCCCGCTTCCGGGCGTCGAAGTGCGCATCGCCGATCCCGACGCCAGCGGCGTCGGCGAGATCATCGCGCGCGGGCCCAACGTCATGGTCGGCTACTTCGGCGACGAAGAGGCCACCAGACGCACCATCGTCGATCGCTGGCTGCACACGGGCGACCTCGGGCGCATGGATGCTGATGGCAACCTCTATATCGTCGGGCGCTCCAAAGATGTCATCGTCGATACCAACGGCAAGAACGTCTATCCGGACGAGATCGAAGAGCTGTACGGCAATTCGCCCTACATCAAGGAACTGAGCGTCGTCGGGCTGCCCGATGGTCATGCGGAGAAGGTCGCGTGCGTCGTCGTTCCCAACTACGAGTACGACATCTCGCTCTCGCGCGAAGAGGTGCGCCAAAAGATAGACGATCACTTCCGCGAAGTGTCGGCGGCGCTGCCCTTCTTCAAGCGCGTCAAGGTCCTGCACTTCTGGGACGGAGAGCTGCCGCGCACAGCGACGCGCAAAGTCAAGCGGCGCGAGGTGGTCCAGTTGCTCCAGACGCTCGAAGAGGGCACGCGCGCCTTGGCGAGCGCGCGCAATGGACGCGAAGCCGAAGCAGATTGGCTGATCGAGATCGTCGCGCAGGTGGCGAACAGATCGCGTGCCAACATCACGCTCGACACGCGCCTGAGCGATCTCGGGTTCGACAGCTTGATGTACGTCGAACTAGCGTCGGCGATCGAGCAAGCGGGCGCGCACCTTCGCTCGCCAGACACTTTGACCGAAGTGCGCGATCTTCGCGAGCTGCTGAGCCGCGTCACGCCGCCCGATCAGGTGAAACGTCATGGCCGGCGCGATGAAGACGAGCGAGCGCGCGACGACGAAGAAGAGATTCGCGTGCCAGCGATCGTGCGCGCCATCGGCAACAAGGGGCTGGACCTCGTGCAGCGCGCCTTCTACGAAGTCGTCTTGAACACACGCTACGAGGGGCGCGCCAACATCCCGGTTCACACCAATTTCCTCGTCGCGGCCAACCACACTTCGCATCTCGACATGGGTCTCGTGAAGATGGCGCTCGGCGATGCGGGGCGCGATCTGGTCGCGCTCGCTGCCGCCGATTATTTCTTCGACAACAAGTACAAACGCGCCTACATGGAGAACTTCACCAATCTCGTGCCAATGGAGCGGACCGGGAATCTGCGCAAGTCTCTGCGCTACGCGCGGGCATATCTTGAGCAAGGCTACAACGCGCTCATCTTTCCCGAAGGGACGCGCTCGCTGACGGGTCAGATGAACGAATTCAAGCCTGTCATCGGTTACCTGGCGCTGACCTGTCGCGTCGGCATCCTGCCGGTTTACATCTGGGGCACATATGAAGCCTTTCCGAAAGGCGCGACCATGCTGCGCAGCCGTGATGTTGGCGCGCGCATCGGGCGCTTCTTGCCGATCGAAGAGCTGGAAGAACTTACACAAGGGATGCCGCGCGCCGAAGCCTATCGTTTGATCGCCGCGCTTGTGCGCCATGAGATCGAGAACTTGCGCGACGGGACGCGCCATGCTTTCGATCCGACGGCATTGCGACAGAAGTGGCGGACCGAACGGCGCACGACGCGCGCGACGGAAAGGGAGGCTGAAACGCTCGAACGCCTCGCGGCGAGCGGCGATTGAAGCTCATCTTTGAGACGAAGGGCACGCGATCTCCTCTCGCACATCGTCCGTCATCTTCTCCTGATCGAAAACTATGGGCAATTCCGGGCGAAAAACGGAAACGAAGCAAAAACGCAAGGGCCGGTCTCTTCAAGAGACCAGCAAGAATCCATCGCGACGTCGCCTGCGAAAGATTCTAATAACGGGCGGCACAGGTTTTTTGGGCTCGCATCTGCTGCGCGCGCTCATCTCCTCGGGCGAGCGCAATCTGCGCGTCCTTTCGACGACTGCGCCTGAATGGCTCAGCGATTTCGGCGTGGAAGTGATCCAAGGTTCAATCACGTCGCCTGAAGCGGTGGCGCGGGCCGTCAAAGATGTGAGCGCGATCTATCATCTCGCCGGTCTCGTCTCGCGCGAAGCGGAAGATGCGCACCGCATGTATCAACTACACGTCGATGGCACACGCCTGTTGTGCGATGCCGCGCGTGAAGCTGGAACGCAAGCGATCATCTTAGCCTCGACGAGCGGCACCATCGCGGTGACGGAAGATGGCGATGAGATACCGGACGAAACCTATCCGCCACCGCTCAAGATCATCACGCGCTGGCCTTACTACGCGAGCAAATACTATCAAGAGCGCGTCGCGCTCGAACGATTCGATGGAGATGGGCGCAAACTCGTCATCCTCAATCCGAGCCTGCTGCTCGGCCCGGGCGATGAGCGATTGAGTTCGACGAAGTTCATCTTGGATTTTCTCGCTGGCCGCATCATGACCGTGCCATCCGGCGGTTTGAGCTTCGTTGACGCACGCGACGCGGCCCAAGCGTTCATCAATGCGCTAGAACGCGGCAAACACGGCGAGCGATATCTGCTCGGTGCCGTCAACTGGACTTTTCGTGAGCTCCTCGGAAGATTGGAGAGATTGACCAAAAGAGGTGGCCCGCGCTTTACGCTTCCGTCGAAATTCGCGATCGCGGGCGCGCAAGCCATTCACGCCCTCTATCGCCACTGGAAGCTTAGCCCCCCGCTTGACCCCGTTGCCATCGAGATGGCGGAATATTTCTGGTATGTGAATCCCGGCAAGGCAGAGCGCGAGCTTAGCTTTGCGCCGCGCGATCCGACGGAAACGCTGCACGATACGGTCGAATACGTGCGCGAGCGCTTTCTGGGGAGAGAGAGGTTTGACTAAGACCGACTCTGGCAGCTTGCGCGTCTGTCCGATCATCAAACTATGTGAGGGGAGGAAGATCATGCGAAGCATGAGCGGACTGAAAACGGTCATCCTGCTCGGCGTATTGACGGCGCTGTTCATTTTGATCGGCGGTGCCATCGGCGGCCAATCGGGCATGGTCATCGGCTTCATCTTCGCCATCCTGATGAATTTCGGCAGTTACTGGTTCTCCGATCAGATCGCGTTGCACATGGCCGGTGCGCACGAAGTCTCCGAGCGGGAAGCGCCGGAGCTTCATCGCCTGGTGGCTGAGCTTGCTCGCGAGGCGGGGCTACCCAAACCGCGCGTCGCGATCATCGAAGCCGACGCGCCGAACGCTTTCGCCACGGGGCGCAACCCGCAACATGCCGTCGTCGCCGTCACGACCGGCATCATGCGCATTTTGAATCAGCGCGAACTCGCAGCCGTGATCGCCCACGAACTGGGCCATGTGCGTAATCGAGACATTTTAATCAGCGCCATCGCCGCCACTCTTGCGGGAGCCATCACGCTGATCGCGCAGATGGGCCAGTGGGCGATGATCTTCGGCGGCTACGGGCGAAACGACGAGCGCGACAACGGCACCGCTGGCGTGCTCGGCGCATTGCTGATGCTGATCCTCGCGCCCATCGCGGCGACGCTCATTCAACTGGCGATCTCGCGCTCGCGCGAATTCGGCGCCGATCGCACCGGCGCGGAGATCGTGCGCGATCCGGAAGCGCTCGCCTCGGCGCTCGAAAAGCTCGAGGCTTACTCGCGCCGCATCCCGTTGCCGGTCAATCCGGCGGCATCGCACATGTTCATCGTTCGTCCATTCACCGGCGCGACGCTGCAGAAGCTCTTCAGCACGCACCCGCCGACCGAGGAGCGCATCGCGCGCCTGCGCGCCATGGCTCAGGGCGGAGTGGCGGCGTTCGGAAGAGTGTGAATCTCAAGCCGATAATCCTCAAGCGCAAGAGAGGGTACCGCTTCCGGGCAGCGCGTAGATAGAGCGCGCTGCTCGGTTTGTGATCTAGGGGTCATGTTGATAAAAAGTTCGCCGACGTTAAGCCGGAAGAGATAGAAGAGTTCCGACGAGTCACGTTGATAAGAAGATTAGAGTTCGCTTGTAACGCAAGCGTTATAACCGAACGATAAAGTTCCCGCCATGAAACTCTCCTAGCGTCGCCTTCTGCGGCGGGTTCGCGGCGCGGACCAGATCGGCGCGCACCACCGCCGCGTTCTCGATCTCACATCCAGCGGGCACGCGCACTCCAGCGCCGAGCACCGCGCGCCGCACGCGCGCTCCCCTCTCAACGCGCGCGCCTTCCCACAGAACGGCCTCGCTGACGTCCGCGCCGTCTTCAACGATCGCTCCCGGACACAATCCCACGCTCTTCCCTTCCCGCGCCATCAAGCGAAGGTTGGTCTCAAGATAGCGCTTGATAGTCGAAAGCTCGTGCCACATTCCTTCCGCTATGTGCGCCACTATCCTTTCGCCAGATGCGATCGCTTGCGGGTAAACGTCGGTCGTCGAATGGGAGAAGATGCCTTGCGGGATATAATCGAAGATGCGCGGTTCGAGAATTTGAATCCCCGTAAACATCAATGGCGCCTGAGGAAGATTTCGCCCATCCGTCGCTCCATCTCGCTCGGGCGAAGGGAAACCGCCGAAACCTTTGATCAAGCCATCTTCGACGACGACGACGCTATAACGTTCGCCTTCAACGTTGCGGCGCAAGATGAGCGTCGCGAGCGCGCCCTGCTCGCGATGCGTTCTCAAAGCGGCTTCAAGGTCAATATCGGTCACGATCTTGCCGTTGATGACGACGAAGGTTTCGGCGAAGAAGTCTGCTCCTAGAACCTTGCGCGCGTTATCCAACGCGCCGCTCGTCCCCAAGATCTCCGGTTCTTCGACGTAATGGACGCGCACTCCGAAACGGCTTCCGTCCCCGAGGGCGGCGCGCACCGATTCGGGTCTGTGATGTAGGTTCACCACAACTTCACGGCACGAAAAGCGCGACAGGTATTCGGCGACATAGCCGATCAAGGGGCGTCCCATGATGGGGACGGCAGGTTTAGCGCGATCCGCAGTCAAAGGCCACAGGCGGGTTCCATATCCGGCGGCGAGGATCATTGCGCGCATTGCACTTTTTCCTCCACTCTCCAAAGTCGCTTAAAGCCTACCTCACGCGAGACCAGATTTTGGACCAGCAGCGGAAGCCTTAAGGCAGCGCGAGCCCTGCTTCGAGTAAGCACGCCTGGCGCAGGTGAGGACTCTAGCTTAAACCTTTCTGCCGCGCACGGCCCTTCATTGCCGAATGATGGGTCATGATACCATGACGTTGGTCATACAACTATCTGCTCCAAGATGCTTAGCCGCGCGATCGATCGCCGGCTCCCATCTTGGTTTCGCCAGCAATTGTGCTATTCTTTCGCCTCTTCACCTTCTGCGGACTCTTCCGCGCGGGCGATGATTTGATGAAGGAACTGAGGGCTGACGTTCTGATCGTAGGCGGAAGCTTGGGCGGCTGTGCGGCGGCGCTAGCCGCATCACAAGCTGGGTTCAAAGTGATCCTTACGGAAGAGACCGATTGGCTGGGCGGACAACTGACGAGCCAAGCGGTCCCACCGGATGAGCACGGATGGATAGAGCGCATGGGCTGCACGAGGAGTTACCGCCGTCTCCGCGAAGGCGTGCGCGCCTACTACCGGAAGTTCTATCCGCTAACGCCACAGGCGAAGAGCGATCCGTTCTTCAATCCGGGCACCGGCTGGGTCTCACCATTATGTCATGAGCCCAAAGCCGCGCTCTTCATTCTAGAAGCGCTGTTCGCTCCGTTGACGAGCAGCGGTCGGTTGATCATCCTTCGCGAGCATAAAGCCATCGCGGCTGACACGGCTGGGGATCGGGTGCGCGCCATCAAGCTGCGCGATCTGCGGTCGGGCGCTGAAAAGACCATTTCGGCTCGCTACTTCCTCGACGCAACCGAACTCGGCGATCTTCTGCCACTCACCGGCACCGAATTCGTCACGGGCGCGGAAAGTCGCGCTCAAACAGGCGAACCCAATGCGAAAGATCGACCTGAACCGCGCAACGTCCAAGCTTTCTCCGTCTGCTTTGCGCTCAGTTACCATCCGGGTGAAGATCATACCATTGAAAAGCCAATCAACTATGAATTCTGGCGCGACTATGAACCCAAACTCACCCCCGCTTGGCCGGGCAAGCTCTTCTCTTGGACCATTTCCAACCCGCGCACACTTCAACCGCAAACCTATCACTTCGATCCGGAAGGCGAAACGGGACGCGCTTTCTCCGGCCTGTGGACCTATCGCCGGATTTTGGACCGTAAGAACTTTCAGCGCGGATTCATGCCGAGCGACATCACGCTCATGAACGTTCCGATGCTCGATTATCTCGAAGGCGACATCACATGCGCCGACGAAGAAGAGAGAAGGCGGCATATTGAGCGCGCCAGAGAACAGAGCCTCTCTTTCCTTTATTGGCTGCAGACGGAAGCGCCGCGCCCAACTGGCGGCTACGGTTTCCCCGAACTCAAACTGCGGGCTGATGTGGTGGGTTATACCTCGGATGGGCTGGCAAAGGCGCCCTACATTCGCGAATCGCGCCGCATATGCGCCGAATTTACCGTCTGCGAACAGCACGTCTCAGCCGCATTACGCCCGCGCGATAACCGCGCCGAACAGTTCGAGGATTCCGTCGGCATCGGCTATTACCGCATAGATCTCCATCCGACGTGTGGTGGCGATAACTATTTGGACATCGAAAGTCTACCGTTTCAAATCCCGCTCGGCGCGCTGCTGCCCGTGCGCGTGGAGAACTTGCTTCCAGCCTGCAAGAACATCGGCACGACGCACATCACGAACGGTTGTTATAGGCTTCATCCGGTCGAGTGGAACATCGGCGAGGCTGCCGGCCTGCTGGTTGCTTTCTGTCTCGAGCGCAATCTCGCGCCGCGCGCAGTGCGCGATTTCGGGCCGCGCCTGGCCGATTTCCAAAAGCTCCTCATGCGCTCCGGGATCGAACTCGCTTGGCCGCCGGATATCGATCCAAACGAGGGAGATCCGCATAGACACGCCGTTTGAGTTTTCGGTTTACGATCCTCTCGGCACGCTTGAGTTTAACCGAGATTTTTGAGATAAACGACGGTTTGCGACTCGCACTTAAATCTTTGGGTTTCGAAACCGAGGGAATTGAGATGTCTGACGGACCGATCTCCTCTTTCATTAAACACCATTTCAGACACTTCAATGCCGCCACACTCGTGGACGCAGCCGAGGCTTATCGTCGTCATCTCGAAGCGGGCGGCAAGATGTTTCTCACTTTGGCCGGCGCGATGAGCACGGCGGAACTCGGTTTGAGCTTGGCCGAGATGATCCGCCAAGACAAAGTTCATGCCATCTCGTGCACGGGAGCTAACCTCGAAGAAGATCTCTTCAATCTGGTGGCCCACAATTTCTATGAGCGCGTTCCTAACTGGCGCGATCTGACGCCCGAAGACGAACGCGCGCTGCTCGAACGCCACATGAACCGCGTCACCGATACGTGCATCCCGGAGATGGAAGCCATGCGACGACTCGAAGGCGCGCTGCTCGACGAGTGGACGCGCGCCGATCAAGCGGGCGAGCGCTACTTCCCCCACCAATTCATGTACCGCATCCTGCGTTCGGGCGCGCTCGAAGAGTTCTATCAGATAGATCCGAAAGATTCATGGGTCTATGCGGCGATGGAACGTGAGCTTCCGATCTTCGTCCCAGGCTGGGAAGATTCGACCATGGGCAACATGTACGCCGCCCACTGCATCGCGGGCGACATCAAACAGGTCCATACGGTGCGCACCGGCATCGAGTACATGATCGAGTTGGCCGACTGGTACACGCGCGCTTCAGCCGAAGCGCCCATCGGATTCTTTCAGATCGGCGGCGGCATCGCCGGCGATTTCCCGATCTGCGTCGTCCCGATGCTCCACCAAGACCTACGCCGCGAGAACGTCCCCGTCTGGGCCTACTTCTGCCAGATCTCAGATTCGACGACGAGCTATGGTTCGTATTCAGGCGCCGTCCCGAACGAGAAGATCACGTGGGGCAAGCTGGCGGTCGATACGCCTAAGTTCGTCATCGAGTCGGACGCGACCATCGTCGCGCCGCTCATCTTCGCCTACGTCCTTGGCTGGTGATAGGCTCGCAGTCGGGGCGTAATCCCTTCAGGGGATCGTCAAATGGTTTCGTCGCACCGTTTCATCGTCACGGGCGGAGCTGGGTTCATCGGCAGCGCGCTCGTCTGGAAGCTCAACCGGATGGGCGAGACCGACATCCTCATCGTTGATCGGTTGGACCAGTCGGACAAGTGGAAGAACCTCGCGCCGCTTAAGTTCCAAGACTATTTGGACGCCGACGACTTCCTGCAACGTGTGGAGCGAGCGCCGCAGAGCTTCAGCGCGACGCGCTTCCTGCTTCACATGGGCGCTTGCTCTTCGACCACCGAGCGCGATGCGCGCTACATGATGCGCAACAACTACGAGTTCACCAAAGAACTGGCCCATTGGGCGGTGGCCCACGGCGTCCGTTTCATCTACGCTTCGTCGGCGGCGACCTACGGCGACGGCTCAGCCGGAATGGAAGATGGCACAGAGAATTTGGAGAGGCTCCGCCCGCTCAACATCTACGGCTACTCGAAACACCTCTTCGATCTCCATGCGCATCGTTGCGGTCTATTTGCGCGCATCGTCGGGCTGAAGTATTTCAACGTCTTCGGTCCGAACGAAAATCACAAGGGCGAGATGCGCAGCCTCGTCAACAAAGCCTTCACGCAAGCGCGCGAGACGGGCACGATCAAACTCTTCAAGAGCCACCACCCAGACTACCGCGACGGTGAATTCGGGCGCGATTTTCTCTACGTCAAGGACGCCGCCGAGATGACGCTCCACTTCATCGAAAATCCGGCCAGCGGATTGTTCAACATCGGATCGGGCCACATGCATACATGGCGCGAGCTGGCCGAGGCGGTCTTTGCGGCGCTCGAGATGGAACCGCGCATCGAATACGTCGAGATGCCCGCTGAAATACGGGACCGTTACCAGTACCACACGCAGGCCGATATCACCCGCCTTCGTCAGACCGGCTATACGAAACCCATCACGCCGCTCAAAGAGGCGGTCGCCGACTACATACGCAACTATCTCATCCCAGGCAAATTCCTCGGCGACGAAAGAGATCAATGACGGCGCATCCTAAAGCGCCCTTGCCCCTTGAACGCAATCTCGCAATGTACGCTTTAAAAGTTTAAAAGTACGGATCAGGATAAAGAATAACACACCGGTCCGAAAACATCTAACGGAGGGCTTGACTTCGATTCTTTTTTTTTAAACTCCGGCACGGTCAGATCTTTATGCTTGGGGGGATGAAAGGCAATGCTGTGGAAACGTGGATCGATCGCGCTTCTTACAATCGTGTTGGCCATCGCTCTAGCGAATATTTCGGCGCTTGCGCTCTGTACCACCGTAGTCGCCGACGAATACACATGCTATCCCGTTAGCGAAGATGCCTGTTATTGTTACTATGATTGCTATTGCAAAGTGAGCGTGACTGAATGCAACGCGGCGCTGGATAGAGATGGGTTTGAAGATGTCGGGCAGGCCTAT
>NZ_CBXV010000002.1 GCF_000820845.2 Pyrinomonas methylaliphatogenes | reverse complement strand
TAGAACTTGAAGAGCCTAGCGAGAACGTTTTCTCGCTAGACTCTTCCTTAAAGGATAAACAAAAAGGAGAAGCTGTCCTATGTTTAAGAGAATCATCACACTGCTTATAGTAGGGCTGGTCATTAACTTGGTTTGTGTTACGCCCACCGTCGTTGGTCAGCAAACTGGCTCGGACGCGCGTGCTGAGAAGATGAAGGCGAAAGTCATTAAGATTGGAACGGGGCCGGATGCGCGCGTCGAAGTTAGATTGAGCAATGGCCGACGGGTGAAAGGCTACATCAGCGAGAGCAAGGATGATTATTTCACAGTAGTGGATGATAAAGCTGGTGTCGCCACGCGGATAGATTACGCGCAAGTTGTAGGCTTCAAAACCCCGAAGATTTCTACTAAAACCAGGCGAATCCTTACTTTTCAAGCGATCTTCTTGGGAGTGATTCTAGGTGCTGCCCTGCTCCTTGTAGCCTCAGGGGATTAATCGCTTCTCTAGCGAAACTTCGTCCAAGTAAGCAGTTTCGCCTTCTACCCCTGCTTTGTTGAACGGTTTGATGAGCAAGGTGTGGCGTTTGCTGCCGCGCGCATCAATGTTGGCGAGCCAAGCAACCCGATCAACGGTTCGCATTTCATTCAAGACACGCAACACGGATTGCGGCAGAAGTTAGAGATGCCGTTGTGGTGATACCTAGCTCAGAGGCTTGGGGATAGATCGTTCTCCCTAAGCCTCTTTCTCAACGTGGCGAAATCACTCTAACAAGTCTGAAAGGAGAAACTCTATGTTCAAGAGAATTCTGGCGGCGATTTTAGTGGGACTGGTCATCAATTTATTTTGCACAACATCAGTCGTAGTCGCTCAGCAAACTAGCAGTAATACGCGGGCTGTCGAAGAGGTAAAAGCCAAAATAGTCCAGATTGGCACAGGACCAACTGCGCGAATTGAGCTTAGATTGACTGATGGAAGGAAAGTTAAAGGCTACATCAGTGAGATTGAAGAAGACCATTTTATCATTGTAGATGAGAAGACCAGTACGGCAACGCAGGTCGCTTACCAGCAAGTTCAGAAAGTTAAAAGACAGAAACTCTCTAATGACGCTAGAAAAATCGGCAAAATAGCTGCTCTGATTGCAGTGCCGATTGTACTGCTACTGATTCTTACTCCAAAGTCATAGCTGAACCGCGAGGCGCTCTTCATGCAAGGAACCTGAAATGTTAAGTCTGTAATTTGCTTGACTTTAATACATTGGAAATTAGGCACTTTTTCTTCGGCCAGAAATCATCACCGGACGTCGTGCCACATACAAAGCCGTCAAGCTATCGCCTCTTTCGCCGCATGGCGAGAAATTTCGCTCAGCTCGGATTCACGGCGAGCTTTCGAGGCCAAATGTCTTTTGCATGCCTGATTCTTGCGACATTTGGCTGCCTCCTTGTTGCCGCTGGCGCGGCCTTATTTCAAAGATCACCCTTTTGTCTATGGCGTTTTGCGCGACTTGCGGCTCTCTGGTCCCCTCTGTAAAACACCGCAGCATAATCATTTCGACCCTACAACGCTGGTGAGACCTGATGGCTTTCTTGACTGATATCGGGATCAGTCAGGTTTTGTGCGACTATGTAGCTGAGACAACCGGGCAAGCTGCTTGCACCCTAGATGAGGATGGAGATCAGCGCGGCGCGTTGCCTTGGCACAATCTTCATCTTTACAGATCAGACCGTACATATTGGTGCTCCTTTCAGCGATGCACAGCTAGAACGACCGCAGCCATGACGGACGCACGAACCCTTTCAATAGAGTCTCGACGAGTCGTGTGCATGATTAGCTGCCTCGACGACCTCCACTTCACTTGCGCCACGCGAGCGGCAGCAGGTGCGAGCGCTTGTTAGTCGCAATCGCTGACCTGACCCTGAGCAACACTCTACCGCCTTCACGCACGTCGTCCCTCTTCCGGCGAAGCGCCAACGCTATCACACCATACGGCTTCATAGCATGCCGGCGATGCAACAGCCCAAAGCCCGCCAGACTTTCCGCCCCCTGCCAGGCAGGATTCCGCTCACCGGATGGCGACTTCTGCAGCGATCACCACCGGGAGATTTAGAGGGAGCTGTGCCACGCCGATCGCGGTGCGCGCGTGTGCTCCCACTTCTGATCCGAAGACCTCCAGGAGTAGATCGGAGCAGCCGTTGATGACATTGGTGGTTTGCGTGAAACCGGGCGCGACGTTCACCATCCCGGAGACAAGCAACCACGCGGCGATGCGGTCGAGGTCGCCGAGAGAGCGCTTGAGACTGCTGAGGATCGCCAGTGCCGCAAGCCGGGCCGCAGCATACCCCTGCTCGGCTGGAACTTCGGCGCCGACGCGCCCGAAGGGAGGTGCCGGAGAGCCGTCTGGATTCAACGGGCCGTGGCCCGAGATGTATGCCCGATCGCCGTGCAGACGAACCCACACAAAGGAGATCTGCAGGTCCGGTGGCACCTTCGTTGGCTCAGGCAGAACCAAGCCAAGTCGTTCAAGTTTTCGCTCGATCTCCATTTTCGATCTTCTCCTCTCATGCCGGTGTTTGGCGGCAAGGTGGTGACGCATAGCCTATGGGCCGCGTACATTTCATCCATCTACGCAAGTGCTAGTTTGTCTGTATTCAACATTGGACGATTGAGCTTTCTGGGCGCGTTGTTGGCCTATGGCAATAGCCTCGAGAAATCGGTCCACGCCGATGACTGCCCTATCTAGACCAATCAAGCTTCTTACAAGAGAAGCAAGGATCACTCGCACCCAATTAGAGCACACAGGCCGCTGTTTATGCCAGCCAAGCGCAATGCATGCTTGGTCAGGCTGCCGATGAATTTGCCCTAGGGAATGGATCAGTCTGGCTCGTTTTGCGTATGGCCCAAAGTGTAGTCGCTGCCATTTGTGTGATTGTTCTCCATCCCGCTTCTCCCTGAAAGGGACTGACGGCTGAATTAGACGAGCCTCTCAGCGGTTGGCGTGAGCAGTGCGCGTGCGGCGCGCCCGCTTCACGCTTTTGTGAGGGCGCCTCTCATTTGGTTCTTTGACCCGACACATAGCTTTGCGCTCAAGCTCGGTGGGTAAGCGCGTCCAACCAAGACAAGTCCCTGCTGATGACGATTTCCCTCATAGTTGCGTGATGAGTGTTCTTCATCGGGATCAAGCGCATGTGAAATCCATGCCGTCGGGCCATTTCCTTCACTTCTTCTGCTTCATCATAGGTCATCAGAAAATGGCCCGCAAGCGACTCGCACAGCGTAAAGAGATATTCATGATCGATCTGATGATGCCTATAAAGACGCTTGCCGGCTTTCTTCCCACCGGCCGTGTATGGAGGATCGATGAAAAAGACTGCTTCTTCGCTCCTCGAGAATTCCGCCATCACTTTTAATCCGTCATCGCAACGGAAGTCGATTCTGTTTACGACCGCGTTGAGGTTAAGGAGTCTGTTGGCAAGCGTCTTGGGATACCAACGAGAGCCGATCCCTTTTCCGTTCTCCCCGTACTTTATAAAACGAGATCCTTCAGCGAGTATTCCTCCATGTAACGTTCTATTCTTCAGAATTGTCTGAAACGCCTTCTCTCGCGTCGTCGTGGGAGTTTTCTGAAGTTCCTCTAACACCGCTTCTCTCGTCATCTCGAACGTCAGAATTCGATTGGCCAGCCACTCCGCATCGCCATTGACTACGGTTTCCCAGACGGCAGCGATTTCGTCATCCAATTCGACCATGACAGCCCGTTCAACCAAATTCTCGAAGAGGGCTGTCAGGCTGATGGTCCCTCCGCCCGCAAACGGCTCGACCAGAATACGCGGCCTGTTCTTCAGACTGGCCATCCAGCATCGGAATGTCGGCACAAACCATGTCTTCCCGCCGGGATACCGAAACGGACTGCGCTGCGGGACAGAGGCAACGTTGACCGGCTTCGGTGTTTCTGCCTGCCCATATACATCAGCAAAGAGTGGTAATTGCCTCACTTTAGCCATATCAAAACAGCCTTTCGATAGTTTGATTTGTAGGGGGAGTTTCCAATTGCTCGTCGAGTTTTTCCTGAAGCAGTTTTATGAAATCTTCTACTCTCCCAGGCAACGGTGTAGTGATCGAAAGCAGAGCTGGTTCAAACTCAGTAAATACTTCATCCACCTTTGTAAGGTGGTATCGTCCCGGTGCGTTGCCTGCTTTCGTACGAAGCTCCAGATCATAGATGAGCCATGCAATATCTGCATCACGCTTCGGAACCTGTTTCAAGGTGGGAAGAGTGGCGAAGAAGCTTTTGTTCAATGCCACGGCAATCTTCTTTCCCCAAGCGTGGAGAATCCCACCCTTATAGACGAGCTGCGGGACGAGTCTCTTTCGAGAAGACGAAAGGTAATCGGGACGAGGATAGTTCGGCTCTCTAGACCAGTCCATCGTTGCTCGGCTTTCCGGGTCACCCATGTAATACTCGAAAGGTTCACGAACGTTGCCGGAGATGTAGACGGCCTGAATTTCCAGTGCGCCAAAATCAAGGACCTTGCCGCCGTCGTCATAAGCGACGAGAACCACATCGATGTTTCCCGCAGACTTGCCGTTGGCGTCATTTAAACGCACTTCGGTTAGGGAACTCCATCTCGTCCCTTCCTCAAAAAAGAAAGCTGCGGCATCGTCAGCGATGATCCAATCCTGGCGAAAACGGATTGGACAGGTAATGACGGGTTCGCTCTCGTGATAGATGCTGCATACGCCAAGAGGATTCTTCGCCTTGTCCTTCGTGCAATTGGGCACTTTGTTGTTAAAGGGACAGAGACGATGAGACTGGTATCGTTTAGCTGCGTCGGTTTGATCGGTTATCAGGTGACCGAAGACCTCTGCCAGTGGCTGTTTAATATCAGTCATGAAGCTTGCTCCCTTGTCTCAAGTCCTAACGGCACCGAGCTCAGCCGCTGCGACCGAGGCGAGCGAAGCGAGCCGAGGGGGCTGGAGCGAGATGTTAGGCCGCCTTCACTCGCTTACTGTTGACCTCCAAGAACTCTTCCACTGTGTTGAAAGCATTGAAGAACAGCGGCGTCCCGGCAAACGAGAGCGGGGACACCGGGCCGATGGTCATAAACGAGTACTCCCTCGTAGCAATGTCAAAGGATGAATGTGGGTCACGAAATAGCTGGTAGAGGTCAAGAGCTTTGCTCCGTCCGCCAACTAGTTCGCTCAATGCCTTGAACTCGGCTCCCATCCCCAAGCCGAAACCGAAGAAAAAGATGCGTAACTGCTCCAAGATTTCGCGGTGCAGGCTGGAGAGAGTCTGGCTGATGAAAAGCCACCCTACTCCGTATTTCCGAGTAGTGCGTGCCGCATCAATCAAGATGCCCCGCACTGCTTTCTTCTCCTCGCTTTCAGGGTCTTCACGGGGTGCAAGGCGGTGCGCTTCATCTATCAGTACTAGTGTATTGAGACTGCGGTTCTGTTTGTAGGCATATTCTGCCGCTGTGCGAATACCTTCCAACAATCGTTTGATGACCAGCGCTTGTATCATCTCATTCCAGAACAAGGGGGTACTTAGCTGGGATTGATCCCCAACAAAGAAGGGAAGCGTATCCAAACTGCCAGCAGTTTGAGTCGCCTGTTCTACCGATAGGTCTATCACGACAAGAGGCCGTTGCGTTTGATCGGGATCGAACAGGCTGGCCAGCAGCCGTTCCACTTTTTGTGCACCCTCTCGGTCTTCACGAAACAGTTGTGTAACAGGAAGCCAATAGTTGGTGAAGAAGAAATTGCGATCAGCTTGGTCGTACATGGACTGAAACCTATCTCGTGACCCTTCTGTACGATAAAAGACCTTCTGTACATTCTCATCGCCAAGCAGCCCCCAGGCACGATCGAAGGATTCACGGGTATGGAGGTCCTTTAGTGTAACTTTGGCACGCTGCAAGCGATCAGCCAGTGTGCTTGCTGCCAACTGCCGGTTTTCGCCCTTGGGAATGCTCAGTTGTTCAAAGAAAGGCGACTCATAGAGGATTTGAGCGAAGAGCTCCCACCGGTCCAGCACTAAGTCCCTCACACCATGCACCTGAACGGGTTTCCTAAGCCTGTTCAGAATGCTTTTCATCGGCAACTGAAATTCGCCTGGCACCGTTTCACCCCTCGCTTCCTTGGCAAATTCACCCTGAGGATCGATGACCAGAAGAGCCATCTTGGGATAACGGGCATAGGCCAGCAGGATCATCTTGGCCAGCACTGATTTCCCAGAACCGGTTTTACCAAAGATGCCCAGATGGTAAGCTTCGCCAGCGCCCTGTGGGCCAGTATCGAAATGCTTGAACCAAAGCGGCAGAAGAGGCTTTGAACCGTAGACATGTCCCAAGTAGAAAAGTTGATCGCGGTAGGGTGAGAGGAGTTCGGATAGAACAGCGTCATTCACCAGATGAATGGGCGTGCCCGTGGCCGGGACGGTGCCCAAGATACTGGGGCGATAGCCATTGGACCCGGCCGAGAAGACAGCACTGATCGTCATCTCCCCCAGGTGGGTATCTTGGCGCTCGCTCACTGTCTCCACCCGCCCGCGTTGACGGATCAGGCTGCGCATCGTGGGGTCTTCATGCCAGACGTTCCGCAATTTTACCTCGGTGATCTGCCCCAGCGCGTAATGGGAAAGACCGTCCTGGTGGTAGCGGAACAAGGCCAGTTCCCCTACAAGTTTCTTGTTGACAGCTTCGGCCAAGATGTCCAACGTTATTTCGCTGGTGGAGGATGGCGACCCTACAACGCCAATCCGTTCCGCCTCGTCCACAAGCTGGTCAAGGTTCTTGTCCATAGGGTCACACTCCTGATTCTGTGCGATAGCCGTGCAGGCCCAGAAAAATCTCGCCGATGTTTCCCTGGTAAGTCTCGGCAATATGCTGACTGGTTACTTGGCGAAACGTAGGGATGGCTTTGGGCAAGTGCTTTACCATCCGGTCCGCCATATAGAGAGGATAGGGCTCCATCACCGCAGGTGCACCACATTGGTGGCGAACTCCATGGAGCAATTTGGCCAAGCGTTGCTTATTTTCGGCTACTGCACGGCTCATTTCTATTCGGAGGGCTGGAAGCCAGGGATAGGGCCGATAGTAGGCGACCTGGATTTCGTTCAACGATGAGATTACCTTCTCCTTTATGCGGCCGGCTGCTTCCTTGGTGGCAGGCTCAAGCGGGGCCAGATTCAAGTGCCAGGGCTCGGATGGCTGCTGCAGTGACCTGGGGCTTGTATATTCACCCGGTTCCAACAGAAAGCTCAAGAGGCCGCGGTCGTCGTACATATCTGGCCACCCCATCTCCTGCCCGATTTCTCGCCTCGTCGTGTACTTGGGTATCGCCAACCAACAACGGTCGCTCCGAGTTGAGGCGAGTATGGTCAGGTATGCCTCCAAAGCCGAGATTGTCCGCTCAAGAAAGTGTGCTGTAGTACGCAGATGTGAAGTATCCCGACTTTTGTTCAATGCTTGGTTGAAATAGATGAGAGGAGTGGTGAGCGATCCGTCCAGAAAGACAACCTCATGCGGCGCTTGTGCAGCCAGCTCCAACTCCATTCCGATCATCAGGGCACGCAAAATCGTGCCTGTTTCGGCTTCATGAGCCTCTGTCTCTACCCAAACGAGATGCCGGGGTTCTGGCCAATGGCGCGCTTCCGAGGGTGGTGTTAGGCCTTCTACAGCGACGGCAGCCGCGGCAACTAGGTCGCTAGCCAACAGTCGCTCTACGGCATAGGAACCATCTACGCCACAGGTTGTTGGAATAGGCGGATATGGAAGTTCATTATCGCGGTGCAGCAAACCGGCCCGTTCAAGGCTTTCTCGCCATTCTTTGCGGTCGTGTCAAGATTTATGTGTAAGCGTCTGTGTACGGGGGGCATACCGCTCCTGAAGCATCCTCTCCAGTACTTCCTGCACGTCAGCAAAACCCTTGAGCTTGCGCTCCGCCCACCGCCCTTCCTGGCGCTCCCCCTCCAGGTACAAAAGCTTGTACACCGCTCCTTCGCCTGGGAACTTGTGATCCCTCACCTTGGTTCCTCGCCGCACTTCACGGATAAACCGCTCCATGAGGTTGGTGCTTTGAAGATATGGCCAGAGCACCTGGGGGTAATCGTAGAAGCGAAGCAGGGCCCCTGAGTTCTCCCACCAGGCCGCCACTAGGGAAGGGTACCTCCCTGAGCCCCTCCAGCTTCCGCAACGCCTCTTGCCGGCTCTCCGCCATGTAGACCCCCCTCAAGTCCTGGATCAGGGGAGCCCTGTCCCGTGTCCGCACCTAGCCCAGGCTGCCCCTCACCTGGTGCACCACACACCGCTGCCACCCCGCCTGGGGATACACCCGGCGGATAGCCTCCTCTATCCCCGGTAGGCCATCGGTGACGAAGAGCAAAACCCGCCGCAGGCCCCTCCCCCATAGCTCCTTCAGAACCCCCTCCCAGGCCGAGGCGTTTTCCGTGGGTAAAAGCCAAAAGCCCAGGATCTGCCTCTCCCCGCAAGGGGTGACGCCCAGGGCTACGTAAACGGCTTCTTTCTCCACCCCCAGACCTTCCCTGTGAACCTTCAGAAAGAAGCCGTCCAGGTAGACCCAGGCCATCTCCTCAGGCAGCGGCCTTTGGCGGAAGGCGCTTACCTTTTCAAGCACCCCATCGGTGAGGGCGCTCACGGTCTCGTGGGAGTACCGGTGGCCCAAAAGCAGGCTCATCACCTCGGCCGCCTTGCGCTGGGTGACCCCGGCGGCGTACAGGGCCACGGCCACCTCCCCCACGTCCACCTGGTGCCGGGCGTAGGGCTGGAGCAAGCTGGGGTAATACCGCCCTTCCCGATCCCGAGGGATGGAAGGTGGTCTCCAGTTTGCGGGGGTAGTGGCCGTTCTTGCGCCCGCCATGTTGGCGGAGGAAGGCGTCCCGGTCAACGTCCAGGAGAAACTGGAGCACCTCGGTCACCGTTTCCTTCACCGCTTCCCGTAACATCGCCTGCAGGGTATCCTGGTCCATGGGGTACCTCCTCTTGTCTGGTACCCCCTCTTTTTACACAAACCCCTACACATAATTCCTTACACGACCGAGTCTTCTGAAACGACGACATACAGATAATCAGGCTTCAGGTGCAATATCGCTAACATATTTGGCACCGGGCGACCACCTAATAGTGAAACCATTACTATTGCCATTGGTACTCCTTAAAGCCCGTGAGTACGACGAAGCAGGCTAACCATCAATTAGACCGCGTTGTGTTGAGTGCATTGTCAGGCCCTGGCAAGTACTACATTGGTACCGATTTCGTAGTGGAATCCCGCACCATCACTCTGCGAGCGCACGAGTTCAGCGCTGTCGTTGACAATGGCGTCGACGGTGCGCTGGCGTCCTTCGTCGTCAAGCGTGCTTGCCTGCGTGCTCATGCCGACGAGAGCCATGGCATTCAGGCGTACGAACACAGATCCGTCTTGGAACCGAATCGTCCGCGAGAAGCGCTTCGACCGAATGTCGTGAAATCCCGTCTCCCGAAGGATGGCTTTCAGAGAAGCAGGGTCGCCGAGGCTGTGGCGACGGTCGGCAATCGGTCCAATGTGTCGTTCCGCAATGGCGCGCAACTCGCGCAGCACCGGAAACTCCTCGTCAGGACGCCAGGTGCTCACGCCAAATCGCCCGCCCTTAACCAGGGCGCGATGCATCTCGCGGGCGGCTGTGGCTCGATCCGGGAAAAACTGAAATCCTTGCTGGCACATGACCACGTCAAACGCTTCGCCATCGCGCAACGGCAGGGCGCCAGCATCACCTTCCCGCCAGTCAATGGCGGGAGCTAGGCTTCGTGCGACGGCCAGCATCTGAGGGTTGACGTCGACGCCAACAACCGTCCCCGTCGAGCCCAGGCGCTCCTTGGCGATTCGCGCAACAATTCCGGTTCCGCACGCGATATCGAGAACGCGGTCGCCGGGTCCAAGGTCAATGTCTTGAAGCAGCGCGTCAACCCAAGGATGGAAGAGCGGGCCGACCAGGATCTGCTCATAGAGTTCGGCGAAACTCTGAGAGGACAAACGCTGTACTCCGTCAGCGTGTTCCAAGGGCCGTGTTGTGTTCATGCGAAGGCACCGCCTTAATTCTTCTGCGGTCTAACGCTCCGGTTCAGCGGCAGTTCCGCGCGCAGCGTGGGATCGCCCGCTGCAACCCGTTGTTGTGCGGCTCATATACACCGGCCCTCATCGCAGGTCCAGGCCCATGACATGCCTTCTCCGGTTAAAACCGCTCTCTCATCAGCGGGAGCCGTCTAACGGGCGGCGGTTCAGCCGCACGCGGAGCGAAGCGAAGCGTGTCGGCTGGAAGCGCGTGTTATGCCGCACCTTACTTGAGAGATTACTCGATTTCAACGGAAACTATCGTGGCGGAATCCCCTGCCTTTAGGCATGGGGAGGAGCCGCGACAGCAGGCCTCATCTGCTCATACGCCCACCCGTCACCACGTTGCAGCACCCGGCAATGCTTGTGGCTCACGCCTTGCACCGCACGTACTCCTCCCACGAACAAGTCGAACCACCCATTGGCGCGCACCGCTACCCGCCCCCTCCATCTCCCCGCGTATTTCCCGCGCGGTATCTCAGCTACGACCATATCCCCCGTCTGAAACCCAAAATGCCTCTTCTGCCGGTTTAAGTGCCGGACCGGGAAACCTTGTTTGTCCGTCCGGCATACCTGCCGGTTTCCACGGCCCTTCGCCTCCCATACCTGCACCCAAGCGGGAATGTCCCGGAACTTCTCTGGGGTGCTGTCCCCCACACAAGCCGCGTCCCAGTAATGTTCTTTCGGCAGCCCCATCCGCTCCCGGTTCCACTTCGTCCGTCCGCCACTCCCCACTTTCACCGAAGATCCCAGGGACAGAAGACGCCGGTACAGCGCCCAGCGGGTGGTGTTCGCCGCCGCGGCGTCTCTCAGCGGCACTTTCAGTTGCCCAAGGGCTTTCTGCACATTTACCGCCCGTACCCGGTCCAGCTTTCGTTTCGACCGCTGAAGAATCGCCAGCCACTCGCCCGGCATCCAATCATCTTTCTCCTCGTTGCACGTTCGGCAGGCAATCGCCAGGTTCGACACACGGTTGCTCCCGCCCCTGGAGCGCGGCACCACGTGCTCCACTTCCAGCACTGGGTCACCCGATTCACCACCGCAGTACGCGCACCGGTGGCCAAACTTCTGAAGCAAGTACTCCTTCACTTCATAGCCAAACAAAGTCCCATGCTGGTACTCGACACCCGAAATCTCGGGGTTCTCCAACTTCTGCGTGTCGAACCGCACCAACTCTACCGAAATCCCGCCAATCGGCACCCGAATCTTCCGCAGAGCATGGATCACTTGGTCCACTCGCGCCCCAAGCGATGGGGGCAACCATGTGTTGCGGTTCCCGTTGTCCTTTGGCCGCTGTCCGCACTTGCGACAGTACCGGCTACCGTGTTTCGCATTCTTCCCGCACCCGGCGCACTTCTCCGGGTGCCGGTTCAGGAAACGGGGCTTCCGGTACCGCGTCTTGCGGTTCCGCCGATTCCGCCGGATCATCCGGCGTTTCGCCAGCCGATCCTCGATGTCTGTCCGGTGGCGGATCTCTCCCAGGAACACCACTTCATTGCCCCGGAGCACGGCCACGCCCGTGACCTTTGATCCCGGGTCCAGCTTGAGTCGCAACGGTTGGACTTCGGAATCCTCCAGTACCCTGTCTTTGAGCCGGATCGTGAACGGGGCCAGTCTGTGGACGACAGCCCGCCCACGCCGTAGTAGTAACCGCGCACGTTTTTCCGTGCAGTGCATCAGCGGCTTCTTGTGCTTGTCCAAAACGAAAACCATCTTCCCACTCCTTTCGGAGTGCCCTTACGGGCCTGGTGACGCGCGGGATGGACTCCGCCCGCATCTCTCCTCGCCCATGTTCCGTGGGCTTTTTACGCCTGTGGCACGGCTCGCTTACACCCCCAGCTCGCTGTTTAACCGCAGGCGGCAGGGCCTGGAGCTGGAGAAGCACCCCAGGGTGCCATCACCCACAGAACGTAGCGCCTTCATCGCCCTTGTCCTTCGGGCTCCGGCGCTCGGGCTGGTCATAGGTACCGGCCTGCGCTGAAGGCTCTCAGGCACCTTCAAGCCCCCGGCTTTAGCTGTGGGGTCTATGACGTTCCATTTGTAATGCTTTTGGAGACGCCTGATATTCTTGTGGCAACGGATTGTTGAACTCTGGTTCGTCAGGTACGGCAATGTCCAGCAAATTAACATCTTCTACATTTTCTCCAGATGCAAGCCTTTCTATTGCATGACGAGCTATCCGAAGCAATTCGCTACGCTCCAGTAGCTTCTGTCGCCTAAGGCGTAACATAGAAGTATGTATATTAGCGACAAATTGCTGTTTCTCCTTCGGCATTAAGGGAATTCTGATGGTCATGAAGTCATCTTCTAGCACACGAGGACGCGAAGAACCAGTTTGCAAATAGTTAACCTGTTCTTGGACAAACTTGCTCAGCAATAGTGCGTGAAGATACTCTGGCAAAACTTTGTCTTTGTCTGGCGTAATGACAATACACTCACCAGTGCAAACCCCTTCCTTAACTGGGCCTTTAGCATGGTAACATTTGTTTAAATAAGGGCGAAGTCGTCCATATAACAAGTCATCTTCATGAAAGACTTTACACTGACTTCTTATCTCTCTTCCCTTAATTGGTGAAAAATCAACTAATTCTCCCGTGTCCGAGGCGATATTTGCAAGACTCAAGTAGTTAAAAGTGTGCTCTGGATACAAAGCAGGGTTAATCAATTCGCGTCTCAGTGTAGCAACCTGAGAGATTTCAACCAATTCATACTGCTGTACACCGTTAAGAGATGCTCCAAAATTCTCATCAAAGAATTCTGATTTGAAAACACCCTTCTTTATCAAATCGGCAATTGTGTGAGTTTCCGATACCCACATGATTTACCATCCGTTCCTGTTAATGAAATCTGCAAATTGCCTAGCAATTTCATCTACTTCTGAATTGGAGCGTTCTCTACCAGTTGCGTCATAACCGATATTATCAATGCGCCCTAAGAACACTGGCGCGTCAAAATTCTTGCTTTCGCCTGTTTTCCATTTTCGGAATATACAAAGACTTGTCTTGTGGGTTGCGCCATAAGGCATAAAAGTTTCTATTGGCAAACTCACTATTGCGCGAATTTTGACTTGATGCACTAGCCACTCTCGGACATACGCCGTTTGCTTATTAGCCAATATGCTGTCTGGTAATACAATTGCCATTCTTCCACCAGGCTTTAGAAATTGCAAACAGCGCTCCAAACCAAGTATTTCAAGCGGGACTGTTTTCCTATTCCTGCCGAGTTCAAATCTACCAAGCATGCGACGTGCTTCTTCTTGCATAAGTGAACCAAAAGGAGGGTTTGACACCACGATAGTAAATATCTCTGGATCCTTGTTTTCGTCTCCACCGAGAGCTATTATGTCTGGATAATTGTCAAAACTCAACAGCGCGTTGGTATTACGGATATTGCTATGACCATCATCGTGCAGTAACATGTCAGTCATTGCAATACGAACCATTCTGTCCGACTTCTCAATCCCATGTAGCTTGAAAAAACGAAATTCGTGAAGCGTGTATTCGTCAGTTTTATCTCCATAACGTTCAAGCACAAAGTCCAGCGAACGGGTTAAGAAATGCCCTGAACCGCAAAAAGGGTCTAGAATAATATCTTGTGGCGTGGGATTCAACATTTCTATCGCTAGGCGAACTACAGGATCGGGAGTAAAATATTGCCCCATTCCTGCGCGTATGGCTGAACTCAACACGCGTTGAAATGCTCTTCCTTTGACATCCAAGTTGCTGTCAATGAGTGAATAGTCTTGTAATATCTCTACGACTCGTGCGAGAGCCTCATCGCTCAGTCTAATGTTTGCTGAAAACACGCCACGACTTCTTTCATAACCAGGGATTCTCTGCGCGAAAATCTCTATGTCTCTTTTGCGCGCTTCATCATATAGCTCTCTGATGTTGGAGGCCGCTTCGGAGGCGCTGCTTGCGCCGTAAATCTGAAAACGGAAAGTTGCGCCTATCCCTTGTGTGCTGGTTGTGCGCTCATCATATATCTTTGTGTACAAGATTTTGCTTAATTCATCCAGTGCTTCATCAGCGTGCATGCCATCAATATCTCTGATTGCACTATGTGCTTCAAATAGAAGATTTTCATACCGGTGGGATATCGGCTTCAAGCCCGTCTTTATGCGCTTTGCGTCTGCATTGGGCGGAAGTTCACGGACAAGTCTTCCCTTGGTTGATAGTTTTTGCTCATAATGAGGGATGTCAGGGATATACTCAAAGTCATTGGGGTCTATTTTCTTGCGAATAACTTTAACTCTATGTGCGTCTGTCAACATCCCAATAGTAGCAGTATGTGTTGCTGATAAGTAGGTCTCTAGCTGACGTTCAGCACGCTCAAACGTTGGGTCAGACAATCCTGCTTTCTTAGTCTCAATAAAAATGTAGGGACGTCCACGTTCGTTTTTTAGGGCGATGTCAGCTTCTTTATCGGCAGTAGCAACTGGCACACTCTCTTCTACAACAATACGCTCGCCAAGCCACTCTCTAGGATAGCCATAGGTTTCAATTAGTTCACGAAGAACCCATTGCCGCACATATTCTTCAATGTCCCGCTCATCCATTTGGGGGTTTTCTATGGCTTTCCTTTGAGCGGCGGCAACATCAGCGTTAGTTGTGAGAAGCCAGTCTTCTGGTGGAATGCGATAAAAAGGGCGTATCTTCATTGACCTTCACCTTGTTTGGATGGGTTAAGCGGCATAACTAGTGATTAAATGTCACGCTGCCATATAACACCCCGTACTAGGATGTTATCCGATATGTCAGATGTTTCCCATAGCCAAAAACGGTACTCGCCCAAAACTTCCCCCTTTCTCAACGAGGTTCGCAATGTTCTGAGGCTCAAGCATATGAGCCGACGCACGGAAACCTCGTATGTGTATTACATATTTAGACTTCATTCGTTTTCACGTCAAGCGCCACCCAAACGAGATGGGGGTCGAGGAAATCCGGGCTTACCTATCCCACTTGGCTACCAAGAACAACGTGGCGGCCTCTACCCAGAACGTAGCCCTATCGGCGCTGCTCTTCTTGTACCGCCAGGTGCTGAAAGTCAACCTACCCGACATCGAGAACATTGAAAGGGCCAGGCGCTCTCGGCGGGTTCCGGTGGTGTTCACCCGTGGCGAGGTAGAGCAGGTTTTATCTCGTGCGTCGGGCATCCACCATCTGATTTTGAGCCTGCTGTATGGAACCGGGATGCGCCTGTCCGAATGCCTGAGCCTGCGGGTGAAGGATTTGGATTTCGAGCGGCTAGAGGTTACAGTTCGGGATGGCAAGGGTGAGCGAGATCGGCGAACCATGCTCCCACGCAAACTGGTTCCGGCGCTCCACCGGCAGCTCGAGTACGCCCGGCGTATGCACCGGCTAGACCTGGAAGAAGGCTTCGGTGAGGTCGAGATGCCCTACGCTCTGGCTCGTAAATACCCCAACGCGGCCAAGGAGTGGGGCTGGCAGTATGTATTTCCTGCGGCTCATCGTTCAAAAGACCCCCCGCACGGGACGGGTAGGGCGGCATCATCTGCTCGAGCACGCTGTTCAACGCGCCATGAAAAAAGCCGTACGCGCAGCAGGTATTCATAAACACGCCAGCATCCACACCCTGCGCCACAGCTTCGCCACCCGCTTGCTGAAGTCGGGCGACGATATCCGCATCGTGCAGGAGCTATTAGGCCATAAGGACGTAAAAACCACCGTGGTTTACACGCACGTTTTGAACCGAGGTGCAAGGGGCGTTCGTCGCCCGCTCGATTCATAGGGCCATCCCAGCCTACTTGAGGATGGGAAGTCCCGCGCCGTCTTTAAAAAAGCAGTCGAGACGTACGAAGCCATTCCCATCCCTTCAGTCCGAGACGGTCGCTGCCAAGAGCGACCGATCTCGAAGGGAGTCGAGATGTCCGATGCCATTCCCACACTTCTGGCCAACGGCATATAATGCGCTTGCGTTCTTGCAAACAGTCTCAATCGTCAATGGAAAGGATCGATGAATCGACGTGACTTCTTGCTGGCGGCGACCCTGGCCGGAGTGGCCGCCAAGATCGGCGCGTCGGCTGCGCAAAGCGGAGTGCCGGCGGCGGAACTTGAGGAAGTGACCATCGCCGAGTTGCAAAAGCGCCTGCAATCGGGCGAATGGAGCGCGCGCCGGCTCGCGGAGCGGTACATCGAGCGGATCGAAGCGATCGATCGCGCTGGCCCAAAGATCAACTCTGTCGTCGAGATCAACCCGGACGCGCTCGCCATCGCCGACGCGCTCGACCGCGAGCGGCGCGCAGGGCGCGTGCGCGGTCCGCTCCACGGCATCCCCATTCTGATCAAAGACAACATCGACACGGCGGATCGCATGGAGACGACCGCCGGATCGCTCGCGCTCGTCGGGGCGGCGAAACCTTTGCGCGACGCCTTTATCGTCGAACGCCTGCGCGCGGCGGGAGCGGTTATCCTTGGCAAAACGAACTTGAGCGAGTGGGCCAATTTTCGTTCGACGCGCTCGACGAGCGGTTGGAGCGCGCGCGGCGGACAGACGCGCAACCCCTACGCGCTCGATCGCAATCCATGCGGTTCAAGTTCCGGCTCGGGCGCGGCGGTCGCCGCCAACCTGTGCGCCGCTGCGGTCGGCACGGAGACCGATGGCTCAATCGTCTGCCCGTCTTCGACGAACGGCATCGTCGGCATCAAACCGACGCTCGGCTTGCTCAGCCGCTCAGGGATCATCCCGATCGCGCACAGCCAAGACACGGCTGGACCGATGGCGCGCACGGTCGCCGATGCCGCCATCTTGCTCGGTGCGATGGTCGGCGTGGACGCGCGCGACCCGGCGACGCGCGCCTCTCAGGGGCGCGCTCTTAGCGATTACACGCGCTTCCTCGATCCGCAAGGTCTGCGCGGCGCGCGCATCGGCGTCGTGCGCAAGTTCTTCGGTTTCAACGACGCCGTCGATAAATTGATGAGCGAAGCGCTCGACGCGATGAAACGCCTGGGCGCCGTCATCATCGATCCGGTGGAGATCGTCACCGTCGGCAAATTCGATGATTCGGAATTGGAAGTGCTGCTTTATGAGTTCAAGCACGATTTGAACAAGTATCTGGCTGAACGGCGCGTCGGTCCGCCGGCGCGCACGCTCGCCGAATTGATCGAATTCAACGAACGGAACCGCGACCGCGAGATGCCCTACTTCGGGCAAGAGCTTTTCGTGCGCGCGCAAGCCAAGGGCACGCTCGCCGATCCGGCTTACAGGCGCGCGCTCGCCAAAAACCATCGCCTGTCGCGCACGTTCGGCATCGACGCGACGTTGCGCCGCCATCGTCTCGATTGCCTTGTGGCGCCGACCAATGGTCCAGCGTGGACGACCGATCTCGTCAACGGCGATCATTACACGGGTGGAAGCTCCACTCCGGCGGCGGTGGCAGGTTACCCGAGCATCAGCGTGCCGGCGGGCTTCGTCTTCGGCTTGCCGGTCGGCATCTCTTTCTTCGGCGCGGCGTGGAGCGAGCCGAAACTGATCCGCATCGCTTATGCCTTTGAACAGGCGACGCGCCATCGCCGTCCGCCGCGCTTGCTCGCGAGCCTCGATCTTTCGTAGAGGTCGGCGAGCGCAGTTCGTTCCATGCGATGCGCGGTTCATGCGGTAAACGAACGGTTCTGACGCGCAGCGCGCTTTGTTCTACGTGACGATCCACTCAAACGATCATCGTCGGAGGGGCGTAAATGTTGAAGGGACATCGCAACGTCTCGATCTCTTCTCTGTTGATCTTTCTTCTCATCGTCTTTCCCGTTCAGCCGGCCCTTGCGTTTTCAACCTACGGCTTCGTCGCGGCGCGGCAGCGCGAGCAGGAAGAGCGCGAAGCCCGATTCGATGCGCTCTTGAAACGCGAGAACTTGCGCGACTGGATGCAGCGGCTGTCTGCGCGCCCGCATCATGTCGGCTCGCCTGCCGGGCGCGAAAACGCCGAGTTCATCGCCGCGCAATTCCGTTCGTGGGGCTATCAAACGGAGATCGAAGAGTTCAAAGTTCTGTTTCCAACGCCGCGCACGCGCTTGCTTGAACTCGTCGCGCCGGAGACTTATCGAGCGCGACTCGAAGAGCCGTCGCTCAAAGAGGATCGAACTTCGAGCAACGTGGGCGAAGCGTTGCCGCCCTACAACGCTTATTCGGTCGATGGCGACGTGACGGGCGAACTCGTCTATGTCAACTACGGCTTGCCGCGCGATTACGAAGTCTTGCGTGAACACGGCATAGACGTGCGCGGCAAGATCGTCATCGCGCGCTACGGCGCTTCGTGGCGCGGCATCAAGCCGAAAGTGGCCGCCGAACATGGCGCGATCGGTTGCATCATCTATTCGGACCCGCGCGATGATGGTTACTTTCAAGGCGATGTCTATCCGAAAGGCGCGTGGCGCAACGAATGGGGAGTGCAACGCGGTTCGGTCGCCGATATGCCGCTCTATCCGGGCGACCCGCTGACGCCCAATGTCGGTGCCACCGAAGGGGCGAAGCGGCTGGACCGGAAAGAGGCTCCGACGTTGACGAAGATCCCCGTGCTGCCGATTTCATACGGCGATGCGCTGCCGCTCCTTCGCGCGCTCGGCGGACCGGTCGCGCCGCCCGAATGGCGCGGCGCGCTTCCGATCACGTACCACATCGGCCCCGGACCGGCTCGAGTCCATCTCAAGCTCGAATTCGATTGGAAGCTCGTTCCAGCTTACGACGTGATCGCGCGATTGCCGGGTGCAGAGTTCCCCGATGAGTGGATCATCCGCGGCAATCATCACGATGCGTGGGTCTTCGGCGCGGACGATCCCGTGAGCGGATTGGTCGCGATGATGGAAGAGGCGCGCGCCATTGGTCAACTGGTCCAAAGCGGTTGGCGCCCCAAGCGGACCATCGTCTATTGCGCGTGGGACGGCGAAGAGCCGGGATTGCTCGGTTCGACCGAGTGGGTCGAAGCGCACGCCGCGGAATTGCACCAGAAGGCTGCCGTTTACATCAACTCCGATTCCAACGGACGAGGCTTCCTCGGCGTCGGAGGCTCGCATACGCTCGAACGGTTCGCCAACGAGACGGCGCGCGCCGTCGCCGATCCACAGAAGGGCATCAGCGTTTGGGAGCGCTTGCGCGATCTTCGCCTTGTGCGCGGAAGCGCGGATGAAAGACGCGACGCGCGCGAACGGCGCGACCTGCGCATCGCCGCGCTCGGTTCCGGTTCCGACTACACGCCCTTTCTGCAGCATATCGGCATCGCCAGCTTGAACATCGGCTACGGCGGCGAAGACGGCGGCGGGTCGTACCACTCGAACTACGATTCGTTCGATCATTTCACGCGCTTCATCGATCCGAACTTCGATTACGGTCTGGCGCTCGCTAAAACCGGCGGGCGATTGGTCATGCGTTTGGCCGATGCGGACGTGTTGCCGCTTGCTTTCGGCAACTTCGCCGACACAATCGGCACCTACGTCCGCGAATTGATGCGCTTGACCGATTCGATGCGCGAAGAGACCGAGGAGCGGAATCGCCTGCTGGATGAGCGCGCGTTGACGAACGTCGCTGATCCGAAAGAACGGTATGTGCCGCCCGAGCGGGAAGCTCCGGTGCCTTATTTGAACTTCGCGCCGCTTCAGAATGCGCTCGTGCGCTTGCAAGAAGCCGCGCGCCGCTACGATCGGGCGGCGGAGCGCGCCTTGAGCGGCGGGCGCACGCTTTCGCGCGAACAACGCGCAGCGCTCGACCGTCTGCTCACAGAGACCGAACGCGCCATGACGCGCGATGAAGGGTTGCCGCGCCGCCCGTGGTTCAAGCATCAGATCTACGCGCCGGGCTTCTATACGGGCTACGGCGTGAAGACTTTGCCCGGCGTGCGCGAAGCGATCGAGCAGCGCAACTGGGATGAGGCGACGCGCGAAATAGAAGTGGTCGCGCAAACGCTTCGAGCGGTCGCCGATAAGATCGAACAGGCGGCGAAGATGCTCGAAGAGGCCTCATAAAAACAGCGGTGGGCGGGCTGATCCAAAGACCATTTGCTCCTCGTGCTGCGCGTCGATCCGGACCGATCGGCGTACAGCACGAGGATGGTTTGAGCTGTCGCTCTCAAAGCGTATCTCCCGCCCCGAAAATGTTACGGTGTGATTGACCCTCTTGATTCGGTCCCGCCGAAGTGATAGATTCCCCGCCATCAAATTAATTGCGCGGCGCATAAATCGAGCGACCTCAGGCTCGAACGGCGCTAGCGTGTCTTTTGCGTTTCAAACGGCGCGAATCCTCACGAAGGAGTTGACAAGATGTTCCCTTCGCCCTCACATAAACTCTGGCTCTTTGCTGGCTATGCGCTTCTAGCGGCCTCTCAAATGGTCTCTTCGCAGGATTTGGATGATGTTTCGCTTCGCGGTCGCGTGCGCGATGCTCATGGCTCAGTCGTCGTCGGCGCGACGGTAACGGCGACGCTCCGCGACACGGCTCGCGCACGACAAGCCGTGACGGATGAAGAGGGGCGTTTTAGTTTGCTCGAACTCGAGCCGGGGAGTTACATCGTGCGCGCTGCGGCGCCCGGTTTCGCCACCGCAGAGATCGCGATCGAAACCATAGCTGGACAGACGGTCGAACTCGATATCGCGTTGCATCCTGTAGGCGTCGCTGCCGAGCAAACGGTCGTCGCCGAAACGGGGCCCTATGTTCCTGATGTTTCGCGCACGGTGATCGGCGCGACCGTCACGCGCGAAGAGGTGGAATCGCTCCCGGTTCAGTCGCGCGCGCCTTATGATCTCGTTTTCACCTTGAGCAACGTAACGGAGCCTCCGTTCTCTGATCGCGATCTGGCTGAGGATAGAGACAGCAATCCGCGTATGACGCCCGAAGAGGCCGGCCTCTTCGCTTTGAGCGGCGGGCCAGCTTATTCGAACAATTTGACCATCGAGGGATTCGATAATAACGACGATCGCGCGGCGCGCGAGCGCTTTCAACCTTCGATGGAATCGGTCGAGGAGGTCCAGATCATCACCAATCAATTCGCCGCCGAATACGGGCGCGCTTCTGGTGGCCGAGTCAACCTGCGCGTGCGGCGGGGAACGAACGAGCTTCGCGGCAAGCTATTCGACTTCTTCCGCGATGAATCGCTCGAGGCAAACACGTTTCGCAACAACGCGCGCGGATTGAAGCGGTTGCCGCTGCAAAGGCATGATCTCGGATTCGCCGTCGGTGGTCCGGTCATGTTGCCGCGCTTCGCTGGCCCATTGCGTTACAATGGTTTGGGGCGCACCTACTTCTTTCTCGCTTATGAGTTCAACACGGTGTTGGACTCGACGTTGATCGATACCTTAGTGCCGATCCAGCAGAACCCGCGCTTCCCGCTGCCACCACCGACGACGCTCGTCGGGCGTCGCCTTGAGACTGAGGCGACACCGCCCAATCAGCCCGCAGAGTTAGCCCCTTTCGTCGATCGCGTCTCGACCCCTTCGCGCAAACATGAGACGGTCCTGCGTGTGGATCACGAGTTCAGTCAGCGGCACAGCGGGATGTTCCTCTATCAACATGGACGATTGCGCAATCGGCGCCAAATGAGCGGCGGAAATCGCCTGCGCGAGGCTTTCCAGACGCGCTATCGCGCTTCGGACGCGCTCGCTTACGCCGACACGCGCCTCCTTACGCCAAAGCTGATCAACCAATTCCGCGCGCAAGCATCACGGCTCGCGCCGGAAGAGCACGCGCCTTCATCGCGTCCCGTCGTGACGATCGCGCTCAACGATCCGTTGGGGCGATCAGGCACGCTCGTCGCTGGCTCGTCTTCGCTCGGCGCCACACTACGGCGCGAAGCGCGATTGCAGTTGCAAGATTCGCTGACGTCGACGCGCGGCACACACACTTTCAAAACGGGAGGCGAATTACAGTTGGTCCGCTCGGCGTTCCGCGATCTCGCCGACCTCGCCGGAACCTATAGCTTCGCGAGCGCGGGCGATTTCTTGGCCAATCAGCCGAGTCGTTTCCGACAGAGCTTTCAGCCCGATTCGGTGCAACGAAACGTGTACCTCGCCTTCTTCGCGCAGGATGAATGGCGTCCGGCAAACAACTTCACCTTGAGCTTCGGTTTGCGTTATGAACGCGAGACGATCATCGCCGATGGCGACAATTGGGGCCCGCGTATCGGCATCGCCTTCGATCCGACCAAAGGCGGGAAGATGGTCCTGCGCGCAGGCGCAGGCATCTTCTACAACCGCGCGCTTTTGCGCACTATAGATGACTTCACGCTCGGCACACGGCGTTTGATCTTCGATACGGATCTGTTGCGCGATCCGGCGACGGGAAGGGCGTTGACGCCGGCGCAGCGGCGCGCCTTCATCGCCGCGAATCTCAATTTCCCGGAGACGCTCACGCTCTCCTCGCCACTGGTCCAGCGATTCGCTACGTCTGAAACCGGTTTCATGCGCCGCCTCGATCCAAACTTGCGCATCCCGGAAAGCTATCAGCTCAGCTTCGGAATCGAACGCGAGATCAAGCGCGGTTGGATGATCGAAGCGAATTACGCTTGGGTGCGCGGCCTGCACCTGTGGCGTGAATTCAATGCCAACGCGCCCGTCTTGCCAGCGGGCTACAGCGATTTCACTGCCTATTTGTTGTCGCGCGATTTCCCGAACTTTCGCGATGCGGCCGGTGTGCGCCCTCTTTACGATGCTTCAACGGCAGGCGAATTCATCAGATTTATGTTGACCCCGAACGATCCTGCAAATCCCAATTCGATCGGGCGCATAGTGGAGGCGGGCGTTCCGATCTCGCTCGTCAATTTGAACGGCACGAGTCAAACCGCGCTGGAGATCGCGCATGCGGCGGTGAACGACCTGCGCCCTGATCCAACGCGCGGTGAGATCGAACAGCTCGCGTCGATCGGTAATAGCTCCTATCGCGGATTGACGCTTGAAACGCGCCACCGCTTGATGGGCGCAAAGGGCGGTTTCTCTTTCACCTTGCGCGCTTCTTACACGCTGTCAAAACTGATCAGCGATGGTGAGCTCAACACTTCAGACGCGCTTCGACCGGGAGATTTCCGCCATGAGCTGGCGCGTAGTCTGCTCGACAGGCGCCACCGATTCGCCCTGAGCGGCATCTTCGATCTGCCAGCGTGGCTTGGCCGATTGCGCCTCGCACCCATCTTGCGCCTCGCTTCGAGCGCGCCGTTTAACATCACGCTCGGCGCAGATCGTAATCTGGACGATGTGGACAACGACCGGCCAAACTTCAGCGATGACCCAGCTTCGATCCGCTTCCGTCGCCCGGGCGAGCCGCTCGACCAAAAGCTCGTGCAGGTCTTTTCGTTGCCGACGATCGGCAGCACAGGCAACCTTCCGCGAAACGCGGGTACTGGACCGGCTCTTTTCGCTTTCGATCTGAATATCGCCCGCGTCTTTCGCCTCGGGGAAAGCGCACGTCTTCAAGCTTTGGTCGAATGCGACAACGTGCTGAACAAGACCGTCTTCAGTTTCGGCGCCGAATTCATCAACTTCAACGCGCTCGGTGCAAATGCGACCCCTGAACAACGGAGTGCCTTCAAAGATACTTTCCTCGTCCCACAAAGGACGCTTCGCCCGCGCCAGATCAGGCTCGGACTGCGCCTCGAATTCTGATCTCAACGCGCGCTCTTTGCGCAAAAGAGATGGCCTCGATCAAGCGAGGGGAGACTTGCCTCCCTCTCGCAGCGCGCTTTGAGCGATAAAATCGCCCTGCTTCGCGCTGGAAACGGAGCACGATTCGTCGTCTATCTTAAGGTAAAGAGAACGATTCATCGTCTCCCCTCACAAAGCCCTGGTCCACCCGGACCGGGGCTCTGTCGTTAAGGGGGCGGTTTAAACGGGTTTATCGGAGGTGAAGGCGCGTGCGCGCTTTAGCGAAATGCTCTCTACTCTTCTCTTTGAACCTTCTGGACGCGCAATTGACCCTGTATTGGGTGCGGATGGGCGTGGCGCGGGAGGGGAATTTTGTGATGTCGCGTCTGCTCGAGTGTGGGGAAGGGCCATTTCTCGCCGTCAAGTTGGCGATCGGCGCGTTTGCGGCTTGGGTGTTATATCGCTGGTATGATCGCGCGCTCGCACGGCGTGGTCTCGCGCTCGCGTTGGGCTTATACCTCGCCCTGATGTTTCTGCATGGGCTGACGGCGCTTTCCGCCTTCGATTACGAACCGATCGCCCTTATGGCGCAACTCTTCAATCGCCTTTCGCTCTCTCTCCTGCGGTAGTGAAAGATCGGGCGAGTTCCAGCGGCAATCCTGCAAGAGGCGGAGCGCGTTCTTAATGTCATATCGCGTAGTGTAAAGATCGGGCGAGTTTCAGCGGCGAGCCTTAGAGAGCTGTTGCCCGGACGTATACATCTCATCCAGCCAAGGATCTCGTAAAGACCTGCTGCCCGAAGGATAACCTCTTACGGCGATGAGTGCAGTTTTATAGGTCACATCGTCGTCGCGTTCGGAGCGTTAATAATAGGTTCTTGTGGGGATGAGTGCGGTTGGCGATCGGCTTTGTGGGGCGCGGTGCTGGCGCGAACAACTTGCGGATCGAGGCGCGGAAGGGGGAAAATAGCTTGCTAGAACTTGGTTGATTAAAGTCTTCTCATGTGGGTAGGTGAAGGATGGTTGATCGCTTGCGGCCAAAGATCACATATCAACTCTCTGTGCGACAGATCCTACTGATCGCTTTGACCTCAGCGTTTGTCGCGGCGATAGTGATTTCGAGTCTGAACTATTGGAACCGCCGTTTTCAATCGAATGGGGCTCCTTTCAGCGAAACGCCGCCAGCGGGCATCACCGATCCATCGGTCGCGACCGATGAGCGCAACAACATCGAGATCTATCGTGCGGTTTCACCCGGAGTCGTTTCGATCACCTCGATCTCCGGTGGGCGAAGCCTTTTCGATCCCGTGCCGCGGGAAGGGACCGGCTCCGGTTCGGTGATCGATGAGGAGGGGCACATTCTAACGAACGATCACGTCATCGCCGACGCGCGACAAGTGTTGGTGAGCTTTGGCGGCGATAAGGTCTATCGCGCGCGCGTCGTCGGGCGCGATCCCGATACGGATCTGGCCGTGATAAAGGTCGATAACGTGCCGCGCAACCTTTTGCGCGTGATCCCATTTGGCGATTCGGACCAGTTGGTCGTCGGGCAGAAAGTTCTGGCGATCGGCAATCCCTTCGGTTTCGATCGGACGCTGACGACAGGCATCATCAGCGGGTTACAGCGTCCGATCTATTCGCAAGCGACCGGGCGTTTGATCGAAGCCATTCAGACCGATGCGTCCATCAATCCGGGCAATTCCGGTGGACCGCTGCTCGATTCGCATGGGCGCATGATCGGGATCAACTCGCAGATCATCAGCCCATCGGGAGCATTCGCCGGCGTGGGCTTTGCTGTTCCCATCAATGTCGCCAAGCGCGTTGTGCCTCAGCTTATCAACAACGGTTACGTCATACGCCCCAAGCTTGGTATCTACACGCGCGATGTTCGCCCAGAACTCGGACTGCCGATAGATGAGGGGGTGATCATCGTGCAGGTCGAGCAGGGAGGGTCGGCGGCAGCGGCTGGTCTGCGCGGCATTTCTGTCACGCCGGACGGAGATTATGTGCTCGGCGACATCATCGTCGCGATCGACGGCGAGCGCGTGCGTAATCGCGATGACCTGACGCGCATCCTCGATCGGCACGAGGTCGGAGATGTGGTGCAGGTTGAGGTCTGGCGCGATGGGAATCGCGTGCGCGTCCCCGTGCGTTTGCTTCCAGAAAGGCGCAGCCTATTCCGCAGGTGAAAAGATCTCTTTCTGCTCACCGCTTCCCCTCACGGCCTTCGAGCCTTTTGTTTGAAGGGAGGGCTCCTTTCGCGTGTGTGGGAAAGAGGTTGGACGAGAAGGAACCATCTCTTCGTCGGTGAGACGAATCGCCGAACTTTTTTCGCTAGAGGAGTTGTGAGATGACGACGCGAGAGACGAAGCTTCACAATCTATTCACCCTGCTTTTTCAAGCGCATCCGTGGCACGGCGTGTCGCCCGGCGAAGAAGCGCCCGAGACGGTCAACGTCTACATCGAGATCGTTCCCACGGATGCGGTCAAGTATGAGCTGGATAAGATCTCGGGCCATTTGCGCGTCGATCGCCCGCAAAGGTTCTCATCCTTCTGCCCGACGCTTTACGGGCTAATCCCACAGACCTTTTGCGGCGAAGCGGTCGCGGAACTGTGCCGCCAGCGCACGGGCTTGAAGGATATCAAGGGCGATGGCGATCCGATGGACATATGCGTGCTGACGGAGAAGACTGCGGCGCACGGCAACTTCTTCGTGCGCGCGCGCCCCATCGGTGGACTACGCATGATAGATGGCAACGACGCTGACGATAAGATCATCGCCGTCCTCGAATCCGACGTCGTTTACGGACGCATCCGAGAGATCGATGAATGCCCGAAAGGTTTGATCGACCGGCTCAAGCACTATTTCCTCAGTTACAAACAGTTGCCGAACGAAGCCCCGCGTCGAGTCGAGATCATCGACGTCTATGGTCGCGCTGAAGCGCTCGATGTGATAAAGCGCAGCATGGATGACTATCGCGAAAATTATGGCGAGCCTGAAGAGAGAATGGGAGCGCTTCGCCATCTACTGGCTCATTGATTTCGGTTAGACGGCGGCATCGGCGGGCGCGACCTCGGCAGCTTCATGATCCCGCCATCTACAGCTCATTGATTTCGGTTAGACGGAGCGCATCATCCAGCGTCCATCTCCATCTTCTTCGCCTTTCTGTGGCGCATCTATTTCGCCCCGACGATCTCGGGGAGGCGGAAAATAGGTGACAGTGGGTGAAGAAGTTACTCGGTTGTGAGTGTAACTTTTACATTCCGCCAGCTTCCCGCCGCGCTTGGCGTTCATCGGAGGGAGCGTAAGACCTTGTCAGATTGAGGGTTAGAAGATGGCCGGAAGGAGGGCTTGCATGGCACGGCCATTGCGGTGTATATTATGGGGCAAGAGAGACGGTTGGTGGATCCTCCGTCTCGGTGGTTGCTGGGGTGAGGACAGTAACCACATATTAGAGAGCGGGTGCGGCATTCCCCAAGTTTGTCGCGCCCGCTTTTTGTTCCGCGCCATTTCATCGATCCAACCCGGAAATGATCATCTCGCTTGCTTCAGATCCCGTTCCTTCGAAGGCGATCTTGGGCGTGCCTGTAAGATGGTTGTCAAGCGCGTCGTTGCCAGAGACGGGCGCCTCGAGGGCGATCTTGGGCGTGCCTGTGAGCGTGTTACAATCGGCCCTTATCACGCCGAGGTCAGGGGCCGAACGCGAGATGGAGATAGGCGTTTATCGTCGTGAATACGGGGCCTATTGGGCCGAAAAGGGACGGCGCGAGTTCGAACGATTGCTGGGAAGAGGCTCATCCGACGAAGAGCCGCTTCACGAACGTTTCGCCGATCTATGGACGCGAGAAGCGCTTGATCGATTGGCGCAGCATCTTGAAAGCGCTCCGGAAGGGGCAGCGACCGAGCGGCTGGCGTTGGAGAGGCTCGTATCGGCGGTCCGTTTCCTGCGTCTCGAAGAGGCCGCGCGGCCTGTTTCGGAAGAGCTTGCGCGTTGCGAACGTGCAGCGTCGAAACGCTGGGAAGAGGCCTGTGATGAGATCGCGGAGGAGAGCGATGTCTTCCGCCGCCGCGCCCTCGCGCTCAAGGCGCTGAATGCCCTTGGGCCTTGCGATGATTTGCGATGCGCGCGCTATGCGCTCTTCGATGAAGAGGCGCGCATCCTCGGGTCGGCAAACCATCTTGCGCTGCGCGAGGCGGCATTGCCGACCGCTTTCAGCGCTCTGGTGGCGGTAGCTGACAGGTTCCTCGAACGGACGGCTGAGGTGTATGCGGCGCGATTGCGTGAGCATCTGCAGGCAGAAGCTGCCTATGCGCCCGACCTGAGCTATGCGGATGAACTCCGTTTTCGTCGCTTAGCGCCATTTGACGGTCTCTTCCCCGCCGAAGGGCTCGACGTGATCTGGCGTGCAGCGGTCGAAGCTTTGCACGTAAAGTTGGACCGGTTGGCCGATCTCGTGGTCGAGATCGGACCGGAAGGGGCAAAAGAAGCTGCCTGTTTTGCCGTCGATCCGCCACGCGATGTGCGCCTCGTGGTAGGGCGGTCCGGCGGATTGTCGCGTTACTTGCGACTTTTTAGCGAAGTTGGTCGCGCGCAGTATTTCGTTTGGCTTTCGCCCGAGATGGCGGATCGTTATCCCGAGTTCGTGTATGCGCCAGAGCGCGCGACCGAACAGGGGCATGCGGCGCTTTTCCGCCATCTATGGCTCGATCCGCGTTGGATAACCGAGCATCGTGGTTTGACGCCGACCGAAGCGCAAGCGGTCGCGCGCGCCGTTGCGCTTCTCGAGCTCCACGACGCTCGGCGTCGTTGCGCTCTTTTGCGCGTATTCACAGAGACGGTGGGAGGGACGAACGTCGGCGAAGCGCAGAAGGAGAGCTACGCCTCTTCGTTGAGCGAAGCGACCGGGTTCCGTTACGAGCAGGCGACCTTCTGGCTCGACATCGAAGCTGGCTGGGATGCGGTGACGGAATTGCGCGCGCAGTGTTTCGCGCTGATTTGGCGCGATCGCTTACGCACGCGCTACGGTCGGGCTTGGTGGCGGAGTCGGCGCGCTCGCGATGAGTTGATCGATGTCTGGAATACAGGAGCGCGTTATCATCTGGAAGAACTCGCCCCGCTCATCGGCGCAGGCGAACTCGATTACGAGTCGATGGCGGAGATGATGGTGGAAGCTCTACAGGTGGGATGATGATGCAGGGGGTTGAGAGGAGAAGGCGCGTCACTGTGAGAACGCCGGAACGCGCCGGAGAATATGAGATAGAGGTTGAAGCCGGAGCGCTCGCGCGTGTGGGGGAGAGGGTGCGCGCGGTCGTCGGGCCATATTCGCGGCGTGCGGTCGTTATCTCCAATGAGCGGGTTTGGGGCCTCTATGGTGCGCGCCTTAGCGAGAGCCTTCGCCTCGGCGGTTTTGAAGTCTATCGTTGGCTGATGGGGGAAGGCGAGCGCCACAAAACGTTACGCACTGCCGAGCGCGCCTTGGAGTTTCTGTGCGAGGCGCGTTTTGAAAGGAGCGATGTCATCATCGGGTTCGGCGGTGGAGTCGTCGGCGATCTGGCCGGCTTCGTCGCCGCGCTCTACTTGCGCGGTCTCGCGTTCGTCCAAGTGCCGACGACTCTGCTCGCCCAGATAGATGCTTCGGTGGGCGGGAAGACCGGCGTCAATATGCGCGCCGGGAAGAATCTGGTCGGAGCCTTTTATCAACCGCGCGCAGTTATCATCGATCCGGAGACATTGCGCACGCTACCGCAGCGCGAGTTGACGGCTGGATGGTGTGAAGCGATCAAGCATGGAGCCGTCGGCGATCGGCGGTTGTTCGATGCGACGCGCGCGTTGTTGATGAGCGGCGAGCCGCTCGGCGAAACGGAGCTTTTGGCGGATCTGATTGCTGCGCATTGCGCTTTCAAAGCGAACATCGTTGCTGGTGATGAACGCGAGGAGATGACGCGCACCGATCACCTTTCGCGTCGCATCTTGAATTTCGGCCATACGATCGGGCACGCGCTCGAAGCGGCAACCGACTATCGCCGTTTCCGTCACGGCGAGGCGGTCGGCTACGGCATGTTGGCTGCCGGAGAGATCTCCGCGCGATTGGGATTGCTCGATCGGGGCGAGCTGGACGAACTGCGCGCGGCGATCAAGCTCGCCGGAAGACTGCCGCGCGCGAAGGATCTGGATTTTGAGCGCATCCTTCAAGCGCTGCGCCTCGATAAGAAATCGTTCGGGGGAAGTATCAAATGGGTGCTTCTCGAGCGGATCGGTCGCGCGCGGATCGTCGATGGACAAGAGGTGGATAGATCACTTCTAGAAGCGGCGTTGCAGGCTGCGCTGAAAGACTAGATGGAGGAGATTCACATGAACCGAGCGCTTGGCGTGAAAAGAAGCGGTGAGGGTTCGGGAGCTTCGAGAGCGCACACATCGTGCGAACGCGGCGGAGCGATGTTGAAATTCGTCATCGTCATGGCGTTGATCGGTCTGGCGGCTTACTCCCTGATGCAGTATGTGCCCGTAGCCATTCAGGCCTACGGTTTCAAAGATTTCATGCAGGAGAAGGTCAATATCGCCGCGGCGACGGGGAAGACGGCGGATTGGGTGGTTAAAGAGATAAGAGCTGGTAGCGAGCAATATGGCGTCCCCCCAGACGCGGTGATTAAAGCTCAGCAGAGCGGCGGTCGCATGGAGGCCCATGTGCAATTCGTCAAGCCGATTCGATTGCCCGGCTTCACCTACCAGTACTCTTTCGATCATACGGCGCGAAGCAACAGTTTCCTGTCTTCCGAATGATGGGTCACATGAATCTTCCAAAATGAGCGCGAAGTAGCGATGCCCTCGGGAAGAACTCATGATCGGGTCACTCTCCTCTCTCTTGGACCAACGGCCTTCATCGCTTGGGCGCTGACGCACGAGCTGACACTGAGCGCGCTGGTGGTCGGCGCGACGCTTTTCGGCGGGGTCATGTTCGGTCCCGATCTCGACACCGCCTCAAGGCAATACAGGCGCTGGGGGCCGTTTCGCTTCATCTGGTGGCCGTATCGAATCGCCTTCGCGCATCGATCGCGTTGGTCGCACGGTCTCCTCTTCGGAGCGATCATCCGCGTCTTCTATTTCACGGGGATGGTCGTCCTGTTAGCTTTCACGGCGCTTTACTTGCATTCGGTCCTCTTTGCCGGAAAAGCGTCGAATTTGAGCGATCTATTACATGCTTGGCAGTTGCTGGCGGATCATGTCGATGCCCGTCTCGATCGTCGCGCGATCTGGGCAGCGTTCATCGGATTATGGTGGGGAGCGGCTCTTCACACGCTACTTGATGTGCTCTGTTCTATCGGGCGCAGGTTGCTGGACCTGTTCTAATTCGAAGCCGGACGAGCTTTCTGGGCCTTCTCGCTCAAAAGTCGTAAGCGCGCTACGTCGGGAGGGCTGGGCGAGCGATTTTCAAGCGCATTCGCTTTGACTTGGAGGCTGAAGGCGCGCCGCTTGCGCGGAACGTAAAGCACATAACGACGCGCGCGCCCGTCCTTGCGCTCGCCCGTGCATAGCACTTCGTATTCGCCGTCGCCGTCTACGTCAGTAAAGCCCACACGCCAATGCGCAGTCCGCCAAGTCGTATCGCCGAGCCTGATGCGCTTTACGCCTCTTCCCTCATCCTCTGCGATCTCCAAATAGGGGCTGCCGTGGCGCGTCGTCAGGGAGAGCGAGGTGAACGCAGATCGTTGTGGCGGGGCGTCATCCGAGTTGGTTTGAATGGGAGTGGAGTTCGGTTGATGCTGCGCGAGCGTCTGAGGGCGAGGGTGATGCGCCTGGTCCGGCCCGTTCTCATCATCGGTAGCGCGTACGAAAAAGGCGCCGCTCAACGCGAGTGCGATCGCAAGAAAGCAGAAGAGGCGAAAAGGGAGCGAGCGCTTTTCGTTCAAAAAATCTATGGTCGAGGCGAGCGGAAATGAGCCGCTTTCGGAGCTTCGCGTGGCGATGCTCTTTTGAAGCAGTAGACGCGCTTCGTTTGCTGATCTCGGACGATCGTTTGGATCCTTAGCCAGAAGCGCGTGCACTGTGCGCACGAGGGCTGGCGGTAGATCGGCGCGAAAACGCGGCAGCGGCGGCGGCGGCGCGGTCGCCTGCTTGACCAGCACGACCGATGGCAGAGGATCAATGAAGGGCGGGCGTCCGGCCAGCATTTCGTAGAGGATGACGCCGAGGCTGTAAAGATCGCTGGCCGGCCCGACCGGCAGATCCATGCATTGTTCGGGCGACATGTAGCGCGGCGTGCCGAGGATGATCCCGGACTCCGTGGTCGCGTGTGTGCGCGTCGCTTCCGTCGAAGTTTGGAGGACTTTCGCGACGCCGAAATCGAGCACGACTGCGCCGCGCGCGCTCAGTATGATATTTGAAGGTTTCAAATCGCGATGCACGATCCCCAGCGAATGGGCTTCGGCCAACGCTTCGCAGATCTCTGCGGCGATCTTCACTGCCGTCGCCGGAGCGAGCTTGCGTTCGCGCGCGATGCGTTCGGCGAGCGTTTGACCTTCGACATGCTCCATGACGATGAAAGGGCGCCCATCGTCTAGCTGGCCGACGTCGAAGACCATAGCGGCGTGTGGATGGCGAAGTCGCGCCATCGTCCGCGCTTCGCGCAGTATCCGCTCGGCGACATCTTTACACGCCGAGAACTCCGATTTGAGGATCTTGATGGCGACGGTCCTCTCCAGCGCGATATGCGTCGCGCGGTAGACGGTGCCCATCCCCCCGCACCCGATCTCACGTTCGATACGGAACCGTCCGGCGATGATCTGCGGAACTTCCATGTCTGACCCTCTAGTCGGGATCAAGGGTCGCTCTCCAGGGAATGGAGGGCGGCTCTGCGTAAAACTCTTCCCGCAAACGCAGAGGGGGGAAGATGGGAAGCGCTCGTGCGTTTGTGGGCGCTTGTTGCGCGCAAGTTTAGCACGGCTCGATCGGCGGAATAAATGGCGGTGCCGATCGCGTTAATTTGATGGCGTAAACGGCGGGAGAGATGTTTGGGATTCAAGCTCCAGAGGCCTGTTTGGCGGAGCCGGTTCATTTCGCTTTGGACGGAGCGCGAGCTGCAAGATGGCGCTCGTGCCGAAAACGCCCCACAGGGTGCCGGTGATGAAGCGCGCCGCGTTCAGCCCTTTCCACAAGCCAAAGATCGCGCCCACGACATCGAGCGGCATCAGCAGGGCGAAAGCGAGGCTCAGGCGAAGCGGGGGCAGCCGCCGGCAAACGATGGTCGAGGCGACGAGCGCCAAAGATCCAAAGAGTATGCCGCTGCAGCGCCAGCAAAGCGGTATCTGCACATGCCATAGATGAGGCGAGCGCTCCGGCGCCTGATGGCAGACGAGGCTGCCGAGCGCCATCAAGGCATGGTATAAGCTGTGCGTGATGCTGAAGAGCATCGCCCTACTTGAAGAGAATGGGTTGATACTTACCGTTTGATGCTTTAGCCGCCTCATCGTAAGAGTGCAAAGCGATGAGGACGTTGATGACCGGGATGAACAAAAACAGACATAGGCCGACTCCAACGAAGAGGAGAAGAGCGGCGACTATGCTATAGATGGTTATCCCGACGGCATAGCCGATGAAGATCGCTATAGCCAACCCGACCTTGTTCGGCACGAACAGGAGCCCAAGCCCCGGAAAGATGAAGCTGATCAGCGCCGGGATCGCCGGATGGATCGGTTCGCCATCAGATGCTCGATATTGTGGCGGCACCTGCGGTTGATAGGTAAGCGGAGGCGAGGTTTGGTTGACGGAGCCGTGCTGTGTTCGTTGTCCTTCTTCAGTCATGCGCCAAGTTCCCGGTTGCGGCGGCAGCATCGCTCCGCAACGGATGCAATAGCGCAGCCCTTCTGCGTTCTCCGTCCCACAAGCGGCGCAATAAGCCATCTCCGTTCTCCTTACGAGTCGATCGAAACGTTTTCATCACCTAAATCTGGCGTCCAGAAGATCTGGTCGGCAGAACGGATCGATTTTAACCCATGATGCGGCAATTCGTTCTCTTCCAAGCCCAGGAAAGTGAAATGCGGCAGGTCGTCGAGCACGGTCTGAAACCATCCGTGGCGCATCAATACGTGCCTTACGCGCGCATCTTGGAATTCGTTAATGTCGAGGGCGAGCATCGTCAAGTGTTGGGAAGCGCCGGGAAGCGCCACCGAACGCATGATCGGTTTGGAGAAGCATTTGCTGAAAAAAAGCCCGCGCGCCTCATAATCGAGGATGATCATCGCTTGTTCGTGCGGGGACAAGCGCCTTATCCTCTCCGCCTCTTCGGGCAGAAGGCGCCCCTGGTCGGTCCAGTGGCGAAGCGCCGGCAGAACGCGCGATTGCCATAGGCGCAGCGTGTCAGAGTAGGTCCGACGCGAAGCTTCGAGCCCGCCGCGCGGCGTAAGGTCAAGCCCCGCTCCTTGTAACTCCTCGCGGGCGAGTATCAGCGCTTCCATCGCGGCTGGCTGTAGCGTGACCGGGACGCCGCCGAAGATCTCGGTTCGCGCTCCAGCGCGCTGCTGAAAGTCGCCGACCTCGGCCTCGTCTCGGAAGATGACGCGGTGCGGTACGCAGACCCTTTCGCAAGCGAGGAAGATCGCGCCATATTCTTCCAGCGCGCGCCGGGCTAGCGCGTCATCGGGCGGACAGACCTCATTTAGCGTCAAGCCGCGACGGCGAAGCGCCTCTTCTAAGGCGAGATAGAATGGCGCGGTGCGCTCTTTCGTCTTATCGCCCATCGGATTAGCGTGAGCATGATAGAGGGCGATGGGCTGCAGGTCAACGTCGTGTGGCTTGGCCGTGACTCGACTTTAGGCCAATATTGAATCGGCTCATTAATGCGGAGAGGAGCTTTAGAGCTCATGCTGTCAAAGGGCGAAGATAGATGACGAATCCTTTGGAGCTTTTTCAGCGAACGTTGGAGACTTACCGCAAACACGGGTGGCAGTTGCGCGAAGTCTTGATGCGACCGGAGACGCGCGCGCAGTTGATCGCGGAATCGGGCGAACCCATCTTCGAAAGCTCGCCGGTGCGCGACTTCCCGCTCGATGCGATGTGGTTTGCGCGGCCAGCGCGCGGCGGATTTGAAGCGTGGGAGTTGCGTTTGGTTTCGGCGACGCCTTACGCTCTGTTCGAAGCGTTCGCTTCGGGGACGCCCGAAAAACAGCGCGAGGAGCGAAAACGCGCATTGGAAGGCGAACTGTGCGCGCGCTGTCTCGCAAAAGGCTCCGGCGCGAACGAAGGCGGATATCCGGATCAGGTTTGATGCCTCATGCGCTCGGCGATCACTTTGGCGACGGTCGCCCCATCGCCAATGGCCCCGCTGATCGTTGGGGCTGATGGGTTGCTGATATCGCCGATGGCGAAGACGTTCTCGATCGTCGTTTCGAGTTCGCGATTGACGCGCACGTAACCTTGAGCGTCGAGTTCGAGTTGCTCGCGGAAGAGCTCGGTGTTCGGCGCGAAACCGATGCGGATCAGGACGGCGTCGGTCGGCAAAGTCAGGCGCACGCCTCGCCGTTCGATCTCCAAGCCCTTTACAGTCTGTTCGCCGAGGATGCGAAGCGCTACGGCTTCGGTGATGAGTTCGATATTGGGCTTTTGATGCAACCGCTCGATGAATTGGCGGCGCGCGCGGAGTTCAGCTCGCCGATGAACGAGCGTTACGCGCGCGCCGACCTCGGCAAGCATCAGCGCGTTCTCGACCGCGCCATCGCCGCCGCCGATGATGCAGACCCTTTTGCCGCTGAAGGAGTCGAGGTCGCGGGTGGCCGAAATGGCGACGCCGCGCCCCTCGAATTCGCGTTCGCCCGGGATGTTCAACCGCTTGCGGCGCAACCCGGTCGCGATGATGATGAAGCGCGCTTCGTGCTGTGCGCCGCTCTCCAACCAGATCCTGCCCGCCGTCAAATCGGCTTTGGCCACTGCGCTGTTCAGTAGGATCGGCGTGGCGAATGTGGCGAGTTGAGCGGCGAACCTGTCGCGCAGTTCGCGCCCGTTCTGAGCGGTGGAACCTAGATGGTTCTTCACCGCGTTGTGAATCCAGAGCAATTGCCCGCCGATCTCAGGGCGGCGTTCGAGGACGAGCGCTTCGATCCCAAGATCGGCGCACCACAATGCGGCGGAAAGTCCGGCTGGACCAGCTCCGATGATGATCGCTTCAGCTCCCATTCGAGAATTCACCTCGATCCCGCTCATGCTCAATCGGCTTCCCACGAAGCATTATGGCGAGATCCGGCTTTCGCGTGAAGGGCGCTTAAGCTAAGGTGCAAACTCGCGGCATCGTTGATAAACTATCGGTTTCGCGGGGGAAGGTAAAAGCATGGCTCTTGTCATTTACACCAAACCGGGATGCCCTTATTGCCAGCAGGCCAAGGAGTATTACGCGGCTAAAGGCATCCCCTTCATCGAATACGATGCGCAGAACGATCGCGCGCGACGTGCTGAGATGCTCGCTTATTCGGGCGGCGATCCGACCGTGCCATGCATCGTGCAGGATGGCGTCTATCTCGGTTCGGGCTGGGGCGATCCGCCGCGCGGTTGAACGGTTCACGATTGAAGCCAACCGTGAGTTGGCGAAGGCGCAAGTCGAGCGGATCGGAGCCTAGACCTCTCAGCGCAGCGCTCGCGCTGAATCCCCGGTTGCGAGATGATTGGGCAAAAGCTGCTCAATTACCAGATCACGGAGAAGCTCGGCACGGGCGGACAGGGCACGGTCTATAAGGCGATCGACACGCGGCTAAATCGCCCGGTCGTCATTAAAGTGCTCGCGCCGGAATTGACGTCCAACGCCGCTAGCCTCAAACGCTTCGAGCGCGAGGCGCAGCTCGCTTCAGCGCTCGACCATCCGAACATCTGCACGATCTATGGCCTCTACGAACTGAACGGCGTGCATTTCATCGTGATGCAGTACGTCGAGGGGAAGAACGTGCGGCAGCTCGTCGCCGGGCGTCCGCTGGAATTGCGGAGCGCGCTTTCGATCGCCATTCAAGTCGCGGATGCGCTGGCCGCTGCGCACGCGCGCGGCATCATCCACCGCGATATCAAAGCCGGCAACGTCATGGTGATGAGATCGGGCCAGGTCAAGGTGCTCGACTTCGGTTTAGCTAAACTTCTCAGTGAGGGCGGGCGCAGCGCGCATGATCTCCATCTGACGGAACTCGGCGTGCCCTACGGGACGGCGACCTATGCGGCGCCGGAGCAGGCGCGCGGGCAGGTTTCGGATCATCGCACGGACATCTTCTCGACTGGCGTGCTGTTATACGAGATGCTGACAGGCACATGGCCTTTTCGCGGCAAGACGAGCGTCGAAGTGCGCTATGCCGTCCTCCATGACGTGCCGCGTCCGATCGCCGAGTTTCGCTCTGGGCCAGTACCGCCTCGTTTGCAACAGATCGTGGATCGCGCGTTGGCGAAGGATCCGAAAGATCGCTATCAGACGATCACCGAATTTCGCGACGATTTGCGCGCTGTGATGCGCGAACTCGGAGCATCCGATCCGGTCCAAGAGGATCTCATCGGGGCGGTCGCGCCTCGTCACATCAGCACGCCTTTCGGCGAGGCGATCCGCCACTGGTGGCGAAGGCTCATCGGGAGATCGAAAGAGCCATCCCCTTCTACGTTAAAGAGGACGCCCGATCAGACGCCGAGCCAAGGTGAGACGGTCAAGAGCGTCGCCATCCTCCCTTTTCGCAACTTGAACAACGATCCGGCGGTGGATTTCTACGAGTTCTCGCTCGCCGATGCGGTCATCACGGAGCTAGCGCGCTTACGCTCGCTCATCGTGCGACCGTCTTCGTTCATCGCCAAGTATCAAGGGCAAACGCGCGATCCGCGCGAGGTCGGTCGCGAGCTAGGCGTCGATGCGGTGCTCGATGCCGGATTCCTGCGTTCTGAGAGGCGCTTCCGCGTCAACGCGCAATTGCTCGACGTCGCCACCGGCGAGATACTCTGGAGCGATCGCATCGACGCTTCGGCTGACGATGTCATCGCCATACAGGATCGCATCGCCCAGCAGATCGTCGAACGGCTGAGTATAGAGTTGAGCACGGACGAGCAGATCGGTCTGCTGGAGCATGCGATGCCGAGCGCCGACGCCTATGAGGAATATTTGAAGGGGCGCGATCGTTTAGGGCGTTTCATCTACCATACGCTCGCGCGCGAAGATTTAAACGCCGCCATCAACCACTTCGAGCGCGCCACCGAACTCGATCCGCGTTTTGCGCTCGCCCATTCCGGATTGGGCGCGGCTTACGCGAATCGCGTCATCAAGGGATCGGGCAATCCGGAAGATTACGCGCGCGCCGAGGAGGCTTTCATCCGCGCGCTCGAGATCGAGCCGACGCTGATCGAAGCGCGCATGCACATGGTCTTCATCTTCCTCTCCCGCGGCGAGAAGGAGAAGGCGCGCGCCGAAGCCGAACGCCTCCGTCGCGAAGCGCCGAACGATGTCGGCGTCCATTTCGTCCGCGCGATGATCCATCGCCTCGATGGCGAATATGATGAAGCGTTGCGCGAATATGATCGGATGTTGCGTTTGAATCCGGCGGAAGCGGTCGTCGTAAGCTACAATCGAGCGCGCATCTTCATGTATCAAGGGCGATATGACGACGCCCTGCTGGCTCTTGCGCGGGGGAGCGCGCTTGAACCGGACCATCCGCTGATCAAGACCTTCCGCGCGCTCATCCACTACTACCGAGGTGAGTTGAAGGTCGCCGCCGATACCTTGCGTGAAGTGCTCGCGCGCCATCCGCAGATGGATGGCATTCGCCCTTTGTTGGCGATCGTTCTCAGCGCACGGTGCGAGCACGAAGCGGCGCGCGCCATGCTGACCGAAAGGGTGCGTGAAGCTGCGCAAGCGGATCCGGATGTCGCTTACTGGCTCGCCTCCGCCTATGCCCTAGAAGGCGAGAGGGACGAAGCTTTCGCCTGGTTCGAACGCTCCATCGATCTCGGCAATGAGAATCTCCCTTGGTTCCGCACCGATCCGAACCTCGCGCCTTTACGCGAGGATCGGCGGTTCGAACAGATCATCGCGCGTCTCGAAACGTCGCGCCAACGCGCGCGGGAGGGCGCGTGATGAGAAGTTTCGTCATCGGCGATGTCCACGGGCGTCGCAAACAGCTTCGCGCGCTGCTCGAGATCTTGCCGCGCGACGCGCATGCGGATCGTTTGATCCTTCTTGGTGACTTGATCGATCGCGGCGAAGATTCGCCCGGCGTGATAGCCGATCTCATCGCCCTGCGGGGCGGCGCCGATCAGGTACATGTCCTGCGCGGCAATCACGAGCAGATGATGCTCGACTTCCTCGATGGCCTATCTTCGGATTGGAGACGCGCCGGAGTCGGCAGCGAAAGAACTTTCGAGCAGTATACCGGGAAGGCCCTGACTCCGGAAATCCCGGATGACAAGGCGCGGGGCATGCTGCGCGAGGCCGTGCCCGCAGAGCACGTGGACTTTTTGCGCTCGTTGCCCTTCTATTTCGAGGACGATTTCGCCATCTACGTGCATGCCGGATTGGAGCGGAACAAGCATCCGCGCGAGACTCCGCCACAACATCTGCTGTGGACGCGCGACGCCGAGTTCTTCAAACACTATCGCGGCAAGACTTGCGTCTTCGGTCATACGCCAACCCCTCTTCTGCCGCTCATCGGACGCTTGGGGACGCATGGGATCTATATCTTTCATAGCGCCATCGGCATCGATACGGCCTATAACGAAGCATCGCCGCTCAGTTGCTTGTCGCTTCCTGACTTCAATCTCTACCAAGTCAAGGCCGATGGTTGCAGTGAAACTCACCATCTCTATCAATCCTTCGCTGAAGCCTTGCGTTCGATCTGGAACGATTTCGGCGCGTGAGCTTTCGGGTTAAAATGATCGTTGCACGTTGTTAGATGATTCTCGAATAGGAGGCTCTCATCATGCTCAAAGAAGGCGATCTCGCGCCGGATTTCACCGCGCGCGATGCGAATGGGAACGAGATCAAGCTTTCGGATTTCCGCGGCAAAAGGGTTGTCCTCTATTTCTACCCGAAGGACGACACCCCCGGATGCACGAAAGAGGCCTGTTCGTTCCGTGATGCTTACGCTCGATTCGAAGAGCGCGGGATCAAAGTGCTCGGCGTCTCGCTCGACACCGAAGAGTCGCACCGCCAGTTCGCATCGAAATACAATCTGCCGTTCACGCTTTTGAGCGATCCCGATCATCGCATCGGAGACGCTTACGGGACCTACGGCAAACATGTCTTCGGCGATAAGGAGTACTGGACAAATGCGCGCAAGACTTTCTTGATCGACGAAGAGGGGCGCATCAAGAAGATCTTCGATAAGGTCGATGTCGAGCGGCACGCCGATGAAGTGCTCGAAGCTTTCGAGCGATGAACCGAAAAGGAGACGCCCTCCGCGTCCGCTTCATCGGGCGCGGGGGGACCTGCGAAGAGCCGGCTTCATCGCTTTAAATGAAGAGAGCATCGCTCGAATTATAGAGTGGGTCAAAGCGAACGCGGGCTGGGCCACGCACGGCCCTGCTGCTCGCATCGCTCGAATCATAGAATGGGTCAAAGGCTAAGAGAGCGTCGCTCGAGGCATGATATAGAATGGGTCAAGGCTTCTTCGCTGGAGCGTTGAGTTCAATGGCACAATGATCATCCGCATTTCTCCGCTCGGAGGTGGTTGGCGCGCTCGACGGTTCCAATCCCAACTTTGCACGAATGAACCTCTCCGCCTCGTCCTCGATCAACTCCCCATTAGCGACCCAAGCCTTTTCGGCGAGAATGTCGCCTTGCGATGGGACCTTCGCCGGTTCGATGAAGACGTTGTAGGGTGATCCCCAGTTACGTTTATCGCCCGAGCGTTGGCGGTAGGCGTAATGCGTCGTTTTATCGCGCGCCTCGCGCGTCTCGGATTCGATGACGACCGGATATGGCGAGCCGCGATCGCCGAAAAAGCGTCGCGTCTCATCAAGCGCGCCATACTCGCTGATGGCGATGATCTCAAGGCCATGCGCGTGATACTTCTCGTAGAGTCTCTGCAGAATCGGCGCCTCGTATCTCCAGTTAGGGCACCAGGGGGCGAAGTAGACGACCAGCACGAGCCTCTTCCCTTGGGTGAAAGTGCGAAAGTTGATCGGCGAGCCGTCGCGCAAGCTTTTGAAGGTCCAGTCGGCGTAATCGATCGTCCTCTCTTCGATTGGCGCGTACTCGTGCCTCTCTTGAGCGCAGACGATCGTCGAAGCGCAGAGCGCGAGCAGAAGATGGAAGCCCATGACGAGCCTGTTCATATGATCGCCCTTTCGCTCACTCGGCCAGTTGTGCGCCGAGCACGGGTTTAATCGCCGCTTCGAATCCAGAACGATCGCGCGCGCCGATGATCTTCTGGCGTATTCGCCCCTCGCGGTCGATGATGAAGGTCGTCGGCAAGCTCGGTATGCCGCCGAACTGTTGCTGTACGTTTTCGCCGCCGAGCAGCACGGTATAGCTTTGCGGGATCTCCTTTTGGAACTCCTTGACTCCCTCGGCTGTATCATCCCATGCGACTCCGATGATCGTCAGCCCTTGCGCTTCCATATCGCGCTGCATCAGATTGAGTTCGGGTATTTCGTCGCGGCATGGCAGACACCATGTGGCCCAGAAGTTGAGCAACACGACGCGCCCGCGAAAATCGCTCAAGCGGACGGTGCGCCCGTCGAGCGTCGTGAATTGAACGTCTGGCGCTAAGGGATATGCGGCGTTCTTCTGCGTCGGGCTTTCGCCGGTTGAGATCTTCGCGCGCGACCCAACCCACGCCTCCAAATTGGGCAGCACCGAAGCTAGGCGCGAGCTCGCCAGCCGAGTCGCGTATCCTGATGCGATGAGCGCTCCGATCAGGACCAGAACGAGGCCGGAGACGACTTCGACCTTATGCAAATGCTTGCGGAAGCGGCTATAGAAGGTGAGGAACTGGTTGAGGCCGAGTCCAGTTAGCAGAAAGGGGACGGCGAGACCCGCCGCGTAGAAGGCCGAAAGCGTCAACCCGGATCGCCAGTGGCCCGTCGTCGCTGCCAAACCCAAAATCCCGCCGAGGATCGGGCCGATGCAGGGCGTCCAGCCGGCGGCAAACGCCAAGCCGAGCGTGAATGAGCCGAGCACGCCGCGCGGTTTATCGCTCGATAGAAAGCGCGTGTCGCGGTAGAGCGCGCTGATGCGCAACAGACCCATCAGGTGGAGGCCGAAGATGATGATGATGATGCCACCAGCAATGCGCACCCAAGGATTGGCCACGATGGACGAGCCGATCCATCCGGCGGCGGCGCCGAGCGCCAGGAAGATCATCGAAAGTCCGGCATTGAAAGCGAGCGAATTGATGATGACGGCTCGCCGCGCCGATGCTCCGCCGTCGCTCTTCAGCCGATCGATGCTTATGCCTGAGATCAGAGATATGTAGCCGGGGACGAGGGGCAAAACGCATGGTGAAAGGAATGATGCGAGCCCGGCCAGAAAAGCTATCGTCACGGTGATGTTAGTGCTCTCCATAGCGCTATAAGCTTAGTAAGAAACTTGCAGCCTGAGACTGATGCGCCGGTGGCCGCCCTAGGTTGTTCCTTAAGTCGAAAATTTAACTGAAATGCGCCGCGCGAAGCAACGGTTAACCATCATGCGAGGCGCGAGCCGGTTGCGCGCCAGATCCCTTCCAAAGGGCCAATCGCAAGTAGATTCCGGTCAGGGCCGAAAGGCATGAAAGGAGAGAGAGCGAGATCAGAAGCGGGATCTGCCATCTTCCGGCAAAGAAATAGAAATGAGCTTGGCGAAAATAGCGCGTCAGCAGATCGGGCGGAGGGGTCGGTCGCACTTCGCCAGTCTCAGCATCTATGAGCAGCGAATCGGCCCCCATCCCGCCGATCGCTTGATAGGTCGGGCGCCCTTCGCGCACGAGCAGCGTCAACGCGGTGATCGGCAACTTCCGTCCGGCGAAACTATTGGCTCGGTCGAGCGCTTCGTTCGGCGTCAGGCGGATGCGCGCCGCATCGATGAGCTCGACTCTCCCGCCTTCGATCGCGCCGGGCCAGGCGTAAAGAAGGCCGCTCGAGGCCCAAGCGAGGATGGGAAGGGCTGTGATCAATCCCACCCAAACATGTAAGGCGCGAACGAATCTTCGCCTCGAATCGCGAGCGGTCGGATCTTCACGTTTCATAGGAGAGTTCATCGCGTTATAGTTTTGCGCCCGATGCGCCGTGGCAACTGTCGCTCGGGATTCTCGGGGAGAGCTCATTGCGTTATAGCTTTGCGCGCCTCATCTGGCGCGGGTTCGGCGATGAGTTTCTCGATCCACTGGCCGAGCTTATCTAATTCCTCATCGTTGATCCCGACGGTGATGAAACGCACCATGCCGCGGCGGTCGATCAGAATCGAGGTTGGGAGCGAGCTTACGCCATAGCGCAGAGCCGTCTCCTCGGTCGCTTCGATGCCGATGCCGTAAGGGAGCTTGAACCTCTTTTTGAATTCGCGGAGGAAATTCAGCTCCTCTTTCGGCGCCATCGGGATGCCGCGCTCTGCTCCGTAATACCTCGTCAGTCCGATGATCGTCAGCCCGCGATCTTTGTACTTCTGATGCCATTCGCGCAATTTGGGAAAGGCTTCGAGGCATGGGCCGCACCAATAGGCCCAGAAATCGAGCAGGACGACTCGCCCGCGCAGATCGGCGAGTCTCACGGGTTTCGTGTCTATCCATTCGGCGGCTTGGATCTCCGGCGCAGGCGCGCTCTCTTCGTTCTGCTGGATGGCCCTTTCGGGATTCGATAGATCTTCAGCCTCTGCGCCATCGTAGTTGCGCAAGCGCCGCGTCGCTTGGCGAAAGAGTTCGGCTGACGGGAGCTTGAGTCCCAGACGTTGCAACTCGCGCAGCACGCCGAGAAGTTCGTCCCTTTGATTGTGAAGGGCATAGATGATTGAGAGATCATCGGCTGCGGCGAGCAAGAACCGATCGCGTTGCGCTGGGTCGAGCGCCGCATAGCTCTGTTTGGCCGTTTCGAAAGCTGCGCGCGCATGCCGGAGCGCGCAATCCTCATCTTTCGCTTGATAGCAGGCCGAGGTCAAGGTCCTTTCGAGCGCGAAGATCTCTTGCGCTTTGCGCGGTTCGTTTCGCTGATACTCGGCCAACATCTGTTCAGCTTCTTTAAGTTCTTTGAGCTGAGCCGCGTGGATCGCGATGATGACGCGCGCCGTTTGCTTCATCTCGCCAGGCGCGTTGCTGGCCTCGCGCAAGAAGCGGCGCAGAGCATCGAGTGAACCTTCCGCTTGGCCCGCTAGATCGAAGAGCAGGCCCAAATAGTAAAGATCCTCGCCGGCGAGATTCGGGCGCATGCTCAACTGCGCGGCGCGCGTTTGTGCCAGTTCGCGCTGCTCTTGCAGCGTCTTTTCGTAGAGCTTGCGATCGAAGGCCAGCTTCTTTTTATCGAACTCCTCGAAGCGACGGGTCGCATAGCGCGCCGCCTCTTCATAGAGTTCGCGAGCGGAAGGGAGTTTGGGCGCGTTTGTCTCTTGTTCAGATCGTTGCGGGGCGGGGAGTTCTTGCGCCGAAATCGCGCCGTCCAAAAGAAGCGATATAGCGAGCGCGAGTGCGATTTTGACCACCATGCCAACCTCTCGTCACTTGATCTTAAACCTCGCCGGTGTGAACCTCTCAGTGAACGATTGAGGCTCTTCTCCGCAGATGAGGGAGCCGATGATCTTCCCTGTGATCGGAGCGAGCAGAATGCCGTTGCGATAATGGCCCGTCGCGTAGAAGAGCCCTTCGATCGCTTCGCTCGCCCCGATGAGCGGCCATCCGTCGCGCGTCTGAGGGCGCAATCCGGCCCATGAATCTCTCACCGGCAGTGCGGCCGCTTCGGGAGCGATCTCGAGCGCGTGATCGATTATCTCGCGAAGCCCGTGCACGGTGACCGATTTATCGAACCCGACCCGTTCGATGGTCGAACCGGCGAGCAATCGCCCATCGCGTCGCGGGACGAGATAGCCGCGCAGGCTATAGACGACGTGGCGGACGATGGGCGGGCGCGCTTCGAGGCACAACATTTGACCGCGCACGGGTCTGATGAGCGGTTCCCCCAGATCGCCCTCGCCGAATCTGATGAGATCGGTCCAGGCCCCGCAGGCGATGATCGCCATCGCGGCGTGAACCCTTCCCGTAGAAGTTTCGACGGCTTCGACCCTTTTGCCTTCAATCTTGATGGAAGTCGCTTCGACGTCGGCACATAGCCTCGCGCCCAGCTTCTGGGCCGCGCAGACGAGCGCGCCGATCAATCTCCTGTTTTCGACCTGCCAATCGCGCGGGAAACGAAGCGCAGCTTGGATCTCGGGTGAAAGCTTCGGCTCGAGCGAAAGGGCTTCGGCGGCGCTCAGGATCTCGACCTCCAGACCGGCGCTCTTCTGCCACCGATAGCGCTTCTCTAGCTCGCGCGCCTCCTCCTCCGTAAAGGCCAAATAGAGCGTTCCCGTCCGATCGAGTTCGATGTCTATGCCGGTCTCCTCATAGAGGGTTTGGGCGAATTCCGGATAGAGATCGCGGCTCGCGCAAGCGAGTCGGAGGAAATCATCGTCACGATCGGCCTCTGCTTGCGGCGCGAGCATCCCAGCCGCCGCCGCAGAGGCTTCGGCTCCGAACCGCCCGCGCTCCAATAAAAGGACGTCGAGTTTTCGCCGGGCGAGTTCGCGCGCGATCGACAGGCCGATCACTCCGCCGCCGATGATGACGACATCAGCTTTGGATCCATTTGTCACCACGTCTTTCATCGAGGCAGACTTGTTGATAAGATTCGTTGCGTTGTATGAGTCGCCCGACAATCGAAGTCATGCGCTATGAAACATACTATCACACTCATCCCCGGCGATGGCATCGGTCCCGAAGTCACTTCCGCAACCGTGCGGATCATCGAGGCGGCGGGAGTTGAGATCGAATGGGAGACGCATTATGCCGGCGCGCAAGCTTTGGCGAAATTCGGCGATACGTTGCCGAAAGAACTGCTCGACTCGATCAAACGCAACCGCGTCGCGCTCAAAGGGCCGATCACGACGCCGGTCGGGAAAGGCTTCACCTCGGTCAACGTCGGACTACGCAAAGCGCTCGATCTATACGCGAACTTGCGACCGGTCAAGGCGCTGCCGAACGTCCCGTGTCGCTACCCGGAAGTCGATCTCGTCGTCGTCCGCGAAAACACCGAGGACCTTTATTCGGGGCTCGAACACGTCGTCGTCCCGGGCGTCGTCGAGAGTTTGAAGATCATCACCGAAAAAGCCTCACTGCGCATCGCGCGTTTCGCCTTCGAATACGCGCGGCGCGAAGGTCGGCGCAAGGTCACCGCCGTCCACAAGGCGAACATCATGAAGCTTTCCGATGGATTGTTCCTCGATTGCTTCCATCGAGTCGCCGCCGAATATCCGGAGATCGAAGCCGACGACAAAATAGTCGATAACGCCTGCATGCAGCTCGTGATGCGCCCCGAGCAGTTCGATGTCTTGCTGCTCGAAAACCTTTATGGCGACATCATCTCGGATCTCGCCGCTGGATTGATCGGCGGGCTCGGGCTTGTGCCGGGAGCGAACATCGGCGAACAGGGGGCCGTCTTCGAGGCCGTCCATGGTTCGGCGCCAGACATCGCCGGGCGCGGCATCGCTAATCCGACGGCGCTTCTGCAATCGGGCATCCTGATGTTGCGCTACATCGACGAGCGCGAGGCTGCCGATCGCATCCAGAATGCGCTTTTTGAGGTCTTGCGCGAGGGCAAGGTGCGCACGCGCGACATCGGCGGGACGGCGAGCACGGCGGAGTTTGCCGATGCGATCATCGCGAAGTTGGATAAAGGGCGAAATTGATCTTCGATCGCATATCGCCTGATGTGAAGCTTCACGATGCCGGCGCCCCTTTTTGAGTCGCTTCAAAGTCGCTCGCCTCGGCGCGCGATCGGGCGTGGAGGCTCGTCGGCGGCAACTTCAAAAGCGGCTAGTTCCCCTCATCCTCCCGTTCAAAATCTCCGGCTAACACGATCGCCAGATCGTCCGGCGTGAAGTATCGGCGGATCGCGGCGTTGGCTTCATCCAACGTGACGGCTTCGATCAGATCGCCGTAGCGGTCCAGATAGTCGAGACCCAGGCCGTAAAACTCCGCTTCCCAGATAGCTTCGGCTATCCCCGCCGTGGTCGAAAGCGAGACCTTGAAGGAGCCCACAGCTGAAGATTTTTCATCGGACAGCTCTTGCGGTGTGAGACCATTGGCGACATACTCGCGCAGAACGTTCAACGCCGAAGCCGTAGCGCGATCCAAATTCTCCGGGCTGACCGAAAGGCCGATGTACCACGGACCGGCGACCAGTCCCGGCGAGTAGAAGCGCGAGCCGATCCCGTAGGTCAACCCTTCGCGATCGCGAACTTGCAACCCTAGTCTGGATGAGAGCGTCGATTGGCCGAGCGCGTTATTGGCGAGAAGCGCCGCATGGTAGTCGGGCGATCGGCGGCGCAGCGGCGCATGTTTGCCCATCACGACATCGATGTTGGCCTTGTCCGGAACGCGCACAAATTCGCGCCGGAGCTGGGCCAGCGGCTCTGGATCTGCCGCTTCGATTTCGATATTCGCCGGACCGGCGAAGTCGCCGAAAGCCCCGCGGATGAGTTCCTGTGTGCGCGCCGTCTCCAGATCGCCGCAGATGGCGAGGATGAGCGAGCGCCCGCCATACTGCCTCTCATAAAAACGGCGCACGTCCTCGGTCGTGACCGAAGCGATGCTCGCGATCAGCTCTTCGCTCGGCGGGATATGGAAAGGATTCTCGCGTGGATAGACGATCTGCGTGAACCGCTCGAAGGCGCGATAGCGCGTGTTGTTCTGCTGCTCCCGTATCTGCGCGATGGTTTGTTGCTTGAGCTTTTCGAGTTCGTCTTCGGGAAAGGCCGGTTCGCGCAATTCTTCGGCGAGCGCGCCGATTACGAGCGCAAGATCGCGCGCGAGCGCTCGCGCTTCGATGCTGATCGCAAAGCGTCCCGCGCTGAGGCTCACCTGCGCGCCAGCCCTTTCAAGTTCGTTCGCAAGCTCTAATTTCGTGCGGCGGCGCGTGCCGCGTTCGAGCATCTCGGCGGTCAATCGCGCTAGCCCCGGGCGATCGCGCGGTTCGAAGTAAGAGCCGGCGCGCAAACTTCCGACGAGCGAGAAGACCGGCGCGGCGCGGTTTTCAAGGACGAGCGAAACCGCACCGCTAGGCATCACGTCGCGCGCAACGCGCGAGGAGAAGCGCGGCGCATCGCTCGCTGAAAGATCGGCTATCGGCGAGGCTCGATCCGCGCGCGATTCGAACCGCTTGGTTCGACTCTTTCCGGCTTTAGCCTCATCGTAAAAACAAGCCGACCGCGCTTTGGTCATGGTCGCTCGCGGTCGAGCGGAGATCGGTTCGTGAGCGGCGATCATCGCGCTCGATCCGCCCGCCCCCTGTTTCGGGATGAAAAGGCCGACGGTGCGATTGTCTTCGGTGAAATATTTCTCGGCGACGCGGCGCGTATCATCCGCTTTGACGCGCTCGATGTTCTTCGGATAGTTGAGATAGAAACGCCAATCGGCCACGGCCTCTGCCTCCGACATCTGAAGCGCGATGTTGAACGTCCCATCACGATCAAAAGCGAGATGGGTCAAGATCTGCCGCTTCGCTTTCTCGAGTTCCTCCGCGCTCAACCCTTCGCGCGCGACGCGATCGAGTTCGCGCAAGATCGCCTCTTCGACGGCGCGCGGCTCGACTCCGGGCCGCACCGTCGCGTAAACGTTGAAGAGGCCGGGATCGCGGAACTGGTCCACATTCGTATGAACTTTGATGGCCAATTCGGTTTCGATGAGCGCTTGATAGAGGCGGCTCGTCACCCCGTGTGACAGGGCCGTTGAAAGGACGACGAGCGGGAAGATGTCGTTCTCCATCGGCGGATTGGCCGCGCGGCGCGCCAGCTCCTCGTTCGACAGCACGCTCGTCTGGCCCAGCGCCGCCGGCGTGTGAAACGCGATCTGCACGAGCGCGACTTCGCCAGCGCGGCGGATCGTGACGCGCCTTTCGCCCTCTTGCGGCGGCTCTTCCGTGTAAACTTCGGGGATCGGTTCCGGCGAAGGCGGATATTGCCCGAAGTGTTTGGCGATGAGCGAAAGCGCCGTCGCGCGGTCGAAATCGCCGACCAGAATCGCCGTCGCGTTGTTCGGGTGGTAGAAAGTATCGTAGAAGGCTTTCAGGCGCGAGGTCGGCACGTGCTCGACGTCGGCGCGCCAGCCGATGGTCGGGTGATGGTAGGGATGTTCGCGGAAAGCCGCCGCGTAAACGGCTTCATCGAGCACGATTGATGGTTCGTTCTGGCCGCGATCGAGTTCATTGCGCACGACGGTCATCTCCGCTTGACGATCGGCATCGGAGATGAGGGAATTGCGCATGCGATCGGCTTCCAACCAGATGGCGAGTTCCAACTGGTCCGATGGGACGGTCTCGAAGTAATTGGTCCGGTCGAACCACGTCGTCGCATTGAAATCGGCCCCGATCCGTTGGAGCACGGCGGCGATCTGCGTCCCACGCTCTTTGTTGAAGGTGGGCGTCCCCTTGAAGAGCATGTGCTCGAGGAGATGTGTGGCGCCCGTATGCCCGACGGCCTCGTTGCGCGAGCCGACACGATAAAGCACGAGGAAGGTCGCCACCGGCGCGACGCGGTTCTCCAAAAGCAGGATCTTCATCCCGTTCCATAGGCGATACTCTTCAACGCCGCCTTCCTGGGCGACGAATTCGACCTCAGCGTTTTCGATCTTTCTCATCGAATCAGCTCTCCTCGGAAAGATTAAGGCAGCCGAAAGAGCGATCATAGTCGCTCGGACCGAAGGAACGGAAGCGCGCCGACGCCCGCTCCGGCCCTTTCGGAAGTCTGATCCGCCATAAGCGATTTTAGGAGGCGCGCTTCTCGATGATAAGGTTCGAAGATCTCGCGAGGTGCGGACTCAGACCGTTTCCCCATCGCTCGTTGCTTTCAGGTTAAGACTCACAGGCCATCTTCATGGCGTTCGTAAGGCAGCAAGATTCGAACCTTCAGCGGTGGATCGAAAGTGAACCTGAACCTAAAATTGAATTCATGATTACGCGATGCGCGATCGGTTTGAGGAAACGGTTTACAACTCACGCACTTGTGTACAAGGGACGGCTTCGGTGAAGCGATCGCGCCCGAACCGTGGTTACAGCCCCGCTACAATCTCCGAACGAGGTCTGCGAAAATTCGCGCTTTGCGCTCAGCCTTCGCCTCGCGCGTTTCAGTAAGAGCGCCTCGATCTGGCGATGGCCTCATGCGCCGCAGCACTTCTTATATTTTTTGCCCGACCCGCACGGACATGGATCGTTGCGCCCGACTTTCGGATGATCGCGACGGACCGTTTTAACCGCTGCCTCCTCGCCCGCCGCCGCGGCGCCTTGATTCGGTCCCGTGAAGGTCATGCGCGTCGGACGGCTCATGCGGCGGCGCTGCAGCGCCTCGGGCGCTTGCTCGGAGACGACCTGCAGATTGAAGAGCGCGCGCACGGTGTTCATGTCGATGCGGTCGAGCATCGCTTCGAAGAGCGCGAAGCTCTCCTTCTTGTACTCGACCAGAGGATCCTTCTGGCCGTAACCGACCAACCCGATGCCTTGCTTCAGATGATCGATGGCGAGCAGGTGATCTTTCCACTGCGCGTCGATGATGTTGAGCATGATGATGCGCTCGTAGGTGCGCATCGCTTCGGGGCCGACCTGTGCCTCTTTTTCGGCGTATTTGGCTTCGAGCTTCTGCCAGATGGCCTCTTCGATCTCGCGGCTGTTCATCCGCTCGAAGTCTATGCCTTCGGCATCGGCGTCGAAACCGTAGATGGATTTCAGTTGCGCCTTGTAATCGGCGATGTCCCACTCATCGGGCGACACATCCGGGTCGAGATATTGTTTAGTCAAATCGGAAAGCAGATCGCGCGCGATCCCCAAGATGTACTCGCGATGGTCGGGCTCAGCCATCAACTGGCGGCGCAGGCCGTAGATGGTCTCGCGCTGCTTGTTCATCACGTCGTCGTACTGGAGAAGATGTTTGCGGATCTCGAAGTTGCGCGCTTCGACCGACTTTTGCGCCGCTTCGATCCGCTTCGAGACCATCTTCGATTCGATGGCGACGCCCTTCTCCATGCCGAGTTTCTGCATGATGGCGCGGACTCGATCGCCCGCGAAGATGCGCATCAGATCGTCTTCGAGCGAGAGGAAGAAGCGCGATGAACCGGGATCGCCTTGACGACCAGCGCGCCCGCGAAGCTGGTTGTCGATGCGGCGCGATTCATGCCGCTCGGTGCCGACGATGTGCAACCCGCCGAGCTTGACTACCTCTTCGTGCTCCTTCTCGACGATCTCTTTGGCGCGTTTGAGGGCCGCTTCCCACTGTTCGGGCGTCGCTTCGTCCGGGTTGATCTCGTCACGTTTCAAAAATTCGCGCGCCAGGAACTCAGGGTTGCCGCCAAGAAGGATGTCCGTGCCGCGACCGGCCATGTTGGTCGCGATCGTCACCGCCCCTTTGCGACCGGCCTGCGCGACGATCTCGGCCTCGCGCGCGGCGTTTTCGGGCTTGGCGTTCAGGACGTTGTGCGGAATGCCCAGGCGCTGCAAACGACGCGAGAGGAGTTCCGAGTTTTCGACCGAGACGGTGCCGACGAGCACGGGTTGGCCGCGTTCATAGCAATCCTTGATCTCTTCGATCACGGCATCCCACTTTTCGGGCAGCGTGCGATAGATCACATCCGGATGATCGACGCGGATCATCGGTTTGTGCGTCGGGATGACGATGACATCTAGGTTATACGTCGACTGGAACTCGGCAGCCTCCGTCTCCGCCGTGCCGGTCATCCCGGCGAGCTTTTCGTAGAGGCGGAAGTAGTTCTGCAACGTGATGGTCGCCAGCGTCTGGTTTTCGCGCTCGATCTTGACGCCCTCTTTCGCCTCGACCGCTTGGTGCAGACCATCGGACCAGCGCCGCCCGTGCATCAGGCGTCCGGTGAACTCATCGACGATGATCACTTGCCCATCTTGCACGACGTAATGGTGATCGCGCTTGTAGAGCGTATGGGCGCGCAGCGCTTGCTCGACGCAGTGGAGCATCTCCATGTTCGACGGATCGTAAAGGTTGCCGACGCCGAGCAATCGTTCGGCTTTGGCGATGCCCTCCTCGGTCAAGACGACCGTGTGTTGTTTTTCGTCGACGATGTAATCGCCCGTGGTCCTCCCATCCTCGAGCTTCTCGCCGCGCTTCAAGTGCGGGATGATGGCGTCGGCTTTGTAGTATTTGTCGGTCGCTTCTTCCGACGGGCCGGAGATGATGAGCGGCGTGCGCGCTTCGTCGATCAGGATCGAATCGACTTCGTCCACGATCGCGTAGTAATGGCCGCGCTGGACGCAGGTCGCCAGATCGAACTTCATGTTGTCGCGTAAGTAATCGAAACCGAACTCGTTGTTCGTACCGTAGGTGATGTCGGCGGCATAAGCGTCCTTGCGCTCCCAATCGTCCATGTCGTTCTGGATGCAGCCGACGGTCAATCCCAGATGCTTGTAGATCTTGCCCATCCACTCGGCATCGCGCGAGGCGAGATAGTCGTTGACCGTGACGATGTGCACGCCGCGCCCCGTGAGCGCGTTCAAGTAGGCGGGGAGCGTGGCGACGAGCGTCTTACCTTCGCCCGTCTTCATCTCGGCGATCTTGCCTTCGTGAAGGACGATGCCGCCGATAAGCTGCACATCGAAGTGGCGCATCCCCGTGGTGCGCACCGAAGCTTCGCGAACCAGCGCGAAGGCTTCGGGCAGCAGCTCGTTCAAGATCGCCTGTTCGCGCCGTTTGCGCTCTTCCGCGTCGCGCGCCTCGGCGACGGCGTTCGCCACGCGCTCTTTGAATTGGATGGTACGCGCCCGCATCTCTTCGTCGGAGAGCTGCTGCATTTCGGGTTCGAGCGCGTTGATCCGTTCGATGAGCGGGCGAATGCTCTTCAGGTAGCGTTGATTCGGGGTGCCGAAAAGCTTGGTTAAAAATCTGTCTATCATCGCTCGATTCCGTCAAATGTGCTCCTGGCGGGAGATCTTCAACTCGCCTCGCGCCTTTCAGTGCAAACCACGATTGTAAGCGAGCGCGCTAGGCGGGGGCAAGCGAGCTTTTCCCACCTCAATTTTGATGCGCCAGTGAGGAGATCTGGTGGCTGATCGGATTCAGCTCGATGGCAGTTGTTTGGAGAGCATCTGTCCGGCCAGATTGCGCGGCATTTCGAACCTGACCAGAACCTCTTTGCCCTGCGAGGAGACGGTGGTGTTGTTCCAGATGACCGCCTCGTCGCTGCCTCGCTTCCTGAGCCTTTCGACGATGAGCAAGCCGCTATAACCGCGCGCCATCTCCGCCGCCCGCGCCGCCGATTCCACCTCAGTCGATGCGCGCACGCTCACCCTTTGCTGGTCCAATCGAAGCGTCATGCGAAGCTTCCGCGCGCCTTCGAGGAACGAGAGTGCGCGGCTCGCGCTCAAAGCTTGGACGAACTCTTCGGCGAGCGCGTAAAGCGCGCGATCGGTCGTCTGCGCCGAGGTGATGCGGACGTTCTCCAATGTTCCATCATCACGGCGGTCGGCCTCGATCGTCATCACGATCGTGCCGTCGAGTTTGAGTTCGCCGCGCTCCATCATCTGCTTGGCTTTGAGCAGAAGATCGAGGAAAGGCTTTTTGTTGATGCGCGGCGGGCGTTTGATCTTGGCCTCTTCGGCCTGCTTGTCGAGCAGTTCTTCCGCTTTCTGCTCGGAGGCCATCGCTTCGGCAAGATTCTGCGGATCGAGGCTCGGGGACGGCGAAGCCTCGGGCTGCGGTTTCATTTCAACTGTCGGGCGCGGTTTCGGGCGAGGGCGTTTGGTCGCCACCGTTTCGATTTGTGAAAGCGGTTCCGGTTTGGCGAAATAGCCGGGCGGATATTGAAAACGATCGCTCAGCAATTGGATGACCGTGGCCCGTTCGATCTTCGTGCGTTGATACTCTTCGTTGACATACTCGGCGCCGGCGAGCGTTGACGCGACATTGAACATGTCGCGCAGCGCTGGGATGAAGAGGATTGAGGCGAGCGTCGTCAGGTGAAGGGCGAGCGAGCAGACCAGCGCCGCGCGCATACGCTTTCGCCAAAGCGGCAGGTCGCGCCCTTCGATGCGGAGAAAGGTTTTGAAGATCTCAGCCATGACGTCTCCCGGATCTCGACAAGACTATCCTTTAGACGTCGGCTCGCAAGCAAACGTTTGCGGCGAAGTTCGACCGCCAGCGAAAAGTTTAGCAGACTGCGCGCGTTCGCCAAACTCTTGGGGTAAAATCGCTACCGCATGGCACGGCTTAAGGACAGAGATCGAGAGCGCCGAACCAGAAGGCCGGCAGGGCGGAAGGCGCAAAAGGGCGGGGCGCAGCGTTCTAAAGCGAGCGCGACTCGGGCCGCAACGCGCCCGCGCGCCGTCCGCCGTCTGCTCGAGGGGATCGGCACGCCGGAAGCGGGTCCGTTTATACCGGACCCATTTCAACTCGAAGCGCTCGAGCGAATAGAACGTGAGGATCTTTTGGTGACGGCTCCGACCGGGGCGGGTAAAACTTGGATCGCGCGCGAGGAGATCCGTCGTCTGCTCGGACAAGGTCGTCGCGCCTGGTACACCAGCCCGCTCAAAGCCTTGACCAATTCGAAGTACGAAGAGTTCAGGCAAGAGTTCGGAGCCGAACTGGTCGGAATCCTCACGGGAGATCGTCGCGAAAACGCGGACGCCCCGCTCATCGTCGGCACGACGGAAGTCTACCGCAACCAACTCTTCGATGCGCTGCGCGGCGGCAGTGAGGTGCGCGCCGATCTGGTCGTCTTTGACGAGGCGCACTACATGGCGGATGAAGAGCGCGGTCACGTCTGGGAAGAAGCCATCATCCTCACCCCACCGCGCGTGCGCGTGCTGCTGCTTTCGGCGACAATCGGCAACCCTGAGGAGGTGGCTGCGTGGATCGAACGGGTGCGTGGCACGCGATGCGGGATCGTCAAGCGCGAAGGCGCGCGCCCAGTGCCTTTGCGTGCTGCATTCCTGTTCCCCGATGGGGAGATCGCGCCGCTCGTCGATGAGGCGGGTAAGTTCAACGCTGAAATCTTGCGGGCGTTGGAAGATTTCGTCGTCAAGGATGGCTGGACCAGATCTGGACGCCAAGCGCGCATACACTTGCCTGAAATGCCGCCCGCGACGCTGCTCAACGCTTTGGGAGCTTACGATCTTCTTCCGGCGATCGTCTTCTTGCCGACGCGGCGACGTTGCGATGAGGCGGCGACCGAAGCCGCCATGTTACGGCGCGATCTGGACGAAGAGAGAAGAGCAGCGCGGCGCGCTTTCTTGCGCGAATTCGCGCGCGCGCATCCGGAGATCCGTCATCATCGACATTGGGAGGCGGTCGTGCGCGGCGGCGTGGCCGCTCATCATGCTGGCCATTTGCCGGCGTGGAAGCTGGTCGTCGAACGGATGATGGGCGCAGGGCTTCTCGATGCCATCTTCGCCACCGCGACGGTCGCCGCCGGCGTCGATTTCCCGGCGCGGACGGTGGTGCTGACTTGCACGGATATGCGCACAGGGCACGGCTGGCGTCCGTTGACGGCTTCCGAGTTTCAGCAGATGACGGGGCGCGCCGGCAGACGCGGGAAAGACAACGTCGGGTTCATCGTCGCCTCTCCGGGACCGCATCAGAATCCGCAACGTATGGTCCAACTCTTGAACGCGCCGCCCGATCCGTTGGAAAGTCAATTCCGCGCGACCTATACGACGCTGCTCAACTTGCTCGATGCTTACGGCAGCTTCGCTCAGGTGCGCGAGATAGTCGAGCGCAGTTTCGCCTATCGCGATCTGACGGAACAACTTTCGGCCTTCGAGCATGAAAGCCGACGGATCGCGGAACGGATCAAGGAACGGATCGCGGCTGCCGGTTGCGACTCCGGTGTGGAGCGGGCGCGCGCCTTGGAGCGATTGGCGAGCGCGCGCGCTTATCTTCTTGAGGGCGGTCCGGCGACCCAGGCTGAAACGCTCATGCACTGGCTCGACGATGTAGTCGTGCCGGGCCGCGTCGTGCAGATCGGGCGGAACAGAGATCGTCTGATCTTCGTCACGGAGAGGCGCGGGATGAACCTGATCGGCGTGCGTCCAGATGGGCGGCGCGTCGTCTTGAGCCTCGCGCGCGTCGGGCGCGTTTACAGCCGCATCTACGGATTGCGCGACAAGGCGCGCGAGGTCGCTTTCGCTGAAGTGCGCGCCGGCAGCGTCGAACCGCTCGCTGAGCCGCGTCTTCGCGAAGCGCGAGAGGAGACGAGTGAGGCCGTCGCGCTGCTCGACGAGCTCATCGAACGTGTGACTGGTCCAGCCGACGGCCCTTGCGCGCGCGCGTTATGGGAGACGATCGAAGAGGCCGAAAGGCTGGAAAGGTTGGAGCGCCGCCTCGAAAACCTCCGCGCCGAAGCGTGGCGTCCGTTCGAACAGCGCGCGCGCGTGCTCGCGCACTTCGGCTATCTCGATATGCGCGCTGAGCGCGTCACCGAACGCGGACGCTGGCTCGCCGACCTTCGTCTCGATCGTCCTTTGCTCGTCGGCGAGGCTTTGGAGCGCGGCCTCTTCGCGCGGCTCGATGTGCCGCGCACAGCCGGTTTGATGGCGGCGCTTGCCGCAGATGAAGAGCGCGATTACGGCGAACTCCCGCTCGACGATGAGTTGGTGATGGCGCTCGCCGATTTCGAACAGATCGCTTACGAAGTGGCGAGCATCGAGTGGCGTGAAGATTTAGAACCGGCTTCGGAGATAAACTTCTCTGCCGCCGCCGCGGCAGCGCGTTGGGCGCAGGGCGTTTCGTGGCTCGATCTGGTGCGTGAAACCAAAGCCGAAGAGGGCGATCTGTTTCGACTCTTCTCGCGCACGGGAGAATCGCTCATGCAGATCGCGGCGCTTCGCCACGCTCACGCGGATGCGGCTCGTCGGGCAAAGGCTGCGGCGGAAGCCATCTTGCGCGAGCCGGTGCGTTCGGAAGCCTTGTTGTAATCTTCGATCGCGACGATTCGCGCCTTGAAATCGGGCGAGCGAGCCTGTTATCCTCTCCGCAGGCATTGCGCCGATCTTTCGATAGACTGGCCTGAACGATGGAAGTGCTTTTGGCGGAAGAGTACGGTTTCTGTTTCGGCGTCGAGCGCGCCGTCGAAATGGTCGAAAACGCGCTGCGCGAAGGCGGCGGCAAAGTGCGAACGCTCGGACCGCTCATTCACAACAAACAAGAGATGGAGCGGCTCGAGCGTGAGGGCGTATCGACCATGGATGCGCCCGAAGAGGCTGACCGCGAAACGGTCGCGGTGATCCGCGCGCACGGCGTCGCGCCGCAAGTCAAACGCGAACTCGAAACCCGCGCCGCCAAGGTGATCGACGCGACATGCCCTTTCGTTACCAGGGTGCAGCGTTTGACCGAACGCGCGGCCAAGCAGGGGCGGGATGTGGTCGTCGTCGGCAATCCGGACCATCCCGAAATGATCGGCGTGCGCGGACATGCGCCCGAAAGGACTTATATCGTGCGCGATGCGAGCGAAGTGGAAAAGCTGCCGCCATTGCATGCGCCGATCGTGCTTTCGCAAACCACGCTCAAACTGAAGACGTTCTTGGAAGCGGCTGAAGCTGTGCGCGCTAAGGCCGATGCTGAACCCGAAGTCGTTAACACGATCTGCTCGGCGACGCGAGATCGTCAGGAGGCAGCCCGCGCTTTGGCCAGTCAGGTCGATGCCTTCTACGTGATCGGTAGCACACACTCTTCCAATAGCATGAAACTGCTCTCCGTCTGTAAAGAGCAGTGTGAACGAAGCTTCCTGATCGAGACGGCGGATGACATCAACCCGCAGGACCTGAAAGGCGTGAAGCGAGTCGGCGTGACGGCTGGCGCTTCGACGCCGAATTGGCTGATCGAGCAGGTCATCACGCGCTTGCATGAGATCGGTCGCGCGCACGACGCGGCGCAAGATGCTTGATTGCCACCTCAGGGCCGAAAAGAGCCTTTGACGCGCCCATTAAACTCGGAGGCGAAGACGAAATTTGAGCGCCGGCAAAGGCTAGGCGCAAAAGCGAAGGGCCGTTTGAAACGGCCCTTTCAATCTGTCGGCAGGTGAATTGACGTGACCCAGCCCGCTCACAACCTCTTTTCCGCGGTCATGAATCGAGCTCTACTTCCGCCGCCTCTTCGATCGCTTCGATGACCCAGCGCGCTTCTTCCGATCCGTACTCCTCAGCTTGAATGTAGAGCGCGATGCGGGCGACGCCTGCGTCCACCGGATCGTTGAGCAATTGCACGAGAGCGGATGTCGGAGCTTGGGCCAGGGTTTCGAACGCGATCGCACGAATCATGACGTTGTTCGAGCGGGCCAACTCGCTGATCTCGCTCAATGCAAGGCGCGTCAGAAGCGAATCGGCCAGTTCGTCCACCTTCTTAAAGTCCTTTGCGCGTAGAGCGCGCGTGAAAAGGAGTTCGAAGCTTTCGGCTGAACGCGCTTGTGTGTGCAGGATGGCTGCACAAGCGTCCGCCATCCGCATCAGCGCTTCGATCTGCTCCGCGTTGAGGTTACCTTTGGCCTCTTTGGCGCGATCCTCTAACGCGGCGAGTAGCCGGCAAAGCTCCCACTCGGCGCGGGCATCGTAGGGGATGGCCGTCAGCGAGGTTTGCAGCGCGCGCTCGACCAATCTCTTGGTCGTCGGACGCATCCCTTGCCATGCGCTGGCGACGCGCTCGCCAAATTCCTCTATCGTCTTGTTCAAACTCTTCTCCATACTCTCGGCGCTGGGGCTAGCCCAGCAGAGTTAACTATAAGCGAAAATCGTGCCAAAAGCGAGACCGGCTGACGCGCCCCGAGACTAGCGCGAAGGATCGACGTTATGATCGATGATCTCGGCGATCGAATCGAAAGCGATCTTGACGATCTCGCCATTGGCCCGTTCGATCTTGACGCTCGGTCGGTTGAGCGCTTGGGTCGTCTTCAAGCTGCGGATAAGCCCGCGCACGCGCCTTCCATCCAGCGTCACGATCTCGATGTTGTCTCTGCCATAAAGCGGCCGTAGGACCTCTAGGGCTTTGCTGACATCCATTGAAGCTCTCCTCCTTCGCAAATGTTCGAAAACGACACAGCTCTCGGCCCGATGCCGACGAAAAATTCTACGTCGAGACGCCTCGAATCCGATAGGGATACCGAACATCGCCGCTGGTGACGATATTTGTCAAGCGGAGCGCCCGCCAAACGGCTGGGCCAAGAGTTCGTTAAAGTGCGATGATAGGTAAAAAGCGCGTTAAAAATCTCTTGACGGGCGGTTATGGCCGATGTTAGTGTTTTGGCGAGTGCGCCGCATGGCAGCGCGCTCGGTCAGAGCGTGAGCTCCTGTCGTGGGAGAGCCACGTTGTTAGCGGGGCGCAAACTTCTGGTGGCGGATGATTCCGTCGCGATTCAGAAGATCGTCAGCCTGACCTTCGCCGATGAAGGGGCGAAGGTGATGGTGGCGAGCGATGGTGAACAGGCCATTGAAATATTGAAATGGGAGGTGCCTGATCTCGTCCTTGCCGACGTGCACATGCCACGGCGCAGTGGTTATGAGGTTTGCGCTTACATTAAGAGTCGAAAGAGTCTGCGACATATCCCCGTCCTACTTCTCGTTAATGTTTTTGAACCTTTCAACGAAGCGGAGGCGCGCAAAGTAGGCGCGGATGGAGTCTTGACGAAACCCTTCCAATCGATTCGGGAGCTTGTAAACAAGGTCGGTACGCTCTTGGGCGGCAAGTCGGGTGGAGACGTGGCTGAGGAGCGTGTAACGGAAGCAGCCGAAACAACGCCGCCTGCGGCTGCTGATTCGCCGAAAGTGCCATCGCCGAGCGAAGTGGGCGAAGCGAAAGGCGCTGCTGGGGTGGGCGCATCTGTGGACCAGCAGATTGGAAGCGGCGCTAAGACGACACCGCTCGTCTCAGCGGAGGCTCCGGCGGACCTGTCGGCGAGCGAGGATATCATCGAGATGAGCGAAGCGGAAGGCATGGCACAAGAGGCCGATGATCTCATCCTCGACTTGGGCGAAGAGGAGGTTAGGCAGGAGGCCGCCCTCGCTGAAGAAGAGGCTTTTGTGCTCGACCTAGATGATTTGGAGACAGCCGATGCGGGACCGAAGGTCGAAGCGGTGAGCGAAGAGGGCGAGGCCGAGATCGTGGTTGAAGTTCCGCCGGAGGAGAGCGAAGGGAGCGCGGTAGCGATCGCTGCAACCGAACCGCTCGAAGCGCAGATCACGCCCGCTGTGCTGGAAGATCAGGCGGAGCCAGACACGCCCATCTCGACGCCGAGAGCTGAGAGCAGCGCCAGTCAATTGCGGATCGACCATCTGTCACCTGAGGTGATAGATGCGATTGCGCGACGGGTCGTCGAACAGATGTCCGAGCGCGTCGTGCAGGAGATCGCCTGGGAGGTCGTTCCGCAACTAGCCGAACTGCTGATCAAACGGCAACTGGAAGAGGAACGCGCGCGGCGTCAATAGTCATTCATTACAGCTAGCAATTCGAGAGAGGATCGAAACGAGCGTCGAGGCGCTCGCTTCGATCCTTCTCCATTTATAAGGTGTATTGGCTCGGGATCGTTTGTGCCTGAGTCTCCCTTTGTTTACTATAACTGGAGGGGGCTTTCGATACCCATTCGACAATAGCGCGTTAGGTTAAAGGCATGACCGATTCGACAAAGACGGCGAAGTATATCGCTTCCGACATTCCGAAAGCTTACGATCCGCACTTAGCCGAATCGAAGCACTATCAGCGTTGGGAGGCGCAAGGGTGTTTCGCTCCGGAGAAGAACCGCGATCCCCAAGCGCCCATCTTCTCGATCGTCATTCCGCCGCCCAACGTGACGGGCTCGCTCCACATGGGCCATGCCCTTCAGCATACGTTGATGGATGTGCTCGCGCGCTACCATCGCATGCGCGGTTACCGCACATTGTGGCTGCCGGGGACGGACCATGCGGGCATTTCGACGCAGATCGTCGTCGAGCGCGAACTCAAAAAAGAGGGGTTGACGCGCCATGACCTCGGACGCGAGCGGTTCGTCGCGCGCGTCTGGCAGTGGAAAGAGCAGTACGGCTCGCGCATCACCGAGCAGTTGCGGCGCGAGGGCGCGTCCGTTGATTGGTCGCGCGAGCGCTTCACGATGGACGAGCATTTGTCGCGCGCCGTGCGCGAAGCTTTCGTCCGCCTATACGAAGAGGGATTGATCTACCGCGGCGATTACATCATCAACTGGTGTCCGAAGGATCAGACGGCGCTTTCCGATCTCGAAGTTGAAAAGGAGCCTTTTCAAGGCAAGCTCTACTACTTGCAATATCCGGTCAAAGGAAGCGATCGGCGCATCACGGTCGCCACCACGCGCCCCGAGACCATGCTCGGCGACACGGCGGTGGCGGTCAATCCGCACGACGAACGTTATCGCGAGTTGATCGGCCAAACGGTGATTCTGCCGCTCGTCGGGCGCGAGATCCCGATCATCGCCGACGAATCGGTTGACCCTGACTTCGGCACGGGCGCGGTCAAGGTCACGCCGGCGCATGATCCGAACGACTACGAGATGGGGCGTCGACACAACCTGCCGCACGTCATCGTCATGGACCAACACGCGCGCATGACCGAAGCGGCAGGACCGGAGTTCGCCGGACTGGACCGGTATGAAGCGCGCGAGCGTGTGGTCCAGCGCTTCAGCGAACTTGGGTTGCTCGAACGGGTCGAGGATTACGAATTCGCCATCTCGCGTTGCGATCGGTGCCGCACGGTGATCGAGCCGTTGATCTCGACGCAGTGGTTCTGTCGCATGAACGAGATGGCACGCGCGGCGCTCGAGGCGCTCGCCCGAGGGCGCGGTCCGCGCTTCATCCCCGAAGTTCCGTGGACCAAAGTCTACAGCGACTGGTTGGAGAACATTCACGACTGGTGCATCTCGCGCCAACTCTGGTGGGGACATCGCATTCCGGCTTGGTACACCGAAGATGGGCGCCTCATCGTCGCGCGTTCTGAAGATGAGGCGCGGGCCAAAGCTGGAACCGATCGGCTCGAACAGGATCCAGACGTTCTCGATACGTGGTTTTCGTCGGCTCTGTGGCCCTTCTCCACGCTCGGTTGGCCCGACGAGACGGAGGACTTGAAGACCTTCTACCCGACTTCGGTGCTGGTCACGGCGCGCGACATCATCTTCCTCTGGGTGTCGCGCATGGTGATGACCGGTTTGAAATTCGTCGGCGAAGTGCCGTTCCGCGATGTGGTGATCACGGCCCTCATCCTCGACAAGCACGGGCAGAAGATGTCGAAGATGAAGGGCAACACGATCGATCCGCTCGATCTTTTCGACAGGTATGGCGTGGACGCAACGCGCATCACGCTCGCGGCGGCGAGCACGGGCACGGATGTGCGTTGGCGCGACGAACAGGTCGAATCGTTCCGCAACTTCGCCAACAAGATCTGGAACGCGGCGCGCTTCTGTCTGTTGAACGCCGAGGGCGCAACGGTCGGGCGCGGATTCAGTGAAGATCGGGGGCGGTGGGCGCTTCATGATCGGTGGATCGTGTCGCGCCTCAATCGCGTGACCGAGCGCGTCAACGCGGCGATCCAGAGCTACGAATTCCACGATGCCGTACAGGCGCTTTATCACTTCTTCTGGGACGATTTCTGCGACTGGTACATCGAGCTTGCCAAAGTCGATGTCACGGCGAGCGAAGCGTCGCCGGCGGTCGTCGATGCGCGCAGCCGCCTGCTCACCATCCTCGAACAGGCGCTCCGGCTGCTCCATCCGTTCATGCCGTTCATCACCGAAGAGATCTGGCATAGACTTCCGGGCGCAGGGAAGGCGCAGTTGCATCCGGCTTACGCCGACGCCGAACCGACGATCATGCTCGCGAGCTTTCCGCAAAGCGACGCGGCGCGGCGCGATGAGCAGGCCGAACGCCAAATGCAGTCGGTGATCGATCTCATCAAGCGCGTGCGCAACATCCGTTCGGAGATGAACATAAAACCGTCGGAGCACGTGCGTGTGCTCGTCGGCGCGGCGGACGCGCATCTGCGTGAGGTCTTCGTCGCCTACGTGCCGCACATCTCGCGACTGGCGCGCGCTTCCGAAGTGCTGATCGCCGAGCGGCTGGAAGCGCCGCGAGCTTCGGCGCGCGCGGCGGTGGGCGGAGCCGAAGTGGCCGTTCCGCTCGAGGGGCTGATCGATTTCGCCGCCGAGCGCGAGCGCTTGCGACGCGAGCGCGCCAAGCTGGAAAAAGAGGCCGAAAAGATCAACGCGCAGCTTGCGAATACAGGGTTCCGCGAACACGCGCCAGCCGAAAAGGTCGAAGAGGTGAAGCGGCGGCTCGCCGATATCGAACAGCGTTTGAAATCTCTCGCGCAGGCTCTGGAGGCACTCGGATGAACTGGCTCGATGACAACGCGCTCTTTTCGCAGGTCGGAGCGTTCCTCAACGAAGACATCGGGCGCGGCGACATCACCACGCAGGCGATCGTTTCGCGCAACGCGCACGCGCGCGGTCGCTTCATCGCCAAAGAGCCGCTTGTGGTCGCCGGTTTGGAAGTAGCCGAAGCGGTCTTCGCTTCGCTCGATTCGCAGCAGCAGATCGAAGCTTTCGTCGCCGACGGCGACGAGGTTGAAGCCGGTAAGACCATTGCGCGCACGAGCGGCTTTGCTGACGTGTTACTTGCCGGCGAGCGCGTCGCGCTCAACCTGCTACAGCGGCTTTCGGGGATTGCGACGCTCACGCGCCAGTTCGTGCGCGCTGTCGAAGGGACGCGCGCGCGCATCGTCGATACGCGCAAGACGACGCCGGGCTTGAGGATGCTCGAAAAGTATGCCGTCGTGGTCGGCGGCGGGCAGAATCATCGCTTCGGATTGGATGACGGCGTCCTCATCAAAGACAACCACATCGCGCTCGCAGGCGGAGTGGCGACGGCGGTCGAACGCGCGCGTCGCTCGGTCGGGCATCTACACAAGATCGAAGTCGAAGTGTCGAACGAACGCGACCTGCGCGAGGCGATCGCAAGCGGCGCGGACATACTGTTGATCGACAATTTGACGCCCGAAGAGACCGCGCGGCTTGTCCGGATCGCGCGCGAGCTTGCGCCGCATGTTCTGATCGAAGCTTCGGGCGGCATTACGCTCGAGAACGTGCGCGCCTACGCGGAAACGGGCGTCGACTTTATCAGCGTCGGCGCGCTCACCCACTCGGCGCGCGCGATGGACATCAGCTTCAAGATCCAGCCCGGTTAAAGGAACCGCGGCGGATAGGGCGGCGTGTAAATCGGTGAGCCTCGAGCGACAATGGTTCCCTCGCAAGAGATCGAAGCAGAGGGCACGAAAAGATGTTGAACATAGTGAGATCGATGCTGCTCGTACTATCGTGCGCGTCTTTGTTGGTAAGTTCGCAGGCGCAGCAGAAGCGCGTATCGCCGCAACGGGCCGCTTCGCCGCTCGGCTACGAACCGGAACTCGTCAGCACGGCTGAAGCGGATGACGCGGCAGCAAAAGAGAATGCCGGTCGGACCGGCGGGGAGAGCGAGATCGAAAGCCTACAACGCACGGTCCGTCGCCTGTCCGCGCAGGTCGATCGCCTCAGCGAGGAGTTGAACGCGCTCAAGACGCAGCAGCGCGAACTCTTCGATCTGGAGCGACTGTCACGGGCCGAACAGCGTGCCGATAGCCTGCGCACGCAGTTGACCGATGTGCAATCGCGTGAAGCTGATCTGAAAGCGCGGCTCGAACAGCTCGAGTACGATCTGGATCCGGCAAGCATCGAACGGCGTGCGGCGCTGATCGGCACGACGCGACCGGAAGAGGTGCGCGAGCAGATCAGGCGCCAATTGGAGAGCGAGCGCGCGCGTTTGCGTTCGCAACTCGAGCTGCTCGAAAGAAGGCGTCAAGGGCTGGAATCCGCCATCGCCCGCGCTGATGCGGAGATCGAGCGGTTACGCGCGCGCCTCAATGAGGCCGATGACGAGGCGACCTCTGGTTCGATAGAATCTTCGGACGGCGAGCAAAACTCTCAGCGTAATGCGCCGCCGGTCACACAGCCGACGCGACCGCCAAGATCATATGTGCCATGATTGAATCGGGGAGCGATCGGCCATGGGAGCATTATCGCAAGCCGAAGTTTATCGGCTGATACGCGAAGCGAACGCGCGTGGCGAACGGGTCGTCGTCGCCACGGTGGCCCACACACGAGGTCCGACGCCACAACGGCGCGGCGCCAAGATGCTCTTCTTTCAAAACGGTGAAACGGCTGGGACTGTCGGTGGAGGTTGTGTCGAAGCTGAGGTCTGGGCCGAAGCGCAAGAAGTGATGCGCACGGGGCGACCGGCTCTGTACACCTTTCGATTGACGGCGGATGAGGCTAGCGAAGAAGGGATGGTTTGCGGCGGCGTGATGGAGATCCTTCTGGATGTGTGGGATGTTTCACGCCCCTCGGAGGGCTAACGTAAGCTGATGAACTCGGTCGGACGATTCTCTGCGAATGCTCGATGGCTGCGCTTCATCCGACCGGCTCGTCAGAGAAAACCTTCTCGCGATGTATCGCCCGAACTTTTGCGCCGAGTGCGGTGAACGCGTCGAACGCCGGCGATGGTTTCCGTGGACCAGTCGGCGATTCTGTTCAAAGTGTGACAAGCGCTTTCGCGCGAGCGAGTGGAAGATGGCCATCCTCCTCACCGCGTCGCTCTTGGGGGCGGGCGTCATCATCGGGCGTTGGAGCGTAGATCGCAACCCTCCGCTCATTCTTCAGCCCGCCACCCCGCAAACGGTGAGCGCGATGCCGCTCGCGACACGTCCTGTGGGCGATTCCAGCGCGGCGACCGGCGAGGTCTTCTACATCTGCGGCGCGCGAACGAAGAAGGGAACTCCTTGCCAGCGACGGGTGCGAGGTCTTGAGCGATGTTGGCAGCACAGAGGAAAACCGGCGATGCTGCCGCCCGAAAAGCTGCTCGTCCGCGATTGAAACCTCGGCGATCCCTTCTCAAGAAAGGCTCAGATCATTTGCCGGTTACATGCAGTATGCGCCCTTGCGTGCCACCATGCGGATTCTCAAAAAGCATCAATAGCTTGATCGCCTCGCCCATCACCGATTCTGCGCGCCACCATGCGGATTCTCAAGAAAGGCTCAGCCCATTTGTCGCTCACATGCGAAGACGCACAAGCCGCGGTGATCTTCTCACTGTTCGATCAACGGGATGATCTCCAGATCGGCCCTGAGCGGACCGAATGGGGTCATCGCGGACAATCTCAGCGGCAGATGCCGGCGATCATCGCTCACCCACAGGCGAAGCTGATGCTTATCGCCTTCCGCATCATCCGTAGTGAGCGCAAGTTCGATGGCGCGTATGCGCTGACCGCCGAGTTCGATGGTCGTGCGCTGTAGCGCCGTGACGTAGAGCGTGCGGGGGCGCGAGATGGCGAGGATGGCGACGGCGTTGCGTTTCGGTGGGGTGAGATCGAAGGAGCGCAGCGCATAGACGACCGATAATAGATCGTGCGTTCCGACGGGGATCTCGATCCGCTTGCCGTCATCTTGTAGCGCGAGCCCTCGATCCTGGTCCACGGTGATCGTCCGTGTGAGGCTCCAACTGCCCTCTCGCATCTGCAATTCGATCCTGAAGGGGAGCAGCGTCAGCGGATCGACATATGAGTTGATTCGATCGTTGAGCGAAAAAAGACGCGCGCTCTCGGAGGATGTTTGCGCCGTGAGCGTCAAAAGCAGCGCGTCGCGGTCGAAATAGCGCGCGCGTGGGCGAGCTTGTAGCGTGATGCGACCGATCGGAGCCTCGGTCGGACCGAGGATGAGGCGGAAATTGAGCTGCTCGTTCGGACTGAAGGGCAAGTCTCCGCGCGGGACGAGGCGTTCGACGGAGCGCGTTGCGACTGGCGGCGAAGCTCGTTTCGTTTCCGGATTAGGCGTTGGCGATCCCATCTCTTCGAAGCTGGCGATCTCGGCCCGTATCTCGCCAGCCGGATGCTGAATGGTGATGAGGAGCGGGAGATGGTTCGCGTCATCGCTGAAGTAGATCTGCGGGCGATAATCGTTCAAACGCTGATCGTTGCGCACGCGGATTTGGACGACGAGCGCGTTAAAGACGCCGATGTTGGTGTTGATCCTTTCCGCGCCTCGCACCTGCGCTTCAGCCTCGACGATCTCTGAGCCGTAGAGGATTCGGAAGCGTTGGCGCGCGCCGATCGCAAGCGGTAACGCGCGCAGATAGTAGATGGCTGACAATGGATCGAATGCGCCGGAAGCGACATTCAAAACCCGCGTCAGCGGCGCGCTCGGCGATGAGGTCAGTTCCGCTGACGGATCGTTCATCGGCGGGCGTTTGATTTGAGCGAAGTAGAAAGGGAGTCCCGAAACCGGATCGATGCGCGAAATGAAATCGTCATCGAGCGCAAGCAGCGCCGCGTTTACTATGTCAACGGTTTCAAGGTGAGCGCGCAGTTCGATCCCGTCGCGCCCATTGAAGTCCTTCCGTCCCACGACTTCCAGCTCGGCATGCGCCGCGACCGGAATGTGGGCGAAGGAGATGTTGTAGATCAATCGTTCGCCCGTTTTATAGGCGTTCGTCTGGTTCGCGCTTGATCCCAGCGCATCCGCATGGTGTGAGATCCTCGCCGTCGAGAGCTGCAAGTTTGAGACGAGGATGAGGATCAGCAGAAGCGGTCTGTTGAGCGCGGGAAGGATCCCTTTATGCAACATCGGCCAGTTGTCGGTGGCTTCTCGCAATTCGCTTCGGATACGATCATTAATTTTGAGGACGCGCCTCACCTCCGCGCGCCCTCGATAATCATCGATCATTACACGCCATCCGTCAACGCGCGTTTCCAAAATATCGCTTTGCGCTTGCGATCATGAATCTTCTACTCCCTCCATGATTGACTTGACGCCTTCGCGCTCGCGAAGATCGGACAGCTGTTATGAATCCTCTATCTCCTCAATGATCGACTCGACGGCGCGCGCCGGATCGGGCGCATCGAGCACGGCGCGTCCGATCACGATATAATCCGCGCCGGCGTTGAGCGCTTCTGCTGGCGTCATGACGCGCTTTTGGTCATGATGGGCCGTCCATCGAGGGCGCACGCCGGGCGTAACGATGAGGAAGGAGGCGCGTTCAACGGCGTCGCGCACTGGACGGATCTCGTGCGGCGAGGCGACGACGCCGTCGAGACCGACTTCCGCCGCGAGCTTGGCCAGACGCACGGCGAACGCAGTGGGCGATTCCGCGATCCCGAGTTCGTTGAGGGTCTTTTGATCGGCGCTGGTCAAGGCCGTGACGGCGATGACGCGCGGGCGCGCGATGCCTCCGCGCTCTGCCGCCATCTGCGCGGCTTCGAGCGCACGGCGCATCATTTCGCTGCCGCCGAGCGCGTGGACGTTGAAGATCGAGACGCCGAGTTTAGCCGCTTCTGCCGCGGCGCTTGCGACCGTGTTGGGGATGTCGTGGAACTTCAGATCGAGAAAGATGGGCACTCCCATTCGACTGACTTCGCGCACCGCTTCTGGCCCAGCGGCGGTGAAGAGTTGTGAGCCGATCTTAAACATGCCAACCGAAGAGCGAAGTTGCTCGACCAGCAAAAGCGCTCTCTCGATCGTTTCGACGTCGAGGGCGATGATCAAGCGATCTCTGATCTCTCGTTTCATAGGTTTGTGGTGTGCTGTGTGCCGTTAGCCTTCTTCTCCCAACCATTCGCCGCGGTAGACCGCTTCCGCCGTTCCCGTCAAGATCACTTCGCCATCTTCGCGCCATTCGACTTCGAGCGCGCCGCCCGGCATCTCGACCGTCACGCGACGGTTCACGCAGCCGTTAAGATAGGCCGCGACGGCTGCCGCGCAAGCGCCCGTGCCGGAGGCCATCGTTTCGCCAGCGCCGCGCTCCCAAACTCGCACGACGATGTGATCGCGGTCGCGCACGCGGATGAATTCGACGTTCGTCCTTTCGGGGAAACGCGGATGGCGTTCGATCAGGCTGCCGAGCTTTCGCCAATCGAATCGGTCGAAATCTTCGACGAAGACGCAGCAGTTCGGGTTACACATCTGCAACGCGGTGATCGTGACGATCTCGCCATTAACTTCGAGCGGATAGTTCAAAACGGCGTCGAGCGGTTCATCCGTTCGCATCGGGATACTCGCGCTTTCAAGCGCGGGGCGCCCGATCTCAGCCTCGAAGCGGAATCGACGTGCGCCGTAGCGCCCGCGCAAGCGATAGAGTTTGATGCCGGAGCGCGTGTGCAAGCGCAGTTCATCGTTCGTCCACGATCCGGTGTAGTGGAGATAAGCCGCCGCGCAGCGCGTGCCGTTTCCTGACATCGCGGCTTCGCTCCCGTCTGGGTTGAAGATGCGCGCTCTGAAATCGGCGTCGGCGCTCTCGGCTGGACCGATAATGGCGACTCCGTCAGCTCCCGCGCCATAGTGCCGATCGCAAAGGCGACGCGCCAGTTCGTTGAGATCGGTTGCGGGGCGAAGCGATCCTTCCTCTAGGATCAGGTAGTCATTGCCATATCCGTGAAATTTGAAGAAGCGCATAGCCGAAAGATTATACGCACAAACGGCGCGCCGTGCTGAATGGGGCCATAGGCTTTTCGCTAATTCGCTTGCGATCAGTTAAAATCGGAATCGTCGAAATGCTGGGTGAGCGTCGAGGATCGATGGGACGAATGATGCGGACGATGATTCATGGCAAGATTCATCGCGCGCGCGTAACGGGCGCCGACCTCAACTACGTCGGTTCGATCACGGTGGACCAAGATCTGCTTGATGCGGCGGGGATTTTGCCATTCGAACGGGTGCAGGTGGTGAATTTGGATAACGGCAAGCGGATCGAGACCTACACGTTGGCTGGCGAGCGCGGGAGCGGCATCGTGCAGTTGAATGGTGCCGCCGCGCATCATTTTTCGGTCGGCGATCTCGTCATCATCATGGCTTATGCGCAGGTGCCCGATCCGGTGCCGCCCGACTGGGAGCCGAAGGTGGTACTGGTGGACCAAGAGAATCGGATCGTGGAGATCATCGGCGCGCGCGAGCGTATATCGGCGGCGACCGAATAGCTCCCCTCTTCCTCGCGCCCATCCCCTAATCATCCTGCGCCGCGCACGCGCAGGAAACGGCGTTTGCCGACTTGAACGAGCAAGGGGCGTTCTGCTTCGAGCTCGATCTCGGCATCGGTGCGCGTGATGCGCTCGCCTTCTATGCGCACGCCGCCTTGTTCCATCAGACGGCGCGCTTCGCCCATGGAGGGCGCGAGTCCCGTTTCGACCAGAAGCCGCGCGACTTTCCACCGCCCGCCCGTCAAGGCGAGTTCGGGCACTTCGGAAGGCGCTTCGTGACGACGGAAGATACGATTGAACTCCTCTTCCGCTCGACGCGCGGCCTCCAGACCGTGAAAATCGGCGACGATGCGCCGTGCGAGCTCCGCCTTCGCATCGCGCGGATTGATTTCGCCGCGCTCGGCCTTAGCTCGCATCGCCTCGATCTCATCGGGGCGTAAATCGGTGCAGAGCTCATAGTAGCGCCACATCAGTTCATCGGAGATGGACATCACTTTGCCGAAGATCTCCTGCGGCGGTTCGTTGATGCCGATGTAGTTGCCTAGACTCTTCGACATCTTCTGCACGCCGTCGGTGCCTTCGAGAAGCGGCATGATGATGGCGATCTGCGGCTCTTGACCGTAAGCGCGTTGCACTTCGCGCCCCATCAAAAGATTGAACTTCTGGTCCGTCCCGCCGAGTTCGACGTCGGCCTCGAGCGCGACCGAGTCGTAGGCTTGGACGAGCGGATAGAGCAATTCGTGAAGCGCGATAGGGCGTTCTTCGGCAAGCCGTTTCTGAAAATCGTCGCGTTCGAGGATCTGTTTGACCGTGACGTGCGAAGCTAGGCGGATGAAATCTGCCGTCGTCATCCGTTCCATCCAGCGCGAGTTGAATTCGATGACGGTCCGTTCAGGATCGAGGAGCTTGAAGATCTGCGCTTTGTAGGTTTCGGCGTTGGCCTCGATCTCTTCGCGCGTCAATTGCGGGCGTGTGACGGATTTGCCCGAAGGATCGCCGATCATCCCCGTGAAATCGCCGATCAGGAAGATCGCCGTGTGGCCCAATTCTTGAAACGCGCGCAGCTTGCGAATCACGACCGTATGCCCGAGATGTATGTCGGGCGCGGTCGGATCCGCTCCCAGTTTGACGCGCAGTCGTTTGCCGGTTTGCGCTGATCTTTGAAGTTTCGCGCGAAGCTCATCTTCGCGGATGATCTCAACTGTGCCTTTGCGTAAGTATGCGAGTTGTTCTTCGATATCCATGAGTCCATTCTTCATCGGTGCGATCAACCTCATTCGAGCAAAGCGTTTTCGATCCGTTCGACGCTCTCGCGCGCGCGTTCGACCAGATCATCGGCGCGCGCGCGGTGCTCGGCGCGGAACTCTTCATCGAGAATGCGGCCAGCGCGCAAGCGAACGAAGAAGCGTAAATGCTCGACGAGCGCTCGCGCAAGCTGCGCGCTGCGGGCGAGATCGGTCTTCCAATCTTCCGCCTCATCGTGGCCCATTTCGACGTCTTCCGCGAGGGTCTCCAAAACGGCGAGCGTTTCTGCGGTGCCGCTCATCACTTCGAGCGCGAGACTGATCGCGTTCGTCATCGCCGCCTCGTCGCCTTCTGCCGCCCGCTCGTCCTGTTGCATCAACGCGCGGGCGGCCCATTCCAACTGTTGACGCAGCATCTCCAGTTCGGCGCACGACTCCCGGGTCTGATCGGCAGCCGGGCGTTTCTGGTAGGAATCGATCAGACGCGCGAGCTCTATTGCGAAGAGCGCGTGAAGTGGCGCGCGTTCACGCCGCTCGAGCGCCGCGGCGATGCGCCGTTCGAGCGTGACGTGCGCGGGATCGTTCTCCAACTGCAACCAGTAGGAGACGGCCAAATCGAAGGCCGTTTGTGGAACGAGCCCGACGATCTCGCTGCTGGCGACGGTTACACCGTAACGCGCCGCCTCGCGCCGCACGGCTTCAAAGGCGTGGTGGAGCGTCGTCCGCTCATAATCCGTCAAGTTCATCGAAACTTGCGCCATGCCGCGCCCATCGAGTTTGAAACCCAAAGCTTTCAAGAAGCGCAATCCGCCATCGCGCCCGCGCACGGCGCGGGCGATCCGTCTGGCGATCTCGGCATCTTCGGTCCTGAGATATACGTTGAAAGCGATCAGGAGCGGGCGCGCGCCGACGATGCAAGCGCCAGCCGTTTCATGCAATCGCGCTTCGCCGATGTCCGGCGCGCGCGCGGCATCTTTCTGTACAGCTTCACGTAGCCGTTCGAATCCGCCGCGGCGAACGTCTTCGAGGTTGACGCGATCCGGGCGCAGCGCCGCCCGTTCGTAAAAGTAGACGGGGATGTTCAGTTCGTTCCAGATGCGTTCGCCCGCCTCATGCGCCAATTCGACGCATTCTTCCATGCTCACGTTGCGCAGGGGGACGAATGGGACGACGTCGGCGGCTCCGATGCGCGGATGAAGTCCCGTGTGCTGCCTGAGATCGATCAGTTCTTTGGCGCAAGCGACGGCGCGCACCGCGGCTTCGACGACTCTTTCAGGCGAAGCGATGAAGGTGACGACGGAGCGATTGTGATCGGCATCCGCATGCACATCGAGCACGGCGACCTCTGGCACCGATTCGATGGCGGCGACGATCCTTTCGATGCGGTCGCGCCTTCGCCCTTCGCTGAAATTGGGCACACATTCGACGATGCGGTCCATATCTTGTTCCGATCGGAGCAATGATAAACGATCGGAGCGAATTGATGAATCGCCGGTAAGCCGATCAGGGCGCATGTAGCGCGTTTTTCCAAAGGAAATCGTAGAGCAGGATCTTGAGCGCGAGTGCGACGACCGTCGTCAGGAAGATGCGCCGGAGGAGGAGATTGTTCATGCGAAGCGCGAGGCGCCCGCCGACGAACGCGCCCGCGAACATGACGAAGGCGAGCGCGACGCCGAGCTTGTAATCGATCAGATCGCGCCACATGAAGATGAGCGTGGCGATCAGGGAAGAGAAGATGTTGATGACTTTGGTGATCGAAACGGCTTCGATGAAGGTCATGCCGAAAAAAGCGACATAAACGGCGGTGAGCATCGTAACGTAACCGCCGCTGAAGAAGCCGCCGTAGACGCCGAGCGCGAAAGTCAAGAGATACGCGGTGAAAGTCTCACGGCGTGACGGTTCGCCGCGGCGCACGCCGGCCCCCTTTTTGAGCGTCGAAAAGAGCGCCACGCCGAGCATCGAAAGCGAAACGATGAGCGGGAGCGTGCGCGATGGGATGATGAGGATGAGAAGCGCGCCGAGCGTCGAACCGGCGAGCGTCAAGGCGACAAGCTTAGGCAAGCGCTTCCGGTCAATGGCGTTCTTGCCAACGAATGGCAAGGCGCCGCCGACGCTCATGAAAGTAAGCCCGAACATGTTCGTCGCAACAGCGACGCGCGGCTCGATGCCGAACTGGAACATGACCGGCACGGTGATGAGCGAGTTGCTGCCGGTGACGACGCCGACGACGCTCGTGACGAAAAAGAGCGAAAGGAGCGCGACCCATTCAGCGATGCTCATAAGTTTCCCCGAACTGTGAATAGTGAAGCAGAGTGAGCGCTGAAAAAGCAACGCCTGACGAAGCGTCTAACTGCGAGAAGATCGGTTTCACCGATGCCGTAACAACTGCGATCGGATTTGTCAGTTGGCCTTGAAGATCCGAGGGTGCAGTTTTTGGTTGAAGGCGAAGTTGGAGAGCCTCATCTCCCATTCGGCGAGGTAGGTTCCGTTTCGCGTCTCTAACTCTAACTGGAGTTTGTAGGTGTGGGGCAGCATCAATCCGCCCTCTTTCCTGAAATCGGAGAAATCCTCGATCATTCTATATCTGGTCTCCCTTTGACTCGCTGATAGATCCGGAGCTATGCCCATCGGCGGCGGGATGGTCCGTTCGTACAAGGTGCGTATGTGCTGAAAGGTCGTGCGATCGAGGTAGATTCGGATCTTCAAATCGGCCCCTTTGCGGGGAGAGTAGCGGATCTCGTAAGCTTCCCGCTCTCCGATCCGCTTGATGCCGCCGTACTCCAGTTTAGCTCCTCGCTTGTTTTCATCGAACAATGGCCACGCTGTCGATAGCGTGCCCCCGAGAAGCCCTTGCTCGATTATCGTTTCGTGAGTTTTGAGGAAATCGGCCAGCGTTGACCTTACGCCGGGGCGGATGTAACTTGTCGTCACTTCGCTGCCGTCATATCCGAACTTATCGATAGGGTATTCGGCTCTATCGAACGACATGCCGATGATGTTCTTCTCCCCCTCTGAAGCCAGGGCGGCGTTGCCGGCGATCCTGCCAAGTTGCGGGGAGCGAAAAGTGGCGATGACGATCCCGGTGATCAATCGGGTGGAGACCGAGCGGCGAGTCTCTTCAGCGCCGATCGTGGCGAGATGTTTGGTGATGATCTCCTCCAGCTTAGGGTTGGAAGTTTGAGCTGTGCTGAGGTGGAAGAAGCCAGAGGAGATGACGGCCAAAAACGTGAGGGTGAATCTGACAGATAGTCCTCTCATCGAGGCTTTCCTCCGAGGGCGGCTGTAAGTTCAAGCCGGTACCGCTGCTGTCACGGTACCGGCTTGAACTCTGGGCTTTGGTTAAAACTCGATCCTTCCGACAAGTTGAATGATGCGCGGGTCGGTCACCGTTGAAGTGATGCGCCCGAAGTTCGTGCTGTTGATGTTGAATCCAGAGCTGTTCCCTCCGGTCGGGAATTGCGGGACGAAGAAGTTCGCGCGATTCAGCACATTGAACGCTTCGACTCGGATCTGGAAGCGAACTCGCTCGGTGATCGGGATGTTCTTCAGCAGCGAAGCATCCCACGTGAAGATGAACGGTCCGTTGATGAACGCGCGCTCCAAATTCCCAGTTTGCCCGGGGGCGGCGTTAAAGAAGACTTGGCCTGAGAAAGGAGTCGTCCCGAACCCTTCTGCTCCGCGCCCGCTGCCAAGTTGCGAGCACAACCCGGCTTGCAGATTGGCCTGATTGATGTTGATCACCGATGGGTCTATGTAGAAGATGCCGCAGGGTGTGCGCCGGACGCCGATCAGGCTTTTAATCTGGTCCTTGGTTAGCGAGGAGACGGCCGTTTGGCGTCCTGAGCGCCCCACGCGGTTCAAGGTCCCGCGCGGATCGGTGATCGTCACCGGCGCACCAGTGCCCGCGCGGATGATCGTTCCCAGTTGCCAACCGCCCAGCAGAAGGTTCGCCACCCCGCCTTGGTTCAGGAAGCGACGCCCTTTGCCGATCGGCAGTTCGTAGATCGTGTTGAAGTTGAACACGTGGGTCTGATCGTAATCGGCGCGCGAATACTCGAGTTGCGGCTGATTGTTATCGAGCAGCGGATCGAATCGCGTCTGTCCGACACCGGGCGCATCGGTCAGCGTTTTCTGGAAGGTGTAGTTGGCTTGGAAGAAAAAGCCCTTCGCAAAGCGCCGCCTGACCTCAACTTGCAAAGAGTTGTAACGCGCCCGACCGCTGTTGTCCAGTAGATCCGCTACACCGGTGTTGGGATTCGGGAGGAATTTGACGTTGCCCGTCAATCCGTTTTGGATGTAAATGACGGCCAAATCGGCTGGCGTCCCATTGCGCAATTGCGATTGTATAGTGGCGTTGCTAAGCAACCCTCCGCTTGCCAGTTGCGGGAAGACAGTCAGCGTCTGGCATCCCGGATTCTGCGCCGGTGTGCAGGCCGGATTCCCCGTCAACAACAGATTGTTCCGCGCCCGTATGAAGTCTTGGACGAATCCGTTGCTGAAGATATCGACCTGATTGAGGTCACGCCCGCGCACCAGATTGTCGCTGCGCCCACCGACATAACGGATCTCGATCGCCGTTTGAAACCCGATCTCACGCTGGATGCCAACGCTATATTCGGTCCACCGTGGCGCTTGCAGATTGGGATCGATGGCGAAAACGGTGCCGAAACGCCCAGCAAGCAAATTGTTCTGCGCGTAGGTGCGCGGCACTTGGAAGGTCGGAGTTGAAAAGGTGGGCAATGCTGAGAACCGCGCGTTGATGTTGCTCAAGGTCACCTGCTGCGTCAAACCTTGATTGCTCGAGAGAGCATTATCAGCAGCGCGAACGAACTCATCATTGACATAGCTCATGCGGAAAGACATAGCTCATGCGGAAACCGCCACGGATCACCGTCCGCCCGTTATTGGAGAAGAGGGCCGTGAAGAGACGGTTCTTGAACTGTGGCGCGTAGGCGACGCTGATCACAGGCGCGAAGTTGTTGCGATCGGCTTTGAAGAACTTGTTGTCCCCACCTGCATTATGTCCGACGAAGTCGTAGATGCCGTTCGGATCTAGGATGGTGGAGATTACATCCTTGCCTTGTTGAATCACGGGTTCGAGCGCTAGCCCGTTCGGCTCCCGTATTGGCGTGTAGAGTTCATAACGCAATCCGTAGTTCAGCGTCAGCTGCGGAAACGGACGCCATTGATCCGAAACATAGAAGGAGTAGTGTTCGAAGTTCAGGTTACGGCTCGGGAGCGCCCCCGGCACGTAGCCCGAATTCTTGCTCGTCGCGTTGAAGGTCAAGTTAGCGCTCCCCACTATGCCGCCGAGCAGCGCCAGAAGGGCGTTGGCGTTATTCAACTGGGTCGCGCTGATACCGCCGGGGAATTGGCTGGCGTTCAAAGTCGGCGTGTTGTTATTGGTCCCGAGGACGTATGTCGGAATCGTCGAATTGGAGAAAGCCGGTGGACCGTATGGGTTGATGCGAAAGACTTGCAATTGTCCACCGAACCTCAACGAATGTCCTCCGAGGACATAGATCGCGTTGTCCTGCAGGTTGTAGTAACGGACGTTGCGCCCCTGCGTCTGGAAGTTGACCTCTGGATTGCTGATGAGAGTCACGGTGCTGCCTGCCGGTGTTGGCATGGCGATGAAGAAGTCCGATGGGACGCGCGTGTTATCGAAGCGCGGCTTGTCGTCGCTGACGCCGCCGCGAACTTCATTGGTGAAGCGAGACCCCGTGTACTGGTAGGCTAAGACGAGCGAGTGGTGATGGTTGTCTTGGAAAGATGCTGGGATGTTGCCGAAGCCAGCGTTGCCCGAGTTATCAACGTCGGGACGTAGCAGGAACTCTTTGCGGTATTCATAAACGCCGCTGATCGAGTGGTGCGTGCTGAGTTCTTCGTCGATGCGGAGGGTGAAGGCTTCGCGATTCTGGTCCTGTTTCTGCGTAAAACCAAGCCCGGTCGTGTTCAGCTGATCGCCGATGTCGGTCCGATTGCCGACGGTAGGAAGTTTAGACAGGATCCGGCTTTGGACGAAGGGATCGATTCCGGATAGACCGGCAAGTTGAAGGATGTTGACCGAGCGCACGACGCCGGAGTTATCGCGATAGGTGAAGATGCCCTGTCGCGCTTGCGGCAGCAGGATCGTGCGCGTGACGGTTGCCGATTGGCGTAAGCGGAAACCCTCGTATGAGCTGAAGAAGAAGGTCTTCCCCTTGTAAAGGGCCGGTCCGCCTTCGCCGAAGCGCGGCAGGTAGAGCGGACCGCCGAGCTTGCCGCCGAACTGATTGCGGTTGAGGAACGGGCGCGGCGTTCCGGCCAGATTGTTGAAGAAGTTGTTGGCGGCGAACTTGGAGTTGCGATTGTAGATGAAACCTGCGCCGTGAAATTCGCTTCCGCCGCGCGGGGTCACCAGTTGCACTTGAGAGGCTCCATAGCCCGCATCGGCTCCAGCGTTCTGTGTGATCACGGTGAACTCCCCGGTATCGTCAACGTTCGGACGGTCGGGGACGAAATCGGTCGCATTCGCACGGATGAAATTGTCCTGGACGTTGAGTCCGTCGCGCGTGATATTGGTGAATGAGCTGCGCTGCCCGTTGATCGTCGTGTTGGTCGCCCCGTTCGAGGCCACCCCGGGTTGGAGCTGAATCAATTGCAATGGATTGCGGCCATTGAGCGGCAGTTCGACCACTTGGCGTGGGCTTACCGTGTTGCTCAACTCGCCTGACGTCGCGTTCAAAATATCCGCCCCTGCAACTACGGTGACGCTCTCTTGCACGCCACCGACTTCGAGCGTGACGTTGAGCGAATATTCGCGCGCGATGTCTATCTTAAGATCGGTCGCGGTGAAGGTCTTAAATCCTTGGGCCGTCACCTTCAGCGTATATGTTCCGACCTCGAGCTGAGGGAAGATGAAGACGCCTTCGGCGTTCGTGACGACCGTTCGCTCGCGTCCCGTTTGATTATCGGTGATGGTAACCGTTGCGCCCGCAATGACGCCATCGGGGCCAGAGACGGTCCCAACCAATCGCCCCGTGCTCGATTGACTCAGAGAGAGCGAAGCTAGAGCGAAAATGAGAAAGAAGAACCCAACGAAGGTCGATGGACCTCTATACATGCCTCCTCCTTACAACCTGATGCTGAAATTTAAGCCCCAACTTGGGTTGAGGGCTCCATCAATTTCGCTAATGCAACCTCTATGCCGCTGGCGGTTGCCGAGGCGAAATCGAAGTAAGAGCTGAATTTTTCGATCCGATCGGAAAGCGAAGAGGCGAACGATCCTCCGAAATTTCGGATTTTCCATCCGAAATTTCGGAGAGCTCGATTTAGTTCGAATCGCGAGCCTTCGAGAGCAAGGCGTGTAGATCTTCGGTGGGATGCAAGGGGATCTCGAACTCGGCTTGAAGTTCAGGCAGTCTCATCCCATCGAGCATGATATCTTCATCGCCGCGAAAGACGACGCGCGGGATGGCGACGAAATCGCCAGCGATCTGTTGGCGCATGGCGAGGATATCGGAACCGGTGATCAATCCGGTGACGACGATCTCCGGCCCGAAGTAGCGATTCTCAACACCTAGGACGTGCAAGCGCGTGCCGAAGCGTTGATTGAGGCGTTCAATGCGCTCGCGCAAGATGGGGGCGAAGAGTTTTCCCGTCAAGAGTGTGCCGTTCAACTTCTCGGGATGAGCGGGTGGACGCCGTTGCAATCTTCGCCAAAGCGAATTGAAGTTTTCGTAGAAGGTGCGAACCATGCCGACCCCGTCTTCGATCTGCGGATAATCGCCATAGTGTCTGCGGCTCGGGATCGGATGCCCGGCGCGCAAATAGATCTCGTCGCCGAGAAAAGCGAAAGTCGTCCCCAGCCTCTTCCGCAGACGGCGCTGGATCGGCGTCACCTCCGCTATCACGCGACGGCAAAACTCTGCGGTGACAGGGACCAGACGCGGATCGCGATTGTAGCGCGTCAAACCGAGCGGCACGATGGCGACGCTGCGTATGCGCGGGTAGTGCGCGGCCAAGTCTTCGATTGTACGGATCAGCACCGGCCCGTCATTGATCGTTGGACACAGGACCACTTGTGCGTGTATCTCGATGCCGGCATCCATCAACCGGCGGAGCTTGGCGGTGATATCAGCACGGCGGCGATCTATGCCGAGCAGATAGGCGCGGACGTCCAGATCTGTCGCATGAATCGAAACATATTGCGGCGAAAGGTGCTGTTCGATGACGCGCTCCATCTCCTCTTCGGTGATCGAAGTGAGCGTCGTGTAATTGCCGTAAAGGAAGGAAAGGCGCACATCTTCATCGCGGATAAAAAGCGCCGGTCGCGCATCCGGCGGGTTGCCTTTGCAAAAACAGAAGATGCATTCGTTGGCGCACTGGCGCGGGACGATCTGCTCGAAAGTCAAACCCCACTCCTCATCTTCATCGCGCTCGACGATGAGCTCCCAATGTTCACCGTTACGCTTGATGACCTCGAGCGTAAGCTGCGTCTCCCCTGCCGTGTAGAAGTTGAAGTCCAGGTAGTCGCGCACCTTGCGCCCGTTGATGCGGATGATGCGGTCGCCCGCTTCGAGTTCCAGCTCTGCGCCCAGGCTTCCGGGGACGACCTCGGCGATCTCCGCGCCGCGGCGACGTATCTTCAATGTGGCTGGCGTGACGGCAAATTCGTACATCTGGCGATCTGCAAAGTATAGCATGAGCCGCCGCGCGAGCGCTTCTTGCTCGCAGAATGGATCGCCGTGCTGTCAAAATGACGGCATGTGGCATTCGATTTGACAGATTTTTGTAGAGTGGGCCTGGATTGAGCCCGACTAAAGCGCCGGATGCCGAACCGAAGCGAGGGGGCGCAATTCGTTGTCAGCGAAGATCATAAGGCGAAGATCGGAGATCTCGCGAAGGCCTTCGCCCACAGATCGGGTGGATCGGTCCAGAGGTACGAAATTTGCTTGAGATTGTCGCGCCCGTCTATCCTTCGGAGGAAGGGCACAGAGGGTCGAATTAATGGATGCAAAAGTCGAAACAGAACTGGTGTCTGATCGAAGGATGAGCAGGACGATCCTTCTGGTTGAAGATGATCGCGCCGTGCGGCGGTACATGGAGATCCTTCTGCAGCGCGCTGGGTTCAGCGTCGTCGCCGCGGCGGATGGTTTGGAAGCGATGAAGTTGGCGCTTTCGACCAAATTCGATCTCGTCATCACGGATGCCATCATGCCGCAATTGAACGGTTACGAGCTTTGTCGCTTTTTACGGCGCCACCCGCATTTGGCGCGCGTGCCCATCGTGCTTTTGAGCGGGGCGGAGCGTAACGGCGATGAGTCCATCAAGCCTGATGCCTATTTGACGAAGCCCGTGCAACCCGAGCAGTTATCGGCTTGTTTGGCGAAGCTCATCGAGGGGGCGAGCGACGTTTAAGGCCCGGCGCGCGCGAGATTCCAAAGAGGCGAATCGGGCCAGCCCGATTCGCCTCTTTCAGTTTTGTTCAAGGTTCGTACAAGAAGAGGGCTTTCGCGAACTTAAGCCAAGTCTTCGACGAGCTCTTCGAGCGGCGTGTATGGAAGGTTTTGCGATTCGGCGACCGCTTGGTAGGTGATGTGACCGGCGTAGGTGTTCACGCCGGCGCGCAACCCTTTGTCTTCGGAGATGGCTTTGAGGAAGCCGAGATTGGCCAGCTTGAGCGCGTAGGGCAGCGTCGCGTTGGTCAGCGCAAAGGTCGAGGTACGCGGCACGGCGCCGGGCATGTTGGCGACGCAGTAGTGAAGCACGCCTTCGACGTAGTAGGTTGGATCCGAATGCGTGGTCGGGTGCGTCGTCTCGATGCAGCCGCCTTGATCTACTGAAACGTCGATGATGACCGCGCCGTTCGGCACGTCCTTGAGCATCGAACGTGTGACGAGTTTAGGAGCCGCCGCGCCCGGGATCAACACGGCCCCGATGATCAGATCGGCGTGGCTGATCGCTTCGTGGATCGAATAGGAGTTCGAGGCGAGCGTCGTGATGCGCGACAGGAAGATGTCATCGAGCTCACGCAGACGGTCGAGGTCTTTGTCGATGATCGTTACCTGCGCGCCCATGCCGACGGCGATCTTGGCCGCGTTGGTGCCGACGACGCCGCCGCCTAAGATCACAACTCGCGCCGCGGGCACGCCGGGGACGCCGCCCAAGAGCACGCCGCGCCCGCCGCCCATCTTTTCAAGATAATGAGCGCCGATCTGCACGGCCATGCGCCCGGCGACTTCCGACATCGGCGTCAAAAGCGGCAGATGGCCGTGCCGGTCGGTGATGGTCTCGTAAGCGATGCCGGTCACTTTGCGCTCAAGCAATTGGCGCGTCAGTTCGCGATCGGGCGCAAGATGCAGATATGTGAAGAGTATCTGCCCTTCGCGCATGCGTTTGTATTCGGGTTCGATCGGCTCTTTGACCTTGACGATCATCTCGGCTTCAGCCCACACATCATCGGCTGAATCGAGGATCTTCGCGCCCGCTCGCTGATAGAGCGAATCTTCGAACCCCGAACCTTCGCCCGCGCCACGCTCGACTAGCACCGTGTGGCCCGCATCGGTCAACGCGCGCACGCCCGCGGGCACAAGTCCGACGCGATATTCGTTGTCTTTGATCTCCTTTGGAAGTCCTACGATCACTACCTTTCTTCTCCTAGATGATTTATGCTGGATGCCGCTTTGGCTGCGACATCACCGGAAGAGTCCTCCTGCCATTCAACGCTGCGCGGCGGAAAGTCGGCCATTTCACTCCATCTTCGCCGTATCGATCTGCGCGCGTTGAAGTCTTCCGCTGTAATCGACGTAAACGGCCTTCCATTCGCTGAAGATGTCGAGCACTTGCGTGCCCGCTTCGCGATGCCCGTTGCCGGTCGCTTTGGTCCCGCCGAACGGCAGGTGGACTTCGGCGCCGATGGTCGGCGCGTTGATGTAGAAGATCCCCGTGTAGATCTCGTTCATCGCGTGGAAGGCGCGGTTGACATCCTGCGTGTAGATCGAAGCCGATAGCCCGTAACGGACGCCGTTGGCGATCTCAATCGCCTCTTCGAGCGAGTCGGTCGGGATCACCGCCGTCACCGGACCGAAGATCTCCTCTTGCGCGATGCGCATCTGCGGCGCGACGTCAACGAAGACGGTCGGTTCGATGAAGTACCCGTGTGCATACTCGCCGTTGGTTAGGCGCTTCCCGCCGCAGGCCAGCTTCGCCCCGTCTTCGCGCTGGCCGATTTCGATGTAGCCCATGATCTTGGCGACGGCGTCGGCGTTGATCACCGGACCCATCTCGGTTTCGGGATCGGCGCCGTTGCCGACGCGCAGCGCGCGCGCCCGCTCGATGAGCATCTGCGAGAAGCGCTTGTAGACCTTCTTGTGGACCACCAGCCGCGACGATGCCGTGCAGCGTTGGCCTGAGGTGCCGAACGCGCCCCACACGGCCCCTTCGATGGCGAGGTCAAGATCGGCATCGTCCATCACGATGATGACGTTCTTGCCGCCCATCTCCAGCGAGCAGATGGCGTTTCGTTCGGCGCACTTGCTCGCGACGATCCTTCCCGTCTCGGTCGAACCGGTGAACGAGATCAAACGGACGCCCGCGTGTTCGGTCAACGCGGCACCGACCGTTTCGCCGTAGCCCGTGACGACGTTGACCACGCCGGGCGGGATGCCCGCCTCTTCGCACGCTTTGACCAGATTGATGGCGGAAAGCGGCGTGTCTTCCGCCGGTTTGAGCACGACCGTGTTGCCGCAGATGAGCGCGGGCATCAATTTCCACGACGGGATCGCCATCGGAAAGTTCCACGGCGTGATCAATCCGCAGATGCCGACCGGCTGCCGCACGCACATGGCGAATTTATCGGGAAGCTCTGATGGGGTGGTGAAGCCATGAAGCCTTCGCCCTTCACCTGCGGCGAAATAAGTGCAATCGATCGCTTCTTGCACGTCGCCGCCCGTCTCTTTCAGCACCTTTCCCATCTCGCGCGTCATCTCGGCGGCGAACCGCTCCTTGTTGCGCACGAGTATTTCGCCGAGGCGAAAGAGCAGTTCGGCGCGCCGCGGCGCGGGCGTGCGCCGCCAACGGTCGAAAGCGTCCGCCGCAGCCTCGACCGCGCGCGCGATGTCTTCGGCGGTCGAAAGCGGGAAGCGCCCGACCACATCGCGCGTATCGGCTGGGTTGATGTTTTCAAAAAACTCGCCCGCGGCGGGTCGAACCCATTCTCCGCCGATGTAGTTGTAGTAAGTTTTAACCGCCGTTCGACGCGCGGCGGCGCGCTCGTTCTTCTTTCTTCTGACGGCTTTGCGTGCTTGGACCATAAAATGATAGGCGAATGAGTGATCGATTAGATTTCGGTTCCGCTCCACGCTTGCAAATCGCTGCCCGGCTTGAAAGAGCGACGGAATAAGCTTGAAGCCATGTGATCGAGCGATGGCGTGGAAGCGCTTCAAAAGAACTCGACGAGTAATTCTAACATGCGACGTGGGACTTTTAGCAAAAGCTTGAAGACGGTTGGGATCGAGGCGGAGGTAAGAAGTGTGAATGGGACTTATTACTGATCCTTATGCCTAGGATTCGGCAAGGCTCGTATCCGGATTGGACGTAGTTAAGCGTTCGCTTTTCAGCCTATGGGAAGCGAGAGGGAGAATTTGGAGAGCATACAGGGTCTTCCAAGGTGAACAATCTCGCCTTTGCTTTAAGCGAGAGGAAGAAGATCGGAGAGCATAACCACAGCTCGGCGCGTCACGGGACGCGATTCTCCATCGCATTTCGAGCTTTACCCGCGCCCTCCGTCATTGATAGGTGAACTGAATGATCCGTTGGTTGGCGCGCCCGCCTTCGTAGCTAACGACGATCATCACGACCGGATCGCCCGGCTTGAGCGCGTTGACGATGCGTTCGAAGTCGGCGATCGTGTTGACCGGAACCCGATTGACGCGCTGGATGATCCAGCCCTTCGCCAGGTTAGCTTCATCCGCGATGCTGTCGGGCTCGACTTCCGTGATGAGCAGTCCGCGCGCGCCGCGCAAGTTCCTCTCCGCAATGATCTGTGGCGTCAATTCGCTGACGGTCAGTCCCAGACGCGGGCGCTCATCGGCAGGGCGCTTGGTTCGCTTCTCATCCGACGTCAAGCGGGTGCGTGCGGCGTTGCGCGTCGGGCGCTCGCCGACGGCGACGCTCGCTGTGCGCCGCTCGAACCTACCGTTGATCTCGCGCAGGTAAGCGATCTCGACCGTTTGCCCGACGGGCGTCGAGGCGACTTTGTTGATGAGGTCTTGTGCGTTGATGATGGGTTGTCCGTTGAATTCGATGATCACGTCGCCGCTTTGCAGTCCGGCGCGCGAGGCGGGACTCGGTTCATCGGAAAGATCTGTGACGATCGCGCCGCGCGCCTCCGGAAGCCCGTAGACTTGGGCGTATTCGCGCTGGACCGATTCGAGGAAAACACCGAGATAGCCGCGCCGCACACGACCTTGCGTGACGAGTTGATGATAGACGAAAGCCGCCATGTTGGACGGCAGGGCGAAGCCGATGCCGTTATAATCTCCGGTCGTCGTCGCGATCTGCGAGTTGACGCCGATCACCTCGCCGTGCATGTTGACGAGTGGGCCGCCCGAATTGCCGCGGTTTATGGCGGCGTCGGTCTGAATGAACCGCTGAAAACTGGTCGCTCCGCGCGTTTGCCGATCTTTCGATGAGATGATGCCTGCGGTGACGGTCTGGTCCAATCCGAAGGGCGATCCGATGGCCAGCACCCAATCGCCGACCTGCGCTTCGTCGGAGTTGCCGAATCTAACTGTCGGCAGATCGCGCCCAGCGTTGATTTTGATGACGGCCAGGTCCGTCTCTTCATCCATGCCGATGATCTCGCCGGGGAGCTTCTCTCCCGTTTGAAGCTGGACCTTGATTCGCGTCGCGCCCTCGACGACGTGTTGATTGGTCAAGATGTAACCTTTGGGATCGACGATGAAGCCGCTGCCGACGCCGCGCGTCGTCGGACGGCGGCGGCGGAACATATCAAGGAATGGGTTGCCCGATGGCGGGGCGTTCTGTCCTTCATCCTCCTCATCTTCGTCGTGCATGGCGATGTCCAATGTGGAGACCGTTTCGATATTGACCACGGCCGGTTCGACGCGCCGCGCGATCTCGGCGAAGGAGGCCGAAAGGGCCTCGGGCGCATGGGCGATCTGCGCGTCGTTTTGGGCGATGGCCGGATGCCCGACGAGCAATGCGCCGATCAACGCGCCGCTCGCGACGCAGACGATGGCCAACAGGATGATCCACAAACGCACGCGCCGCATGATTTCGCGTTCGATCTCTTGTCGGGCGTTGGGCTGGATTTCGTACCGCATAAGGCTAACCCCTCATCCTTCGCTTGCGCGAGGAGTCTGAGTCTCTGGCTAAGAATAAAGGACCAAAACGCTCCGGATTCCTCGATCCCGACACGCCTTGCCGCTTCAACGAGCAGTTCGAGTATAACCGGAATCCGAAGCGCGCCGCAATCGAAGCTCGTTCGCGCCCGTTATGGCGGGACCGCCTTCTTCTTCGCTTGAGTCTTCGACGACGGGAGATTTCAGGCGTTTGGGAGCGGCGGCGATTCAATTCAGTCGAGCACCGCTTCTTCGAGGCGATCAGTCCAGCGCAGTTCCGAAGCGATGACTCCGATTAGCACGAGCGCCGCGCCGATGCTCCCTCGAAGACCGAACCACTCTTCGCCGCCGCGTACCGCCAGTGCGAAGAGAGTCGCGAAGACCGGTTCGAGGCTGAAGATGATCGCCGCGTGCGTAGCCGAAGCGCGCGCTTGCCCCCAGGTCCAGAGCAGAAAGGTGAGAACCGTCGCAATGAGCGCGAGATAGATGATCTGCCACAGGACGCGCCCGCTCCAGACGAGCGGAACGGATCCGCTATGAGCCGCCCTCTCCAAGGGCCATAGCGCGATGAAGCAGATGGCGGCCACGCCGATCTGCAACGCGGATAACCTTTTGATATCGTGGCGACGCGCATAGAGGCTCATGTAGACGATGTGAAGCGCGAAACAGATGGTCGAAGCGAGCGTCACGAGATCGCCGAGATTGACCTTGCCGCTTTCGTGCGGCATGAGGATGAGCGCGCCGCCGAGCGAAGCGAGCGTGATCCCGACCGCATTCTCTCTGCTCGGACGCGCGCCCGTGAGCAGATAGGCGATGATCGGCACGAGCGGCGTCGTCAGCCCCGTGATGAAGGCCGATTTCGCGGGCGTCGTGTAGACTTGGCCGATGGTTTGGAGCGCGAATCCACCGCCGACGAGAAGCCCAAGCGTGATCGCCGCGCGCCATTCTTCGCGCGACGCGCGAAAGATGTGGCGTGGAAAGAGGAGCGCGAAGGCCAGGCTCGCCAGCGCGAAACGAAAGCTCAGGTAGGCGAAAGGCGGCCAGCTTGTGAGGAGTTCCTTCGCAATGACGAAGGTCGAACCCCAGATCAGAGTCGTCAACAAAAGGGCGGCGTCAGCCGCTAGGTTAGTTCGCAGACGCATTCGCAAAGCAGATTTCTAAAGCTCCGAAGAGTATTGGGTCAACAGCTGTTGCTGGGATGTTGCGCGGCGCATTCGCAAAGCAGAGCCCCAGAGCTACGAAGCGAACGCGATCTCCTCAGGGGCGAAGGAGGATCTTCAAGACGCCGCGCTCTGCGGCGCGCGCCATCGCTTCGAGCCCATCGGCCAATCGATACTCTTCGCTGATCAGACTCTTCACATCGACCGCCTTGCGGCGTAGCAGATCCAGAGCCGGAGGGAAACGTCCACAGCGCGAGCCGATGATGCTCACCTCGTCAACGACGATGCGCGCCGCATTGAAGCTCGTGTCGCCGTGAAAGGTCGATTTCAGGACGAGTTTACCGCGCGGGCGAAGCGCCGCGAGCGCGATCTCGAACCCCGACGCCGAGCCGGAGGCTTCGACGGCGACATCGAAAGCGCGTTTCAGGTCGTCGGAAGCGAGGAATTCTTCTAGGCGAACGGTTTCAATTCCGCGCCTTTGTGCGATCTCGAGTTTGTTGTCATGCTTCCCGATGAGCGTGATGGGGGCGCCGGTGATTGAAAGGGCCTGTGCGCAAAGCAGGCCCAATTTGCCATCGCCGATGACGACCGTGCGCGTTTGACGGTCGAGGCGAACTTGCTCGGTGATGCCATAAGCGGCGGCGAGCGGTTCCGTGAAGACCGCCTCCTCATCCGCTATCTCGTCGGGGACGCGATGGAGGTTCTCGATCGGGAGCTGCAGAAACTCCGCGAAAGCTCCGTCGCGCCCGACAATGCCGAGCACGGTGCGGCGCGGACAATGGCGCGGGTCGCCGGCGCGGCAGAGTTGACACGCGCCACAGCCAGCGTTGATCTCTCCGACGACGCGCTGGCCCACCAGCGACTGGTCCGGCGCGCTCTCGACGACGCCGACGAACTCGTGTCCCAACGTGCCCTCGAAGCCGGCGTAGCCGCGCGTGATCTCGAGATCCGTGTTGCAGATTCCCGCTAGCGTCACGCGGATCAGAGCTTCGCGCGCGGCGCGCGGTTTCTCCGTCTCGGCGATCCTCAACCGACCTCGTTCGTAACGAAGCGCCCGCATCTTCTCACCTCTCAAAAACTGCGCAAACGCGCGTAGGCGTTCTCCGGAGTCAATTCGACGATCAGTTCCCGCCCGGAGATGTTGACCGGAAGACGCCAGATCAATTCGGGGCTGCCTTTAAGCGTCGCATGAAGCCACCACTTGCCGGGCGGAACTTGGGCCACCGCTCGGCCCTGTTCGTCGAGCTTCGAGACGATGATCTGGCGATCTTTCAACCTCGTTGCGAGAAAATCTTCGAAGCGTTGCCCCGGTTTACGCTCGAAGGCGAACTCGCGTTGCAAAGCTTCTGTATCGACCGGGTAAAATTCAATCTTCGTGCCCGCCGCGCCGTTGACGGGGAGGCGACGCAAGCGCACTAAAACGGTCGTCTCGGAGACGCGCGCGCGCTTTCCCCAAACGATCGGAGGTTGTGGCGGCAATCTTCGATAGATGCGCCAGCCTGCGCCGACGAGCGAGAGGACGAGCGTCAAACTTAAAACGAGGATGATGATCTCCCGGACCGGGTCGAAATCCGTATGTGAAGATCGTCTCACCGAGAAGCGAACTCCCTGCCACAGTTCTTTCGCTCGTCCGAGCGCTCTTCCGGACAGAAACCGAAATGGCGGCGCTCAGGCCATGAACCCTTTTTCGCGCAGCACGCTTTCGAGCTCCTCTTCATCCGGCACGCTCAAGATCTGGCCGCCGACCTCGAGCGTGGGCGTCCGTTGTTTGCCGCCGTTCTGTTCGCGCACCCAACGCGCCGCTTCGGTATCTTGTTCGATGTCGATGTACTCGTAAGCGACGCCGAAACCGCTCAGCTGTTTGAGCGTGCGCTGCGTATCTTCGCACCAACTCGTGCCGTAAACCTTGACTTCCATGTTCAGCGCCCCTCTAAAGGATGACCCTCAAGCGTTCAATGATAGCATAGGCGAAGCGCGAAAACCGTTAAGAGCCGCTCGCAGTTTCTTCTTTTCTTCGTCGTCGAATCTCATGAGCGAAGCGCGAAAACCGCTAAGGGCCGCTCGCCCCAAGTTGCGGCTTTGGTCGCCGTCACTCGCGATCTTGTCCGTGCGCGCGAAAACCTCTAAGAGTTGCTTGCTCCAAGTTGCGGCCTAGTGGTTTAATTAAGCCGAGACGAAAAACTCATAGCGTGCGTTGAGGCGGTGGGCGACAATTTGGAAGAATTTCACCACGAGCGCGATAAGCTCCGCGAAGAGTGCGGGGTCTTTGGCATCTACGGCCATCCGGAAGCGGCCCGGCTGACCTATCTCGGACTCTATGCCTTGCAACATCGCGGTCAAGAATCGTGCGGCATCGTCGCCAGCGATGGCGTGTTGTTGCGTTCGGAAAGGGCGATGGGTTTGGTCTCGGACGTCTTCGATGAGGAGCGATTGAACCGGCTTTCGGGCGCGAGCGCCATCGGACATGTGCGCTATTCGACGGCTGGCGAAGTCTCCATCCGCGAAGCGCAACCCTTCTTGGTCGCCTGTCAACATGGTCAGATCGCCGTTTGCCACAACGGGAATCTGCCATTCGCTTCCGAAGAGAGGCGCGCGCTTGAGCGCGAGGGCGCGATCTTCTCCTCGACTTCGGACACCGAAGTCGTGCTTCACAAACTGGCCCGTTCGCATGCCGCATCTGTCATCGAGGCGATCCCCGAAGTGCTACGCGATACGGAAGGGGCCTTTTCGATGCTCTTTCTGACGCCTGCGGCCCTCATCGCCATTCGCGATCCGCGCGGCTTTCGTCCGTTGGCGTTGGGGCGCTTGGGCGATGCTTGGGTGATCGCGTCGGAGACGTGCGCCTTCGACTTGATCGACGCGCAGTACGTGCGCGACATAGAGCCGGGCGAGATGGTCGTCATAAACGATCACGGCCTTCGTTCATCTCATCCGCTGCCGCATCGCCAGCATGCCTTTTGCATCTTCGAACACGTCTATTTCGCCCGGCCCGATTCGATCATCTTCGGGCGCTCGGTCAACGAATCGCGCCACAAAATGGGCAAACGTCTGGCCATCGAGCATCCCGCGGATGCGGACATCGTCGTGCCGGTGCCCGATTCGGGGGTGGCGGCTGCCATCGGCTACGCGGCGCAATCGGGTCTCGCTTATCGTCATGGTCTTGTGCGCAATCACTACGTCGGGCGCACCTTCATCGAGCCGAAACAGTCGATCCGTTCGTTCGGCGTGCGCGTCAAACTCAATCCGGTGCGCGATCTTTTGCGGGGGCGGCGCGTCGTGCTGATCGATGATTCCATCGTGCGCGGGACGACCTCGAAGAAGATCGTGCGCATGGTGCGCGAAGCCGGGGCGACCGAAGTTCACGTGCGCATCAGTTGTCCGCCGACCATCGGCCCGTGCTTTTACGGCGTCGATACGCCGAACAAATCGGATCTGATCGCCGCGCGGATGTCGGTCGAAGAGATCCGCGATTTCATCGAGGCCGATTCGCTCGGTTACCTTTCGCTCGAGGGCATGCTCGAAGCGTGCGGCTTCAGCCCCGACGTCGCCTGCGTCGCTTGCTGGACCGGTCGGTATCCGACGCGCATCACGCGCGAAGCGGAAACGATGTACGAACGCGAGCACGAACCCGTCCCTTGAGCGCAAAGCTCGTCGAAGGCTCTTCCCATTCCCAATGGCTTGAGCGTCGGGCGTTCAATCCGTAAAGTTGAGCGTAGGTGGATGAAAGATCGCATGGGACTGACGTTTAACTTCGTGGACGTTTTCGGTCGCACGGCGCGGGCGCTGGAGGTGAAAGTTGGCGCGCGATAGACGCGGTTGCGGTTGCCTTTTGCTCTTCCTGCTGATCGTCCTCGGCGGTTCCGCGCTCATCTTCTACTACCTGATCTGGCCCAAATGGCGCGAGAAACCGCCTCCGCCGTCGGGCGGCGAACTTCAAGTTCACGTCCTCGACGTCGGTCAAGGCGATTCGATCCTCATCATCTCGCCGGAAGGAAAAGTGGCATTGATCGATGCTGGGGATACGGGCAACGGCGACCACATCGCGCAGACGATGCGTCGTCTGGGCGCGCGCGCGATAGACCTGTTCATCGCTTCACACGCGCACGCCGATCACATCGGCGCGGCCGATGAGGTCTTCGCGCAGTTTCCCGTCAAGAACGTGCTCGACGCTGGGTTGGCACCGCCGTCGAGATCGGCTTCCGGCGATAACGAAAGTCGTGGGCGCGTTCGCACGGCGCGCACGCGCGGCGAAGTGGTGTTGCCGACGACCAAGGCATATCGAGACTTTCTCGCGGCTGCGGAAAAGAGCGGCGCCGAGTACATCAAAGCCGAACCGGGCCAGCGGTTCGATCTGGGCGGCGGCGCGATCATCACCGTGCTGGCGCCGACAGAACCGCTCTTCACCGAAGACCAGTTGCGCGCGGGCGGCTCCGTCGTGAACGCGAATTCGATCGTCGCGCGCCTCGATTATGGGGATTTCTCCATGCTCTTGATGGGCGACGCCGAGGAGCAAACTGAAGAGCGTTTGATCGAGCGCGGGGCCAACCTGCGTGCGCGCGTGCTCAAGATCGGCCATCATGGTTCGCGCTATGCTACGTCGGAACGCTTCTTGCGCGTCGTGCGGCCCGAGATCGCCGTCATCTCGTGCGGTTACGACAACCGCTACGGGCATCCGAGTCAAGAGGTGCTGGACCGATTGCGCGCCGCGAACGTGCGCGTCTATCGCACCGATCTTCAGGGCGAGATCACGATCACGACGCGCGGCGGGAAAGATCTCGCCGTCCGAACCGAACGGCAGGCGACCGAGGATGTTTGGATCGGGCGGCGCCCAGCGCGCGACGATTCCGACCGCGCGGGATTCGTCGCCTATGGCGAGTTCGGCGAGCCGCGCCGCAAGAGACGCCAACATGCGGCGGGCGAGGGGCGCTGACGAAGAATATGCGCCATCGTCGGAAGGCCGCAAGAAGATGGCGCGGGCGGCTAAATTCAAAGATCCTGTCAACGGAGATTCGGCGTCATGGCGGATGAAGCGAACAAGGAGAGCGCGGTGACGATTCATGCTGTCGTAGATCGCATCGAAGATGGCGATTGGGCTGTGTTGCTGCTCGGCGACGATGAACGCGGGCGCGCCGACTTCCCGCTCGCCTTGCTCCCATCAGGAACGCGCGAAGGGACGCACTTGCGCATCCGCATAGAGTTTGACGAAGAATCGCAACGGCGTGTCGAAGAAGAGACGCGCCAACTGCTCGAACGACTTCAGCAGAAGAGCCGGAGCAAAGGCAGAAAGGAGTTCAAGTTGTAGGCGGATGAGAGGCGATGGGGCTGGCGGGAAATGATGAGCGTTGATCGCTCTCCAGTCGCTTGATCCGATGTGATGATCTGTTGATCATTTGTCGGTTTGGATGATTGAACCATGAACGTCAAGCGTTCGCTTACGTACAGCGACGCCGGGGTTTCGATTGAAGCTGCCGATCACGCCAAAGAGCGGATTAAGGCTCTGGCGCGCGCGACCTTCAACGAGCGCGTGCTGACCGAAATCGGAAGCTTCGGCGGGATGTTCGACGCGCGTTTTGCCGAGATGCGCTCGCCCGTGCTGGTTGCCTCCGCCGACGGCGTCGGGACGAAGTTAAAGGTCGCTTTTTTGATGGACGTACACAACACTGTCGGGCGCGATCTGGTCAACCATTGCGTCAACGACATCCTCGCGCAAGGGGCGCGTCCGCTCTTCTTCCTCGATTACATCGCAACCGGAAGGCTCGCGCCCGAGAGGATCGCCCAAGTGGTCGAAGGCTTGGCGCAGGCCTGCGCCGAGAACGGTTGCGCGCTTCTTGGCGGCGAAACGGCTGAAATGCCCGGCTTCTACGCCGATGGCGAGTACGATCTCGCCGGCTTCATCGTCGGCATCGTCGAACGCGACGAGATCATCGACGGGCGGCAGATCGAGCCGGACGATGTGGTGTTAGCTTTGCCCTCTGCGGGATTGCACACGAACGGCTATTCGTTGGCGCGCAAAATCTTCTTCGACATCGCTGGGTTAAAACATGACGCTTATGTCGAAGAGTTGGGGATGACCGTCGGCGAAGCGCTCTTGAGGCCACACTTGAGCTACTTGCGCGCGCTCGAAGGTCTGCTCGAAGAGCGCATCATCAAAGGTCTTGCGCATATCACGGGCGGCGGATTGCCCGGCAACGTGCCGCGCATTCTGCCCGCAGGCACGAGCGTCCGCATAGAGCGCGGTTCGTGGCCTGTGCCGGCGATCTTCGATCTCATGCAGCGTTTGGGCGGCGTCACTGATGACGAGATGTTTCGCACGTTCAATATGGGCATCGGCATGATCGTCATCTCGGCTCCGGAGATGGAATCGCGAATTCGCGCGCACCTCGAAGCGCACGGTCAGGAGTGTTTCGCTATCGGGCGGGTCGTCGAAGGCGAACGCGCCGTGATCATCGAATGACGCTGTTGATCGAAGCCTCGAATGGTTCGATAGATCGAAAGCGGACGATCGTCGCATGATATCGAACGAATCCAGCGGAATTTGCCGCATTGCCGTGTTGATCTCGGGGCGCGGCTCGAACATGCTGGCGCTCGTGCGCGCTGCGCGGGATGGCGCGATCCCGAACGCGCAGATCGTCGTCGTCATCAGCGACAGGGCCGATGCGCCGGGCCTGAAGCTCGCCGCCGAGCAAGGGATCGAAACGCTCGTCATCGAACGGCGTGGGCGCTCGCGTGCGGATCACGAACGGGAGATCATCGCCGCATTGCGCGCGCGGCACGTCGATCTGGTTTGTCTTGCCGGTTACATGCGCCTTCTCTCGCCGGTCTTCATCGAAGCTTACCGTTGGCGCACGCTCAACATCCATCCGAGCCTGCTGCCCTCTTTCCCGGGGCTCGATGCGCAGCGCCAAGCTCTCGAACACGGGGTGAAGTGGACCGGCTGCACCGTCCACTTCGTCGATGAGACGCTCGACGGCGGCCCGATCATCGAGCAGCGCGTCGTGCCCGTCCTCGATGATGATACGGTCGAGACGCTTTCGGCGCGCATCCTCGCCGAAGAGCACAAAGCCTATCCGGCGGCTGTAGCGCGCGTTGTGCGCGGCGAACTTCGGTTGATCGGAAGACGAGTCATCTCTAAGTCGTAACGGGCGAAATGCTGAATGGTCGCTCATGAGCGGTTTGTGGATGATCAAATGGCGATGCGCCCCATTCTCTTTCAAACGCGCCATTTCGATCTTCTCTTCTAATCGCGGCGCAAAATCGGTCCGCCGCCCGTCAAATGTATCTTCTCGATGTTCAAGGGAACGGAAAATCTCCGCCGAAACTTCACCTAACTTGAGATCCGCTCTTTGAGCGAAAATGGCGGCTTGTCGTTTGCAGCGGCGAATTGTCGCTTCCGCTTCAGCGAAATGCGACGGGCGTCGTGACGCGGGATGCTTTGCGCCCACCTCGTGATAGTGTAATTGCTTTATATTGCAAAGTACTTGACAAAATCTGAAAAGAGATTACCATATGGCCCATGCGCGCGGGAGAGACTGCCTCGGACAAAAACGCTGATCCGATCGCGCTGTACGATCGGGCTATGGATAACCTCTGCTTCATCCGGGAGACGATGGAGCGGGCCGTAGCTTCCACCGCCGTCTCCGGCATAGGGTTGGTGGCGGCGGGCGTCGTCGCGTGCATCGCTGCGCCGATGGCGGCTGCGCAGTCGGCTCGTCGAGCGTGGCTCGGCGTTTGGTTGATCGCCGCAGCGGTTGCCGCTTCAGTCGCCGCGGCGACGATGTGGCGCAAAGCGCGCAGGCTGCGGACCTCCCTGTTGTCGAAGCCGGGAAGAAAACTCCTTCTCAATCTCTCTCCGCCGATCTTCGCTGGCGCGCTGTTGACGTGCGAGTTGGCGCGGCGCGGCGACTTCGACGTTCTGCCCGCCATGTGGATGTTGCTTTATGGGGCTGGCGTGATCACAGGCGGCGCCTTCTCCGTGCGGTTGGTCCCCACAATGGGGGCATGTTTCATGGTCGCCGGAGCGTTCGGATTGCTCTTTCCGGCTTGGCAGAACGTCCTTTTAGCGATCTCCTTCGGCGGACTGCATCTTGTCTTCGGAGCTTTAATCTCGAAGAACCATGGCGGTTAGACGAAGCGCATTGAAATCGAAGGCGAACGCGGGCGAGGTCGCCCCTGCCGAAAAGCGCATGGTGGGGGCGACCGCCGCGGAGCTCGACCGCTTGATCCACGATCGAATCAGGTTGGCCATCTTGAGCGCGCTGGCGGCTGGAGGAACGCTGACTTTCAATGAACTCAAAGGACTGTTGGAGACGACGGATGGGAATTTGAGCGCGCACGCTCGAAAGCTGGAAGAAGCAAAATACATCCGCTGCCACAAAAGCTTTGAAGGGCGCGTCCCGAAAACTTCTTACAGCCTAACGGAACGCGGGCGACGCGCGCTCGAAAAATACCTCGATCACATGGAAGCGTTGATTCGGGCCGCACGCGGTAAATGAGCGCGCCGATCGGTTTCGTCGCGCCGACGTGTGAAGATAAACGTGCTCCGCAAGTGATCGACACCGAAAGCAAGAGCTGGGCGAATCTTGCGATCGACGTTCCGCTCTGGAGGATTTTATGTCTCGACAATCGACGGCGTTGCGCGTTCTGGAAGTGGCATTGTTGATGGGACTGTTCGGCGACGCTCTGCTTCGCTCGGGCCGTTTGGGGCTCAACCTGTTTCTGTGGATGGGGGCGTTGATCGGCGGCGTCTTCTTGCTTCTACGTTGGAGTCGAAGAACAGATCTTAAGCAGACGGGCCTGCTCTTCGCGTTGGCCCTGTTCGGCGTTATCGGCATCGCGTGGCGCGCGTCGCCGACCTTGAAGTTCCTCGACGTGTGCAGCATCCTCTTCGCCTTGGCTTTGTTGGTTTGGTACGGGCGCGGTCGAGACGTTCGCGTTGCGGGCTTCATAGACTACATAGGCGCGATCCTAACCGCCGGTCTGCATTCAGCGCTCGGCGCAGTGGCGCTTCTTTTTTACGATATCGAATGGAAGCGTCTACTGCGTTCGACGCGAACCAGACGCCTCGTATCGGTGACGATCGGCGTCATGTTGGCGATCCCTCTGCTCTTGGTCTTCGGCGCGTTGCTCGCCTCGGCGGATGAGATCTTCGCCAGCCTGTTGAACGGCCTTTTCGGTTATCCGTCCATCGATGAGATCTTCGCGCACGTCTTCTTCACGCTCTTTCTCGCTTGGGTTGTCGGCGGTTTTTTGCGCGCTTTCCTCCCGGATGGCGCGAAGAGGGCGGACTTGGTGAACGACGCTCTGCAGCTAGCGAGCCGTGCCGTTCCGAAATTGTCGCTCGGGGCGATCGAGATCGGGATCCCGCTCGGGCTTTTGAACCTCTTGTTTTTAACCTTCGTCATCGTGCAGTTCAGATACCTGTTCGGCGGCGCGCCGCTTGTGGAGATGACCGAAGGGTTGACTTATGCCGAGTATGCGCGGCGTGGTTTCTTCGAGTTGGTCGCGGTTGCGGCGCTGGCGCTGCCGCTACTTTTGGCGGCCCATTGGTTCATCGAGCGCAGCGGAGAGCGAAGTGCGGAACGGATCTATCGTTCCCTCGCCGGCATGCAGCTTTGTTTGCTTGGCATCGTCATGCTTTCGGCGCTCAAACGCATGCTGCTTTACACGGAGGTTTACGGGTTGACGGAATTGCGCGTCTACACGACGGCTCTCATGCTTTGGTTGGCGTCCGTCTTCGTCTGGTTTGCCGCGACGGTCCTTCGCCGCAGACGTTCGCGCTTTTTGCGCGGTGCTATCGCTCTCTGGTTCGTGATGCTCATCGCTCTTCACGCTCTCAATCCGAGTGCCTTCATCGTCGGCGTCAACGTCGCGCGGGCCCACCGAGCGCCGTTCGATGGCGCTTATTTGCTATCTTTAGGCGAAGATGCTCTGCCGACGTTGATCCGTGAGTTGCCCAAGTTGGAAGAGACGCAAAGGGCGATCGTCGCCGGAAAGATACTGGCCCTTTGGGAAGGGAAGGCGAAGGAGCGCGAGGATCTGCGCAACTGGACCTTCGCCGCGTGGAGCGCCGAAAGAGCCATCCGGCAACGCGAAGCGCAACTGCTCGAATGGGCCGCTAGCCCGCACCCTTCGGGAGGGAATTGATCGGAAGAGGGCAGGTCGCCTCAGAGGTTACGGAGCAGGAAAGAGGCGATCTTCCATCCGTCAAGGTATTTCCATGGGCGTTCGCCGCTCGTGTAATGTCCACACGGGAGCCACGCCACATCGAGTCGCAGGCCATGGCGAAGCGTTTCGGCGATCATCTGTTGAGATAGATCGGGCGGGAAGGTCAGATCGTAACGCGCGGCGATGAAACGAAATGGACGGCGATCCCGCCTTTTCGCCAGTCGCGCGGCGTAGGGCAGAGGGCTGATGGGAAGCCAGTAGACGCGCAGTTCTTCGAGTGAAACCTCATCCGCGAATCCGGTGCGCACATGCGCCGTCGAGATGCCGCGCCAGACGACATCGGCAAAATAGCTCGAAACGTGGTTGAAGACGCCCGTTTTGATGCGCTCGTCATGCACGAAGGCAAGAAAAGCCGTACATGAGCCGACGCTCGATCCCACGATCCCGATCTGGTCAAATCCGGCGTGTTCGCTGAGCCAATGGACGGCAGCGCGCGCATCCACCACCGCTTGACGCATCGAAAGGAGCGTGCGCCCGATGTTCGCGCTGACGAGATAGTCGGCGCGTTCCATCCACGACGGACGACGCGCTTCGTGATAGGGCAGCGTCAGGCGCAAGGCGGCGACGCCGAAGCGATTGAGGAGGCGACACAGTTCGACATGGCTGTGTTCGTCGGCGTTCCATTGCGGGAGCACGAGGACGGCGCGCTTCGTATCATCTTCGCGTTTTCGGTGAGGGGCAAAAAAGCGCGCGCGCGCCGTGTTGTTCTCGCGCTCGGGAGTGGTGATGGCGCTCGTCCAGAGGAGAGTCTCGCCATCGAAACGAAAATCGTCTATGGGCGGCAGGGCGAAGAACTGGTCGCTCTTTTGAAAAGCTTCGAGGGCGATGGCGCGCAAGATGTGACGCGGGTCATCGCCGTTGACGTGGGGGGCGAGCAGCGGGAGCCCCCAATCGAACGGCAGAATGCGACGATTGGTGTCGCGCCGGGCCAACTTGATTTCGCGCTCGCGCATCAGGCGAGCGAAGAGGTTGATCGGCATCTCCCTTCAAACGAAGGAGAACATCCTAGGGAGATCATCCTGCGAGATCAAGTCCGCGGGACGCAAGTTACAAACCGTCGTGGTGGAAAGGGGACGATTGACGGTCAGCGTTGCATCGATATCGGAGAGGCCGTGTTTGAGAGGAGAGGTCGAGCGACGATCGCCGCTAGGTTTAAATCGCCCCGACAAGCATTTCGGGACCGGGCGCTCTTGCGTTCACATCAACGTTAAGCGCGAATCGCCTCCTGCAGGCTCCAAGCTTCAGGTGCGGTCGGCGCTTCTCGCCGAGTTGGTCCGAACGAAAAAGCGCGGGCCAAATGGCTTGCGCCCGCGCTTTTCGCCGATCGACCGATCGCTAGAATCCGCTGACGTTCAACCTTCCACCCGTCACGGTCTTGCCGTTCAAGGATGATGTCGGGATGGTGCTTTGCAGTATGGCATCTTTGATCTGTTTAGCCGTCGCGCCCGGATGGGTCGAGGCATAAAGCGCCGCTCCGCCCGTAACGTGCGGCGTCGCCATCGAGGTGCCGCTGAAAGAGCTGTACGTATTGTTCGGTGTGGTGGACCAGATGCCGACGCCGGGCGCTCCGAGATCGACCGTTCGCGCGCCGTAGTTGGACCATTTCGGTTTCGCTCCGGTCTTGTCTATTGCGGCGACGGCGATCACCGCATCGTAACTTGCCGGCGATTCGGTGCTCGTGCCGACAGTCGTGTCGTAGTTCGATGGGTAGTTCGCTCGGCGATCGTTATTCGTGCCGTTGTTCCCCGCAGCGGCGACGAAGAGGATATCGGCCTTCGCGGCGCGGATGATCGCGTCATGCAGCGCTTGCGAATAGCCTCCTCCGCCCCATGAGTTGTTGGTCGCCACGATGTTCAGCCCGTGGCGAAGTTTCAGATCTGTGATGTAGTCGATGGCTTTGACCGCATCCGACGTGTAGCCTCCATTCGGCCCGAGGAATTTGGCCGAAATGATCGTCACGGCCCAATTGACGCCGGCCACTCCCCGGCCGTTGCCGCCAACGGCGCCGATCGTGCCGGCGACGTGCGTGCCATGGCTATCAGTGGTATTGTCGCCCGGCGATCCATCGTAGATCGTGTTGTCGTTGTTGTAAAAATCCCAACCATGTACGTCATCGACATAGCCGTTGCCGTCGTTATCTATCCCATCCGGCGGATCGTATGGATTGGTCCAGATATTGGCTGCTAGATCCGGATGACGATAGTCTATGCCCTCGTCGATGACGCCGACATAGACGGCGTTCGATCCCGTGTGGTTGTTGGCCCACGCTTCGCCCGCTTGGCTGCCGTACTGGTTGGCCGGTGAAGTCGCATCGCCATACATGCCCCACAAGGATCCATTGGTGTAGTACGGATCGTTGGAGACGGCTTGGTGCGTGACGATCCAGTTCGGTTCGACGAAAGCGATCGCCGGATTATTCTCCAGCGCGTGGATGGCTTCGATGAGCGAGCGTCCGCGCGGGATGGCGAGGCGATGCAGCTCCCCTTGGCCGAACTGGCGCATCGGAGCGGTATGAATGCGTTCCCGGACGCGCCCGCCGATGCGGCTGCGGACGTCGATCTTCTCCGCCTCTGTGATGCCGGCCCTGAATTGGACCAGAAGCTCATCGGCGACGAATCTGGGGACGGAAGGGACTTGGGGCGAGGCATCTTGATGCGGGGACTCCTGTCCGCGGACGTCAGTTGACGTGGCGATCGGCACATAGAGCGAGGTCATGGCGATGACAAGGAGCGTAAAGAGCTTTCTCATGGTTCCTCCAAAGATCGCGTGGATTCGTTATGACTGATGATGACTGAAGAACTCCGATCCCAAAGCCGATCGCACGAACGAGGGATGAGCATCTGCTCAAGGGCTGATTCCCCTTCCGCCGCAACCGCAAATCGTGATCGGCGGAAGGCGATTAAGCCCGCAAATTGAGGTAAAGCATCAATCGCGCCTGTCTTCCACGGTCTTAGGACAGGGGCAACGCGCGCGAAATATACCCCCGTGCCGGGTCAGAAAGCAAGGGAATTGGGGCTTGACGGGGAGCAGCCTCTCTAAGCGGTCGAATCGGGGAAAACGCGCATCTCGCGGGGGCTGATGAAGACCTCGACGTCGCGCGCCAATTGCAGTGCGCGAAAGCGCTCATGCGACATCTCGACATGAACCGCATCGCCCCATTCGGTCGCCAGTTCCAGTTTGACCACTGGGCCAGCAGTGTTGATGTGTTTGACGCGGGCGCGAAAATGGTTGCGGCCCTGCGGACGTTCGTCTATATCGAACTGATGCGGTCGCACGTAAACGACGGCGGGCGCGGCATCGGGCGCGCCATCTTCGGGAAGGTCGAGCGCGACGTTGCCGATGATCGCTTTGCCGCCTTCGACGCGACCGCGAAAGAGGTTCACGTTGCCCAAGAAATCGCAGACGAACGGCGTCGCCGGATGGTTGTAGACCTCTTCGGGGGTTCCCGCTTGCTCGATTCGCCCTCTGTTCATCACGACGACGCGATCGGCCACTTCGAGCGCTTCCTCCTGATCGTGCGTGACGAAGATGCTGGTGATGTGAATCTCGTCATGCAATCGTCGCAGCCAGCGGCGCAGCTCCTGACGGACTTTAGCGTCGAGCGATCCGAACGGTTCGTCCAACAAAAGGACCTGTGGCTCGACCGCGAGCGCGCGCGCCAGCGCGACACGTTGACGTTGGCCGCCGGAGAGTTGAGCTGGAAGTCGGTCGGCGAGCCAATCGAGCTGGACCAATCGCAGGAGTTCGTTCACGCGCCTTCTGATCTCCGCTTCCGAAGGACGCTCGCGGCGCGGGCGGACGCGCAATCCGAAAGCCACATTGTCAAAGACGGTCATGTGGCGAAACAGCGCGTAATGTTGGAAGACGAAGCCGACCCTTCGTTCGCGCGCTTTGCGTTGCGTCGCATCTTCGCCATCAAAAAGGACGGCGCCGCGATCCGGGAATTCTAAGCCGGCGATGATGCGAAGCAGCGTCGTCTTGCCCGATCCGGAGGGGCCGAGCAGGGCGACCAATTCACCCGACTCGACGCTCAGATCTATATCTTTGAGCGCCGTGAACGCGCCGAAGGTTTTGTTGATGCCACGCACCTCGATCTTCATGGGGTTACGGCTGCAAGCTTCATCGCTCGAACGACGCTTTCGCGTTATGCTCTGGCCGCAAATCGCGATCGCTCAAGCGGCGCTTTCTTCCGCCATCAACTTGACGATGGCTAAATATCGCTTCGCCTTCCACTCGATCGCGCTTTTGACGATCAACGTCAGGAGCGCCAAGAGCGTCAACAGCGAAGCGACGGCGAAAGCGGCGACGAATTGGTACTCATTGTAAAGGATCTCGATATGAAGCGTCATCGTGTTGGTGACGCCGCGCACGTGACCGGAGACGACCGAGACGGCCCCGAACTCACCCATCGCGCGCGCATTGCAGAGGATCACCCCGTAGAGCAATCCCCATTTGATGTTCGGCAGCGTGATATGCCGGAAGGTTTGCCAGCCGCTGGCGCCGAGCGTCAGTGCGGCCTCCTCCTCTTCGTTGCCCTGCATCTGCATGAGCGGGATCAGTTCGCGCGCGACGAACGGAAAGGTGACGAAAGCGGTCGCCAAGATGATGCCCGGCACGGCGAATATGATCTTGATGTTGTGTGCCGCAAGCCAGGGGCCGAAGATGCCTCGCGCGCCGAAAAGCAAGGCGTACATCAATCCGGCGACGACCGGGGAGATGGAGAAGGGCAGATCTATCAGCGCCATCAGAACGTTCTTGCCGATGAACTGAAACTTGGCGATCGCCCACGCCGCCGCCAGCCCGAACAGCACGTTGAGCGGGACGGTGATCGCCGCCGTCATGAGCGTCAAAAGGATGGCCGATCTCGCGTCCGGTGTGCGAAACGACTCGAAGTAGACGGCGACGCCTTGGCTGAAAGCTTCGGCGAAGACGGCAACGAGCGGCAGAAGCAGAAATAGACAGAGGAAGATCAGCGCTACGCCCGTCAAAAACCAACGGATCAATTTGGGTTCCATCGTCGCTCCGACCATCTCAAACCTCGCCTCGAATGAACCTTAGCGCATCGCGCGCCAAACCGTTCGGTGACGGTCGCTGAATCGCCACTGTAGCAGATTGATCAAAAGCAGTAGCGCGAAAGAGGCTAAAAGCAGGACGATGGCGATCGCCGTTGCCCCGGCGTAGTCAAACTGCTCTAATTTCGTGACGATGAGAAGCGGCGTGATCTCGGTGCGCATGGGCATGTTGCCCGAGATGAAGATGACCGAACCGTATTCGCCTATGGCGCGCGCGAAGGCGAGCGCGAATCCGGTCAAGATGGCCGGCGCGAGCGTCGGCAGGATCACGCGCGCGAACGTCTGCCAACGACTTGCGCCGAGGCTCGCTGCCGCCTCCTCGACCTCGCGATCGAAATCTTCGAGCACGGGTTGAACCGTGCGCACGACGAACGGAAGTCCGATGAAGGTGAGCGCGACGACGACGCCGAGCGGCGTGTAGGCGATCTTGATCCCGAGCGGCGCGAGATGACGGCCGATCCACCCGTTGCTCGAGTAGATGGCCGTCAAGGCGATGCCCGAAACCGCGGTCGGCAAAGCGAACGGAAGATCGATCATCGCATCGAACAGACGCCGACCCGGAAAGTCGTATCGCACGAGCACCCATGCGACCAACAGTCCGAACGCGGCGTTGATCGTCGCGCCGACGAGCGAGGCGCCGAAACTGAGACGATAAGAGGCGAGCGCGCGCGGCGTCGTCGCGATCGCCCAAAACTCGCTCCACGTGAGCGCCGTCGCTTTGATGACGAGCGCCGAAAGCGGAAGCAGCACGATGAGGCTCAGATAGAAGAGCGTAAAGCCCATCGTCAAACCGAAACCGGGCAGAATGCTGCGCTCCTTCAAAGTCATGCCACACCTCATCTGCTCGGGCTATAGATCTGATCAAAAGTCGCGCCGTCGGCGAAATGCGCGCGGTGCGCGTTCTGCCAGCTTCCGAAGACCTCCTCGATCGTGAACAGCTTCAGTTTGGGAAACTGTGATGCATATTTTGCCATAACCGCTGGCGAGCGCGGTCGGTAAAAATGCTTGGCGGCGATCTCTTGCCCCTCTTCGGAGTACAGGTACTGCAAATAGGCGAGCGCCACATCGCGCGTCCCGTGCTTATCGGCGAACCTGTCAACCACGGCGACGGGCGGCTCGGCCAAGATGCTCGTGGATGGGACGACCATCTCGAACCTGTCTTGGCCGAACTCTTTGAGCGTGAGCAAGACTTCGTTCTCCCAGTTGATGAGGACGTCGCCGATGCCGCGTTCGACGAACGTAGTCGTCGCGCCACGCGCGCCAGAATCGAGAACCGGCACGTTCTTGTAAAGACGCGCGATGAACTCTCTGGCTTTCGCCTCATCGCCGTTGTTCTTCTTCAACGCATAGCCCCACGCCGCTAGGTAGTTCCATCGCGCGGCGCCGGAGGTCTTCGGATTCGGCGTGATCACGGAGACATCAGGTCTGATCAGATCGTCCCAGTCTTTGATCCCCTTCGGGTTGCCTTTGCGCACCAGAAAGACGATCGTTGAAGTGTAAGGCGAGCTGTTGTTGGGCAACCTCTTCTGCCAATCCGCAGAGAGCAGGCCGGCTTGCGCGATCGCGTCTACGTCATAGGCCAGAGCCAGCGTCACGACATCGGCTTCCAGCCCATCTATCACGGCGCGCGCCTGTTTGCCCGATCCGCCGTGGGATTGGTTGATGCGAACGGTCTGCCCCGTCTTCCCCTTCCAATACTTGGCGAAGGCGGCGTTGAATTCTTGATAAAATTCGCGCGTCGGATCGTAGGACACGTTGAGCAACGTGATCTCTTTCGATGAATTTGCCGGTCCAGAAGATTGGCAAGCGATCAACAGAGCGGAAACAAAGATCACGAAAAGCCACTTTCTCATCTTTCCCCCCTCCTTCAATTAAAAAGCGATTTGGAAACGGCTGAGGACGGCCTTCTCAGCCGGTCTGTCGCCGCGCGCGGCGCCGCCGGTGAAATCGGTCCGCTCGTAGTTCAAAGCGAACTTCACGTTTCGATTGAAGTACCAGTTAAGACCCAACGCCCACGCCTCGGCCTTGCGAGATGAATCCTGCGGGTTGGCGAAGATCGGGAAAGCGTCGCCATCGATCTTCAGTTGGTGATAGCGACCGGCGATCTCGAACGCCCCAAACGTCTTGTTCTTCGGGTCGAACTCGCGCCGCGGCGACACCCCGCGATAAGAAGCCCTTTCGCCGGTCAGTACATAAGAGACCGTAACTTGCCAAGCATCGTTCTGTATCTGCCCGACCGCCGCGCCGCGCCGCACGCGCTGCGACGTCCAGACATATTCGGCGAGCACTCCGACTGGTCCAGCGTAATAGTAAGCTTGCGGCGAAAGGCGATAGCGACGTCCGTCGGCGATGGTCGTGCCTTGAGCCGTTCCATCCGAACGATAGCGGAAGAAGAGTTGTTGGCCGGTTGTGCGATAGCTTGGCAGATTAGGCGAAGCCGCATTGCCGCGTTCGTTGCCCGCGCTGCCGGCAAGTCCGAGCCCTAAACCTTGTAACGTGCGCTCTCTGCTTCGCTTGAATGGGTGCGCAAAAAGACGCGCGATTAGATCTTTGCCATCGCCGGTATCAGAATCGTTGCTGCCGCCATCGACCGATCCGTTGAAGATCCCTGCTGCATAGCTGATCGCGCCGTCTCCCACGTCCCCGAAAATCTGCAAGCCGAGATCGCGGTTGGGGACGAGCGCCGTCGGCAACGCGCGCTCGATGAAAGTCGTATCGGTCGCCGATTGCAGGCGTTCCAATCCGAAGGGCGCTTTGGCCTTGCCGAAACGGAAACGCGCTTGCGGCCAGAAACGCGCGTCGAGATGTAGATCTTGAAGCGTCGTTTGGCCGCCGCCGAAATCGGGCATGATGCGAAAATCGAAATACTTGTAAACCGTGCCCTCGATGATCGGGCGCGCGCGACGGATGATGAACGTGTCGGCAAGGGTTTGATTCCTGTCGCCGAAGAACCATCGCGAATCGACTTGGAAATATCCGCGCAGTTTCAGTTGAAAATCGCCGTCAGCCGAGCGTAGAAAGAACCCTTCGCGTCCTGCGCCGACATTTACATCGTCTTTGGCGCGCCGCAACTGAGACGCCACCTCCGCCGGAGGAGATTGTTTAATCGCCCTCTTCTCCTCAGTCTCTCTGCGCGAATTGCTGCTTTCGAGTTCTTGAACTTTTCGGGCTAAAGCTTCGAGGCGCTCTTTAAGCGTGGAATCAGCGGGCGGGAATGATCGAGAGGGTCGTGCCGGATCGGCGATTGAATCCAGCCTCTTTTCCAGTTCGCTTAATCTCTCTTCGAGAGCTTTGATCTGCGCTTCGAGCGTTCTCGGCGCCGCGTTTGCATCTTGGGCTGAAGACTTTTGAGGCGACGCTAGCGCGCTGAAAACGACCGGAAGCAGAAAAAGTAAACGCTTCATCGGCTGTCCTCCTTCGTGAAAGCGTTCGAGTCTCCTCCGGTCGTCCGGTCGGTCTCGGGAAAACTGATGGATCAACGCCTCCAGCTTTCTGGTCGGCAACGATGCGCTTTTGACAATCTCCTTCCGTCAACATGTCGTGTGTGCTGCGCCTCCTTTGCTTGCGCTCGGTTCAAAACGCACCTTCTCTTTGCGCTCTATCTGAACCACGCGCGAATCGTGAATGATAATTTCGACGGAACCGTACCGAATGGTACGAATGGCGGTCAAAATCTCCCGCTCGATCTCTTCGGGCAGCTCCGCCGTTTGATTCAAGCGTTGCGGTGCTCTCTCTCCCATTTCGGTAACAACCTCTCGGCTCAGGCGGTTCGACGCTCGCTTTTAGCTCCACCGGCGCGCGTTTTCGCCCTCGATGAACGCAATGGCGCGCCCTTACGTTTCGGCCTTTGTCGGTCCACACGCTCGATAAGATCGGCCAGGCTCGTTCCATCGAGGATGCGCGCCGTCGCATCGCGCACCTCCTTCATCACCAGCCTGATGCCGCAACCCTTCTCGTCATCGCATTCTTCGCAAGGCGCATAGGCCGTTCGACTAACGCATGGCAGCGGGGCTAAGGGGCCATCGAGCGCGCGGATCACTTGGCCCAAATAGATCGCTTCCGGCTCCTTGCGCAAAAGGTAGCCGCCGCCGCGCCCCTTCTTGCTTTGGAGGATGCCCTGCCTCTTCAAATCGAGCAGAATCAGCTCTAGGAACTTCTGCGGGATGCGTTCCCGTCTGGCTAGATCGGCGATCAACACGGGCCCATCTCCATCGGCGCGCGCCAGCGCGATCAAGGCACGGAGCGCATATTTAGCCTTTTTCGAAAGCATTCTCGACTAACCCTATCGAATGAGTAGAGTAATTTACTCGGAACGGGATGCAACGTCAAGTCTTTTCTTCAGACGGCCGCTCTTCTATTAACCGAAACGGTGGGCGCCTCGGCGGATCGTCTTGATCTCGCCGAGGCGCCCCTTTTTATGGAGAGCCTGCTTTCAGGATCATCCATTCGCCGGTTTTAACTTTTGCGGTAGATCTCGGCGCCCGTCGAGATGAACTCCGCCGCTTTTTCGCGCATTCCGGCTTCGAGCGCCGATTGTTCATCCAACCCTTTTTGCGCCGCGTATTCGCGCACCTCTTGCGTGATCTTCATCGAGCAGAAGTGCGGCCCGCACATCGAGCAGAAATGAGCGAGTTTGGCGCCTTCCTGCGGCAAAGTTTCGTCGTGGAATTCACGGGCCGTTTCCGGATCGAGCGAGAGATTGAACTGATCTTCCCACCGGAACTCGAAGCGCGCCTTCGAGAGCGCGTTGTCCCACGCTTGCGCGCGCGGATGCCCTTTGGCTAGGTCCGCCGCATGCGCGGCGATCTTGTAGGCGATGACGCCATCTTTGACGTCCTTCTTGTTCGGCAATCCCAGATGCTCCTTGGGCGTGACGTAGCAGAGCATGGCCGTGCCATACCAGCCGATCATCGCCGCGCCGATGGCCGAGGTGATGTGATCATATCCGGGCGCGATGTCGGTGGTGAGCGGGCCCAAGGTGTAGAACGGAGCTTCGTGGCAGATCTCAAGCTCCTTGTCCATGTTCTCTTTGATCAGGTGCATCGGGATGTGGCCTGGCCCTTCGATCATCACTTGGCAATCCATCTCCCACGCGATCTTGGTCAGCTCGCCGAGCGTTTCGAGTTCGGCAAACTGCGCTTCGTCGTTGGCATCGGCGATCGAGCCGGGACGAAGCCCGTCGCCCAGGGAGAACGAGACGTCGTAGGCGGCCATGATCTCGCAGATTTCGCGAAAGTGCGTGTAGAGGAAGTTCTCCTTGTGGTGGGCCAGACACCACTTGGCGATGATCGAACCGCCGCGGCTGACTATCCCGGTCATGCGCCGCGCCGTCAGCGGAATGTAAGCTAAGCGCACGCCCGCATGGATCGTGAAGTAATCGACGCCCTGTTCGGCCTGCTCGATCAACGTGTCGCGGAAGACCTCCCACGTCAGGTCTTCGGCTTTGCCGCCCACCTTTTCGAGCGCTTGGTAGATGGGCACGGTGCCGATCGGGACGGGCGAATTCCGTATGATCCACTCGCGCGTCGCGTGAATGTTGCGCCCCGTCGAAAGGTCCATCACCGTATCGGCGCCCCATCGAATGGCCCAGCGCATCTTCTCGACCTCTTCTTCGATGGAAGAGGAGACGGACGAATTGCCGATGTTGGCGTTGATCTTGACGAAGAAGTTGCGCCCGATGATCATCGGCTCAAGTTCTTGATGGTTGATGTTGGCCGGGATGATGGCGCGCCCGCGCGCGACCTCTTGGCGGACGAATTCGGGCGTGATCTCTTCGGGGATCTCTGCGCCGAAGCCCATGCCGCGATGACGATGATGGATCGAATCGCGCGGCGCGTCTTTCATCATCTCGCGCAAACGCGCGCGGCCCAGATTCTCACGAATGGCGACGAACTCCATTTCGGGCGTGATGATCCCGCGCCGCGCGTAGTGCATCTGCGTGACGCGATGGCCCGGTTTAGCGCGCAGCGGCGGGCGGCGCTCGCCCGGAAAGATCTCGAGCCGGCCTTGTTCGCGGGCGCGACGCAGCGCCTCCGTGTCCCTGTAGCCGTCATCTTCGGGGCGGACGGCGCGCCCTTCGTACTCTTCGACATCGCCGCGCGCGAGAATCCACTGGCGCCTGATCGGCGGTAACCCTCGGCGCACATCGCCTTTGAAATCAGGGTCGCCCCACGGACCGCTCGTGTCGTAAAGGCGCAACGGAGGGTTCTCTTCGAGCGTGCCATCCATGCGGCGCGTCGGATGCAGATACACCTCGCGGAACGGAACGCGCACGCCCTCATGTTCGCCTTCGACGTAGATGCGCCGCGAATTGGGGAATTGTGCGGTTCGGCTCAGCTCTTCGGCTTTGTTCTTCATCATGCTCATATTCCCGAATCCTTATCGGCTCAGAGTTCAAATCTGAGATGAAAAAAGCCGCTTCCGTCCGCAAGGGCATGAAGCGGCTTCATCTTGCTCCCTTCGACGGCATTACCCGTATCAGGTTCAAGGGGTCTCGCCTTCGGGCGACTCTCAGCCTGCGCCCTCCGTCCAGACGCAAGCTCCCCCGCTCGGTTCGCTTTGTCAAATCGCCTCGTGAGTTCTCATTATACACCACAAATGAGGAGCGGCGAGAAGCGCTTTTATCGCGGCGTGAGAGCGGGCGTGTCTTTCGCCGCTCGATCATTGCTTTCGACCGCTTCACCCGCCGATGAAGCTCATCGTCCGCGACGGGGGCGTAAAGTCCGGCTCGTTAATGCGGTGGCCGGCCTCTTTCTTCGTGACGACGCGGCAGATGAACTCGATGATCTCATCGCGCGTTGCGCCGCTTCTTATCACATCCCGAAGAGAGTATTCGACCGTCGAAAAGAGACAGGTTCTGATTTGGCCATCGGCCGTCAGCCGTATGCGTGAGCAAGCGCCGCAGAAGGGTTCTGTGACCGGAGCGATGATGCCTATCTCGCCGGGCGCGCCATCGGCGAAGCGATAACGAACCGCCGTGTTTGAGCCGCGTTCCTCTTCGATGGGCACGAGCGGGAAGCGGCCTTCGATCCGTTCGCGTATTTCGCGCCCGGAGACCACCTTGTCGCGCGACCAATGATAAGCGGCGTCGAGCGGCATGAACTCGATGAAGCGCATGATCAGATCGTGCTCGCGCGCGAAGGCGGCCAGATCAGCGACCTCCGTTTCGTTGTAACCGCGCACGATGACGGCGTTGATTTTGATCGGACGAAGTCCGGCGCGTTTCGCTGCGTCGATCCCTTCGAGCACGCGCGCGAGCGCATCCGTGCCGGTGATCCGCTGAAAGTTCTCGCGGCGCAAACTATCGAGGCTGATCGTGATCCGGTCGAGTCCCGCTCGCTTCAAGCTCGCCGCGCGCGCAGGCAGGAAATAGCCATTGGTCGTCATCGCCAGATCGCGCAGCCCGCGCGTCCTCAATCGCGCTAGCTTCTCGACGAGCGTTTCGATATCGCGCCGCATCATCGGTTCGCCACCCGTCAAACGGATCTTCTCGATCCCCAGCGAAACGAATAGCTCGGCTGCCAATTCTATCTCTTCGTAGCTCAGCATCCGGTCTTTCGGCGCGATGGGCGGTTCGCCATGCGGTAGGCAGTAGAAACAGCGAAAATTGCAACGGTCCGTCACCGAGATGCGAAGATCGCGGATCGTCCGACCGAAGGAATCTTTGAGCGTGGCGCGCACGGTTGATTGGCCTCTCCGATTAATCATAAGCCGCTTTGCCGTCGCAACCCAAGCGTCGCGACGAGACGGATCGATGCGGCAGAGGCCTTCATATGCGTCCGCACGACAACTCGCCGCTTTATCGCAGCGCGGCGGCGATGAGCGAGCTCAGCTGTTCCGTTTCGCGCCGCACGCACGCGCGAACATCCTCGCCTGCATGCGGCGCGATCCGATATGGTTCGTGATAGATGATCTCGACCGAAGAGAAACGCGGCAACAGTTGACCTACGGGCCAGACGCGATGACCGCCGCGGATCGTCACGGGCAAGATGGGCACCTCGGCCTCGAGCGCCATGCGCACGGCGCCCGGTTTGAATCTCTTGAGGGAGCCGTCGGGGTAGCCGCGCCCGCCCTCAGGGAAGATGACCACCGCGCCGCCCGCTCTGATCCATTGAAGGGCGCGACGTATTGCCGCCGGATCGCGCCCTTCGATTTGCAGCGGCCAGGCGCCGAAGAGCGTCATCAGCGGGCCAACGATGGGCCAGTCGAAAGCTTCATCCCACGCAAGATAGCGGAGCGGACGTTTGATCGGGATCGAAATCCAAATCGGATCTATGTATGTCTGATGGTTGGCGGCGATGACGAGTCCTCCCGTCAGCGGGATGTGTTCGGTGCCGCGAAAACTCATGCGCCAAAGCAGCTTCGAGAGCAAGCGCGTCGGCGGTCGCAGCGCTTCGAGCACCCACTGCGGTAAGACGAAGGACCTTTGCGCCAGCGCGCGCCGTCTTTCAGGTGCGATCTCCGTCTTCGCCTCGCTCACGGCTAAGAGATCTCGATCATCGAGGTGGAAGGAGGTCTCTCAACTTCCACTATGCCTCATTCGCGTGACCAGCGCAACGCTCCAGACGCAAATCAACAATCCTCGCGCCTCGGTTTCGCTTCTCCGGCGGTGAGCGCTTCGCGCTTTCAAGTTAATCCTTCGATCGGCCATCGTCCATCGATGAACTCGAGATGCAAGCGCGGAAGGCCGTTTGGGCCGACGTGACGTGCGCGCACGGCGGCGACCAGCGCAAAGTCGGGCCGGTGCGCGTCGCGCAATCTGACGAAACGGCCCGGTTCGATCTCAAGGGTGCTGAAGACGGCGGCCCCTTCCGGGCTGATGTTCTCCGTCACCGTCGCCTCGCTCAAGAAAGCGCGCCCGTCATCGTCGAGCAGTTCGAGGATGACTTCGAGTGGAAGGATGAGGCGCGTCCGATCGGAACGAGTATCTTCGCTTTGCGCGCGCACCGCGATCATCCCATCGCCGCGCGATGAATCGATCGGCTCATAACGCTGCGTCGGGTCGCTGAGGAAACTTTCGGGCGGACGTTTGCCGATGAAAGCGACTCCAATTTCGAACCGACTCTGCCCATCCGCATAGTATGCTCGGACGTGCCTGACCAATGCCCAAACGCGATACTGCGGTTCGGCGTGATCGAAGCAGCGTAGCTGTCTTGGCAGCGGTATAGTCAAGTGGAGTAGGCGGCCACGTTCGGTCGGATGGCGCAGGCGTAAACGCGCGCCGAATGGCGTGACGTCTATCAAGCGCGTCGTTTCGGTCCACTCATGCGAGGCGCTTTCACGCGCGTGAACCCGTGCCGGCAGCGAGAAGTTCAATCGCTCGCGCAAGCGGCGCGATCCTCTTTCTGTCCTCATGTTGGGTCCCTCTGGCGAAAGGGGGGGCGTTAGCCGCGGAAGTGCCTGATTCTCAAGAAGTTCTAATCTCATCGGGGGTTGCCAACAGGACCCGCTTCAGCTACAATAAATTGTGCTTTTTCGGGCCCTCATTGCTGGAGACTCACCACCACGGCTCCCGGCGACAACGGATGTTCCGTCGAAGGATCATGATGGCATAGGTGCGTAAGTTTCCGGCGAACAGGCCATGTGACGAGGTGGGCGCGAAGTGCCCAACGCCAATTCTACCTGAAAGGTTGCGAGATGGAAACGGGAATCGTCGAACGTAACTACGTCAACATCGAAGACGAGATGCGGCGCTCGTATCTCGATTACGCGATGTCGGTCATCATCGGGCGAGCGCTGCCCGACGTGCGCGATGGGTTCAAGCCCGTGCATCGGCGCGTGCTCTGGACCATGCACGAACTTGGCAATACCTACAACAAACCTTACAAGAAGAGCGCGCGCGTCGTGGGCGATGCCATCGGCAAATACCATCCGCACGGCGACGCTGCCGTGTACGAGACGATCGTGCGCATGGCCCAAGATTTTTCCATGCGCTATCCGCTCATCGACGGGCAGGGAAATTTCGGCAGCATCGATGGCGATGCCGCGGCGGCGATGCGCTACACGGAGGTGCGTCTGCATCGCTTGGCTGAAGCTGTTCTCGCCGACATCGAGAAGGAGACGGTCGATTTTCATCCGAACTACGACGAATCTCTATCGGAGCCGACCGTTTTGCCGGTGCGTTTCCCGAACCTTTTAGCCAACGGCGCCGAAGGCATCGCCGTCGGCATGGCGACCAAGATCCCGCCGCACAATCTGACCGAACTTGTAGATGCGACGATCGCGCTCATCAAGAAGCCTTCGATCGCCATCGAAGAGTTGATGCAGTACGTCCCAGGGCCGGACTTCCCGACCGGAGGATTCATCTACGGGCGCGAAGGCATCCGTCAGGCTTACGCGACGGGGCGCGGCGTCATCCAGATACGCGCGCGCGCGGCGATCGATCGCGTCGGGCGCGGCTCGCAGGAGCGCGATGCGATCGTGATCACCGAGATCCCTTTTCAAGTGAACAAGGCGCGATTGATCGAGACGATCGCGCAATTGATCAACGAGAAGAAGATCGAAGGGATCGCCGATCTGCGCGATGAATCGAACCGCGAAGGCATGCGCATCGTCATCGAACTCAAACGCGACGCCGTGCCGCAGGTCGTCTTGAACAAGCTCTATAAGCTCACCCCACTTCAGACTTCGTTCGGCATCATCAATCTGGCGATCGTCAACGGGCAGCCGCGCATTCTGAACCTCAAGGAGCTGCTCGAAGCCTTCGTCGATTTCCGGCGCGAGGTGGTCCGCCGACGCACGGAGTATGAGCTCCGGCGCGCGCGCGCCCGCGCGCACATCCTCGAGGGCTTGAACCGGGCGATCGACGCGCTCGACGTGATCATCCCGCTTATCCGCAACGCGCGCAACGTTGATGAAGCGCGACGTTGGTTGATGGGCGATCTGGCGACGATCAAAGAGATCAAGGAGTGGAAGGGCGCGAATCAAACGGCAGCCAATTTCGTCGCGCAGATCGAGAAGGTCATGGCGCGTTTGCGCTTCAGCGAGCAGCAGGCGCAAGCGATCCTCGACTTGCAACTGCGGCGTCTATCGGCGCTCGAGCGACAGAAGCTGCTCGAAGAGTACGAGCAGATCATCCGTCAAATCGCCGAACTCGAAGAGATCTTGGCGAGCGAAGCCGCTCTGCGGCGCGTCATCATCCGCGAACTCGAAGAGGTGAAGAAGAACTTCGGCGACGAGCGGCGCACGCAGATCGTCGATGAGGGCGTCGAGCTGCGCATCGAAGACCTGATCGCCGACGAAGATGTGGTCATCACGGTGACCAACTCCGGTTACATCAAAAGGACGCCGGTCACTACCTATCAGCGGCAGGGGCGCGGCGGCAAAGGGCGTTTCGGCGCGGCGGCCAAGAACGGCGACTTCGTCGAACACTTGTTCGTCGCTTCGACGCATGCCTATCTGCTCATCTTCACCGACGATGGGCAGGTCTACAAGCTCAAAGTGCACGAGATCCCTGATGCCCCGCCAGCGGCCCGCGGCAAAGCGATCGTCAACTTGATAAACATCCCGAGCGACCGGAAGCTTGCCGGCATCGTCGCCGTGCGCGATTTTTCGGACGATCACTACGTCGTGATGGTCACACGCAATGGTGTCATCAAGAAGACGGCGCTAAGCGAGTTTCAGAATATACGCTCGAACGGCATCAATGCCATCAACGTTGATGAAGGCGACGCCTTGCTCGATGTCGTCTTGACCGATGGCAAGAAACGAATCTTCATCGCGACGCACGACGGCATGGCGATCCGCTTCGATGAGGCGGAGGTCCGCCCGATGGGGCGCGCGGCGCGCGGCGTGCGCGGCATCGAACTTCGTTCGGGCGATTACGTCGTCGCGCTGTGCGCCGTTTCTAAGGACGATCACGAACGCATGCTCTCGATCAGCGAGCAAGGTTACGGCAAACAGACGCCCATCAGCGATTATCGCCTGCAGTCGCGCGGCGGGCGCGGCGTCATCAATATGCGGACGACGGAAAAGACGGGCAAGGTCGTCGCCGTCTTTCCGGTCGAAGACGATTCCGAGGTGATGATCATCACGCAGCACGGAAAACTGATCCGCATCGAGGCGAGCGAGATTCGCAAAACGGGCCGCAGCGCTTCGGGCGTGCGTTTGATCAAGACGGAAGAGGGCGACAAAGTGACGAGCGCTTCGCTGCTCGAAGCTTCCGAACCGGACGAAGTCGAGGAGCAAATGGAGTCCGTACACTGATGGCCGCGCCCCTTTTTGAAGGCCAGAGGCTTCGCCAGCGTGGGCGAACCTTCGGACGCGGCGCGAGCCGCTAAAGCCCCGTTCGTTCCGCCTCAAGTCGATGAATGTGAAAGACATCGCACGTGCCGTTCGCCTCTTGCTGCTCGCCGCCTGGGTTGGCGCGGCGATCTTCTTCAGCGCCATCGTCGCCCCGGCGCTCTTTGCCGTGCTTCCGACCAGAGAATTGGCCGGCGCGGTGGTCGGGCGCGTGCTGCCGATGCTCAACTGGGCCGGTCTCATCATCGCGCTCGCGCTTCTGGCGAGCCGCCGACTGGACCAGACGACGACCGCGGCGCGGCGCATCATCGCCGCAGGCGTTAGCGCGCTCGCCGCAGCGACGGCGTGCGGATTGCTCATCAGCGCGCGGATCGAAGCGTTGCGCCGGACGATGCCCGGTCCGATAGATTCGCTCGCGCCGGGCGATCCGCTCCGGCAAGCCTTCGGACAATGGCACGCGCTATCGGTGCTCGCGTTGGCGGTCGGGATTGTGGCGGCAACGCTCGCTTCTCTAGCTATGGCGAAAAGGCGCGCCGATCCGCTTGGTGGAACCGATCGCTAAGATGTGACTTTCGCCGCGTTTCACCGTAAAATCTTCGGCTTTGCGTTCGAGCACAAACTTTAGCGGGAGAAGGCTGTGGAGATCATCGAGAAGGTCAACGATTGGCGTGAGCGTTACAGGGATTGGCAGCAGAGGTCTGATCCGACGAGCGATGATCTGAGCGATTATCCGTTCATCGAGAACCGGCGCGCGCCTTTCATCCCTTTGCGCCGCGCCTTGCCGCTTTTGAATCTAGCGCTCGTCAGTTCGGCGGGCGCTTACGTCGACGGCACCGAACCTTTCGATACAAAGGCTCCGGGCGGCGACATAAGTTTTCGCGAGATCCCGACGCTCGTCGAGCCGGAAGATCTGCGCTTCGTCGCGCGCGGCTACGATCCTGCCGCCGTGCAAGCGGACATCAACGCGCAGATCCCGCTGCAACGTCTCTTCGAATTCGAGGACAACAACATCATCGGTCGGCTGGTGCCCGCTTTCTGGAGCTTCTGCGGCTTCATCACCGACGCCGCGCGCTTCGTCGAGGAGGCGATGCCGCGTCTGATCGAACGCATACGGCGTTATGAGGCGCAAGCTGTATTGCTCATCCCGGCGTCGCGCTTGTGCCACCAGACGATGGGCTTGGCTGCGCGCGCCATCGAAGCGGCTGGTATACCGACGATGATGATCGCCGTCGAGCGCGAAGTGACCGACCTGGTGCGTCCGCCGCGCGCCGGATACTATCCGGGGCAATTCGGCGCGGTCGCCGGCCAACCCAATTGGCCGGAACACCAGAAGCGCGTGTTGGATGAGGCTTTGCGGTTGCTCGAACCGATGAGCGAACCCGACGTGCGACGATTATCGGTCGATATCGAAACGGAAGTCGAGTTGCAGCGGGGCGAAAAATGATCGGGAGTGAGGCTTGCCCTTAAGCAGAGGCGTCTCCGAATCTTAAAAGGTGAGCGGGGCCGATTAGCCTTAGGACCAGATGCCCGGGATCGTTTCGCCGCAATGCGGACAGTGGCCGTCGGACGTCACGCGCATACGGCGCACGATGAATCCGTAGCGTTCGACTAAGAGCGCATCGCACCGCGGACAATAGGTGTTCTCCCATCGCCCGACCTTGCCGGGCAGATTGCCCGCGTATACGTAACGCAGACCTGCTTGGCGCCCGATCTCGCACGCGCGCACGAGTTGCTCGGCGGTCGTGTTCGGCTTATCCATCATCTTGTAGTCTTGATGGAATGCTGTAACGTGCCATGGGATGTCGGGTGAGACTGAAGCGATGAACTCCGCCGCGCGCCGCAGCTCTTCCTCGGAGTCGTTGAAGCCGGGAACGATCAAAGTGACGATCTCTTCCCAAAAACCGCGCTCATAGACCATCTTGACGGTCTCGAGGATGTTCTCGAGCACGCCGCCCAATTGACGATAGTTGCGGTCGTTCATCGTCTTCAGGTCGATCTTGTAGCAATCGGTCCACGGGCGCAGATAATCGAGCACTTGCGGCGTCGCGTTGCCGTTGGAGATGAAGGCCGTCTTCAGTCCGGCCCGTTTGGCGCGCTTGAAGACTTCAACGGCCCATTCGGCTGTGATCAGCGGCTCATTGTAGCTCGAACCGACTATTTGCGCGCCGTAACTCAGCGCCAAATCGATGAGTTGATCTGCCGATACAGCGCGTGGGACCACGCCAGCCGCTTCGTCCCGCAGGGCTTGACTGGTGATGTAGTTCTGGCAGTAGGCGCAGTGAAGATCGCAGCCGAGCATGCCGAAGGTGAGCGTGTCGGAGCCGGGCAGAACGTGGAAGAAAGGCTTCTTCTCGGTCGGGTCGCACGCGAGCGCGGCGACGTAGTTCATCGGAACGCGCAGCTTCCCGCCCTGATTGAAGCGCACTTTGCAGATCCCGCGCCGCCCCTCCTTGATCAGACAGCGATGGCCGCAGGCGTAGCATCGAAGCGATCCGTCCGGGTAGCGCTCGGTCAATTCGGGCGCGCCTTCGGCGGTCATCTCATCCAAAATTTCGGCCAGTGTGGCGGCGCGTTGGCTGATCGGCATGGTGAACCTCTCGACTTAGTGGCGGAATCGCCCAACAGCGATTATACTTTCATTCAGGCTCGTCGAGCACATCAATTTAGATGCGTGGTGGGAGAGGCTCGATGGCTTCTCTTACGCGCCGCAAAAAACGCGGCGGAGAGATTTCGCTATTCGGAAATGATCGTCAAAACTTTCGTCGTCACACCCTTTCAGCAGAACGCGCGGATCGTCGCCTGTGAACGGACGCGCCGCGCCGTCGTGATCGATCCCGGAGATGCGGCTGGTGCGCGGCGGATCGCTTCGACTCTCGATCGCCTCGGTCTCGCTCTGCAAGCGATCGCTTTGACTCATGCGCATGTCGATCACATCGGTGGCGTAAGCGAGCTCAAGCGTTTGAAACCTGATGCGGAGATCATCCTGCATCCTGCGGATGAAGCGCTTTACCGAGCCTTACCCGAGCAGCCGATGTGGCTCGGCATCCCGCGTTCCGAGTGGCCTTCGCTCGGGCTTGTTTACGAAAGCCCGCCGCCGATTGACCGGCATTGGGCGGACGAAGATGAATATGAACTCGGCGACCTGCGCTTCGTGATCTATCACACGCCCGGACACGCGCCCGGACATGTCGTCCTATTCGAGTCGAAGGAGCGCGCCCTCTTCGGCGGCGATTGCCTTTTCGCCGGTTCGATCGGACGGACAGATCTGCCCGGCGGCTCTTTTGAAGAGTTGATCGATTCGATCGAGAACAAAATCTTGCCGCTTGGCGATGACGTGCGCGTTTACACAGGGCACGGCCCCGAAACGACCATTGGACAAGAGCGGCGGACTAACCCTTTCCTGACGGGGGCTTACCTCGTTTATAAACCGAGGTGATGAATCGCGCGCCGAACGCTAGGGCAAGCGATCTCATCTCCGTTTATTGAACGTAAAGAGCAGTTAGACTTCGGTTTCAAGCCGATCCTAAGAGCGAGAGGGGGTGAGATGAGCGGACGATCTCACCCCGCAAGCATTTCGAAAGATTCAGCGGGCGAAAGCCATTGCGGCCTCTTGCTCTTCGATGCCCTTGGCACTCATTTCAGGTGCTCTTCCTTCATCTTCTCCCATCGCCGCCTCTTCTCTTCATCGAGTTCGCTTGGAAGCGTTTCGATGGGCACACCGTATTCGGCGCAGAATTGTCGCCAGAGGACGAAACGGACATCCAATTGTCCCGTATCGTCGGAGATGGCGTTAGATGCTTCTCGCGCAGCCGGCTCGTCGGTCGAAAGGCGCTTCTTCAATTCCTCGTTCACTCTTTCGGTCGAACGCCTCCTCAAACTTTTCGCTCAAGCGACGGTGATCTCTTTAGCGAGATAGACGTCCTGGATTGCATGCAGAAGCTCGACGCCTTCGGCCATCGGTCGTTGGAAGGCCTTACGCCCGGAGATGAGCCCCATGCCGCCCCCGCGCTTGTTGATGACGGCTGTGCGCACCGCCTCTTGAAGATCGCTCTTGCCTTTGGATTCGCCGCCGGAGTTGATCAAACCGCAGCGGCCCATGTAACAGTTGGCGACTTGGTAGCGCACGAGATCGATCGGATGGTCGCTCGTCAACTCCTCGTAGACCTTCTTGTTCGTCTTACCATAGGGCGATTCGTGGCCGAGGACGAGATAGCCGCCGTTCCTCTCCGGAAGCTTCTGCTTGATCAGATCGGCTTGCATGGTGACGCCGAGATGGTTAGCTTGCCCGGTCAAATCTGCCGCCGTGTGCATATCGCCTTCGGGCGTCTTGAACTTCGGGTTGCGCAAATAACACCAAAGAATGGTCGCCATGCCGAGTTCGTGCGCGTAGGCGAAGGCTTCAGCGATCTCCGTGATCTGGCGCGTGGACTCTTCCGATCCGAAGTAAACGGTCGCGCCGACGGCCACCGCCCCCATGTCGCGCGCTTGCTCGACCGTGCCGAAGAGGATTTGATCGTACTTGTTCGGGTAGGTCAGCAGTTCGTTGTGATTGATCTTGACGATGAAGGGGATCTTGTGCGCGTACTTGCGCGCGACCGCGCCGAGTACGCCGAAAGTCGAAGCGACGGCGTTGCAACCCCCTTCGATAGCAAGCCGCACGATGTTCTCGGGATCGAAGTAGTCAGGATTAGGCGCGAACGAAGCCCCCGCCGAATGTTCGACGCCCTGATCGACGGGCAGGATCGAAAGATAACCTGTGCCGGCGAGGCGTCCGTGGTTGAAGAGCGCTTGAAGCGAACGCAATACCGGGGTCGGGCGATCCGAAAGCGCCCACACGCGATCGACGAAATCGGGGCCCGGTAGATGCAGTTTCTCCTTGGGGATGGTGCGCGATTGGTGCTCGAGAAGCGAAGCGGCTTCGTCGCCGAGCAGAGACTCGATCCGCGCTAGGGTTTCACCGTGTTTCAATTGCGTGCTCATCGGGATGTCTCCTCCTCTGTTTGAATAGCCATTTTAGCCAAAAGAACAGCAATTATAGCATGCCTTCTTGCGGGGTTAAATAAATTGATTTAATCGCTGAAGTGTGGTTGAGTTGCCGAACGATGAAGGATCTCGATTTTCGCCTGGGAGGGTGAGATGAGCGCCATCTTTCGCTTGTTGATCTCGATCGCTCTGCTTTCGCCTTTCGGCTATGCGCAAGCCGCGCGATCTGATTCGACCTGGCGCCAGTTGTTCAACGGACGCGATCTCGCCGGTTGGGAGCATGTCGGTTCGGGAAAGTTCGTCGTTGAAGGCGGCCTTTTGCGGACGGAAGGCGGGATGGGGCTTTTGTGGTACACGCGCGAGAAATTCGGCAATTGCGTCATTCGCGTCGTCTATAAGACGAACGATCCGGCGGCAAACTCGGGCGTCTTCGTGCGCATCGCGGATCGTCCGAAAGACGAATGGTTCGCCGTGCACCACGGTTATGAGGTCCAGATCCTCGATCGACAGGATGCTTATCATCGCACCGGCGCGATCTATTCGCTGGCTCCGTCGCGCAGCGTCCCTTCAAAGCCGGTGGGCGAATGGAACACGCTGGAGATCACGCTCGCAGGCGAGCGGATAATCGTTCGCTTGAATGGAGTCGAGGTTACCAGATTCGATCCCAAACAGCCCGTTCCGCCGCGCGCCAGAGAATGGGAGCCGGAACGCGGCAATATCCGTCCGATCGTCGGTTACATCGGTTTGCAAAATCACGACGATTACGCGCGCGGCAAACCGACGCACGTTTACTTCAAAGAGGTAAGCGTGCGCCCGCTTCGCTCGGGAGATTAGGGCGCTTTCGGCATCAGGAGAGCAAGATTCGCTTGCAATATTCGAAGCAGCGCTTCACCTCTAAGCGCGTGTCTGCGCCGGCGTACTCATACTCTATGTTCGCTGGGATTTTGTACCCATTGTCGCGCAGCAGGCGGAGGATCGCGCGAAGCGGCGTGTCGCCCGTTCCGAAGGGGACGGGCGGCCCTTGATCCCGCTTTCGATCCTTAATGTGTAGCGTCACGATGCGCGCATGGTTCCGTCGAATGAAAGCCACAGGATCGAAACCGGCGGCGACGAAATGGCCGACATCTAGATTGATGCGGATGTTGCTCGTCCCACGCATCGCGCGCTGGAAGCTCTCTGGAGTGGCGATCTCATTCGGCGAGATGCGCGAGTGGTTGTGCAGGCCGACATACATGCGATAGCGGCGCGCAACTCGATCTATGCGCTGCGCCGTGCTGACATTGGAAGATGAGGTCAAGATGCGCGTCCCTAAAGCGCGCGCTTGACGAAAGCCGACCTCGATCTCTTCGTCGGTGAAATCATCGCGCATCGTGTAGTTGTATGCGTTGATCGTAATGCCAGCGCGATCGAAGCGCTCGCGCACGCCGTAAAATAGACTCAGCGGGGCGCGCAAACGCCACCGCCTGAGCTCTTCGCGCGCACGCGCATCCGTATCATCGCGCAGTTCGCGAGGTTCGAGATGCCCGGCCCAAAGTTCACAACTCCCGATCCCTATTTCGCGCATCGCTTGTCGCGCGTCATCGAGATTCAAGTCGCGAAAACTGTAACTTTGCACGCCGAGCAGCACGCCGCGGAAACGCGAATCGATCGGGCCGATTTTGACTACGTCGGCTGTGGCGTCGAACGGGATAAGGGCGGAAGCTAAGCTGCCGAGAACGATCTTGCCCCATTCTCGCCGGTTGAGAATGTGACGTGACATGCCGTCTCTCCTGATCCGTTTTCTCTCGAGTGTCGCTGCGCGACTATAGTCTAACGAGAGCATGGCCGCCAAGCTCGTTTCGGAAAAAATCGGACGATAGCCTAGTTCGCGTAAACGAGCGAACATGACCGCCAAGCCCGCTCGAAAGAATCCCGTTGACACTGCGGGAAAGCGGTATTTATAATCCGCCTCGCCACACAGGGATTCGACCGAAGCACAGCATAGTTTTTTGAGTCTGCTCCCGAGGAGTCGGCGTGTTCACCCTTGACGGTCGAGCGGCTTTCGTTAAAGCTAGCGCTCGGGCGGCGATCATCATCTGCTGTGGACTTTTATGCGCGGCTTTAGCTGGTGTCGCGCGAAGCGCTCCCAGAAAAGGCGATAGGCGATTGCTCGTCGTTACCGTCACGAAAGGATATAGGCATCAATCGATCGCCGTTGCCGAGCGCGTGATCGAAGAACTGGGCCAGCGAAATGGCTGGCTCGTCGATTTCGCGCGCACGGATGAAGAGTTGCGCGCCAAGACCACAAAACGGGGATTGGAAAGCTACGATGCCGTCATCTTTGCGAACACTTCGGGAGTGCTGCCTTTAGCCGATCGCGAGGCGTTTTTGCAGTGGATTCGCGCAGGCCACGCCTTCATTGGGATTCACGCGGCGAGCGATACGTTCCGGCAGGGCACCTTCCCAGCTTACATCGAGATGCTCGGCGGCGAGTTCGATGCGCATGATGCGCCGATGAGCGTGACGTTGCGCGTTGAGGACCGGTCGCATCCGGCGACGCGCCATCTGGGCACGCAGCTTACCGTTTTCGATGAGATCTACCGGATCTGCAATTTCGACCGAAGCAAAGTTCACGTCCTGCTTGCGCTCGACATCGATCCCGTATCAAAGGTTCCGGGCTATTTCCCGTTGGCGTGGAATCGCCTGTACGGGAAGGGAAGAGTCTTCTATACAGCGCTCGGCCATCACGCCGAGGTGATCGAAGCGGATTGGTTTCGGCAACATTTGCAAGGCGGGATTCGCTGGGCGCTCGGACAAGAGCGCGGTGCGAGCGCGCCACAGTGGAGAGGGGCGAGCGCATTGATCGAGTGTCGGGGAATGCGCGCGCAGTAAAATTCGTCGAGCGAACGAACAAACCGATCGGCGCTGGCACGGGGCTGTCGAGTCGCTGCGGCAGTTAAAGCGGAGCGCAAGCGGAGTCGGGCAGCGCCGTCTGCGAAAAACGAACCTTCTTGCGGCTCCTAGAATCGCGTTCCGCTTTCGGCGAGTGAGGCGCATTAGCGATGAGCGTTAAAGCTTTCGAACCGAAGTTCATGCCCGTCGGCATATTGACCGCCGCTTTGCAGGAGTTAACTCCGCGCGACGTGCGCGATCGCGATCCCGATCTGGCGATCGAGGAGTGGGCCGCGTTCGCGCGCGAACTCGGCGTGGATCTAATGCAGTTATCGGCGGCGCTTCATCCGTCGGAAGCAGATGTTCCGCCCGAGGCGATGCTCGATCCCGTCGCCAACACGCTCGACCTGCGCGAGCCGTTCAACGCTGAGCGCGCGCGCCGCGTTCGGCGGGCGCTCGAAGCGAACAAGATCGAGTTGAGCGATGTCGCTTACTTCGACAACATGCTTCACCCTGATCCGCAAATACGCGCGCGCAAACACGAATTCATGCGGCGCGTGATGGACGCCGCCGTGATGCTCGGCGCGCCCGCCGTCTGCGGTTTCGTCGGGCGCAACTTCGATCTCAGCTTGGAGCAGAACCTCGACGATTTCCGCGAAAGCTTCATCCCGCTGCTGCGGGCGGCGAAAGAACGCGGCCTCGTCTATCGCGTCGAGCAGTGTCCGATGCCCGGGTGGACCGTGATGGACCACTTTCACAATAACATCGCTTACACGCCGGGCGCGTGGATCATCCTGCATCGGATCTGCGAAGAGGAGGGCGTCGGCGATCAGTTCCGCATTCACTACGATCCGTCGCACGCGATCTTAATGGGGCAGGATACGCGCTCGGTCTTCCAATACCTGAAAGAGGAAGGTTACAACTTCCTCATCGCTGGATTTCATGTGAAAGGACAGATGATCAACGCGCGCGGGTTGGCCGCTTGGGGCTACGGCGGACAGACGATGCGGCGCGGCGATTGGCGCGACGGCAAACCTTCTGCGGACCCGCGCGAACAGGCCAACGCGTGGAAGAAGCAGACCGCCATCGCCGAACATGAACTGCCGGGCACAGCGCGCCACGACCCGCTCGCTTATTTGCAAAATCGCACGGTCGATTGGCTGGACCATCAGCTCGCCGCGCGCGAACTGCTCGAGCTGGACGTGGAGCGGACGCCGCTCATTGTCGAGCATGAATATCCCAAAGCGCGCATTCAAGACAAAGAACGGTTGAGACCGATCCTGCAGGGTTCGATCGCCTTCACGCGCAAAATAGATGAAGCCGCTGCGTGCATGTACGCTTTGCAGCACGAGGTGCTGGCCGCGCAAGGGATCCCCGTTCAAGGCATCGGGCGCGAGCCCTATCGGTCCTGATCCAAAGAGCAGTTCGCTCCGCTGCGCTTCCAGCGCGGAGGATTTTAGGGCGAAAGATCATGTTCTCCGGGCGCGAGGTTGAAGGGCGAAGATGAAGAGGATGAACGTCGCGATGATCGGCTATCGCTTCATGGGCAAAGCGCATAGCAACGCTTGGCGACAGGTGGCGAGATTCTTCGACGTGCCCATCGAACCCGTGATGAAGGTCATCTGCGGGCGCAACGGAACGGAAGTGCGAAAGGCTGCCGAAAAGTACGGCTGGCAGGAGCACGCGACCGACTGGCGCGAAGTGATCGAGCGCAAAGACATAGACATCATCGACATCTGCACGCCCGGGGATTCGCACCACGACATCGCCGTCGCCGCCGCCGAAGCGGGTAAAGCGATCCTATGCGAAAAGCCTTTGGCGAACACGTTGGCAGAAGCCGAACGGATGCTCGCGGCGGTCGAACGCGCCGGCGTCACGCACATGGTCTGCCACAACTACCGGCGCGCGCCCGCCGTCGCGCTTGCCAAAGAGCTGATCGAGCGGGGCGAACTCGGCCAGATCTACCACTACCGCGGGACCTATCTTCAGGATTGGATCGTCGATCCGAACTTTCCGCGCGTGTGGCGGCTCGAACGCGCCAAAGCCGGTTCGGGCGCGCTCGGCGACATTGCCTCGCACTCGATCGATCTGGCGCGCTATCTCGTCGGCGAAATCACCGAGGTAGCCAGCTTGCTCGAAACTTTCATCAAAGAGCGCCCTTCGCCTGACGATCCGACAAAACGCCTCCCGGTCGATGTGGATGATGCCGCGCTCGCGCTCTGCCGATTCGAAAACGGCGCCATCGGCACAATCGAAGCGTCACGCTTTGCGACCGGCAGAAAGAACTACAACCGCTTCGAGATCAACGGCAGCCGCGGCAGCCTCGTCTTCAACCTCGAACGGATGAATGAGCTTGAGCTTTACATCGAGGAAGGATCCAACAGCGGTTTCCGTCAGGTGATCGTCACCGAACCGGACCATCCATACATCGCCGCGTGGTTTCCGCCGGGCCACATCATCGGTTACGAGCACACGTTTACGCACACGGTGCTCGATTTTCTGAAGGCGATCGATGAGGGAAGATTGCCGCAGCCGAATTTCCGTGATGGCCTGCGAAATCAACGGGTGCTCGCGGCCATCGAGCGGGCGCATGCGAGCAGGGTTTGGGAGAGGGTTTAAAGCTAGACGCGGGGAGACGATTGGAGAAATTGTTCTGATGATCGACAAAATCTGCGAAGCGGAGATGAAGATTTCGAGCTAGCGGACGCATCGGTCTTCAATCAAGTGGGCTGAGCGAGCCGCGCTCTTGCGCGAGCTAGTCGAGCTAGCGGACGCATCGGTCTTCAATACGGTGGGGGCATCATATGGGTGTGCGGGTTTATGATGCGATCGTCGTCGGTTCTGGGGCGACGGGCGGTTGGGCCGCTAAACAACTGGCCGAAAAGGGGCTCGATGTTCTAGTGCTCGAAGCCGGGCCACAGATCGATCCGAAGCGCGACTACAAGCAGCACTACTTCCCGTACCATCTCCCTTTTCGCGGTTTCGGCAATCGCGAAGAGCTCGAACGCAAGCAGCCGATCCAATCGCGTTGCTATGCGTGCAACGAGTATGGGAGCCACTTTTTCGTCAACGATCTGGAGCATCCGTACACGACGCCGCCCGATCGTCCGTTCTTGTACATTCGCGGGCGACAGGTCGGCGGGCGCACGCTGATGTGGGGACGGCAGTCTTACCGCATGTCCGATTACGATTTCAAGGCGGCGAGCCGCGACGGGTGGGGCGAGGACTGGCCCATCGAATACAAGGACCTTGCACCCTACTACGATCTCGTCGAACGCTTCATCGGCGTGAGCGGCATGCGCGAGAACTTGCCGCAGTTGCCCGACGGGATATTCTTGCCGCCGATGGCGATGACGTGCGGCGAGCTAAAGTTAAAGCGCGGGGTCGAAGCGTACGCCAGAAGGATCGGCAATCCGTTCTTGCGCGTGACGATCGGGCGGACCGCCGTTCTGACGCGCAAGCCGCTCGATGATGCGCTCGGCACGCGCAAGCCTTGCCATTACTGCGGGCGGTGCGAATCCGGGTGTCACACGGGCTCCTATTTCAGCTCGCTCCATTCGACGCTTCCGGCGGCGCTTCGCACGGGACGCGCGACGCTCGTCACCGATGCCGTGGTCAGCCACATCGTGCTCGATCGCAACACGGGCCGAGCCAAGGGCGTCTATTATGTCGATGCCGTCACGCGCGCGCATCGCGAAGTCTTCGGGCGAATGATCTTCCTTTGCGCGGGCGCGTTGGAATCGACGCGCATCCTTTTAAATTCGCGGTCGCTCGACGGCGCCGAGGGCATTTGCAACTCGTCGGGCGTGCTGGGCCATTATTTGATGGACCACCTGATGGGCGGCGGAGCGCGGGGAATTTTCCCTGATCTGCCTGCCAAACCACTCTTGCAGGATGGGCGGCCCAACGGCATCTACATCCCGCGCTTCGTCAATCTGGAGCGGCGCGATCGTCCCTTCTTGCGCGGGTACGGGTATCAGGGCGGCAGCGGTCAATCCCTCTGGCAACATGCCAAGACGCTTCCCGGTTTCGGCGCCGATTTCAAGCGGCGCGTGCGCGAAGAGCATCCGTGGGGCATCAGCCTCGGCGGATTCGGCGAGGTCTTGCCTTACTACGAGAATCACGTGCGCCTTAACAAGGACGTGGTCGATGCTTTCGGTATCCCAGTCCTGCACATCGACGTCGAATACAAGGACAACGAAAAGAAGATGGTGGTCGATATGGGTGAGACGGCTGCCGAACTGCTAGAGGCTGCCGGAGCTAAAGAGATCACCATCAGTCGCGGACCGATGAGCATCCCGGGGCAAGGCATTCACGAGTGTGGAACGGCCCGGATGGGGAACGATCCACGAAAGAGCGTGCTCAACAAGTTCAATCAAGCTCATGATATCCCGAATATCTTCGTCACCGACGGCGCGTGCTACGTTTCGATCGGAACGCAGAATCCGACGTTGACTTACATGGCGATCACGGCGCGCGCTTGCGATTACGCCGTCGAGGAGTTGCGGGCCGGGCGTCTCTAGACAGAGGAGCGAGATGGCGAGAAAAGGGATGAGAAGGCGTTGGTTGAGGATCTATGTGGCATTGGTCGTCGCCGCGATCAACGTCGCCCCGGCGCAGGCGCAGCGGCGCGGTCGCATGGCGCGCGTCGAAAGAGCGAGCAGCACGAATCTGCGTAGCTCGAACGACTACCCGCCCACCGGACCCTACAGTTCGGTCATCGCCGTCGGCGGTCATCGCGCGCCGGGCGCAGTGCCAGTTCACGATTCGGGCGCGGCGGTGCGCGCCATCACCGGCAGTTTGCGGGGCAACCGCATCGCCGTGCGCGACTCGCAAGATCGTCCGTTCTTCGATCTGCGTTTGACGGGGGCGCGCATCGTTCGGGGGCGGTTGGAATTGGAAGGCGAAGCCGTGCCGGTCGTCGGCCAGCGCACGTTCGTGCGCATGACGGTCGATCTCAGCGGCACGCTCGCCAAGTACAGACCACCCGAAGAGGAACAGGCCGTTGCGCGTGCGCCCGTGACGCCCACCACGCCAGCTGCTGGCCAGAATCCCGCGCAGCCGCCGGGACAAGCGCCAGCCAATCCGGAAAGCGCTTCGGGACTGGGCCAGCTAGCGCAGGCCACGCAATCGACTGCGCGCACGGCGCAGACGCCCACCGCACCGGGCGGGCGCACGACGCTGACCGAAGCGATCACGGCGCCGCCCGTGCAGACGGCTGCCGTCGCCGGCGCGCGGCTCGGCGCGACCACCGGTTGCGAGATCCTCTTCCTTCGCTTTCGCCTGCCGGAAGGCTGGCCAGCCCGCACGGCGCGGGGCGGCGGAAGAAGGCGGGCCGCCGAGCCGACCTATCAGCTCGGCGTGATGGTCCCGTCGCGCGACAACAAGCGCGGCGAGGAGATCAACCAAACGATGTGTCGTGTGATACGCGCGATGCAAGCGGGAGAGGGCGAACGACTTAACGAGGAGCTTGCGCGATTGAACCAACTTCTCGCGCGAGCCTCGTCCGCCGAGCCGCGTTGAAAGAGCCGCACGTCCGACTTCCAGTCAACACGTCTCTTTCAATCGCGGCTCATTCGGCGGCAAAGGTTGAAGAGCGATGGTGCGCGTCGCCGTCATTGGACTCGATGAGGTTTATCGGCAGGGGGTGTTCGTCGAGTGGGAGAGCGCTTATCCAGCGCGAACGCTCCGTCAACTTCCCGACGGAACCTGTTTGATCCCGCCGGAGTGGCTCGATGATTTGCGGCGCATCGCGGCGGAATGTTGCTCCGAGGTGCGCGTGATCAACGAGCCAAAGGCGTCGCGGCGCGACTTTCTCCGTCGCTTCGCCCCTAAACTTTAGGAACGAAGGCCGAGGAACACAAAAGATGACTGAGAAGTTCACCAACGAAGCAGTGGACAAGCGCGACGATGTCGATCTCGAACGGCGGCGCGTGCTGCGCGTGTTGGCGATGAGCGCGGCGGCGGCAACCACCATCTCGATCTACGACAATCCGGCCAACGCGCAAGCGCAGGTCGCCAATCCGTTCAGCTATGCGGCGGGAGTGCCACCCGCGCCGTTGCCATCCAAGCCGCTCTTCTTCAATGCAGAAGAGATGCGCACGATCACGGCCATCTCGGACCTGATCATCCCGACGGACGACCACTCGCCCGGCGCGGTGGAAGCCAAAGTGCCCGCGTTCATCGACTTGATGGTGAGCGTCGCCAACGAAGAGACGAAGCGCCTGTGGCGCGACGGCCTTGTCGCGATCGATCGCTTGGCAACCAAACGTTTCAACGAGCGGTTTGCCGATCTACGATTAGCGCAACAGATCGAACTGCTCAAGGAGTTAGCTAAAAACGAGTTCAAGCCCGCTGCCGAGCAGACTCTGGAAGAGCGCTTCTTCCGCGCCATCAAGACGCTGACGATCGATGGCTACTACACGTCCGAGATCGGCATTCATCAGGATCTGCAGTACCAAGGCAACCGTTACCAGAAGGAATTTCTGGGTTGCGCCGAGGCGAAAGCTTTGGGTCTGAAGATCGAATAAGCGTGCCGGGCGCGTGTCAGTGCGGCGGCGGATAGCCGGCTGAAGACGAGGCTCGCCGGGCGCGGCGAGACGCTGCCACTGACTTTGCGACGAGCGCCGTCGTTGAAGAAACGGCGCGCAGGTTTGCACCGGATCTGCGCGAAGCGAAGAGCTGAAACGGCGGCCTATCCCAGATTAGCTCGAACGACGAAGAGAGGAGACGAGGAAGGTGAGCGAAACTGTCAACAGAATCAGCGCGCGTTTTCTCATGGTCGTCGCTTTTTTCGGCATCTTTCTCTACGGCCTGCTGGCAGCGTTGCCGGGGTCGGTGTTGCCGACGCTGGAGCGCGGACAGTACTTGCCTTCCGATAGTGACGTCGGCACCTTTCTGCTGATCAACGCCATCGGGGCGGTGGTCGCCTACATCGTGAGCGGCCCCGTCATGGACCGGCTCGGGCGCAAGATCGCGCTCGCGCTCGGCTCCGTCTTGGTGTTGCTATCGATGGTTGGGTTCGCGCTCGTCGTCACGCGCGTCGAGCCGGAAGCGGCCTTGTTACCCATCTTCCTCTGCTCGCTCGTGCTCGGCATGGGAGCCAACGCCATCGTCGCCGCGGGCCACGCGCTGGTGGCCGACGTCGCCGAGTCGTGGCGCAATGCTGCGCTCAATCTGCTCGACATCTGTTTCGGGCTGGGATTGGCGGCGCTGCCGCTGGTGGTCCAGCGCATCCAGCAACAGGGCGGCGTGCAGATGGTCTTCTGGACGCTGGCCGGTTTGACCGTGCTGCTGCTCGTTGCGGCTAGCTTCCCGCGCTACCCGACCATCGGGCACGAGAGCGGATCGGCGGCCGGAGACGTACGTTCACTGCTCAGCAACGGAAGCTTCTGGTTGCTAGCCATCGCGCTTTTCATGTACGTCGGCGCCGAAGTGGCGGTCGGCAAGTGGGTCGTCACCTTCATGCAGCGCGATGGTCAGATCCTCGCCAATTCCGGCTTGAACGCGGAGAGCCTGCGAATCATCGCGCAAGGTTCGCCCGAAGAACAGACGCGCTTCTTCGAGCAGAGCCGCGAGGGCGTGGCGGTTGCCACCTATGCGCTGCGAACGCTGTCGTTCTTTGCGTTCGCGCTGCTCTTCGGACGTTTGGTGTCGAGTTTTCTGCTCGGCGTGCTGCGCGTCAATAGCTTCTGGCTGATCGTCGCCGCCAGCATCTTCACTTCGGTCGCGCTGATCATCGCCTTTACGGCGAGCAAACCTGCGATGGTGCGTGCGGGTTTGATCCTCGCCGGTTTCGGCATGGGGCCGATCTTTCCGACGTCGGTCGGATTGGCTTCCATGATCGCGCCGCGCATCGCTGGCACGGCGATGAGTTGGGTCATGGGCGTCGGTTTTGCCGGACTGCTGCTGATCCCGCCCGCCGTCGGTTACGTCTCCGATGCGCTCGGCGAGGGAACGGGCAATCTGCGCGCCGGGTTGTTCGTCGTCGTCGCTGCGGCGATCACCATGGCCGTGCTCCACGTTTTGCTCGCTTTGCGCGAGCGGCGGCGCTTGGCCGCGGGCGAAACGGCGCTGGCGCGAGAAGAAGCGCGCGCCGCCGGCGGCGCATGAGCTTCGTCGCGGTCCATCATCGAATCGATCTTCGAGACAGAGAGGGGAAAATGAGAAGAGGAATTGGATTGCTGTTGACTGCCGTTTTCATCCTTTGCTCGGTCGAAGCGCACGGCTACGCGCAGAAGAAGCGCCGCAGCGAGGGGCGCGGGCGCGGAAGCGGTTGGATCGTCCTGTTCGACGGCAAATCGACCGACGCTTGGCGCGGGTATCGCCGCGACTCTTTCCCCACCGGTGGGTGGACCATCGAGGACGGCGCCTTGAAAACCATCGTCGGCGGGGATCGCGTCGACCTGATCACCAAGGAGAAGTTCAGGAACTTCGAGTTCGAATGCGAATGGCGCGTCTCGCCCGGAGGAAATTCCGGCATCATCTATCTGGTGACGGAGGACGAGCCGGATTCGTGGCGCACCGGTCCAGAGATGCAAATCCTCGATGACGAGAGGCATCCTGATGGGAAGAACCCCAAAACCTCTGCCGGAGCGCTCTACGATTTGATCGCGCCTTCGGCTGACAAGGCCCTAATGCCGGTCGGGCAGTACAACAAGATTCGTCTGATCGTCAAGGATGGGCACGTCGAGCATTGGTTGAACGGTCGGAAGATAGTCGAGTATCGGCTTGGCAGCCCCGAACTGCAGAGGTTGATCGCGCAGAGCAAGTTCAAAGATATGCCCCATTTCGCCAAGGCGAGAGAGGGACACATCGCGCTGCAGCATCATGGCGAGGAGGTCTATTTTCGAAAGATTCGCATCCGACGCTTGTGACCGCCGTCAAGATTTCAGCTTGTCGCGAAACTTCGCGCGCAGCTTCGCGACCTTTGGCGCCACGACCACCTGACAGTAGGGCTGATCCGGATTCTTGCGGAAATATCCTTGATGATAATCCTCGGCTGGATAGAAAGCGGCGGCGGGCGCGATCTCCGTGACGATCGGGCGATCCCACACTTGCGCCCGTTCGAGCGCGGCGATCATCTCTTCGGCTATCTCCCGTTGTTCAGGTGAGTGATAGAAGATGGCCGAACGATACTGAGTGCCGATGTCTGCGCCTTGGCGATTCAATGTGGTCGGATCGTGAATGGCGAAGAAGATCTCCAGAAGCTCTTTGTACGAGATCTGTTGTGGATCGAAGGTGATTTGCACAGCTTCAGCGTGCCCGGTCATGCCCGTGCACACCTGCTGATAAGTCGGGTTGGGAACGTGGCCGCCGGTGTAGCCCGAGATGACGCGCTCGACGCCGCGGACTTCGCTGAAGACGGCCTCTAGGCACCAGAAGCAACCGCCCGCCAATGTCGCCAGTTCTCCGTTTACAGACATGCCCCTCCTTCCAAAGCGCCCTCGATCATCTCAATCCGAGCAACAGCAGCACTGAACGATCGGAGACTTCTCCTCCCTTTTCGCGCCATTCATGGTAAGCCTTCAACTCTCGCTCTTGCACGGGACGATTGCCCAACCGCGCCGCCGGCGTCTTGCTCAGAGCGCGATCGGTCAGCGCCAGATGCGACGCGCGCACGGTCAAACTTTCGGGACGTTGGAGCGCGGCTTCCGCCGATTCGATGTCGGGGAAGAAATCTTCATACGCCATGATGTGCCAGACCGTCCCTTCTTCACGCTCCTCGACGGCGAGCACACGCAGCAACGCGAAAGCGCTCTCCAGTTGGAAAACAAGATCGTCGCCCGGACTGAATGGAAGCGCCATAATTACCCCGAATCAGATGACCGATTAGAACTTTAGCACGACCCGCGACATGTCGAAAGCTGCCGCGCGCCGCAACGCGCGCTACGTTGCTCGACCGTGAGAGACGAGGGGAGCGCCCGCTCATAGCGTGCGCGTCACTTTCGAGAGCGAACGCGGTTTATCCGGATCGAGCCCTTTCGCTTCCGCCAGTAACGCGGCGAAGAGTTGGCCGGGGACGATATATGGGATCGGCGCGAGAAATTCATTCAACTCTTCAGGCATTCTGATGGAGCGCGTGCAAAGCTCCGCCACCGCGCGCTCGCTCGTGATGGCCAGCGTGTCGGCGCGCAGCTCGCGCAGCCGCTCGAGCAGACTCATCACGCCGGGAAGCGTGACCCCGGGAGGCGCAAACAGAATGATCGGAAAATGGCGTTCGACGATCGCAAGAGGTCCGTGGAAGAAGTCAGCCGAGGAGAATCTTTCGGCGACGACGTAGCATGTCTCCATCAGCTTCAAAGCGAGTTCATAAGCGTTCGCATAGCTTAAGCCGCGACCGACGACGACGCAATTCTCCATGAAGACGTAGCGCGCGACGAGTTCTTCGACTATGGGGCGTAACGCGAGAGCGCGGGCGACGTATTCCGGGATCTTCTCGAAATCGAGCTTCGGCGTAGCCCCATCGGTCAACGCTTCGGCCAGCATGTAGAAGAGCATCATCTGGCCCGTGTAGGTCTTGGTCGCCGCCACCGATTGCTCGCGCCCGCCGTGCATGAGGAGCGTTTCATCAACGATGCGCGTCATGGTCGAAGTCGGTTCGTTCGTGATCCCGAGCGTGAACGCCCCGCACTCGCGGGCGCGCGCGAGCACGCGATTGATGTCTTCGCCCTCGCCGGATTGCGAAACGCCGATCACAAGAGCGCGATCGAGCTTCAAGCGCGCGCCGTAGAGCGTGTAGACGGAAGGAGCGGAGAGCGAAACCGGGATCCCCGTCCGAATCTCCATCAAGTAGCGCCCGAACAAAGCGGCGTTGTCGGAGCTGCCGCGCGCGACCATGATGATCAAGTCGATATCGCGCTCGCGCAAGAACTTGCCGAGACGTTCGACCTTGGCGCGCTCTTCGCGGATCGTCTCGGCCAGCGCGCGCGGTTGCTCTTCGATCTCTTGAAGCATCAAAGATGACACCTTATCCTCGACTCTCCTTTCACCGAATAGATATCGCGTCGCAAACGCCGTTGACAGGTCGCTTGCGACATGGTAATGATCAACGGGCGTGGTATAGTCCGCTATTCAGCTTGGAGCAAGGGTAATGGAAAAAGCGCTCGATCGCAACAGCTACATCCCGCTTTACGCGCAGATCCAGCAAAAACTCCGCCAGATGATCGAACGCGGCGAGATCGCGCCCGGCGCGCCCGTCCCCTCGGAACGGGAGCTGGCCGAGCGCTACGGCGTCAGCCGCATGACCGCGCGTCAAGCGCTGCGCGCTTTGCGCCACGATGGGCTCGTCTATCGCGAACGCGGGATCGGGACCTTCGTCGCCCGTCGCAAAGTTGACGTCCATACGCGCAACCTCGTCGGCTTCACCGAGGATATGCGACAGCGCGGTCTGAAACCAAGCTCGAAGCTGATCCTGCTCAAGCGCGAGAAGGCAACGCAACAGATCGCCAATGAACTGGGGATCGAAGTCGGCGAAGGGGTCTTCCATTTGGAGCGACTGCGCTTGGCCAACGGCACGCCAATGGCTTACGAGTCGAACTACATCCCAGCCGATCTATGCCCCGACTTGGATCAGTACGATCTCGAGCGCGATTCGCTCTACCGCATCCTCGAAGAGGAGCACGGCATACGCATGCAGAGCGCTGACGAGGTGTTGGAAGCGGCGCGCGCGCCGCGGCGCGAAGCGCGTTACCTTTCGATCCGCGCCGGTTCGCCCGTGCTCGTCGTTCACCGCGTCGTCTATGGCGACAACGGCCGCGCCATCGAATCCGTGCGCACGATCTACCGCGCCGATCGCTACCGCGCGACGTTTCACTTGACGAAGAACACGCTCTGACGACTAGCCGTTTCGGCAGCGGGCGCGGGTGGAGCTTCACCGGCGAACGGATCTTTCGCAAGCAGCATGCACAGATACTTGGCGAGACGTTGGTTGCTCTTCTTTGCGTCCGTGTGCGCCTTTGCCGGCGCGGGAGCCGCCGCCGCGCAAGAGATCTCGCGCCTGCCCGACGGCGGGTTCTTCACCGATTGGCTCATCTCTTCGCCTTTCCCGACCGAGATAGACGCCGGCACTTTCGAGAATTTCCAACGCTTCAACATCGAGCGCTTGCCCGAACGCGACTGGCTGGCTCCTTTCGGTGGTCCAGTGGCGATCCAGCCGAAAGAGGGTGCGGTGGCTCGGCCCGACAAGCGCCCGCAAAAAAGCGCCGACGCGAACAGAGACGACGTCGCATCCAGTTTGCCGTTACCTGAAGTCGGAGCGCGTTCCGAACGAGTGGAAGAACGTCCGGTCGAGCTGCGCTGGACCACATACCGTGCGACGAGCGAGAGGTTGGAGTTTGCGCGTCTCTTCACCGCAATCGGCACGGCTTATGCCGCGACGCGCTTCGCGTCACCCGACGATCGCCCCTTCTTCATCGAAACGGACGGTTTTTTAGGCGCGATCTGGTTGAACGGCGAGCGCATTTACGACGGGTTCAGCTTGCAAGCGCCGCGCGTTGTGCTGGCGCGCGCGCGAGCGGGCGAAAACCTTCTGCTCGTGCGCGCTACGGGCGTGCGCAACGATCCGTGGCGCACGGACGGCGGTTGGACGGCACATGTCCGCGTATGGCATGCGCGCTTCGCTGAGAACGGACTCGTCGCCGGCGCGCTGCGGACGACCGGCCTCTTTTTCGCCGATGGCGACGGCGCGCGCGAACGTCTGCGGCTGGCGGTGGCGAACTTGACCGGCGGTTCGATCCGCGACATCAACATCGAAGCGCGTGATGGCGAACGCATGGCGCAAGCCTCGCTCGCCGATCTTGCGCCGGGCGAGTTGCGCGAAGTGGAGATCGCCATGCGCGTCGCCGCCAAAGAGTCGGCGAAAAGAAGCGCCGACGTCATCCTTCGAACGGGCCGCGACGAGATCGCGTGGCGAGCCTTCTGGACGCAACCCGCAGTGCCGCCCGATGGACGGATCTTCTACTTGGAAGGCTTTCACGTCGATCCCGTCTATCTTCACGATCAACGCGAGTACGCGCGCATCACGCTCTCGAACATGAATCAGTACCTGAATTCGATGCGCGCCGATAGTCGTTACGGAGTCTTCTTCTCCGAGATCGACTACGTGAAGCCATACGACGACACCCACCCGGAAGATCGCGCGCTGTTGCGCGAAAAGGTGCGGAGCGGACAGGTCGGCACGGGCGGTTCGTACAACCAGTTCAACGAACCGACCATCGGCGGCGAAGCGATCGTGCGCAACATCCTCTACGGACGCCTTTACCACGAGAACGTGTTGGGCGACCGCCCGCGCGCCTTGGCGTTGTGGGACGTCTTCGGACACGTGCCGCAGATCTCGCAGATCGCGCGCAAGAGCGGATTTGACGGCATCGTCTGGTCCAAAAAGATTCAAGGTTTTCCGCCTTTCTTCTTCGACTACGCGCTCGACGGCTCGCGCCTTCTTCATCGCCGTCTCGACTACGCCTATTCGTTCTCCGGATTCGGCAGCGGCAAGAACTACAGCTTGGATGCTTTTCAGCGGATGACGTTGCGGAAGTTCGAAGAGGCGCGTTCTTTCGGCTCTTCGGTTGACTTGCGCATCAACGCGGCCGATTTCACTCCGCCGTGGATCAATCTGGCCGGCAACGTCGAGCGGCTCGAACGTTCGTTGCCGAAAGTGGAAGTCACAGGACAGGCGCAGACGCGCTTCTTCGACGCGCTCCGTGCCGAGATCGCCGCGGGCAAAGTGCGCGCGCCGGTGACTTCGCGCGACAAACTCTTCTTCCACGTCGGCGTCGCCGCCGCGCGCAGCGATCTGAAAGTCGCGCACCGTCATGCTGAGAACATGATACTTGCGGCGGAGCGATTCAGCGCCATCGCCTATGCGCGCGGCGCGAACTATCCCGACCTCGCTTTGGACAAAGCTTGGCGCCAGATCCTCTTCGGCAGCCACCACGATGCGATCACGGGGACGCCGTCGGACAACGCCTTTCTCGATCTGGTCCACGGCTACCGCGAGGCTTACGAACTGGCGCGCGCGGCGCGCGATGACGCCTTGCGTTTCATCGCCGCGCAAATCGACACGCGCGCGCCCAAAAGCTCACGCCGAGGCGCCCTGATGCCGCTCGTCGTCTTCAACCCGCTGGCGTGGGAGCGCACGGATCTGGTGCGCGCGCGCGTCCGGCTTCAAACGCCCGCACGTTCCTTCGTCGTCCGCGATCGCGATGGCGCAATCGTGCCCCATCGCCTCGTGCGCGCCGAGCGCGACGCAGCGGGCCGAACGCTTTCGGTTGAGGTCGCCTTCGTCGCGCGCGCGGTTCCCTCGCTCGGTTACAAGACCTTCTTCGTCGAGGCGAGCGACGACGCCGGAACCGATCTCGCCAGCAAGCGCGAAGAGAACGCCATCGAGAACGAGTTCTATCGTGTCGAAGTCGATCCGGCGCGCGGCGGGGCCGTTCGTCGCATCTACGACAAGCGCGCGCGGCGCGACATCGTGCGCCTTGCGGACGGACATCTGGCGAACGAGATCGCCGTGCTCGAAGAAGATCTCTCGAAGAAGAACGTCATCTATCCGGCGTGGGAGTTCTGGACCACCGGCAAGAGAAGGTTTTCGACCGCACAGCCGGCGCGCGTCGCGGTGAGTCGAGAAGGACCGACGCAGCGCATCGTCGTCGAAGGAACGCTCCCGGCGATGCGCGGTTACCGGCAAGTGATCGAGCTGCACGATGGCGTCGAGCGCATAGACTTTCGCACCGAGCTCATCGAGTACGGCGGCAAGGATGAACTTTTCGTCATCAACTTTCCGCTCGCTTTGTCGGGCGGAGCGCTGATCACCGAAGAGCGTTTCGGCGTGGTCGCGCGCAACGGAAGTCGCGGCTTTCTCGATTTTCGCTCCAACACGGACAAGCTCGTGTCGGGCGCGCCCGTTTACGCGGTCTATAACTGGGCCGAATACGGGCAGACGCTGCGACTCCTGTTCTCCGACCATAACGGCCAAGAGGTCGCCAGCGTCGCGTTGAAACCGACGGCGCTCGTGCGACCATCGGGCGATGTTTACGACCAACTGACCGAACGCATCGTCGCCGCGCTGATTCGCCGCGGCATCAGCGTGACGCCTTTTGCCGACGACGGCGAGAGCGCGCGGCGCGCTCGGTTGACGATCGAAGATTCGACCATGCCGCGCCGCGTCAACGACGATCTCGGTTACCATTCGTTTCGCATCCTGCTCGGTGGACCAGCCGAGAGCGAGCACGTGCGCCAAGCGCTCGCGCGGATCGACGACGCATCGCGCGCGCGCTTCGCGCGAGAGTTGGAGAATGCGGGGCGCGCCTTCCTCTTCTTCTACGACCGAATGCCGAATGGATGGCCGCCGATGCCGACGCTGATCGTCGCCGGGCGCGATGCGGAGAACGTCCGGCGCGCGGTGGAAGAGCTGCTCGCGCCGATCCTACGAGGCGAAGAAGCGCTGCGCCTGCCAGCGGAAGCGCTGGCGGAACGAACGAACGCGCGCGTGCCGGATTACGGCGTCGCCGTCATCAACAACGGGACCATCGCCGCCAGCCTCGAACGCCCCGACACGCTGACGCTCTTTTTGACGCACACTGCGCCGTGGCCCGGCGTGAACCTGCCGTTCGACTTCACGCCGGAGCACAAAACGCACATCTTTTCGTATGCGCTCTACCCGCACGAAGGCGACTGGCGGCGCGCGTTGGTCGTGCGCCGCGGGTACGAGTTCAACAACCCGCTCGTCGCCGTGCAAACTGCTGAGCAGAGCGGACCGCTGCCGCCGGAGCACAGTTTCATGCGCCTTTCGGCGGAGAACGTTGTGCTTTCGGCGCTGAAGTTGGCGGGCAATCCACAGGCGAGCTTTCACGCCGGCGAAGCCGACGGCGAAAGGCCTTTTATCCTTCGGGTCTACGAAACGGAAGGGCGCGCGACCACGGTGGAAGCGACTTTCGATGCGGCAATCGGCAAAGTCGAGCGCGTCGATCTCGTCGAACGAAGAGCGACATCGAACGACGGCGTGCACAGGACTGGCGAACGGGCTTTCGCTTCCGCCATCGACGGTTTCGCCATCGAGACGTTCAAAGTCCCGGTGGCGCGCCGCGCTGCGACCGGAACGACGATCGGCGCAACGCGCGAACCGGTCCAGCCCGTGCCGGCCCGCTACTGGATGCACAACATGGGCGCCGCGCCCATCGGCAACGATCCCGTCAAGATCGCGGTACGCCCCGTCGAGCAGATGGGCCAGTTGACGAGCTTCGCCTACGACGACAAGTACAATCAAGGCGGCACGACCACCGCTGCCGTGCGCGTCTTCGTCGTCAACAACTTGCTCGATCGGCGCGCGCGCGGGCGAGTCGAAATCGAAGTGGCGCCTGATTGGCGCGCCGTGCCGTCTGCGTTCGACTACGACATCGAGCCGGGCGGGTGGATGGCGCGCGATGTGGTCGTCTTGAGTTATCCGGTGAAGAAGGGATTGGAGTGGGCGCGCGCGTCCGGGTTGATCAAGGCGCGCACGGAGTTCGGCGGCCAAACCTACCAAGACACGCTCGAAGTCGGACGGAGCTTTCGCCTCGAATGGCGTATCGAACGAACGGGCGAACGAGTGCGCGCCGTCGTCCGCAATCCGCACCGGCAGCGTCTGGAGGGGAGCATCGCGCTGATCTTGCCGCCGGAAGTCTGGCTCGACGACGATGATCTGACGGCGCGCGAGCAAGGGTTCAGTGTCGGTCCGGGTCAGACGGTGACGCTGGAGTTTCGCGCGCCGCAGCGCGGCGCATGGGCCATCGCGCGCCTCGCTTACAACGGGCACGTCGAATATCGGCGCGCGGACGCAGAGGACGGACGATGACGGCACTTCGGGGCGTGAAGATCGAAGATGAAGTTAGCGGGATTTGCTAAGCGAGTAGTTGTATTGAGATCAACTCTCCCGAGCGAGGTGAAGATCGAGGATAAAGTCGGCGGGATTTGCTAAGAGCGAAGCTCGCTTCGTGGTTGATCTCGTCGGCTGATGGCTTTTCGCGAGCGACGACGGTTGAAGAAGATGATAATGATGAAACGGGTTCGGACGGCGACCACCGCCGTGAAAGATGTGAAACCGAAACTTTTTGTTCGTTTGTGCGCGCTCTTGCTTTCGCTGGCGTTGGTCTCGGCGATGGGAACTGTCAAGGTCAAAGCGCATCGCGAGACGAGGCCGCGCGCGCGTGTGTTGCTGATCCCGCTCGATGATCGCCCGCCATGTTTGCAGTTCGTGGTCATGCAGGGGCGGATCGCCGATGCGGAAGTGGTCGCGCCGCCGCGTGACCTGCTGGGCCGGTTCACCGAGCCGGGCCAACCGGAACGGATCGCAGCGTGGGTGCGCGCGCAAGATCTACGTTCGTTCGATGCGGCGGTGATCTCGGTCGACATGCTCGCTTACGGCGGGCTGGTCGCTTCGCGCGTGCATCGTGTGCCATTGGAGACGGCGCGCCGGCGCTTGGAGTTGGTGCGTGAGATCAAGCTGCGCGCTCCGCAGCTTCCCATTTACGGCTTCAACGTCATCATGCGCCTTGCGCCCACTGCCGATGGCAAGAATGAGGCTTACCGTGAAAAGCTGGCGCGGTGGGCCGAACTGGCTTCGGAAAGCTCGCGCGACGCAAAAGCCGCCGCCGAAGTCGAGCGATTGGAGCGCGAGATTCCCAAAGAGGCGCTGGAAGATTACAAACAGGCCCGGCGACGAAACCTCGAAATCAACCGGGCCAGCATCGCGCTCGTCAAAGACGGCGTCTTCGAGTTCTTGATCTTGTCGCAAGACGATGCCAAGCCGCGCGGCGTGCACGTCGCCGACCGCGAAAGCTTGATCGCCGAAGCGCGTCGCTTGCAGCTCGAGGATCGCGTGCGCGTGCAACCCGGCGCCGACGAAGTGGCGATGCTGCTCTTGTCGCGCGCGCTCGCCCGACGATTCGACTACCACCCGCGCGTTCATGCCATCTACTCTTCGGAGGAGAAGCGACTCCGCGTCGCCCCCTACGAGGATCGCCCGCTTCACGTGACCGTGAGTTTTCAGATCGCCGCCGCTGGCGCGCGCGAAGTGGCGACGGCGCGCGAGGCCGATCTGCTCTTCTACGTCTATGCCTCGCGCGATGAGCCGGGGGCGGCGCGCGCCTTTGCCGAAAGGATCGCGCGCGATGTCGAAAGCGGACGGCGCGTCATCGTCGCCGACATAGATTTCGGCGGAGCGGTGCAGGGCGCGGGCGAGGAGTTCACCGAAGAGTTGCGGCGGCGAGGCGTCTTCCCGCGCTTATTCGGCTACGCTTCGTGGAACACGGCGGGCAACACGATCGGCACGGCGCTGCCGCAAGGCATCCTCTTCGCGCTCGCTGTGGACCGGTTGGCGACCGATTCGGCGGCAGCCGAACGAATCGCGCGCGCGCAGATGAAGTTCCTGCTCCACCGCCTGATAGACGATTATGCATATCACTCGCTCGTGCGCGTAGACGTAAACCGCAACATCGCACCTCGGTTCAAGCTGAACACCATGCGGCTCGACGCGCAAGGGACGCGCATCATCGAAGGGATCGCGCGCGCGAAGATGCGCCCTTACGTTGAAAGTCTGTGGCGCGATTTCGCTAGCAACGCTTTCACCTTGCCTAAAACGGACGGCGTCAGTTTAGCTCTAATTCCGAGATCGATCGGCAACTTCACGTTGACGTTGCCTTGGGGAAGGACGTTCGAGGCTGAGATAGATTTCGATCTTCACGTCGCCGTAGAGTCGAAGGCGAACGAAGATCAGCGCGCTCGATGATTAAAATCGCTCGCGTCAACGCTCGTGAACCGAAGTCAGCGTTTCATGCCATGCGAAAGGCGTTGGGGGAGATCGGGCGTTGATCGCGATCGGTGAACGAAAAACGCGATTCGTTGCAAATCCTGTGCTGCCGGAGGAAAGCGAATGTTAAGAGCGATCGGTTCGGTGATCTGTCGCTTCGCTCTATCGATGCTCGTCTGCTACGAGATCGGTGCCGTCGCGCAACCGGGCGTGCCGCTGCAGGTCATCCCGCGTCCGAAACAGATCGCACCGACGGGCGAGAGTTTCCGCCTCGATCGAAGCGTGCGCCTTGAGTTGGCCGATCCGAAGTCGGAGGATGACCGTTTCGCCGCGCAAGATTTCATCGATGATGTGCGCGATGTGGCCGATGTCGCGTTGAGGATCGGCAGAGGTCGAAGGATGATCCTCATCGGGATGTTGGACGATGAGAGGATACGTCGCGCCCTCGCGCGTAAAGGGGTGAGCGTTCCGGCGGAGTTGAATGAAGAGGGATATGTCTTGAACGTCTCATCAGATGAGGTCATCGTCGCCGGGCGCACGACGGCGGGCACGTTCTACGGTTTGCAAACGCTCAAGCAGCTTGTGCGCGGCGATGGAGCGAACGCTTACATTCAAGGGGCGCGCATCATCGACTGGCCCACCATGCGATGGCGCGCTGTCTCCGATGACATCAGCCGCGGTCCCGTGCCGACCGTCGAGTACATCAAACGGCAGTTGCGCACTTTCGCCTTCTTCAAGCTGAACATGCATTCGTTCTACATGGAGCATGTTTTCGGCAGTCGCGCACATCCTTTGATCGGACCGGAAGGCGGCGCGCTCACGCCCGATGAGATACGCGAGATCATCGCTTACGCGCGCCGTTTGCACATCGAGATCGTCCCCGAACAGCAGACCTTCGGCCATCTGCACAAGGTGCTCAAGACGGAGAAGTACAACGCCTTGGCCGAGACGCCTTATGGCGACGTGCTGACGCCGCAACAGGAGGGCACATACAAGCTGATCGCCGATCTTTACCGCGAAATCAACGAGCTCTTCCCGGGCCGATTCTTTCACATCGGCGCTGACGAGACGTTCGAACTGGGCGAAGGACAGAGCCGCGAAGCGGTGCGTCAGCGCGGCGTCGGCGCGGTCTACTTCGAACACCTACGGCGCGTGCGCGATCTGCTTCAACCGTATGGGCGGAGGCTGATGTTCTGGGGCGACATCGCGCTCAATCATCCCGATCTGATCGGCGAGATACCGCGCGACATGATCGTGATGAACTGGGCCTATGGGCCGCGCGAAAGTTACGAGTCGCGCCTCAAGCCTTTCAAAGATGCCGGGCTGGACCAGTTCGTCTGCCCCGGCGTGCAAAACTGGAATCAGATCTTTCCGAACAACGATGCCGCGGCCATCAACATCGTCAACTTCGTGCGCGATGGGCAACGCGCGGGCGCGCTCGGGATGATGAACACAAGCTGGGATGATGACGGAGAGACGCTTTTCGAGATGACCTGGTATGGCATCGTGCTCGGCGCGGCGGCGGCGTGGCAAGCGGTCCCGTTCGATCTCGAAGCGTTCGAACGCGATTTCGATTGGGCCTTCTTCCGCAGCGAAGGCGATCGTTTCGTGCGCGCCATGCGCACACTGGGGAGCGTCAATACGCTGCTCGGCGTGGGCTCAAGCGATCAACTCTTTTGGCAAGAGCCTTTCACGTCGGCGTTCCAAGAACAGGCGCGCGCCCTGCACGATAAGACGAAACGGATGCGCCTGATGGTCGAAGAGGTCGAAGAGACTATCTTGCGCGAACGCGCGCGCGTGCGCCGGAACCGCTCCACGCTCGATGCGATGCTCTTGGCGGCGCGGCGCTTCGATCATCTGGGGCGCCGAATGCAAGTGATGGAGCAACTGAGCGAGCGCTATTGGGACGCTTATCTAAATCTGAACGACCGACGGCGCGTGCGCCGGCTGACGCGCTACACCGGGGCGATCTACAACGATCTGCGCGAGATGGCCGAAGAGCTTGCGGAGTTGAAGCGCGCTTATCGCGAGCAGTGGTTACGCGAGAATCGCCAATATTGGTTGGATAGCGTGCTGGCCCGATACGATGCGATGATCGCCACGTGGTTGAACAAGAGCCGCGAACTCGATGAGGCGCTGCGGCAGTATGAGCGGAGTTCGATTCTGCCGAGCCCGGAGGAGTTCGGCCTGGGCCCACGCCCCGACCGGGGCGGGCGATGAGGATGGGCGGTCCGGGGCCGCGCGCGGCTCTCGGCGCGCGACGGGCGGAAGGGCTCTGCGCGCGCCGCTTCGGAGGGTATTGACTTCCGGCGGCGGTCTGAGTTAAAAGTTCAAGCGTCTGGTATAGTCCACTACTCCGGTAGTCGTCTCAGCCGGAAACTCGAAGATCTCGTTTCGCGAAGGAGTGAAGCTCATGAAAAGGTTTGGATTCTCGCTGCTGGCCTGCCTCGCCTGTTTTGCCCTCCCGATCAGAGCGCAGACGATCACCGCCACCATCGCGGGCACGATCACCGACTCTGCGGGCGCCGTCGTCCCCGGCGCGACCGTCACGGCCACTTCCAAAGAGACGGGGATCAGCCGAAGCGTCGTGACCGACGGCGAGGGACGCTACACGATCCCGTTCTTGCAGCCTGGCGTTTATGACATCAGCGTCGAGGGGGCGGGCTTTGCGCGCCAGGTTCGCCAGAACGTGCGATTGGAGGTGGCGCAGACGGCGACGCTCGATTTCGCCTTGAGCGCGACCGTGCAGGAGGTGGTGGAGGTTTCGGGCGAGACGACGCCGCTTCTGCAAACCGAAACGTCGCAGCTTGAGACGACGATCGAGACCAAACTGCTCGAGGATCTGCCGACGGCCAATCGCAACATCTTCAACTTTCTCCCTTTCGTTCCTGGCGTGATAGATGTCGGCGCGGCGCTCGGTTCTCCGGATAATCAAGTTGGTTCAGCGGCGAACCGCAACTTCTTCGATTCGAACTTTTCGGTCAACGGCGGGCGCGCTTCATCGAACGATGTGTTGCTTGATGGGGTGACGAACACGGTGGGCGATTTTCAGGGCGTAGCGGTCTCGCCGCCGCAGGATTCGATCCGCGAGTTCAAAATTCAATCGGGCGTTGCGCCGGCCGAGTTCGGGCGCACTGCTGGCGGCATCGTCAACATCGCGACGCGCGCCGGGACCAATCGTTTCCACGGTTCGCTTTACGAATATTTTCAAGACGACAAGCTGAACGCTAACGGTTTCTTCCGCAACAAACAGGGGTTGCCGCGGATCGATGTCAACCGAAATCAGTTCGGCGGGGCCATCGGTGGGCCGGTCTATCTGCCGCGTTTTGGCGAAGGCGGACCGGCTTTGTGGAGCGGCAAGGATCGGACCTTCTTCTTCTTCAATTACGAGGCGAGGCGAGAGGACAATCCTTTCACGCGCGAGTTGCTGACCGTCCCGACGGCGGCGGAGCGGCGCGGCGATCTATCGGATCTTCTGGACCGCGCGCGCGTACTGGGTTTTACGTCGAGCAATGGGACGCGCACGGAGTACTATTTCGCGCCGGGGAATCCGAGTGGGCCAGCCGGAGCGCCCGTCCCCTTCGGCCAGATCTTCAACCCTTATGGGCCGCTCGTCCCCTATTACGTTGATACCATCACGCCGCAGGGCGTGCGGACGCGCACCGTCGTGCAGGGGCGACCGGCCTTCCCGAACAACGACTTGAGCAGTCTGCCGGTTTGCGCTCCGGGGCCGCGCACTTCCGCTTGTCTCGATCCGGTCGCGCTCAATGTCTTATCCTACATCCCGCTGCCAAACTCTTCGGGGACGCGATTCGTCAGTCCGGTTGACGGTCAGCCGATTCCGGGCGTCATCAACAACTTCATCATCAACGATACATCACGCTTTACGCGCGACATCGTCGCGGCGCGAATAGATCAGAAGGTTTCAGACAAGCAGAGCTTCTTCGCGCGTTTTTCGTACGAAAAACGCGTCGATGCTTTCCCGAACTACTTCAAGTCGCCGGCTTCGAACGCGCGCACGATACGCGACCAATTCGGCAATTTCACGTTCAATCACGTCTACGCTTTCAGCGCGAGCGTCATCAACAACGCGCGCTATGGTTACACGCGCGTGCGGGCCAATCAGCGTCCGAACGGGCAAGGTTTCAATCCGACCTTGCTGGGACTTCCGCCATATTTGCTCGTCAACGCGGCGAACCTCCAATTCCCGGATTTTACCATCGGCGGCGGCTCTGATGGTTTGACGCCTCCTGGGCAGATCAACAGCAGCACGATCGGCGGCGCGGGCAACAATCAACCGCGAGATGTGCATACGGTGGCCGATGCGGTGACGATCATCCGCAGCTCGCACACGATCAAAGCGGGCGGCGAGTTCAGGCTATATCGCTTCTATCCGTTCCAGTTCTTCACGCCGGTCGGTTCGTTCAGCTTCGACCGGACGTGGACTCGCGGTCCGGTGGCGACCGTCTCTTTCGCCAACTCTGCAGCTTCCGGTTCGGCTTTGGCTTCATTCCTGCTCGGCCTTCCATCGAGCGGCAATCGCGAGATCGTCACGCCGTTGACGCTCTACAAGCATTACAAAGCGGCTTTCGTTCAAGACGATTGGCGCGTCAAGCGTAATCTTACGCTGAACATTGGCCTGCGTTATGAGCTCGAGCCCGGGACGGCGGAGGTGCGTCAGCTTGTGACGAACTTCGATTTCGATGCGCCGTCGCCGCTCAACGGTCGCGTCCCCGCGCCGACGGATCCGTTCGTGCGACAGCTCAGCCCGAACTTCACCAACTTACGCGGTTTGCTCTCCTTTCCGAAAGGCCCGCAGACGCGCGCGAACCATCTGTTTGCGCCGCGCGTCGGGTTCGCTTATGGGATCAACGAGAGGACGACCGTTCGCGGTGGTTATGGGATCTTCTATTTGCCGCTCGCGCTCGAAAATCCAACTGCGCAAGGGACCAACTTCACCACGAGCTTGATCCAGTCGTCGCAGACGGCGCAAGTCGGCGCGGGGACGGTCTTTCTGACCGATCCGTTCCCGAACGGCTTGCCCGGACCGGTCGGCAATTCGCTCGGCGCGTTGACCCGTTTGGGCGATCAAGTCTACGCCGTCGAGCCGGTGCGGAAGAACTCCTACAATCAGCAGTGGAATTTGGTCGTCTCGCGTCAACTGGCACGGAACCTCGTGCTCGATCTTGCGTATGTTGGCAGCCGCGGCGTGCATCTGCCGGTGCAGCAATTGAATCTCAACCAACTATCGTCCGCGGTTCTCGATTATGCGCTCAACAACTACTCACAACCGAACTCATGTAGCAGTTTGTCGAGCGCGCCGTTCACCTTGAACATCCCATGCGCTTCGCCCGCGGCCTTCCTCAATCAGATGGTCCCCAATCCGTTCCAAGGTTTGATTCCAACTTCGCCATCTTTCAACGGCGCGTTTATCCCGCGCGCGCAACTTCTCCGCCCATATCCGCAGTACACTGCGGTCCTGTGGTTTCGCCCGCTCATCGGCGACAGCAAATACAATGCGTTTCAAGTCAACTTGCAGAAGCGCTTCAGCGATGGGCTATCGGCTGTCGTCAATTACACGTGGTCGAAGCTGATGGATACGAGCGGAGTGGGCAACGGCGCCGCCTTTTTAGATCCGACGCCGGTGCAAGACGTCTATAACTACAAAGGCGGAGAGTATTCGCTTTCAACCCTCGATGTACCGCACCGCTTCACGGCGACGTTCACCTATGAGTTGCCTTTCGGTCGCAAGCGTCGTTTCGGGCGAAATTTGAATCGCTTCGTCGATCTCTTCTTGGGTGGTTACCAAGTGAGCGGGACTGTGATCCTTCAATCGGGTGCGCCGATTCAAATAATCGCAGATTCGTTCACGGGATTGACAACGTTGGCTGGAGTGGGTAACGCCGTGCGTCGCCCCGATCGAGTTGGACAGAACGGTTTCAGCCGCGAAGATCTACGCGACGCGGCGCGTAATGGGCGCGCGGTCTTCAACACGGGGGCGTTCGCTTCGCCGTCAGCGTTCAAGTTCGGCAACGCGGCGCGCACGTATGACGACATTCGGCGCGATCAATATCGCAACGTCGATCTGTCGCTCTTGAAGAACTTCACGTGGAACGAGGGGCGGCAGAAGATTCAACTCCGCGCCGAATTTTTGAACGCTTTCAATTACGTCGTCTTCGGCACTCCCGAAAGGAACGTCAACAGTCCGAACTTCGGCATAGTCACAACACAGGGCAATCGCCCGCGCATCATCCAACTTGTGGCGCGATATACTTTCTGAAAGGCGAATGTTGGAGGGCGGATCTCGCCTCGGAATATTCGATCTTGCCGGTCCAACTCGCCTGAGATCGGACCGGCAAGATCGGCGGTGCCAGATTCGATTTCGTTTTATGCGCCGGCGATGATCGAGCTTTAAACCCATGAGCGGTCCATTGCTTCTTTTAGTCTTCGCTCTCTTTGCCGCGTTGATGTTTGCGCGCGCCGTTCCTGCGATCATCGCCGTGCCAGCGATGGCGGTCGCAGTCGCCGCTTTGGTCGGCGCGCCGCTCCCGGTAATTCTCAATGATGTGGTCGCCGCCGGAGCTGTAAAGCTTGCGCCTGCCTACGTCGCCGTCTTCGCCGGCGCGATGCTCGGGCGCGTGATGATTCAAACGCGCATCGCCGAAGAGATCATCAAGCGCGCGGCGGAGTATGGCGGGGATCGCCCAATGATCGTCGCCGCGGCGTTGATGGCCGTAACGGCGATCCTTTTCACTTCGCTCACCGGACTCGGCGCGATCATCATGGTCGGTTCGCTCGTGCTGCCGATCATGATGAGCCTCGGGATCCCACGGAAGCTCGCCGCCGTCTTCTTCCTGATGGCGTTTGCGACCGGCTTCGTCTTCAACATTGCGCTGTGGCGCTTGTATCGCGAGATTCTTCAAATTGCACCTGATGCTCCGTTGCCGCCGGAAGTGGCGCGGTTCGCCCTGGGCCTTTGCGCGATTACGGCGGCAGCGGTCGCCATCTACGCCTTCATCGCCGCGCGGCGCGCGCCGGAGCTTCGTTTCTGGGCCGTGACGACCAAAGAGGAGATACTCGCGCGCACCGAGGGCAAAAGGCGCGTGCCGCTCGTCGCCTTCCTGACGCCGTTTGTGCCGCTCGTGCTTTACGTCGGATTCGGCTGGCGCGAGCTTCCGGCCTTTTTCGCTGGCGCGCTCTTCGGCGTGTTGTTGACCGAGCCGCGCGCCGCCGTGCGCACGCTCTCGGCTTCCGCCGTGCGCGGCGTCGAAGATGGCGCGCCGGCAGCCATCTTGATGATCGGCATCGGCATGCTTTTGAACGCGCTCACTCTGCCTGCGGTGAAAGAGGCGCTCGCGCCGCTCGTTGCGGCCATTCCCTTACGTTCGCCCGCAGCTTACGTGCTCTTCTTCGGGCTGCTTTCGCCGCTGGCGCTCTATCGTGGGCCATTGAATCCGTTCGGTGTCGGCATCGGCGTCTATTCGATCATGTTTGCGACCGGAGCTTTGCCGCCGCTCGCGCTTCTTGCGGCGATCATGTCGGTCGTGCAGGTGCAGAACGTGTGCGATCCGACCAACACGCAGAACGTGTGGGTCGCCAACTACGTCGGCGTGCGTGTCGAAGAGATCACGCGCGCGACTCTCCCGACGATGATCATCGTCTGCCTAATTGGCCTCGTGCTCGGCGCGGCGATGTTCTTGTAGCGCGGAGAAACGGCCTCTTTCCGAGACAATCGGCTTCGGCCCGATGACGGACGGAATTTCCGTGAAAGGTGATGACAAGATGAGCAGAACGCCTGATCGACTCTCGCCTGCGGTTCGTTTCGCCGCATGCCTTCCCGTAGCTTTCTCCATCATTTTCGGCGTTGCGCTTGGGCAGAAGGCTAAAGAGTTCATCTTCGCGCCGGACGGGGCGAGCTATCCCATCAGCGGCAGGGACATCTTACGGCGCGATGACCAATTGGTCATCTACACTCCCGAAAAATACCGCAAGGATCCGCCTAACGCTTCCGGCGTAGATGTTTACATCGTGGGCGGCAAGGTGGTCGAAGTGCGCGACCGGGCGCGAGCCGTTCATCTCGAGTACAAGGCTGATCCCGGACCGATCAGCGTCGGCAAAGATGGCTTCGTCTTGAGCGCACATGGCGCGGCGCGCCGCTGGGTCATCGCGCACCTGAAAGTCGGCGATGCGGTCAAGTTTTCGAGCGAGGCCGCAGCGTCTGCGGCAAGCGACGCGGAGATATCTCCTGTCCCAGAGCTTCCGTGCTTTCCGGGGGCTTATTACCGCAAAGCGGTTTCGAGTTTCGATCGCTGGACCGGCATCATCGGCATCATCAGACTGGGCCAGCCGCAAACCGATCCTTCGCGTCTCGATCCGAAGGACGGTCAGCCGCTCGACAACTTCTCCGTTTACATGGGCGGGCGCGCCGGCGAGCAGGAGATAGACGCTGGGCTGACGTGGTCCTTTTCGGTCGATGAGAACGGCAAACGGAGCGCCGTGCGCGACGCTTGGCATCCGTTCTGGCGCAACGAGCGTTGGGCAGAAGCGCCAGCACAGCGCGAATTCTACTGGCGGCCCGGCGATGTGGTGGCGATGGCCGTGCTGGTCGCCGGTCCGGGAAAGCTGCGCTTGGTCGTCGCCGATGCCGGTCCGCAACCGAAGCGCGTTTTTCAAACCGAATTCGACGCGCGCGGGTTTCAACCGCGCGTGGCGCGCCAGTTCAAACGGGTCAACGCCATCGATCAAAGGTACAATGAAGGCAAGCCCGCGCAACCGACCGAGGCGCAGGTGGCCGGCGCCGAGTGGTTGGAGGTCTATTTGCTGCGCGGTGAAGGGGCGAACGCCGTGCGTCTGCCGATGACGCGCGCGCGCATGACCGACATGCGCTGCCCGTCGCCGGAACATGTGCGCGTCACGCCGACGGACGAAGCGCGCGGTGGGGAGAAGATAGACATCTGGGGTAAACCGAAGGGGTAATGATGAGAAGAGGAAGGGCGATGATTCGCGCAAGGCGGCGCGAGGCGATGGTCCAAAAGGGTTTCGACAGGGCGATGACGTTCAGAAGGATCTTGGTCGGATTCTTGGTCCTTGTCCTTTTGCTCGATGTCGTGCCGCTGGTGGCACACAGAGAAGCGGATGCGCGCGGCGAGAATGAGTGGGTTGAGACCACATTGCGCAGCCTCTCTTTGCGCGAGAAGATCGGTCAGATGATCGTCGTCGCCGCGTCGAGCGAATTCATGAATTTCGCCAGCGAGCGGTTCGCCGAGGTGCGCAAGCAGATCGAACAGAACCGCGTCGGCGGCTTCATCGTCCGCGGCGGCAGCCCCAACGAAGTCGCCGCATTGACCAACGAGATGCAGCGCCTTTCCAAGCTTCCGCTGCTGATTGCTGCCGATTATGAGCGCGGCTTGCGCATGCAGATGAAGAACGGCACGCCGTTTACGACCAACATGGGCGTGGCGGCGACGGGCGACGTTCAGGCGGCGTATCGCCAAGGGCGCATCATCGCCGAAGAGATGCGCGCCATCGGCGTCAACTGGCTCTACGCGCCGGTCGCCGACATCAACAACAATCCCGACAATCCCGTGATCAACATCCGCAGTTTCGGCGCTGATCCGCAACAGGTCGCGCGCTTCGTCGCCGCTTTCGTCCGCGGCGTGCGCGATGGCGGCGCGCTTGCCACAGCCAAGCACTTCCCCGGTCACGGCGATACGGCGACCGATTCGCACATCGGGTTGGCGACGATCGAGGTTGACCGCGCGCGACTCGATCGCATGGAACTCGTGCCGTTTCGCGCGGCCATCGCCGCAGGCGTCGATGCCGTCATGACAGCGCACGTCGCTTTGCCGAAGATCACGGGCGACCGTCACCCGGCGACGCTCTCGCCGCAGATGACGACCGATCTTCTCCGGCGCGAGCTGAAGTTCGATGGCATCATCGTCACCGATTCGCTCGGCATGGGCGCGATCACGAAGAATTATCCCGGACCGGATGCTGCCGTGCGTGCCATCAAAGCCGGGGCCGACGTAGCGCTCCTTCCGCCCGATCCGACGGCGGCGATCAAGGCGATCGAAGAGGCCGTGCGGCGCGGCGAGATTACAGAAGCGCGGATCGACGATTCGGTTCGCCGTCTGTTGCGCGCCAAATACCGCTTGGGACTGGTCCAGAACAGGATGGTCGATCTGAGCGCCGTCAATCGGCTCGTGGAGAAGCCGGAGAACGTTCAAGAGGCGCGGCGCGTCGCCGAGCGTTCCATGACGCTTCTACGAAACGAAGGCGGATTGCTTCCGCTGGCCCAGTCGCGCGCCGCTAGCGCGCTCTACGTCGTCGTCGCCGCCGACGATGACCCAGAAGAGGGCCGGACGCTGATCCCGCAGATCGAGCGGCGCGTCAAGGGGGCGCGGATCCTCAAGGCCGATCCGCGCACGACCGAGGCTGAATATGCGCAGATGATCGAAGAGGCGAAGCGCGCCGAGAACATCATCATCGCACCGTTCGTCAAACGCGCTGCGCTCAAAGGGACGGTCGCGCTGCCCGACCGGCAGACAGATTTCATCCGACAGCTTCTCGCGCTCGGCAAACGGACGGCGATCGTCGCCTTCGGTAGCCCCTACCTGATCCGCCAGTTCCCGGAAGCGCCCGTGTACATGGCCGCCTACGCCATCGAGGACGTAGCGCAGGAAGCCGCCGCGCGGGCGATCTTCGGCGAAGTCGAGATCGCCGGGCGGCTGCCCGTCGGCATCCCCGGCATGTTCGAGATCGGCGCCGGGCTGCGGGCGCAACCGCTGGATGCGAGAGCCGAAAAAGCTCGGAAGTGAACGAGATGCCGGATGTCGATGGCTCAACGTTGCGGCGGCACGGGTTTGAAAAAGGCTTCGAGTTGACGTTCAATGCGATCGAGACGCTGTTCAATGGAAGCGATGCGCTGCTCAAAGCGTTGTTCGAGCGAGTTGATGCGGTGTTCGAGCGAGTTGATGCGTTGCTCGAGCGAACCTATGCGTTGTTCGAGTGAACCTATGCGTTGTTCGAGCGAATCTATGCGCTGGTCCAGACGTTTGATCTCGGAGCGAATCTCGACCAATAACGTGTCGAAGCGCGCATCGAAGCGCTTCTCCATCTGTTCGAGGAACCGTTCCGTGGCGCGTTGGTTCAGCCATGTCGCCCCGAAGACGGAGAGGATGATGCTGATCACCGATGCGATGACCAGTTCGGGACTCATACGCAGTTTGCATCGTAGCACAACGACGCACGATCGCCAACGGGGACGCTTAACACCCAAGCTTGCATCGTAGCACGGCAGCATACGGTCGCCGACGAAGATGCAAACGCTGCGGGCCGATTCCGTAAGGCTTCCGGTGCTGCGCCATCGGCAGGCGTTGAAAGCGGCGCTGAACGGACGGCGCGTCTCAAAGCGACACGCTAGAGGGCGCGTGGAGAAGAGCAGCCATCGCTCGAGTAGCCGTTCCCGAATAAACGCGCGGGCGCGTGGGGGAGAGAGGAACGGTCATCGCTTCCCAAGTCGAGAGAAGACAAGGGAACCGTGATCACGTCTTGAGTCGAGCGAGCGTCGGATCATGTGTGCGGAGCGCAACGGGAAGATGGCAGACGAAGCGCGAGCGATGCGGCGGCGCGTGCGCGTCGGCATCGATGTCGGCGGCACGTTCACGGATACCGTGGTCATCGATCACGAGACGCGCGAGGTCATCGGGCAGTTAAAGGTTCCGACGACGCATCATGCGCCCGAGGGCGTCGCGCGCGGCATCATCGAAGCGATCGAGCGCGTGCTGGTGGAACTCCGCGTCGCGCCGGAAGAGGTCATCTTCATCGCTCACTCGACGACGCAGGCGACCAACGCGCTTCTGGAAGGCGATGTCGCGCCGGTCGGCATCGTCGGTTTGGGAGGCGGTCTCGAGGCGTGGAAAGCGCGGCGCGACACGCGCGTTCCGCCTATCGAGCTTGCGCCCGGAAAGACGCTGCGGCCCGAACATCGGTTCGTTCGAACCGCCAACGGCATCAGCGCCGCGCAGGCGAGCGCCATCATTGAGAGTTTGCGCCACAGCGGCGCGCGCGTCATCGTCGCGTCGCAAGCTTTCGGCGTTGATCATCCCGAAAACGAAGAGCGCGTAGTCGAGGTGGCGCGCGCACTGGGCTTGTTTGCCACTTCCGGCCACGAAGTCTCCGGACTGTACGGGCTGAGGACGCGCACGCGCACCGCCGTTTTGAACGGCTCCATTCTGCCGAAGATGGTCGAGACGGCGGAGATGACCGCGCGTTGCGTCGAGCGCGCGCGCATCGGCGCGCCGCTCATGATCATGCGTTCGGATGGCGGCGTGATGAGCGTCGAAGAGGTCCACCGTCGCCCGATCCTGACGATGCTTTCCGGTCCGGCTGCCGGAATCGCTGGCGCGTTGATGTACGAGCGCGTGTCCGACGGCATCTTCATCGAAGTCGGCGGAACGAGCGCCGACATCTCCGTGATCCGCGACGGCCAGCCGCAAGTGCGTCCGGCGCGCGTCGGCGGCCATCGGACTTTTCTGAACACGCTCGACGTGCGCACGCTCGGCATTGCCGGCGGCAGTCTGATACGCGAGCGACGCGGCGAGATCGTCGATGTTGGGCCTCGTTCGGCGCACATCGCCGGTCTGCCTTACGCGGCGTTCGCCGATCCGAAAGAGTTGATCGGCGCGAAGCTCGTTCACCTGCGCCCAACGCCCGAAGATGCGGAAGATTACGTCGCCGTGGAAACGCGCGATGGTCGAAGATTGGCGCTGACGCCGACTTGCGCTGCGAACCTCCTCGGGATCATCCCCGAAGGCGCGTTCGCGCGCGGCGATGTGGAGGCGGCACGATTGGCTTTCGGCCCACTCGCGGCGGCCTTGAGCGCGAGCGAGGAAGAGGTCGCGCGGCGCGTGCTCGAACTCTCCTGCCGGAAAGTCGCACGACAGATCGAAGAGTTGATCGCCGAATACAAACTCGAACGCGCGACGGTGGAGCTTGTTGGCGGGGGAGGCGGCGCTGCGGCGCTCGTGCCCTTCACAGCGCGCCTGATGAATCTGCCTTTTCGCCTCGCGCGCAAAGCGGAAGTGATCTCGACCATCGGAGTGGCACTGGCGATGGTGCGCGACACGGTCGAAAGGAACATCGTCGATCCGACGCCCGAGGACATCTTGCAAGTGCGCCGCGAGGCGGCGGAAGCGGCCATCAAGGCGGGTGCGCTCCCCGAAACGGTGGAAGTTCAGGTCGAGGTTGACACCCGAAGGAATCTGGTGCGCGCCATCGCTTTCGGCACGACCGAATTGAAGAAGAATGATCGCGCGGCGGCGGCGCTCGATGTCGAAGCGTGCCGTCTGTCGGCTGCACGTTCGATGCAGATCCAGCCTTCGCTGGTCCAGCTGGCGGCGCAAACAGACTCCTTTCGCGTCTTCGTCGCCGAACGGCGCGAGCCCGCGCTGTTCGGCTTGTGGCGAAAGAGACGCAAGCTGGTGCGCGTGCTGGATCACACGGGCGTGGTCCGGTTGCAAAGGAGCGATGCGGAAATCATCCGTTCGCGCGTCGGCGCGGTGGCGCGCGATCTCGAAGAGGCGATCGCGCGGTTGACCGATTTCGGCGATGCTGGGCGTTCAATCCCCGATACGCACATTCTTGCGCGCGCGCGTATCATCGACCTTTCAGGATTGGCCGATGCCGAACAGGTCATCGCGCTGGCGCGCGCAGAGCTTGAAGGTTTCGCCGAAGGCGAAGAGTTGGTGATCATCGCCGCGCAGCGCGAACGCTGATCCGTCTCGGCCCTTGAAAGTTCGCCGCGCGAAAAAGGCGCGAGATTCGAGCGAACTTGAGTGACGATTGCAGATGAGCTTGGCCGAGAGAGCTATCGAGGAGTTTGGGACGCGCGATGTCCATGAGATGGCGCGGCGCGCGGGCGTGCGCATAGTCTTTGAAAGGTGGCCGCTCGTCAGCGTCGGCGAGTGCGAGACCGGGCTAATTCGCGTAAACCAGACGGCGCTCGAACGCGCGTCGGAAGATGCCGGCTGGTTCTCGCGCGAAGGGCTCGAACGCCTCATCATCGCGCACGAACTCGGTCATCTGCTTGCCGCGAAGTGGGTGGAGGGCGAAGATCATTCGGAAGCTCTGGTCCATGATTTCGTCCGCGAGCTTTTGGATCTGCCGTTCGCTCCGACCGAGTGCGAGCGATTGTGGAAGCGTTGATCCGAAGGTTCAATCGAACGACGATGCGGACGTGAGCGGCGAAGAGTGAGTTCGAATGAAGGGTGACATGGGCGAGCGACTCTTTCTTGGCGTAGATGGTGGACAGAGCCACACCGAAGCGGTCGTCGCCGATGAGCGCGGTCGAATTCGCGGGCGCGGGCGCGGTGGGCCAGCGAATCACGCCGAGCAGCCGGGCGGGCGCGAACGTCTGGCACGGGCCGTCGGCGAAAGCGTCGGCGCGGCGCTTCGAGAGGCAGGGCTTGCCACCGAAGTCTCCGAAGTGGAGTTCGACGCCGCGCATTGCGCCATGACCGGCGGCGCGGATTTCAAAGAAGAAGTGATCCGTTCCATCGTGCGAGCGCGCCGTCTCAGCATCGGGCATGACGCGCCGGCGGCGCTTGCTGGCGCGACCGGTGGCGAACCCGGCATCGTCGTCATCGCGGGCACGGGATCGGTCGCATATGGCGAAAACGGTCTCGACCGGTCAGCGCAAGCGGGCGGTTGGGGCTATCTGCTCGGCGACGAGGGGAGCGGTTATTGGATTGCGATGGAAGGTTTGAGATGCGCGCTTCGCGCGGTGGACGGAGTCGGGGATTCGACCGAGCTTGGCACGCGCGCGCTGCGCCACTTCGACCTAAAAGACTTCCGCGAACTTGCGCGCGCCGTTTATGCTGGCCGGATAGACCGCGATCGTTTGGCGACGTTCGCCATCGAAGTGGAACGAGCGGCCAGAGAGGGCGATGCTTCGGCGCGCCGGATCATCGCGGAGGCGGCGATGTGGTTGTGCCGTTTAGTCATCGCCGTCGCAAAGCGGCTCAGCGTCGAGAGCGTCAAAGTGGCTGCGGTCGGCGGCGCTTTCCGCAGCCTCTCGTTGCGTGAGGAGTTCGCGCAGCGGGTGGCCCAGCATCTTCCCCTGGCGCGCGTCATCGCTCCGCGTTTCGATCCAGCCGTAGGCGCGCTTCTCCTCGCCTATGGCGCGGCGGGCGTCGATTTGACGGAAGAGATCCTCTCTAATTTGGAAAAGGAGTCTGGGCGATGAAAAGCCTTGAAGAGAGACGCGCGAACGTGTTGGCGCGCTGGCGCGGCGGCTTGATCGTTTCTTGCCAAGCTGCCGCCGGTTCGCCGCTTGCGCGTCCGGAGATCATCGCGGCTCTGGCCCTCACTGCCGAGTTGAACGGCGCCGTCGGCGTGCGTATAGATGGTCCAGCGAACGTCGCCGCCGTGCGGCGCGTCATCTCCATTCCGATCCTCGGCATCGAAAAGGTCATTTACGGTGGGTTCGATGTCTACATCACGCCCACGTTCGCGGCGGCGGCGCGCGTCGTCCGAAGCGGCGCTGATTTGGTCGCGCTCGATGGCACGCTTCGCCCTCGCCCGCAGGGGGAGACTTTGCCGAAGATCATCCGGCGCGTGCGCGAAGAGTTGCAGACGCCCGTGGTCGCCGATGTCGCCACCGAAGCTGAAGGTTTGGCGGCGGGCGAAGAGTACGGCGCGGACTTCATCAGCACGACGCTTTCGGGATACACTGCGGAGACGCGCGATAAGAGCGGACCGGACTTCGAGTTGGTCGAACGGTTGAGCAAACGTCTGGCACACGTGCCGATCATTTGCGAAGGGCGCGTGCGCGATCCCGAGGATGTGCGCCGCGCTTTCGATTGCGGCGCGTTCGCCGTCTGCGTCGGTACGGCGATCACCGGCGTAGACTGGTTGGTGCGCCAGTATGTCGCCGCGACGCCGGTCGCGAAAGAGCGCCGCGAAGCGGCGATTGCAGAGCGCGCCGCCGATCCGAACGGCGAATGACAGATCAATCCTTTATTGACAAAGCGGCGGTACCGGCGTAGATCATGGGCGAACGAAGCTCGAAAAGTTCCTCCTCGAAAGGAGGCGTGCATGAGTCAGAAGAACAAAACTGGACCAGTGGCCGGACACTTGGGCGGGCGCATGCTCTCGCTCGATGTCTTTCGCGGCATCACCATCGCCGGCATGATCTTGGTTAACAATCCGGGCACGTGGAGCGCCGTCTATCCGCCGCTCAAACACGCCGAGTGGCACGGTTGGACGCCGACCGATCTGATCTTCCCGTTCTTCCTGTTCATCGTCGGCGTGGCGATCACGCTCGCTTTCGCGCGGCGCATGGAAGCGGGCGGAAGCAAACGTGACCTTTACTGGAAGATCTTCCGCCGCACGGCGATCATCTTCGCGTTGGGGCTGTTCATCAACGGCTTCCCGTATTTCGATCTGGCGAAGATACGCATTCCGGGCGTATTGCAACGCATCGCCGTCTGCTACTTCTTCGCCTCGCTCGTCTTTTTGTGGACCGGCTGGCGCGGGCAAGCGATCGCCGCTGCCGCGCTCCTTGTCGCTTACTGGGCGCTGATGATGCTCGTGCCCGTCCCCGGATACGGCGCGGGCGATCTCAGCCAGCAAGGCAATCTGGCGGCATACATCGACCGCGCGCTTCTCGCCGGTCACACCTACACGCCCGTTTACGATCCAGAAGGCATCCTAAGCACGCTTCCGGCGATCGCGACGACGCTCTTCGGCGTGCTTGCGGGCCACTGGTTGCGCGCCGATCGCTCGCCGTTTGAAAAAGCGGTTGGGCTGTTCGCGTTTGGCATGATCGGCGTCGTTTTGGGCTGGGTCTGGAACTGGTGGTTTCCGATCAACAAACCGCTCTGGACCAGTTCGTACGTGCTCTTTACGGGCGGGTTGGCGCTACAGTTCCTCGCTTTCTGCTACTGGTTGATCGACATCAAAGGTTATCGTAAGTGGAGCAAACCGTTCGTCATCTTCGGCGTCAACGCGCTCGCCGTCTTCGTACTATCGGCCATATTGGGCAGGCTCATGACGCTGTGGAGGATCCCGCGCGCCGATGGTTCGATGGGAAATTTGAAGACTTTCATCTATGATCATCTCTTCGCTTCATGGGCGCAGCCCGTCAACGCTTCGCTCATGTTCGCGATCTTTTACGTGCTCTTCTGGCTCGGCGTGATGGCGATTCTTTATCGCAAGCGTATCATCATCAAAGTTTGAAGCAAGGGAGAGAACGGAGCAAAGGTTCAGGATTCAGAAGTCAGCTAGCCCGAGGGAAATTCTCTTCGGGCGACCCTTGAGGCTCTTTCGACCGAGTGAACGGGGCGCTTCTCGATTCGCATTTTCGCACCGTCTGAGAGACGATGCGGCGGAAGTTCTTGATCCTGAATTTGGGGGATGTGTTCCGCATCGTCTTCTGGCGCGCTGTGGGCGCTCTTAAAACTTTTCTGATTCTGTGTTCCCGCACGGAGAGATCGCATGAGACTCGTTACAGTTGATTGGTTGATCATCGCCGCTTATTTCGCGCTTTCGCTCGTCATCGGGCTCTACTACGCGCGGCGCGCAGGGCGTTCGACCGAAGAGTATTTCCTCTCGGATCGTTCGATGCCGTGGTGGTTAGCCGGAACTTCAATGGTTGCGACGACGTTTGCTGCCGATACGCCGCTTGCTGTGACCGAGATGGTCGCGCGCAACGGCGTGGCGGGCAACTGGCTCTGGTGGTCCATGTTGGCGAGCGGCATGTTGACGGTCTTCTTCTTCGCGCGACTGTGGCGGCGCGCCGAAGTGATGACCGATGTCGAATTCGTCGAGCTTCGCTATTCGGGCCGGCCTGCCGCGTTCTTGCGCGGCTTTCGCGCGCTTTACCTAGGGCTTCCGATCAACTTGATCATCATGGGCTGGGTCAATCTCGGCATGGCCAAGGTCTTGAGCGGCACGCTCGGGCTGGCCAAATGGCAAGCGCTCGGATTGTGCCTCGGCGTCACGTTCCTCTACTCGATCCTTTCGGGTTTCTGGGGCGTCGTCATCACCGATGCCGTGCAGTTCGTCATCGCGATGGTCGGTTCGATCGCGCTCGCCGTCTTCGCCGTCGAAGCGGTCGGCGGCATCGAAGGGTTGAAGGCGAAGATCGCGACGGTTACGCCGGTCGGGAGCGCGGAGCCTTTCGGGCCGAAAGCGATCAGCCTCTGGAGCGATGGTTCCATGGCGTGGATGTTGCCGCCGTTGACGCTCGCGGTCTATCTGGCGGTCAACTGGTGGGCCTCTTGGTATCCTGGGGCGGAGCCGGGCGGCGGCGGTTACATCGCGCAGCGGATCTTTTCGGCGAAGAACGAAAAGCATGGCCTGCTCGCGACGCTCTGGTTCAACATCGCGCACTACGCCTTGCGTCCGTGGCCGTGGATTCTGGTCGCGCTCTCGTCGCTCGTGCTCTATCGCGGCGCGACCCTGAATCCTGAAACGGGCCAACCCGACGCGGCTTTCGGTTACGTACAGGCGATGAACGACTTGCTGCCTGTAGGCTTTCGCGGATTGTTGCTCGCTTCGTTCGCTGCCGCCTACATGAGCACGATCTCGACGCAGATGAACTGGGGGGCGAGCTACATCATCAACGATTTCTACCGTCGCTTCGTGAAGAAGGATGGAACCGAGCGCCATTACGTCTTCGCCTCGCGCGTGGCGACGTTCATCACCGTCATCCTTTCGATCATCGTCACGTACTACATGAATCGTATTACAGGCGGTTGGGAGTTGGTGCTCTCGCTCGGCGCAGGTACAGGGCTGGTCTACATCTTGCGCTGGTACTGGTGGCGGATCAACGCTTGGTCGGAAGTGGCGGCGATGGCTGCGGCGCTCGTCGTCTCGCTCGCGCTCCGTTATTTCGTGATTTTCGACAGCTCGACGCCGCTCGGCTTTGCGCAGTCGATTCTGACTACGGTTGGAGTTACGACCTTGGTTTGGCTGGCGGCGACGCTGTTGACCGCGCCGGAGCCGGAAGAGAAGCTGCGGGAGTTCTACCGGCGCGTGCGTCCGGCTGGTCCGGGCTGGAGGCGGATCGCGCGGCTCGAAGGCATGCCGGAGCGCAATGATGAGATCATCGCCAATCTCGCGAATTGGGCGCTCGGGATCGCGCTCGTCTATGCGACTCTCTTCGGCATCGGCGAACTAGTCTTCGGCGCGCTCGGCACAGCGACGTTGCTCTTCCTGTTGGCCGCCGCGTGCGGCGCGATGATGTTCTGGAACTTGAATCGCACTGGGTGGGCCGGTTTGGCTGAAACCGAACGGGCGCGCGCCGAATACGCGGCGCATGATTGAGAGGGCGTCCATGAGATTTCGGGAAGCGGTTATCTCCCGCGCGTCGAATTTCGGTCCTTGGCCCATCCGTTGCGCGTCGGGCGCGCTCTTTGAAAGCGCAAAACGCTGCGCGCTTGTTCTCATCCTCGCGCTTGCGGGTATCTCTTGCGCCGAAGCGCGCACCATTCGCGTCATGAGCTACAACATCCACGTCGGCATCGGGATGGACAAGAAGCTCGATCTTGCACGCATCGCCGCTGTGATCAAACGCGAACGAGCCGACATCGTCGGGTTGCAGGAGGTCGATCGCGGCGTCGAACGGACCGGGCGTGTGGACCAGATCGCGGAGCTAGCGCGCTTGACCGGAATGGATTACGCTTTCGCGCCGAACTTGCGTTATCAAGGCGGCTGGTACGGCGTCGCGATCCTTTCGCGCTTTCCAATCACGAGTTTCGAGCACCGGCGCTATCGCAACCTGCGCGAAGCCGAACGCCGAGGCTTTATTTGCGCCGAGATCTCCATCGGCAACGATCGCCTTCGTTTCATCACGACGCATCTCGATTATCAGTTCGCCGATGGTCGCCTCTTCGAAGCCGGACAACTGCTCGATGCGCTCGCGCATGTGACCGGTCCGCTGATCTTGACGGGAGATTTCAACGAAGGGCCAGATGGCGAGACCTACCGTTTGGTGACAAGCCGATTGACGGATGCTTGGATGTCAAGCGGGGCGAGTTCCGCCGGATCGACTTTCCCCGCTGACCGACCGGCGAAGCGTATCGATTACATCTTCTATTCTGGATTGGTAGGGCGACCTTTGCGAGCAAGGCGAGCGTGGGTCAGCGAAACGCTCGCTTCCGACCATCGTCCGCTTGTCGTCGAGTTCGAATTGGGCAGTTAAAGTCGTCAAGCGAGGCTCGCCCGTCGAGAGCGGACATCGCTCGCCTCGAAAGCGAGCGCCGAGCGCTTTCGCGCGCAGTTTGCCCGTCACGTGGGGCGTGGCGAAGTTGTCGCTCGGAACAAAAGCGCCACACCGCGCGATTGGGATCATCTGACTGAGCGCATCGGCAATCGGGCAAATCTCGCATCGAGCGCGCGCGGGCTTTTTGGTGCGCTTTTTGCTTGAGATGAGCGGTGAAGGGACTTCAAATTCATCCCTGATCTAGGGACAGAATCTTTTCGAGGAGAGGTTAAAAGCTATGAAACGCGCAATCTTGCACGGTGCCTTGTCGGTCATCGCGGCGCTCGGTCTGGTCGTCTCCGCCGCTCAGGCCCAGACTGCGGCGAAGAAAGCCAAGCCCTCGGCAGAGCATAAAGCTGCCGTGAAGAAGTGCAATGATGATTACAAGGCCGCTTTAAAGGAAGCGAAGACCAAGAAGGGCAAAGAGCGTAAAGACGCCATTCAGGCTGCCAAACAGGCGCGCAAGCAGTGCATTGCCAACGCTCCGGCTTAACCTGGCAGAGAGAGGGCAAATCTTGAAGGGCCGATGGCATTTCGGCCCTATTTTTATTTGCGGCACCGAGCCGAACGCGGTGCCGCTCGTCGCGAAGAATTGGACTTTCGCACGGACCGGGCGCGATTGACTCGCTCGCTGATGCGGAAGAGGTGACGAGTCGGAATCTGCCCGCCCTCATCCACTATGAGGAACGTGAGCGATCTCGACGTGGAATACGAAGAGGTGATGAGTCGGAATCTGCCCGCCCTCATCGCCCGTTTGCCGGATGGTGCCCTGGGCCGCGTAAGACCCGCCCCGCCAATACGCCGGTATGTTTACCTCCATCGACAACTATGCGCCCGTTGATGATGACGAAATCGATCCCTTCCGGATACTGGTTCGGATCCTCGAAAGTCGCGCGGTCGCGAACCCTCTCGGGATCAAAGATGACGACGTCAGCGAAGTAGCCTTCGCGCAGCAGCCCGCGATCGCGCAACCCTACGCGCGCCGCCGGAAGCCCTGTCATCTTATGGATCGCCTCTTCGAGCGAAAGAAGCTTCTCTTCGCGCACGTAGCGGGCGAGAACGCGCGGGTAGCTGCCCCAGCCGCGCGGGTGTGATTTCGAGCCGGAAAGAGGCCCGTCGATGGCGCGCGCGCCGCTATCGGTGCAGATCGAGACGAACGGCGCGCGCAAAGCGGCGCGCAGATCCTCTTCGCTCATCATGAAGTAGATCGCGCCCGTCTGCCCGCGGTCGGCGATGATGAAGTCAAAGAGGGCGTCGAGCGGATCCTTCCCTTGCTCGGCGGCGATCTCCGCGAGGCGTTTGCCTTGATACTTCTCGAGCGCCGGATTGACCACCGACCCGATGAGCACGCCGCTGGCGCCGCCGCTCCCCAAGTAGATGTTCTCCCAGTCGTTGGAGTCGGTCATGATCTCGCGCTTCAAACGTTCACGGGTCGGCGCGTCAGCGAGCCGCGCGAGCGTCTTTTCGATGCCACCTTCGAGCGCCCACGGCGGCAGACACGCTGTCAGAGAAGTGCTCGCCGCCGTGTACGGATAGACATCCGCCGTGATGTCCAGCCCGTTTCTTCTCGCTTGCTCGATGCGCCGCAAAATCTCCGGCATCCGACCCCAATTCTTCTTGTAGGCCGTTTTGAGGTGCCAGATTTCGACTGGGATCTGGGCGCGGCGCGCGATCTCGAAGACCTCTTCGAGCGAAGAATCTATCGCGTTGGCTTCGCTCCGCTGGTGCGTCGCGTAGATGCCGCCGTAAGAGCGCGCGACCTTCGCCAGTTCGACGATCTCGTCCGTCTTGGCGAAGCGGGCTGGAACGTACTGCAACGAAGTCGAAAGCCCGAGCGCGCCGTCGCGCATCGCTTCGGCGACGAGCTGTTTCATCCGTTCAAGCTCTGCCGGAGTCGGCGCGCGATTCTCGTAGCCGATGACGTACTCGCGCACTTGTGTGGCGCCGACGAACGTGCCGATGTTCAATCCGATCCTCTGCCGTTCGAGACGGCGGAAATATTCATCGAGCGTGCGCCAATCGACCTTGAGGTTGTAGCGCCGGTAGAAATCTTCGTTCTCGCGGATGATCCGCTCGTTCATCGGCGCGACCGATTCGCCTTCGCCGGTGATTTCGGTCGTCACGCCTTGCATCACCTTGCTCATCGCGCGCGGATCGATCAGCAGAAAGATCTCCGACTGGCCCAGCATGTCGATGAACCCAGGCGCCACGACCAGCCCGCGCGCCTCGATCACGCGACGCGCCCTCGCTTTATCGAGACGCCCGATGCGCGCGATGCGGTCGCCCTTGATGGCGACATCGGCGATGAATGAAGAGCGTCCCGTGCCATCGACGATGCGCCCATTGCGGATGATGATGTCATAATCGTTCTGGGCCAAAAGGACGTTCGGGTGCCCAAGCGAAGCGATCAGCATGAAGAAGAAGGCGAGCCGTTTCATTTTCCCCTGCCCACTGAGGCGATGAAGATACCAGCTCCAAGATTCTAAGCATAGCGGGCGAGCTGGTCGAGCGAATCGAAGCCCCGTAAAGCTCCGGCAGGCAAACGATATTTTGCCTGCCGGAACCTGGTTGATATACTCTTTCGAGCGCTCTGGACTCGAGCGATTTTCAGATGGAGAGGATGTGATGACGCAAACTCCGCCGCCCTATTTCCCGCAAAACCCATTATCGCCGCCGGATCCGAACTACTACCGCAAGGTCAAAATAGCCTTCTTCAGTTGCTTGGCGCTGGTCGTGCTGCTTGCCATCGGGGGGATCATCGGAGCCATCTATCTCATCGCGCGTTGGCTTTAAGTGGGCTTCGAATGCGCTAGCGGTCGCCCCTCTTCCGCGCCGCCCGAAAAGAGCGCGATGATTCTTCAGAGGAGACGTCTTCAAAGATGAACGCTTCGCTCTCTGGTGCGATGATTACGCTCGGCGAAGTGGCGCGCGCCGTCGAAGGAGAGTTGTGGGGGGATGCCGGTCTCGTCGTCGAAGACATAACGCATGATTCGCGCAGCGCCGGGCAGCGCAGCCTTTTCGTCGCCATTCAAGGGGAGAAGACCGATGGGCATCTTTTCATTCAACAGGCGCTCGAGCGCGGAGCGATTGGCGTTATTTCAGAACGAGGGCGGCCCGAAGGTTTTCGTGCGGCTTGGATACGTGTGAAGGATGCGCGCGTCGCGCTCGCAAAGGCCGCAGCGACCGTGCATCGCCACCCGTCGCGCGAATTGCGGCTGGTCGGAGTCACCGGAACGAACGGCAAGACGACGACCACCTATCTGGTTGCCAGCATCGCCGAAGCGGCGGGCGACCCGTGCGCCATGCTGAGCACGGTCGAATATCGCATCGGCGCGGAGCGCATCGCGGCAGAGCGCACGACGCTTGAAGCGAGCGATACGCAACGTTATTTGCGGCGCGCCGTGGAACGCGGCTGTCGAGCCGCCGTGATGGAGTGCTCCTCGATCGCCATCGAGCTCCACCGTTGCGATGAACTCAGATTCGAAGTCGCCGTCTTCACGAATCTCTCGCGCGATCATCTGGATTTTCACGGCACGATGGAGAACTATTGGGCCGCCAAACGGAAGTTGTTCACGGGACTTTCGGGCGGTCCACCGAAGAACTCGGTCGTCAACTTGGACGATGAACGCGGCGTGGAGCTGAAGCAAGAGTTGAGCAGGATGGGAAGGCGCGTCCTTGCCTATGCGATCGATCGTGAGGCGGATGTGGCAGCGCGCGATGTGAAATTGTCGCTCGAAGGCGTGCGCTTTACGCTTCACACGCCCGTCGGTGCGATCGAGGTCAAATCCCCGCTCGTCGGCGAACCACACGTTTACAACATCCTCGCTGCTGCCACGGTCGGACTGGCCCTCGGTTACACGTTGGAGCAGATCGCGCGCGGGATAGAGCTTTGCACAGGCGTGCCGGGAAGATTCGAGCGCGTCGAGGGCGGCAGAGGGTTCGCTGTAATCGTTGACTATGCGCACACAGACGATGCGTTGGCGCGCGTCCTCCGCACGGCGCGCGCGCTCGCTTCCGGGCGCATCATCCTCGTCTTCGGTTGCGGCGGTGATCGCGATCGCACGAAGCGCGCTCCGATGGGCCGGATCGCAGCGGAGCTCGCCGATGTGGTGATCGTCACTTCGGACAATCCGCGCAGTGAGGATCCTGAAAGGATCTTCGCCGATATAGAGGTGGGATTGCGCCAGATCGGTAGACCGTATGCCAAGATCGTCGATCGGCGCGAAGCGATCTTCCATGCCATCTCTCTTGCGCAAAGTGGTGATATTGTGCTAATTGCAGGGAAGGGACACGAGAATTATCAGATCGTCGGTTCGCAAAGGATCCATTTCGATGATCGTGAAGTAGCGCGCGAAGCCCTGGAGCAGCGTTACGGCAGTTGAATGATGCCGCTTCGAGTAATTCGAATTAGTTGTCGTCCTGTAGAAAAGTTCTAGATCGGCATCGCTCTTGGTAGCCGAATAGGTCTCGGCCCAGAGCGACGACGCTGCGCTGTCGGTCCACGTTACTAAAGGGCATTTCAAGGCGCTGATGTTTTCGAGCAAGCATGGTCCTGCATAGATCCCCGCATAGCGGGGGTTGGCAGGGCGTGCGGGAGAAGCCGGAGGGAAGTGTTTTCGATTTTGATGGATCGCTTTTTTGCGCTCTTCGAGCTTTTTGGCGAACGCGCGTCCCGTAGATTCCGGCTTTAGGTGTGCGGGGCGCTCTTACGTTCGCGCTTGATGAACGATGCGTGTAGAGATCGCTTTTAGAAGGGGGGAGAGGATGGAGATAGTCGTCACAGGTTCCAGCGGTTTGATCGGTTCTGCGCTCATTCCCGCTCTGCTGGCCAAGGGATATCGGGTTATCCGCCTCGTTCGGCGGAAAGCGACGGTTGTCCGGCCTGATGGATCAACGGAGGCTTTTTGGAATCCGATGATGAAGCAGATAGACGATAAAGCTCTGGATAACTGTGAGGCGGTGATTCATCTTGCCGGAGAGAACATCGCGGATGGGCGTTGGGATGAGGAGAAGAAACGGCGCGTGCGCGATAGTCGCGTCAAGGGGACGCGATTTTTAGCGGAGACGCTGGCCCGCCTCGAACGCCCGCCTGAGGTCTTTATTTGCGCTTCAGCCATCGGCTATTACGGCGACCGCGGCGATGAGGTTCTGACCGAAGAGAGTCCACCGGGATCTGGGTTCCTTCCTGAAGTTTGTTGCCAATGGGAAGCCGCAGCAGAAGAGGCGAGACGAGCTGGGATCCGCACTCTGCATATGCGCACCGGGCTCGTCTTGAGTCGGCAAGGCCAGCTATTGAAGAGGATGTTGATCCCCTTCAAGATCGGGTTGGGCGGCAAAATAGGCGATGGGCGACAGTGGATGAGTTGGATCGTCATCGATGATGTAGTCGGGGCTTTCCTCCACGTGCTCGAAGATGACACGATAAGCGGCCCGGTCAATGTCGTAGCTCCGCAGCCGGTGACGAACCACGAATTCACGCGCACCTTGGGGCGCGTCTTGAATCGACCGGCCTTCCTCACCGTGCCCGCGTTCGCGTTGCGCTGGGCGTTCGGGGAGATGGCCGATGAGTTGGTTCTAGCGAGCGCGCGCGTCGAACCGCGGAAGTTGCTCGATAGCGGGTACAAATTTTTGTATCCGACGCTTGAAGCCGCTTTGCGCCATTTGCTCGATTGAATCTTTCGAAGGACGATTGCAACTCCAAAGCTCCCTTGCGCGCGTGCGCGCAAGGGAGCTTCAAAGCGAAACGAGCGCGTTTCGTTAAGCGGAATTCAATCGCTCGGCAAGTCGAGGCGATCATTCGTCGTCTCATCTTCCGCGCGGATTTCAAAGGCGATGCTTGACACTCACTTCGGTGGCTCGCTACCATCGACTTCGAGTTACGGCCTTTGCGTCGTAACCGTTAACCTCTTAGCCGGCCCCAGCATCACGCCCAAATAAGTTGCCTGCGGAACCGCTCGAACATGTCCGATATTTTGCTTGTTGAAGATAAAGACAGCTTGCGTCGCGCGCTCCGTTTGACGCTCGAAGCGGCTGGTTACGCCGTCACCGAAGCGCGCGACGCGCGCGAAGCTGGCGACAGGATCGCCACTGCGCGCTATCGTTTGGTCCTGACCGATCTGCGTCTGCCCTGCGGGTCGGGCTTCGATGTGCTGCGCGCCGCGCAGCGCGCAAGCGCTGAAACCCCGGTCATCGTCATGACCGCTTACGGTTCCATCGATGAAGCCGTGCAGGCGATGAAAGAGGGCGCTTACGATTTCCTGCAAAAGCCGGTCGATTCGAACCATCTTTTGCTCTTGGTCGAACGCGCGCTCGAACAGGCCCGCTTGCGCACGGAGAACATCCTGCTGCGCGAGGAATGGGCGCGCCGCTACGGTTTCCCACGCATCATCGGCGAGTCCGAGGCGATCAAGCGCGCCGTGGCCGAAACGCAAAAGGTCGCGCGCACCGCAGCGACCGTGCTCTTGTTGGGCGAATCGGGCACAGGCAAAGAGCTTTTCGCGCGCGCCGTGCACCATCTGAGCGAGCGGCGCGATGGTCCATTCGTCGCCGTCAATTGCGCCGCCATTCCCGAAACGCTCATCGAATCGGAACTCTTCGGCCACGAGAAAGGGGCGTTCACGGGCGCACACGAACGGCGTCCCGGAAAGTTCGAACTCGCTTCCGGCGGCACGGTCTTTCTCGACGAGGTGGGCGAGCTTCCGCTCGGAGCGCAGGCCAAATTGCTGCGCGTCATCGAAGAGCGCGTGGTGGACCGCGTCGGCGGGCGCGCACCCGTTCCGGTCGATGTACGCATCGTCGCGGCGACCAATCGCGATCTGGAAGAGGCGGTGGCGCACGGCGAGTTTCGCGGCGATCTCTTCTTCCGCCTCGCCGTCTTCCCCGTGCGGATCCCGCCGCTACGCGAACGCGGCGGCGACATCGCGCTTCTTGCGCGCCACTTCGCGGCGAAGTTCGGGCGCGAGTTACGCGGGCGCGAGATGAGCGTGAGCGACGATGCGCTGCGTCTTTTGTGCGCGCATCGTTGGCCCGGCAACGTGCGCGAACTGGTCAACGCCATCGAACGCGCCTGCATCTTGGCCGACCGCATGGTCCTGCGAGCGGATGACTTCGCCTTCCTGCAACGGCGCGAGGAGCAGATCGAAGATTGGCGCGAGATGGATCTTTCGGGGTCGCTGGCGGAAGCGGTCGAGCGCGCCGCGCGTTGGGTCGAACGCCGCAAGATCGGCGAGGCGCTGCGCGCGCACGAAGGCAACAAAGCGCGCGCCGCAGAGAGCCTCGGCATAAGCTACAAAACGCTGCTCACCAAGATCAAAGAACATGGCCTGTAGTTATTTTCGATATCACTGAATCAACTCATGAATCGAGCGGCTGAGGACAATCAGTTTGATTTTCGTCATCCTGCTTCAAGTCGGGAGACAGGATAAAGTTCGCTCGAATGGGCTTATCGATCGCGCTTTAGAGTTGTTTTCGAAATCGCCATACGCTGAAACTAATGAGGACAAGGGTAATCCCGAGTAGCGCGAAAATGTGTGGATAAAGCGTTTCGAAGCCGACTCCCTTGAACATGATGCTGCGCGCGATGATGGCGAAGTGCCGCACGGGATTTAGGTTCGTAAGCGGCCGTAACCATTGCGGCATCGCCTCGACAGGTGTCATCGCGCCCGATAGAAGCGAGAGCGGTGGATTAACGAAGAAGCCCATCAACTGTGCTTGTTGTTGAGTTTTGGTGAAAGTCGCGATGAGTGTGCCGATGCCGATGCCGGCCAAGGTGCAAAGAAGTCCGGTGGCGAAGAGCAAAAGTAAACTGCCGCGCACGGGAATGCCAAAGACAAAATAACCGATGCTGAGCACCAACCAAATATCTAACGACAGGAGGAGAAAGAGCGGCGCGATCTTCGCTGTGATGATCTCCAAACTTTCGGCTGGAGTCATCAGTAGTTGTTCGACGGTGCCGGCTTCCTTCTCTCTGACCATCGTCGCTGCGGCGACGAGCGATCCGTTTAGGATGAGCAGTACTCCGAGCATGCCGGGAATGATAAACCAATCGCTGCGCAAGCCTGGGTTGTAGAAAAGAGCCACGCGCGGCACAGCGCTGCGCGCTCGCGGAGGCTGAGCGCGTTTGATACTTACCGTTAAGGGCGAAGCTTGTGTGAGACGGTCGCTCAACGCAGCGATGATGCGTGATGCATAGCCTCCAGCGATGGTGGCTTTGTTCGAATCGACGGCATCGACGAACAACTGGACATCAACGGCTTCACCACGCGCCAACCTTTTGGCGAAATTGCTCGGCACAATAAGTCCGGCGTCTAAATCCCCTGCATCGAGCGCGCGGCTTAACGCATCAGATGATGTGTAGTAACTTTCGACTTGAAACACACCACTTTCGAAAAAAGCTGAAACGAGTTCACGGCTCTCCGGGGTATGACTATCATCAACAACGCCTAATCGGAGATTCCGCACTTGTGGGTTGAGCGCGAAACCGAAGAGAAAAACGAGTAGCGTCGGTGGAACAATGAGCGAGATGACGAGACGGCGATTACGCCTGATCTGCTGCAACTCTTTCATGAAGAGCGCCCAGAGGCGTTGGTTTGTGAAATCTTGAAGAGTTTTCCTCATACATCCATCTGCATGCGACGCATACGTAGCCACGCGATGAGAAAGAAGAGGCTGCCGAGAAGGGCGAGCATCACAGGCACGTGCCATACGGCCGCCCATCCGCCGCCGCGCAAGAAAGCATCGCGCGTGACCTCTATGTAATAGCGTGCTGGCACCAGATGGGAGATCCAGCGCACGCTGGTTGGGATGTTGGCGATCGGGAAAATGAAGCCAGAGAGGAGAAATGAAAGCAAAAAAGCTACGGTTTGCGTTGCTTGAATCGCCGCTGCTTGGTTCCGGATCAGTGTGCCGACGAGCAGGCCGAAACTCACGCTGCAAAAAAGGTAGGCCATCGTGCTTAGGAATAAGGGCGCAGGGGTGCCAGCAAAACGTAACCCGAACAGGGGAATAGCGGACGCAAGTAAAAGCACCCATTCAGCTATTGCCACGCACATGAAGGCGAGCGCTTTCCCCAGAAGATACTCCTGCGCTGAGATGCTTGAGACGTAAACCTGTAGGATCGTCTTTTGCTCGTCTTCGCGCGATGTAGCAAGCGCCGCGAGCAGCGGTGGGAAAAGCGCGAGCATGACGGCGAATGCGCCCGTGCCGATGTGCTTCTCTGACTCGCGACCGGGATTGTACCAGAAGCGAATCTCGGCGCGAATCGCAGGTTGAACTCCAGCCATAAGGTTCATGCGCGTGAGAAAATCCTGTGTTAGGGCAACAGATGTCGCGCGCATGATGTTCGCGGTGTTGGCATCGGTCGCGTCCACGAGCCACTGCACTTCCGTTTCCCGATCACGTTGAAGGCTGCGCTCAAACTGCGGCGGAATGACGATGGCGACGTAAGCCTCATTTCTTTCGAGCGCCTCCGGCGGTTGTGTTGAAAGAGGCAGCGGCGCGACACGAAAGGTAAGCGAGGCCTGCAAGGTTTCGATGTAGCGGCGTGAGGAAGGTGTCCGATCCAGGTCTTGCACCACGACCGGGATATTCGTGACAGAAAGCGAAATCGCCTTCCCAAGTAACGCTAGCAGAACTAGCGGCAATAAGAGCGCAAGCGCGAGCGTCAACCGGTCGCGAAATACCTGCGTCAACTCTTTACGAGCCTGTGCGATGATTCGTCTCATGATACGTTTTCAATCTTCTGGAGCCACTTTCCCCTCACGGCGCGCTCGCTCTACAGTTTGGATAAAAACATCTTCGAGCGAAAAAGGTTCACGATAGGCTCTGACAACATCAATCCCGTTACGCTTCAATCGGTCGGCCAGCTTCTTGATTGCTGTGTCTTCATCCTCATCAACGACTACGTGTAAGCGATCGCCAAAGAGAGAAACGCGCCACCGCTCCATTTCATCCCTCAGGATCTTCATGGCAAGTTGCGGTTCGTCCGTAATGAGTTCGATCAATGTGCCGCGCTGTGCGGTTTTGAGATCAGATGGTGACCCTTGCGCGACCATGTAGCCCGCGACCATCAGGCCGAGGCGGTTACACTGCTCGGCCTCTTCGAGGTAATGCGTCGTGACGAGGATGGCGACGCCGTAATCGGCGAGATCGTTGATCATCCGCCAGAGAGCGCGGCGGGCAAGCGGATCAACGCCCGACGTCGGCTCATCTAAGAAGAGCACTTCAGGTTCGTGCATGATGGAGGCGCCGAAGGCAACGCGCTGCTTCCAGCCGCCGGGCAAAGAGCCTGTCAGTTGTCTCTCGCGACCTTCAAGACCGGAGAAGGAGAGCACCCAACGCTTCTTCTCCTCGCGCTCGCGGCGCGGTACGCCGTACACGCCGGCGAAAAAATCTAAATTCTCTTCAATCGTTAGGTCATCGTAGAGCGAGAACTTCTGCGACATGTAACCGATGCGCTGGCGAACGGAACTTGAACGAAGGTCGCGTTCACCGGCGAGCGTAACTGTGCCGCCAGATGGTTCAAGTAGGCCGCAAAGCATCTTGATCGTCGTCGTTTTGCCGGCGCCGTTGGCCCCTAAAAGCCCGTAAATCTCGCCGTATCTGACTTCGAGATCGACGCCTTTGACCGCTTGGAAATCGCCAAACCGCTTGCTTAAGCTGCGCGCGCTGATGGCGGTGGTGTTCCTTTTCGGCATGCCTGTTTGCCGCGCACGGGGGAATGGCGACAGGCTAACGTCTCCTTCGAGTTCGCGCAAGGTGGCGACAAAAGCGTTTTCGAGCGTCGGTTCTCTGAGATGAAGCTCTGTTACGTTTAAGTCCTTGAGAGTTTCGCGCACACTCCTTTCGCCCTGAGCTACGTCACGCACCAGGACATCGAGGCGGTCGCCAAAGCGCTGCACATCTTCAATCCCACGCGCCTTGCGCAAAAGTTCTTCGGCGCGAGCTAAATCATTGGCGCGCACTTCCAGCCGTTCGAGCCCCAGACTGTGACGAAGTTCAGCGGGAGTCCCCGTCGCATGAATGCGCCCTTCATGGATCAGCGCGATGCGGTGACAGCGTTCAGCTTCATCCAGATAGGGCGTGGCAACGAGGATCGTCATGCCTCTAGCTGCTAAGGGGATCAGCGCGTCCCAGAACTCACGCCGCGACACTGGATCAACGCCGGTCGTCGGTTCGTCCAAAAGCAACACTTTGGGTTCGGCGATGAGTGCGCAAGCCAGCGCGAGCTTCTGTTTCATGCCGCCGCTTAAGCGGCCAGCGAGACGATCCGCAAAACGGTCCATGTCGAACATGCGCAAGTAATGTGCGCTGCGTTCTCTAATTTCCTCCTTCGATAGAAGACGCAATTCGCCGACGTAACGCAGGTTTTCCGCGACGCTTAGATCTTGGTAGAGACTGAAGGTTTGCGTGAGGTAGCCGATCATTGAACGCGCATCGCGCGGTGTGCGCCCGAGGATGGAAGCCTCCCCATCGCTTGGTTGCATCACGCCACCGAGGATTTGAAAGATCGAAGATTTACCCGCGCCATCTGGTCCGATCAATCCGAAGATTTCACCCTTTCGCACCGCGAAGCTGACGCCTTTCACCGCTTCGAGCGCGCCGTAGCTTTTACGCAGGTCGCGGACGCGGATAGGAACCGCATCTTCCAGCGGCTTTTGCAGGAACACATCGGTTGAAGCGGCTGTCCCTTCTGTGACTGCATCGGCGCTCATCTCGCACCTCCGTCGGACGGTCAGCTTACCTAGAAACGAGAATTTCTCCCTCGGCGGTCATCCCTGGCTTTGCGAACCCAAATGCGCCTTTGAGTTGCAGCCGCACGCCGAAGACCTGTCGGACGCGCTCGTTGCGGAAGTAAACGTTCTCGGGAGTGAAGCTCGCCTCTGGATCGACGCGCGCGACGTAGGCTTCAATCGGCTGATTAGGAGTTGAGTCAAGATAAACGCGCGCCGGTTGACCGACGCGAACACGCCCGATTTCAGACTGAGGAACGAAACCCCGCAAGTAGACCTCGCTTAAGTTGACGAGCGTGATGATGGTCGTGCCTGCAACGACGACTTCGCCCGGTTCCGCCACGCGCGCGACGACGGTGCCATCGAAAGGAGCAACGATCTGCAGATCTCTACGATTGGCCCGCGCTTCTTCCAGTTGAGCGCGCGCTCTCTTCGCTTCGGCTTCCGCTGCGGCGATCTCCTCTCGCGCTTGCGCGATCTGTTGTTCAAGGGCATCCACTTGCGCGGACCGAATCGGGGGATTGAATAGATTGGCGCGTGCCGCTTCAAGTGCGCCGCGCGCCGCTTCGACTTGTTTGCGCGCCGCGAGCACCGCGGCAGCTTGCAGTTCAGCATTAGATCGCGCTTGTTGCGCTGTGCGCTCAGATACATCGCCGGAATGAGCAAGCTTTATAAGGCGTTCCGCATCATAACGAGCAAGTTCATATGCGGCTTCGGCTTGCGCGAGCTGGGACTGGGCCGCGGCGACTTGCGCCTCGGCTTGGCGCACGCGCCCCTGAGCGTCTGCGCGAGCTTGAGAAACGCTGATCTCGCTTTGTCGAAGCTGGTCTTGAAGTACTGCGATCTGTCGCTCAGCGGAGCGCCGACGCGCTTCAGCTTGCTCCACGGCTGCTTCTGCCTGATGCTCACGCGCACTCAGTTGATCGTCATCGAGGATCGCTATGACCTGTCCAGCTTTGACCTGATCGCCTTCGCGTACGGTGATTTCACGCACGCGCCCGGGAGTCTTCGCTGCTACCGCCGCTTCGTCGGCTTCGATCCGTCCGCTCAAGGCGATGACCTCTTCGGTCGCTCTGGGCGAGCGTAAGAGGGGAAGCCAGACGAAAAATCCAGCGACAAGCAGCAGCGCAAGCGAGATGAGGAGAATAACTGTTCGTCGAGAAAGATTGCGCATGAAGCGATCTTTGATGACCATGAAACTTCAAGCCCCCGACTTCTACTTGCTGGTTGGGCGCTGATTCTAGTTTCGATCGGTCGGTTGATGATGGTTGATGATGTAAACTAAACCGTTCAGTTCAGTGACATGCTAGCGCATTGGTATAATCCTGTCAAGTTCGATTACACTACTCGCGAAGGGTGAAGGGCATGAGACGCAAACAGACGAACGACCTCGATCTTGAGGGGTTGCCGGAAAAGGCCGCAGTGATTTTGGAAAGTGCGATGCACGAATTTCTTGCGCACGGTTATGCCGCCACCAGTATGGACCGAGTGGCCGCGGCTGCGGGTGTTTCGAAAGCGACCGTGTATAGTTACTTCGAGGATAAAGAGGAGTTGTTCAATGCGTTGATCGAACACCTCGTTCAGAGAAGATTTCGCACGATATTCGGCATGTTGTCAACGCTTCAATCTGCACAAACAGACCCGCATATCGCCTTGAAGCGTTTGGCAATAAGCATCCTCGACGATGTTGCAACCGACAAACAATTTCAAGCCTTCATTCGGCTCATCATTGGCGAATCGGAACGCTTTCCCGAATTAGCCAATGCGTACATTCGCAGCGTAGTCAAGCCGGTTATCAAATCTCTTGCGCAGTATTTAGCTTCTCAAACGCAGCTCAGACTCGCCGACCCCGAAGCAGCGGCGAGGGTTTTCATCGGATCTTTGGTCTATCACTTTCTCATCCAAGAGGTGTTACATGGCAAAGACAGCTTGCCGATGAGGCGTGATCGCCTTGTGGATACCCTGATCACGTTCATCACTTGCAAGGGATCACGGCCATACGAACAGATGTGCGAATAGGTGAGCAGACTCCTCTTGAGCTTAAGATGAGTCTCGGTGCCGAACTCTCTTGCTTCCGTCCCACATGCCGGGGCGCGGATCCATCTCTTGAGGCTATGGCGTGAGATTACGTAAACGATTAGGCTGCCGCCGCTCTTCCAAACCTGCCTATATCCTTATAATGTGGCCTTTGAATCGATCGTCAACTTTATCTTCTCCGACTGTGTGCACTCGTTTTCAGCATCGGTTGCGGTTGGAAGGTAGCTTTGTTTATGCTCGCTCGTCTGAGCGAATTGGCGCGAATGCGAAGAGATGGCTGAAGTGACGAAGCGAATGGACAGCGAATCGGAAGCTTCCACTGGACCGCTCTCTTTGGAAGAGGCCGAGACGGTGCGCGAAGCGGGCGTGGCGGAAGCGCGCGTGGCGGAAGCGCGCACAGCAGCATCGGCGCGCCCGTCGGTGGCGCGTTCAGCCGGAGTCGTCTCGCTGGCCGTGATGGGGTCGCGCATTCTGGGGTTGGTGCGCGAGCAGGTCTTTGCCGCCTATTTCGGCGCGGGGTTCTTGAACGACGCTTTTCAGGTCGGCTTCCGCATCCCGAACACGCTGCGCGATCTGTTTGCCGAAGGAGCGCTCTCGGCAGCGTTCGTCAAGACCTTCACCGACTACATCGAAAAGCGGAGCGAGCGCGAAGCGTGGCGGCTGGCGAACATGGTGATGAACGCGCTCGCCATCGTCTTGAGCGTGATCGTCATCGTCGGGATCATCTTCTCGCCGGAGATCGTCGCCGTGATCGCGCGCGATTTTTCGCCGGAGAAGGCCGCGCTCGCGACGACGCTGACGCGCATCATGTTCCCGTTCATCCTCATGGTCGCGCTCGCGGCGGTGGCGATGGGCGTGTTGAACGCAAAGCACCATTTCGGCATCCCTGCGTCGGCTTCGACCATGTTCAACATCGGTTCGATCGTCGGCGGGCTGGCGCTCGCCTACTGGCTGAGCGGCGGTGGCTGGACCAGCCCGCGTGATCCGAACGCCATCCCGAGCGACGCTGCGCAGTGGGCCATCATCGGCATGGCGTGGGGCACGCTCATCGGCGGCGCGTTGCAGTTCCTGATTCAAGTACCCTCGCTCTTCAAGGTCGGTTTCCGCTTCAAACCGATCGTCAGCTTCACCGATCCGGGCGTGCGGCAGGTGATGCGCTTGATGGCTCCGGCGATCATCGGCACAGCAGCCGTGCAGATCAACGTTCTGGTCAACACCTTCTTCGCTTCGAGCATCAACGGCGGACCATCATGGCTTGCTTATGCTTTTCGCTTGATGCAGTTCCCCATCGGAGTGTTCGGCGTCGCCATCGGGACGGCGACGCTGCCGGCCATTTCGCGTTTCGCCGTGCGCGGGGAGATGGATGATTTCCGCTCGACGCTGGCCTCTTCCATCAATCTCGTCTTCCTGTTTACGATCCCATCGGCTTGCGGTTTGGTCGCGTTGGGCCACCCGATCATCGCGCTGATCTACGAGCGCAAAGCGTTTACCGCTACCGACACGCACATGGTCGCGCTGGCGCTCGCCGCTTACGCGGTCGGCCTTGCCGGTTACGCGGCGATCAAAGTGCTGTCGCCAGCCTTTTACGCGCTCGACGATGCGCGCACGCCGATGATGGTGAGCCTCTTTTCGATCTTGGTGAACGCGGTGGCGAATTACTACTTCCGCGATCTGTTCGGACGCTTCGGCGTAACGCCTTTGACGCCGAACGGTTATGCGCACGTTGGACTGGCGCTTTCGACTTCGTGCGTCGCGCTCGTCAACTTCTTCGCCCTCGCTTTTCTGATGCGCCGGCGCATCGGCAGGCTCGAAGGGCGCCGCATCATGGCTTCGTTCGTGCGGATCGCGCTCGCTTCGATCGCGCTTTCGGTCGCAAGCTACGGCGCGTATCGTTTGCTCGATCCGCTCCTTCCCGGCAAAACTCTGCTGGTGAGACTCGCGGAAGCGCTGATCCCGATCGCCATCGGCTGCGTGGTCTTTTTCTTCACAGCTAAAGCGCTCAGAGTGCGCGAACTCGACCAAGCTTTGAACGAACTGAGGAGACGTTTCCGCCGCCGTTGATCTTGGAAGATGCCTCGCAGCGCATGAGGCAGCCTGAACGATGAAGCGTTATGGTCCAGATGCGAGATAGAACAGCTCACGAACGCGCTCGCCAATCTTTCCAGAGTGGATGCTGCCGCGGTGGCGTCCCGACGCCGCTCAAAAAGGGCCAGCGCGCTCGCCGGGCTTTTTCGAGATAGCGGGATGCCGAGTCCTAAATTCTAGGTTCTCATCAAGCCGGTCAATCACAGCGATCAATTCTCAGCGATCAACCGGAGTCCTGAGTTCCAGGCTCTCATCAAACCGCTTCGCACAGACTAGATGAATCGCCAAGACGGGGCGCGGCGGCTTGAATTCTAGGTTCTCATCAAACCGCTTCGCACAGCGCGTCGCAAGACGTGAGCGCGGGGACGTCGCTTGTGTCGGTCGTCTCTTCGCCCATGTACGGGCGGCCCTGCGCGATGGCGGTGAAGTACTCTTCGATGCGGTCCAGAATCTCTTGGACGGAGTGGGAATGGTAGATCGCCGTGCGGAAGCGAGCGCCGCCCGGCAACCCCTTGGTGAAGTGTCCGGCCAGTTGCTTCATCCGGTTGATGGCGGCGATCTCCGGCATGTCATCGCGCAGCAACTCGAAGTATTCGAGCAGCACAGCGCGCTTGTCTTCGAGCGTCGGTTGAAACGGCTCGCGCCCATGAAGCGCATCTTCGATTTGACGGAAGATCCACGGGTTCATCATCGCACCGCGCCCGATCAGGATGCCGTCACAACCGGTTTCGCGCCAGCGCTGAAACGCGCCTTCGATGGTCGTCACGTCGCCGCTGCCGGAGACGGGGATCTTGACCGCTTCTTTGACTTGGCGGACCAGATCCCAATTGGCGAATCCGCGATAGCCTTGTTCGCGCGTGCGCCCGTGAAGCGCGACGTGCTCGACGCCGCAATCTTCAGCTAGCCGCGCCACCTCGACGCAGTTGATTTCGCGGTCCGAATATCCAGCGCGGATCTTGATCGTCAGCGGGATGGTGATGCCTTTGCGCACTTCGCGCAAGATGGCTTCGAGGCGCGGCAGATCGCGCAGCAAGCCCGATCCGCCGCCATGCTTGACGACCTTCGGAGCGGGGCAGCCGCAGTTGATATCCACGATGTCTGCGCCAGCCTCTTGGGCCATCTCCGCCGCCATGCGCATCCGTTCGGGCTGCGCGCCGAAGATCTGCACGGCGAACGGGCGCTCGTATTCGTGAAAGCGCATCTGCCGCCAAGATTTCGGGTTGTTGCGCGTCAACCCTTCGACCGAGATGAACTCGGAGACGGTCAACCCGATGCCGCCGCGCCGCTTGAGCAAGCAGCGAAAGGCGACGTCGGTGACGCCCGCCATCGGCGAAAGGATCAAGGGCGGGTTGATCTCGATGTCGCGAATCTTGAACGGCTTGGTCATGGCTTTTTACCCGAACAAGGCTCGTCACTATTTTGACGAGCTTGATGGATGTCGCCGACGAAATGGCGGAGCTCGATCGCCCGCTACCCCAGCTCGAGCTTATTCTAAGCGCCGCAGTTCGACGCCCGTTGCGATGAAGCCGATTTCGCTTGCCGTCCCATCCGCGTTGCGGATAAGACGCGCCCCCTCTTCGGTGTAATGGTCGGCTTGTTCTTTGCTCAGTTTCTTGACGACGAACTCGCCTTCGGCGCGCACTCTCATGCCTTGCGAGTTGAGTGGGACGGAAAAGCCGTGATCTTTGAACGTCACGCGCACGCTCTCAGTGGCGCCGAGTCGTGGCGCGACTTCCATCCAGCACCCTTCGCGCGAGCAGACGCGCGCCGCCACGCCTTCGATCACCACGCGCTTGCCCGCGAACTTTTCCGGCTCGCGTAGCGCCGCTGCCAGCGAGACGAGCGGCGAGTCGCCTAGCGGCGCGCCGCGTTTGACCACTTCCGCATCGAGCGGCAACGGGCAACTCGCTTCATCCTGTTTGGGCATAGCGCTCTGCTTCGGCGCCTCTTGCGCGAAAACGCATCCGCTGACAAGCAGGGCGGCTAGAACTATCTTCGGTAACATGATTCCGATATTCTTCCGGCCTCGCTCTCGTTTCAAGCGCCGGGCTAGAACTATCTTCGGTAACATGATCTCCCATCCTTTGGCGTTCGGGCTGCTTTGCAGGCAAAATGTCCGTTAGCGATTGGTCCGAAAGCGACAGAAAGATTATATCAATGCGCCGAGAGTGGGTTCAAATCATCGGTATCGTTTGGACGTTGCTCTACGCTGCGATCATCATCTGGCTTTATGCGGCGCGCCCGCAGAACTTGGGCGAGGTCGCGACGAGCGCCAGCGTCGCCGTCGGAACTTACAAGGTGGACGAAGGGCACTTTCGGTCCGGACTGGAGCTTTTTCGGCGCGAGCAGTATCGCGCGGCGCGCGAAGAATGGCGATTAGCAGATCCGGCAGAGCGCGATGCGCGCACGCAGTTCTACATCGCTTACGCTTTCTACCGCGAAGGTTGGGGACGGCTCTACAGCGATGATGAACTCTTTCGTCGCGGCCTCGAAGCGGTGAATCGCGCCATCGAATTAAGTGGCGGCGCGCTTCGCATCGAAGACCCGGACTTGAAGATTCATACGCCGGTCGAATTGAAAGTTGAGCTTGAAGAAGGCTTGCGTCGGGATTGGAGCGACCTCAACCCGTTGAAGGTCTTACGTGAGCGTAAATGAAAAGAGTCCGAAGAGATTGAGCAAAAATCTTTTCTCCCGAATTGAAAGTCTTACGTGAGCGTAAATGGTCGGAAAGGGTCGCGGGGCAACGATACCCCGCGCGAGTCTCAGGCTCGGCGAGCTTTTCGCGCGTAAAGCTCCAGTGATCGCCATCGGGCGACATCGGGCGAGAGGACCTTGTGCGAGCGCGAACGAAAGAGGAACGGATCATCGTGATTGCGGGCGTTTGGATTCGAGATGAACCTGCCTATTAGAAGGAAGATCCCGGAAAAGATCATCCGTCTCGCTGAGCGCGTGCGCTCAGAGCGTGGACGCGCGCTGCTCGTCGGCGGCTGCGTGCGCGACCTCTTGATCGGTTTGGAACCGAAAGATTGGGATGTCGAAGTCTATGGCGTGGAGCCGGAAAGACTGCGCGCGATCCTGGATGAGATGTTCCAGACGGTCGATTCGGTAGGCGCTTCGTTCGCCGTGTACAAGGTGGATCAGGATCTCGAAGTCTCTTTGCCGCGGCGCGAAAGCAAAAAGGGGCGCGGCCATCGCGCTTTCGTCATCGAGGGCGATCCCAGCATGTCGGTCGAAGAGGCGACTCGCCGGCGCGATTTCACGATCAACGCCATTTTGATGGACCCGCTCTCCGGCGAGATCATCGATCCTTTCGGCGGTCGGGCCGATCTGGAAGCGCGCATCTTGCGCGTCGTCTCGCCGAAGACTTTCCCCGAAGACTCCCTTCGCGTCTTGCGCGCCGCGCAGTTGGCCGCTCGCTATCAGCTACGCATCGAACCGGAGACCATCCGCCTTTGCCAGGCGATGGATCTTTCGGATCTGCCGGCGGAGCGCATCTGGGGCGAGATGGAGAAACTTTTACTCCGGGCGGAGCAACCCTCAATCGGATTGCAATATCTGGTCGAATTAGGCGCGGCGCATCAACTCTTTCCCGAGATCGAAGCGCTCATCGGTTGTCCGCAAGACCCGGAGTGGCATCCCGAGGGCGATGTCTTCACGCACACGTTGCTCGTCGTCGATCGCGCGCGCGAGATGATCGCCGACCTCGATCGTCCGCGGCAAGTGACGTTGATGCTCGCGGCGCTCTGTCACGATTTCGGCAAACCCTCAACGACCGTGTTCAGCGAAGGGCGCTGGCGTTCGCCCGGACATGACGCAGCCGGAGTCGAGACGACCGAAAGGTTCCTCGACCGGTTGAAGATCTTCACGCTCGACGGTTACAACGTGCGCGCGCAAACGCTCGCCCTCGTGCGTGAACACTTGAGACCGGGCGAGTTCTACAAAGCGCGCGCTTCGATCAGCGACGGCGCTTTTCGCCGTCTCGCTCGGCGATGTGAGCTCGAGCTTCTCTACAGACTCTCGAAAGCCGATACTTTAGGCCGTAACGCACCGTGGGTGCCACGCGAGCGGTGGTTTACGACCGAAGCGCAGGATTGGTTTATCCAACGTGCGAGAGAATTGGATGTCGCGCAAAAAGCGCCGCCGCCGCTTCTGCTGGGACGCCATCTCATCGAGATGGGGTTTCAGCCGTCTCCTCTCTTCGGCCAAGTCTTGCGTGAAGTCTATGAGATGCAGCTCGATGGGCGCATCCAAAATCTCGATGAGGCGAAAGAGGCAGGGCGCGCGTTGCTGATCCGTTTGCAAGAAGAGGCGCGAAGATGAGCAGATCTTCGGGCGCTTTCTGAAGTCATGTGATTTGAGATAAGATCGCTTTTGCTTACTGCTCCGGCACGTTGATGAAAGGGGAGCTGAAGGGATGATAGATTTCGAATTGACCGAAGATCACAAAGCGATTCAGCGGATGGTGCGCGAATTCGCGCAGCGCGAGGTCGCGCCTTACATCAAAGAGTGGGACGAAAAACAGCATTTCGAACGCTCCGTGCTCGACAAGATGGCCGAACTGGGCCTTTTGGGCATCTGCATCCCGGAAGAGTACGGCGGCGCCGGTTTCGATTACATCTCGCTCGGGTTGGCGTGCGAAGAGCTCGAAGCCGTAGACACTTTCTTGCGCGTCATCATGAGCGTGCATGTCGGATTGAATTCGCTGACGCTGCTCGCGTGGGGCACAGAAGAGCAGAAGCAAAAATACCTTGTGCCGCAAGCGCGAGGCGAGAAGATCGCCACTTACGGTTTGACCGAGCCGGGCGCGGGCTCGGATGTTGTCGGCATTCGCTCGACGGCGCGACGCGAAGGCGACGAGTACGTTTTAAACGGCGAGAAGATGTGGATCAGTCTCGCCGATGTCGCCGATCACTTCCTCTTCTTCTGTTGGACCGATGAAGAGAAGCGTCGAAAGCGCGATCACTCTGGAATTTCGTGCTTCATCGTCGAGCGCGGGATGAAAGGTTTTTCGTCGGGCACGATTCACGGCAAGATGGGCATACGGGCCGGGAACACGGGCTACTTCTCGCTGCAAGACGTGCGCGTGCCGAAAGAGAACTTGGTCGGCGAAGAGGGCGAGGGCTTCAAGATCGCCATGTTCGCGCTCGAACAGGGGCGTTACACGGTCGCCGCGGGAGCGACCGGGGTAATCCGCGCCTGCCGCGACGCTTCGATCGCTTACGCTCTCGCGCGCGAAACCTTCGGCACCAAGATCGCCAATCATCAGTTGGTCAAGCAGAAGATCGCTGAAATGGAAGCCGACTATCAAATGTGTCGATTGCTCTATCTGCGCGCCGGATGGATGAAGAACGTCGGTTTGCCGAACGCGCGCGCGACTAGTTTGGCCAAATGGCAGGCGACCGTGCGCAGCGAGAAGGCGGCTTCGATGGCGATCGAAGTGCACGGAGCGAACGGTTACTCGAACGACTATCCAGTCGAGCGGTACTTCCGCAATTGCAAAGCGGCGGTGATCTATGAGGGCACGCGCGACATCCACACGCTGATGCAGGCCGATTGGGTGCTCGGCCTCAAGCAGGAGAAACCGGCGCGCAAGACTCTGCCACCTTATCGCTCCGCACATGCCTCTCGCACCGCGGCGGTCGAGTGAAGATCGCAAAAGGCTGGACAGAGCTGGTTGGGGAAGCCGCACACATCTCTCACAACTGGGACGGTCGAGTGAAGGGTTCACGAAGTTGGCCCGTCGGGCCGGTCTTGCAGTCAGGTCTTGCGCTGCGGCGGTCGAGCCTGACGAGAGCAAACGGAGCCGGTTCGTCTTCGTTCGTCTTCTGATCGATCGAACGCTCGCCGCGAATTCAAGGCTGTTCATCCAAGCTCGCGCTCTGCTAGTATGGCAGCGGTTTTGTTGATCGGATGAACGATTTCGAAAAGGGGGCGAAACGATGGAAGCGGAAATCCACTCCGAGCAACTCTCGCTCGATTTTCTGCGCGTATGCGAAGCTGCCGCAATTGCCGCCGCGCGCACGATGGGAAAGGGCGATCGCCGTTATTCCGATCAAGTAGCGGTCGAGGCGATGCGCAAGGTCCTCGACACGGTGCCGATGCGCGGGCGCATCGTGATCGGCGAAGGCGAACGCGATGAGGCGCCGATGCTTTACATCGGTGAAGAGGTCGGCATGGGAGCGCGGGCGCATCGTGAGAACGATTATCCGGAAGTCGATATCGCCGTCGATCCGCTGGAAGGGACGAACCTTTGCGCGCTCGGCGCAAATAACGCGATCTCGGTGATCGCCGCGGCGGAGCGCGGCGGATTGTTGAACGCGCCGGATATCTACATGGATAAGATCGTCGTCGGTCCAAGTTCGCGCGGCGCAGTCGATATCGACGCGCCGGTCAAGGATAATCTGCGCAACATCGCTCGCCGTCTGGGGCGCGACGTCGAAGATTTGACGGTCATCGTTCTTGATCGTCCGCGCCACAAGAAATTGATCGAGGACATTCGCGCGGCGGGCGCGCGGATTCGCCTGATCTCTGATGGCGATCTATCTGCGGGGATTTCGGCTGCCGTCGCTGGGACCAATATCCATGCTTTGATGGGGATAGGTGGTGCGCCCGAAGGCGTTTTGACCGCAGCGGCGATGAAGTGTTTGAACGGTGAGATCCAAGCGCGGCTGGTCTTCGACCCGGAACGCTTGGGCGTTGACCGGAACAAAGTCCCGCCAGCCGATAAAGTGATCGCGCGGCTGCGCGAGATGGGGATCAACGATCCGAATAGGGTCTATGATACGAACGATCTTGCGCCCGGTAAGAAGATCATCTTCGCTGCGACGGGAGTCACCGATGGCGCATTGCTTCGCGGCGTCCGTTTCTTCGGCGCCGGAAAGCGGACCCATTCGCTCGTGATGACGACTGAGACCCACCGCATACGTTTCATCGATACGGTGCATGTCGAAGGTGGTCCAGATGCGGTGATCAGATTCTAGAAGATCAGCGGGCGATTCTGCATCTCTGCTAAGCGCCTCCTTGCGCCAGAGGATTGGCTGGGCCGAGCGTGGCATGTAAAATCGGGGGCTCGAGGGCCGAGCGATGCTCAGCGAGAGGAGGCAAATCGTTTCGGAAGCGGAGCGTTGGGCCATCTGGACTTTCGTCGCGCTCAGTGCGCTTGTCGTCGCCGCGTCGATTTTCGCGGCGCCGTTTCTCGCCTCGCGCCGAGCAGGGTTCGCCGCGTACCTCATTTACGGCGCGTTCGCGCGTGTTTGCCATCAGCTCCCCGAGCGCTCATTCCATCTGTGGCAACATCAACTGGCGGTCTGCGCGCGCTGCACGGGCATATATATTGGGTTCGCGTGCGGTGCCGCGATCTATCCTTTAGGACGCGCGGGATGGCGCATGCCGCACCGACGTTGGCTCATCCTCGCGGCGGGGCCGATGGTCATCGATTGGGCTTTGGGCTTTACGGGGTTATGGGAGAACACTCATCTTTCGCGGGCTATAACCGGCGCCCTCTTCGGCGTCGTTGCTGCTTTTTATCTTACTCCCGGGCTACAAGATTTCTGGGCGACGCTCAAACTCTTGCGGCGCGAGAGGGCTTCAACCTATCATCAGCCATCTTGATAGGACCACGGGCGCTTTAGAGATCTTTTGAGGAGATGATGAGCGATGAGCGAGAAGATGAGGCCCGCTCTGATCGGCGGCGTTTTATTGGGCGTATTGTCGGCGATACCTATCATCAACCTCGCTAACATCTGTTGCTGCTTGTGGGCGGTGATAGGCGGATTGATCGCCTCGTATCTTTACATCAAACGTTCAGCCGGGCCGGTTAGCCCCGGCGATGGGGCGCTCGTCGGTCTTTGGGCGGGCGCGATCGGGGCGGTGATCTACCTCGTGCTCGGCATACCGCTTTCTCTGCTCTTCCGTGAGACTTTCAACCTCTTCTTCGTCAGGTTGATGAGCAACGTGGATCCGATGCAGGCCGAGCTGCTCAGGCAACAGATCGAAGCGCAGAGCCGCTCTTTCGGGGAGACTTTGCTCCTGAGCACGCTCTTTGCCTTGATCGGCGCGATCATTCTCGCCATCTTCTCCGTTCTCGGCGGCCTGATCGCCGTCCCGTTGTTCGAGAAGCGTCGAGCGCCGGCGGGGCCACCATCTTCGCCACAGTGACGTTCGCCGCTCGGTTCTAGGTCGAAGCTGGACCGCCTTTGACAGGTGGCGGGATGTGGATCGAAAATTCATCATCCGAAACGATCAGGCCTGAGTCTTCGAGATGATCATCGGAACGACGCTAGCCTTCGAGTTCGAAACGCCGGAAGAGTTGCTGCAAAGGCTCTTTGCCGAGATCACCGTCAAAACGGCGGACAACATAAGTCCGCTTTATCGGCTTGACGCTTTCGATTGGACGGTGCTCGCGCTCTATTTCGGACTGCTCGGCTTCCTCTCCATCTACGGCGCGTATCGCATCAAACAGGTTGTAGATTTCTGGCGTTATCGGCATGTGGCGCCGCAGCCGAAAAGGATTTTCGGCGAGGATGAGCTTCCGCCGATCACCGTGCAACTGCCGCTCTTCAACGAAGTATACGTCGTCGAGCGATTGTTGAAGGCGGTCACCTCGCTCGATTATCCGCGCCATCTTCTCGAGATACAGATCCTCGACGATTCGACGGACGAGACGCAGCAGCTAGCGCGCGCGCTGGCGGAGCGATATGCGCGCGCAGGTTTTGACATTCACTACATCCATCGCGCGGACCGGAGCGGATTCAAGGCGGGGGCGTTGGCCAATGGGTTACGCACGGGGCGTGGTCAGTTGATCGCCATCTTCGATGCCGATTTCGTCCCCAAACCGGATTGCTTGCGCAAGATGGTCCACTTCTTCAGCGATCCGCTCGTCGCCTGCGTGCAGATGCGCTGGTCGCATATCAACGGGGCATACAACCTTCTCGCGCGCTTGCAGACGATCATGCTCGACGGTCATTTCGTCATCGAGCAGACGGTGCGCAATCGGGCGGGCGGATTCTTCAATTTCAATGGGACGGCGGGAGTTTGGCGGCGATGCGCCATCGAGATGAGCGGCGGGTGGCAGCACGATACGCTCACCGAGGATACGGACCTTTCGTTCCGCGCGCAGTTGATGGGATGGCGTTTCGTCTATCTGCTCGATGAAGATGTGCCATCGGAAGTGCCGGTCGAGATCAACGCCTTCAAAGCGCAACAGAGGCGTTGGGCCAAAGGCGTGACCGAAGTGGCGCTCAAGCTCTATCCGCGCATCTGGCGCGCTTCGCTCCCGCTGCGCGTCAAACTGGAGATGTTCTTCCGCCTCACGGGGAACATCAGCTATCCGTTGATGATCGTGGCGAGCCTGCTTCAATTCCCGCTGCTCCTCGTGCGCTACAATCAAGGTTTCTATCATCTAATGCTCTTCGATCTTCCGCTCCTTTTCTTCTCCACGGTCTCGGTGGTCCTCTTCTACGGCTCGGCCATCTGGTACCTTGATGGCGGGCGGTCGCGGCGATTGCTTCATCTGCCGCTGGTGATGGCGCTTGGCATCGGGCTCGCTTTCTCGAACGCGCGTGCCGTGCTGGAAGCGTTGTTGGGCATACGCACGGAGTTCGTGCGCACGCCGAAATACCGCATCGAGCGGGCCGATGATGCGACTTGGAAACGGAAGAAGTATCATCGGCGGCGCGGTTGGTTGCCGCTGCTCGAATTGTCGTTCGCCTGTTACTTCCTGCTGGCGTTGGCATATGCCGTACACATGGAGCTGTGGGGGACGCTCCCTTTCCTCATGCTCTTCTTCTTCGGCTATGCCTATATGGGCGTGATGAGCCTGCTTCAGACGCTCAACGGGAGCGTTCTTCGTCAGCCACGCAGCTTGCGGCTCTCATGAGGGCGGGGCGAGAGCGCGAGCTGGCCAAGGGGCGAGCAGTGGGATCATGGCGATCGCCGCTCGTTTTGATCGCCATCGCGGCCATGCTCTTCAGTACGGGCGGACTCTTCATCAAATTGAGCTCGCTCTCCGCCTTCGCGCTATCGTGCGGACGATGTTCGCTCGCCGCCGTGACCGTCGCGTTTTTGACGCGCCGTGAAGGTCTTAGTTTGAATCGGATCGTGGCGCTCGCGGCGCTTCTCTACGCGGCGCTGTTATTGCTCTTCGTCTTGGCGACCAAACTGACGACGGCGGCCAACGCGATCTTCCTTCAGTACACAGCGCCGGTCTATATCCTCGCGCTCGAGCCGATCCTTTACGGCGAAAGATTCCATTTGAGCGATCTCGCTGTCGTCGGCGGTTGTCTTGTCGGCATGGCGCTTTTCTTCGTCGGGAAGCTCGCGCCGTCGGACTGGAACGGGAATCTCGCCGCGCTGGCTTCGGGCTTCTGTTACGCGCTCTTCATGCTTCTGCTTCGCCATCCGCGCGCGCGGCTTATCAACAGCGCAGCGCCGGTCTTCTACGGCAATCTCCTACTTGCAGCGGTGACCGCGCCCGCTTTGCTCGATGAGGCGTCGGCGCTCTCTGGGCGCGAAATCCTGATCATCTGTTACTTGGGGGTGGTCCAGTTGGGTGTGGCCTATATCCTCTTCACGCGCGGGATCGCGCGCGGCGCTCGTTCGCTCGATGCCGGCATCATCGGTTATATCGAACCGGTCCTGAATCCGCTATGGGTCTTCATCTTCCTCGGCGAGCGGCCTTCGCCTTGGGCGCTTCTCGGCGGCGCGATCATCATCGCAGCGGTCGGCTGGCACACGCTCAGGCGCGCGAAAAGGATGGCGGCTTGAGACCAGAATGGCGCGAGGATCGGTCTATAGAGCTGATTCGAGACCGCGCTTCGGCCATGGATGCGGGAATGCGATTTCGCCGCGATCGATCTCTGAACGTGCGGCTCAACTTCAAGGGCTTCGTCGAGCTTAGCTGAAGATGCTTCTCGCGGGCCGTCGATCGCGTCTGCCAGCGCGTACTAGCTTTCGTCGAGCTTAGCTGAAGATGCTTCTCACCTTGTCCATCAAGCTTTCGTTCTCGAAGTCGCGATCTTCGATTTCGGCCAGTTGTTCGAGCAGGCGGCGTTGTTCGCGCGTCAGCGAAGTTGGCGTGACGACCGTGACGGAGACGAAGAGATCTCCGCGCCCGTGCCCGCCGAGGATGGGCATCCCGTGACCTTTGAGGCGGAAGACGGTGCCCGTTTGCGTGCCCGGCGGTATGCGCAAGGTCTCCTGTTTGCCGTCGAGCGTCGGGATGCTGAGTTCTGCGCCAAGCGCGGCTTGGGCGAAGGAGATCGGAACGTTGATGTAGAGGTTGTGACCTTGGCGTTCGAACCTTTCGTGTTCGCGAACGTTGATGACGACGTAGAGATCTCCCGGCGGCCCGCCGCGTTCGCCAGCTTCGCCTTCGCCAGCGATGCGCAATCGTGAGCCGGTTTCAACTCCCGCTGGGATTTTGACCTCGAGCGTCTTTTCGCGCTCGATGCGCCCTTTGCCGTGACATTCGCGGCATGGCGTGCGGATGATGCGCCCCGTTCCGCGGCATGCGCTGCAAGTGCGAGCGACCGAGAAGAAGCCTTGCTGATAACGAACTTGACCCATGCCGCCGCAGGTCGGACAGGTCTCCGGTTGCGTGCCGGGTCGCGCTCCGGTACCGTGACAGACGTGACAGGTCTCAAGGCGCGGGATGCGAATCTGCGCCGTCATCCCGCGTGCCGCTTCTTCGAGCGAGATCTCCAAGTCGTAGCGCAGATCGGCGCCGCGCTGCGGCGCTTGGCGGCGCGCGCCGCGACCGAAGATGTCGCCGAAGCCGAAGAAATCGTTCAAAATATCTTCGATCCCGCCGAAACCGGCTGGCCCCCAGCCGGCGCTGGCCGCGGCGCTGCTCGAAACGCCAGCGTGTCCGTAACGATCATAAAGCGCGCGTTTCTCCGGATCCGAGAGGACCGAATAGGCCTCTGCCGCCTCTTTGAACTTCTCTTCCGCTTCTGGATCGCCGGGATTTTTGTCCGGATGGTAGCGGACCGCGAGTCGCCGGTAGGCGCTCTTGATCTCCTGCTCGGTGGCGTTACGGCTGACGCCTAGGACTTCATAGTAATCCCTTTTGGCCATATCCCCTTAGGCTCTGGAGTCGATCTTCGATCTCGTGGAATCGGCACCCGATTGCGTTTAAGATAATACATCGAAAGCCTATTCAGGCCGAAACTCCTCTATCGTTCTTCCGTTAGGCTTGTCGGGTTGAGCATCGCCGCCGTGAGCTGATCTGCCAGCCGCTCGACGGCTTCGAGCGCTTGGCGGATCTCTGCCGGATCTTCGGATTGTACTGCCGCTTGTGCGCTGTTCAAAACCTCGTGCGCTTCGCGGCGCGCTTCCATCGACAGCATCGCGCCGAATTCTTGGAAGGTCCGTTCCGTATTGCGCATCAAGCTGTCGAGTCGGTTGCGCATCGCGATCGTCTCTTTGATCCGGCGATCGGCTTCGCGAGCCGCGCTCGCTTCAGCGATGAGGCGTTCGATCTCTTCGGCGGAAAGTCCGGAGGTCGGTGTGACGCGCATCTGCTGCTGTTTGCCGGTCGCTTTGTCGAGCGCCGAGACCGAGAGCATGCCGTTGGCATCGACCTCGAAAGTCACTTCGATCTGCGGCACGCCGCGCGGCGCGGGCGGCAGGCCGACGAGTTCGAATCTGCCAAGCGAACGATTGCCGCTGGCGATCTCACGCTCGCCTTGAAGGACGTGGATCTCGACCGACGACTGATTATCGACGACGGTGGTGAAGATGAGGCTTTTGCGTAGCGGAACGGTCGAGTTGCGTTCGATCACTTTGGTGAACAGACCGCCGCGCGTCTCCACCCCGAGGCTGAGCGGCAACACATCGAGCAGCACGATATCCTTCACATCGCCCATCATCACGCCAGCTTGAATCGCGGCGCCCATGGCGACGACCTCGTCTGGATTGATCTCCGCCGATGGTTCGCGCCCGAAGATCTCGCGGACCGTGCGCATGACGATGGGCGAGCGCGTTTGCCCGCCGACGAGCAGCACCTTGTCGATCTCGCCCGGTTGGAGCTTCGCGTCCCAGAGGGCTTTTTGACAGGGTTCGATCGTCTGCTCGACCAGATCGGCGACGAGTTCTTCGAACTTCTCGCGCGTCAACGTCTTGTTGAAATGCTTCGGCCCTGTGGCGTCCGCGGCGATGAACGGCAAGCTGATCGTCGTCTCGGTGAGCGAAGAGAGTTCACACTTGGCCCGCTCGGCGACCTCTTTCATGCGCTGCAACGCGAGCCGATCGTGGCGGAGATCGATCCCAGTGTCCTTCTGGAACTCTTCGATCATCCAGTTGACGATCCGTTCGTCGAAATCTTCGCCGCCGAGGAAGGTGTTGCCTGCGGTCGAAAGGACTTCGAAGACTCCATTGTTGATCTCGAGGATGGAGATGTCGAACGTCCCGCCGCCGAGGTCGTAGACGGCGACGCGCTCGTTGTCGGCGCGGCCCAGCCCGTAAGCGAGCGCGGCAGCGGTCGGCTCATTGATGATCCGTTCGACTTTGAGCCCGGCGATGCGTCCCGCATCTTTGGTCGCTTGGCGTTGCGCATCGTCGAAGTATGCGGGCACGGTGATGATGGCTTCGGTCACAGGTTCGCCGAGGAAGTCTTCAGCGGCAGCCTTCAACCGCTGCAGAACGATGCTCGAGATCTCTTGCGGACTGTAGACGCGCCCGCCGACGCGCACGCGCGCATCCCCGTTCTCCGCTTCGACGATCTCATACGGACAGGTCTCGCGCGCTCGCTGGACCTCTGGCGAATCGAATCGTCGCCCGATCAGGCGCTTGACGGCGTAGACCGTATTGGCCGGATTGGTGACGGCCTGGCGCTTGGCGATCTGACCGACGAGCCGTTCGCCTTTCTCCGTGAACCCGACGACAGAGGGCGTGGTCCGCCCGCCCTCTTTGTTGGGGATGATCTGCACGGTGCCGCCTTCGAGCACCGCCACACAACTGTTCGTCGTTCCCAGGTCAATACCGATGACTTTGCCCATAGCGCTTACGGTGGATGGTGGTCAATGGAAGTACGGTCGAGCGGATGGCTGCGCGATGGACCATCCGCGGAGCATCATTGTTTGATCGCGACTTTGACCATCGCGGGGCGCAGGAGTTTATCGCCGAGGGTGTAACCGCGCACGATCTCTTCGATGATCGTGTTTGGTTCGACCTCATCGGTCGGTTCAGTTGCGATGGCTTCGTGAAAGTGTGGATCGAATTGTCGCCCGATGGTGGCGACGGGTTTGATCCCGAAATTCTCAAGGATGCCATCCAACTGTTTGCTGATCAGTTCGACTCCTGCGAGAAAGTGGCGAAATTCCGCCGATTCTTCGGCTGCTGCGGAGCGCTCGGCCTCCAGCGCGCGCCGCAGATTGTCGAGCACGGGGAAGAGTTGGCTGACGACTTCTCCGACGACGCGCTGATAGGTTTCGGCGCGCTCGCGTTCGAGTCGCTTGCGGAAGTTTTCGAACTCAGCTTGACGGCGCGCCAGCAGATCGCGCAATTCTTCACGCTCGCGCTTGAATTTGGCTAGCTCGCCTTCGACGCGACGCAATTCGGCGCGCGCAGCGATCAGCTCGGCCATGACTGGACCGGCAGCTTCGACCGCGGATGGCGTCTCTTCGCTCGCTTGGGGCGCGCTCTCTTCGACCGCATCTTGATCGCAAGGCGCCTCATCTGAGCAGACGACCTGAGCTTCATCCGTAGACCGGGCGGAATCGAGCTGCGATTCGATCCCATCTGCGATTTCAGGCGCCGCTTCGATGCTCTCCGACTCTTGCTGAGACGCGGGTTGATCAGCGAACTTGATCGGGATGGATTTTCGATGCCCTTTCTTCTCCGTCATGATGAACCATGAATCTGAACGGGGATTTCAAACTGCCACGCTCGCCGCGCTGAACTTCTGTTCGAGAATGCGCGCGACATGATTGACGAGCGCGATGACGCGCTCATATTCGATGCGCATAGGGCCGACGACGCCGAGAGCGCCGAAAGAGCCATCGGCGATACGGTAAGGGGCGGTGATCATAGAGCAGTTGCGGAGCGCCGGAGCTAGATTCTCCCTGCCGATCATGATCTGAACGGCGTTCGCACATGGATCGCGCGCGAGGCATTCGTTAATGATCCGAACCAGTCTCGATCTCTCTTCGAGCGTGCGCAGCAACTCGCGCAGAGTCTCCAGATCGGAGAAGTCGGGTTTCGTTAAGATGTTCGAGGCCCCATCGACATAGACTTCGCCGCGCTCTTTTTCCGCTTCGGCGAAGCTCCGTTCGCAAAGCAGAGCGGCCTGTCTCAACAGCTTGTTGTAGAGCGCCTCTTCCTCGCGCAATCGCCGCATGAGTTCGGCGCGGATCGCGACGAGACTCCGCCCCTTGAATTCGGCGTTCAGATAGCGCGCGGCGCGATCGAGCTCCTCTTGCGCCATCGGTTCATCGAGCCGGATGAGGCGATGCTGGATGATGTTAGGCGCAAAAACGAGCACGACGAGCGCCCGTTCATCGGCGAGCTTGACGAATTCGACGTGTTGCAGGCGATTGTCGGCCATCGGAGGGGAGAAGGCGATGCCGACGTTGTTCGTCAGCTCGGATAACAGATGAGATACGCGCTCCATCAAACGTTCCGGATCCTCTTCGTCTTGAAGCCTGGTGATCGCGCGCCGAATGGCGAGGCGATCGCCCTTAGGCAGCCGCGCCTCGCTGATCATATGGTCAACGTAGAAACGATACCCCTTATCGGTGGGGATGCGCCCGGCGGAGGTGTGCGGCTGTTCGACGAACCCGGCTTCCTCAAGTTCAGCCATCACGTTGCGAATCGTAGCCGGACTCCATCGCGCCTCGCCAGCGCAACGCTCGGACACGGTGCGCGATCCGACAGGCTCGCCCGTGGCGATGTGCTCGCGCACGATCGCCGCAAGGATCGCTTGCGCGCGCGCGTCGGGAAGCCAACGGCTGGGTTGTCTGTGGCCCATCGAAACCATCCGAGGTGCGCTCCTGCCAAGGAACGCGCCATGGAAGTATACCGGATGGGTGAACGGCTGTGCAAACATCTTTTTCTCCGCCGAGGCGACTTCGGGGCTGCCGATAAACTTTTCCGTTCCAATTAGTTGGCGGCGAAACCGCGGGCGCGAGATCCGGCCTTGCGGGTTAAACTTCTCATCTCACAAGGTTTATGGAAGGCGGGTGAAGGCCCCCGTGTTCGGGCGACGTGCCCCGTCTCGCCCAGATGCTTAGACCGCCCATAGGGTTAGCCGAAGTCGTCCGAAAGGGCGTTTGACGCCGCTCCGCCTCTCTCCTTAAGATGGGGCTGAATTCTTTCCTTATCAGCAATACAGCCGAAGTGGTCCGAAAAGAGAAACGGCAGCCAGGCATACCGCCCATGTTTCGCCAACCAGCGGCTCGAAGCTGATAGTTCTAGCGACAAGGGGATGAGAAGAGAGATGTCGGATGCAGCATCGCACTTAAGTTACCTGTATACGGAAGCTTTTCGTCAAATTGAACCGAAGAGGATGCCGCCTGAGGTGGACGTGCGGTTTTATCCTTACGCTGGCCTTCATCATACGATCCGATTGCGTTCCGGGCGCGTTTACGTTCGCATCTCGGATATATTTCGCCACGCGCCGCTCAAAGTGCATCGTGCGCTCGCCTTTATCCTCGTCTCCAGACTGCTGCGGCGGCGCACGCCCGAAGTGCATGATCGCGTCTATCGGGATTACGCTTGCACTCCTGAGATCATGCGCGCTGCGGATCTCGCCAGGCAAAAGCGCGGGCGAAAAGTCATCTCCTCAGCGCGCGGTCAGGTATATGATCTCGATCGCATGTTCGATCGGTTGAATAGGCGCTATTTCGGCGGCAAGCTGCCGAAACCGACGCTGACCTGGTCGCAGCGTCGGACGCGGCGCATTCTGGGGCATCACGACGGAGTGCATGATACGATCGTGATCAGCAAGACGCTCGATTCGCGCGATGTTCCCGAGTGGTTCGTCGAATATATCCTCTATCACGAGATGTTACACATCAAACATCCAGCGCGCTTCATCAACGGGCGACGCTACTACCACACGAAAGCTTTTCGCGCCGAAGAGCAAAGATTCCCTTACTATGAGCAGGCGCAGGAGTGGCTCGAACGGATCGCCCGACGTTATTATGCGCCGCGCGCCCGCGCCGCCTGAGATTTTTCGTCCGCAGGCGAAGCTCGCGCGTCTAAAGGTACGGAGCCAACAACAGGCGCGTTCACAAAAGAGGGTCGCTCGAACTTTTTGAAACTCAAAAGCAGCGAGCGGCGTTTAATGAAGCAGGAAGGTGGGCTCCTCCGAATGAGACGGGCCAGCTTTGAGACGCTTCTCCCTCCGGCGTTTCACGCTGGCCCGCTCTCCTTTCAATCGACCGCGCGGCGAAGAGTCCGAGCGCGATCCATTAAAAGATCCTCACGAGGTAAGCTGCGCGCCATCGAGGCTAATGATGACGCCGAGCGCGATCCATTAAAAGATCCTCACCTCAGGAATTTGGACCGCGGTTTGGTGATGAAGCGAGATCGCGTTTCGCTGCGGCCAGCGATCCGCCGCCTCGCCCGAGATCCCAGCATTGGTTAATCAGGGGCGGGAAGAGAGCGCGGAATCTCCTCGTCGAAGCGACTTGCGCAAAGTGTGAGAAGAAGAGAGGCGAATTAAGTCCGATTCTTGACGAGTCGTGGATGCGAGTGTGGCTCGCGAAAAGGAGCGAGAGGAGATCGACTCGGATCGCCCGCGGCTCTCCCCTGCGGCACGTAAAGTGCCGTCCTGCAACCCTTTCTTGACACACGCGGGTTGCGCAACTATCATTCTCGTTTTCGGCTCCGGTCACCAGCACCCCGTGTTTTCGGTGAGGTCATGTTCGAATCTTTATCTGACAAGCTCAAGCGGACGCTGAAGAACTTGCGCGGCGAAGGCGTGCTTCGTCCAGAGCACGTCGATGCGGCGTTGCGCGAGATCCGTCTGGCGTTGCTCGAGGCCGACGTCAACTACAAAGTGGCCAAAGACTTCATCGCACGGGTGCGCGAGAAAGCGCTCGGGCAGGAGGTTTGGCAAGAGCTCAAACCCGCCGAGCAGGTCGTCAAGATCGTCTACGATGAGTTGGTGGAACTTCTTGGCGGCACTTCATCGCGTCTTGTCTTCACGCGGCAAGCGCCGAACGTCGTGATGGTCGTTGGTCTTCAAGGTTCAGGCAAGACGACCTCGACGGGGAAGATCGCGCTGTGGCTGGCGAAGAACGAGGAGCGTAAACCGCTGCTCGTCTCGACGGACGTTTACCGCCCGGCGGCGCGCGAGCAGTTGAAGGTGATCGCCAAAGCGACGGGGCAGGCGATCTTCGACCTTCCAGAGTCGAACGATCCCGTGCTGCTGGCGCGCGAAGCCGTGCGCCATGCGCGGGATTACGGTTACGACACGCTCCTGATCGACACCGCCGGACGACTGCACATCGACGATCAGTTGATGGAGGAGTTGGTCCAGATCAAGACGGAGACGCGGCCCGTCGAGATCCTCTTCGTCGCCGACGCGATGACCGGACAGGACGCCGTCCGCTCCGCCGAGGAGTTCCATCGTCGCGTCGGGATCACGGGCGTCATCCTGACGAAGATGGACGGCGATGCGCGCGGCGGAGCGGCCCTTTCGATCAAGCAGGTCACGGGGCAGCCCGTCAAATTCGTCGGCGTCGGCGAAAAATATGACGCGCTCGAGCCCTTCTATCCGGACCGCATCGCGCAGCGCATCCTCGGCATGGGCGATGTGCTTTCGCTCATCGAGGAGGTGCAGGCGAAGGTCGATCGCGCCGAGGCCGAGGCGCAACTGAAGAAGATCCAGCAGAACGAGTTCACGCTCGACGATTTCCGCCAACAACTGCGTCAAGTCAAACGGCTCGGTTCGATCTCGAAGATCATGAAACTGTTGCCCGACCAGCTCCTCGGCAGCATCGGGCTTCCCAATTTGACCGAAGAGCAGTCCGCCGCCATCGAGCGCGAACTGAAACGCACCGAAGCGATCATCGATTCGATGACGCCCGAAGAACGCGCCGATCATCGCATCTTGAACGCCAGCCGACGCCGCCGCATCGCGCGCGGGTCGGGCACGACGGTCGCCGAGGTCAATCAGCTCATCAAACAGTATGTCGAGATGCGACAGATGATGCGCGAACTGTCGCGCGCCGGATTCTTCGGCGGCGGGCTGCGAGGGCGTCTGATGCGCCGGATGATGGGCGTGACGGGAGCATCTGTTTCGGACGATGGCGCAGACGGTTCGCCCGAAGTGGCGCCGCCAGCCGCCGGCGGTTCGCGTCGCAAGAAGAAGCGGCGGAAGAAGAGGAGATGAGCCGCTCCCTCGATGCGTGAAAGGGGGGCGGTCGTAAGGTTAAATCTTTCAGGCTCTTGGGAGGTGTAGCGTTGTTAGCGATCAGGTTGATGCGCATGGGTTCGAAGAAGAACCCGTCATACCGAATCGTCGTCAAGGAGAAGCTGTCGAAACGCGACGGAGCGTATCTGGAGAACGTCGGCTTCTACAATCCGACGCGCAATCCGGCGGAAGTGCGATTGCGTATGGATCGGATCCAATACTGGATGGAGAAGGGGGCGCAGCCGACTGAGATCGTGCGGCGGCTCATCAATCGGTATGGGAAGCAGGCGCAGGAGACCGCTTCGGGCGTCAGCGGTTCATGAACGGGAGCTGAGGGTGAACGTCAAGGACGCCGTCGAGATGGTGGTCAAGGCTTTGGCGAGCGATCCTGAGGCCGTCAAAGTGCAGGCGAGCGAACGCGATCGCGCGGTGACGATCGAAGTCCAGGTCGCCGCGCAAGATCTAGGACGGATCATCGGTCGCCAGGGGCGCACGGCCCAAGCGCTTCGCACCGTCTTACAAGCGGCGGGCGAAAAACACAAACGGCGTTACGTCTTGCAGATCGCCGGATGACTTTTCGTGACGAAACGACGCGCCGAGACGATTTGGTCGCCGTCGCGCGGATCGTCCGAACGCGCGGCAGACGCGGCGAAGTTGTCGCCGAGATGCTCACAGATTTTCCGGATCGTTTCGCCGAGCTCGAGCGCCTGATCGCCATCATGCCCGGAGGCGAAGCGCGACGGCTGGAGCTTGAAGAGAGCTGGTTTCATCAGGGGCGATTGATCCTAAAGTTCGCAGGCTACGATTCCATCGAGCGAGCTGAAGAGCTCGTCGGTTGCGAACTTGCCGTGACGGAAGCGGAATGCGTCCCTTTAGGTGAGGGTGAGTTCTACGAATGGCAGCTCGAAGGCTGTCGCGTTGAAACCGTCGCGGGCGATCAGCTAGGGCGGGTACGAGCCGTCTGGCAGACAGGGGGGACGCCCAACTTGATCGTGGATGACGAGCGCAGACCTGGGCGCGATTATTTGATCCCGCTGGCGGAGGAGATCTGCGTTGAGATAGACACGCGGCGTAAGTTGATCCGCGTCGATGCGCCCGAAGGGTTGCTCGATCTATGAACGGCGGGGGATGAAGAGGGCCTCCTTCGCCGACTTAGGGAAAAGTGCTTCGCTTCGATATCATCACGATCTTCCCGGATTTCTTCGGTTCGGTCTTTGACTACGGGATCGTGAAACGCGCGCGCGCCGCCGGTTTGATCGAGATCGGCGTCCATGATCTGCGTCGCTGGACCAGCGATCGTCACCGCACGGTCGATGATCGGCCTTTCGGCGGAGGCGATGGCATGGTGATGAAGCCTGAACCGATCTTCGCGGCGGTTGAGGAGTTGACCGGAGCGCGGTCGTCGCGCGAGCTGCCGGAGGGCACGCGCGTCATCCTCCTTTCGCCGCAAGGCAGACAGTTGACGCAACGGATCGCGGCGGAACTGGCGGCGAACGCGCAACGCCTCATCGTGATCTGCGGGCGCTATGAGGGGGTGGATGAGCGTGTCGCGCAGGCTTTGGCGACGGATGAGCTTTCAATCGGCGATTATGTCCTCTCCGGCGGAGAGCCTGCGGCGGTCATCCTGGTGGATGCGGTGACGCGGCTTTTGCCGGGGGCTTTGGGAAGCGAGACTTCGGCGACGCACGAATCGTTCAGCGCGGGCGTTTTAGATCATCCGCATTACACGCGCCCAGCAGATTTTCGCGGGATGCGCGTCCCCGAGGTCCTGCTGAGCGGCCATCACGCGCGCATCGCTTCTTGGCGGCGGAAGGAGGCTTTGCGTAAGACGCTGCGCAACCGTCCGGATCTGCTGGCGCGCGCGCCGCTCAGCGAGGAGGACCGTCGATTGCTCGAAGAGATCAAGCGCGAGGAAGGGCTTTGAAAGATCGTAGAGTAAGGAGATTGGGCATCATGCATCAATTGGATGGGATCGACAAGGAACAGCTTCGTAACGATTTGCCTGACATCAGGCCGGGCGATACGGTGCGCGTTCACGTGCGCATCAAGGAGTCGGAGAATAAGGAGCGCTTACAGGCTTTCGAGGGGATCGTGATCGCGCGGCGCGGGCGGGGCGCGAGCGAGACGATCACGGTCCGCAAGACGAGCTTCGGCGTAGGCGTTGAACGTATCTTCCCGTTGCATGGGACGATCATCGATCACATCGATGTCGTCAAACGGGGGCGCGTGCGGCGCGCCAAGCTCTACTACCTGCGCAAACTGCGCGGCAAAGCGTCGCGCGTGCGCGAGCGCGATATGCGCGGGGCGCAGAACGGCGAACAGAATGCCAAAGCTTCGAGCTAGTTCAGCGCTGGGAGAATCGCCTGAGCGTCGATGCCGTCGTCGAAGAAGCGAATCTCGCTCGTCGGAACCTCTTTCGAGGAGGAAGCGCGCGCTGCGGGCTTTCGCCTCATCGCCGGGCTCGATGAAGTGGGGCGCGGGGCATTGGCTGGACCGGTCGTCGCCGCGGCGGTGATCTTGGACCCTTGCGCTCCGCTTCCCGATGGCTTGGATGATTCGAAACGCCTTTCGCCCGCCGAAAGGGAGCGGATCGCCGAAGAGTTGAAGCGTACGGCCATCGCCATTGGGATCGGTGAAGTTTCCGCCGAAGAGATCGACCGCATCAATATCCTGCAAGCGACGCGCCGCGCGATGATGATCGCGCTCCACAGGCTCGACCCGCGCCCAGATTACCTTCTGATCGATGGGATGCGATTGCCCGGGAGCGGATTGGCGCAGCGCGCGATCGTCGGCGGCGATGCCATCTCCGCTTCGATCGCCGCCGCTTCGGTCATCGCTAAAACATGGCGCGATCGATTGATGCGCGAGTGCGATGCGCTCTATCCGGCCTACGGTTTCGCCAGTCACGTCGGCTATGGCACGCGCGCACATCTTGAGGCTTTGCGGATTCACGGCCCATGCCCTTTGCACCGGCGCAGTTTCCGCGGCGTGCTTCAGGAAGATTCGCTCGGAAAGGGCTCATGCTTTGCATCGCGCTGAAGCCGCCAGAGTCGCTCCTCCAGCGAGAATTGAGGCTGGTGATGAGGCTTTTAAAGCCAAGAGCCAGCTTCTACAAGTCGCTCCTCTAGCGAGAATCGAAGCTGGTCCTGCTTCCTTATGCGCATCGCCATTGACGCTCACGCCGTTGGCACGAAACTAGCGGGCAACGAGACCTACATCGCCAATCTCATCGAAGCTTTAGCGGAAGTCGATCGGGAGAACCGCTACACGCTCTACGTCACAAAGCGGCAGGCGATCGAACGCTTCGAGGGGCGCTGGCCCAATTTCAGCTTGCGACGAACGCTCCCGCACACGCCGATCATCCGCATCCCGCTGAGCTTCGTCCTCGAGCTCAAACGCCGCCCGGTCGATCTGCTTCACGTTCAGTTCACCGCGCCGCCGTTCGCGCCATGCCCGATCGTCGTGACCGTTCACGATCTGGCTTTCGAACATCTGCCGGAAACTTTCCACCGCCGGAGTTGGATGCAGTTGCGTTTGACCGTGCGCTGGACCGTGCGCAGGGCGGCTCGGATCATCGTCCCATCCGAGTATACGCGGCGCGATCTAATTGAAACCTACGGGATCGAATCGGAACGGATCGCCGTCACGCCGCTCGCCGCCGCGCCGCATTTCGCTCCGATCGAGGACGAACGAAGGTTGTGGCGCGTGCGCAAGCGGTATGGCATCGCGGGCGATTACGTTCTGGCTGTCGGCTCGATCCAACCGCGAAAGAATCTGCGACGTCTGTTCGACGCCTACCTTCGCTTGCAACGGAAGGGAAGGCAAGCTATGCTCCCACAACTGGTCATCGTCGGAAAGCGCGCGTGGCTTTACGAAGAGACGATGCGCGCGGCGGAGCGGCTCGGCGAAGCGGTCATTTTTACTGGATATGTGCCGGAGGAAGATCTGCCGGCATTGTATGCGGGCGCGCGATGTTTCGTGTACCCTTCTTACTTCGAAGGTTTCGGTCTGCCCCCGCTCGAAGCGATGCAGTGCGGCACCCCAGTCATCGTCGGCAATCGCACGAGTTTGCCGGAAGTCGTAGGGGATGCCGCTTTGACGGTGGACCCGTTCGATGAGACGGAGCTGGCGGAAGCGTTGCAGCGGTTGATCGAGGATGAGCGCTTGCGGGCCGAGTTGAGTCGACGCGGGATTGAGCGCGCGCGCCGGTTCAGCTGGCAAAAGACCGCGCGCTTGACTTTGGACGCGTATAAACGAGCCCTTGAGGGAAGGTAGGAGGCGGAGGCCCGAGTCGATTTCGCCGCCTTACGACGTTGACCGACCTTCGGCCTCTGGACCTCTGTGAATCAAACGATGCGGATTGCGATTCTCGGAACGCGGGGCGTGCCCGCCAGTTATGGCGGTTTCGAAACTTTCGCTGAGCAACTCTCCACCAGGCTCGTCGCGCGCGGACATGATGTGACCGTCTATTGTCGCTCGCACTATGTCAGCCCGCGTCAACTCGAATATCGCGGCGTGCGTTTGAAGGTCCTGCCGACGATCCGCCACAAGTATTTCGACACGATCGTGCACACATTCTTATCGACGCTTCACGCGATGGCGAAGCGGTACGATGTCGCGCTCTTTTGCAATGCGGCGAACGTCGTCTTCGTCCCTCTGCTGCGCGCGTGCGGGACGCCCGTTGCCATCAACGTCGATGGGCTCGAACACAAACGCAAAAAGTGGAACTGGTTGGGACGCAGTTATTATCGGTTGGCCGAGAGGTTGGCGACGTGGTTGCCGAATGAGCTGGTGACGGACGCGCGCGTCATTCAGGACTACTATCTCGCCAAATATCGCTGCCCATCGGTGATGATCGCCTACGGGGCCGAGGTGGAACGACGCGCCGATCCGCTCACGGTGCGGCGTTGGGGCGTGGAACCCAATCGGTATGTGCTCTACGTTTCGCGCTTGGAGCCGGAGAATAACGCTCATTTGGTCATTGAGGCTTTCAAGCGCGTGCGCACGTCGCGCAAACTTCTGATCGTCGGCGATGCCCCTTACGCGCACGATTACATCAGCGATCTGCGCGCGCGCGCGCGCCGCGATCGCCGGATAATCTTCACCGGCTTCGTCTTCGGCGAAGCCTATCGCGCGCTGCAGCAGAACGCCTATTGTTACGTTCACGCGACGGAGGTCGGCGGCACGCACCCAGCTCTGGTCGAAGCGATGGGATATGGCAACTGCGTGCTTACGCTCGCTACGCCAGAGAATCTTGAGGTCGTCGGCGAAGCCGGCATCGTCTACTTCGATGAGGATGATCTGGTCGTAAAGCTGCAGCGCGTCTTGCAGGACGGCGCGCTCGTTAACGCTTATAGGCAGCGCGCGCAAGCGCGCGTGCGCGAGCGATATTCTTGGGAGCGCGTGGTGGACCAGTACGAGGAGCTCTTCGCGCGACTGACCGCGCGCATGAGCGGAGAGCGAAGGCGGAACGCGGTCGAGAGCGAAGAGAGCGATTCGGTCGAAGTGGGCGAGCGAGGAACGCTTTAACCGTCGCCCGAACTCATTTGACGGCGCGCGCATCCGCCGGGCGCGCAAATAGCGCGTCAGGGATCGGGCGATTGAACTGGACTTCGTCGTAATTGACGCGGCTCGTTTGAACGCCGTTGCGGTAGTGGTCGATGACGAACGGGAACATCACGCCTTCGATCTCGAGGAATCGCAGGAAGCGGTCCTCTTCGGTCGTCTCCTCGCCCTTCTCGTCTTTCCGCCTGTAGACGGCTTTGGCTGGCAAACCGCTTTTCGCGTCGAATTCGAACTCGACGTTGAACCCGTCGGGATAGGTCAGGCGCACGACTTCGTTGCGTTGCGCCAGTCCCGCTTCGCGCCGCCCGACGTAACTTAAGCTGGCGCCTTCGCGTCGCCACCATCCGTGCAGCAGATTATCGTAGCTGGTGCGCATGGCGCGCTTGAAGTCCTCGATCTGATCCGGTTTCATATCGCGGAGCGTGCGCGCTGCGCCATCATAGATCCATCCGCTCGCCCCCACGTTCGTTTGGATGATGCGCCCTTCGCTCGCGCGGAACTCCGTGCGTTCGCGGTCCGGATAGACGAGATAATCGACAAACGCGACGGGGAGCGTCGGCTTGCCATCCTGATACGGCGTGTAGCGCCCGCGGCTCGTGATCGAACGGACGTTCAGATAGGCGTTGCCGCCGAGCGCTTTCGTGGCGCGTTCGATGATCTGTTCGGCGCGCCCGCTCGCGGGGCGATCTGACGTTTGCGCCGGAACACTTCCCGAGAGTTCGTTCGCCGGTCGGGCGAGCGAGGGCAATAGAAGAAGGGCGATAAAGAGGATCGCATCGCATCTCTTCGCGCGCATGGGTCGTTATCTGAAAAGAGGCGGAGAGGGAGAAGCTCTCCCTCCCGCCTCAGCTTCATCTCGTCAAAATCGGCGCTCAATGGGCCGCGCGAACGATGACCTCGTTCTCCTCGACGTCTACGATGAAGCGGTCAGCCGTCTTCCACAGCGCCGTGATCGGCAGCTTGACCTTCTCGTCGATATGCCGCTTCAGGAAGCGCGCGCCGTAGGTCGGGCTGAAGCCGCGTTCGGTCAAGAGGTTGACCGCCGGTTCGCTCACCTCGAGCGATTTGCCTTGCCGTTCCATCTGACCGCGGAGTTTGTTCAGGTAGAGCTCCGCGATCTGCTTCACCTCATCCATCGTGAGCGGAGAGAAGACGATGATCTCATCGATACGATTGCGGAACTCGGGCGAGAAGCGTTGCTCGGCGGCCTTCAGGACTTCATTCTTGATGGCGCGCATGTCGCCGACCGTCTTGGTGCCGAAGCCGAGAGGCTTCTCATACTTGCGGAAATTCTCCGACCCGAGGTTCGAAGTCATGATGATGATGGCGTCGGAAAGATAGACTTTCTTGCCGCGCCCATCCGTGATCCAGCCCTCATCGAAGGCTTGCAAGAAGATGTTCATCAGATACGGCGAGGCCTTTTCGACTTCGTCGAGCAGAAGCACGGTGTACGGATTTTCGCGCAACTGCTCGGTCAAGATGCCGCCACGTTCGGAGCCGACGATGCCGCGCGGCATGCCGATCAGCTTCTCGATGCCGACCGTGCCGTCCGCATACTCGCTCATGTCGATGCGGATCATCTTCTCCTCATCGCCGAACATGAACTCGGCGACCGCTTTGGCCAGCTCGGTCTTGCCGACGCCGGTCGGACCGAGGAAGAGGAGCACGCCGTCAGGCTTGTAGTAGTTCTCCTTGAGCGGCCCCTTGTTCAAACGAAGCCGCTGGGCCACGGCGCGGATCGCTTCTTTCTGCCCGATGACCCGCTTGGCGAGCTCCGCCTCCATGTTGGCGAAGCGGTCCGTGGTGTCGCGGAAGATCATGTCGCGCGGGATGCGCGATTCTTGCGAGATCACCTCGATGATGTGCTCAGGGCGCACGACGAGGCTGTGCGGTTCGTTGATCTCGACTTTGACCGCCGCCGTGTCCAACCAGCCGATGGCTTTGTCAGGCAGATGGAGATTGCGTATGTAGCGGGGCGCCATCTCGAGCGCCGTGTTGATCGCTTCGTCCGAGATGGTCACCGAGTAGTTGCGCTCCAAGCGCGGGCGAAGCCCGTAGAGGATCTCGCGCGTTTCGGCCAAAGAGGGCTCCTCGACCTTGACCAGCCGGAACCGGCGCGCCAACGCCTCGTCTTCGGCGATGTACTCCTTGTACTCGGTCAGCGTGGTCGCGCCGATGATGCGCATCTCGCCGCGCGCGAGCGCCGTCTTGAACATATTGGCCGCATCGCTCGAGGTGCCGAGCGCCGCGCCAGCGCCGATGATCGTGTGGGCCTCATCGATGAAGAGGATGATGTTCTCGCGCTCTTTGACCTCATCGATGATGCCCTTGATGCGCTCTTCGAACATGCCGCGCAACATCGTGCCGGCGACGATGCCGCCCATTTGAAGCTGAACGATGTGCGCGTTGCGCAACCGCGCCGGGACCTTTTCGGGTTCGAGCTCGATCAAACGCGCCAACCCTTCGACCACCGCCGTCTTGCCGACGCCGGGTTCGCCGACGAGCATGGGTGAATTGGCCCGTTCGCGGTGGCAGAGGATCTCGATGATCTGGCGGATCTCACGCTCGCGCCCGATGGTCGGCGGCAACTTGTCCATGCGCGCCAGCTTGTTCAAGCTGACGCCGAAATGTTTCAGATACGGAGGAAGCTCGAACTTCTTGCGATATTGCTCCTCCTCCAACTCGCGCGCCCGTACACGTGAACGTACATTTTCCACAAAAGCCTCCGGGCTGACGCCGAAGTTGCGCAGAACTTCGACGAACGGTCCATCCTGCGCAAGCGCCATGAAGAGATCGGTCGCTTCGATGACCTTGCGCCCTTGCGCGCGCGCGCGCTCCATCGCGCGCTTGAAAAGATCTATGGTCTCGGGGGCGATGCGCAACCCCTTGCCGACATGTTGGAAGCGCGCGTTGTCGAGGCGTTTTTCGATCTGTATCTTGACGACGCGCGGATCGAGCGAAAGATCGCGCATCGTCGCGTTGAATAGTTCGGCCTCCTCGGTCGCCAGCGCTTGGATGATATGTTCGACGGCCAGATAGTTCTGGTCGCGCCGACGCGATTCGCGCATCGCGTGTTCGAAAATACGCTTGCCGGTTTCACCGAATCGGTCCTTGTACGTTCCGATGTCTACCATCTTCGTCCCTTCGGATCTCGCTCAACCGCGTCGCACGTTCTTAGATGTCCTAGACAAAGACGACCGTTGCGCTCTTTGTCTAGCTCTAATGATACCATAATCGACCGCTGTCGATATCAACGGAGCTGACGTCTCGCTCAAAGTCGAAGATCTCTGTCGTGCGCAAAGCGTGACGCAGTCTCCCGCGCGCCGTCGCTTTGACCTTCGCCCCTAATCGAATAAAAGCATTAAAAAGCTCCCCCTTCCGCCTCTGCGTGCCCAAACTCATTCGGTCGCACGCTGCGCCCCGGCATGCGCCCGACCGACTCGCACGCGCGCCGGACGCAGCAGTTGATCGCCCATGCGATAGCCGCGCGTATATTCGTCGAGGATGATGCCATCTTGCTCAGGCGCCACTTCGACCGTATCGACGGCCTCGTGCACTTGCGGATCGAAGTGGAGACCAACTGAAGGGATGGGCTCGACGCCCTCGGAAGCGAGCGTCGCTTCGAAGCCGCTGATCGTGCCGCGGATCCCGTCGAGCAGGGCCTCCGGCGCACCTTGCTTTTCCGCCGCTTCGAGCGCGCGCCGCAGATTGTCCAAAACGGGCAGGAGCTTGGCGATGAAGGCGGCCTTCTCGCGCCCGATGCGCTCATCGGCAGCGCGCGCCAGTCGTTGGCGCGTGGCGTCGGTCTCGCGTTGAAGCTCATCGCGGAGTTGTTCGAAACGCGCCTGCACCTCCGTCAATTTCTGCTCCGCGGCGAGCGTGCGCGCTTCCAACTGCTCGACGTAACTCGGTTTGGCGCTAATCTCGCCCGATCCTTCGGGCACAAGCTTCGCTTCACCGTCGGGGGAAACTCGCCGCTTGTCGGTCACTCTGATCTTCGGTTCCTCCTCGGCCTCGCCGTTCGGTCTCTCCTTCTCGTTCTCTTCGCGCATAATCCCTCCCTTGAGATTCCGAAGATCATTTGATTTCGATGCGCATGCGCTGCGATTCGGGCTTCTTCTGTTTGGGAAGTCGCAGCGTCAACACACCATCGCGATACTCTGCGACGATCCCAGCGCGATCGACCGTCGGCGGGAGCGCGAAGCTGCGCACGAAGCGCCCGATCGGACGCTCAGCTCGCCGCGCGTTCGTGCGATCCGCCGTGCGTTCGCCGCGCACCGTCAGACGGTCTTCGTTCAAATCGACCTCGAGCGCCTCGCGGCGCACGCCCGGGATGTCAAGCAGCACGAGGAAAGCGTCATCCTGCTCGTAAACATCGGCGGCGGGCGTCCACTCTCCCCGCTCGAGGTCAGCCCCGGCGCCGCGCCCTTGATGGGCGAAGCCTTCGAACAGGCGGTTAACGCGCTCCTGCAAAGCGATCAGATCGCGCATCGGATCCAAAACGTCTCGCGCCATTGCGGTCTCTCCTTGAGAAAAGGTTTGTGCGCCGCACGTTAACCGGCGACGCTCACGTCCCGCGCATTGGCCGCGGTCGGCTCTCTCTGCGGTTCGCCTTCGCCCAAGATTTCGATGCGACGGGCTTTCACCTCCTCGCGCTTGGGCAGCGCGATGCGCAGTACGCCGTCTCTGTACTCAGCTGTCACCCCTTCGGTGGCGATCGTCTGCGGCAGGTTGAAAGAGCGCGAGAAGACGCCATAGGGGCGTTCGATGCGGTGATAGTTGTCAGTTCGATTCTCGAGCCGACGCTCGCCGCGCAGCGTCAGGACGTTATTTTCGAGCGTCAACTCGACGTCCTCCCGTTTCATGCCCGGCAGATCTGCCTCGATGACGATCTGATCGCGGTCCTCGTAGATGTCAACTTTCGGCGTCCAATCCCCTCGTTCGATGCCTTCGTCGCTGAAGGCGCGCGAGAGATTGGCCGTCAGGCGATTGACCTCATCTTGGAGAGCGCGAAGATCGCGGAAAGGATCGTAGCGAGTCGCGTTCATGACAGCCACACCTCCTCGGGGAGCGGTATTTGACCATGAGCAAGTTATTATAATAAAGCTTGAGTCTTCTCTTGTCAAGCTGATGGGGCCGAGGGGTGCCTCTAACTCGCGACCGAGCGAAGGATGAAGATGAGCGAAAGGGCCGAAACGACCGCCGCCGTCAGCCAGGCGATCAGGTTGTGGACGGGGCCGTTTGCGTACTGGCCCATCAGTTCCCGATCGCTCGCCAAGCGCAGGATGGCGACGAGCAGGACGGGCAGGAGCAGCCCATTGATGACTTGTGTGACGAGGAGGACGCGGATCAGCGGCAACCCGGGCAAAATGGCGACCAATCCGCCGACGGCGACGAGGAAGGTGAAGATGCCGAGGAAGATCGGCGCTTCGCGGAAGCTGTGGGAGACGCCCTTTTCGAAACCGAAGGCCTCGCTGAGCGAGTAGGCTGTGGCGAGCGGAAGGACGCCTGCGGCCAGCATCGAGGCGCCGAAAAGCCCGATGGCGAAGAGCGTTTCAGCGTATTTGCCGACCAGCGGCGCAAGTGCGCGCGCTGCGTCGGCGGCCGTATCGACTTTTATCCCGTAAGGGTAAAGGGCTGCGGCGGTCGAGACGATGATGAAGAAGGCGATCAGGTTGGAGAAGATCGTCCCGGACCAGACGTCAATGCGGATCTGCGGATAGTCTTTGGCCGTCATCCCTCGTTCGACGACCGATGATTGAACGAAGACCTGCATGTAGGGCGAGATGGTCGTGCCGATGAGCGCAATCAAAGTGAAGAGGTATTCGCTATCGTTTTGGAGCGAGGGGCGGATCGTTTCGCTGAGGACCGAACTCCAATCGGGTTTAGCGAAGAAGGCGGCGGCGATGTAGCTGAGGAAGACGAGCGACATCGTAAGAAAGACGCGCTCGACGCGCTGGTACGAGCCGTGGATGACGAGCCACCAGACGGCGAGGGCGGCGATGGGGACGGAGATGTAGCGCGGGATGCCGAAGAGCTCCGTCGCGGCGGCGATGCCGACGAACTCCGAGACGGTGACGCCCGCATTGGCGATCAGCAGCGCGAGCATGACGAGCGCCGTCCATCGCACGCCGAAACGTTCGCGGATCAGATCGGCTAAGCCCTTGCCTGTGACGGCGCCCATGCGCGCGCACATCTCCTGCACGATAGCCAAACTGATCGTTACCGGGATGAGGGCCCAGAGCAGCCGGTAGCCGTAGCTCGCTCCGGTCGAAGCGTAAGTCGCGATTCCGCCCGCGTCGTTGCCGGCGTTTGCGGCGACCATGCCTGGGCCAAGGATCGCGAGGAAGGTCAATAAACGTGAGCGCCGCGTGACGGCGCGTCGCATGCGGCGCACGCTGCGTCGCCAGTAGCGCGTTGCGTTCTCGATGCTCACCCTGCGTTCTATCACCGATCGAATCCTCGTCTTATCGCAGCTTTGAAGGCGGCTAAACTCGCTTGCCCGGGCTTTCGTCCGTGTCGGTAACACAGGCGACTGGACGAGCACAGCAAACTCTAATCTTTTGTCCGAGTCGGTCTGTGGCGCGCAAAGGCGGCGAGAAGGATCAACCGAACAACCTCGGCAGACGCTGTCGCCAGCCTTTTGGAAGAAGGATCTCCATCGCGTCATCGACGGTGACGATCCCCAGGATGTCGCCATCGTCATCGACGACCGGAAGCGCGAGCAGATTGTATTCGGCGATGCGCTGGGCCACTTCGCGCGCCGGTTGATCCGGATGAGCTGTCTGGAAATCCTTGCGCATCACATCCTCGAGCCGCGCGCGCGGATCGGCGAGAATCAGGTTGCGGAGCGTGATGATGCCGGCCAATTTCCAAGAGTCCTCGCTTTCGACGACATAGAGGTAATAGATCATGTTGGGCGTTTGGGCCATCTCGCGCAAGCGCGCGACCGCTTCGCCGACGGTAATATCTTTGGGCAGGGCGACGAACTCGGTCGTCATCAGCCCGCCAGCGGTATCGTCCGCATAGGGCAGCAGTTCGGCGACCGTCTGCTGTTCTTCTATTTCCATGCGATTGAAGAGATCTTCGGCCTTCTCTTCGGGCAGATCGCCGAGGACGTCCGCCGCTTCGTCGGGTGACATCCATTCGAGGATGTCGGCGGCCCGTTCTTCGTCCATCTCGCCGAGGATGCGCGCCTGACGCTCTTCGGGCATCTCTTCGAGCGTCTCGGCAGCGGTCTCATCATCGAGCGATTCGACGACTTCGGCGCCTTGATGGTAGGAGAGCGTTTGGGCCAGACGTGCGATCTCTACGGGGTGGAGGCGCGCCAGCTTATCGCGCGAAGATTTCAACTGGACGGTCGCTGCATCCGTCGCCAGATAACCCACGTTGGCCCAGTCGATGACTTCGACCGGGCGTTTTGTGGCGAACAATCCCGCCGGGGCGAGCCGCCGGAGCAGCCCTTGCAGGCTTATATCGACGCCGGTGACGCGCCATTCGCCTCCCACTTCGAGAAGGAGCACGTCATTGACGCGCACCACTCTCTTGCCATTGACGTCGATCAACTGCTTATCGAGGACATCGCGCGCAAGCAGCACTTCGCCCTCGCGACGGGCGAAGGGGCGCAGGTCGAGCACGTCGCGCGCCAGCCGCGCCCCTTGCTCATTCAATTCGACGAGCTGGGCGCGCGGCAGGAAGAAGTTGCGCCGGCGATAGCGCGCCACCAATCCCGTCACGGGCGGATGGTCTTCGCCGAGGCGCGCGATCACGTCTTTGATCGTCGCCACTCTTTCGCCCTCGCGATCGCGTATCGGGCGACCCAAGATCTGCGACAGATAGAGCATTACGGAGACTCCTGGAATCGGGCATCGTAAAATTTAGATGATATCACAGACCGCTGTGGATCGCGGATTGAACGCGCCCAGTTCCCTTGAGCGTTTCGGGGAAGATTTTCGCGGGCTTTGGCTGCATGCGGAAATGGCCTATTATGGGCTTCGCAAAAGAAGCGAGACCGAGGAGGCAGCATGCCAAAGCTCAGATCTGAGCTGGATTCAGACTGGCAGTCGGGGCCGAGGCCGACCAGACACCGGACGGACGAGAATCGTTACGAACTGCTCTGCGCGCTCTGCGGCCAGAGGTTCTTCGTCGATGGGCGGACTTTCGAGCGCGCCAGCGAGGTCATCAAGATGGGGCTCGATAATCCGATACGCTGCCCCGATTGTGAAGAGGAGGGAGGCGAAAGGTGAGCCTGCGGAGCGCACCGCTTGGCTTTGATGTGGGCCGGATCGAAGAGTGAAGCGCGATGATCGGTCCAGCCTTTCGCTCTCCGCGCAGCGCGTCGCGATCGAGCGCTTCCAGAGGGTTGAAGGCGAAAAGCTGAGCTAGCGGTAACGAAATGGCGCCCATGAGATTTCGCGACAGAAGGGAGGCCGGGCGACTCTTGGCCGATGCGCTTGCGCCCTATGCGCAGCGCCCGGACCTTCTGATCCTAGCCCTTCCGCGCGGCGGCGTGCCGGTCGGGTATGAGATCGCGCGCAGGTTCGGCGCTCCGCTCGATGTCTTCATCGTTCGCAAATTGGGCGTCCCCGGGCAAGAGGAGCTGGCGATGGGAGCCATCGCGACCGGCGGCGTGCGCGTGCTCAACGAAGATGTGATCGCCTATCTGGGCATCCCGCGCGAGGTGGTCGAAGCGGTGACTCTGCGCGAGATGCGCGAACTCGAAAGGCGCGAGCGGATCTATCGGGGCGAGCAGCCGCCGCCGCTCATCCAAGGGCGCACGATCATCATCGTCGATGATGGGTTAGCGACCGGAGCGAGCATGCGCGCAGCGGTCGCCGCGCTCAAAAAGCAGCGTCCGATGGAGATCATCGTCGCCGTTCCGGTCGCAGCGCCCGCGACGTGCGAGAGCTTGCGGCGTGAGGAAGGGGTCGATTGCGTCGCCGTGATGACGCCCGAACCGTTCGACGGAGTGGGCCGGTGGTACGAAGACTTTTCGCAGATGAGCGACCAAGAGGTGCGCGATCTTCTCGAAGCGGCGCGGGCGGAGAGAGCTTCTGAGGGGGAGGCCGAAGGCGGATTGAGGGATTGAGGCGGATGAGATGCGCTTTGAAACGCTAGCCGAGTATTTCGAGAAGTTGGAGGGGACGACCGAGCGGTTGCGGATGTACGAGTTGCTGGGCCAGCTCTTTGCGCGCGCCGATCCGGAGGAGACCGCCGAACTCGCTTATCTTTGCGAAGGGCGCCTGCTCCCGGCCTTCGCCGGGGTCGAGATCGGCATGGGCGAACGTTTGGTCGCGCGCGCGATTGCCATCGCTGCTGGGGTTGAAGAAAGGGAAGTCATCGCGCGTTACAAACGGTTAGGCGACTTGGGTTCGGTTGCGGAAGAGCTCCTCAAGTCACGGCGGCAAAGGGGGCTGACCGTCACGCAAGCTTACGCGGCGATGCTCGAGATCGCGCGCACGAGCGGGCCGGGGAGCGTCGAAGGGAAGGCGCAAAAGCTCGCCGCGCTTCTCGGGCGAACGTCACCGCGCGCGGCGCGTTATATCGTTCGCTTCGCGCTCGGGCGGATGCGTTTGGGGATCGGCGCGCCGACCATCATCGAAGCGATCGCCCGCACTTCGGACGATAGCAAAAGAGCGCGCGCTTTGATCGAGCGCGCTTATAACCTCTGTTCAGATCTCGGCCTCGTCCTGCGGACGATGCGCGAGCAGGGGATCGAGGCGTTGAGTCGTTTCCATGTGCGCGTCGGAAATCCCGTGCGCATGATGTTGGCCGAGCGTTTGCCGAGCGCCGAAGAGATCATCGCGCGACTGGGCCGGTGCGCGGTCGAAGCGAAATTGGATGGGCTCCGTTGCCAGGTCCATCTAAACGACGAGAGGGTCGAGATCTTCTCGCGCAATCTCGAACGGATGACGGGAATGTTCCCCGATATCGCCGAGGCCATCAAGGCGCAAGTCGCGGCGCGCCAAGCGATCATCGAAGGCGAGGCGGTCGCCATCAACGAAGCGACGGGCGAGTTCTATCCTTTCCAAGTGACGGTCAAGCGCAAGCGCAAACACGGCATCGAAGAGATGGCACGCGAATTCCCGTTGGCGCTCGTCGTCTTCGATCTTCTTTATGTCGATGGCCGGGATTATACCGAACTAGCGTATCAAGCGCGGCGCGAAGCGCTGGAAGGGATCATCAAAAAGGCTGGGCGCATCAGGCCAGTTGAACGCATCATCACTGCGAGCGCGGATGAGTTGCAGCGCTTTTTCGATGCGCAGGTCGAGCGCGGCATGGAGGGGATCATCGCTAAGCGGCTCGACTCGCCCTATCTGGCTGGCGCGCGTAATTTCAATTGGATCAAGCTCAAGCGCGCATACCGCGGACAGCTCGAAGACACGGTCGATGTGGTAATCGTCGGTTATTTGCGAGGCCGTGGCGCGCGCGCGCGTTTCGGGATCGGCGCCCTGTTGACCGCCGTCTATGATCGAGAGCGGGATTCGTTCTGCACGATCGCGAAGGTCGGCAGCGGGCTTTCGGACGAAGGCTGGACCAGACTACGCGAGATGCTGGATCGCTATGCGGTCGAAGAGAAACCGGCGCGCGTCGAATCGCGCCTCGTGCCGGATGTGTGGGTCGAACCGCGCTATGTGATCACGGTCTTGGCCGACGAGATCACGCGCTCGCCGGTCCACACTTGCGCTCAAGATGAGTCGGGGACGGGTTTGGCTTTGCGTTTCCCGCGCGTCGTCGGCTTCATCCGTGAGGATAAAGCGCCCGAAGATGCGACGACCGTCGAGGAGATCCGCGAGATGTACGCGACGCAGAAGCGCCAGAAACTCTCCTCTTAAGCTGCCGCGTGTGTAATCTGGACCGGCGCCGAGATGGCCCAAAACTCGAATCTGCGGAGATGAGCGAGAAGATGAAGATCCTGATCGGTTACGATGGATCGAAGTGTTCCGAAGCGGCTTTGGAAGATCTGCGGCGCGCTGGCTTGCCGGCGAGCGCGGAGGCTTTGGTGATGACGGTGGCCGATGTTTGGCTTTGGCCTGAAGAGGGGACGACCGTGACGGAGCCTGATCCGTTGGGCTTAGAACGCGCGCGCGCGCATGCGCGCCAGGCGCTCGAAGAAGCGCGGCGATTGGCCGAGGTGGCTTGTCAGCGCGTGCGCGCCCATTTCCCGGGCTGGGAGGTCAGAGCCGAAGCCATTGGCGATTCGCCCGCTTGGGGGTTGATCAAACGAGCCGATGAGTGGTCTCCAGATCTGATCGTCGTCGGTTCCCATGGGCGTTCGGCGTTGGGGCGTTTCGTTTTAGGTAGCGTCTCGCAGAAGGTCTTGTACGAAGCGCGGTGTTCGGTGCGCATCGCGCGCGCGCCTTTGCGTCCGGCTGAAGATGCGCTTCGTCTTATTGTCGGCGTGGATGGCTCATCGCATTCGCATGCCGCTTTAGAGACCGTGGCAGCGCGCGTTTGGCCCGAAGGGACGGCGGTGCGTGTGCTCAGTGCGCTCGATGGCGTTCTCTCTCCGAGCGACATGGGGCCGCTTCGTTGGATCGCGCGCGATGATGAAAGTAGCGTCGCAAGGTGGCGCGAAGATCTCGAGAGGATGGTCAGTCCGCTTCGCGCGCGCGGACTTCTGACGACCGTCGTCGTTCAACGTGGCAGCGCCAAGCGCGCGCTCATCGAAGAGGCGGAGAAGTGGCAAGCCGATGCTGTGTTCATCGGCGCGCGCGGTCTTCGTTCCAGCGGGCGGCTGTCGTTGGGGAGCGTCGCTGCGGCGGTCGCCTCGCGCGCGCCCTGCTCGGTCGAGGTCATCCGCCCTCGAGAGGATGATCTGAACCGAAAGGACGAAACGACGTCGAAATGAGCGCGGAGCGAGGTTGCGTCTTCTGTCAGATAGTTAGAGGGGAGAGGGAAGCGAGCATCGTCTTCGAGGATCAGGCGACGCTCGCCTTTCTGGACCATAGACCCCTTTTCCCGGGCCATTGCCTTTTGATCCCAAAGGAGCATCATCAGACTTTGCCCGATCTGCCTTCGGCGCTCGTCGGCGCGTTCTTCAGCAACGCGCAGCTTTTAGCGCGCGCCGTCGAGGCGGCGGTCGAAGCTGAAGGCACCTTCTTGGCCATCAACAATCGCGTCAGTCAGAGCGTCCCGCATCTTCATCTTCACATCGTGCCGCGACGGCGCGGCGATGGGCTCAAAGGTTTCTTCTGGCCGCGTCGCAAATATAAGGATCAGGAAGAGGAACGAGAGGTGGGCCAAAGGATCAGCGCTCATGTCGCCGCGCTCCTGCGCGAGCGCGCGGCGCGCTGATCTCATAGCGGCGGCCCATCTGTGCGCCGTTTCTGCAAGACCACAAGCCGCAGGACCATCAGGCGAAAAGTTCAATCACCGCGCGACATGAGCTATCATGACATCCAGGCCGCGCCGGCCCGAAACCTCATCATGCGGAGCGTGTGGACTCATGCGAGTCTGGCATTTCACTTCCGAATCGGTTTCCGAAGGGCATCCCGACAAGGTCTGCGATTACATCTCGGATTCGATTCTCGATGCCTATCTCGAGCGTGATCCGCTGAGTCGCGTCGCATGTGAAGCTTTGTGTAAAGGGGATACGGTCGTCCTCGCTGGCGAAATCACCTCCGAAGCCGAAGTCGATCATGAAGCGGTCGTGCGTCGCGCCGTGGCGGACATCGGTTACACGGACGCGAGCGAGCCGTTCAATGCCGAGGGGTTACGTCTTCTTCAATTCATCAGCAAACAGGCGGCGGAAATAGCGCAAGGCGTCGATCCGCGAAAGAACGTCAGCGGAGAACAGGGAGCGGGCGATCAAGGCATCATGTTCGGTTATGCGACGGACGAAACTCCAGAGCTGATGCCGTTGCCGATCATGCTTGCGCATCGGTTGGCGCGAACGCTCGCGCAGGACCGACATGAAGGGCGATGCGCTTGGTTGCGTCCTGACGCGAAGACACAGGTCACCGTGCTTTACGAGGCTGGTGAACCGAAAGAGGTGACGGATGTGGTCGTCTCGACGCAGCATGCCAGCGGGACGAGTCAGGATGAGATTCGACAGTATGTCATCGAAAGTCTCGCGCCGCGCGCTCTCGACCGTTGGTTCCATCCGCGGATCCGCTTTAGCGTCAATCCAACGGGCAGTTTCGTCCAAGGCGGGCCTTCGGTCGATTGCGGCGTGACGGGGCGCAAGATCATCGTCGATACTTATGGCGGGATGGGGCGCCACGGCGGCGGCGCTTTCTCCGGCAAGGACCCGTCGAAAGTGGACCGCAGCGGCGCATATTTCTGTCGCTGGCTCGCGCGCCAATTGATTAAGGAAGGGTTGGCGCGGCGAGTCGAAATCCAAGTCGCCTACATGATCGGCGTGGCGCGGCCCGTCTCGGTCAAAGTCGAAACTTTCGGGACCGGAGATGATGAGGCGGCGGCGGAGTTCGTCTCGCGTTTCGATTTCCGTCCCGCGGCGATCATCGAACGGCTCGATCTTTTGCGCCCGATCTACAGACAAACGACGAACTACGGCCATTTCGGCAAGCCTTGGCTGACTTGGGAAGAATAGGGACTTCCATCTGATCCAGCCAATCGGAGTTTCTTGCGCGCGCGGGTGTATCGCATCTTTCATCTGATCCAGCCTCAATCGGCGAGCGCTTGGCGGTAGACGGCCTCCGTTTCGGCGACCATCCGTTCGAGCGAAAACTTTTGCTGAACGATCTGGCGGGCCTTCTCGCTCAAACGTTCAGCCTCCTCGGCGCGGTCGAGCAGTTCGATGATCGTTGCCGCCAGCGCTTCGGCATCGCCGATCGGAACGAGACATCCGCTTACGCCATCCGTAATGATCTCGCTGGCGCCTGCGGAGCGGGTCGCGATCACGGGAACGCCGCTCGCCATCGCTTCGACGATCGCGAGGCTGAAGGCTTCGTAACGCGAAGTCGAAACGAACAAGGTGAGCGCGGCGAACCACGACTCGATGTCTTCGACCCAACCGGACAGGCTGATCCTCCCATCGAGATCGAGCCGTTCGATCAACCTCAAAATGCGAGCGAGATTCTCGCGCCCCGGCGATCGGTCCTCGCCCGCGATGACGAATCGAACGTCGCGGTGCCGCCGCGCGACGAGGCTCGCTGCGCGAATGAAATCTTCTGCCCCTTTGATCGCCGTAAAATCGCTGATCGTTCCGATCAGTTTGCCGGACCGGTGGGCTTCCCGCCGATCGGCGAACCTCTCACAATCTATGCCGTTGTGGACGACGCTGATCTTCGCTTCGTCGAAGATGCCTTGACGGCGTAGCGCGTCGCCGACGGCATGGGAGACGGCGATGATGCGCGCGGCGTTGCCGAGCGTCAAACGGTGAATTCTCGTCAGCGGAAAGAGCACGTGGCGCGTGAGCACGAGGCGCGCGGAACCGGCCCATCTGACGGCGACCGCGGCGAGCGTGTAATCGCGCGCAAGATGGGCGTGAACGATCTCTATCCGATGTTCGCGGATGAAGCGCGCGAGCTGCCGCGCGCTCAGCAGATCCACGGCGTTACGTAGCCCGAGCGTCAAGATGTTTCGTGGCTGTAGCGAGGTCAGTTGCGCGCGAAGCGGAGAATGAGGGCGCAGCGCGACATATACTTCGTGTCCACGTCGGACGAGAACATGGACGAGATCGACGAAATGCCTCTCTCCGCCGCCGATGCTTCGTGCCGAACTGATCTGCAGGATCCTCATGCGCCCTTGCCGAAGATTTTAGGCTAAATGCGCGTGACGGAGATAACCTTCGCGCATTCGCCTGAGTCGCCGCCGTTGAGTCTCAATCGGTGGCGATCCGCTCGCGTTCGCTTTTGTCATCACTTGCAGGTAAAATAACGCGCTTTGCGGGTGTCGAAAGGGAGTTGTGCGCCATGACCTTTGCGCATCTGGGTGGGATCGAGCTGGCTTACGATGAGCGAGGTGAAGGGCTTCCGGTCGTCCTGTTGCACGCCTTCCCGCTTAACCGCACGATGTGGAGCGAACAGGTCGAAGCCTTGAGCCACGAGTATCGGTTCATTACGCCCGACCTTCGCGGTTTCGGCGAGTCAAGCGTGATGCCATCGGCGACCATGGAAGAAATGGCGCAGGACATAGCTTCGCTCCTCGATGACTTGGGGATCGAGCGGGCGGTGATCGGTGGACTCTCGATGGGAGGATACGTCACGCTCGCCTTCTACCGCCAATTCCCGCAGCGCGTGCGCGCCCTCATCCTCGCCGATACGCGCGCGCAGGCCGATTCGGAAGAGGCGCGACTCAATCGCGAGCGGATGGCCGAGCGCGCGTTGCGTGAAGGGGCGGCGGCGATCGCCGAAGAGATGATCCCGAAATTGATCGCGCCGCAGACCATAGCCGAACGACCGGAGATAAGCGAAAGGCTGCGATCGATGGTCGTGCGCAACGATCCACAAGGGATCGCCGCCGCGCAGCGTGGCATGGCGGCGCGGCGCGATCAAAGCGACTTGCTCGCTCAAATCCGCGTTCCCACGCTCATCATCGTCGGGCGCGAAGATCAGTTGACGCCGCCGGAGCTGTCTGCGGCGATGCATCGCGAGATCGCTGGTTCGACTCTGGTGGTGCTCGACGGAGCCGGGCATCTGTCGAACGTCGAGCGACCGGAAGAGTTCAATCGCGCGCTGGACCAGTTTTTGAGCAGCCTGTGAACGGAGAAGAGTCGTTGCACGAACCTTGGAAATTCTGCATCGAGGAGCGCGTCCGATGGGGCGATGTCGATGCCGCGCGCATCATCTTCTACGGCGCTTACATACGCTTCTTCGAGTTCGCCGAAACCGAACTGTTCCGCGCCATCGGTTTGCCTTACAGCCGCCTGTTCGATCAGTTGGATATATGGTTGCCGCGCGTTCACTTGGAATGCGACTTCTATCGCGCTGCGCAGCTCGATGACCTGTTGGAAGTGGCGACCTATGTGGGCCATTTCGGCCACAAATCCATGCGCATAAATTTCGAGGTGCGCCGTAAAGGCGAGGCCAATCTGATCGCCGAGGCCCATTTCGTGCTGGTCGCCGTCAAGCGCGAGACGATGAAGAGCGTGCCGATCCCCGAAGAGCTCAAACGCCGCCTTCTACCTTACACTCATCCGGCGGCTCGCGCGCAATCGCATGCCGTTTCCGACTGATCCCTCCAGCCTGCGACGCCGGGCGAAACGATCTTCGCGCATAGCGCGTCGAGGGGAGCTGGTCAAAAACCGGCGCGCTATCTGGGACAACGGGCGCAATCTGTGACCATCCCTTTCGACCGACAACCAGCCTTCATCGTCGCTCACAAGAGCGACGGGCGCAATCTGTGACCATCCCTCACTCGGCGTTCGAGTCAATGGTTAGATTCACTCGCCGCGCCGGAACGCTTGTCGAAGACGTTCTGGCGAAGAAGCCGAAAACGCAAGATTTTTATTGATCTCTCATGGCGAAGGCAACGCAGCACTGCCATAGTTCGGCGGGTTTCGAAACGGTTCGGCGCGTGTTTGGCCATTCGGATGAAACAAACCTCACACATTCGAGCTTTGCGCTTGAACTCTTCCTGAAGCTCTTAGGTAAAGATGCGACCTTACAGATCTGGCTTTTTCCTGAAACTCAGATCGAAATTGGCCTGTAAACTTTCTTTCAAAGAATTGTCAGCTTCTTTCAAAGACGGATCGTGCGAAAGGCTCTAAGGTAAACGCCATGCGGTTGCAGCCAGATCGAAAAAAGCCAGGTCGTATGGGTAAGGCAATCACCGCGCGTTAGGGCGGTGCAGTCAGAGTCAGTTCGCGCGGTCGAAAAGGGCGAACGGATCGTTTCGCGTCGATTCTAGCGCGGAGGGCGAGACTGGTGAGCAACCGAACGTTTTCGCACAGGCCGTCGTGCGTCGCATTGTGCCCCAGGTGGCGCGCGCTGGCATGCCCTTAACCCTCTTGAAGTGCCACATCAAATATGGAGGATAAAGATGCGGCAAACCCTCAAAATCTTCTTTCTCGCGGCCATCTGCCTGCTCGCAGCGGGCTCCCTTCGGGCCGACACTCTCACGGTGACAAACAATAACAACGCTTTACAATTGGCCAACGCGCTGCTCTCTTCATCGAGCGGCATCACTATCAACAGCGCCACTTTGACCGGCGCGCAAAATGCTGCTGGCACCTTCACCGGCGGTGGCACGAGCATCGGCATCACGCAAGGCATCGTGCTCACCACAGGATTGGCCACCTTCGTTCAAGGTCAAAACGGCAGCGGCAGCTCAGGATCAAATAACGGCGCGCTGGGCAGTTCGTTGCTTTCCGGGTTGGTCAATGGGGCCAATACCTACAATGCGACGTTGCTCGAGATCAGGTTCGTGCCGAACGGCAACCAGATTCAGTTCAGCTACGTTTTCGGTTCGGAGGAGTACAATGAGTACGTCGACAGCCAGTACAACGATGTCTTCGGCTTCTTCGTCAACGGAGCGAACTATGCCTTGATTCCGGGAACGTCAATGCCCGTTGCGATCAACAACGTCAACAATGGACACGCTAGTGGTAGAAATAGGGCTGCAGGACCATGCGCGAACTGCAGTTACTACATAGACAACAATCCGTTTCCGGGCAACACGGTCGGGCCGTACGAAACGCAATTGGATGGATTCACGACGGTGCTGAGTTTTGTGGCGCCTGTGAACCCTAATCAAGAGAACGTGCTGATCCTCGGCATCGCCGATGTCTCTGATGCTAATCTTGATTCCGCCGTGTTCATCCAGGGCGGGAGCTTACAGGTTTGCGGTGGTCCGAATCAGCCGCCTTGCGGGCAACAAACGCCCGTACCGGAGCCGACGACGATGCTGTTGCTCGGCACAGGGTTGACTGGCATGGTCGGCGCGATCAAACGACGCCGGCGCAAGTAAGCGCGAGCGCGAATTCTGTCGCTGTATCGCACGAGCCTTGTAAGGGGCGCGAGACCAGCTTACAAGGCTCAAACTTTGCGAAGGGCAATTGGCGACCGATCGGAAGCGGCGCTGGAGTTGATGGTTGTGGCGCCGCTTCCCGAATCGCGCTTATCGCATTGGGGAAAGACGAGAGCGACGCGAGGCCGTCAGCCGAGCCTCGCTCGCCAAAAGATCGGGAGCGGGATCTTAGTTTCTGCGTTTCAAAAGTTCTGCGATCAGTCGTTGGTATTCGGGATCCGCGCGCAGCCAGTCAAAGTCAGGCGCCTGCATAGCGTACACCAGTCGGCTTTCGCGCCGCTCCACCGCCTGCCGCAAGCTTCGTAACGCGAGATCGCGTTCGCCTATGCGCGCGTAGCTGCATGCGTTCGCGTAGGCGAGACGCCACGGATAGCGCGCGAGAAAGCTCTTGACGGCGGCTTTATAGCCTATTGTGCGGTACGACCGCATGAGTTCTTCGGCAAATTCGGTTCTGCCGGCGGCGACCAGCCCCGCATACATCGCTTCGATGGCGCGTTTGTCATCGCCCATCAACTCGTAAGTCTCGTAGAGGCGAAGGTGGGCCAAATAGTAGTTTCTATCTAATTCCAGCGCGCGTTGAAAATGCGCAATCGCTTGGTCATATTCGCGGGCGAATAGGTATGGGAGCCCGCCGTTAGTCACGATGATGATCGAAAGCGGATTGATCTCGACGGCGCGTTCCATCTCCGCTTTGGCCTCATCGAACCGCCCAGCCGTCATCAGGAAGAGCGCATACCAGTAGTGGGCCATATCGTAGTTCGGCGCGAGCGCGATCGCCCGTTTGAAATCCTCTTCGGCGCCGGTCCAGTCCCAATCGTAGCGATGTTTGACGAAGGCGAGCACGGCGTAAGCGGGGCCGAACTCAGGATCAATCGCGATGGCGCGCAGTGCCATATCGCGCGCCCGTGAGAATGCTTCGGGCGCCTCCGCGTAGTTGAGGTCGCCGAGCAGGGCGTAGGATTCTGCCAAACCGACATAGGCGAGCACGTAGTCCGGATCACGGGCGATGGCTTCGCGGAAATGTTCGATGGCCTTTCTCGTCGCCTTTTCCGTGCGCTGATTCAAGAAGTGGCGACCCAAAAGGTAGCTCTTCTCCGCCTCGGGATCGGCTGTCGTCCGTCGCAGCAGCCGTTCGCGCTCTTCTTTGGCTAGGGCGAGGGCGAGCGTGCGCACGACCTTTTCGGCGATGCGATCTTGGACATCGAAGGGATCATCCTCTTTGAGATCGAACTTCTCGGCCCAGATGATCGCCTCGTCTTGCGAACGGAAGATTTGCGTCACGACGCGCATCCTGTCGCCGACGCGCTGGATCTTGCCGATAAGTACGGCTTCGACGCCGAGCGCGCGCCCGATCTGTGTGATCTTCTGCGTGTTGCGCGCGCGCTCGAGCGTTTCGCCGGTCGGGCGAATGACCAACCGTTTGACCTCGCTCAAACGTGTGACTAAAGCATCGGCTGCGCCGAGGGCGAAAGCTTGATCGCCAGCGCGCGCGTCGAGCATCTCGAACGGAAGCACGGCCAACGTGCGCAGCTTCGCGATTTCGGCCCCATCTTCATGTGTCTGCTTCTCGCTTCGCCGGAGAACAAGCGCCGTCATCAGCAGCAGCGCGACGGTCATCAACATGGCGATGAGAAATGGTTTGCTCTTGATGAACGAAAGGTCGCTCCCTGCGCTCGAGGGGACTTCGCGCTTGAAAAGCGGCGTGGCGGTGAGCGCCGTTTCATGGCCTCGCTCAGCGATCGCTTGTTCGGCTCTTTGAATGACGGCAGATCCTTCTGGCGACTCGCCTTCGGGCGGTGACGGCGATCTTTCGACCGGCGCGGTGAAACGGTAGCCGCGTTTGGGCACCGTCTCGATGTAATTGGCCCCTAGAACCTTGCGCAACACCGAAACGTTTCGCGCCAGACCTACCTCTTCGACAAACGTGTCGGGCCAGATGCGCTCCATCAACTCATCTTTGGTGACGACGTGGCCGCAACGCTCCACGAGCGCAAGCAGCGTCTCAAGAGCTTTGGGCGTGATGGCTATGCGTTCGTCACCGCGCCAGAGCGTCTTCTCGGCGACATCGAGCGTGAATGGACCGAATCTGTACTGGGAGGGAGATTGCTCTAAGTTGGCCGTTGAGGTTCTCTCCATAATGAAGACTCCGCGCAAGGCTTGTAAGGAATTTGTCAACTCACTCTTCAACTTTTTGTCAAGACAGAAGGATCGCCGGAAGTTTAATCTCGCTCGTTGCGAGTCAAGGGGCTAGAGACTCTCGGGCGGGTTCCGAGTGTCGCCGTATCCGGAGGCTTTCCAGACGGAACGATTTTACCTTAGGGGGCGCAGTCGAAACAACACCAAACTTGTTGATTTACTACTGCTATACATCGTTTATCAGCTTGGGGAGGGAGCGATGATGCGAGCAAGGGGGATGAAGGGCACACGGCGTAGGGCTTTTGGGGAGAGGGCCCTATGGCCGTGTGGCTCCTTCGGGCAGCGGGTTCGGTCTCCTCGAACGCGGGGTAGAAGGCAAAGGAGGGTGAAGATGAGGTCGGCGATCAAGTTCAGTTTCCTGTTATTTCTCATCAGCGCAATCGGCCCTCTCGCCGACGCTGACGTGAGGATCAAAAGTCGCACATCTGTGTCTGGTGGGCAGAGTTTCGAAAGTGCGACATACATCAAGGGGAAGCGCGAGCGTTCGGAGCAGAGCATGGGCGCGGTGCAGATGGTGACCATCACGCAATGTGATCTGCGCCGCTCCATTCAGCTCATGCCGGTGACGCGAACCTATAAGATCACGCCTTTCGCTACGGCGGATGAGGAGACGAACGAGCCGACGAAGGTCGAACCTTCTCGTTCTGGTCCAATGCGACGTGGAGGCGTCGTGACCTATCTGGTCGATGTCATCGATACGGGCGAGCGTCGTCAGATGTTCGGCTTGACGGCGCGCCATCTGAAGATCACGACGACGTGGGACTCTTCGCCTGATGCCTGTAATCGGTCGCGGGGCAAGATCGAGGAGGAGGGTTGGTACGCGGATTTCGACTATGATTTCGACTGCGAGCGGGGACCGCGAAGACCGATGCAGCCGATGCGCGCCGACAAACCGGATTGCGTTGATCGCGTGAGATTCAGAACTACGGGGGCGGGGCGGCGCGGCTATCCTCTCGTGCAGACCGTCAAGTTCTACGATGAGGGCGGGCAGGTCATCTCGACCATCATGGTCGAAACGCTCGAGTTGAGCGTCGCGCAACTCGAGCCAGCGCTCTTCGAGATCCCGCCGGGCTATCGCGAGGTGCAAGATGAACGAGAGATGTTCGCCGGCCTCTCCCCGCAAATGAAGTCTGGAGAGAGCGAGATGGATTCGACCCGAGCTATGGCCTCTGCGCCGCAGGCGAACCCAGCTGGCTTTACTTCTGTCTCGGCGCCGAAAAGGGAAGGCATCATGCGCATTGGGCTCGCGTTGCCGCGAGCGCAAGTGTCGGGTGGCGATCCGAATCTCGCCGCGGAAGGTTTGCGTAACTCATTCGCCAGTTACTTGAAGGGCCCGAGCGTTGAAGTCATCGCGCTCGACGCTCGATTGCCCGTTCAAGCTTTGGAAGAAGCCAAACAGAAGCAGTGTGACTTCGTGCTCTTTTCGGAGATGGCGGTGAAGAAGGGCAAAGGCGGCGGGCTGCTGGGCAAAGCGCTTGGCAACGCGGCGGGCGCGGCTGTTTGGAACATCCCGTATGGCAACACGGCGGGCGAGGCGGCGGCGCGCGCGGCTACCGTTGCGACCGTTTACACGGCGGCTGACGTGGCGCGGGATTTCAAGACCAAAGACGAGGTGAGCCTCGACTATAAGCTTCAAAAGGTCGATGGGACGATCGTCGCGACGAATGGTCTAAAGGCCAAAGTGCAAGCCGATGGCGAAGATGTGATTTCGCCGATGGTCGAAAAATCGTCCGAAGCGATCGTTACGGCGATGCGCAAGTGAGAGGGTGTTGCCGTAAGTTCATTTCGTCTGCGCTGAACATTGGCAGATCCGGTCAATGCGGCGGCTTTAGGAGGCGCGTCGCGTTGGAGTTTGACAAGATCCTATCCCCAAATCGGGCTGAAGCTGAGGCGAGGCGACTTCGGCCATTTGGGGATTGGGTAACTTGACCCGCTTTCGATCATCACGGGTGGTTGAGGCGAGGCGGCCACCTCTCGGTCGAGGGCGGGTCAAGTTGATTTCAAGGCGGCGAATATTCCGAGCTATTCGCGGCTTTTATCGCTCAGTCCACGCACAGACTCAACCGATCTGAGTTCCGGGAGATTCACAATGAGACCACAGTCATCGCAACAGTCCGACCGCGCGCCGGAGCCTTCACCGGCGCTCTTCTTTGAAACGGTCAACGCATATCAGCGCACCGCCGCGCTCAAAGCGGCGATCGAACTGGACCTTTTCACCGCCATCGGGGAGAAGAACGAAACCGTTCAAGAGCTGGCCCGTAGATGTGACGCTTCTGAGCGCGGGTTGCGCATCCTTTGCGACTATCTGACGATCATCGGCTTTCTCACGAAAGAAGGCGATCATTATGCGCTCACCGGTGACTCATCGCTCTTTCTCGACCGGCGTTCTTCGGCTTATCTCGGGAGTTCGATCGAATTCCTTCTCTCTCCGACGCACGTCGAAGCTTTCGGAGATCTCAAAGAGGTTGTGCGCAAAGGCGGCACGCTCATGCCCGATGGCGGAGCGCTCGCTCCGGAGCATCCGATGTGGGTGCGATTTGCACAAGTGATGGCTCCGATGATGGCCCTGCCCGCGAGGTTGCTGGCGAATATCGTAGATGAGCGAGCGACCGACAAATTGCGAGTGCTCGACATCGCCGCCGGGCATGGGATGTTCGGCATCGCGCTCGCTGAGCGCAATCCGCGAGCCAAAATTACGGCTCTGGATTGGCCCAATGTGCTCGAAGTGGCCCGCCAGAACGCGCGCGAAGCGAAGATCGAAGATCGCTTCCAGACCATCGCCGGAAGCGCTTTCGAAGTCGATTATGGCGACGGTTATGATCTCGTCTTGCTAGCTAACTTCCTTCACCATTTTGACATGCCGGCGTGCGAGACCATCCTGCGGAGAGTTCATGCCGCGCTCGCCGAAGATGGGAGGGTCGCGCTCGTCGAATTCATCCCGGACGAAGATCGAATCAATCCGCCGATCGCCGCTTCGTTCAGCCTGATGATGCTCGGCACGACGCCAAATGGCGACGCCTACACCCTTTCGCAATTCGACGAGATGTTTCAACGGACCGGTTTCGCCGAAGTCGAGCTTCGCGCCATGCCGCCGACTTTCTTCCGGGCGTTGGTCGCGCGCAAAAGATGAGGAATGGCGTGAGGCTAAGCGAGGGGGGATCCATTCGCGCGAAACTCACGCGGCGCGCGAATCGGTTCAAGATGCGCCCGTTTCGGCGCGCCGCTTGTGCTAAAATTGACCGTCATGGTCGAACCGGCGCATCTGCTCGGACTGTCGCTAGATGAGGTGATCCGCTTCGTCGAAGAGTTGGGCGAGCGCCCCTTTCGCGGGCGACAGCTCTTCGCCGCGCTGCACGCCCGACGTGTGCGCTCGTTCGAGGCGATCACGGATCTACCGAAAGCCTTCCGCGCGATTCTGGCCGAGCGCGCCGTCGCTTCGGCGCTTGCGCTCGAAGCGCGGTATGTTTCAACCGATGGCACGCGCCGCTATCTTTTCCGCACGCGAGATGGTCATCCCGTTGAGACGGTCTTCATTCCGGAAGCGCGTCGCGATACGATCTGCTTCTCATCGCAAGCCGGATGCGCGCTCGCGTGCGATTTCTGCTTGACGGCGCAACTCGGTTTGAAACGGAGCTTGACGGCGGGCGAGATAGTCGAGCAGATCATTCACGCGCTCAACGACGTGTATGGCGAAGGGACCGAAGTCCCGCGCGGGACAAATCTTGTCGCGATGGGCGCGGGAGAACCGCTTCTCGCTTTCGAATCGTTGATGAAAGCGTTGCGCGTCATGGCTGAGCCCGAAGGTTTGCATATCGTGCCGCGGCGCGTGACCGTTTCGACCGCCGGGATCGTCCCGCGCATCCGTCAACTGGCCTCGATCCCGGATCGCCCGCATTTGGCCATCTCGCTTTCGGCCCCCACTGACGAACTGCGCGACCGCTTGATGCCGATCAATCGCCGCTGGCCGCTCGCCGAACTGATGGCCGCCTGCCGCGATTTTCAGCGTTCGCTCAAACCGGGCGAACGGCTGACGTTTGAGTACGTCATGCTTGATCGCGTGAACGATTCGGACGAGCAGGCGCGCCAACTGGCCCGACTGCTCAACCGGCATCAACTTCGCGCCAAAGTCAACCTGATCCCGCACAACACGGCGGAGCCGCTTCCCTACCGTTCATCTTCCACCGAGCGCATCGCAAGCTTCAAAAGCATCCTTGAAGCCAAGGGCATTCCTGCCTTCGTGCGCCGTCCACGCGGACGTGACATCTTCGCCGCCTGTGGGCAGTTGGCCGCGCGCCATCTCGCCTCTCCCGCTCTTCAAACGCTTCGGTGAGTTACAGCGCGCCTCGCCTGAGGGCGTTTGGCATGGCTAAAACTGGGCATGTAGAATTCTTCGTCGAATCTTCTAACGCGGAGGGGAAGGAATTGAGAGGTGTGATGAGGAGTGGATATCTCGCGCTTCTGGCCGCGCTCTTTCTCGCTGGCCCAGCAGCCGTTTCCGTTCGGGCGCAGGCCCCGATCGAGGTCAGCGGCTTCTACTCATTGAATCGTGCGCCGCGCGGGCGCGTCGTTCAGGCTGCCATCGTCATGCAGATACCTGACGGTTATCATGTCAATGCGAATCGTCCGTTGAGCAAATATGCGATCCCGACCGAAGTCAAAATCGAGGCGCCCGCTGGCGTGCGCGTTGGTCCCGTAATCTATCCGCGCGCGGTGGTCCGGCGCTTCAGCTTCTCTAAAGATCAAATCGCGGTTTACGAGGGGCGCACGGTGATGCGCTTCAACGTGACTATCCCTGCTAGCTTCCGCGGCGATCGGATCGAACTGCGCGCGCGCGTCCGCTATCAAGCTTGCACAAACGAGGTCTGCTATCCGCCGCGCACGAAAGAGGTCGTGATGCCGATCGAGGTCGTCAATGCCAATGAACGAGTCGAACGGATCAACACGAACATCTTCGGCGGAAGAGGGAGAAGAGGGTAGATCCGTCACGGTCAGGATTATCGGGGAGGATCGGCTATCTCGTCTGCACGGCCTCTCGGGCGTTTCCGCAAAGCCGATTCTCTCCCGCTAAGCGATCGCGATGACTCCGGCGCCACGGATCGCATCATGTTTGAGCGCGATCAAGGCTTCGTTTGCCTCTTCGAAGGCAAAGGTTCGGATCTGCGTGCGCACGGGAATGCGTGCTGCTTCGGCGAGGAATTCGCGCCCGTCTTCGCGCGTGTTGTTGGCGACGCTGCGAATCAGACGCTCATCATAAATGAGCCTGTAATCTAGCGATGGGATAGGACTCATGTGAATGCCGCCGAGCACCAGCGTCCCGCCTCTGTCCAGCGCTTTCAGGGCGATGGGGACGAGTTCGCCAGCAGGCGCGAAGATGATCGCCGCGTCGAGTTTGATCGGCGGTTCGTCCATCGCGCCGCCTACCCATGCGGCGCCGAGTTCGGCGGCGAGCTTTTGGTGGCGATCGCGATCGCGCGTCATGACGTAAACGTCAGCGCCGCGCGCGCGGGCCACCTGTATGCAGACGTGGCCAGCGGCGCCGAACCCGTAGATGCCGAGCCGCGCTCCCGCCCAACCGTGCTGGTCCAGTCCGGTCAACCGAAGAGCGCGATAGCCGATGATGCCAGCGCAAAGCAACGGCGCGGCCTGCAGATCGTCGAAGCCATCCGGGATCGGATAGGAGAAAGAGGCGGGCGCGACCGAATACTCGGCATATCCGCCGTTTACGCTCCAGCCGGTGAACTCGGCGTTCGCGCAAAGGTTCTCTCGGTTCGCGAGACAGAAGCGACACAGGCCGCAAGTGCGATGGAGCCAAGCGATGCCAACCCGTGCGCCCCGTTCCAGATTGGCGACCCTCTCTCCGCATGCGACGACGCGACCGACGATCTGATGGCCCGGGATGATCGGCGAGCGTCGCGGCGGAAGCTCGCCTTCGACCACATGTAGATCTGTGCGGCAGATGGCGCAGGCTGAAACCTGAACGAGAACCTCATCCTCGCCCGGCTCGGGGATTGGGACCTCCCCTATCCGCAGTGGGCGCGTTTCGATGGGCGCTGGTTGATCGAGAAGAATGGCGCGCATCTTTTCCATCATCCTGAAAGGGTGGAAGCGAGAGATCCTTGCTCACGGTCGCCCCTGAGCATCTAGGTCTCTTCCGTCCCGCTCTCGCCCGGCATAGAGCGCCAGCGCTCTTTCATCCTGGATAAGCAGCGATTTGCCGCGCAATTCGATCAGCCCGGCGTTCTTCAATCTTGCGAACGCGCGCGAGACCACTTCTCGCACCGTGCCGATGCGGGCGGCGATCTGTTGATTGGTCAATTGCAGGTCAACGGCCAGCGTGCCGTCCGCTCTGCGCCTCCCGCGCGCATATGCTTCATCGAGCAGGAAGGCGGCCAACCTTTGACCGACCTCGTGTAGCCCGAGAGCTTCGATCAATCCGGCTGTGTAACGAAGACGGCTGGCGAGAGTCTTGAGAGCCGCCAGCGCGATGAAAGGATGTTTGAGGCAGAGCTGTTTCACATCCCGCTTCTCTATGAAAAGGACGACCGAATCCTCTTCGGCGGCGGCGTTCGCCGGATATGGGCCATCGTCGAAGACTGAAACTTCGGCGAGCGTGCCGCCCGCGCGTTCGACGTGGATCGTCTGTTCGCGCCCATCTCTGCTTTCGCGATACGCGCGCACGGCCCCTTCGACGACGACGTAGATACCGCGCGCTTCCTCTCCGGCGATGAAGAGCATTTCGCCTCGCCGCAGCCTTCGCTCGACCGTCCGTTCGGCGAGCGCGCGAAGCGATTCCTCGTCGAGTTCGGCGAAGATCTTCGTGCGTTTTAGCGCCGCGATGCGGTCCATCACGCCACTATCATCTATCTTGCGCGCGTGAAGTTCAAGCGCGTGGGCAGGGGCCGGGGCGTTGGCCGAAAAGCGGCGCCGAGTGACTTTTGTCATTCCGCATCGGTTCCCGTCGAAAGGAAGATAAGAGGTTGAACTTTTCAAAAGAGCGAGGGATGATCATCTCTCGAGAAGTCCGAGGACTGAGCCGACGCACGGCGATAGGGCATATGTTCGATTGGGGACTCATCTTCTTGCGCGATTTGGCGTTGGCCGTTTGGTTGGGCGGGTTGATCGTGATCGATCTGATTGAAGCGCCGATAAGGTTTCGCGTCCCGGAGATCAACCGCAATCAATCGGTCGCCATCGGGCGGCGCGTCTTTGCCGCGCTCAATCGTCTGGAGGCGGTTGCCGGCGCGATCATGCTGACAGCGAGCGCGCTGTTGATGAGAAGCGCGGCGACGGTCGGCACGGGAGAGCGTCTGGCCTTCGGGTTAGTCGGGGCGATGTGGCTCATCGCGCTCGCGCAGCTCGTTTGGCTTCGCCCGCGCATGTCGCGATTAGCCAAAGGGCTCGATCTCGTCAATCGCCGTCCCGACGATGCGCGGTATGCGCGGGTCGGGCGGCTCCATCGCCTCTACGTCGCATTCGATTTCGTGAAGATGGCGGCGGGCATCGCGGTCGTCGCGCTCTGGGCCAGGGCGGGGGCGTAAGCGGGCGATGAAACGGCGTATCGTCGGATTCGATACGGATGAGCATGGCGATTGGCGAGCTAAGCTCGAATGTGGCCATTATCAACACGTGCGCCACGCGCCGCCGCTCATCTCACGCCCCTGGGTGTTGACCGAGGAAGGGCGACGGTCTCGCTTGGGATTTGAACTCGATTGCAAGCGCTGCGATGAAGAGGCGAGCGACGAAACCCGCTTGAATTAGCCGCCCGTTTGCGGAGCTTTAAGCTTCGTGCGTTCTTTTGGCTTCTTGCCAGAGCGCTTCCATCTCTTCGGGCGTCGCTTCTTTCAAGGTTCGATCGCGCTCTCGCAGCCTCTTTTCGAGGTGGCGGAAGCGTTCGCGGAACTTTCGGTTAGCTGCTTTCAAGGCCGTCTCCGGTTCGACATCGAGATGGCGTGCGATTTGCACGATGGCGAAGAGCAGATCGCCGATCTCTTCGCGCACGCGCTCTTCACGCCGAGAGGCGTCGGATTCGACCGCTTCGCGCAATTCATCGAGCTCCTCTTGAAGCTTATCGAAGACATCTTCAAGGCGCGTCCAATCGAATCCGACGCGAGCGGCTTTGACCGAAATTTGATGCGCTTCCATCAGCGCTGGCGCTTTGCGCGAGACGCCATCGAGCAACGAAGCTTCTTCCGTCAATTCGCCCGCAGCGCGCTTCTCCTCGGCTTTGATCTCTTCCCACTTGCGCAGCACTTCCGCCGCATCGCGCGCGCGCGCGTCGCCGAAGACGTGCGGGTGGCGGCGTACCATCTTCGCATAGACGGCTTCGATCACCTCATCGATCGTGAAATCTCCGCGTTCGCGGGCGATTTGCGCGTAGAAGACGATTTGAAAGAGCAGATCTCCGAGTTCATCGCGCAGCTTGCGCGGGTGGCCCCGCTGCGCTTCCTCGACCGCTTCGAAAGTTTCGTAGGCCTCTTCGAGCAGCATCGGAGCGAGCGTGGCGTAAGTCTGTTCGCGGTCCCACGGACAGCCTTCGGGAGAGCGCAAGCGAGCCATCAACGCGACGAGATCGGAAAAAGAGCGTGGCATAGAATCTCACCTCGAAGATTAAAGACGGATTGTACGCGATAGATTGTGCGCGCGCAAAAGCGCGCCGCCTGCTGGCTTCCTTGCAGTGGCCTAAAGCTTGATGTTACCATTCTCCATCCCATTTCAAATTAGCGAAGGCCGTGATTTAGGAGAGATGGACGAAGTCAACAAGGAGAGCGAGGAGAGACCGAGTTTCAAGGTCACGGATCGGCGCATCTTCAACCCCGATGGGACGCTACGCGAAGGCGTGCAGATTGCGGAAGAGCCGCCGAAACCTGCGACGAGTAAGGCGGAAGAGACCGCGCGCGCCGAGGCGAAGGCGGAGGATGCCGCGCCGACGGGCGATCCGAAAGATTTCATCAACCTCGTCATGTTCATCGCTTCGCCCGCTGCCGCCGCGCTCGGCATGGATCCGTCGGGCTTATCGCAAGGGATAGATTTGCAGTTGGCCAAACACTGCATCGACCTGCTCGGCACGCTCCAACGCAAGACGCAGGGGCGCTTGACTTTGCAGGAGCGACAAGTGCTCGAAGATGTGCTCGCTGAATTGCGCATGCAGTATGTCGCGTTGTCGAGCGGAGGGAAACGGTCGGCGGCTGGACCAGCGCGCGGCGGATTTACGGGGAGCGATATCACGGGCAAATGAAGGGCTCCTTACGCGCAAGTTCAGAAGATGAAGCTTACCTTTCTCGGCACGGGAACTTCGACGGGCGTCCCTGCGATCGGTTGTCAATGCGAGACATGCACTTCGAATGATCCACGCGATAAACGGTTGCGCGTTTCCGCCCTCGTCGAGCATGAAGGGAAATTGGTGCTCATCGATACCTCACCCGATTTCCGACAGCAAGCCTTACGCCATGGCATCAACCGGCTCGATGCCATCTTCATCACGCACTGCCACGCCGATCACATCTTCGGATTGGATGACCTGCGTCCGCTCAACTTCCAGCACGGCGCGCTTCCCGTCTTCGCCAGCGAACGCTCTTGGCGGGATATTCGCCGCATCTTCCAATACGTCTTCGAGCCGTCGCATTTCGGCGGCGGCGTGCCGCAGATCGTCCCACATCTGATCGAAGAACGGGCGCCGTTTTGTCTCGGGCGCGATCTGCGGGTATGGCCTTTGCGCGTGATCCACGGGCGCTTGCCGGTGCTGTGTTTCCGTCTCAACGATTTCGCGTACGTCACGGATTTGAGCGAGATGCCGCCGGAGACGAAAGATCATCTGCGCGATCTGGACGTGCTCGTCCTCGGATGCTTACGTTTTCGCGCCCATCCGACCCATCTGAACGTCGAGCGGGCTCTCGCGCTCATCGCGGAGTTGCGCCCTCGTCGCGCCTATTTGACCCACATCTCGCATGAGATCAAACACGCGCGCGATGCGGCGCAACTGCCGCGCGGAGTAGAGTTCGCTTACGACGGACTGGAGGTGAGCGATTGAAAATCTGCTGAGCGCGTTCTTCGCGCTGGTGCAACGTGCTACGGCTATGAGGGTTTTCCACGGGATCGACAACGCGGAGATCGCCCGGCCTACGGTTTTGACGCTCGGCGTCTTCGATGGATTGCACCTCGGGCATCAGTTGATCATGCGCACGGTGGTCGAACGCGCGCGCGCCGTCGGGGCGATCCCGACCGTCATCACCTTCGATCCTCATCCGCGCGCCGTGCTTCATCCCGAAGCCGCCCCGCCGCTATTGCAGACGCTGGACCAGCGGCTCGAAGGATTAAGGTTCCTCGGCATCGAACAGACGATCATCATTCGCTTCACGCGCGAATTCGCGCAGATCCGGGCCGAAGACTTCTTGCGCGATATCGTTCACGAGCGGTTGCAGGCGCGGGAGGTCTATTTGGGGCAGGGATTTGCCTTCGGGCGCGGACGCGAGGGCAATATCGAACTGCTGCGGCGCGTCAGCCGCGAACTCGGATTTTTCGCCGACGAGGTGCCCGAAGTGCGCCTGCGCGGTCAGCGGATCAGCTCCAGTCGCATCCGCGAGCTGCTCACACAGGGGCGCGTCAATCTCGCGCGACGGATGCTGGGGCGCCCTTACGGAGTCGAAGGGCGGGTGGTGCGCGGAGCCGAGCGCGGTCGTGCGCTCGGCTTCCCGACGGCCAACTTGCAACTTCAAAACCGCGTCATACCGAAGAACGGAGTTTACGTGACGGCTGCCTTAATCGAAGGCGTATGGCGGCGCAGCGTGACCAACATCGGCACGCGCCCGACCTTTGAGAAAGACGGAGCGCCCGCGATCGAAACTTACGTGCTCGACTGGTCCGGTGATCTGTATGGTGATGTCGTGCGCGTTCGATTCCTTCACCGGCTGCGCGATGAACGCAGATTCGCTTCCGTCGAGGATTTGAGGCGTCAGATCATCGCCGATGTGAAGCGGGCGGAGCGCTACTTCGCCTGCTCTTACGTGCGGCGCGCTCTTTCCGTCGTCTGAATTCTGGTGACCCGAGTGAGATGCTCGAACTAGCGAAGGGAAAAGATCTTCTCGCCCCATCGGCCAACGGCGATGGGAGGAGCTCTGTCCCCACCGTCGGACACAATGGTCACGCCGCGGAGAGAGCCGAACGCGCCATCGCGCGCGCGCTGGCGGCAAGGAGCGGTCCTCGCGCTTGGTGGCGTGCGGTGCGCATACTCTGGACGCTCGGTTGGTTAGCGCTCTATCTTTTCTTGGACAGTTACGATGTGCGCGCGCGTTACAGTCAACGACTCACGACAAGGCTTCATGCAGAGGCGCGCGCGCGCGGGCGCATCGCGGTCTTTAAAAGCTGGGCGCGCTCGTTCGGGCGGCGCGTTGCCGATCTCGTTATCAGGATCGCTCGTTTCCTCATCTTTCGCGGGCCGGATGGTTCGCCGCGCAAAGAGGCGCGTTTGGAGCGGCAGGCGCGTTGGCTGAAGAACGAACTGATCGCGCTCGGTCCGACGTTCATCAAGATCGGACAGGCGCTGGGCACGCGCGCCGATCTGTTGCCGCTCGCTTACATCCGCGAATTCGAGACGCTGCAGGATCAGGTCCCGCCGTTCTCAAGCGCAGAAGCTTATGCCACGATCGAACGCGAACTGGGGCGTCCGCTCTTTCGCGCGTATGCGGAGATCGAAGCGGAACCGCTCGCCGCCGCTTCGCTCGGGCAAGTGTATCGCGCGCGACTTCATACTGGCGAAGAGGTCGCCGTCAAGGTCCAGCGTCCGCATCTTGAAGAGACGATCGGTTTCGACATCGCCGTGCTTCGCTGGATCGTTCGCTGGCTCGCGCGCTATCCGCACTTCAGCGAGAACGCCGATTGGTCCGGGATGCTCGATGAGTTTACGAGGACGATCTTCGATGAGATGGATTACGTGCGGGAAGCTCATAACGCGGACCGCTTCCGCGCGAATTTCGAATCATGGCGCGCCGTCTATGTGCCGAAGATCTACTGGACGCACACGACCCATCGCGTCTTGACCATGGAGTTCATCCGCGGGACGAAGGTGACGGATCTCGAGGCGTTGCGCGCGCGCCACATCTCGCCGGTCAAGGTGAATCGCTTGCTGGTCCGCACCTACTTGAAGCAGTTGCTCGAAGACGGATTCTTTCACGCCGATCCGCATCCCGGCAACCTCCTCGTGATGGAGGATGGGCGATTGGCCTTCTTCGATTTCGGCATGACGGGCCGGATCGCGCCCAAACTGCAGAGCATGATGGTCGATGCCTTCTTTCACGTCATCAACCGCGAGATATCTGAGTTGGCGAACGATCTCTTCAAACTCGAATTCTTGAAACCCGGCTACGACCCGGAGACGATCCGCCCGGTGATCGAGAGGTTGTTCGAAAAACATCTGAATTTGAAGCTCGGCGAGGTCAATTTCAAGGAGTTGACTTACGAACTCGCCGATGTCGTCTACGCTTATCCGTTTCGCCTCCCGTCGAACTTCACCTACATCATGCGCGCCTTGATGACGCTCGAAGGCATCGGTCTGGTGACCGATCCGGAATTTAACTTCTTCGATACGGCGAAGCCATACGCGAAGGAGTTGGTCCTGCGGCGTGAAGGGCGCGAACTTCGACGGATGCTCTTCGATAAAGCGTTGAGGCGCAATGGTGACGGCAGGATCGAGTGGGATCGCGTCTGGAAATTGGCGAAGTGGGCCGCGAAGACTTATCTAGCGAAATAGTCTACCTTCGATTCGGATGCCAATTTGTCGTTTTCCACGGATGGCCCAGCCGCTGAGTCGCTTTAGATCCGAGGTTAAGAACCCGCCCAGCGCAAAACCTGCGAAGCCTAGATCAGTTGAGACGCGCGCCGAGCGTTATCATCTGACTCACAAACCGCCCAGCGCGAAATCTGCGAAGCCTAGATCAGGTGACGTTGACCTTTATGCGGTGATAACCGGAAGCGCCATCGGGAAAAGGGGCGGATCTTTCAGCCGTCTGCCTTTGGCCTCTGCCATCGACCGCCCGCACGGTAAGAATGTATTCCCCGCGCTCCTCAGGCCTCCAAAGATATCGCCAAATCGCCCACGTCGTCGGCGACGCCCCGGGCAAGATCTCGGCTTCGACCCATCCGCCGATCGCATCGTGACCCGCTCGCTCGATTGAAACCTCAACCGAACTGATGCCGCGATCGCCGCTGAAAGCGACGCCACCCACCTCGTACGTTCGCCCGGACAGCAGTATTTCGCCATCCCGCGGCACGGTGAACTTGGACATGGTCTTGACCGCAGCCGTATCGGCCCATCCGCGTTGCTGCCAGTAGCCACGATAATCCACAGTGACCACCGCGATCTCGCTCAACCACTTGACGTTCTCCATCCCAAACAGCCCGGGCACAAGCAGCCGCGCCGGATATCCGTGATCCCGCGGCAAGGTCTCGCCGTTCATCCGCACGGCGATGATCGTCTCCTCGCGCATCGCCCACTCGACGGGAATGCTGTCTGAGTAACCGTCAACGGCGCGCAGCACGACGTCACGACTTCCGGCGCGCAACCCGGCGCGCTCGAGCAGGATCTTGAGCGGCACGCCCGTCCAACGTCCGTTGCTGATCAGCGGCCCGCCGACTTCGTTCGACACGCATTCGAGCGTAATCTCACGCTCGACCATCGGCAACGAAAGCAGTTCGTCGTAGGTGATCGCGAACGGGCGTTCGACGTTCCCTTTGATCGAAAGCCGCCACCTTTTCTCATCGACGACGGGATTGAAAGCGTTCTTTGAGACCTGGTAAAACTCCGCGTTCGAGGTCAAAAACGCTGGCAACCTGCCGCTGACGACCCCGACGGCTTGAACTAACGAACGGAAGAGGCGACGCAGGACAGTTGAAGTAAAGACGACGGCCATCAAAGCGGCGCTCGTGCCAAACAGCACGCGCCGCCTGGCGAGCCTGTGGGCCAGAGAGCTTCCGCCTTCTTCGTTCGTATCGGCGAGAAGGCCGAGCGAGACGCCGAAGGTGATGTTGAAGAGCAGGAGCGAAAGGACGGTTGGGCGAATCGGATAACCCGTGAGGATCTCCGGCGCGAGCGAAAGGATCACGCCGATGAGAAGCGCTGTGATGATGATCGGGAAAAGCGAAAAGAGGAGACCGCGCGTGATTGCCCGTTTGGCCGGAAGCAGATCCTTGATTCGCGCAAAGAAGATCCCTAAGAGCGCGGCGGCGATATAGTAGAGGAGAAAAGCGATGGCTACGCCACCGATCTTAGCTCCTTTGCCGAAGGTTTCGATCAAGAATCGAGTTGCGGCGGGCGGCGAAAATTCGATTCCCAACTGCGCGCTCACTTCGGGCAGAAAAGCGGCATTCATCGTCGCGCGAAAGGCGTAAGAGACGGCGAAAGCGGCGATCGCCGCCATTACTCCTGCTGATGCTGCCTGAAATCTCTCCTCTCCGTTCATGACTTAACTCCGCATCATCGAAGCAAAACGGCGGAAGCAAGTCTCCGCCGGACGAGCGCGTGTTACTCGCCGTCAGCCGGACGAAATCGTTGAGCAGGATATAGCTTCCTCTTCGACGAATATTCTCACACTTCGGCGGTTCGGGAAAGTTCTTCAGGAGAACCCTCAAATTAAAAACTTCCAGATGAGCGCGGTCGCACCCTTCGATCCTCATTTAGGAAGATGCCTCGCGTTCTGCTAACTTGCGCCTGCGGTCCTCTCCCGCACTGGATGCCTTCCCCGTCGAGCTCGGTTGCGGACGTTCCTCACATGCCTGGGAGGACGGCGCGCGGCCGACTCCGAGCGCCATCTTGCGAGTCCATGCGGCCAGCTCCGGCATCTGAGGTTCACAATAGGTCCGAAGGGTTGTCATCTGATAGATGATCGCAGCGCGCAATCTCTCATAATCTGAGGTTCACAATACGAAGGGCCGTCAATATCGATCCTCGGTTGCGCGCGCTTTGCGGTCTCCTTCTCGCTTATGATTCACATGGAAATCTGTGCCGGATCGGTTGATTACAGCCTTGCTACGGATCGTCGAAGACGTGTAAAGTAGGCTCGCTCTCCCTAGATCCGCCTATCTTGAGATTTGGAGCGCACGCGAGATATGTCGAGCGAAACGGTTGGGTTACCGCAGGCCGAATATCCGGATGTCGTCGGCGCGAAAGAGGCGGGGCAGAGAACGCCGGCGGCGACTTTTCAGCCATACGTCGCGCCGGAGGTGGTGATACCGGAATTCACGCCGCTGCCGCTGATCGTTGGCACCATTTTAGGCATGATCTTCGGCGCTTCGTCGCTCTATCTGGTCTTGAAAGTCGGTTTGACGGTGAGCGCTTCGATTCCAGTGGCGGTCATCTCGATCACGCTCTTCAGCCTTTTGGCCAAACTCGGAGCGCGCAAGGCGACGATCCTCGAAAACAACATCGTGCAAACGGCCGGCTCGGCTGGGGAATCGATCGCCTTCGGCGTCGGCGTGACGATGCCCGCGATCATGATCTTGGGCTTCGATCTCGAATTGACGCGCGTCATGTTGGTCGCCGTGTTGGGCGGATTGTTGGGTATCCTGATGATGATACCGTTGCGGCGCGCGTTGATCGTACAGCAGCACGGCGTCCTCAAGTATCCGGAAGGCACGGCGTGCGCTGAGGTCTTGAAAGCAGGCGCCGCAGACACCGTCCCGCGCGCCGAGGAGCGTGCGGCGAATCGCTTGGGTGCCGCGACGATCTTCGCCGGATTCGGCATCGGCCTCGTTTACAAGACGCTGATGTCGGCCTTCAAAGGTTGGAAGGATGTGCCGGAAAAGGTCTTCGGCCCACCTTTCAAAGGCGGATCGGTCAGTTTGGAGATCTCGCCCGAGCTTTTGGGCGTCGGGTATATCATTGGCCCGCGAATCTCTTCGGTCATGGCGGCAGGCGGCGTGCTCGCCTATTTGGTCCTGATCCCGATGATTAAGCTCTTCGGTGAGTACGCTTCAGGCCCGATCCCGCCGGGGACCGTTCCCATCAGCGAGATGGAGCCGAACGATATCCGCGGCGCATACATCCTGTACATCGGCGCCGGAGCCGTCGCTGCCGGCGGGATCATCAGTCTGTTTCGCTCTCTGCCGACGATTTGGCATGGGTTGAAGGAGGGGTTGCGCGATTTTCGTCCCGGCAGCCAAGCGGCGGGTTCATCAGTGCCGCGCACGGAACGCGATCTTTCGATGAAGTTCGTTTTCGGCGGGATCATCGCGCTCATCATCGCGATCATCATCGCGCGCCCGCTCCATATGAATCTGCTCGGCGCGATTCTGATCATCGCTTTCGGCTTTCTCTTCGTCACGGTCTCTTCGCGTCTGACGGGCGAGATCGGTTCATCGGCGAACCCGATCTCGGGAATGACGGTTGCCACGCTCCTATTGACGTGTTTGATCTTTCTGATCGTCGGCTGGACCGGGCCGCAGTATTACGTCACAGCTTTGTCTGTTGGGGCCATCGTTTGCATCGCCGCTTCGAACGGCGGGACGACATCGCAGGATTTGAAGACTGGCTTTCTGATCGGAGCGACGCCGAAATATCAGCAGATCGCCATCCTCGTCGGCGCGCTCGCTTCAGCTCTGATCCTCGGCCCGATCCTCATCCGCTTGAACGACAACGGGACGGTTTATGTGCCGCGGGTGACGCTCGAGCCGTTCACGCAGGGTGTTACCGCGGTCGAGCCGCAGAGATTGCCGGAACTTCCGCTTTATGCGGAGCGGATCGGCGTCTCCGGCGAATATCGCGTGCTCGCCGTGCGACCGGACGCGCCGGTTGCTGGGCTTACGCCGGGCGAGTATCTTGTGGACCAGTCCGGTCGCGTCGTCTATAAGATCCAGCGAAACTTCCCAGCCGAGCTTCGCGCCGATGTCTCGAAGCTATCGGAGCGAGAGCGGATCAAGGGACCGCAAGCGCGGTCGGATGCGCGCGAGTATTTCGTTTGGCACAAAACGGATGCGACGCTCGGACCAGCCGGAAAATATCTGGTCGATGATCATGGCGTGCCGGTCTACTACGTCGATCCGGGCGTCAACGGCACGCATAAGGTCCGCCCCGATGGCACCCCCGTGACGAAATTCGATGCCCCGAAAGCGACGCTCATGTCATACATCATCAAGGGCGTGCTCGATCGGCAGTTGCCTTGGGGATTGGTCCTGCTCGGTGTGATGATCGCCGTGGTGTTCGAGCTATCCGGGATCCCTTCGCTCGCCTTCGCCGTCGGCGTCTATCTGCCGCTTTCCACTTCGGCGCCGCTCTTCGTCGGAGGCATGATACGTTGGCTCGTCGATCGCAGTTTGCGCCGCCGTGAAGAGTACAGGCGATTGACGGAGGAAGAGTTCGCCGCCGAAGCCGATAGGAGTCCGGGTGTGTTGCTGGCTTCGGGATATATCGCTGGCGGCGCTGTGACCGGCATCATCATCGCTTTTATGGCCGGCCCCTTGGAGAGGCAGTATAAGATGATCACGGAGTGGGCTAGGGCCAATAATCCGTTCTTTGAGGGGCCATATGCCGATGGGCTCGCCTTGATACCTTTCTTGGCGCTCGTGCTTCTGCTCTATCTGGTCGGGCGCGGTCGTTTGTTGAGCGCCGAGCGGAGCGGTCAACCGTGAGGGGGACTTATGTTCGATCTTCGGCGGACGAGACGTTTCGTTGCGGTATTGATCATCGTTTGTGGGTTCGCTTCGAGCACATGTGCCGCTTATCGGCGCGATGGGGGCGATCCGTCTCAAGCCTCAAAACGCGGCCCTTCTGAAACGGTGCGCGAATTCTATCGCGCGTTACATGAGCGTCGGTTCCGCGATGCGTTTGCCATCTCGATCTATCAACCGGCCATCGCCGGTTTGAGCGATGAGGAATTTGCCGATCTTCGCCCGGACTTCGAACGGATCGCCGCCGCGGTGCCGGAAAATTTCGAGATCGTCGGCGAACAGATAAGCGGCGATGGGGCGACGGTCTTCATCCGCTTGAGCGATGACAAGACCGCTCCGCCCGAATCGGTCGCCCTCTTGCGCGCGGGAAGCGGTTGGATCGTCGGCGATCGGCAGAGTCGCGATCTGGTCCTGAAGCGAGGCAAAGACTTCTTCTTTCAGGCGCGGATCGACGCCCATCACAACGAAGTGCAAGCGATGTTGCAACGTATCGCCGCTGCTCAATTGATCTACAGCGCGCGCAACGATGGACGGTTCGCCGATCTGGCGACCTTGATCAAAGAAGGGTTGGTCCCGAAAGATATCGAAACGCCTGACTCGACCGGCTATCGTTTTCATATCGCGCTCGCCAGCGACAAACGCAGCTACGCCGTGCGCGCCGAACCGGCGCGTTATGGGCGAACCGGTCGCCTCTCCTTCTACATGGACCGAAATGGGATCAAGAGCAAAGATACGGGAGGGCGTCCGCTCGCGGAGAACGAAAAGTGATCGGCTCCGCGCATTCGGTTGAGCGCTTGAGCCAATCTTCACTGAACGGCGGTCAGAGTAAGGCGGAATGACGGGCGCCGAAGGGAATCGGCCTTGATAAAGCGGAGCTGTCGATCAGCGTTCTAGCATCATTTGGCTCGAACTGGTCCGACGGAGAGAATGCCAGAACTTTTACGTTCAATCGCCGCGCGGTTACGCCGACTGATCGGCAATCGGCGCCGCGCGCCGCGCTATCGCGTGCGCTTGCCTTTCACCGTCACGTTGCCGGATGCTCCGCCGCTCGTTCCCGGTTCGCGCCGCCCGGTTTCAGTCGATGGACATACGCGCGACATAAGCGCGAGCGGGTTGGCGTTGATCGTCCCCACCATACGGATCGGCGACCGTTATTTGACGGGACATGACCGTTTGCAAGTCGCTTTGGAATTGCCGACTGGACCGGTGCAAATCATCGCCTTGCCGGTACGTTATGAACCGCTCGAAGAGGATGATGAAGATGCGGGATTCCTCATCGGCGTGCGCATCGGCGAGATGGGCGAAGTGGATCGCGCGCGTTACTTGAAATATCTCGACCGGTTGAGGCGCGAGAAGAGATGGCGCGCGTAATTGGGCTTGGGTGGCAGTGATCCTCGCCCGCCGCTCGTTTCGCTTGCCGGGGGATAGTTCGGGGCGGAAAATCAATCGCCGAAAACGAGACGCCCGAAAGCTTCCGGGACGTGAAAATTCGGTTGCGGTGTGCGCGTCGGGCTCCAGGCGAGATAGCCGCGATCCGGACCGGCGCCGATGCAACGAAAAAGATTGACGCGCCAGAACTCGCCCGCACGAGGCTTCCGACCGAAAGCGTGCCAAGGCAGGCGCATTGCGATTCTAACCCTTTCATGTTCTATGGATGCGGCGACGCACATCCCTGAAGCGTAATCCCAATCCGTTTTGCGCCCTTCGGGGCGCCATTCGATGGCGAGGTCGAGCCATTCGCCCGTCGGCGCCGCTTCGAATTCGAAATAGCGTTCCGGTCGTTCCGCATCGGGGGCGATGAATATTTCGCAGACATCGCGTTCCCACAGTCCGAGGCTCTTCTTTTGCGTTTGCGGCGCATCGTTGACGACCAGCGCTTCGTGTTGGCGGCCAACGAAGAGGACGTGCAGCGCCTCGCTCGACCAGAGCACGCGCGCTTCAGCTTGCCGCCTCAGAGGCGCAGGCTCGCCGGACCAGTAGCGTTCGATCTTAATGGGCGAAGCTGTCGCCCAAGCCGCGTGATCAAGGGCGGTCCCGACATCGGTTTCAACTTTAGCGGCCCTTGCCAGTCGTTCGGACATGATCGGGATCGCGGGATCTAAAAGATCCCGCGGACGTATCCCCCATCGACCTGTAAGGTGACGCCGGTGATGTAAGAGGCCCGTTCCGACGCGAGGAAGACGGCGGCGGCAGCGATCTCTTCCGGCTGTCCCATCCGTTTCATCGGCGTCTGTTCGGCCCATTGAGCGAGGATCTCTTCTTTAGTCTTCCCGAGCTTCTGGGCGCGCGCTTCGGCCAGTTCGGTTTGTCGCTCGGTTAAGGTATATCCCGGCGCGATGTTATTGACCGTGATCCCATCGGCGGCGACTTCCGCTGAGAGCGTTTTGGCCCATCCCGTCAGAGCGGCGCGCGTCGTGTTCGAAAGGATCAGCCCTTCGATCGGCTGTTTGGCCGAGACGGATGTGATGTTAATGATACGGCCCCAACGATTTCGGCGCATCTCGGGGATGACCAGTCGCGCGAGCCTGATGGCCGATAGGGTGTTCAGCTCGAAAGCGCGACGATACATCTCCAGATCTGCCTCATCGAAAGTCGAAGCGGGCGGTCCGCCTGCGTTCGTTACGCAGATGTCTACGCGCCCGGCTTGATTCAGAACTTCCGCGACGAAGCGTTCGATCTCTTGTTCGCTCGTCACGTTAGCGCGTATGCCTGTGACTTCGACGCCGACCTCGGCGCGGATCCTGTAAGCGGCTTCGATGATGTTCTCGGCGCTGCGCGAGCAGATGAAGACGCGCGCGCCTTCGCGCGCCAATTCGCGCGCGATGGCAAACCCTATGCCTCGACTGGCGGCGGTGACGATCGCGACGCGATCCGTGATGCCTAAATCCATCTCCCTTCTCCCCCAAAGATCATTTCCGCTTTCGAAGGCTTGTCATCGCTGCCTCAGCCGCCGCGCTCTTCGTAAGCTTTGAGGCAAGCGGCGAGCAAGAAGTTCGGCTCATCGGCCAAAAGGAGCTGCGCCGTGCTTCTTTTGGGAAAAGCTTCGAGCAACTGCGAAGCGCAGTCGGCGACACCTCCCGTGCCCGTCAAGCAGCCGATGATGCGCCCTTCGTCGTAGGCGATCGTAAATTCATTCAGCGAGCCGATCGAACCGCCGACGAAGATCGCTATGTCGCACGAGCGGACGAGCACGACGTTTCTCCCCTTAAGGCCAAATCCCGTGTAGATGATCACGTCGCAGGCGTCGAGCGGCAATCCATACGCTTTGACGTGTTCATCCCGATTGGCGGCTGGCGAGATGCCGATATGGAACGCCCCGGCGGCCTTTGCCGCTCGCCCGACGAGATACGGGATGCCGGTTGTCGCTCCCGTAAGAAGCACGGCGCGCCGCGCGGCGATCGCTTGACCTAGCGCTTCGCCTTTCGCTTCGAGCGATGCGCGCCCTTCTGTGGGCAAGGTGTCAGCGGCTGAGCCCATGACGCCGATTTTGATCTTCCCGCAGTTCATCGGTCCAAACGAAAGCGACCATCAAGCCATCGGTCCACCCGAAAATGAGAGCGTCCCCGAGCTTGACTCCCTCTCCGGCTCGAAGAGCCGTGTCTTCCGGCGCGTTAAGCCTCGGGATGTCGCGGCTGGCTCGATCAGAATTAGGATCACTTCTTCCGATATCTTTCAAACCAGCCGCGCAGATAGAGTATCTGCCAAAGGCGATTCGATGGATGGCGCGGTCCCAACGGCGCGTTAAACCCGTGATACTCGTCATTCAGACGCACCATCACCGTATCGACCTTGCGCATTTTGAGCGCGCGATAGAACTGCTCGGTCTGCTCCATCGGCGTGCGCAGGTCCAGTTCGCCGGTCAACAGCATGGTCGGCGTTTTGACGTTCCCGACGTAAGCCAGCGGCGAACGTCGCAGATGTTCCTGCGGATCTTCCCACGGGAACTTCTTGAAGTTGTAATACCACATCGCGCTATCGGTCGTGCCGACGAAGCTGTACCAATTGACCACCGGTTTCATCGAAACCGCCGCGGCGAAGCGATCCGTGTGGCCGACGATCCAAGCCGTCAGAACGCCGCCGCCCGATCCGCCGCAGACGAACAGGTTCCTCTCGTCAATATAGCCCCGCTTGATCGCTTCATCAACGCCGCGCATGAGGTCTACGTAATCGTCGCCGGGATAGTTGTTCTTGATCGCGTTGCCGAACGTTTGCCCGTATCCGGTCGAGCCGCGCGGATTGACATAGAGGACGACGTATCCTTCAGCGGCGTGATTCTGGAATTCGAAGTTGAATCCGACGCCGTACATAGCGTGCGGACCGCCGTGGATGTAGAGGATGAGCGGATACTTCTTGTGCGGATCGAAATCGGGCGGTTTGACGATCCAGCCCTGGATCTTGAAGCCGCCGACCGAGTCATACCAGATCTCTTCGACCTCGCCCAGTTTGCGCCCGGCCAACAGATCATCATTGACGAACGTCACGCGCCGCGGCGTCGGTTGCTTTAGGCTGAAGACGACGACATCTGGCGGTTGCTGCGGCCCGGTGAGTATGCCGACGACGGTCCCATCTTTGCCGATCGCGGTCACCGATAGCTGATGGTTGCCTTGTGTGATCTGGCGCGGCGCGCCGCCTGTGGCGGAGATGAACCAAAGGTTATTCGTGCCGCGATCTTCGGTGGTGAAGTAGATCCCGCTTCCATCGGGGGCCCAGAAGAGTTCTTCGGGCGAGCGGTCGAAATCTGGCGTCAAGACCTTCTTGTTGTTGCCGTCGGCATCCATCAGGTAGAGTTTTGAGACGATGTACGTGTCATCCGTCTGATCGTATCCGGTGTAGGCGATCAAACGCCCGTCGGGAGAGACGGTCGGATTCACGTCTGGACCATCGCGGTCGGTCAGTTGCTGTATCCGTCCAGTGCGGAGCGAAAGCTTGTAGATCTCCGTCCCATTGCGCAGGTACTCGGCATCGGGCTTGCGTACGGCGCTGAAGACGAGCGTGTCGGAATCGGGCATCCACTCGGGAGCGCCGTGATTGTAATCGCCATCGGTCACCTGTCGAGGCGTGCCGCCGTCGGCAGAGACGATGAAGATGTGCATGAAGCCTTCTGGCCGATAGCCGGCTCCGTCGGCGCGGTAGTTCAATCGGTCGATGACGCGCGGCGGATCGATCCATTTCGCGCCGTTCGGTTTAGGCGGCGGCTTCACCGTGAAGGAGTTGGTCGCCGGAACGATCATGTTGAAGGCGATCTTTTTCCCATCGGGCGACCAGCGTATGTTCGATGGTGAGCGCTCCAGATGTGTGATCTGCGTCGTATCGCCCGTATCCAGCCAACGGACGAAGATCTGCGCTCCGGAAGGCTGGCCCGGAGCGATGAAGGCGATGCGCGTGCCATCAGGCGACCATTGGGCCTGTGATCCTTTGACGAGGAAGCGATTGCGGCTGCCATCGACATTCATGATCCAGATCTCGTCCTCGTATTTATCGTTGACCTTATCGGTCCAGCGGCGCGTGTAGACGATTTGGCGTCCATCGGGCGATAGTTGCGGTGAGGCGACGTATTCCCAATCGAGGAAAAGATCGAGCGTTAGACGATCCTTCTGGGCGAAGCCGCTCGCGGCGCATAGGATGATGAGCGCGAGCGAGACGAGAAGTCCCTTCCTTTCCATTCTCCACTCCCTCAGATTGTTCGGGTTGGCAAAGCGAGAGCACGCTCCATACATCGAGTTCGCGTGAGCGCGTGCGGAATCATAATCCCATACGCCCATCTTTGTTAATCCGCGAACGGCGGTCGATTGTTTTGACCTCTGTCGGTCAGTTTGAATCGGTCAAGCTGATCGAAGGCCGCGGAGGGCGCTTCCGCTGAAGGCCCGATGGCGCGAGTCAAGCCTTTCCATTTCATCAGTTTAGATCAGCCGCTTGGCGTTTCGAGTGGACGTGGCACGGGGCTTGTTTATCGAGTGAAGCGCAGCTCATCGCGGATTCGCCGCACGGAGTCCGCGATGAGTCGCGAGGCGAAGATGAGATAGATCGTGGACACGCGACGCGAGACCGCGGCGACGATCGTCCGCTGTGCTCACCCTGTCCGTCGCAGGCCGAGTGCCCCATGGGCCTGCCGCTTGCCCCGGTCCGTCGCTGAAAACGAAAGCGCCAGTGCCCCACGCTAGAGTTTTTGGCGACGGACCTCGTTTTATTCGCGGCCTTGGGTCGCTTTCTTGGGAGAAGAGTTGAGATGACCTCACGATCTCGGACGGAACAGAACGAATCGGAGAAAGAAGCGATTTTCGAACGGATCTTCGGAGAACGAGAGCGCGTCGAGCGGAACCCACAACGCCTCATGGCGGCGGGCGCGCTCGCCATCTTGCTCGCGACCTGTGGCGTCATTGCCGCAGTGCGAAGCGCTCTTCATCCAGACGTTTCACACCTGATCCTCGTCGGAGCGATCTCGGTCGCGGTCGGATCGGGTTACTGGGCGAATCGAAAGCGCTCGCGCGAGATGGTCCAGAGCGCGATGGCTCTTCACCGCTTACATCTAGCCACGCTCGAAGCGCTCGCTGCCGCAGTCGATGCCAAAGATCAGATGACGCACAACCACGTCAGGCGCGTGCAGATCTATGCGACCGGCGTCGGCGAAGTTTTGGGTCTGTCGAGACGCGAGATCGAAGCTCTCCGGGCCGGAGCGTTGCTTCACGATATCGGCAAGCTCGCGGTTCCGGACCACATTCTGAACAAGCCTGAAAGTCTGACCATCGCCGAGTTTGAGAAGATGAAGGCGCACGCCATCATCGGAGCCAAGCTTCTCGAGAGCATAAAGTTCCCGTATCCGGTCGTGCCGATCGTGCGCCATCATCATGAACGTTGGGATGGGAGCGGATATCCGGACGGATTGCGCGGCGAGGAGATACCGTTGACGGCGCGCATCCTCGCCGTCGCCGAATGTTTCGACGCTTTGCGCGAGAATCGCCCTTACCGTCGCGGCAAATCGCGCAAAGAGGCGTGCGAGTTCCTGCGTCAACACGCCGGAAGCCATTTCGATCCGCGCGTGGTCGAAGTCTTCTTGCACCATTTGCCGCGTTTCGAAAGTCAGATCGCCGCACTGGGCCTCGAGGTATCCGATCAGCAGGGAGCGAAACTCGGCGACTATGAGACGCCGAGCCATCTCGATGAGATACGCCGCGCGCATCGCGAAGTTTACGCTCTGTATGAGATCGCCAGATCATTCGGCTCGTCTTTGCGCGTAGAAGATACGGCGGCGATCATCGCGCGCAAGGTCGAGCAGGTCATCCCTTTCGATACGTGCGTCGTCTATCTCTACAGCGATGAAGATGGATACGCCCGCGCCGTTCACGCTGTCGGGCGAAACGCCGAAAAGGTCGTCGGGCGGTGTGTTGCGCCTGGCGAAGGGGTGATCGGTTTCGTGCTCTCCAACGGGTTGAAAGTAATTGAGCTCGATCCGATGCTCGATTTCGCCGGGATCGAACTCGAAGCGGGCGAAGAATACCGTTCGGCCATCGCGCTGCCGCTCGCCAAAGGCGAGCGGCTTTTTGGCGTGCTGGCCGTCTATTCTTTCGAATCGAAGCGATACACGGAAGATCATCAGCGCTTGCTCGATACGGTTGCCCGTCTGGCTTCGGATGCTCTCGCCAACGCCATCCATCATGCGGAGGCTGAGTCGAACGCGCTGACCGATGCGCTGACGGGCTTGCCCAATAGACGCGCTTTGCAATTGCGCTTCGAAGAAGAAGCGGCGCGGACGCGCCGCACGGGGCGCCCGTTTCAACTCATCATGCTCGATCTAGATGATTTCAAGCGGGTCAACGATACGTTTGGTCACAAGATCGGCGACCAACTGCTGCGTGAGGTGGCCCGGCGTTTGCAGACGCAGTTGCGCGACTATGACTTTCTGGCGCGGTACGCGGGCGATGAATTCGTCGCTCTGGTTCACGATCTGACGGCCTCTCAGGTTGAGGAGTTGCGCGCGCGCATCGAGCGAACGATCGAATCCTTCTCTTTGCACGTGCGCGACAATCAACGCGCGCGCGTCGGCATCAGCATCGGAGCCGCAAGTTATGGAGCGGATGGCGAGACGCTCGATCAACTTATCGTCGCCGCCGATCGCCAGATGTATGAGGTCAAGTTCGCGCGCAAACGTGAGGCCGAGCGGGATCAAACTGACGGGAAGGTCGTCATCAATTCGCTTTCATCGGCTTCCGTCAATTGAGAGGATGATCTTGACACGAGAAGGCCGCTTCGCTTTCAATCCAACTAGATGCGACGTCGGGTCGGAGAACGGGGCCGACCGCGCGCAAGGTGAAGGCTTGCGCTTCGACATCAATCAAGCTTGGGTGAAAGCATGGCAAGCAGGTCAACCCGCCGCAGCGAGCGGGCGACGGTGCTCATCGTTGAGCCGGATGTCAATATTCGTCGCCACCTACAACGTGCGCTCGGTGGCGGCGGCTATCGCGTTCTTACGGCTTCGGATGCGCTTTCCGCGCTCAGGCTTTTACATCAAGAGGACTGTGACTTAATCATCCTTGAGGCGGAGCTGCCGGGAGTCGGTGGCCTCGCTCTGTGCCGTTTATTACGGGCGCAAACGATGGCTCGACGCATACCCATCATGATCTTATCCGCAGAGGGGGAGGCGGATCATAAGGTCGCCGCTTTCTCCGCTGGGGCTGATGATTATCTAGTCAAACCGATCGCCGCGCGTGAGTTGGTATCCCGCGTCGAAGCGCACATCGAAGCTGCGCAACGCGAGCGCGAGCTCGTCGGCACCAATCGCGAGCTGAGTTTCTTGGCCGATCTCGGACGCGGGCTGCTTTACGCGCTCGAACCCGAGCAGGTCGTGCGCCGCGTGGCGGGGGCGGCCTATGAGGGAACGAACGCCGATCTGTGCGCGGTCTTCGCTCTGCATGGTAATGGGGTTATGTGCGTGTTCGACCGCGAAGGGATCGCGCGCGAAGACGATACGTTACTTCACCGGGAGCGACTGCAAGCGTGGCTCGAACGCTCGCCCGCCACCTCGATACGCCTCGAAAAGCGCGGGCGTTTCTTCCTTCGAGATGAGGGGCATAAGGTCGAATACATCGCTCCGCTCCGCTTCGGCAGCCGCAGCGTAGGCGCGCTCATCGTCGCCTTCGACCGCCCTCGGATGCTCGGCGAGAGCGAAGCGCGGCTCGTCGATGCGGCGGCGCAACTGGCCGCTTTGGCTTTCCGCATCGCCACGCTTTATGCCACGGCGCGAGATTCATCTGCCGATTTGGCGCGCGCGGTCGCGGAACGGACCGCCGAAGCCGAAGCGCAACGGCGCTTCACGGAAGCGATCGTGGACAATCTGCCGCTTTCGCTCTACGTGGTCGATCGCGATCTGCGGATCGTCGCGTGGAATCGCACGCGGGAACTGGGCGGGCAAGGGATCCCGCGCGAAGAGGCTTTGGGAAGGAAGGTCTTCGATGTGTTAACCAGGCAACCGCGCGAAGTGCTGGAACGCGAATTCCGACACGTCTTCGAAACGGGCGAGGTCGTGCGCGTCGAACAGCAGACGGTCGCGCCCGATGGCACCAAGCGGCATTGGCTCGTCAGCAAAATCCCAATGCGCGTCGATGGCGAAGATATCTCGCACGTGATCGCGATCGGCGAAGACATTACGGCGCGCGTGGAGGCGAATCAAGCCGTCGCGCGCGCTGAAAAGCTCGCCGCGGTCGGACGTTTGGCCGCCGGCGTCGTGCATGAGATCAACAATCCGCTGGCGACTATCTCGGCCTGCGCCGAAGCTTTGGAGACGCGCGCCGCCGAAGGCGATTTCGGTAGTTCGCCCTCGGTCGCGGAGCTTCGCGAGTACCTCAATCTGATACGCAGCGAGGCTTTTCGCTGCAAGGCGATAACGAACGGGCTTCTCGACTTTGCGCGCGCGCGGGCGGGCGTGCGGGCGCCCGTTTCGGTCGCGTCGGTCATCAATTCGGCGGCTCGACTTGTGGCTCATCAACAGCGCGAGGCGAATGTCGAGATCGTCGTCGAGGCGGATGAGGACCTGCCGCTCGTTTCGGCTGATGAGGCGCAATTGCAACAGGCGATCATCGCTCTGGCGACCAATGCCGTCGATGCGATGCCCGAAGGGGGCGTTCTGCGTTTCGGCGCCCGGCATGAAGCGGGCTTGGTCGTCATCGAGGTGAGCGATACGGGGGTGGGGATCCCGCCGGAGATCATGCCGCGGATCTTCGATCCGTTCTTCACGACCAAAGAGGTCGGGCGCGGCACGGGATTGGGACTGGCCGTCTGTTACGGCATCGTGACAGATCACGGCGGAAAGATCAGCGTCGAATCGAACGTCGGGCGGGGCAGCACTTTCAAAATCTCGCTCCCCGCGCTCGCGAATTGAAAATTCGGATGAAGCTTCGTCGGGTTTTGTGGTATAAAGCCGAAAGGCTCGAAGAAGAGCGCCCCCGCTTCGAGCGCGAAACGTCCTGCCCCGTCAACGAACCTTATCGTTTCTGAAAGCTATGCAGAGAGCGAAACTGCTTGTCGTGGAAGATGAGGCGAATTTGCGCTTGGTGCTGCAGAAAGAGCTCGAACGTATGGGGCACGAAGTCCATACGGCGGCTGATGGCGAGGCGGCGCTTCGCGCCCTCGAGGAAGAGTCCTTCGACGTTCTGCTGTGCGATATCAACATGCCGCGCATGAACGGAATGGAGCTTCTGCGGCGCGTGCGCGAGCGGGCGAATCCGCCCGAGGTGATCATGTTGACCGGCTACGCGACGGTCGAGACGGCGGTCGAAGCGATGAAGCTCGGCGCATATGATTATTTGACCAAACCGTATCGCATCGTCGAACTCGATGCGCTCGTGCGCCAAGCGGCAGAAAAGCGCCATCTGCGCGTCGATAATCAACGGCTGCGCGCTCAACTGGCCCGCCAAGCGGAGCCTTGGCCGATCATCTATGTCTCCGCCGCGATGCGCGAATGTTTGAGATTGGTCGAGCGCGTCGCGCAATCCGATGTCTCGGTCCTCATTACGGGCGAATCGGGAACGGGGAAGGAGTTGATCGCGCACGAAATCCATCGGTTGAGCGCCCGCCGCGAAGGCGCGTTCGTCGATCTGAACTGCGCCGCGCTGCCCTCGGAATTGATCGAATCGGAGCTTTTCGGCTATGAGGCCGGAGCGTTCTCCGGCGCGAAGGGGCGCAAGCTCGGTTTATTCGAGCTTGCAGACGGCGGCACGCTCTTCCTCGATGAGGTGGCGGAGTTGCCGCCATCGTTGCAGTCGAAGCTTTTGCGCGCGATCGAAACGCGCTCCTTCTATCGCGTCGGAGGGGTGCGCAAGGTGCATGTCGATGTGCGCGTCATCGCCGCGACCAACCGCGATCTCAACGCCCTCGTAGGCGATGGCGGTTTTCGGCCCGATCTGCTCTATCGCATCAACGGTTTTCAGATCAACTTGCCGCCGTTGCGCGAGCGTCCGGAAGATATCGTCCCGATCGCGCGCCATCTGCTCAAACAACTGGGCGGCTCGAATCCGCCAGAACTGACGGATGAAGCGCTCATCGCTCTGCAACGCTATCACTGGCCCGGAAACGTCCGGCAGTTGCGCAACTGCCTTGAACGCGCCGTCATCCTTGCCAACGAAGGGCGCATTACGGTAAACGAACTGCCTCCCGAAGTGGTCGGTTCGCCGCCGAGCGGCGTCGCTTCAGTCTCGCCTTCAAACTCCCAGCCGCCTCCAAGACCCGTGACCGCGCCGCTCCACGAGGTCGAAAGGCAACAGATCCTTGCGGCTCTCGAGCAGACAGGTTGGCATCGCGGCAAGGCGGCGGAGTTGCTCGGGATCTCCCCCTCAACCCTCTATCGCCGATTGCGCGATTACAAGCTGACGCGGCGCCTTTAAGATCAGCGGCGCTGGCGCTTAATGCTTCGCATCGGGATGAGCTCGCAAAGCGCTTGAAGCGCGTCGGGTGGATGCCGCGGTGCGATCGTTGCGCTACCTTCATCCGCTCGAGCTTCTGGGCCAGCGAAAGGGGCGCTGCGCGTGCGGCCTTGTTCGGGTTACAAGATCCGAAGCGGTCGAGTCACATCGGCCCTGGGCCTTAAACGGGGCGCCGAAGATCTCTGAGGCCCGCCTCTTCGCTGACCTTCGCTTCACAAGTTTAAATTGCGAGCGCGCTTGGTTTATTATAATTTTTGAGATCAGTGCGTTCACGGCACGTGCGCAACGAGGCCCGGGTCGGCGCAGATCGGATGCGCTTCTCGGGCGGTTTGCGATCGGTGGAGGCATAGGCAGATGGCGACGCGAACGGTCATTATGGCGAAGAATGACATGCTCGCGCTGATCACGATGGTCAAATCTGAGAGGGGAGCTTCTATTACGACCCTCGATCCGCGCCGCGGGCATCCGCTGGTGAAAAATTATGAACCGTGGGCGGTCGTCGAAGAGTTTCGCAAAGTGTTACGTTTGAGCGAGGAGAACGGCTGGCGTGTCGTTTATGATGGGGAGCCGCTGTGGGGCTAAAGTCACCGGTTTTTTTGGGGCGCAAGATCGCCCTGCGGTAACAGCATTGATTTAAATCGAAGTGTGCGACTAGAATCGAAAGCTATCCCCGATCGGGGATGGCTCCTCGCTCTCCGAAAGACGTCAAACTGCCCCCATTTTAATCCTCCACAACTCACGCCGTATCGAGCTGAGTCAATTGGCTTGTGAAGCGAGAGGCGGTGAGATAGATGAGAAAGATCCTTTTCGTTGACAGCAAATACGATGCTATCGGCGGGATGCAGTGGTTGACGCGCTCGATCGGCGCGCAATGGGCTATGACTTTCGTGCGCACCGAGGAGGAGGCGCTGAAGAAGCTCGCTGAAAACGATGACTTCGACGCCGTCGTGATCAACCCGCAATCGAACGCCGAAAAAGGGATGGGGTTGTTGGCCGAGTTGATGCGCCATCACCCGCGCCCCGTGCGGATGATTCTATCCGACAAGCTCGATCAGGAGATGCTCACCAAATGGTTGGGTCCGGCCCATCGGCGGCTGTCGCGTTCCTGCACCGCCGCGGATCTAGAAAAAGCGATCGAGCGCGCCTGTGCGTTGCGCGATCTGTTGGCGAACGAATCATTGCAGCGCGTCGTCGCGCAGATGGACTCTTTGCCGAGTTTGCCATCCGTATACGCGCAATTGATCGAGGAGTTGCAATCGCCTTCCCCTTCGGTGCGCAAAGTCGGTGAGATCATCGCGCATGATCTCGCTTTGACGGCGAAAGTCCTACAAGTGGTCAATTCGGCCTTCTTCGGCCTGCGGCGCAAGATAACCAGCCCGTCCGAAGCGACGATGTTCCTCGGGCTCGATACGATCATCAGTCTGGTCTTGGCGATCAGCGTCTTTTCACACTTCAACGCGAAGCGCCTGTCGAACTTTTCGCCCGAAGCTTTGTGGTCGCACAGTCTGCAAACGGCTGTCTTCGCCAAGCAGATCGTCCGTTTGGAGCGTCATGCGGACAAGATGGCGGAAGATGCTTTCACGGCTGGATTGCTTCATGATGCCGGGAAGATCGTGTTGGCGACGATGTTGCCCGAATGGTACGAACAAGCGCTCAGACTCGTCGCCGACAAGCGATACCTGTTCGCCGATGCCGAACAGGAGGTATTCGGCACGACGCATGCCGAAGTCGGCGCCTATTTGTTCGGGCTATGGGGCTTGCCCGATCAGATCATCGAAGCCGTCGCCTTCCATCACCGCCCGGGCGATCGGGCCGGTGGTGATTTCGATGCGCTCATCGCCGTGCACGCTGCGGATATATTCGAGCACGAAGGGCGCAGTTACACGCCCGTGCCCGATTTCGGTTACCTAGAGCGCAACGATCTTCTGGAGCGGTTCATGAGTTGGCGGAACGTCTGCTTGCGGATGCGGGGGGCAGAGGAAGGAAGTTAAGGGCGAAGATGTTCTAAGCTCATCCTGCCATTCGCTATGCGGAACGTCCACTCCCTTCACACGCTTTCGCTCGATTTCGCCCTCTTCGGGGGAAGTTTTTCATCGTCATCCTAGCGTGTTGACCCTCGCTCCATTCTCTTCATATCATCGCTTCCGTGCGGAAGGTGGTCACAGCCGAAGAGATGCGCGCCATAGATCGCGCGACCTCAGAGCAATATGCGACGCCGTCGCTGCTTCTGATGGAAGCGGCGGCGACGAACGCCGCGCGCGAAGCGGTCACGTTGTTGACCGAAGGCTCGCTCGGATCTCATGAAGCCAACTTGCACGGAAAGCGAATCGCGATCATCTGCGGGCGGGGCAACAACGGTGGCGACGGAGCGGCTGTCGGTCGGGCGCTGTGGCGTCAGGGAGCGCGCGTCGAGATCATCTTGTGCGGTCGTTTAGCGGACGCCAAGGGCGACGCGCAGATCAATTTCGAGATCGCGCGTCGGCTTGCCGCCGGACCGGATCGATCGCTCTCTTTCATCGAGTGCGATACGTTATCGACTTGGAATGAGGTCGCGGCGCGACTCGCTGATTGCGATCTAATCATTGACGCGCTCTTCGGCACGGGCCTGACGCGCCCGGTCGAAGGCGCGCATCGCGCCGTCGTTGAGCGGTTGGTCCAATTGCGCGAAGCCCGTGACCGATCCGGCGTTTCGACTCCGCGGATCCTGTCGCTCGATCTCCCATCTGGGCTCGACGCCGATCGCGCGCAACCGATCGGTCCGGCGGTGCGCGCGGATGTGACCGTCACCTTTACGGCGCCGAAGCCGGCTAACGTCTTGCCGCCAGCCTCGCGTCTCAATGGGCGCCTCGTCATCGCTCACATCGGTTCGCCCGGTGAGTTGATCGAAGCTTCGCCGTCGCGATTATTCCTGCTTGAAGCGAGCGACGCGCGCGCTTGGTTGCGCCGCACACGCTATGCGCCAGGATCGTACAAAAACTCGCACGGCCATGTGCTCGTCGTCGCCGGTTCTCGTCGTTTCACGGGAGCCGCAGCATTGACCGCGAACGCGGCGATGCGTTCAGGGGCCGGGCTCGTCACTATCGCCGCGCCGCGATCGGCCATCGAAGCGGTCGCGGCACGCTTGATGCCTGAGGTGATCACGGCGCCGATCGCCGAGACGGCGCATGGGACGGCCAGCGTCGAGGCGGTCGAGGAAGTCCTCACGCTCGCCGAGCGCATGACGCTCATCGCCATTGGGCCCGGACTCGATGCGAGCGATGAGGCGACGCGCCGTTTCGTCCGTGAGGTGATCGTACGACGCCGCGTGCCCGTGGTGATCGATGCTGACGGGTTGAACGCGCTCGCGCCGTGGCCCAGCGATTTGCGTGGAAGCGATGTTGCGCCGTTGATCTTGACACCGCATCCGGGCGAGATGCGCCGCCTGATCGGTACGGCGGGCGATGAGATGTTACAGGATCGAGTCGAAGCCGCGCGCGATTTCGCTACGAAGCACGAACTCCACGTCGTGCTCAAAGGTGAACGCGCGCTCATCGCATCCGCCGATGGCCGCGTCTTCGTCAATCCGACCGGCAACGCTGGGCTCGGCACGGCGGGTTCGGGCGATACTTTGACGGGGATCATCGCCGGTTTTCTGGCCCAGGAGTTGGCTGCTCGCGCTCAAAACTCCGACCCGATCGCGGCGGTCAACGCGGCAGTTTACATCGGCGGTCTGGCTGGGGATCTGGCGGCGCGCGCGCGCGGCATGCGGACGATGACCGCTTCGGATGTGCGCGAACATTTGAGCGAAGCCGTCCTTCAACTGGACGCAGAGGGCGAGTTGCCGAGTTGAATCAGCGTTTGCTTCTCCGGGCGGCATCCGGTGAGCGCCGAAACTGTGAATCAGCTCTAAAATGCGCCATTCGTAAAGAGGCTGGATGGCAGCGGCTTTTTCCGATGCGATGAGCGGCGAGATTTTACTGCATCATGCCGCGACGGGTAAGTGGTGGCATTTCAGCGATCCGATCGAAGCGATCGAAGCCTATCGCGTCGAAGAGGTGCTGCCGCGATTGCGACAGGTTGAAGCGGCAGTCGAAAAGCACAATCTCTATGGCATCGGTTTCATCAGTTACGAGGCCGCTCCTGCATTCGATCCCGCTTTTCGCGTTCGGCGGACGAGCGATTTCCCGTTGCTTTGGTTCGGGCTCTATCGCGAGCCTGCCGTGGATTCGGCGCTGAGAGCCTCGCGTTCGCGACAGTTAGAGATCTCAGCGTGTGAGTGGAAGCCATCTGTCAGCGAAAGCGAATATGCGCAGGCCATCGCGCGTATCAAAGATGAGATCGCGCGAGGCAACACCTATCAGGCGAACTACACCTGGCGTTTGCGCGCGCTCTTTCGAGCCGATCCGAAAGCCTTATTCGTCGCGCTCGTCGAAGCGCAGCCGGTCGCCTACGCGGCGTACCTCGATACCGGTCGGTACGCGCTCTGCTCGGTCTCGCCGGAGCTTTTCTTCTCGCGCGATGGGGCGATGGTCGTCGCCAAACCGATGAAAGGGACCGCGCCGCGCGGGCGGTTCAACGCGGAAGATCGCGCGTATGCTGCGCAGCTTCGACGCTCGGCCAAGAACCGGGCTGAAAACGTGATGATCGTCGATATGGTGCGCAACGACCTCGGTCGCGTCGCCAAATTGGGAAGCGTGCGCGTCGATCGTTTATGGGAGACGGAGCGATACGCGACCATTTGGCAGATGACTTCTACCGTCGTTGCTGAGACGAACGTCGCCACTTCGGACCTCATCGCCGCGCTCTTCCCCTGTGCCTCGATTACGGGCGCGCCGAAGGTGAGCACGATGCGCCTTCTCTCTGAACTCGAGACGGAACCGCGGCGCGTGTACACGGGCGGCATCGGTTTCCTCGCACCGCAAAGGCGCGCGCAGTTCAACGTTGCGATTCGTACCGTGTTAGTCGATCGAAAATCGGGCGAGGCCGAATATGGCGTCGGCGGCGGGATCACTTGGGATTCCGAGGTCGCTGACGAATATGCGGAATGTTTCAATAAAGCGCGCGCCCTGCTGCAACCTGACCCGGAATTCGAACTGTTCGAAACGATGCGCTGGACGAGGCGTGAAGGCTATTTCTTGCTCGAACGCCATCTTGCGCGACTGCGCGACTCGGCTGACTATTTCGACTTCGCCTTCGACGAAGAGCGCGTGCGAAGAAAGCTGTGTGATCTGGCACGATCTTTTGTGGCACCGCAGCGTATCCGTTTGTCGCTCGCCCGTACAGGCGAAGTGAAGTTGGAGAGCGCGCCTCTATCGTTTAACGATCGACAGCCGCTGCGCTTGCAACTTGCGCCGACGCCGGTCAACTCTTGCGATCGCTTCCTCTTCCACAAAACGACTCATCGCTCTGTATACGCCGCAGCGCGCGCGTTGTGTCGGCGGGCGGACGATGTGTTGCTATGGAACGAACGCGGCGAACTAACCGAGACAACCATCGGGAATGTGGTCTTACGATTGAATGATGAATTGGTGACGCCGCCCGTCGAGTGCGGACTGCTGCCGGGGACGATGCGGGCAGAGCTTTTAGCCAAAGGGCGCGTGCGCGAGCGTATCATCATGCGCGATGAGCTAGAGCGTTGTACGGAGCTTTACCGGATCAATTCGGTGCGAGGGTGCGAGCGCGCTGTGTTGATCACGGGTTGAGTGTTAGGCAACGCAAGGCCTCACGAACGTGGTGGCTTGGAAAACCGCGTCGCTCGGAGATCGGATGAGCGTTATCGCCAGCGCGCTCATGCTATAATCGCCTGCGCTCGAAAAGATGATCGTCCAGTCTGTGGGGAGCAGATCGAACTTGCGATGAAGGATGGCATGGCAGCGGATTTCCCGCGACCGTTGGGAGAGAGCGAGCAGACCGAACTTGCGATGAAGGATGGCGCAGACATACCGACGGGCGTTTGGATCACGCGCGAGCCAGCGGAGACGCGCGCGCTGGGCGAACAGGTTGGGCGCGCCGTTCGAGGCGGCGAGGTCTTCCTTCTCGATGGCCCGTTGGGAGCCGGCAAAACGATCTTCATCAAAGGGCTCACCAGCGCGCTCGGTATCGAGGAGGATGATGTGAGCAGTCCGTCATTCACGCTCGTCAATCGTTACACGGGCCGCTTGACGTTCTATCACCTGGACCTTTACCGCATGCCTGAAGGCTCGGTGGCCACTTTCGCCGTCGATCTCGAAGAGTTGTTGAGCGACGCACAAGCCGTGATCGCCATCGAGTGGGCCGAGCGGATCGGTCGATTCCCGCTGCCGGAGACCACTTGGCATGTGAGGATCGAGGGCGACGGGGAAGCGCCGCGTCGAATCACGATCGAAAAGCTCGGATCCGATCAAGCGAAAGGATGATGCGCGGATTGAAGCTCCCCGTCGAAGCGAGGAGAAGGATCTTCCTGGCTGCGCTGAGTCTTCCATTAGGAGGCGCGCTCTTCTTCGTGGGGGTCTGCGGGCAAAACGCTAGACCGCGTGCGCGCGAGGCAGGCGTCATCGTCGGCATCTTGCCGACTGGACCGCTCAACGCCATCACGGACGTCGCCGGCGTCGCCGTCGGCCACGTGACGATCATCCGCGGTGATGATGTGCGCACGGGGGTGACGGCGATCTTGCCTCACACGGGCAACATCTTTCGCGAGAAAGTGCCCGGCGCCGTCTTCGTCGGCAACGGTTTCGGAAAGCTCACCGGCTCGACGCAGGTCGCCGAACTCGGCGAGATCGAAACGCCCATCATTTTGACCTCGACCCTGAGCGTGCCGCGCGCCGCTGATGCCGTGCTCGATTATGTGCTCTCTTTGCCGGGGAATGAGGATGTGCAATCGGTCAACCCGCTCGTCGCGGAGACCAATGATGGCCTTTTGAACGATATACGCGGGCGGTATATCGCGCGCGAAGACGTCCTGACGGCCATCCGCAATGCGCGCGGTGGCCCAGTCGAAGAGGGGGCCGTCGGAGCTGGCACAGGTACGGTCGCCTTCGGCTTCAAGGGCGGGATCGGCACGGCGTCGCGTCGGTTGCCGCCGAACTTAGGCGGTTACACCGTCGGCGTGCTCGTGCAAACGAATTTCGGCGGCGTGTTGACGATCAACGGCGCGCCAGTCGGATTGGAACTCGGACAGCATTATTTGCGCGATGAGCTGAGAAAAGGCGCTGCGCGAAGAACTGATTCAAGCGCGAGCGCGGCGATGGCCGATGATCCGGCAGATGGGTCTGTGATCATCGTCATCGCCACGGATGCCCCTGTCGATGCACGTAATCTGCGTCGGCTGGCGGCGCGCGCGATGATGGGATTGGCGCGCACGGGAGCCGCTGGAACCAACGGGAGCGGCGATTACGCCATCGCTTTCTCGACCGCGCCCGAAGTGCGCATCAACATGGATCGAGCGCGCGCGGCGCGCTACGCGCCGTTGCCGACAAAGTTGCTGTCGAACGAAGCGATGTCGCCGCTCTTCTTGGCCGTCATCGAAGCGACGGAAGAGGCGATCTACAACTCGCTCTTTCGTGCGACGACGATGACGGGGCGCGGGCGGACGGTCGAGGCTTTGCCGATCGAGCGCACGCTCGAAATTCTGCGCCGCCACGACGCGCTCGGGAAGAGAGACGCGAGGTGATTCGAGCATGACGTGTTCCTACAACTCTTCGAAACAGCGGGCGATCTATGATCGTTTCGCGCCGCGCTTCGATCGTTTCATGCGGCCGCTCGAAGAGCGATTGCTCGCGCGCCTCCGCGCGCGTGCCATCGCCATGTTGCCATCGAACGGGCGCGTGATCGAGATCGGCGCTGGCACCGGCGTGAACTTCAACCTCTATCCCATGAGCGCTTCGGTCATCGCCAGCGAGCCGAATGCGGAGATGATCAGGCTGGCCCAGGAGAAGAGAGGGCCGAAGAACATTCAACTCGTGCGCAGCGTCGCCGAGGATCTACCCTTCTCTAACGGAGCTTTCGACGCCGCGCTGGCGACTTTGGTCTTCTGTTCGGTGCGTTCGCCGAGGCGCGCGTTCGCCGAGTTGAAGCGGGTCACTAAAAGCGGCGGGCCGATCGTGTTGATCGAACATGTGCGGCCCGCAGGGTGGCTCGGACCGCTCTTCGATCTCATCAGTTTGGCGACGGTGTTGCTTTTCGACGATCACTTCAATCGTCGCACGGCGCGCGAGGCGGAAAAGGTCGGATTGCACATCGAGCGGATCGAACCCTATGCGCGCGGCATCTTTCAATTGATCGTCTGCCGCGCTTGAGGGCGACGTGAGAGGCGGAATGAAATTTCCGGGGGCCCAAGTGGAGATCGGATGTCAAGGTTGGAACTATGATGACTGGACCAGTCGTCCGGGGGAACGCATCTTCTATCCGCAGAATACGCGCGCGGCGGAGATGCTCTCGATCTACGCGCGCGCGTTTCAAACCGTCGAAGTCGATTCGACCTTTTACTCTATCCCCTCTATCGCCACGGTCGAAAGCTGGCGCGAGCGAACGCCGGAGGATTTCAGCTTCGCTTTGAAGCTGCCGCAACAGATCACACATGAGCGCGAGCTTGCGGATAGTCGCGAGCTGCTCGAAGAGTTCTGCGCGCGCGCGCGCCGGTTGGGGAGCAAATTGGCCGTCGTGCTCATCCAGCTTCCGCCTTCTTTCGATCCTTCTCCTTCGCGCGCGCAAGCGTTAAGAAACTTCCTTCAAATCTTGCCGCGCGATATGCGCTTCAGCGTAGAGTTCCGTCATCCGGATTGGCTGACGGCGCACGTCCTCGACATGTTGAATGAGAATGGGATCGCCTGCGCGCTCGTCGAAGGTCCGTGGATCCCGCGCGAAACGATGTGGCGTGTGGGCGAAGCGCAACGGACCGATTTCGCCTACGTGCGTTGGATGGGAAGACGCGACCTCACGCGTTTCGATCGCGTTCAGCGCCCGCAAGATGAGAATTTAAGGGCATGGAGCGAAGAGCTCAAACGACTCGCTGCCCGTGGCGTGCGCGTCTTCGCTTACTTCAGCAACTTCTATGAAGGGCACGCGCCGGCCAGCGCGAGTAAAATGAAGAAGTTGCTTGGACAGCAAACGGTCGAGCCTGAGGAGTTGGACGATCAGCGCGCGCTCTTCGGTTGAAGCCATCGTCGCGCGAAGAGCACGCGGTGCTGACCGGCTTGGGCATCGCACAGACCGAGGATGATCCGAGCGTTTCGGGCGAAGATCCTGCGCAAGGCGCTCAACCGTTCTCTTCCTCTTCAGAGAGCCGCATCATGATTTCGGTGAACTGTTCGAGTTCTTGGCGCGCTCGTTCCATCGCCCGTTTGCTCTCTAGGTAGGCCGCCCAATGGGGCGTGGTGGTGAGCGCGGAAAGGGCGTCCTGATCGAAGGCTTGAGCCATCAACGCGATCATGTCGTTGGCTGCGCGCGCATGTTCGAGCAGCGTTTCGATGATCGAATAGGCGAGCTGCGCTTGCGTTCGGTTGAGATCGCGCGCCGCGCGATCTTTGTGGCTTGGAAGTTTGTCGCTCATGTCGCTCCATCCCAACTGCCGCGGACCATCGGCAACGCGGCGACGCGCGCTTTGAACTGGCGCTCGTTCAATGCGATGTGCGCTTCGGTCCCGGGTTCGAGATAAGCGTAGCGGATATAAGCGAGCGCGATCGTGCGTTCGAGGCGTGGCGAGCGCGCGCTCGAGGTGATGCGCCCCATCTCTTTACCGTCGGGCGCAATGATTTTGGCTTTCGGCAGCGCCTCTCGCTCCTCTTCGCTCGGCTCGTTGCGCTCATCGAAGACGAGCCCCATGAGTTTCTTGGCTACATGGCCTCGCCAGCGTATGCGCGCGATGATCTCTTGCCCGAGGTAGCATCCTTTCGTGAAACTGACGGCTTCATCCAGACCTGTTTCGAGGACGACCGTCGTCTCATCCATGTCGATGCCGTAGCGCGGGATGCCGGCTTCGATGCGCAACGTCTCAAGGGCGTCGAAGCCGATGGGGCGCGCTCCCGCAGCTTTCGCCGCGCGCCAAATCTCCGGCGCGCGACGCGCTTCGATGAAGATGTCAAACCCGTCCTCTCCAGTATGCGAGGCGCGGATCAGGAGCGGACCGTTGCGATCCAAAGATGCGATCCTGTTCCTTTCGAGGCGCGCCGCTTCTTCGCCGAAGACTTTGGCGATCGTCTCCCGCGCTTTGGCCCCTTGAAGCGAGAGCCGCGCCATCTCTTCAGTCGCGTCGCGCACGCGAAAATCCCCAGCCAACGTGTAGCGTTCAAGCATTTGTCGCACGCGATCGCGCGTCGCCGCTTCCGTGTCGAGCAGAAAGAGCGTCTGATCGAGGCGCAGGATGCGGACCAAGGCGACGAGCCTTCCTTGCACGTTGGGGAAAGCGGCGAGCATCCAAGCGCCTTTGGGCAGAGCTTTCACGTCATTGGTGACGAGCCCGTTGAGAAAAGACTCTGCTTCTGAACCGGCCACTTCGATCCGCCCGCCGGCGCACAGATCGATCAAGCCGCATCCGCCATCGCGGACGATGCGATACTCGTCCAGCGGATCGACATAACGCGCCGGGATAAGCCAACCATCGCCTGTTCGCATGGCGGCGCCTTCAACGCGATGCGCTTCATCGAGCGGGCTACGTTGAACCATGCTTGGCGAAGCTTTCTCGCTCATCTTTGCAGGAAACGTTCGTAAGCCTTCGGCGTAAAGCCGGCGATGGCGCGCTCCCCGATGATGAGCACGGGGCGTTTGATGAAGGTGTACTCTTCCGCCATCAAACGGAGCATCTCATCATCGGATAGCTCACGTTTGTCGAGTCCCAACGCGCGATATTTGCGCGCGCGCTTTGAGAATAGCTCGCGCGCCCCGCCGACGAGTCGCGCGAGCCGTTCAACCTCGGCGCGCGTGAGCGGCTCCATCTTCAAATCGCGGCGCTGCTCGAGCGCGATGCCGCGTTCTTCCAGAAACAGGGCGGCCTTCTGACACGTCGTGCAGTGCGGCAGCCAATAGAATTCGATTCGCTCACCCATTTCAAGTCACAGAAGGCGCATTCTCAAACGATCACCTGTTCTGCGCCGCCTCTTCGCTCTTGAGCTTTTCGAGTTCGGCGCGCAGCCGATCGTAGTCCTCTTTGTTGCCGGCGCGAAACGCCAGATTGACGTAGCGAATGCGGCCTTGTTTGTCGATCAGGAAGACGGTGCGTTTGTTGAAGCCGCTCGCTTCGTCATAGCTGCCGTAAATGCGCGCGACCTTGTGATCGTGATCGGAAAGGAGCGGGAACTGCAGTTTATGATACTTCGCCCACTCATGATGGGAGAAGACGTAATCGCCGCTGATCCCGAGCACCATGGCGTCCAATTTCGCTAACTCGGCGAAAGTGTCGCGCAGCGTGCAGACCTCTTTGGTGCATCCGCCGGACCAGTCAGCCGGGTAGAAAGCGAGGATCACGTTCTTGCCGCGCAGGCTCGACAGCGCGAGATGCTCTTCCGGGCGGATGAAGATCTTCTCTTGTGTGGCGTAGGGGAGTCGAAAATCGGGCGCTAGATCGCCGACTTTAGGCGCAGATGGGAGAACCGTTGCGCTCGCTCTGGCGGCGATCGTCATCTCCGGGCGCCTCTGTTGCGCGCTCAGGCCCAAAACGCTGGCGAAAAGCAGGAGCAAGGATGCGAGGCGAAACGGTTTTAACGTGCGTGCCATTTGAACTTCACCTCCTAGTCGGTTTCATTCGCAAGGCGTAAGGCGCGCTTGATAGCTTTGTAATCTCGCCGTTGCTCTCGTTCTGTACGGTGCGAGATAAGAACTTGCGGGCTCGGATGATAAAGCGGCACGAGCAGCCGTCCATTCCAATGGCAAATCCGCCCGGCATGAGTGCGAAGCGAAAATTCATGATACTCGATGGTGCGAAGCGCAGCAAGCGCGACTTGCCCGAGCGTGGCGACGACCGCTGGATCGACGATCTCGATCTGCTGACGAAGGAAAACGGCGCAGTTGGCGATCTCCTGCGCGCTCGGGCGGCGATTGGCGCCGGATGGCTTGTGTGGATTACAGAGGACGGCATTGGTGACGAAAACCCGTTCGCGCGTTAATCCGATCGAAGCGAGAAAGCGTGCGAAATTACGCCCCGATTGATCGCCGCTGAAAGGGATGCGCGTGCGATCGGCGCCTCGCCGGCCCGGCGCTTCGCCGATGAATAAGACGCGCGCCCGCAGATCGCCGTTACTTGGGCCGAGAACCGGACGACGATCGCACATCGCGGGGCACCGCCGACATGCGGCGACCTGATGGACTAGTTGCGCAAACCATTGAGCTCGTGCGCCAGACATCGCCCCATAAGCGCTTCCTGCGGCCTTATCTTAGCTTCGCGACCGAAACGACGCCGAAGAAGGTTGGCGCGCTTCGTTCGAAAGAGACCGCCTTCAGTGCTGTGACGCGCTTTGACGCTTCTCTCGCTTCTCTTTGGCGATCGAGTGATTGTAGTTATCAACGTAAGATGCGCAGCCGGAAAGGAGCGCAGTCAATAGCATGAGCAGAGCGATCTTCCTCATCTGATCGTTACGGTCACCTCCTCTTCGAAAAATCATCAGGTTCGGCGCGTGGTTCGTTGAGAAGTCGCCGTTTCGAAGCGGCGATTGATCTCATCCCAGTTGACGACGTTCCACCACGCCTCCAAATACTCGTTGCGACGATTCTGGTACTTGAGGTAGTAAGCGTGCTCCCATACGTCGTTGCCCATGATCGGATAGAGTCCTTGGGTCAAGGGGCTATCCTGATTGGGCGTCGAAATGATCTGTAGGCGCCCGGCGCGATCGCGCACGAGCCAGACCCAACCTGAGCCGAAGCGTTTCATCCCAGCATCGTTGAACTGCTTCTTGAACTCAGCGAAGCTGCCGAACGTCCGCTTGATCGCTTCGGCGATCGGACCGGTCGGCTCGCCGCCGCCGTTCGGCTTCATGATCTGCCAAAACATCGTGTGGTTGACATGACCGCCGCCGTTGTTGCGCACCTGCTCTCTGATGTCGGCGGGGACGCTTTGAAGATTGCGGATCAAGTCTTCCGCTGAACGATTGCTTAGCTCAGGATGTTTCGCGATCGCCGCGTTCAGGTTATTGACGTAAGCGGCGTGATGTTTGTCGTGATGAAGCTGCATCGTTTCGGTGTCGATGTAGGGTTCGAGCGCGTTGTATTCGTAGGGCAGTGGCGGAAGTTTGTGCGGCCCGGAGGCCGTTTGTTGGGAGACGCTTATAACCGCTGCAGGCGAACTATAGCTCGTTCTGGTCCAGAGTGCGACCGCTGCCGGAGCATACAGGGCGTAACGCAAGAACTCGCGCTTGTTCATCTTCCACCTCCTTTCTGCAAAGGCCGATCTTATGAGCGAGCATCTTGGATGGTCGTCGCATTAAGTCGACTCTCAAGACCTCGCCAGATCGCCGGAACTTCTGCGAGAAAGCGAAAGGCGCATGCAAGCTGCGCCGCTTCCATGCGCCTTCGTCTAGGAGCCATCCATTCGGCGGAGGGCCGAGACGCGATCCGCCGAATCATCGCGCTGAAAAGACTGAGAGCTTCAACGTGCTTGTTCGAAACGGCGATTGATCTCATCCCAGTTGACGACGTTCCACCACGCCTCCAAATACTCGTTGCGACGGTTGCGATACTTCAAGTAGTAAGCGTGCTCCCATACGTCGTTGCCCATGATCGGGTAATGCCCTTCCATGAGCGGATTGTCTTGGTTCGGCGTCGAGGTGATTTGCAGTTGACCATCCTTCGATCTGATGAGCCAGACCCAACCTGAGCCGAAGCGTTTCATCCCAGCATCGTTGAACTGCTTCTTGAACTCAGCGAAGCTGCCGAACGTCCGCTTGATCGCTTCGGCGATCGGACCGGTCGGCTCGCCGCCGCCGTTCGGCTTCATGATCTGCCAAAACATCGTGTGGTTGACATGACCGCCGCCGTTGTTGCGCACCGCAGTTCGGATCTCCTCAGGCACGCTGTTCAGATCCTTGATCAAATCTTCGGCGCTCTTGTTTTGAAGTTCAGGGTATTTCTCCAAAGCGGCGTTCAGGTTATTGACGTAAGCGGCGTGATGTTTGTCGTGATGAAGCTGCATCGTTTGTGCGTCGATGTAAGGTTCGAGTGCGTCATAAGGATATGGCAAGGGCGGTAGTTCGTGCGCCATTTTCTATTCCTCCTCTCTCCTGATTGTGAATACAATCGAAAGCTTACCGGTCAACCGCGAGTTCATGGTTGCGAAGCTTGGCGACCGATGAGCAAGATGATGATGGCTGCGAGGCTGAGAATGATCATCAGTCCGCCGGGCATCATCTTGAACCCTTTGAGCGAAGCGAAGGCGAATCGCGCCAATAAGAGCGCGGCGATGATGAGCGCGATCCACCAGCCTAGAAGATACGCGCCGCGCATCATCGCCGCGGCTGACCCGATAAGCAAGATGCCTGCGCCTAATCCGGCGATGAGCGACGGCATGCTCTGCGCTTTAATGTAACCGTAGATGCCGCCCACCGCGACCAAAATGCCGTAAACGAGAATGGCTATAGCTGTGTTCATGGTCGCCTCGCGCTCCCCGGAGCGAAAAAACATCGAGAGGCCGGTTTCGAACGGCTCGCAAAATAGCGCATCTTAAGATGATCGAAACCAGCGCTCGATCCGCGAACTCGAACATGTTATCGCTGACCAAAGCTTAACACCAATCTCCGGGGAGGTGCAAAGAGAGCCGCGGTGAGATCGCTCCGGTTCAATCGGCAGGGCGCGGTCCGGGATCGAGATTGCGCACGCTCGCTTGATTGATGACGCGCAACCTCAGATCGCCTTGGATGCGGATCTGACAGGATAGGCGTATATTGGGCGCGAGTTCCTGCTCTCGCGCGAGGCGATTGCGCTCGGCTTCGCCCATTTCGCCCGCCTCGCCTCCCAGAATTTCGACGCGGCAGGTCGTACAACGAGCGTTCCCTCCGCAACGATGAAGGATGTCTATCCCGTTATCTTCGAGCGCGAGCACGAGCTTGCGTCCGGTTTCGGCTTCGAACGTTTTAATCCCCGTCGCCGTCTCCGCCTGAATGATCGGCATCGCCAAAATCCTCTCTTCTTGTCTTCGCGTAAGGTGAAGAACTTAAGGCTTGACATACGATCAGCGTAGCACGCCGAACCGACGCGCTACGCTGACAGCCAATCGTCCTGCGATGGCAGTTAGACGGTAAAGGATGAGCCGCAACCGCAGGTGCCCGTCGCGTTCGGATTCCTGAAGGTGAAACCGGAACCCATCACCGTCGAGACGTAGTCGATCTCGACGCCGTTCAAGTACTGCGCGCTGAACATGTCGACGAAGAGGCGCACGCCGTTCGAGTCGAGCACGTAATCGCCTTGGCGCGAATCCTCTTCGATGTTCAGGCTGTACTGGAAACCGGAGCAACCGCCCGGCACGACGCGCACGCGAAGACCTGCGGTCTCGGGCAGATCCTCTTCGCCAGCCATGAACTTCTTGATCTCTTCAGCCGCCTTGTCGGTGATGTTGATCGTCAAAGTCGGAGCCGTTGTCACAGACATCTCTAACCTTCTCCTTAAAGTATGACTTCGTCGTCGCTCATCGGATCGATGATGGCAGAACTTTTGTACCACACTTGTGGCGCAAATCCCAAGGATGAGGGCGCCACCTCAAGCGTTCGTCTTCAGGATCGTCAGCTCCGGCTTCATCGCCTCGATCGAAACTTGCCGAGCGACCTCTTCAGCGACCCGCTTGAAGGCCTGCGCTTGTGGCGAATTAGGGTGCGCTATGACGACGGGAACGCCTCGATCGCCGCTCTCGCGCACTTCGATCCCGAGAGGGATCTCGCCGAGAAAAGGCACGCCGTAGCGCTCGGCCAATCGCCGCCCTCCGCCTTCGCCGAATATCTGATAGCGCGCGCCCGTGTCGGGCGCGATAAAATAGCTCATGTTCTCGACGATGCCGAGGATCGGGACGGCTACCGTCTCGAACATGCGCAGCGCGCGACTGACGTCAGCGAGCGAGACCTCTTGTGGCGTCGTCACGAGCACGGCCCCTTGCACGGGGACGAGTTGCGCTAAGCTGAGTTGCACGTCGCCCGTTCCGGGCGGCATGTCCACGATCAAATAGTCCAACTCTCCCCAAGCGACATCTTGCAGGAACTGCCGCACAAGACCGTGCAAGATCGGACCGCGCACGATCATCGGCTCATCGCCGGGCTTGATCAGCGCCATGGAGATCATGCGCACGCCGTAAGCTTCGATGGGCAGTAGCTTGTTGCGATCGATGATCGGACGGGCTTGGACGGCCCCGAGCATGAGCGGGACGTTGGGCCCGTAAATGTCCGCATCCAGCAACCCGACGCGCGCCTGACGAAGCGCGAGCGCGACCGCCAGGTTGACGGCGACGGTCGATTTGCCGACCCCGCCTTTACCGGATGACACGGCGATGATGTTGCGCACGCCGGGCAGGGTCGCGCGATTGCCGATCCCGCGCCCGCGCGGCACCTCGGCGTCCATCGTCACGTTGACGCGCTCAACGCCGGGAAGCTTACTTACCGCTTCGATCGCCGCTTCGCGCATCTGCTCTTTGACGGGACACGCTGGCGTCGTCAGCACGATCCGAAACGAGACCTCGCCTCCTTCGATGCGCAGATCGCGGATGAAACCGAGCGTGACGATGTCCTTGTGTAGATCGGGATCCTTGATTTGCCGCAGCGCGTTCAGCACGCTCTCTTCAGAAAGTAGATTCATATCTCCCTTCGCCTAAACTAGATTGTGGTGTGCGCGCGTTTGCGCTTCGCCCGCCTCTTCTCCGTTCGAGGACGAAGGACGCGGTACAGACAACTCGCCCCTCCCGCAACGATGCGAGTTTCGCGAAAAACCTCGGCCCCGAGGAGCTCGCGATACACGATCAATTCTCGGTCGCAAAGCTGGCGGTACTCGCGCGCAACCTCCGTCACTGGGCAGTTCCACTCAGTCAAAACGTAAGAGCCGTCGGGTTGCTTTTCGGCGCGAGCTTCGTATCCAAGGCCGTCAAGCAACTGGGCGAGCTTCCTCACTCGCGCGTCGAAGCCTAAGCCCTCGAGCTGCGGACGCAAACGGCGGATGACCTCCTCGGCACAGCGGCAAAAGACCGCGTTCAGCCCATCCGTCCCCCATAAAGCTTCGACTTGCTCGAGCAGAGCCTGAGAGAGTAGTTCGTAGCGCTTCGGGAATAATTCGTTCGCCTGCGTCGTCAAGCGATAGCGATGGACCGGTCGCCCGCGCCCATTGCGCTCGATCGCGTGACACACGTAACCGTCGCGTTCGAGCGCGTCGAGATGTTTGCGCACGCACTGCTTCGACAGACCGAGCGCGCGCGCCAGTTCGTCGGCTCGCGCTGACTCTCGTTTGCGCAGTAGCCGCACGATTTCGCCGCGCGATCGCCCGAGCGGATTGTTCGTCGGAACGGAGAACACCGGCTCAATGTTAAGATCGCCGAAAAGGTTTTGTCAACCGAAAGGTTGTTTTATTCTTGCGGCGGCGAAGGTTGGAATCGGTGTCTGAGAGCCGATGGCGGGCGAATGCGAAACGGGCGCATCGCAACTTAACAGTTCTTCGCATCATCGAATCACAGGGGTTGAACGTCATCGGTGAGATGCTTGGCGGCTTGCTCGAGGCGGCGGACCGATTGGTTGCGCTCGGATTTCGATTGAGGCTTGGTTTAAGCGGATGGATTGTGAGGTCAAAACGATGAAAGAAACCACTCTACTCTCCCGAGATGAAAGGGGCTCTTCTTCTGTCGAGATCGAGCCTCATCTGCGGCGATTAAGCTGGGTGCTCGATGATCTGATCCGCCTTCCTGTGGTCGGGTGGCGCATAGGGCTCGATGCCATTTTGGGCTTGATACCTTGGATCGGCGATGTGGCGACGACGCTCGTTTCGCTCTACATCCTTTTCTCTGCGGTACGTTACGGTCTGCCGAAGATCGCTTTGGCGCGGATGGGGATCAACATCGGGATCGATTACGCGCTCGGGTCGTTGCCGCTTGTCGGCGACCTGTTCGACGCGGCGTGGAAATCGAACCGGCGTAACCTCAGGTTGCTAGAGCGCCACCTGGGCGCTTCGACCCGCCAACGCGCGCGTTTGAGCGATTGGCTCTTCGTCATCTCGATCGCGTTGGCGCTCGCTTTGCTGGCGTTCGGCTCGCTATTTGTCGCCATCTATCTGTTCGACCATGTGGTCCATCGTTTGGTTTGACGAGGGTCTCGGTACTATGGAGGCGCAAAAGGATCAAGGTTGTGGGTGCGCGCGCACGTAAGCGATGAGCGCATGCACGTAAGAAGGGAAAGAGGGGCACACCACGCCGTGCGGTTCGAGCAGTTCGCGCGCGCGCGTCGTATCATAGATCTGTTCGATGAAGAAGTATGGAACGCCGACGCGCGGCAGTCCCGTGATCGTTTCGGAGAAGGGAAGTTGCAAGGTCGAGCGGACGAGCGTCGGTGGGACGTGAAGGCGCGAGCCATGGCCCGCTGCCGCTTCGGCGATGGTTTCAAAGAGATCATAGGTTGTGAGCGGCTCGGGATCGGCCAGATGAACCGTTGCGCCGATGGCCCGTTCATCTCGCGCCAGCGTCGCCATCGCGCGGACCACGAAATCGACGGGCACGACGTTCAATCGCACGCGCTTATTCCCGATGTTGACCAGCGACAGGAGGTCGGGTTGCATCAGGATGTAGTTGATGAGGTAGTAGATACCATCGTACTTCGTCGTTTCGCCCGTCTTGGAATCGCCGCAGACGACCGCCGGACGGTAGATCGTGATCGGCAAACAGTCTTTGAGGCGGTCGACTTCAAGCTCCGCTAGATATTTCGATTCCTCGTAGAAGTTACGGAAGCCCGCCGAATGTTCGAGTTCGGTCTCGCGGATCAGTCCGGTCCGTTTTCCGGCAACGTAACATGTCGAGACGTAGTGGTAGCGTTCGAGTCTGGGGAGCTTGAGGGCGAAACGGTTGACGTTGCGCGTGCCTTCGACGTTGACGCGCATGGCCACGTCGCGCGCGACCGCCAGATCGTATATCGCTGCGAGATGAAAGAGCGCCGTCGTCTCCTCGCGGGCGCGTTCGAACTCCATCGTCGAAAGGCCCAATTGGGGCTGCGTGATATCGCCTTCGAGAAGATGGAATCTATCTCGGTCGCCTGCGGTCTTTTGAGCGAGGCGGGCGATCTCGGCGCGCGCGCGCGCGCCGAAGCGCGGTTCGACGAGCAGCAGGAAGCGCGCGTTATCGTCTTGCGCCAGAAGTTCAATTAAGCGCCCGGCGATGAAGCCGGGGAACCCGGTGACGAAGATCGTCTTCATGCTTCGGGTGATTTTACTCGAAATGTGGCGTAGGGCGCGATATGGCGAAAGCTCTCTCGATGCCTTCGCCAGACGCGCGATTGAAACTTTCAGCGCCTTTTTGCAGTATAAACACAAACAGCTCCTAGAATTTTCCATCCTTTTTCGTTGAAGGAGAATCTGCCGATGCGAAGCAAACGCTTTACCGCCATCGTATTGCTTTGGGTCTTGCTCGTTTCGAATCTCGCGTTTGGGCGACAGAATTCGCCTTCGTCTGGGGCGACGCCGAAAGATCCAAACGATCCGATCGAGAGGATCAAAGATGAAGGGCTCAATCGTTCGCAGGTCATGCAGATCCTGAGCTATTTGACCGACGTGATCGGTCCGCGGCTGACTGGGTCGCCGCAGATGAAACGGGCCAACGAATGGACGCGCGATAAGCTCGCCGAATGGGGGCTGCAGAATGCGCATCTTGAGCCATGGGGACCGTTCGGGCGCGGTTGGGAGTTGAAGGATTTCTCGGTTGAGGTCATCGCGCCACAGACCATCCCGATCATCGCCTATCCCAAGGCGTGGTCGCCCGGAATCGATATCACCGCGGATGTCGTCTATGTCGATGCGAGGGATGAGAACGAACTACAAAAGTTCAAGGGGACTTTAAAGGGCAAGATCGTTTTGACTGCGCCCATGCGCGAGGTCAAGGCTCATTTCGAGCCGCTCGGCGCGCGTATGACCGAGAAGGATTTGCTCGAATTGGCCAACGCGCCGATGCCCGGACGACAGCCATCGCGGCGCTTCGATCTGAACGATCCGCGCACACGTGAGCGCATTCAGAATTCAATCTTCGCGGCAAAGAAGCTCCAATTCTTCACGGATGAAGGGGCCGCGTTGTTGATCGATCCGAGCGCGAACGGCGATGGCGGGACCCTCTTTGTCGGCGCCGCCAGCGTCCCACAGCCGCTCGATACCTCATCGCCCGCCGCCACCATGCGTAGTCTTTTCATGGGGCGCATCCGTCCATATGACAAAAACGCGCCGCCGATCATCCCTCAGATGGTTATGGCCATCGAGCATTACAACCGTCTGGCCCGCATGATCAAAGCTGGCGAGAGGGTGCGGATGAAGGTGAAGATGGACGTGCAATTTTACGATCAGGATTTGATGGCTTATAACACGATCGCAGAGATACCGGGCACGGACAAGAAGGATGAGATCGTCATGCTCGGCGCGCACATGGATTCTTGGCATGCCGGGACGGGCGCGACCGACAACGCCGCTGGCGTCGCCGTTTGCATGGAAGCGGTGCGCATCTTAAAAGCGTTGGGATTACAACCGCGGCGGACGATCCGCATCGCGCTGTGGAGCGGTGAAGAGCAGGGGCTGTTAGGATCGCGCGCCTACGTCGCGCAGCACTTCGGCAAGCTCGAGGAGTCGGAAGATAGCAGCTTCATGCGGATGGTCTCCGGTGGAAGCGGCGCGCCGCCGAAGATCATCCCAGGGCCTGAGTACGACAAGCTTTCGGTCTATTTCAATCTCGACAACGGGACCGGCAGGATCCGCGGCGTCTATTTGCAAGGCAATGAGGCGGCCCGCTCGATCTTCCGCGAATGGCTGATGCCGTTTCGCGAGATGGGGGCTGCGACTTTGACGCTGGCCAATACGGGCGGGACCGATCACTTGTCGTTCGATGCCATCGGGCTTCCGGGATTTCAGTTCATTCAGGACGAGATCGAATACGAGACGCGCACGCACCATTCGAACATGGACGTGTACGATCGCATTCAAGCCGATGACATGAAGCAGGCGGCGACGATCATGGCGGCCTTCGTCTATAACGCCGCGATGATGAACGAGCGCTTCCCGCGCAAGGCGATGCGGCAATAGGGCCGCGCGCCAGGGCGCCGAAAGGAGATGACGTCGGCGATCGGGTGGGCCGAGGGCGAAGCGCTGAGTAGAATCGCTCCTCAGCGCTTCGTTCTGATCACCTGTTCGCGGATGTATTGGCGAAGCTTGTCGCGGTTCGTCTGACGATAGCCGGCATAGTCTCTGGCGATGCCTTCATCGGCGCGCGCTAAGAGCACGTATGCTTCTATCAAGTTGGCCTTGTAAAGATTGAGGAGGTTGGCGAGCGTTGGATCAGCAGCGGCGCTCTTCCCGAGTTCGGGATCTCGGATGGCGACCTCGGCAGCCGCGCGAAGCGCCGCCGCTTCTTCGCGCAGGCTGTGGCGATAGGCTTTCTCGTTGGGGAACTCTTTGGCGAATTCGCTCTTCGCCCACGCCGCGCGCGTATCCTTGTAAGCCTTCCAATATTTGACCGATTCGTTTGCCGGCTCGACGCGCGGGTGGCCCAGTTGCGCCTGCGCTTCTTCGGCCCATTGAATCAACGCGCCCCACGTCGCGCGATTGTACGGCTCGGCGACGATCGCTTCGATGAATTTGTCGCGAGCTTCATCGAGTTTGCCTTGCGCCATGAGCGCATCGCCCCAGTAGCGATAGGCCGTTTCGCGGTCGGGATCGATCGCGATGGCGCGCCCGAACCATTCGGCGGCCTTGTCCCAGGTCTTCTTGCGATAGTGCATGTCGCCAGCGAAGAGGGCCGCTTCGTAAAGTTTCGGATCGAGTTTGAAGGCTCGCTCATAAGCTGCCAGCGCGCCATCTAGGTCGCCTTTGACGAAGGCGTCCTCGCCTTCGTGCATGGCCGCGTCGGCCTCCTTGTTCTCGGAGAATTTGGTGACCGGTTCGCTTCCATCAGGCGGGATGATCTCGATCAACTGTTCGAGCAGATCGTTTTTGACGCCCAACTGTTTCGCTCGCAGAAGCGCCGCGCGAGCTTGGAGGCGGGCTTGCCGTCGCGCCTCTTGATCGGGCAGCGTCCGCGCGTTGGCCAGTCTGGCGAAACCGAGATAGAACTGGACCTCGCCGTCAGACGGCTGGGCCAGCGCGAGTTTCTCTAAGACCTGCAGGGCTTCGGGGATGCGATTGTTTTGCAGAAGCTCGAGCGCGCGGCGGCGTTCCGTCTCATACACGCCAGCGCTTTGACTCTGTGCGGTCGGAGGCTGCGACGCTCTCTCTTGCGCGCTGGTCGTCTCAAGCAAAACGGCGCAAAGCGCAATGGCGATCAGATAGCGGGCGAGGGATTGGCTGGACATGGGTTGCTCCTTTCGATTTTCGGCACGGGGCGAAAGTTCGTTTGCGCTCGCGCCTGTCTCGAAGCGAGCATATGCCCTCCGCCGCGCGTAGTCAACTTTCCGCTCCAATCCTCTGCCCGTCTTGCTCGAGGGGGCGCGCGTAGCGAGCACGCAGTTCGACGGGTTGCGCCGCCCTCTTCCGCAGTTTGAGGTTGAGCATCTCGACGAAGACGGAGAATCCCATGGCGAAGTAGATGTAGCCTTTCGGGATGTGAAGCGCGAAACCCTCGGCGACCAGCGCGAAACCGATCAGGAGCAGGAAGCTCAGCGCGAGCATCTTGATGGTCGGATGGCGATGGACGAAATCGCTGACCGGTCCGGAGAAGATGATCATGATGATGACGGCGATGATGATCGCGGCGATCATGATGCCGATCTGATTGACCATGCCGACGGCGGTGATCACCGAATCGAGCGAGAAGACGATGTCGAGCAGCAAGATCTGGATGATGATGCTCGCGAAGGTCGAAGCGGCGCGCTGCGCCCGTAGCTCATCGCCGCCTTCCAGTTTGTCGTGGATTTCGTAAGTGCTTTTGCCGATCAGAAATAGCCCGCCCGCGAGAAGGATCAGATCGCGCCCCGAGAACTCTTGGCCCAGCAGTTCGAAGAGCGGATTCGTGAGGCGCGCGATCTGAGCGAGGAAAAAGAGCAGCGCGATGCGCGTCAGCATGGCGAGCGCCAAGCCGATCGTGCGCGCGCGCGCCTGTTGCGCAGCGGGCAACTTGCCGACGAGTATCGAGATGAAGATGACGTTGTCGATGCCGAGGACGACTTCGAGCGTCGTGAGCGTCAGCAGGCCGATCCACGCCTGCGGATCAGTCACCCAAGTCATGTGGCAGCTTCCTCCTAAAGGCGATCTGTCGAGACTTGGGCGGGGATCTTACTACGAGGTCGCGCGAGAGATGAAGCGAGCGGGTCCGCCGCCATCCCGCTTCGCTCATTCGACGGTGACCGATTTCGCCAGATTGCGCGGCTGGTCCACGTCGCAGCCGCGACGCACGGCGATGTGATAGGCGAGAAGTTGCAGCGGAATGATCGCTAAGATCGGCGAAAGCAGATCGCTCGCCGCCGGGATCTCGATCACATGATCGGAGACCTTCGATGACATCTCGTCGCCCTCGGTCAAGACTGAGATGACTATCCCTTCACGCGCTTTGACTTCGACGATGTTCGAGTGAGTCTTCTCATAGCGTAGCTCCGATGCGCGATTGCCCTGCTCGCGCGTGTTGATGACGACGACGGGGAGCCGTTCATCGATCAGCGCATTGGGGCCGTGCTTCATCTCGCCCGCCGGATAGCCTTCGGCGTGAATGTAGGAGATCTCTTTGAGTTTGAGCGCGCCCTCGAGCGCAATGGGGAAGTTGATGCCGCGTCCCAAGTAGAGGAAATCGGTCGCGCGGAAGAACTCTTTAGCCAGCTCCTCGACTCGATCGGTGTCGCTTAGAAGATGCTCGATCTTCACAGGCAGTTCGGCGAGCTGTTGCGCATGGCGGCGCGCTTCGTCGCTGCTGATGATGCCGCGCAGTTGACCCAAGTAGAGCGCGAACAGGTAGAGCGCGACCATCTGCGCGGTAAAAGCTTTGGTCGACGCGACGCCGATCTCTGGCCCAGCATGCGTCAGGATCGTGCCATCGGCTTCGCGCGTGATCATCGAGCCTTGGACGTTACAGATGGCGAGCACGCGCGCGTCGCGTTCCTTTGCCTCGCGCAGCGCGGCGATCGTGTCCGCCGTCTCGCCCGATTGCGAGATGACGATGAGCAGCGTCCGCTCATCGAGCACGGGATTGCGGTAGCGAAACTCTGACGAATAATCGACCTCGACGGGGACGCGCGCCAATTGCTCGATCATGTACTTGCCAGCTAATCCTGCGTGCCAGCTCGTGCCGCAGGCGGCGATCATCACGCGATCGAAGCGACGGAACTCCCCTTCCGTAATGTTCATCGGGTCGAGATAGACCCGCCCAGTGTCGAGCGAGATGCGCCCCTGCACGGTATCGCGCACGGCGCGCGGCTGCTCATAGATCTCTTTGAGCATGAAATGCTTGAATCCGCCCTTCTCGGCCATGATCGGATCCCATGTGATCCGCTGATGGACGGGTCGGACGGGATTGCCGTCGAAGTCCGTAACGCGCACGGCATCGCGCGTCAGCACGGCGATCTCGCCATCGCCGAGGAAGAAGACGTCGCGCGTGTGCTGCAAGATGGGCGGGATATCGCTGGCGACGAAATGCTCGCCGTCGCCGAGGCCGATGACGACCGGCGGCCCCTGTCGGACGGCGATGATCGTATCGGGTTCGTCCGATGAGATGATCGAAAGGGCGAAGATGCCGCGCAGCTCTTTGACGCTCTCGCGCACGGCCTTTTCGAGGCTATCGGTGCGCCGCAGCTTCTCCTCGATGAGATGCGCGATCACCTCGGTATCGGTTTCAGTGACGAAGCGGTGATCGCTCCGCCGCAATTGCTCTTTGAGCTGGAGATAGTTCTCGATGATGCCGTTATGGACGACGACGACGCGCCCCGTGCAATCGCGATGCGGATGCGCGTTCTCTTCCGTCGGGCGCCCATGCGTGGCCCAGCGCGTGTGCCCGATGCCATAGGTGCCATCGATCGGTTGCAGGCGAATCGCCTCTTCCAGATTGCGAAGCTTACCTTCGGCGCGCCGTATCTTCAGATTGTGGTGTTCATCCACAACGGCGATGCCAGCCGAGTCATAACCGCGATACTCGAGCTTGCGTAGACCGTCAAGGAGGACCGGCACCACCTGCTTGTTGCCAACATATCCAACGATTCCACACATGATCTTCAGTTGCACCTCGCGATTGCTAAGATTCTGCTGATCGCGCCCTCAGCCTCCACGGTAAATAAACCGTGAAAAGCGGCCACTTTCCGCGGAGACGATCGGGTGAGGCGCGCTAGACATCGCTGCTGACCGGGTTCATCTGCGGCGCCTCATCCCCTGCCGCGTTTTGATCGTCCGGCGCCGGAGCCGCTGAGCGGACATCTTTCGATTCGCTCGTCGCATAAAGATGCTTCTTGACCACTGCGGGTACGCCGGCCACGAGCGTATCGGGCGGAACGTCCCTGATGACGACCGATCCGGCGCCCGTCACCGAACGGGCGCCGACGCGCACCGGAGCGACGAGCATCGTGTCGGAGCCGATCTTCACATCATCTTCGATGATGGTCTCGTGTTTGCGCACGCCATCGTAGTTACAAGTGATCGTCCCCGCGCCGATGTTGGTTCGCTCGCCGATGGTCGCGTCGCCCAAGTAGGCGAGATGCATGGCCTTCGATTTGCGCCCCACGCGCGACTTCTTCACCTCGACGAAATTGCCGATGGCGGCGCCTTCGCCTAAATGCGCGTTCATGCGCAGATGCGCGAATGGACCGACGGAGCAGTCGTCTTCGATCTCCGATGCGACGATGATCGAGTGATCTTTCACCGTCACACGATTGCCGAGCCGCGAATCAACAATGCGCGCCCCCGGATAGATCGTGCACTCTTCGCCGATCATCGTGCGCCCCTCGATGTGCACGTTCGGGTAGATCACCGTGTCGCGCTCGATGCGCACGTCCGGCCCGATATAGGTGTTCATCGGATCGATGATCGTGACGCCATCGAGCATCAGGCGACGCAAGGTGCGCATACGAAGAATACGCTCGAACTCAGCGAGTTCGGCGCGCGTGTTGATGCCGGCGACTTCGCGCGCGTCGGTGTGAACGTAAATGCTGACATCCTCGCCTTCGGCGCGCAGTATGCCCGGAACGTCGGTCAGATAATACTCGCCTTGCGCGTTGGTCGGTCGTACTTTCTCCAATGCCCGGAAGAGGGCGCGCGTCTCGAAGCAGTAGATGCCGGCGTTGACCTCTTTGATCTGGCGCTCTTCGGGCGAGGCATCCTTCTGCTCGACGATGCGCTCGAAACGCCCATCCGCGTCGCGCACGATGCGACCGTAGCCGGTCGGATCCTCGAGCCGAACGGCCAACAAAGTGCATGTCGCTCCGTGGCCGCGATGCGTGCGATGCTGGTGGATGAGCGCGCCGAGCGTCTCGGGGCGCACCAGCGGAACATCGCCCGATAGCACCAGCAGAGTCGAGTCGGCCCCCTCCAGCTCGGCGCGCGCCGCCATCACGGCATCGCCGGTGCCGCGCTGCTCGGCTTGGAAGATGAAACGGACATCACCATCCAGCTCTTGGCGCACCGCCGCCTCTACCTCTTCGGCTTGATGACCGACGACGACGTAGATGTGGCGCGGACTGAGGGCCGCCGCGGTGCGACAGACATGGGCGATGAGCGGAAGTCCGCCGAGCTTATGCAGAACTTTAGCGGTACGCGAACGCATGCGCGTTCCGAGTCCTGCCGCCAGGATCAGAACATCGAGCGGAGCGTGCGTTTCGTTTGCCATCACCTTCGATCCCTCGTTCTCCATAACCTTCAAACCGATTGGGGCGCGTTCGCTCGTTCATAGCAGGCGATGATGACGCGAGCTAGCTTCTCCGGACTGTGGCGCACCTTTTCGCCTTCATCCAGTAGATCGGCACGGACGATCTCCGCCGCGTTATCGAGCGCCGGCCTCCATTCCTCCTCATCCAATCCGATTTGATGCGCTCCCTCGGCCGCATAGCGCGCCGCTTGTTCCTCGCTGATGGGACGATTATTGACGATGACGTAATCGAACTTGATGGCTGGCGCGTACTCGTTCACCTTCTCCAGATGTTGTCGCGCCGTGTAGCCATCGGTCTCCCCGGGTTGAGTCATCAGGTTGCAGACGAAGATCTTTATCGCGTGCGATTCGGCGATCGCTTCGGGCACGCGCGCAACCAGCAGGTTGGGGAGAATGCTCGTGTAGAGCGAGCCCGGACCGATCGTGATGATGTCTGCGGCGCGAATGGCGGCTAGGGCCTCCGGCAGAGGAAGACATTTCTCAGGTTCCAAGCGCAACCTTCTTATCGGTTTGCGCGAGGCGGTGATGTTCGTCTCCCCGCGCACGATCGTCCCATCCTCAAGTTCGGCCACCAGACGCACATCGCTCAAGGTCGCCGGATAGATGCGCCCCTTGATGGCTAAAACCTCGGATGAGAGGCGGACCGCTTCGACGAAATCGCCGGTGACCGCCGTCAATGCGGCGAGGAAGAGGTTGCCGAAGCTGTGGCCGCCTAATTCGCCATCGCCCGGAAAACGGTAACGGAAGAGCCGCGAAAGGAGCGTCGAATCTTCCGATAGCGCGACCATGCAGTTGCGTATGTCGCCCGGAGGCAAGATCTGTAACTCATCGCGCAATCGCCCAGAACTCCCACCATCATCCGATACGGTGACGATCGCCGCCAAACTCTCTAACCACGGACCGCCCTCCTCAGACGGCTTGCCGACAAACCGCTTGAGGCCGGAAAGGAGCGTCGAAAGCCCTGTGCCGCCACCGATGGCGACCAGCTTCAAACCGCGATCCGTCCTCATAGACACCTTGACTCGCTTTCAGTCATCGCCTCAGGCAGAACGATTTCCGGTCAAACCGCTCTCAGATCGACGCCGCAATCATACTGGCAAAGTGATGGGCTTTCAATCGGGAGGGCCCCTATGAAGCTCGGGTTTCAACGCGAGGCAAAGACCAGACGCTCGAAATCGGGCTCGTTCCGTAACGGGGCTAGGTCCTGATCTTGCTGGGCGCGCACGCGCAGGCTCGGTTGCAGATTGAGCGCGCGCTCAAGCGCCTCGAGCGCAGAGCTGATCGAACCGAGACGGGCCCGCGTCGCCGCAAGCCCGTAATGGATGTGCGCAGCTTCGGGCTGGCGCTTCAAAGCGCGTTCGAACATCTCTTGGGCGACTGAATAGCGCCCGCGATTCAGCTCGATGACGCCGCGATCATAAAGCGCATCCGGATCGCGCGGCAGATTGTTGTCCTTATGCAGCCGCGCCTCGGCAATGGCTAGGTAGGTGCGCGCACGCGCTGTCACCTCAGGCACGCTCGCATGTCGTTCGATCAGCGCGCGGAAGAGATCGCGCGCTTCGGCAAACCGCCCGCGAGCGAATTCCCGGTGCGCCCGCTCAAAAGCCCGGAGAGCTGCCGCCTCGGCGCTCAACGCGGAGCGGGTTTTGGTCGTTTGAACGAGCGTCGGCTTCTTGGCGCGGACAGCTTGAGTCCTCTTCCCGGCGTGCTTCATCTTGGGCTTTGCGGTCTTGGCCGCTTTCGCCCCTTTCCGCGCTGTGGAAGTCGCCTTCTTGTTAGCCTTGTTCGCTCGTCCCTTCGAGGTTGGGCTCTGCGAGCGTCGATTGGCCACCTTTCGCTCTCTCGCCGCGGCCTTGGCAGAAGCGGGACGGGGGGAGGATCGTTTGGTGCCCTTAGTGACGGTGTCGCTCATTATCGTCTCAAAGAAGCGGCCAGATAAAGGTCTACGCTTCAAGCCGATGCATGTTAACACAGGTTCAAGGCGCCGATCAATACCGGAACGCTAGTTGCATAACGAAGGAAAACAGTTGCAAAGATTATTTTATTGTGTTAAAAGGAGGGGCGGTGCTTCGCCCTTTTTCGCGAGGGTGAGGTTTTCGCACGATAGCGGACGACCTTGGCTCTCATGCCCCCGCCCTTGTCTTGTGGATTTTTCTCTAAAACCTTGTAAGAGCGGCTGGTTCTCTGATGACGGACACTCCAATCATAATGCGTGAGCAGCAGTACGAGCAGATCAACGCGGTGCTTCAGAAGCTGCGTGCGGATTCTCAGGCTCGCGTCGTCTTCCTTGTGGATAAGAACGGTCAGCCGATCGCCATTCAAGGCGAGATCGGTGGGCTCGACACGACGGGGCTCGCCAGTCTCGCGGCTGGTAATGTCGCGGCGACCGGCGGCATGGCGCGTTTGATCGGCGAAAAGGAGTTTCCGACCCTTTCGCATGAAGGCGAGCGCGAGAGCATCTACATCTCCGTTCTTGGGCGCACGCTGCTCGTCGTCGTCTTCGACGAGCGATCGAGCTTAGGGCTCGTCAAGCTGCGCGTGCGGCAAGCGTCGCAGGAACTGGCGGTGATCTTCGATGAGATCGCGCGCACCTCTGGTGAACGGCGTGCCGAAGATCTCTCGGCTTTTGCTGAGATTACGGACGAGGACATCGACAGCCTCTTCAGATAGCAAACGACGCCAGGATAGAGAATCGTTCTTCGACCATGACCTTCATTAACTACGCAGCACGTGAGATCAATTGCAAAATCGTTTACTACGGTCCCGGTCTGTGCGGCAAAACGACCAACTTGCAATACATTTACGATTCGACGGCGCCGGAGGCCAAAGGCAAGATGATCAGTTTGGCGACCGAGACCGATCGGACGCTCTTCTTCGATTTTCTGCCGCTCGATTTGGGGACGGTGCGTGGATTTCGCACGCGCTTTCATCTTTACACGGTCCCGGGGCAAGTCTTTTACGATGCATCGCGGCGGCTGATCCTGAAGGGCGTCGATGGAGTGGTCTTCGTCGCCGACAGTCAGGAAGAGCGCATGGATGCCAATATCGAATCGCTTTACAACTTGGAAGAGAACTTGCGCTCGCACGGTTACGATCTGATGAAGATCCCCTATGTCCTTCAGTTGAACAAGCGCGATCTGCCGAACATCTTGCCGGTCGAAGATCTGGTCGCTGAGCTACAGCGCAAAGGTGAACCGGTCATTGAGGCTATCGCTTCCAAGGGGATTGGCGTCTACGACACGCTCAAAGCGGTTGCTAAGCAGGTTCTGACCGAGCTACGCAAGGGCGGGACTTGAACTTCAGGGATAGGCATCGATCGGGCGATTGGATTCTGTAGAACTGAGACAACAGGCGCGCGAAAGATTCTTACATCAACGCATCGATCGGGCGATTTGATCTTGTAGGGCGAGCTGCCGGTGTTCGAACGTGAAGGCATCGAGCGTCAATCGAGCGATTTGATCATCAGTAGGCCGTCTCCCCCGTTGGAATAGTATTGCGGCAGTCTCTGAGTGACGACATAACCGAGGTTGCGATAGAGCTTTTGCGCCCCGGTATTGACGGCCCGGACTTCTAGGCGGACGGTGCGCACGCCGCGTCGGCGGAAGGCCTCTTCGATCTTTCGCATCAGGCGGAGGGCGATGCCGCGTCGGCGATGTTCGGGCGCGACGCCGACCGTCGTAATATGCCCAGTAAAATCCGGTTCGATCAATCCGATGATGAAACCGACCATCGTCCCATCGGCGGCGTTGGCCTGATAGCAGAGGGCTTCGGGCGCGGTCAGCAAGTAGTGGAAGGTCTCGCGGCTATAAGCTTCGCCGTCGGCGAAGCAGCGTTGGTCGAGTCGCCAACACTCTTCGAGTTGGGTGACGGTCAAAGGGCGGATGACGTAGGGCCATTCTGGATCGAGGGGCGGAGCAGGCGGCTCCTGTGCCTCATTCATCTGCCGCCAGCGTGAGCGTATCTTCCTCAAAACTCCCATCCTCTTCCCCTCTCGTCCCATTCCGCGCCTTTAGATTATAAGCATGCAATCGCCGTAACTGTAGAACCGATAACGCTCTTTGACGGCGTGGCGGTAGGCGGCAAGGATCAGTTCGCGCCCGGCGAAGGCGGAGACCAAAAGGAGCAGCGAGGAGCGCGGCAGGTGGAAGTTGGTCAACAGCGCGTCGACGGCGCGGAAGCGGTATCCGGGGACGATCGTCAACTGCGTCGAGCCGGCTGTTGGTTTGACGATACCGCGTTCGTCCGCGGCGCTTTCAAGCGCGCGGACGCTCGTCGTCCCGACGGCGATGATGCGTCCGCCGCTCCTACGCGCCTGCGCGATCTTCTCTGCGGCTTCCTGTCCGATCACGAAGCGTTCGGCGGCCACTCTGTGTTGTTGGACGTCTTTGACGCGCACCGGTTCGAACGTCCCATATCCGACGTGGAGCGTGATCTCCGCGATCTGCGCGCCGCGTTCGCGCAGTTCCGCGATGATGCGCGGCGTAAAGTGCAAGCCAGCGGTTGGCGCGGCGACTGCGCCGCGCTCGCGCGCGAAGATCGTTTGGTAGCGTTCGCGATCGGGCGCGTCCGCTTTGAATGGATCGCGTTTGATGTAGGGCGGAAGGGGCGTGCGCCCGATCTCATCGAGCAACTGATCGAAATTCTCCTCGCATTCGAATCGCACGAGGCGAAGACCGCCCTCGATCTCTTCGCGGATCTCGCCGCGCAAGCGCCCTTCGCCAAACGAGACGCGCGCGCCGACAGGCAGCCTCCTCGCCGGTCGGGCGAGGGCCTCCCATTCGAGCGCGCCCCGTTCGGTTAGGAGCAGCAGTTCGATCTTCCCGCCCGAAGGCTCGCGCCGCCCAATGAGGCGCGCTGGGAAGACGCGCGTATTGTTGATGACCAGAACATCGCCGGGATGGACCAGCTCTGGAAGGTCGCGGAAGGCGCAGTCTTGCCAGCAGGCGCGATGGCGATCGACGACGAGCATGCGCGAAGCGTCGCGCGGCTCAGCCGGTTGTTGCGCGATCAGTTCTTCGGGAAGATCGTAATCGAAGTCCGAGATGAGCACGGCGGAAAATGACGTTTGGAATCTCGACCCCAAGCGCCTCAATCTGCGATCCTTTCCTCAGGCTAGGGCAATCTTACTACAAGATCTTGAACATCCGCCACTTTCGCCCGAACCGTCACGGAAGGCGGATTGCGCGGATCATCCTTTGCGTGCGCGTCTGGCGATGCCGCATCGGTCTTCATCATCAACGCGTCTGGCGATGCCGCATCGGTCTTCATCATCAAGACGCTCGGGCGGCAAGGATCTGCGGCGCGATCCTTGATTCTGTATCAAAGGCGGCGAACTGCGCGCCGTGCGCTTCGTCAAACAGACTGCGGTGCGATCCTTATTCCGTATCGAAGAGGCTCGGTCTTTGCTGCGGTGGGGCGATGCCGAAATGCTTGTAAGCGAGCGGCGTCGCCATGCGTCCGCGCGGCGTGCGGTTAAGGAAGCCGATCTGGATCAAGTATGGTTCGATGATCTCTTCGATGGAGTCTTTCTCTTCGTGGATCGAGGCCGAGAGCGTGCCGAGTCCGACTGGCCCGCCGCCGAACTTCTCGATGATCGTCAAAAGCAGCTTCCGATCCATTTCGTCGAGGCCGAAGGTATCGACCTCCATGCGATTGAGCGCGTCGCGGGCGACGTCGCCTGTGATACGCCCGTCATATTCGACCTCGGCGTAATCGCGCACGCGCCGCAACAAGCGGTTGGCGATGCGCGGCGTGCCGCGCGCGCGGCGGGCGATCTCGCGCGCCCCTTCGCGATCGATCTCGACGCGCAGGATCTCCGCCGAGCGGCGCACGATCAACTCGAGTTCATCGTGGTTGTAGAACTCTAAGTGGAAGGCGATGCCGAAGCGTCCGCGAAGCGGCGCGGTGATCAAGCCGGCGCGCGTCGTCGCGCCGACGAGGGTGAACTTCGGTAGATCCAGTTTAATGGTGCGGGCGGCTGTGCCTTGCCCGATGACGATATCGAGTTGATAATCCTCCATCGCCGGGTAGAGCACTTCTTCGATGGCTGGATTCAGGCGATGTATCTCATCGATGAAGAGGATCTCGCCATCCTGCAAGTTGGTCAAAATGGCCGCGAGATCGCCGGGGCGTTCGATCGCTGGACCGGAAGTCGAACGCACGGGGGCGCCCATCTCGTTGGCGATGATGAGCGAGAGCGTCGTCTTGCCGAGCCCTGGTGGTCCAGTGAGGAGGACATGATCGAGCGCTTCGCGCCGCGCGCGCGCCGCACGGATGAAGACGGCGAGGTTGCGGGTGACGCGCTCCTGGCCGATGTACTCGGAGAGGCGCGTCGGGCGAAGCGATTTCTCGAACTCGCGCTCATCATCGTCGGCCTGTGCGTGCCGCATCTTTATCTCTTCCGTCATCTTCGCCCTTCCCTCTAGCTCGTTCATAGTAACTATGTCGCTGTTATCCTTAAGCTTTGGCGAGCAAGCGCAGGCTTCGGCGCAGGATCTCTTGGACGGTCAACTCGCCGCCATCGCGCAGCGCTTGAGCGATGGCCTTCTCTGCCGCCGCTTTGGGATAGCCCAAGTTCAAAAGCGCCGAGAGCGTGTCTTCGCGCAACGAATCTTCCGACGGCGACCCTGCGACGGGCGCTTCGGCTACCGTTTCGGCGAGCGTTGCGACCTTGTCGCGCAGCTCGATGATCAAGCGTTCAGCCGTTTTGCGTCCGACGCCGGGGACGGATGTCAAGCGCGCGAGGTTGTTGGTACGGATCGCCATGATGATCTCATCCGCTGTCAAGCTCGAGAGCATCGCGATGGCCAGTTTCGGACCGACCCCGTTGACGGAGATCAGACGAAGGAAGAGTTCGCGTTCGCGCGCCGTTTTGAAACCGTAAAGCTGCAGCGTATCTTCGCGCACGTAGGTGTAGATGCGTAAAGAGACGCGCGCGCCGGGTTCCTCCATCTCGTAGAAGGTCGAAAGCGGGATGATCACCTCGTAGCCGACTCCGCCGACGTCGAGGATCACGCTCGTCGCTTGTTTGGCCAGCAAAGTGCCGGACAGATGCGCTATCATCTCGTCAATGGCTCTTCGGCATGGTTATTAGGAGCATCGTTCGCCAATTGGGAGCCGCTTCAGGGATCATTAGGTCTTCGGGAGCGAAACCGCATTGTAGTTTATTCTCGCCGCTTCGGCAACGCGCCGCTTGAAGGCCTCATCCATAGAGCGCACGCTCTTTCAACAAACTCGGCTTGGCGTTATACTCTTGGCGGGGAACGATGAAAGCGGAGAAAGTCTCTGAGCTGACGACGAATCGGTTGAGCGTCTACCTTCGGTGCCTCAATCTGCTGGCCGAAGCGGGCGTCAAGACCATTTCGTCGCAAGCGTTGGCCGATCAATTCAACTTGAACTCGGCCCAGATTCGTAAGGATCTCGCCTATTTCGGCGAGTTCGGGGTGCGCGGCGTCGGTTACGACGTCGATGAGTTGCGCCGTCATCTGACGAAGATCCTCGGTCTGGATAGGCCGCATCGCGTCGGGATCATCGGCGCGGGCAATTTGGGGACGGCGCTTGCCAACTACACGGGGTTTGCCGCCTCGAATTTCACGGTCGTCGCGCTATTCGATAACGATCCGCAGAAGATCGGACAGCGTATCGGTCAGAATCAGATCCCGGTGTACGATGTGCGCGATTTGGCGAAGGTCGTGCGCGAGAAGGGGATCGATGTGGCGGTGATCGCCGTGCCGGCGCGCGTCGCCCAACGCGTGTTGAATCAGGTGATGGCCGCAGGGATCAAAGCCGTCTTGAACTTCGCCCCGGTCCGTCTTCATGCGCGTCTCGGCGTCAAGGTCAAGACGGTCGATTTGACGATCTCGCTCGAAAGCCTCTCCTATTTTTTGGCCCGACCGCAGGTGACATGCATTACCAATCCGCGGAGCATTCTTCCATACGAAGAGATCGCGCAACGCGAAGAACGTGAGCTAGCGAAGGAGTGAAGCCATGATGCCGATAGCGAAAAGGATCTTTCCCTTCATCGTGACGTTATTGCTCGGCCTGTTGCTTGCCGGCGCGTTCGATCTCCTGCGCTTCGCGCCGTGTGCCAAGCGCAAGGTCGCGCCGCTACCGAGCGGAACCCTCAGCGGGCTTTCATGCCCAAACGCCTCGAGGTTCGATGGGACGATGCCCGTCAGGATCCTATTCAAACCCGAACCGCGCTACACATCAAGAGCGATCGCCAATGGGACGACGGGCGTTGTGCGACTGCGCGCGCAGTTCAACGCCGATGGGACGATCTCGGATATCGAGCCGTTGGCGACTCTGCCTGATGGCTTGACCGAAGAGGCGATTCGCGCCGCACGACAGATCAAATTCCTGCCTGCGACCGAAAACGGGCGACCCGTTTCGGTCACTAAGCTCATCGAGTACAAGTTCGATCTTTATTGAGCGTTCTTCGGATGGATGAACGGACGGCGCGGCGTGAAATAGTCGAGATCGGACGCTTGCTCTACGAGCGCGGTTATGTCGTCTCGTCCGATGGCAACTTGAGCGTAAGGCTCGACGATGGGCGCATTGTGGCGACGCCGACCCAAGTGTGCAAAGGGAGAATGACTGAGGAGGCGCTCGCCATCACCGACCTAGAAGGGCGTTCGCTCAATGGTCGGCGTCCGTCGAGCGAATTGAAGATGCACCTGCTCATCTATCGTGAGCGCGAAGATGTGCGCGCCGTCTGTCACGCTCATCCGCCTCATGGGACGGCTTTTGCGGTCGCCGGTCTGCCGATCGATCAGCCGATACTCTCCGAAGTGATCCTCGCCCTCGGCTGCGTTCCGCTCGCGCCATACGGCACGCCTTCGACCGAAGAGCTGACTGAAGCGATGCGCCCATTGGTCAAGCATCACAACGCGCTCCTGATGGCCAATCACGGCGCTGTGGCTTACGGTGGCGATCTCTGGCAAGCGTTCGATCGCATGGAGACGCTCGAGCACACGGCGCGCATCGCCATCTTGGCGCGTCTTTTGGGCCGTCCGCAGCAATTGCCGCCCCGCGCCATCGAGAAGTTGATCAACATACGCGAAGCGGCGGGGTACTTGGACGAAAGGGCGCGTTGTCAGGCGTGCGGTTATCTGCACGATCTACAGATCGCTTGCCCCGTGACGAGCGAGCCGCGCCCGCCGGACGGCAAGATCAGCCTCACGCGCGAAGAGTTGATCCAACTGCTCTGCGAAGTCGCCAGCGCGTCATCGAACGGCTGAGCTGGGGGCTATGCGCCGTGCCTTCACGCGCGCGCTTCTTTCCATATCCAACCGCGCTTGATACGCGAGGCGAGCACGGGAAAGGGGACGTATTCGGCGCGCCGCCCCGCGCGCCGCAGCACTTCGACCATCCGCATCGCTCCATCGGCGTTCCGCGTGTGGACCATGATCTTGGCGGACGGTTGTAGATGAGGGTGTTCGGCGAGCCATGCCGCGACGGCATATCCTGTGCGCTCGTCATCCGGCGCGTCGCACTCGTAATGTTCGGGGAGAAGATCGTGATCGAGGAAGATCAGATCGTAAGCGTTGCTGCTGAGCAAGTCTTTGGCGGCGGCGACATCGCTGGCGATGTCGAGCGTATCGGCGTTGAATCGTCCTCTGAACCACCGATGTCGCTGCGCGTCGTCGTCGAGCAGCAGGATGCGGAGTCTCCTCCGAGACGCGCTCCCATCTATGATGCCGAATCTACCGAGTAGCCCTTTGATCAATCTCTTCATCCTAAAAGCCCTCTCCGAGACGAGGATTCGGGGGAGAAGCTGAGCGAACAATATATCATGCGGAACGCTGGCGGCGCTGGGCGGAGTCGTTCCGCCGCCCGAAAGCTAAGCGAACAATATATCATGCGGAACGGCGATCCCGCCCCATGCGCCGATCCTCCTTGCGGATTTGACTTGTGCGCATGAAGCTTTCAAACTTCTGCGTTGCTCCGCGCGGGTTTGAACTCCACTTCGACTCGGCGAGAGCCTCACAGGTTGCTTCGGGAGTCGTTTATGCGGTGTCCTTACTGCGAGAGGCCTCTGCACCGATGGGGGACCTACTGTCGAGCTTGTCGGCGCAACGTTTGGCGTTGGCCGCATCTTTTGCTGTTCGCTGTGCTGTTGGTCATCGGCCTGTTTGCGCTGTGGGAGATCTTCATCGCGCGATGACCTGGTTGCGGAGAGTCGGATGAAACAGGTCTTACAGGATCCGAAGGAGAAGCGGGTGCGCGTCGTCGATGTGCCGCCGCCGGTGGCGCAAAGAGGGCGTGTGTTGGTCCGCACCGCCGCTTCGCTGATCAGCGCCGGAACCGAGCGCATGACGGTCGAGATGGGCCAGAAGGGGCTGCTCGGCAAAGCGCGCGAGCGTCCCGATCTGGTCCGGCAAGTGATCCAGAGGGCGAAGAACGAGGGTCTGCTGAACACGCTTCGCGTCGTGCGGGCGCGGCTCAGCTCTTCGACGGCGCTCGGCTACAGCGCCGCTGGGACGGTCATCGCCGTCGGCGAGGAGGTCGCCGGAATCAGCGTCGGCGACCGCGTCGCCTGTGCCGGCGCTGGATTCGCGTCGCACGCCGAGATAATTTCGGTGCCGAAAAACTTGTGCGCGCGTGTTCCATCGGGCGTTTCGATGGAACATGCGGCCTTCGGCACGCTCGGGGCCATTGCTTTGCAGGGCGTGCGGTTGGCCGAACCGACTTTGGGAGAGGCTGTGGTCGTCATCGGGCTTGGACTGCTGGGCCAGTTGACCGTGCAACTTCTCAAAGCGAATGGATGTCGCGTCTTCGGCATCGATCTCGACGAAAGAAAGGTCGAACTAGCGCGTTCGTTGGGAGCGGACGAGGCGGCGGTGATGAACGCCGAAACGCGGCGCGCCGTGATGGACTGGTCGCGCGGGCGCGGCGCCGATGCCGTTTTGGTCACAGCAGCGACCTCATCGAACGAGCCCATTGAATTTGCCGGCGAAATTGCGCGCCTTCGCGGGCGCATCATCGCCGTCGGGCTTGTCGGCATGAACGTGCCGCGCAAGGTCTATTACGAGAAGGAGCTATCGCTCATCGTCTCGCGTTCCTATGGGCCGGGACGATACGATCCGGAGTACGAAGAACGCGGTCACGACTATCCTTTCGCTTACGTCCGTTGGACTGAGGGGCGCAATCTCGAAGCCTTTCTCGACCTCGCCGCCGAAGGGCGCGTCAAACTCGATCCGTTGATCACGCATCGATTCAAGATCGAAGAGGCCGAAGAGGCTTACCGTCTGATTACGGGCGAACGAGGCGAACCGTATCTCGGCGTTGTGCTCCTTTACGATGAAACGCGCCCGGTCGAGACGCGCATCGAAATCGCGAAGCGAAAGGTCACGACCGGAACAGGTCGCGTGCGCGTCGGATTGATCGGCGCTGGCAATTACGCCCGTTCGTTGCTCCTTCCCGCATTGAAGGCGGCTGGCGTGGAATTTCAAGCGGTGGCGACGGCGTCGGGCATTTCGGCGCGCGATGTCGCCGAAAAATATGGTTTTCGCTATTGCGTCGCAGGTGCGGATGAGATCTTGGATGACGATGATGTCGATCTGATCGTCATCGCGACGCGCCACGATCTTCATGCCGAACTGGCGAAGCGAGCTTTGGAACGCGGGCGACACGTGTTCGTCGAAAAGCCTCTGGCGCTCAGCGATGAGGAACTGGACCAGCTTCTCGCGACTGCGATGCGCAGCGCGGGAAACCTTGCGGTCGGATTCAACCGGCGCTTCTCGCCGCTGGCCCGCGAGGCTAAGGAGTTCTTCAAAGCTAGACGCGAGCCGCTTTCGATTCTTTATCGCGTCAATGCCGGACGTATCCCGCGCGAGCACTGGACGCAAGACGCGCGCGAAGGCGGCGGGCGCATCATCGGCGAGGTGTGCCATTTCATCGACTTGATGCAATTCCTGACCGGAGCGCGCCCTGTGCGCGTCTATGCCGAAGAGATCGAATCGCGCAATCACGAGATCGTCTGTGAGGATTCGATCTTCGTCACCGTTCGTTTCGCTGATGGGTCGAACGGTTGCATCGCATATCTAGCTGAAGGCGATCGCGCGCTTCCCAAGGAACGCCTCGAGATCTTCGGCGAGGGGCGCGCCTTTGTGCTCGATGATTTCCGCGCGGCGAGCGCTTATCATCGTGGACGGGAGCGGAAGATCAGACTGCGCAATCAGGATAAAGGACAGTTCGAAGAGGCCAAGGCGCTCTATGCGATGGTGGCGGAAGGAGCGCCGCCGCCCATTCCGCTCGCGGAATTGGAGGCGACGACGCGCGCGACGTTTCGCATCCGCGATTCGTTACGCTTGCGCCGCCCCATCGAGCTCTGATCGATTCGCGTGTGACTGGCACGCCTCCGATTCGAAGCGGAAAAATGGAAGCGCGCAGATCAACTCTTGCATTCCACGGAGCGAGTGCTATAATCCGCCGCGCTACCGATTCCGATCTGCTGAGTCAAAATCGAACACAGCATCGCGCGCTTCTCTCGCACGGCGCAAATTGAAACGGGCTATGTCGTCGGATAACGCCAAGATCCATCCTTTATTCTCCATCCCTGAATCGGAGGAGCGGAGTGCGGAGGTAAAAGCCCCTTCCGGCGGGAACGTCTGTCCGCACTGCTTTGGCACGGGGATGGAAGTGGTGCCGGGGAAAGGGGCACGACGTTGTCGTTGTCGGACGGAGGATCAGCAGAAGAGGTTATTCGAAGCGGCGCGAATCCCGCGCCGCTTCGCCAACTGTTCGCTGCAGAACTACTACCCGAGCAATCCCTCGCAATTCCGCGCCTTTCAATTCGCGGTCAATTTGGTTCGCGATTATCCGGCGGTGGATCGCGGACTTCTTTTCATCGGTCCTGTCGGGGTTGGCAAAACCCATCTGGCTGTGGCGATCATCCGCGGATTGATCGAGAAGGGCGTGCCGTGCCTGTTCTACGATTTCGGCACGCTGCTCAAAGAGATACAGGATTCTTACAATCCGATCTCGCAGACATCTGAATTGCGCATTCTTGCGCCCGTCTACCAAGCTGAGGTGTTGGTGCTCGATGAACTCGGCGCATCGAAACCGACCGATTGGGTGCGCGACACGATGATGCAGGTGATCGGCACGCGCTACAACGAACGAAAGTTGACCATCATCACGACGAACTACATGGACGCGCGGCGCAACCCGGTTGAAGAGACGCTTGAAGATCGCATCGGCGTTCGCCTGCGCTCGCGCCTGTACGAGATGTGCAAGGCGGTGGTGATCGAAGGCGAGGATTACCGCCGCCGCTTCGAAGTGCAGTAAGCACCCAATATCTTAAGCTGTTGGCGGCTTGAGAAAGCCTCTTTCTGTAAGGCTCATGCTTGCCGCTTCAGAGTTTCATTCGGATGTGAGGGTTTCGTACTCAAGCCTTCTTGTCGCGCCCCATCGTTTGCTTTAGCATTTTGCGCTTCGCTCGTACTTTAAATTCAGCCATTTCGAATCAGTCGCTCGCGGAACACTACACAATCGCCCGCAGCAGCATGTATAATGCCTTGAATTCTGTTTGTCGCGCTTCAATTCAATCATTCGGTTGACATTTCGCCATGCCGAAACGCACCGACATTCGCAAGATAATGATCATCGGTTCGGGCCCGATCGTCATCGGGCAAGCGTGCGAGTTCGATTATTCGGGCACGCAGGCTTGCAAAGCCCTTCGCCAAGAGGGCTACGAGGTGGTGCTGGTCAATTCCAATCCGGCGACCATCATGACCGATCCCGAGATGGCCGATCGGACCTACATCGAACCGCTCACGGTCGAATTCGTCTCCGAGATCATCGCGCGCGAGCGGCCCGACGCGCTGCTTCCGACCGTTGGCGGTCAGACCGGACTCAATCTGGCGATCGCGCTCGCTGATGAGGGCGTGCTCGACCGCTACGGCGTGGAGTTGATCGGCGCCAACCGCGACGCGATACGCATCGCCGAGGACCGCGAGCTTTTCAAGAAGGCGATGGATGAAGCCGGGTTGCCGATGCCGCGCGGCGGTTTCGCGCGTTCGTGGGAAGATGCGCAACGGATCGTCGAGCAGACGGGCTATCCGGCGATCATCCGCCCGTCCTTTACGCTCGGCGGCACGGGCGGCGGCACGGCTTTCAATCCGGAGGAGTTCGAAGAGATCGTGCGCAACGGACTCGCCGCTTCGCCCATTCACGAAGTCTTGATCGAAGAATCGATCCTCGGCTGGAAAGAGTTCGAGCTTGAGGTGATGCGCGATCTGGCCGATAACGTCGTGATCATCTGTTCGATCGAGAATTTCGATCCGATGGGCGTGCACACGGGCGATTCGATCACAGTCGCGCCGGCGCAGACTTTGACCGACGTCGAGTATCAACGCCTGCGCGACATGGCGATCCGCATCATCCGCAAAGTGGGAGTTGAGACCGGCGGCTCGAACATACAATTCGCCGTCAATCCGGAGAACGGCGATGTGCGCGTGATCGAGATGAACCCGCGCGTGTCGCGCTCTTCGGCGCTCGCCTCGAAAGCGACCGGATTCCCGATCGCCAAGATCGCCGCCAAGCTCGCCGTCGGCTACACGCTCGATGAGATCCCGAACGACATCACGAAGAAGACGCCGGCGAGTTTCGAACCGACGATCGACTACGTCGTGGTGAAGATCCCGAAGTGGAACTTCGAGAAGTTCCGCGAAGCGGAAGACGTGCTCGGCACGCAGATGAAGTCGGTCGGCGAAGTGATGGCGATCGGGCGCACTTTCAAAGAGGCGCTGTTCAAGGGCCTGCGTTCGCTTGAAGCCGTCAAGCCGCTGCGTTTGGCGAATGTGCCAGAAGATGAGTTGCAGCGGAAGCTTGCGCGCCCCAACTCGCAACGCTTCTCCTACATCACCTATGCGTTGCGAACCGGGTGGTCCATCGACGAGATCTATCGTCTGACGCGCATCGATCCGTGGTTCTTGGAGCAGATCAGAGAGGTGATGGACGTTCAAGCTCGCGTCGAAGGGCGCGCGCTCGAAGAGATCCCGGCTGATCTGTTGCGCGAGTTCAAAGAGGTCGCCCTCTCCGACCGCCGCTTGGCTTACTTGACGGGGCGATCCGAGTTGGAAGTGCGCGAGTACCGCAAGCGCTTGGGCATCATCCCCGTCTACAAACGAGTCGATACGTGCGGCGCCGAGTTCGAATCGCATACGCCTTACCTCTATTCGACCTACGAGGACGAAGATGAAGCGAATCCGACCGATCGCCCGAAGATCATGATCTTGGGCTCGGGGCCGAACCGCATCGGGCAGGGAATCGAATTCGATTACTGCTGCTGCCATGCCTCGTTCGCCCTACGCGAAGCCGGTTACGAGACGATCATGGTCAACTGCAATCCCGAAACCGTTTCAACTGACTATGACACGTCGGACCGGCTCTATTTCGAACCGCTGACGTTCGAAGACGTGATGAACATCATCGACGTCGAAAAGCCGACGGGCGTCATCGTGCAGTTCGGCGGGCAGACGCCGCTCAATCTGGCCGTGCGTTTAGCTGAAGCGGGCGCGCCGATCATCGGCACGTCGCCTGATTCGATCGATCTGGCGGAGGATCGCCAACGTTTCGGCGCGTTGCTTCGCGAGCTCGGCATCCCGCAACCCGAAAACGGCACGGCCACGTCGAGCGAGGAGGCAAAGGCGATCGCGGCCAAGATCGGCTATCCGGTGCTCGTGCGCCCGAGCTACGTTCTCGGCGGGCGCGCGATGGCGATCGTTTACGACGAGAAGAGCTTGGACGAATACATGCGAACGGCCGTCGACGCTTCGCCGGAAAAGCCCGTCTTGATCGATAAGTTTCTTGAGCGCGCAGCGGAGTTCGATGTTGATGCGATCGCCGACGAAACCGCCTGCGTCATCGCCGGGATTCAAGAGCACATCGAAGAAGCCGGGATCCATTCGGGCGATTCATCGTGCGTGCTGCCGCCCGTCAAAATTGAGCCAGAGCATCTCGAGACGATTCGCCACTACACGCGGCTGCTGGCGCGCGCGCTCGGCGTCCGCGGGTTGATGAACGTGCAGTATGCCGTCAAGGATGATCGCGTCTATGTGCTTGAGGTCAATCCGCGCGCGTCGCGCACCGTGCCCTTCGTCTCGAAAGCGACGGGCGTGCCGCTAGCGCGCATCGCGGCGCTCGTGATGGCCGGAAAGCCGCTCAAGGAGTTCGGGCTACCGGATGACTTAACGGTTAATCGTTTCTTCATCAAATCGCCCGTCTTCCCGTTCAACAAATTCCCGGGCGTCGATCCGATCCTCGGGCCGGAGATGCATTCGACGGGCGAGGTGATGGGCATCGGGCAGACGTTCGGCGAGGCTTACGCGAAAGCGATGCTCGCCACGGGACTGAAGCTGCCGATCGGCGGCACCGCCTTTATCAGCGTCAACGATGCGGACAAAGGGCAAGCCGTCGTGCTCGCGCGCAGGCTGAAACGCTTGGGCTTCGATTTGCTGGCGACCGTTGGAACGGCGGCCCGTTTGCGCGAAGTCGGACTCGAAGTCGAAACGGTCTTCAAAGTCAACGAGGGCCGCCCGAACATCGTCGATTACATCAAGCGCGGCGCGATCGCGCTCATCATCAATACGCCGCTCGGGCGCGCTTCGCACTACGACGAGCAAGCGATTCGGCGCGCCGCGTTGCAGTACAACGTCCCGTGCGTGACGACGATGACCGGCGCGCAAGCGCTCATCGAAGCTATCGCGGCGCGTGGGCGCGAGAAGACATCGGTCATCTCTTTGCAAGAGCTTCATGCTCAGATCGCGCAGTCGGTTCACGTGCATTCGAACTGAGCGGTTGGCGGATCTTGAAGAGCTTTGCTTGATCTGAACCGCAAAGAAGATGAGTCTTGAGATCAACAGCCCCGAAGCGATCGAACGGATTCTCATGGAATGTCGGACGATAGCGGTCGTCGGCTTATCATCGAACCCTTGGCGCCCATCGCACGGCGTCGCCAATTACATGCGGCGTCAAGGCTATCGCGTCATCCCGGTCAATCCGAACGAACGCGAGGTTTTAGGCGAACGCGCCTATCCATCATTGCTCGATGTTCCCGAAGCGGTCGATCTCGTCGATGTGTTTCGTCGATCGGAAGAGGCCGGGAAAGCGGTCGACGAGGCGATCAGGATCGGCGCCAAGGCCGTCTGGTTGCAGGAGGGCGTGATCGACTATGCGGCGGCGGAGCGCGCTCGTGCCGCCGGATTGCTCGTCGTCATGGATCGTTGTTGGCTCAAGGAGCACGCAAAATGGAAAGGAAGATGAATTCAACGGCACGCTCGAACGAGGAAGAGGTCTCGCGAGTATGACTGTGGCAACGACGCCAGCCGAACAGCGCGTGGTTTTGCGCAACGTCAGTTGGGAGGCGTATGAGAGGTTGCTGCGCGATCATGCCGAAGCGAGCAGTCCTCGTCTCTTCTATGACCGCGGAACGTTGGAGATCATGAGTCCATCGGCCAAGCACGAGCAGTTGAAAGATGCCGTCACCATGTTGGTCGCTGTGGTCGCGGAAGAGTTCGGGTTGAACCACCGCAGTTTCGGCTCGACGACCTTCCGCCGCGAAGATCTAGCGCGCGGTTTCGAGCCGGATGCCTGCTTCTACTTCGCCAACGAGCCGCGCGTGCGCGGCAAAGAAGAGATCGATCTAGCGATAGATCCGCCGCCCGATCTGGTGATCGAGATCGACATCACGCGCTCATCCATCGACAAGATGGCGACGTTCGCCGTGTTGGAAGTCCCCGAGGTCTGGCGCTACGATGGCGAGCGCGCGCAGTTCTTCTCGCTTCACGGGCGAGAATATGTGGAGATCGCCGAGAGCGCGACGTTGTCCGGATTGACGTCCAAAGCAGTCGAAGGTTTTCTGGCCGAAAGCGAGAGGATGGAACGGCTCGTTTGGTTACGGATGCTGCGTGAGTGGGCGCGTTCTCGCAGACCATGAGAACGCATCCGGTCGGCGAATCGGCTTTGATCACGCAACGAGGAAACGCCCGCAAAAGCGGAGGCCAAGATGAAATCGGTAATAACTTCGGCCGAACAGCGCGTTGTTCTTCATGGCGTTAGCTGGGAAGCATACGAACGTCTGATGGCCGATCATGCGGAGGCGAGCGGCCCTCGTTTCTTTTATGATCGCGGAACATTGGAGATCATGAGTCCATCGGCAGAGCACGAAGAGGCGAATCGAACGCTTTCCCTGTTGGTCGAAGTGATCGCCGAAGAGTTCGGCATAGAGGTGAGAAATCTTGGTTCGACGACCTTCAAGCGAGCGGATTTAGCGCGCGGTTTCGAGCCCGATTCGTGCTTCTACATCGCGAACTTATCGAAGGTGAAAGGTAAAAAAGAGATCGATCTGGCGATAGATCCGCCGCCCGATCTGGTGATCGAGATCGACATCACGCGCTCATCCGTCGACAAGATGGCGACGTTTGCGGCGTTGGAAGTCCCCGAGGTCTGGCGCTACGATGGCGAGCGTCTGACGATCTTCGGGCTGCGAACAGGCGAGTACCGAGAGCAGCCGGAGAGCCGGGCGCTGCCTGGCGCGACTTCAGCAGATATCACGCGATTTCTCGCCGAGAGCGAACGGTTGGGCCGGCTCGATTGGTTGAGGAAGCTACGCGAGTGGGCGCGTACACGAAAAGGAGTTTGAGTCGATGGAGATACGTGCTGCGGTGATCACGGTCAGCGATGCCTGTTCACGCGGAGAGCGCGTTGATGAGTCGGGCGAAGCGCTGGTCCAGTCGCTCAGCGAACTGGGGGCCGAGATCGTCGTTCGCGAGATTCTTTCAGATGACCTTGATCCATTGCGGGAACGGCTGCGCGAACTTGCCGATCGCCCGGATATCAACCTCATTGTGACCACGGGCGGAACGGGTGTCGCTCCGCGCGACAACACGCCGGAAGCGACGCGCGCTGTCATCGAACGTGAAGTGCCCGGACTCGCCGAAGCGATGCGCATGGAGACGTTGAAGCAGACGCCGACGGCGGCGCTTTCGCGCGGGGTGTGCGGCATACGTTCCGGCACGCTCATCGTCAATCTGCCCGGCTCGCCCAAAGGTGTGCGCGAATGTTTCGCTGTCATCAAGCCTCTGCTTCCTCATGCGCTCGCTCTGATCGCCGGTCTTCCGCACGATCGCGCCAATCCGGCTGTGCGCATCGCGGAAAGCGAACGCTAGTTCTTGGCGGAGCTCGACCTCGCTGTCTTAATGGACCGTTTTTCGCGGACCTCGATCGGGCGAATTGCAAGCTTTCGACCGTAGAGCGACGAATATGCGGCTTTGGCGAAGAACTGCCCTCTCGCTTCTCATCGCGCGTCTCCTCCTTTTGACCGTTTCAGCGCAAGAAGAGAGCTTCTTCCCCGTCGCCGTGTGGTACGGCGGTGGGCGAGCGCGCGCCCCCATGCTCGAGGCGCGCGTGGATCGTGACCGTTGGCGTCAAGACCTCAAGCAGATAAAAAGCCTCGGGTTTAACGCGATCCGCTGTTGGGTCGATTGGGCCACCGCGGAGCCCGTGGAAGGTAAGTACGATTTCGCGGCGCTCGATGCGTTGCTCGATCTGGCAGAGGAACTGGACCTCAAGGTGATCGTTCAGGTCTACGTCGATTCGGCTCCGGATTGGGTTGGCAAAAAATATCGCGAGGCGGAGTTCGTCTCGATCAGCGGCGACCGCATCCGGTCGGAGTCGGCGCCCGGTTACTGTTTCGATCATCCGGGCGTGCGCCGCGCTGTGCTCGACTTTTACGCTGCGCTCGCTACGCACCTGAAAGGCAAGCGCGCCTTCTACGGCTGGGACTTGTGGAGCGAACCGCACGTCATCAACTGGGCACAGGCGACTTATCTCGTCGGCCCGGAATTCTGCTTCTGCCCCTACTCGGTCGCGCGCTATCGCGAGTGGTTGAAGAAAAAATATGGCTCGCTCGATGCGCTGAATCACGCTTGGTATCGGCGCTTTGCCGACTGGAGCGAAGTCGAGCCGAACCGTTTGAGCACGATCCTTTCATACACCGACTACATCGATTGGCGCTTCTTCATCATCGATAAGCTCGCCGAAGATTTGCGCGCGCGTCGCGAAGCGGTCAAACGCATCCTCCCCGATCGCGTGGCGACGAGTCATGCGGCGGCTCCATCGCTCTTCACCAGCCCTTTGAGCGGAGACGGCAGTCCGGATGATTGGCTGATGGCCGAGCAGGTGGATTTCTGGGGCACGTCCTTCTATCCGAAACACTCTTTCCCGGTCGGGCGCGATGTCGCGTGGCGCGGCGCGTTGCTCGATTTCGCTCGTTCGGCGAGCGGCGAGCGCGGCTTCTGGGTCGGGGAGTTGCAGGGCGGATTCGGAACGGTCGCGCTGCGCATCAGTTCGACCGTGACGCCCGAAGATATACGCATCTGGACGTGGAGCGCGGTTGCGCGCGGCGCGAAAGCCATAAACTTCTACGCTTGGTATCCGATGAGTTCGGGCTATGAATCTGGCGGCTTCGGTCTCATCAACCTGGATGGCACCGTCACCGAGAGGGCGCGCGAAGCGGGGCGGATAGCGCAAACGATCGATCGCCACCGCGCCCTCTTCCTTCGGGCGCATCCGGCGCGTGCGGAGATCGCCATCGTTTATAATCCGCTCTCCTACATGGTCGGCGGTCGCCGCCCTTTACAAGCGGCTGGTCCGCAGGGCGAATTCGTCAACATCGAGCGCAACTCGATGCTCGGCATCTACCGCGCGCTCTTTCCCGCCAACGTGCCCGTCGATTTCTTGCACGTTGACCGGATCGCGCGCGGCGAAGCGCGGCGCTACAAGCTCATCTTCTTGCCCTATCCCTTGATGCTCTCCGAAGCGGCGTCGCGCGCGTTGATCGAGTATGTAAAACAAGGCGGCGCGCTCGTCGCGGAAGCGCGTCTTGCGTGGAACGACGAACGGGGGCGCGCCAAAGAGATCATCCCCGGTTTCGGCTTGCATGAAGTCTGCGGATGTCGCGAAACTGCTGTGCAACAGACGGCGAGCGGAAAGACAGAGATCGAAGTCGCTGCGGCTGGTGCGAGCTTGCCATTGCTAAAACCAGGCGATCGTTTGCGCGGGCTCGGCTACGAGGAGACGCTGACGCCGATCTCGCCGAACGCGCGCGTCGTTGCGCGTTTCAGCGACGGTTCTCCGGCCATCGTCGCTTCAACTTTCGGTCGCGGCAAGATGATCGCCATCGGAACTTTTCTGGGCGCGGCTTATGAAGCGGAGCGGGATCCGAATCTCGCGAGATTCTTCCTCGGGCTGCTCGACTGGGCCGGGATCGCGCGCGAAGCGGAAGTTGTCAGTGCGAACGGGGCCTCTTCGGTCGAGATCAAGCTGATGTCGGTTGACGCCGACCAGAAGATATTGTTCGTTTTCAATCATGGAGAGGCTCCGGTTGAAGCGACCGTTAGCGTCAAAGGGAGCTTCCAGCGGGCGATCGAGTTGACGACCGGGAAGGATTTGGAATTGCGCGAAGGGGAAGGCGCGGTTGGATTGACAAAGGGGTTGGCGCCCAAAGAGGTTTGGATCGTCCATCTTCGCCCTTGAAGGCGATCCCTTGCGTGCGCGCCCAGTCGGCGCACTTCAGTTTGGATCGTTCATCTTCGCCCTTGAAGGCGCTTTCTGTCGCGGCCTCGTCCGTAGCGATGATCCGCGATGGTTTGGCGATCGCTGGCGGCAGCTCAAAGGAAGCGCCTAGCTTGACCCGGAGCTTCGCCTGAAAGTATCATTCTAGCTTCGATTAATGGGCAAATTTTCGAAAAGCGAGGAAATAATGAAGAAGGGCATTCATCCTGATTATCATGAGATAACGGTCACTTGCGCATGTGGCGTCAGTTTTAAGACGCGGTCGACGCGCAAAGGCGATCTTCATGTCGAAATCTGCTCGAACTGTCATCCGTTCTTTACGGGCAAACAGAAACTGGTCGATACTGCGGGGCGCGTCGATCGCTTCAATAAACGCTACACGCGCAAAGGGCAAGCCGCCGAAGTCGCGCAATAGGGCGATTGGTCGATCGAGTGCGCGCGATGAGTCTTTTGATGAGAAGATCGATCCCGTCATACTAGCCTCTCGATTGGGAGCGCCGGCGCGATTGGCGGTTCTATGGGGCCGCCAGCGTCGGCGTTAGTCTATTCTGTGCCGATCTCGAAAGGGAGCGATAGATGTTAGAGAAACTGGATCAGATCGAGGCGCGTTACGAAGAGCTCACCGAACAGCTCTCTTCTCCCGAAGCGCTCTCTGACCCGGTGAGCTATGGGAAGCTCGTCAAACAGCATCGTCAGTTGGGCGAGATAGTCGAGAAGTATCGCACGTGGAAGAGCCTCAAGCGTGAGCTCGAAGGTGCGCGCGAGATGCTGGCGGAAGGCGACGACGATGAGTTGCGCGAATTGGCGCGCAGCGAGATCCATTCCCTGGAGGAGCGCATCCGTTCTTGCGAAAACGAATTGCGTGTGCTCCTGTTGCCGCGCGATCCGAATGATGAGAAGAACGTCATCCTCGAAGTGCGTGCCGGAACGGGCGGCGATGAAGCGACGCTCTTCGCCGCGGAGATCTTGCGCATGTACCAACGTTATGCGGAACGACAGGGATGGCGATTCGAGTTGCTCGATGTCTCGGAATCGGATATCGGCGGGATAAAAGAGGCGATCGCCGTGATCGAGGGCGAAGGCGTCTACTCCCGGCTCAAACATGAATCAGGGGTCCATCGGGTCCAGCGCGTGCCGCAGACCGAAAGCGCCGGGCGGATACACACTTCCGCCGTGACGGTCGCCGTTCTGCCCGAAGCGGAAGAGGTCGAAGTCAAGATCGATCCGAAAGATATACGCATCGACACCTTCTGCTCATCGGGTCCGGGAGGGCAGTCGGTCAACACGACTTACTCGGCAGTGCGCATCACGCATCTGCCGACGGGGATCGTCGTCTCGATCCAAGACGAGAAATCTCAGATCAAGAACCGCGAAAAAGCGCTGCGCATTCTGCGCGCGCGTCTGCAGGAGATGGAAGAGCGCAAGCGGCATGAAGAGCTAGCCAGCGAACGCCGTTCGATGGTCGGGAGCGGCGATCGTTCGGAGAAGATTCGCACTTACAATTTTAAAGAGAATCGCGTGACCGATCATCGCATCGGTCTGACGCTTCATCAACTCGACCTCGTAATGGATGGCGAGTTGGATGAATTGATTCAAGCGCTCATCACTCATTACCAAACCGAGAAGTTGAAAGCGGAGGCGGCTATCGCCGGTTGAGGCCCGGTCGAGGCGAGCTTCGCGACGGGGCTGCCGCCGCGTAGCGATCGATTCGCCAGATGATCGCTGCGTGATCTTCGCTGGACCGATATCGCGTTGAGGGAGAGCCATTAACGGATGCGTCGGTACGGTTTCCTCTTCGCCTTGTGCGCGATCTTTGGGTTGTCGGCTTCGGCTCAAGACGGACTGCATGAGATCATCGCGGCTGGTGGGAAACTCGAAAAGGTCGCTTGCTGTTTCAAGTTCACCGAGGGCCCCGCGTGGCATCCTCGCGGTTTCCTGATCTTCAGCGATATCCCCGCCGATACCATCTACAAGTGGGATCCGCGTACCGGGCGGACCGAAGTCTTTCGGCGTCCTTCGGGGCACGCCAACGGCAACCTCTTCGATCTGCAGGGCCGACTCGTCACGTGCGAGCACGACAGGCGAGTGTCGCGCACCGAGCGCGATGGTTCCATCGTCACGCTTGCCGCGCGCTATCAGGGGAAGCGCCTCAATAGTCCGAACGATCTGGCGATCCGCTCCGATGGCAGCATCTACTTCACAGACCCTCCCTATGGCATCAGTAAAGAGCAAGAGGAATTGGGCTTTTACGGCGTCTATCGGTTGACGCCGCGCGGCGAATTGAGTCTACTCGATCGAAGCTTCAAACGACCGAACGGCATCGCGTTCTCGCCCGATGAGCGGAGGTTGTATGTCTCCGACTCGGCGGAAGGCACCATCAGCGTTTTCGACGTGCTTCCGGATGGGTCCATTGCTAACAAGCGCGTCTTTGCGACGCTCGAAGGGAGCGGAGAGGCCGGCGTGCCCGATGGGATGAAGGTCGATGAACGAGGCAACATCTATTGCACTGGGTCACATGGCGTCTGGATCTTCGCGCCGGATGGCCGAAAGCTTGGCATCATCGAGACACCCGAGGTCCCGGCCAACTTGGCTTGGGGAGATGCGGATCGTCGAACGCTTTACATCACGGCGCGGACCAGCGTGTACCGGCTGCGCATGCGAGCGGCTGGGCCAAACTTGGGTCCGGCTGCGCACAAGTGACTTCGGCGACGTTTGAGGGCGCATAAGCGCTTTCGGACGTGGGCAGCGTCGTTTTGCGACCGCTGGTCCATTTGAGCATCCATGTCTGGGCGCCGTGTGCGAAACTGGGCTCTTCGATCACAGATGGAGGGCGATTGATGAACAAGCGCGTGACTCTTCCCTTCATTCTCCTCTTCATCCTGAGCGGAGTCGGTGCGGCTCAGGAGAGGCTTTTGACGCTAGATGACATCTACGATCCGGTCAAGCGCATAAATTTCAACGGTTCGCCGCCGCTCAATCTGATGTGGTTGAGCGACGGCGAGCACTATCTGCAAAGCAAGACTTCCGATGGCCGCACGCAATTGATGAAAGTCGAGGCGACGACAGGCGCGGCTGTGCCGTTCTTCGACAGCGCGAGGATGGAAGCGGCGTTGCGCCGTCTTCCCGGATTCAGCGAAGAGGATGCGCGCCGTCTGTCGAATCAAGCCTCTTATAACTTCAATCCGGCGCGAACAGCCGTCTTGCTCAACCATGCCAACGACCTCTTCTACTATGAACTCGGGAGCGATCGGGTCGTTCGGTTGACTTCCACGCCCGAAGAAGAGACCGATGCGACGTTCAGTCCCGACGGGCGATCGATCGCGTTCGTGCGCGCCGGGAACCTCTACGTCATCGATTTAGCTACGGGGCGGGAACGCGCGTTGACCAGCGATGGCAGCGATGAGCTGTTGAACGGGCGGCTCGATTGGGTCTATGAGGAAGAGCTTTACGGTCGCGGCAACACGCGCGGCTATTGGTGGAGCCCGGATTCGAAGCGCATCGCCTATCTGCAATTGAACGAAAAGAGCGTCCATCGTTTCGCGGTCGTCGATCACGTCCCTCGGCTTCAAGAGCTGGAGCAGACGCACTATCCGCTCGCCGGTGATCCGAATCCGCTCGTGAGACTCGGGATCGTGAGCATCGTCGGCGGTCCGACGCGCTGGGTCGATCTAGAGGCTTATGTGCCGACCGATCTGCTGATCTCGCGCGTGGCGTGGACTCCGGACGCGAAGCGCGTCGTCTTTCAGGCGCAGAATCGCGAACAGACCTTTCTCGATCTGAACGCGGCTGATGTGGAGACGGGGCGTGTGACGACCCTGTTTCGCGAGACCACGCGCGCGTGGGTCGAAGCGGTGGACAACCCACACTGGTTGCGCGACGGCTCTTTTCTGTGGCGCAGCGAGCGAAACGGTTGGATGCACCTTTATCACTACGCGCCCGATGGGAAGTTGATCCGCCAGGTGACGAATGGCGAATGGGAGGTTCGCGATCTTTACGGCGTCGATGAAACGAACGGTTGGATCTATTTCAGCGCGACCGAACATAGTCCCATCGCGGAACATGTTTATCGGATCAAGCTCGACGGCAGTCAATTGACGCGCTTGACGCAAATAGAGGGCACGCATCGCGCCTCTTTCAATCCGCAGTTCACGCGCTTCATAGATTATTGGAGCGATGTCAGAACTCCGCCGCAGGTTCGCCTGTTCGATGCGGAAGGGCGATTGGTGCGCGTCATAGACGAGAACCGCGTCGAAGCGCTTCGCCAGTTCAAATTGGGTACGCCCGAATTCTTGCAGGTCAAGGCGCGCGACGGCTTCATCATGGAAGCGATGATGATCAAACCGCCCGATTTCGACCCCACCAAGAAGTATCCGGTGATGAGTTACACCTACTCCGGTCCGCACGCTCCTTCCGTCCGGAACGCTTGGGGCGGACCGACCTATATGTGGCATCAGATGTTGGCCCAGCGCGGTTACATCATCTGGATCTGCGACAATCGCACGGCGAGCGGCAAAGGGGCGCAATCGGCGTGGGCGGCGTATGGCAATTTCGGGGAGCTGGAATTGCGCGATCTGGAGGACGGCATCGCATACCTGCGCAGCTTGCCTTATGTCGACGCTTCGCGCATCGGTCTGTGGGGATGGAGCTTCGGCGGCTATATGACGAGTTACGCCTTGACGCATAGCCAGAGCTTCCGCCTCGGGATCGCTGGCGCGCCCGTGACCGACTGGCACCTCTATGACTCGATTTACACGGAACGCTACATGCGCTTGCCGCAGAATAATCCTGAAGGTTATCGGCGTAGCTCAGTCATACGCGCGGCTTCGAATCTTCACGGCAAACTCCTCCTGATCCACGGGACGATCGATGATAACGTTCATCTACAGAACAGCATCCAGCTCATCTACGAGCTGCAGAAGGCGGGCAAGCAGTTTCAACTGATGCTTTACCCGAAGTCGCGCCATGGCGTCAGCGATCCGCTTCTGGTCAAGCACTTGCGCCAGATGATGACCGATTTCATCCTCAACAACTTGTGAGCGCGAGTTCGTCAACCCCAATCATTAGGACGATGAATGATGACGATCTATTTCTGGACCATCGTTGCGTATCTGATCTTCCTTGTCGGCATCGGCGCGATTCGCAGTCGCGGCGTTGAACGACAGGAGGATTTCTCGGTCGCCGGGCGTCAGCTTGGCACCTTCGTCCTTTTCGGGACGATGCTTGCGACATGGATCGGCACAGGGTCGATCTTCGGCAATGCCGGCAAAGTCTACGAAGTCGGCATCGCGGCTTGGATCTTGCCGCTCGGCGCGCTCGCCGGCATCGCCGCGCTCTCCTTCTTGGCTGCCCGCGCGCGCCGTTTCGAGGCGATCACCGTGCAGGACATCCTCGAGAGGCGTTATAACAAATGGGCCCGGCTCCTCGGCGTCATCACGCTCGTGATGACGGCGGTGACGATCGTCTCTTATCAATACCGTGCCGCCGCCGCCGTCATCAATTTGACGATGCCGACCTTAGACTTTCATCTCGCCGTCATCATCGTCACCGCGTTCATCATCATCTACACGGCGCTCGCTGGAATGTTCTCGGTCGCGTATACGGATGTGGCGATGGGGATCACGATGATCATCGGCATCCTCATTACGCTCCCGTATCTTTGGTTCACCGCCGGCGGGTACGAAGGCATCGCGACCCGTTTGCCCGCCGATCACCTGAAACCCTTTGGACCGATCGGCTGGGTGCAAGCCATCGGTTATATCTTGCCGCCCGGTTTGTTGGTGCTCGGCGATGCGAATATGTATCAGCGTTTCTTCTCGGCGCAGACGGAAGGGAAAGCGCGCGCGGCGACGTTGTGGCTGCTTCTCGGCGTCGCTTACATGGAATGGATGATAATCTTAACGGCATGGGTCGCCTCGGCGCTCGAGTGGCAAGATGGGAAGCTGGTCCAGCCGGGGCGCGTCATCGCTTATGTCGCGCGCGATCATCTGCCCGTCTGGCTCGGCGCGGTGGTCATGACGACGATCATGGCGATCATCATGTCAACGGCGATCTCTTATCTGTTAGTGCCGGCGACGGCGCTGGTGCGCGATGTCTACCAGCGCTTCATCAACCCACAGGCCAGCGAGAGGAGTTTGGTCTGGTTGTTGCGCGCGACCGTCATCGTTTTGGGAGTGATCGCCTACGTCATCTCCACTTATTCGGAGAAGTTCCTCGAAGTCGCTTTGCGCGCCTATACGATTTACGGCACGGGCGTGACGCCTTCGCTCGTCGCCGCTTTCATCTGGCCGCGCGCGACGGCCGTCGGCGCGGTGACTTCGATCATCACGGGCGTCGTCGTCACGCTCGTCTGGGAGTTCGGCGGGTTCGGGGCGATGACCGGCGTAGATCCGGTGATACCGGCGATCGCGCTTTCGGTCATCGCGTTGATCGTCGTCTCTTTGATCTCGTCCCGCCAGCGAAGCTGAATTGAAACCCACTTGCGCCCGATTCGGTGATCTTATCCGGGGAAAGGTCGGGTAACGGGGAGCATGGCGAGACTCGGTTTGGCCGGAGAAACCGCCGGGATCAAGTTCGGCTCGAAGCCTACCTTCGCCACGACAATAGAATGCCCGTCGAGCCTTCACCGCTTCCAGCGTGGGCCCTCCCGCGCTACGACAACAGAATGCCCGTCGAGACACATTTTCCGACACTCAGCCTGATCTTTTCGTATATCGAGCGGCGGTTCGGTCGGCGGACTTGGCCTCGCCGATCCACCATGTGAGCGGGAAAAGATTGGGATAAGATTGTTTTTCGATGAAGATCTTCTAGCTCAGCTTCCGTCGAAACGTTTGGCACGGGACTTTCCTCTCGATCGAAGAGGGTCATGAGGAGGGAAGAGCGATGAAGAGAGGCGTAAAAAGCTATCGGTTCATAGCCATCGTTTTGACGCTTGGCCTTGTCGCTTCCACGCCGGATGGTTGGGCGCAGACGCGATTGAGGCCGGGATTCAATCTCTTCTCCATTCGCGATGACGTGGAGATCGGGCGGCGTTCGGCGGCGCAGGTCGAGCGACAGTATCACACCTACGACGATCCGCGCGTGACTCGCATCGGCAAACGTCTCGCCGCTCGATCATCGATGCCGGGCTTGCCATGGCGTTTTCGCGTCATAGATCGTTCGGATGTGAACGCTTTCGCGCTTCCCGGCGGTTACGTCTATGTGACGAGCGGGATGTTACGGGCCGTGCGCAACGATGATGAGCTTGCTGGAGTGCTCGCGCATGAGATCACGCATGTGACGTTGCGACATGGGACGAATCAAGCCTCAAAGGCTTTGATCGCGCAGATGCCGCTGGAGGTCCTCAGCGGCCAATTGGGCGGCGGCTTAGGCGCGAATCTCGCCCGCCTCGGCATCGGTTTCGGGCTCAATTCGCTATTTTTGCGCTATAGCCGCGAAGCCGAAACGCAGGCCGATGTGGGAGCGGTCCAGTTGATGCGCCGTGCTGGCTATAATCCTTATGGCTTGGCGAGTTTTATGAGGCGCATGCGTGGCGGCGGCGGTTTCTTCTCCGATCATCCGAGCCCGACCAATCGTGTGGAGCGCATTGAAAGGGAGATCAGATCGACGGGCGGATGATTCGCGCGCTTCGACCGTCGCGTTGGGAAAATCGCTCGCGGGTCGGCGATTCGATCGCGCGCAGCGCTCTACGCGCTCGCGTCGTGATACGGCGGATCATCGGAAGGCTCGGTCAGCGTCGCCAGCGGAGATCCGGCTGGTGTTTATGAGAATGACTGATCTTGGATGATGCGATAGAGGGCTGAAGTGATATCGGGATCGACGACGACGCCCGCCAGGACCAACTCTGTGTCACCCGCGGCGACGAAAAGATGCGCGCGCAGCGCGCCGCCTTCGGTTTCGAACAGCACTTTGACGACTTTGTCGAGATCGACGTAAGCGCTGCCCTCCTTGCTTGCCACAGGAACCCACTGCATCTTCGATCTCCTCCACGATTAAGTCGCGGCCTTCCCTTTTCTCGCGAAGAGTTCGCGAAGAGCGACCCTGTTCATCTTACCTTGGCCGAAGATGAGCTGTAACTTTGCGAGTTTCCCTTCGACTGGTCCGATCGTCCAACAATCCCCGGCGGGCAATCCTTCGAGCGGTTGGCCTCGATCGTTGAGCGGGCAGATATCGCGCAGCTCGACCAGTTCACCATCTTCTAGCTCTTCGAGCCAGCGGAGCGGCAGTCCCTGTGTGCGGCAGACATACGGGCGATGCTCATAGATACGACATGAGCCGTCCTCGGCGAGGAAAGCGCAGGCGCCGACCGGATGGGGCTCGCCTTGCTCCAAAAGATCCCTGTGATGGCGGCGTATGAGTTCGGCTTCTATTTCGAACACGGTCAAACCGTCGATGCAGCAAGCGTGACATCCGCGCGCGCATCGCAATTCATGCTTTCGCGCAAGGCGCCTCGCGGCGCGCGCGACCCGTTCGTGTAATTCGGCGAGCGCATGCAAGGCGCCTTCTCGATCATGAGGTGTTGATTGTGTGCGGCGCATGGCATCAATCGAGCGCGCATGCTCCAGGGCCGCGCGGATCGCCGCACGTAGTGCATGGCCCTGCGGGTAGTTCATCCTTAAAAGAGTCGGTCGTTCGGGAAGCGACGGCGAAGGTCGAAAGCTGTTTCTCCAATCTCTCGCTTCGACAATTCGGACATTCGACGTTCGCCTTCGCCATCATGATCTTCTCGAAACGATGTCCGCACTGCTGGCAAACATACTCAAAGATCGGCATCGCTTTGATCACTCCTCCTCGATTAGGAATTCGCGTGTCGCGCGCGATTCAGTGGCCCGAGCGAGCTCCGACCTGATACGCGCGTGGTTCGCTCTCGGAAACTCAACGGAAAGGAAGCGCGTTCGCCCAAGCGTTCGGCTGGATCTTTAACGGTCGAGGCCATCTGTGGGGCGACTGAGGCAAGCGCGCCGGAAGAGCCTGCTGTCGCGCGTTTGACGCTGGCGCTTATTGCCTCGGGAGCTTCGCGGCCCATTTTGGCGCGTGCGCGCGCGATGAAGGCTTCTATTTCAGGGATGGAGCGCGGCACAGCGGCGGAGAGGTTTTTGAACCCATTTTCGGTAACGAGCACATCGTCTTCGATGCGCACGCCGATCCCGCGATACTTCTCGAAAGCTTGACGGATGGCCTGCTTGAATCTCTGATATTCCGGGGTGTTCGGCAGATTGTCGAGCGCATCTTCGCGCACATATATGCCGGGTTCGACTGTGAAGACCATCCCGGGCGCGAGCTTCGCTCCCGGCTGACTCAGATCGTGCACGTTAAGACCGATCATGTGTGACGTGCCATGCATGAACCAGATTCTATACTGATCCGAATCCTTGTCCGTTATCAAGCCTAAACGGAAGAGGCCGTCTTTGATCTTCGCGAGCGCGGCGTTGTGGACTTCAGTCAGCGTCGCCCCTGGGCGCACGGCGCGCATCGCCGCTTCTTGCGCTTCGAAGACGATGTTGTAGATATCGGCTTGCTCTTGGCTGAACTTGCCGCTTACCGGAAAGGTGCGGGTGATATCTGCTGAGTAGTGGCCATATTCTGCGCCGACATCCATCAACAGAAGATCGCCCGCGCGAATCGGGCCTTGTGCATCTTCATAGTGGAGCGTCGTCGCGTTCGGTCCGCAGCCGACGATCGACGGGTATCCCCAGAAGGCATTTCGTCGGCGAAAGATGTACTCGACTTCGGCTTTCAGCTCATACTCCCATTTCGCGCTTGCGGCGAGCGCCATCGCGCGTTCCAAGGCTTCGGTCGTGATGTCGATCGCGTGTTGTAGAAGTTGCAATTCGATTGGCGATTTCACCATGCGCATTTCCGCGAAGATCGGCCATGCGCTGCGGATGGCATAGCCGTTAGCCCCTTGCGCCCACTGTGCCGCGAAGCGCTGTTCTTGACGGAATTCGCGACTTTCGCTTCCGTCGCGCACTTCGCGGTCCGGCGGGAGCAGCAGATAGATGGCCGCCTCATTGTCTCGCGCAGCAGCGAAGAGCGTGTCGTAACCGGTCAAGCTGGCGTTCGACAGGTTTATCGAAACGTTGGACGCGAACGAGGGGCGCCCATCCGCCGACGAGGCTTTTCGACTCTGACCATCGGTCGCGTTCGCATGGAAGGCGCGGCTCAGCAGGATCCCGTCATCTTTGGGGCGGTAAGGTTGGCGCAATCGCAGAGCGCGCATGAAGGGTTCGAATTCACGCGCATCCCAGATCTCACCGATGCCGGAGATGCGTTGTGCATCTTCTGGGCTGTACATGCGCCCGGTCCACGTTTCGAGGCGCGGATCGCGACGCGGCAAGAAGAGTATCTCTGGGAGCTGTGAATTGCCGGGCATCAGAACCAACTTGATGCCTTGCTGATTCAAATTCGTCAGGTAGAACAGATTGTTCTCTTGCCTGTATTCGTAATCGACATCGTTCGAATAGACGCGCGGTTCGGCTCCGAACAGCACGAGGACAGCGCGCGGTCCGATCTTCTCCGCGACGCGCGCGCGTCTTCGCGCGAGTTCGGCGCGGCGCGCCTCGTCTTCGATGACAGGCGCGGGCGGCGCTTGACGGATGATCGAAGTATCATCGCGCAGTCGCGCGCCATGCAGAATCAGCGTCGAATTGAGCGGAACGGTTAGGATGAGAGCGAGAACGAGGCGTAGCCACAGAAAACGTCTCATGGATGATGTTCTCCGAGATCTCTAATCTTGAGATGGCAGTATGCTTCGAACGCTAAAAGCATAGCGCGTTTGTTAGCGGAAGACTAGCGCGCTCGGGCGTTGTCGGATTCAAGCGCGGCCACACGCGCTCGTTAAAAGCTTTGGCGTTCAAGTGGATTGATTGGCGGCGTGTTTGAGCGCCTCGCGCAAGAAATTCTCGAAGATGATGCGCCCATCGCGCGATTCGTTCGGGTGCTCCCAGCGAGTCGGATTCTTGCGCCAGTCCTCGAAAGATTTTTCGAGATGGAATTGCACGGCGTAGATCAACTGGCCCGCTTCGCGACGCACCATCATCTGATTGCGGCAGAGGTATGAAGTCGCAAGCAGCTTGAAGCCTTCGGGCACGCGGTCAAGTTGCAGCCCGTGATTCTGCCAGACGCGCAGGATGCGCGCTTCGAGCGTGTAATCTTGCCAAATGCCTGACGCGCGGTCATGTATGCCGGCGAAGATGGGATCGGTCGGATCCGTGATGCGCACGAATCTGTACTGATACTCGTAAGGACGATTGACGCGCCGCTCATGAGGTTCGCGGTTATCCAATGTGACGACGCGCGCGCCGAAGCTCCAGCCGATCAACTGATGACCACCGCAGATGCCGAGCACGGCGATTCTGGTCGCGCGAATGAAGTCTCTAAAACGCGCGAGAAGCTGCGGGTTGTAGTAGTCAAAATCGCTGAGCGTGCCGCTCAGGACGATCGCCTCGGGCCGGAAAGCTTCCGCCGCTTCGATGAGCTCCGATAGATGCGCGACCTTCGTCTCGGGCCGGCGCACGAGCCGCTCGACGTTGTTTAGGATATTTTCGATGGCGAGCGCGGCGATCTCGCGTTCGCGTTGAAGGTGCGCGCGCAGTTTTGGTCCCCATTCGGCGCGCGCCAGTTCCGAAACATCGCCCTCTTCGCGCAGCAGGTTATCTACGACGAGCACGCGCGCGGCTTCGATGCGCTTTTCGATCGGCTCGTAGCGGCAGAAGGTCCGTTGGTTGTACGGGAAGGGGAGCGGTTCTGCCGACGCGATGACCTCTTTTCGATCCTGTCCCATTTGCCTGTTTACGCGCGTCGTTGGCGCGTGTTCTGGTTGAACTGCGGGATCGCTGGTCCGGGCCCGATCTCTTCTATCTCGCGGCGCGCATCATGCAGAAGGCGCGCGCGCACCCGCCGATGAAAACCTTTCCCGCGCCCTTCGGACGCATGTTCCGCCAGAAGCATCATGCGATAGAAGGCGGACTCCAGATCGTCGGCAAGACGCGAGATCCGCGTGATATCATACGGGACGGCGACCGATTTGCAACCCAGCCGCGCGAAGGTCGCTAGATATCGAGCCGTCGCCAGATCGGGACAGAGCAGGCGACGGCGGCCCACCTTGAGTTCAATGCCGAGCAACGTGTGTTGGATCTCAATGCGCGCGTTGCGCGAGGTGGCGGGAAGAGAGTAGGCGCGCGTGCGCTCAGCGCGGACGCGCTCACGGTAGATGCGCGGCGGCCACATTTCGCCCAAAGAGTCTTTGATCTCGGCCACCGTCGCTTCCACCGACGCCGCACGCTGTTTCTGCGAGGTGCGCGCGCGCGTTTCCATCCCCATCGCTCGTTGCGCTCAGTCCTTCACGTGCCGAGCAATCGGCTGATGACCGAAGGCGATGCTTGAAAAACTTCGATGACGCGCCCGGGGAAGATGCCCAGATAGAAGATGCCGACCACCGTCAAGGCGAGCGCGATGGCCATGCTTGCCGGAACGAGCGGCGCGTTCCACGCCCCGCTCCGCTCGCGGAAGAACATGACGACGATCAGCCGCAAGTAATAGTAGGCCGAAACCACCGTGTTGAGCACGGCGACGACGACCAGCCCGACGTAGCCCTGATCGAGCGCCGCGCTGAAGACCATCACCTTGCCCATGAAGCCCGCCGTCAGCGGCACGCCCAGCAGGCTGAGGAGCGAAACGGAGAAGGCGAAGGCGAGCCACGGCGAATCGAATCCGATGCCGTTATAATCTTCGATCTCGGTACGTCGGTCGCCGCTACGGGCCAAGATGGTCACCACGGCAAACGCGCCGAGCGTCATGATCGAATAGACGAGCAGATAGAAGACCACAGCCGCGATGGCTTCGTTGCGTTGCCCGAGATCCGATGCTGCGCCCGCCGCCACCAACCCGACGAGCACGTAGCCCGCGTGCGCGATCGATGAGTAGGCGAGCATCCGCTTGACGTTGGATTGCAGGATGGCTGCCGTGTTCCCAACCGTCATCGTGATGACGGCCAAAACGACCAGCACCGCGATCCAGGCCGAATGGAGGCGTTGCGCCGTGCCAGCGGCGACGACGAAGGGAAAACCGAACAGGAAGACGCGCATGAACGAAGCGAAACCGGCAGCTTTCGGTCCAGCCGCCATGAAGGCCGTCACTGGAGTCGGCGCGCCTTCGTACACATCAGGCGTCCAGACGTGAAACGGCGCGGTGGCGACCTTGAAACCAAAGCCGATCAGGAGCATCGCCGCGCCGGCAAAAAGGAGCGGCGGATAGAGCGCCGTATCGAGCCTTTGCGCTATCTCGCGAATGTTGGTCGTGCCCGGCGTGCCGTTGGCCATCGCCGTCGCGCCATAGACGAGCGCTGTGCCGTAAAGGAGAAAGGCCGACGAGAACGAGCCGAGGATGAAATACTTCATCGAAGCTTCGTTCGAGCGCACGTCGGTGCGACGAAAGCCAGCCATGACGTAGGTCGAGATGGAGAGCAGCTCCAGCCCGAGGAAGATCATCACCAGATCGCCGCCCGAAGCCATCAGCATCATGCCAGCGGTCGCGAAGAGAAGGAGCGCGTGAAATTCGCCCGCCGGCAAGCGCTCCCACTCGACCCAGATCATCGACAGGAGCACGCTCAAAGCTGAGACGACCAGAAAGACGAGCGTGAAGGAAAGACGCAACCGGTCGAGCACGATCATGCCGAAGAAGGCTTCAGTCGGCCCCGTCCAACTGGTCCACAGCCACACGCACGAGACGGCGGCGGCGACCAGTCCGATGAGCGAAATGCCGCCCGTAAGCCAGCGTTGATCGAGCCGTTTGGTGAAAGCATCGACGAGCATGACGAGCACGCCCGCACTGGCCACGATCAACTCCGGCATGAGAAGCCATAGGTTGACATCGGCAAATTGCTGCGTCGCGGTCTGTAATCCGAAGTAGATGTTCATGGCTGTCGCTGTTCGCTTCTTTCAGGCTTTCTGCCCTCGCCGAGCGTTTTTCAGGTCCTCTGGAACTTCCCTGTAGTCACAGCAAGAGCGGGATGTGCCGCACAATAGTTGACACCGCCTTGAACTTTCTTGTAGTCCCAACAAGAGAGCGATGGGTAAGTAGACCGTATGCGCTCTCATGGCTTTATATCCTCATTCAGCAGTTCATTCAACCGGCGTCGAATGATCTCTTTGTAAGCTTCGGGCGTCGTCATGCCGACGTGCGGTTTGCCCGCTACTTTGCCCTCGCGGTCGAGAAAGACGACGAGCGGCATGCGCGTGCGCGCCGAGAAGCGGCTGTAAACGGCGCGCTTCGGATCGCGCAGGACCGGAATGGTCAAACGATTGTCGCGCGCAAAGCTCCGCAACGTCCAATCGGATCGTTCCTCTTCCGTCTCGATGCTCACCCAAAGAAACTCGACGGGCTCGCCAGCATACTCGCGCTTCAGATCTTCGAGCGCCTCGAGTTCGGCGATGCACGGCGCGCACCACGTCGCGCCAAAGGAGATGAGAACGATCTTGCCGCGCAACTTCGCCGCGTCGTATGTTTTACCGTCTATGCCGCGAAGTCTAAAATCCAGCGCCGCGTCGTCGCTTCCAGCGAGAGCGATCTGCGCAAACGTCAAGACGAAAGCCGCGACGAAGATGCGCGCCGAGAACGTCGCGCATCTTCGCGCGCGGTTCATCCGTTCTTGGCTGAACAGGGCGCCGTTCGATCTTCGGGTTCCGCTCATAATCAAACCTTTTACCCTTCAGCCGCTCTTCTTAACGATCAGCGGACCATCTCGCTCCGGTCGCCTCCTTGTGTCGGACTGGCAGCCAGCGACCCACCGCCGGTCGCCGTCATGACCCGCTCGCGCACTTCGAGCACGCTATCGCGCGACCTGCTCAAGAAGAATTTCGGATAGACGCCCATGATGAGCATGAGCGCAAGAAGCGGCACGAGCAGCCCCTTTTCGCGTCCATTCAAGTCTTGTAGATGCGCGTTCTCTTCGTTGGTCACGGGACCGAAGACGACGCGCTGCAGCATCCAGAGCAGATAGACGGCGGCGAAGATGACGCCCGTCGCCGCCAGCATCGTCGCGATCCAAGGATGGCGGATCGAATCCGACAGCCACGTGCCGAGCAGCACGAGGAATTCGCCGACGAAGCCGTTCAACGCCGGAAGCCCGATCGAAGAGAGCGAGGCGATGACGAAAAAGGTCGAAAACCACGGCATCGGGTGGGCCAGCCCGCCGAACTCCGCGATCAGGCGCGTGTGTCGTCGTTCGTAGATCATGCCGACGATCAAGAAGAGCGCGCCGGTCGAAACGCCGTGATTGAGCATTTGATAGAGCGCGCCTTGCATGCCTTGCTCGGTGAACGAGAACAGCCCGAGGATGACGAAGCCCATGTGGCTGACGGATGAATAGGCGACGAGTCGCTTCACATCGGGCTGGACCATCGCGACGAGCGCGCCGTAGATGATGCCGATGACGGCGAGCGTCACCATCATCGGCGCAAACTCACGCGCCGCATCGGGGAAGAGGGTCAGATTGTAGCGGAGCAGCCCGTAGGTTCCCATCTTCAACAGGATGCCGGCCAGAATCACCGACCCAGCGGTCGGCGCTTCCGTGTGCGCGTCCGGCAACCACGTGTGCAACGGGAAGACTGGGACTTTGATGGCGAACGCCAGCGCGAAGGCGAGGAAGAGCCAGAATTCAGCCCGCGCCGAAAGCGTCACGGTCCCGGCCCGCATCGCATCGAGGATCGATGGGTAGTCGAACGTCCCGAAGAAGTAGTAGAGCGCGATGATGCCGACGAGCATCAAGAGGCTCCCAACCGCCGTGTAGAGAAAGAACTTGATCGCCGCGTAGATCCTTCGCTCGCCGCTTCCCCACACGCCGATCAGGAAGAACATCGGCACGAGCGACGCTTCGAAGAAGAGATAGAAGACGAGCAGATCGAGCGAGACGAAGACGCCGATCATCGCGCTTTCAAGGAGCAGCATGAACATGAAGAAGGCGAGCGGGCGCTTCTCGATGTTCCAACTGGCGAGGACCGAGATCGGCACGAGAAGCGTCGTCAGGATCACCAGCCACAGGCTGATCCCATCGACGCCGACGTGGTAGCGCGCGCTGATCGATTCGATCCACGCGCGGTTCTCCTCAAAGAAGAAGCCGCTCAACACGCTCGGCTCGCCGCCGCGAATGAGAAAGAGCGAAAGCGCAAAGGTGGCCAGCGAGAAACCGAGCGCGATCCAACGGTAGTGCGTCGGCTTTCTGTACGGCGCAAAACCGTGCGCGGCCGTGGCCAGCGCGCCGATGAACGGCAGAAGGATCAGAACGGAGATCAGATTCTGTTGAAGCATCTTCGATCAACCTTGAGCGTCCTTGGAATTCGCTGCAGTTGAAAGCTTCGCTTTTTACGAAGTTCGGCTAACAGCCGAAGAGCATGCCTGCTCTCGGTCTATTGACGGATGAGCAACAGCACGCCGTAATAAGCGAAGTACCCGATCAAGATGAGCGCGCCGACGAGCATGATCGCCGCATAAGTGCGGACGAACCCTGGTTGCAGGCGACGCGCGAGCGATCCGATGCTCGACACGCCCGAAGCGATGGCGTGAAGCGTGCCGTCGATGACTCCGAGATCGAACAGCTTCCATAAGCCCTCGGTCGCGCCGCGGACGATGGGCCGGACGATGGTCGCGTCGTATATTTCGTCAACGTAGTACTTGTTCTCGAGCAAGCGCGGCATCTGAAGCAACGGGCGTTTGCTGAAGACGCTCCAGCCGATGCCGATGCCGACGAGCGCGACGATGACCGAAATGGCGCTGAAGATGCGCTCGGAGCGCACCTCTTCGGGCGAATGGGCTGCATGCTCCGCCGTCTCGTGTTTGGTTTCGTGCGCCGCCGGTTGTGCCGCAGGCGCTTCGGCTCCTCTGCGCGCCACCGTTTGCGCGATGCGCTTTTCGATGTTGGCCGCTTCTTCGTGCGTCGGCGCGTGTGCGACGATGGGTTCGAGCGTCTTTTCGAAGTAGTTCGGGATCGCGCCGCCGCTCAGCGCATAGGGCACGCCGACCAGCCCGCCGAAAGTGGAAAGCACGGCGAGGACGACGAGCGGAATGGTCATCACCGGAGGCGATTCGTGCGGCGTCACCGGGCCGTGGTGGTGATGCGCGCCCGCGTGTTCGCCATGCGCGTGGCTGCCGGCGGAAGCGTGAACGGCGGCGTGCGGCTTAGCCTCTGCGTCGTGCGCGTGCGCTTCGCGGAAGCGCTCTTCGCCCCAGAAGGTCATGACCATTAGGCGCGTCATATAGACGGCGGTCAACAGGGCCGTGATCGCGCCGATGGTCCAGAGCGCGCGGCTTGCGCCGTGCGGGATGGCGAAAGCTTCCGTGCTCCACGTCTTCCACAGGATTTCGTCTTTCGAGAAGAAGCCGGCGAAGATCGGGATGCCGCAGATCGCCAACCAGCCCGTGATCATGGTGGCGAAGGTGATCGGCATGTACTTGCGCAAACCGCCCATCCGGCGCATGTCCTGTTCATGGTGCATGGCGTGGATGACGCTTCCCGATCCCAGAAAGAGCAGCGCTTTGAAGAAAGCGTGCGTCATCACGTGGAAGATGGCGGCGACGAACGCGCCGACGCCGCAAGCGAGCATCATGTAACCGATCTGCGAGATGGTCGAATAAGCCAAAACCTTCTTGATGTCGTTCTGCGCTAGACCGATGGTCGCCGCAAACAGAGCCGTCACGGCGCCGATCACGGCGACGATGAACATCGCCGTCGGCGCGTGCGCGTAGATCGGCGAGCAACGGACGATCATGTAGACGCCGGCGGTGACCATGGTCGCCGCGTGGATCAGGGCGGAGACGGGCGTTGGACCGGCCATCGCGTCGGGCAACCAGACGTAGAGCGGAATCTGCGCCGATTTGCCGGTCGCGCCGATGAAGAGCAGGATAGCGGCTGAAGTGATGCCGCCGGCAAAGAGCGCGCTCCACGCGAACGGTTCGATCGGCATCTCGCCGATGATGCGCAGCGCGCTCGGCAGATCCGGCTTGTCGAAGAAACTGATCGAGCCGGTCAAGAAGAAGATGAGCATCACGCCGAGGATCACGCCCCAGTCGCCGACGCGGTTGGCGACGAACGCCTTCTTCGCCGCCACGCGCGCTTCGTCGCGGTCGAGGTAGTAGCCGATCAGCAAGTACGAGCAGAGACCGACGCCTTCCCACCCGACGAACATGAGCAACAGATTATCGCCGAGCACGAGCACGAGCATCATGAACATGAAGAGGTTCATGTAGGAGAAGAAGCGGTAGAAACCGCCGTCGCCGTGCATGTAGCCCGTGGCGAAGATGTGGATGAGAAGGCCGACGCCCGTGATGAAGAGCGCGTAGATGCCGCTCAGCCGGTCCATCGCCAACGCGAAATCGGCGCGGAAAGTTCCGACCTCGATCCACGTCCAAAGATGTTCGAGGATGGGAGCTTCCGCTCGCAGCGCGCCCGTCTCGGGCCGAAAGGCCGCGATGAAGGCGAAGACGGTCGAAATCCCGACCGCTGTGCAGGCGACCGTGCCGATGAAGGCTTCGCTGCGCAGGCGGCGTCCGATGAGCCAGTTGATGGCCGCACCGACGAGCGGCGCGAAGATGATGATGCTCAGGATGTGTTGGTTGATGAAATCTAGCATGGCAGCATCCAGAAGGTTCGAACTGCGGCGCAGCGTTCAGCCCAGCTTAAACGTCATGGCGAACGGCGCGCGCCGTAGATGTAGCGAAAGCGACTCGAAAGCCGTCGAGAACTTTGAATCAATATTTGAGCACGCTCGCATCGTCGACATCGAGCGACAGGCGATTGCGGAAGATGGCGATGATGATGCCGAGTCCCACCGCCGCTTCCGCCGCTGCGACCGTCATCACGATGAAGACGAAGAGCTGGCCCGTCACGTCGCGAAAGAAGCTCGAAAAGGCGACGAACGTGATGTTGGTCGCGTTGAGCATCAGTTCGATGCACATGAACATCGCGATCGCATTGCGCTTGATGATGACGCCCGCCGCGCCGATGGTAAAGAGCACGGCGGAAAGAGCCAGATACCAGGATAGCGGAACCATCTTTTCAATACCTCTCGAACGCGAGGTGGACCGATTCGATCTCCTCTCCGTTTGCTGGGACAAAGGTCCCGAGCCGTAAGAGCGTTAATCGGCGGCGCTCGGCTTTTCGCTTTCAGTTGTCGCCGCTTGCATCCTCCTGCCGCCCACTTCGAGCGCGGGGACGCGCCGCGCCAAAGTGATGGCGCCGACGATCGCCATCAGGATCAAAAGCGACGTGATCTCGAACGGCAAAAGGTATTTCGTGAAAAGCCCCGTGCCGACCGAAGCCGTCAGCCCGACGTTTGACTGCGTCGCTGGCGGCGGGTTGTATGCCGAAGTTTCGATGAAGTAAATGATGAAGGCCGTTTCGGCAAAGAGCAGCGCGGCGAGAAAGACGCCGAGCGGGATCAAATAGCGCAAGCGGATCGGGCGGCGCACCTCCTCTTCGACGTTCAGAAGCATGATGACGAAGACGACGAGCACCATGATCGCGCCCGCATAGACGATCACCTGAATCGCCGCGATGAACGGCGCGGCCAGCGTCACGTAGATTCCAGCCATGCCGAGAAAGACGCCGATCAGGGCGATGGCGCTGTAGAGCGGATTACGTTGCGCCACCATCGCGATGGCGCAGCCTACGGTCAGCGCGGCAAGCAGCAGAAAGATCAGAATCGTCATCGTTTAATCGAAGTTCAAGCTTTCCTTCATTCGAGCTGAAGATCGAACCGCTCAGCTTTCATCACAACACGCCCAGCCAGACGAGCGTCGCCGTCAGCACGACGTTGAGCAGCGCGACCGGCAGCAGGAACTTCCACCCGAAACTCATCAACTGATCGAACCGGAAGCGCGGCAGCGTCCCGCGCAGCCAGATGTAAAGGAAGAGGAAAAAGAAGACCTTGACGAAGAAGCCGATGACGCTGAAAACGGCGAAAGGAATCGACCCCGGAGAGAACAGCAGCGCAAGTCCGGGCACGTTCCAGCCGCCCAGAAAGAGCGTCGTCGCCAAGACCGAGACGGTGAACATGTTGATATACTCGGCCATGAAGAAGAGCGCAAATTTGAGCGCGCTATACTCCGTATGGAATCCGGCGACCAGTTCGGTCTCGGCTTCCGGTAGATCGAATGGCACGCGGTTGGTCTCGGCAATCGCCGACGTCAAATAGACGACGAAGCCGATGAACTGCGGGAAGATGTTCCACTTGAATCCATACCAGCCGGATTGCTGCTCGACGATCTCGTATAGATCGAGCGTCCCGCTCATCAAGATGACGCCGACGAGCGATAGCCCTAACGAAAGCTCATAAGAGATCATCTGCGCCGAAGAGCGCAGACCGCCCATCAAGCTGTACTTGCTGTTCGAAGCCCAACCGGCAAGCGCGATGCCGTAAACGCCGATCGAGGTGACGGCTAGAACGTAAAGGAGCGCGATGTCGAACCGCGCGATCACCAATTCGACTTGCCCGAAGTAGGGAAGCGTGACGCGCGGGCCGAACGGATAGACGATCAGCGTCATCATCGCCGCCGTCACCGCAATAAGCGGCGCGAGGAAATAGACGAAGCGCGTCGATTTATCGGGCACGATCTCCTCTTTGAAGATGAACTTCAGGAGATCGGCGAACGGTTGCAATACGCCGCCCGGCCCGACGCGATTCGGCCCCAAACGTCCTTGGATGAAGCCGAGAATGCGCCGCTCAGCCAAGACCGTGTAGGCGACGATCATCAAGACGACGTTGAAAGTGATGAAGATGGCCAGAAACTGCAGCGCGGCTTGGATGTAAGGGTTGCTCAAGTCCATGGCGAACCTACCGGATCGGTGACAGAAAAACGAGTTATGGTACTAATCGGGACTTGCGCGCGCAAGCGAGCGAAAGCCAAACAACGCCGTAAGATCGGCATCGCCATCGCTCGGAACTCCTTTAAACCGAGCCATGCGCCGCTTCCGCGTTGAGGAGGCCGATCTCCTCGCGCGATGCTCATGTGTTTATCTTTCGCGGCGCGGGGCCGTCTGCCTCGCGCAAACAAAACCTTCGCAGAGGCGCGAAACCGCACGCTTTTTCAACGCCTCGCTCGCACCGCCCCGGGAGGCATCGCCGCAAGCTTCAATCGAGGATGCGCCCGATCTTCAATCGCCAGCTAGGGCCATTTCTTGCCTTTGTCTGCGCAGCGCCGCGTCGATCGTCAACTGCACGAGCGGCGACGAAGCGAGCGTGTTCTCCGGCTTCGGATTGCCCGCCGCCAGATAATGGAATTGCGGCAGCTTCTCGGTTAACGTGCCGAGCTTGAACAGTTCGTGTCCGACGGGCGGCGTCTCCGTGATCTTCGCCGCCGTTTCATCTGCCTGCGCGATCGTCGCGCGCAGCGTTTCGATCTCGCCGCTGATGTCGCGCCGTTGGGCGATCTCGTGTTTGACCTGAACTGGGCGCGATTCATCCTTGAGCAACGGATACCGCAAGCCCTGATAGGCCGGAACGTTGGCCGCGATGTCGCGGAAGATAGCGCTCGCCGATAGTTCGATGCCGAATCGAGCGCCCATCGCTTCGGCCACCGAAGCGACGATCAGCCAATCGGGTTTCGATAGATGAACGGGCGGAATCGCTTGGCGCACGCGCTGGACCTGTCCGGCGTTGTTCGTGAACGTGCCATCGACTTCGGCGAACGAAGCCGCCGGCAGCACGACGTCGGCATACTCGGTCGTCGCGGTCTCGAAGAGTTCTTGGACGACGAGAAGGTCGAGCTTGCTGAGCGCCTCTTCGCGCCCCTTCAAGTGTTGCTGCAGGAAGCTCCCGGCGACGTACAGAGCGCGGACACCTTTGCCTGCGGCGTCGAGCATCTCGGTGGCCGTCATCGCGCCGCTCATCAACCCCATGTCGTGGACGCCGACGCTGTTGTTGAAAAGAGGCAGCGGGTGGAACAAGAAGCGACGGCGGTCATCCGCGTAGATGTATGGCAGCTGCGCCACGATCTTCTGCGCAGCGGGGCTCAACTCGCCGAACGCGATCACGACGGTGCCTTGCGCTTCGCTGAGCGCGCGGCGGACCTGTTCGATCTCGCTCGTTTCGACGCCCATCTTGCGCGCGGCGAATTCGACGCTGTCGGCGTCGGCAAGCGCTAGGAGCGCCGCCTCTTCGGTTCCGGGACGAACGTGGACGAACTGCGCGGCGTTCTTCTTCAAGCGGATCGGCACGCTGTTGATCAGAATGAAGCGCGCGCCGCCGTTGCGCACGGCTTGGCGGATCTGTTTGCCGGTCAGCGGTTGCAGTTCTTCGGGTTCGCCGCCGATCAGCAGGATGGTCTGCGCGTAACGTATGTCGCGGTGCGTGGCGAGCGGCGCGCCCATGTTCTCGAAGAAGGGGACGAGCGAGAAAGCATCGGTCGCCGTGTAGTGCTCCGTTCCGATGACATCGCGCGCGAAGCGCAACAGCGTGTAGTTCGCTTCGTTGGTCAAGCGCGGGCTGCCGACGATGCCGATCGCTTGTGGCCCGTGCTCTTCCTTGATGGCGGAGAGGCGTTGCGCGACGAACTCGATGGCTTGATCCCACGTGGCCGGGACGAGTTTGCCGCCCTTGCGGTAGCGGATCATCGGCGTGCGCAGGCGCGCTTCGTGATTGACGAACGGGTGCGAAGCGAAACGCCCTTTGACGCACAGGAACTCGCCGTTGATGCCGTTGACGTAGCGGTCGCGCGCCACCGTGCGCAGCACCTCTTCGCCGCGCGCGCCGAGCGCCAATTGACATCCGTCGGAGCAGAAGGTGCAGGTTGAAACCGTGCGCACAAGCTCCCACGGGCGCGCTTGATGGCGATAGGTCGCATCGAGCAGCGTGCCGGTCGGGCAGACCTCGATGCAGTTGCCGCACTGCGAGCAGTTGAGCCAGTCACCATAGGCGCTGATGATGGTCGCCACGCCGCGCCCGCCCGCTTCGATCGCCTCTTCGCCCATCCACTCATCGCAAACGCGCGTGCAGCGTTTGCAGAGGATGCAGCGTTGCGGATCGTTGGCGACCATCGGCGACAGATAGCGTTCGGGCTGATAGTTCTTCGGTTCGATGAAGCGTTCCTCGAGATTGCCCCAATCGAACGTCAGTTCTTGCAACTCGCACTCGCCGCCGCGATCGCAAACCGGACAATCGAGCGGGTGGTTGGCGAGCAAGAATTCGAGCATGCCGCGCCGCGCCTTTTCGATCTCCTCAGACTCGGTGGTGACGACCATGCCGTCGGTGACGGTGACGGTGCAGGAAGTTTGCAGCTTCGGCATCTTCTCGATGCGCACCAGACACATGCGACACGAAGCTTGCAGCGCAAGGTCTGCGTAGTAGCAGAACGACGGCACGGCATGCCCCTTCTCGCGGCACACGTCGATCAACAACCGGCCTTTTTCGACCTCGTAAACTTCGCCGTTGATGGTGACTTTGACTAGTTCCGCCATGATCTCTCTATTTGATTGACTGTGGTTCGCTGCACGGTGGCATTCTCACTGAAAAAACTCTCGCCCTTTGGGTGCCTCGCACGTCGCTCTATTTCAGGCGACGGCTGGAACGCGCTCTTGTTCAGCCAGCGGGAGCAGGTGACGCTTGAAATCTTCGGGAAATCGCTTGATCGCCGACTGAATCGGCCACGCCGCCGCGTCGCCCAACGGACAGAAGGATTTACCTTCGATGTTGTCGCAAAGGTCAAGCAGCAGTTGAGCGTCTTCGGGGCGCCCTTCGCCGCGCGCGATGCGTTTGAAGGCTTTGACCAGCCAGTCGGTCCCCTCGCGGCATGGCGTACACCAGCCGCACGATTCGTGCTTGTAGAACTCGATCAGATTCTTAGTCGATTCGAAGATGTCAACCGTATCGTCCATGACGATAAAGCCGCCCGAGCCGACCATCGAGCCAGCGGCAACCAGCCCTTCGTAGTCCATACGCACGTCTTTGCCGATGATGTCTTCGGCGCGCATGATGTAGACGCTCGAGCCGCCAGGGATGACGGCCTTGAGCTTGCGCCCGTTCGGGATGCCGCCGCAATCCTCCATGATGAACTTCTCCATGTCGTCGTATCCCATCGGCAGTTCGTAAACGCCCGGATACTTGACATGGCCCGAGACGGACCAGAGCTTGGTTCCGCCGCTCTTCTCGGTACCCAAGCTGCGGTAAGCGTCGCCGCCGTGCATGATGATCCACGGGACGGCGCAGAGCGTCTCGACGTTGTTGACCACGGTCGGACACCCGTAAAGCCCCGCGACCGCTGGAAAAGGCGGCTTCATGCGCGGATGTCCGCGCAGACCTTCGAGCGAGTTCAAAAGCGCCGTCTCTTCGCCGCAGATGTAAGCGCCCGCGCCCGTGTGCGTGTAGACTTCGCAGGAGAAGTCGGTGCCGAGGATGCGCTCGCCGACCAATCCGGCGGCGCGCGCCTCTTCGATCGCCTGGTCCATGATGTCGATCAAGTACTTGTACTCGCCGCGCGTGTAGCAGTAGGCGGTGCGCGCGCCGAGCGCGTAAGCGGCGATCAACATGCCTTCGATCAGCATGTGCGGATCGCGCTCCATCAAGTAGCGATCTTTGAACGTGCCCGGTTCGGATTCGTCCGCGTTGCAGACGACGTATTTCGGTTTGGGCGAATCTTTCGGAACGAAGCTCCACTTCGTGCCCGTCGGGAAACCTGCGCCGCCGCGCCCACGAAGGGCCGACTTCTTGACTTCGTTGATCACGTCGTCGGGCGACATCGTGGTCAGAGCTTTGCGCAGCGCTTCGTAGCCGCCGTGTCGCCGGTAGGTTTCGAGCGAACGCGAGTTTTCGAGATTGAACCGCGCCAGCAGAAGCGGTTCGCAACCGATAGCTTCGATACGCATAACTTCTCAGCGGGGCGACTGGCGATGGGTGGTAGGGCCAGGGGATTTAAGTCCGTGGTCCGTCGGTTCGAGGTTGCCCTTATGAAGGGCGACCCTGTGCATCGCTGTCACCTGCCACTCATCACCGTTCACCCGATCTACTCCTTCAACGAATCCAGAATCTCATCGACTCTCTCCGGCGTCAGGTTCTCGTAGTAGTCGAACCCGATCTGCATCGCCGGAGCCGTGCCGCATGAACCCAAGCATTCGACCCACGAGAGCGTGAAGCGCCCATCGGGGGTCGTTTCGCCCGGCTTGATGCCGAGCCTCTTCGAGATGTGCTCGACGATCTTTTCAGCGCCAAGCAGTTGGCACGAGAGCGTGCGGCAGACCTGAATGTGATACTTGCCGACCGGCTTCAGATTGATCATCGTGTAGAAAGTGGCGACTTCCCACACGTCCGTGATCGTCAAATCCAACCGGCGCGCGATGTAGGCGATGCCTGCCGCATCCAGATAGCCGCGCTCGCGCTGGACGATGAACATGATCGGCAAGATGGCCGACCGCTTGACCGGATACTTGGCGATGTGCCGATCTATTTCGGCCTCGACTTCCGGCGAAAAGCTTTGAATCTCCTCTTCGATCTCTTTCGGTAACGGGTTCATGATTCACCAGGGAAGTTCACGAAGATTCGATCTCCCAAATGCCCATCATCTATCGATCTCTCCGAGCACGATGTCGATCGAACCGATCACGGCGACCACATCGGCGATCATCTCGCCTTGGACCATATGCGGCAGCGCCGAAAGGTTCACAAAGCTCGGCGCGCGCACGTGCACGCGGGCCGGGCGCGGTCCACCGTCCGATTTGATGTAAAAGCCGAGCTCCCCTTTAGAGCCTTCGATCGCGTGGTAGACCTCGCCGGGCGGCACGTTGAAGCCTTCGGCGATGATCAGGAAGTGATGGATGAGCGCATCCATGTGCGTCTTCATCGCTTCGCGCTCGGGCAAGACCACCTTCGGCGCATCCGCTTTGACCGGACCGGGACGCAGGCGGTCGAGCGCTTGGCGGATGATCTTCAACGATTCTTCGAGTTCGCGCATCCGCACCAGGTAGCGCGACCAGACATCGCCGCCGGTTTCGACCGGGATCTCGAAGTCGTAGGTCTCGTAACCCGAATACGGGTTCGTTTTGCGCACGTCGATCTTGACGCCGCTTCCGCGAAGCGATGGGCCGGTGACGCCCCAGTCGATGGCATCTTCGGCGGAGATGACGCCGATCCCTTGCGTGCGCTTTTGGAAGATCTTGTTTTCAGTCAACAGCGTGTGAAAATCGTCGAGCGCTTTGGGGAAAGTATCGAGAAATTGGCGCACGCGCCGCTCGAACCCCGGCGGTAGATCCATCATCAAGCCGCCGACGCGGAAGTATGACGGCGTCAAACGCCCGCCCGACGCCGCTTCGATCAAGTTCAGGATCTTCTCGCGTTCGCGGAAAGCGTAGAAGAAGACCGACATCGCGCCGAGATCGAGCGCGTGCGTTCCCAACCAGACCATGTGCGAGGCGATGCGCTGCAGCTCGCACATCATCACGCGGATGATCTGCGCGCGTTCGGGGATCTCCAGTTGCAGAAGCTTTTCGATCGCCATCACGTAGCCCAAGTTGTTGCCGAGCGGATTCAAGTAATCCATCCGGTCCGTGATGACGATGCCTTGTTGGTATTTCTTGTACTCGAACAGCTTCTCCATCCCCGTGTGGAGATAGCCGATGTCGGGCACGCATTTGACGACCATCTCGCCGTCGAGCACCAACTCCAGGCGCAACACGCCGTGCGTCGAAGGGTGCTGCGGACCCATCGAAAGGGTCATCTGCGTCTCGAGCGGACGATCGATGACTTCAAACTGCGGCGGAATGTTCCGAACGGTCGTGCTCATCGTTTGCTCACAGAGAACTTGAAGATCTTCGCCACCGGCAGACTGAAACCGGGCAGCAAAGGCGATGTCACCTGCTCGCCTACGTCGCGCGTTTCGGCGAGCTTCAACCCTTCCGGTCCGAGACGGTAAACTTCCACGCGCAGGGCGAGCTGGTCCACGATCCAGCACTCCTTCACGCCGTGCGCGGCGTAGAGCTTGCGCTTCAACTCGCGATCGCGCCGCGCGTTCTGTTTGTCCGGCGAAAGTATCTCGATCACCAGATCCGGCGCGGCGATCAGCTCGCCATCTGGAGAGACGGCTTCATCGAACCGCTCCGCCGAGATGAGGACGATGTCGGGCTGCACCGCATCGTGTTCGCCGAAGATGACGCCCGGCTCCGGAATGACCACGCCGATCGGGTTCTCTTCGAGAAAGACGAAAAGTGGCCCGAGGATGTTTTTTAGCGACAGTTGATGGAAAAGGCGTGGCGCGCGCGACACGAATAGTTCGCCTCCGATCAGCTTATACCTGTTGCCGTCTTCCGGCAGAGCTTCGAGATCGGCGACCGTGAACGATTGCGTCAGTTGCGTTGCCATCGGCGTCCTCTCCGAAACGCCCTATCGCGCCTACTTCAAGCTGTACGGTTCATAGCCGCGCAGCGGGAAATCCTTTCTCAACGGATGTCCTTGCCAATCTTCCGGCAAGAGGATGCGCCGCAGATCGGGGTGCCCATCGAAGATGATGCCGAACATGTCGTAGGTTTCGCGCTCGTGCCAGTTGGCCGTGCGCCACACTACCGTCGCCGTCGGCACATGCACGTCGTCTTCGTTGAGCAAAACTTTCAGACGCAACCGGTGATAGCTCACCGTCGAGAAGAGATGGTAGTTGACCTCGAAGCGCGGTTCTTCTTCCGGCCCGCGATCGACGCCGCAGATGTCAACCAGCATGTTGAAGTCATATCCGGGCGTCGTCTTCAGGTAGCGGCAGAGTTCGATCAGGTGTTCGCGCGGGACGATGATGGTCGTCTCGCCAAGCGCTTCGCGCACTTCGCTGATCCATTCGGGATGCTCACGCTTGAGCGCCGCTACCAGCTGCGCGAGCGGCAGCGGCGCGACTTTCTGCGCACTCTTCTGCTCTTCGGCCATTGATCACCCGTTCGTTCAAATCTTATGAAGAGCGTCGCCGTTCATGGCGCGACGCGATCGTGTACGGGCGCGACTCCGGCACGACGTTGGCCTCGCGCGTCGTCTGGTCCGTGACGGGCAGCGTGCCCGGCAAAACGGCGTGGCGCGATTCTTCTTCGGGTGCGTCCTTGCGGTCGCGCAACGATTCTTTCGCCACCTTCTCCTGCAACATCATAATGGCGTGCACGAGCATTTCAGGGCGCGGCGGACAACCCGGAATGTAGACGTCAACGGGCACGATCTTGTCCACGCCCTGCACGATGGCGTAGTTGTCGAAGACGCCGCCCGACGTGGCGCACGCGCCCATCGAGATGACCCACTTCGGCTCCGGCATCTGGTCGTAGATGCGGCGCAGCACGGGAGCCATCTTGCGCGAGACGCGCCCCGAGACGATCATCACGTCCGCCTGACGCGGGCTAGCGCGAAAGACCTCGGCTCCGAACCGCGCCAGATCGTTGCGCGAACTCGTCGCGTTCATCATCTCGATGGCGCAACACGCGAGCCCGAAGGTCGCTGGCCAGAGGCTCGACTTGCGCGCCCAGTTGACCAGCGAATCGAGCCGCGTCGTCAGCACTTCCGGCAACGATTCGGTCAGAATGTTCTCTAGTCCCATAGCTCTCCCCTCGATATACCGTCCGTAACGGACCAAAAACGTCGGTGCCCTCAAGCTGCCCGACGCAACCTCTCTCCGCTCTGGCCGGCGAGCATCTCGGCCTCGGCTTCGGCCTCCTGCCGCGCCGCCTGGCTCCAATCGAGGATGCCCTTCTTCCAGATGTAGACGAAGCCGACAAAGAGCAGCGCGATGAAGAGCATCATCTCGACGTACATGAGCGTGCCCAAACCGAACTCCGGCCCGGCCAGCCGCTTGAAGACTACCGCCCACGGGACGAGGAAGATCAACTCGATGTCAAACAGCACGAAGATCATCGCGACCAGATAGAACTTGACCGAAAAACGCTCGCGCGCCGATCCGACCGGATCTTTACCGCACTCGTAAGGCATGAGTTTGGTTGGCGTGCGACGCTTCGGACCGATCAGTTGCGAGATGAGAACTTGTGAGACGGCAAATCCAGCCGCGACGATGAACATCAATAGGATTGGCAAGTAAGCTTTCAGGTCGAACATCATCTTCCTCCGCCCGATCGCAGGGCACGGCAGTCAACGACCTGTTCGGAGATTGAGAATCGTTGCACAAGTGAATCGTAGTGCATGCTCCAATGAGTGTCAAGCACCGTCACCGAGATGAGAAGGGCTCGCAGGCGCTCGGTCTTCGGCGGTGATGACGACTTCGCCTCTACTAAGGGGCGGGCGTGTTAAACAGGTAATTGACCGTTTTAAAAGTGTGTGGTAGTTTTTGCTCTGTGCTTCCGGCGGACAGGGGAGCACCCAGCCTGTTTGCCTCCTAGGTCACCTGTGCGAGGTTTGATGAAGTGATTCCCGGATACAACACGGACATCGAGTTTGACGGCACCATCTACCATGTACAGACAGAGGACAAGGGGTTGAAGGCGCGCCTCATCGTTTCGCTCGTCTACGTTGGTGGTGAGATCCTCGCCAGCAAACGCACCTCTTACGATGATCTGATGACTGATGGGAAGGTTGACGAAGCAGCGCTCATCGAGCGTTTGCAACGGCAGCATAAGCTGATCTGCGCCGCGATTCGTGCGGGGCGGATAGAGGATCTGCGGCGTATGGGCAAACAGATGGGCGCTGACGGCAACGGCGCTTCTGCCCACAAGGGCAAGCGGCGCGGCGGCGAGAGCGGAGCGCTCAAAAAAAAAGCGCAAAGCGCGGACGCAACGGTTGAGGTTGCGCCGCGCTTTGCCCCTCATCCAGCCAACGGCTCGGAGTCGAGCGCGTGGCTCGATCTGCCTGCCTCGTCCGTCGATGATCTGCAACTCTCTTTATTAGAGGAGCGCGATTTCCGCGCAGGTGAGACGGTCGTCCTTTCGGTGCGCGTCGGTTATGGCCCCTCATGCGCGATTCCAAACGCCTTTGTGAAAGTCAAGATCCTCGGGACCACCTTCCGGCCTACCATCTTCAACACGCGCACGGACCATAACGGGATCGCCACTTTGCGTCTCATGATTCCGCACTTTACGGCGGGCCGCGCCGCGATCCTGATCGAGGCGAGCGCAGACGGTCACCGCGCCGAGTTGCGCCGCTTGATTCATCACGCCTGAATGTGGAAACTCTCTCCAGCTCGGTGCAAAATCTTAAGCGGGATGTGGGCAGAGTGCGAGTCATCGTCAATGGGGAAGAGCGTGAGATCGCCGAAGGTCTGACTCTCAGCCGATTGCTCGAGGAGCTGGAGCTTGCTCCGGAGAGGATCGCCGTCGAATTGAACCGTAAGGTCATACGGCGCGCCGATTGGCCGCAGACCGTTTTGCGCGAGGGCGATCGGATCGAGATCGTGCATTTCGTCGGCGGCGGATTTGGCGGGAAGCTCTCCGCTCATCGCCTGTTCGATCTCGATCGTTCGTCTTAAAACTCAAAGCCCCTCGCTTCGCCTCAGGGGTGTGGTGGTGGTAGAGTTGAAGGCGAGCAGACCACGTATGAGGCGAGGCTTTCAATGATTGCGACAAGATCGGCAATTTTCGATGAGGCTTTGGAGATCGCCGGGCGGCGATTCAAATCGCGGCTCATCGTCGGGACGGGGAAGTATCGTAGCTACGAGGAGATGAAAGCGGCACATGCGGCTTCGGGCGCGGAGATCGTCACGGTCGCCGTCCGTCGCGTGCCGTTGGACCGAAGAGTCGAATCTTTCCTCGATCATCTGGACCCGAAGTTGATGATCCTGCCGAACACAGCCGGCTGTTATACGGTCGAAGAGGCTGTGCGAACGGCTCGTTTGGCGCGCGAAGCGCTCGGCACAAACTGGATCAAGCTCGAAGTGATCGGCGATCAGACGACGCTCTTCCCCGATAATGAGCAGACGATCGAAGCGGCGCGCATTCTCGTCAAAGAGGATTTCGTCGTGCTCCCTTATGTCACGGATGATCTCATCGTCGCCAAGAAGCTTTTGGATGTAGGGTGCGCTGCCGTGATGCCGCTTGCGGCGCCGATCGGTTCCGGCTTGGGCGTGCAGAACCCGACCAACCTGCGCATCCTGCGCGAGCAGTTGCCCGATGCGATCCTGATCGTCGATGCGGGCGTGGGAACGGCGAGCGACGCGGCGATCGCGATGGAGCTCGGGGCGGACGCGGTCTTGATGAACACGGCGATCGCCGAAGCGCAACATCCCGAACAGATGGCTCGCGCGATGCGCCTTGCGGTCGAAGCGGGACGCCTGGCCTATCTTGCGGGACGCATGCCGAAGCGGCTTTACGCGAGCGCATCGAGCCCGCTTGCGGGAGTCATCAGGTGAGCGAATGGCGATCGGGTGATGGACGACGCTGCAGCGTAAAGCGTGCCCCTCATCGCCTATCGTTTCGGCGAAGCTATGCGAATTAAGCTTTTGAAATTGGCCCATGCGCGTTCTGGCGACAAGGGCGATACGGCCAACATCGGGCTGATCGCGTTGCGTGAGGAGTATTATCCGATACTTGTGCGCGAAGTGACGGCTGAGCGCGTGCGCGAGCATTTCAAAGGCATCTGCCGCGGCGGAGTCGAGCGGTTCGAGTTGCCCAACCTGTGCGCGCTCAACTTCCTGCTGCATGAGAGTCTGGGCGGCGGCGGGACCGTCTCTTTGATGACCGATGCGCAGGGGAAGACCTTTTCAACAGCGCTTTTGCGCATGGAGATCGAGATCCCGGACGATGAAGCGCGTGCGCTTGGTCTGCTCGAAAGTTAACCGCCTCTCGATGGGCCGCTCGGTCGGGCCAATTCGGTCGATTCGAGAGGCGTTGGGATCAGCCGTCTGTTTCGGACAAGATGGGAGATGAGTTGAAAGGTTCGAAGCGCCCTTTGCGCCACGGCTATGCGCAGGTTGGCCGCGTGCGCTTGCATTACGTCGAGCGAGGCGAAGGCGAACCATTAGTCTTACTGCTTCACGGCTTCCCCGAATGTTGGTATTCATGGCGCTACCAGTTGCTCGCGCTCGGCGAGCGGTATCGCGTCGTCGCGCCCGATCTGCGCGGCTACAACTTGAGCGATAAGCCGAAAGGGTTGGGCGAATATCGCCTCGCTGCGCTCGTCGAAGATGTGGTCGGTTTGATCCGCCACTTCGGCGTCGAGCGCGCTGGTCTAGTCGGGCACGATTGGGGCGCAGCCATCGCTTGGGCGGTGGCCCAGAGTTGTCCAGAGGCGGTGTGGAAGCTCGCCGCGTTGCAGGTCCCGCCATTGGCCGTCTGGCTGAAGAACATGAGTTGGGCGCAAGCCCTCAGCAGTTGGTATGCGTTCTTCTTTCAGCTTCCCTATTTGCCTGAGTTGTTGATCGGAGCTGGCGATTTCGCCCTCCTCGAAAGCCTCTTCAAACGCACGGCGCGGCGCGGCACTTTCACTGATGAAGATCTCGCGTGTTACAAATTGGCGCTTCGTCAAGCGAACGGCCTCAGCGCCTTGACCGCAGCGCTCAACTACTATCGCGCGAACCGGGCCATATTGTGGGCCAGTTTGGTCGCGTTGTTGCGCGGCGTAAAGACTGCGGCGGGGCGCGTGCGCGTGCCGACGCTGTTCATCTATGGCGAGCGCGACTTCGCCATTCTGCCGCAAACTGTGGCGGGCGTGCGCGATCTCATCGATGCTCCCTACATGGAGGTGAGGTTGCCGACGACCGGGCATTGGGTGCAGCAGGAATCGCCGATCGAAGTCAACGATGCGCTTTTGCGTTTTCTCGAAATGTCCTTCTGATTCGACTCTCGCGGGGGCGAAAAGATGAACGAAGCGACTGGACCGATCCTTTACACGATCGACGGGGCGATCGCCGTCATCACTCTCAATCGCCCGGAGAAGAGAAACGCGCTCGATGACGAGTTGGTCGCGGGCTTGAATGCGGCGTTGCGACGGGCCGATGCCGACGAAGCGGTGCGCGCCGTCATCATCACTGGCGCGGGCAAGGATTTCTGCGCCGGGGCCGACCTTCGGCAACTCGAGCGCATCGCCGAGCGTTCCATCCTTGAGAACTTGCGGGACGCCGAAACGCTCATGGAGCTTTTCCTCAACATTCGCCGCGTGCGCATTCCCGTCATCGCGGCTGTGCGCGGGCGCGCGCTGGCGGGCGGCTGCGGTCTGGCGACCGCGTGCGATATCGTCCTCGCCGCCGAATCGGCGCGGTTCGGGTATCCGGAAGTGAAGATCGGATTCGTGCCGGCGATGGTGATGGCCATCTTACGGCGCAACGTGTCGGAGAAACGGGCCTTCGAATTGATCGCGCGAGGTGAAGAGTTGAGCGCTGCCGAAGCGGAACGGATCGGATTGATCAACCGCGTCTTCCCCGATGAAAGCTTCGCTTCGGAGGTCGAGCGCTACGCTTCGACATTCGCCGATCGGAGCCGCTCTGCCGTCGTGCTCACAAAACGCTTGCTCTACCAGATGGACGGCATGTCGTTCGAGGCGGCTTTGCGCTCCGGCGCCGATACAAACGCGATCGCGCGCATGACCGAAGATTGTCGTCAAGGCATCGCGCGATTCTTGTCGCGAACGCAGAGGTGATCGGCCAGCGAAGAACTGCTGGACCGGAGATGGATCGGGCGCGCTGGTTCAGACGTGATGACCTTCGCAAAAGAACGCCTTGCCAAAGCGCGCAAATCCCGTGAAAGGGAAGCCGCTCGCGCGAGATTTCGCAAAAGAAAAGAACGCCTTGCCAAAGCGCGCAAGGCGTTTTCAAGTGGGGCTGACTAGTGGCTGACAGCGAGGAAACTGTTCTCCCCTCTGAGCTTCATCACCGTCTCGGCGAAGCGTTCCATCTCCTCGAGTTGCGGGCTGAACTGGAGCAAGAGCAGATCGACGCCGACGGCCTCGAAAGCGTCGATCCGCTCGGCGACCTGTTCCGGCGTGCCGACGAGACCGGAGCGCAATCCCCGATTCGACACCGAATAATCTTCCAGCGAAACGCGCTGCTCGAGCTGCGTGTTGGCGAGCCACTGTTGATAGTTGGCATATCCAGCCGCCGATTGGCGCACGTCCGTGATGCGCCGTAGCTCGCGCTGTGCCTCTTCTTCCGTGTCGCGCACGATGACGTAAGCGGCGACGCCGAATTTGAGCGATGGCAAGCCATGCCGCTCGCGCCTTGCGGACATGTCTTCGATCTTGCGCCGGATCTTGTCGGGCGGATCGCCGTGCATCACGTAGGCATCGCACAGGCGCGCGATCATCTCTTTGGCCGCTTCCGATTCTCCGCCGGCGTAGATCGTCGGGCGCGGGCGCGCGAGCGGCTTGGGTTGCAGCACGGCATCTTCGACCTTGTAGTAACGCCCCTCGAAAGAGAAGTGATCCTCTTTCCACAGGCGATCGACCAGTTCGATCCATTCCGCCGTGCGCGCGTAACGGTCATCGTGTTGTTCGAACTGCACGCCGTATTTGCGCGCCTCTTCAGCCCACCACGAAGCGACGACGTTGAGCGAGAGCCGTCCGCCGCTGATGTGATCGATGTTGGCTGCCTGTTTGGCGAGCAACGCCGGGTTGTGAAACGTCGGACGCACGGCGACCATCAGTTCGAGCCGTTCGGTGACGGCGGCGAGCGCCGCCGCTGTGGACCACGCATCGAGCGAAGGGGCGTCCACGCCTTTGATGTCGTTCAAGTTCAGTTCGGCGATGAGCGTCAGATCATACCCGAGCGCTTCGCTGCGGCGCGCGAGCTTGCTGACGTAAGCCCAGCTCGCTTCCATCTTCTCATCTTCGACGTTGCGCAGCCAACCGCCGAAGACCGGCAGCCAGTAACCGTAACGCATCAGCGTGCCTCCGCCACGAGAAAATCGACCAGCTTCGCGAAGGGATCGAATCCGACGACGCGCGGCGCATCGGCGACGAAGTTCGAGAGCGCGTTGATGTCGTAGTAGTACAAGCGCCCATCGCGATCGTCCACGATGTATTCGATCCCGCCGACATCCAAGTGGGCCGCTTGCGCGATGCGCTCGACCGCCGCGATCACTTCCGCGGGCGGCGTGTAAGCTTCCACGCGCAACCCGGATTTCGGCGCATCAACCGGACACGCGCTGCGCGCGAGTTCGACGCCGTCGGTCGTTTGACATGCATCAGCCGGACAGAGATTGAAGTTGTCGGCGGAAGAATAGACGTTGATGGCGTAAAGATAACGCCCGCCGAGCGTCTCGACGCGCGTGATGTGACCGTTGCGCGCCGGGATGAACTCCTGGACCAGCGCCGTTCCATCGATGCCGAGATCGAGGCGTTCGTTCTCGACGGCGCGCGCAAGCTGGTCCGGCGTGTCGTAGCGCGCGATGCCGGCGCCGCTTCCGCCGATGTTGGCTTTGACGACCACGGGGAAGCGCAGTTCGCGCGCCGCTTCGAGCGCTTGATCCGCGCAGTTGATGACGTGAGCGCGCGGCGCGTCGAGTCCGAGCGAAGCGAGAAGCTGCAACTGTCGCGCCTTGGAGATCTCGTACCTGAAGGCTTCGGCGCCGTTGATGACACGCACGCCCGAACGTTCGAGTTGTTCGAGCAGCCCGAGCGTGTAGAAGATGGCGTGACCCACGCCGCGCAAGTAGGCCGACGGACTCATCCGGTTGAAGAAGAGCGCGTAATCTTCGGCGCGCGTCTGCGGATCATAACGGTGGCAACGGGCATCGAGCCGCACATAAGGGATCGCGCGGCGGTCCAATTCGGCAAAGAGCGGCCGGAACCAGTCCGGATGTTCGTAGAAGATGGCGATCGGTCTGCTCTTCGAGCTGAACAACGGATCCCTCGCAGCGGACTGTCGTTATAACGAACGAGCAGTCTAAGATGGTAGCAGTGCGGTGTCAAGCCATGACGGTAAGGAGACTCTGCAGGCGGGATCTTTGAACGATCGTTGAATCAGAGAGTATCACCGATGTGTTCATCTCTAGCAAATTGTGGCTTGACTAGAGAAGAAGAGGTCTTCTGCGGTTCAGCCTTAACAGGGAAGTGTGGCTTGGTGAATGACCGAACATCTCGGCCTTGAAGGGACCGACTTGATTTATGGGACACTGCGTAGATAATTCCTTGGGGCCGGTTCTGGCCATATAGCGCGCCTGTTCGAAGCTCTTTTAAGCTTTAACTGAAAAGAGAACATGTGTCGCGCCTCATCTTTGGCGACATGCGGGATCCGACACCTTAACGTGTCCGCGCGGCGCTACCTTTCGCAATTCGGAGGAGATATTTGATGAACGGCGGTTCAGTGCCGAAGCAGGATCAAGTTTTGACAGGCCCACTTTTCGATGAGCCGATGCGCGTGGAATCGGTGCAAGCGATCGGCCCTGATATGTGGGAGTTGGGACTGGTCGGCGTGAAGTCGGGGCGTTTTCGCAAGGTGATTTTGGCTAAATCCGATCTGGAAAGTCTGACCATTATTGATTCTCACTCGACCTACGATGGGGATGGCCGGCTCCTGCGGCTTGGATTGCAGGCCTATTCTCTGGGCATCGCTTACGAGTTCGACCCATACTTCGCCCTTTCGATCTCTCGCGTTGACCCTTTGCCGCACCAGCTCGAAGCGGTCTATGACTATTTACTCAAGCTTCCGCGCGTTCGGTTCCTGCTCGCCGATGATGCGGGCGCAGGGAAGACGATCATGGCGGGCCTATTGATCCGCGAGCTTGAGCTGCGAGGTTTGGCGGAGCGGATTCTCATCGTCTGCCCGTCCAATCTGACTTTCCAATGGCAGCGTGAGCTGAAGGAGAAATTCGAGGCGCAGTTCATCGTTCTCAAAGGCAGTGACATTCGAGGGCAATTCGGTATCAACCAGTGGCTGGACCAGAAGCGAGTCATCACTTCGCTCGACCTGGCCAAGCGCGAAGAGATCCTACCCGGTCTGCGCCAGGTCCACTGGGATCTGGTCATTGTGGATGAAGCGCATCGCATGTCGGCTTCCGACGAGAGCCATAAGAGCCAGCGTTACAAGCTGGGTGAGCTTTTGCGCGATCAATCGGATCACATGCTTCTTCTTACGGCCACACCGCACAAGGGCGACCCGGAGAATTTCAGCCTCTTTCTCCGACTTCTCGATGCCGATGCCTACGCCGACGTGAAATCCATCCGCGAGGCGATGAATCAGCGCCGCGCGCCCTTTTACCTACGCCGCACGAAGGAGGCCATGGTCTATTTCCCGGAGCGTCGGCCAGATGGGATGTGGGTAGCGGAGAAGATCTTCACAAAACGCATTCCGCACACCGTAGAGTTTCACATTGACGGGGCGGAGTTTGATCTCTATCGCGGCGTGACCCGCTTCGTCAAACAACAGAGCGCTAGGGCCGCCGACCAGGGCGACGACCCGCGTGCTCGTGCCGTCGGCTTCTTGATGTCGTTTTATCAGCGGCGGTTAGCCTCGAGCGCCTACGCCATGCGGCGCTCGCTCGAAAACAGGGCCAGACGCTTGGAGGAGAGCTTGAAGCGGGCCCAAGACCTTGCGCCGTCGGCTCCCCCATACCTTCCTGATTCGGACGAACTGGAGGAGATGGAAGAGAGCGAGCGCGAACGCCTCGAAAAAGCGCTCGAGGCCGTCACGCTTGCCAGCAACGCCCAGCAGGTCTATGACGAGATTCAAGAGTTGAAGGCGCTAGCCCTTCAGGCGCGCGCCGTCGAACAATCGGGCGCCGAAGCCAAGCTCTCCAAGCTGAGAGAGTTGCTTCAGCAGGAGGGTTTCTTCAACGACCCGGAGAAACGGCTGCTCATCTTCACCGAATTCAGAGACACGCTCGACTACTTGGTCGAACGACTCAGATCGTGGGGCTTCCGCGTCGGTTGCATTCACGGTGGGATGAGGCCCGGCACGCGGGACGAGCCTGAAACACGTCTGTACGCCGAGCAGCAATTTCGCGAAGGTGCTATTCAGATCCTGATCGCCACCGATGCGGCGGGAGAAGGCATCAATCTTCAGGTCTGCCACATCCTTGTCAACTACGACATTCCGTGGAACCCGAACCGGCTCGAGCAGCGCATCGGTCGCATCCACCGCTACGGTCAGCGCAAAAACTGCTTGATCTTCAACTTCGTCGCGACCAACACCATCGAGGGCCGGGTGTTGCAGCGACTCTTGGACAAGCTTCAGGAGATCCGTAATGCCCTTGATGATGATGCCGTGTTCAATGTGGTCGGCGAGGTTCTACCGGCAGCTTATGTGGAACGGGTGCTGCGCGACTATTACGCTGGGCGGCTCGGTGACGCCGATCTTGAGGAGCGGTTGCTTCGGAACGTGGATGAACGCGAGTTTCGCCGCATCTGCCAAAATGCCCTTGAAGGGCTAGCCACGAAGAGGCTCAATCTCGAAATGCTGATCGAACGCCGCGCCCGCGCCCAAGAGCGGCGCGTTATTCCCGAAACCATTGCGCGATTCATCCAAGAGGCGTCCGAGTTTGTCTCGTTCACGCTCAAACCTGTTCCCGATCTTCCTCACACATTCGATCCGGGAAGGACTCCCCCGGCGCTACACCAACACGAGAATGAGCCGGGCTGGCGACTGTCACCTTTAGTCAAAAAATACCCGCGTTTCTCGACAGATCGAGAGATCGCCGAAAAGCATAATCTAGAATGGGTGACGCCCGGACACGCTCTCTTTGAAGCCATCCGCCGCCACATCCACGCGAAAGCGCTCGAGGAGTTTCGCAAAGGAGCGACCTTCTATTCGCTCCAGCACGATGCGCCGGCGCGGGTGGATTTCTACCGTGCCCGGGTGGTGGACGGCCTGGGCCAGGTCATTCACGAGCGATTGTTTGCGGTCGAAATCCCGACCAATGGCGAGCCGAGCCTGCGCGAGCCAAACCTTCTCGGGAATTTCATCCCCGCAAACCCGCCAGAGACGCTGCCCGCCGTCGTTGAAGCTGGCGAGGTCACGGCTTGGCTCAATGAGCATGCGCTTATGCCCTTTCTCGAAGACACGCGCAGCGAGCGCTTGAGTGAAATCGAGCGCATTGCCGCGCATGTCGAACTCGCTCTCACGGAGCTACTGCAACGCGCCGACGAAGAGATCGGGCGGGCGCAGGAAGCGGTGAACCGCGGCGAGCAGGGCGCCGAAGGGCGGCTCGCGATGGCCGAAACACGCCACGCGGAGCTTCTTCAGCGACGGGATCGGCGGCGCAGGGAGCTAGGGCGACAGCGCTCGCTCACGCTTCAAGATGTTGAGCGCATCGCCAGCGTGCTCGTATTGCCCCATCCCGAGCGCCAAGCGCTCGAGGTGCGACGCTTGCAACCCAATCCTGAAACCGAAGCCACGGCCATGCGCGTCGTGATGGAGTACGAGAGGGCGCAGGGCCGTCAAGTCTTCGATGTTCACGAGAAGAACTTGGGCTACGACATCACGAGCTTGGATCTCAGCTCTGGCGAACTACGCCTCATCGAAGTGAAGGGTTTAGCGGGTGCGACAGGCACCATCCTGCTCACGCCGAACGAACGCCGCGTGGCTGAAGACCGGCGCGATTGCTATTGGCTGTACATCGTCACCGATTGCGCGTCCGAACCGAAACTTCAGGAGCCGATCAAAGATCCGGCCCGCTTCCCGTGGCATGAAGTGACGAAAGTGGAGCACTACTACCTTTCGGTGGATGACTTGATCAGATCGATGCAGGTGCGCGAGGATCGCGCCGATTACTGAGATGCATCATGGCGCGGCGTGTGCGACCTCTTGATCGGTTTGGAACCGAATCGCGCCGACTACTGAGATGCATCATGACGCCCGATGAACCTATAGACAAGTTCGCACATACGTCCACATCGTGAGAGTATTCATGATCCCTAAAAGCTGCAAACGTCTCGCCGAAGTCGATTTTCCCATCGCCGAAGTGTCGAAGCACGCGGCGCGGGAAAAATCCATCCGCCACGGCCACCCGAGCACGCTGCACCTGTGGTGGGCGCGGCGGCCTTTGGCTTCGTGCCGCGCGGTGCTGTTGGGATTGCTCTTCCCAGATCCGTGCGATCCGCTCTGTCCCGAAGATTTCAAGGCCAAAGCGCGCGAGATGCTCCCGCGTGTGCAAGGTCTGATTGGCTCTGATGATGAAGATCTACGCCGGGCGCTGCTTCGCTTTATCGCTGACTTTGCTAACTGGGACCTAGCGGCAAACCGCACCTATCTGGAGATCGCCCGGGCGCTGGTGAAGGCGGCCTACCCGGCGGAGCCGCCGCTGGTGGTGGACCCGTTCGCCGGAGGCGGCTCGATCCCGCTCGAAGCCTTGCGCGTCGGCTGCGAGGCGTTCGCGAGCGACCTCAACCCAGTGGCGTGCCTGATCCTCAAGGTGATGCTCGAGGAGATCCCACGCCACGGCCCGGGGCTGGCCGAGGAGCTTCGGCGCGTCGGCGCCGAGATCAAGCGCGAGGCGGAAAAGGAACTTGCCGAGCTTTACCCCAAAGACGAGGATGGCGCGGTACCCATCGCCTACCTTTGGGCGCGGACGGTGCGCTGCGAAGCGCCGAACTGCGGGGCGGAGATTCCGCTGGTGCGCTCGTTCTGGCTCTGCAAGAGGGCCAGCCGCAAGCGAGCGCTCAGGCCTCGAGTCGAGCGACCGGAAGGCCAGCCGCCGCGCGTCGAGTTCGAGATCTTCGAGCCGAAGAGCGAAAGGGAGGTGTCTGGCGGCACGGTGTCGCGCGCCCGAGCGACGTGCCTCTGCTGCCGCGCGGTGTTGACTCCAGAGCGCGTTCGCGCGCAGCTCGCGGCCCAGCGCGGCGGAGCGGACGTGGTGTTCGATGAGAAAGGCCAGCGCACAGGCGGCGCGCGACTCTTGGCGGTGGTCACGCTCAAGCCCGGCGAGAGCGGGCGGCACTACCGCCTGCCGACCGAGCGCGATTATCAGGCCGTCTGCCAGGCGCAGAAGCGGCTCAAGGCGATTCTTGACGAGTGGGAGCGAGAAAAAGGAAAAAGGCAAAAGGAAAAAGGCAAAAACCAAGAGGCGGGCCATACCGTTTTTCCTTTTTCCTTTTCACTTTTGCCTTCCTTGTGCCCGGTGCCGGATGAGCCGACACCCGCCGGCGGCGGCTCGGGTGCGGGCCGTGCGTTCAGCGTGCAGAAGTACGGCATGCTCCAGTGGGGCGACCTCTTCACGGCGCGGCAGAAGGTGGCGCTGGTGACGCTGGCGAGGCTCGCCCGTGAGCGCCCCGGCGCGGACGGCGAGGCGGTGCGGGCGGCGATGGCGGTGGCCATATCGAAACAGGCGGAACGTTTGTCTTCTCTCGTATCTTGGATCTCAAGCACCCAGGCACCTCGTGGCACTTTCGCTAGGCAAGCGCTACCGATCGTCTGGGACTTTTTAGAGATGGTCCCGGTCGTCAACGAAGAAGAGTTTCCGGAGCTTGTGGAAGCGATGGCCGATGTTGTCGAGCTATTTGCCTTAACGCGGTCGCATACCGGCCAAGTCCAGCCCGCCGATGCCACCGAGCACCCACTCCCCGACGAGACCGCTCACGTCTGGTTCACCGATCCGCCCTACTACGACGCGGTGCCTTACGCCGACCTCTCGGACTTCTTCCTCGTCTGGCTCAAGCGCGCGCTGCCGGGCCATCCGCTCCTGCGCGACCCGTTTGATCCAACGAATCCCCTCACGCCCAAGACAAGAGAAGCGGTGCAGAACGAGCGTTCGGAGACCGAAGACGGCCGGCCCAAGGACCGGGCGTTCTACGAGGAAGCGATGGCCAAGGCCTTCGCCGAGGGCCGCCGCGTCCTGCGCGAGGACGGGATAGGTTCCGTCGTCTTCGCCCACAAGACGACCGAAGGCTGGGAGGCGCTCCTTTCCGGCATGATCCGCGGCGGCTGGACGATCACCGGCTCGTGGCCCATCGCCACGGAACGTCCAGGCCGCTTGCGTTCGCAGGAATCCGCGGCTCTCGCCACCAGCGTTCACCTCATCTGCCGCCCGCGGCCCGAGGACGCGCCGGTGGGCGATTGGGGCGACGTGCTGCGCGAATTGCCGCAGCGCGTCTCGGACTGGATGGAGCGCCTTCAGGGCGAAGGCATCCGCGGCGCGGATTTAGTGTTCGCCTGCATCGGCCCGGCGCTCGAGATCTTCAGCCGATTCTCCCGAGTGGAGACCGCCGAGGGGCGAGAGGTCAAGCTTGAGGAGTTCCTCGAGAAGGTCTGGGAGGCGGTGGGCCGCGCGGCGCTGACACAGGTGCTCGGCGTCGCCGAGGCGCGCTCCGCGAATGGCAGCGTTGGCGCGCTCGAAGAGGATGCGCGGCTCACGGCGCTTTTCCTCTGGACGCTCCAGAGCACGGAGGGAGAGGATCACCACAGAGACGCAGAGGGCGCGGAGGAAGACGAAGGGTTGGAAGATTTAGAAGATGAAGATTCGGCGACCTCTGTGGTAGGCAAGGGCTTCTCCTTGCCCTTCGATGTCGTGCGGCGCTTTGCGCAGCCGTTGGGCATTGACCTGCCGAGGTGGGAAGAGCGCATCATCAAGACCGAAAGAGGCATGGTGAGGTTGCTTCCGCTTCCTGAGCGCGCCGAGCAACTTCTTGGCAAGGACGGCGGTGATCGGCGCGCCATTTGGGGCGATGAAGATTCACAGAAGAAGCTCCAGCAAGCGCTTTTTCAAGAGACGGAAGAGCCACCACAGAGGCAAAGAAAACGGAGAGGAAACAAGAAACTCTCGGCGGAGAAAGACTCCCCCCTCAGGTTCGATGGTGAAGAAGAGGTGACGACGCTTGACCGCGTTCACACGGCCATGCTCCTACAGTCGAGCGGACAGTCGGCTGCCTTGCGAGGGCTGCTCAAGGCTGAGATGGAACGCGGACCAGATTTCCTCCGGTTGGCGAACGCGCTTTCGGCGCTCTACCCGAAGGGTAGCGAGGAAAAGCGCCTCGTGGATGCTATGCTTCTGGCCGTGCCGAGATGAAGGTCAACAGGGAACGGTGGAAAATAGTCACAGAGACACGAGGAGTGATGATGGAAGCTTGGTATAAGATCGTTACACCGCGCAAGGAAGTTCGCGAGGGGCGCTCCTTCAATCCCGATGAATTCGCCATCGCATTGGAGCAAGTCGTTGCCGGGACCGCGCCCGAAGATTACCGCGATCCGGTGCAGTTCTTCGCGCGCACTTGTTGGACCCGCGCGCTGCGCGAGCACGTCCGAATGGTCCTTCGCCGACTCGCGGGCCGCACCGACGATACGGCGCCTGTGCTGACGCTCATCACGCAATTCGGCGGGGGAAAGACTCATACGCTCACGACTCTTTATCATCTGGCGCGAAGCGGTCCCAAAGCTGGTGAATATTCAGGCGTCGCCGATCTTTTGCAAGCAAGCGAACTTGCTTGCGTTCCCGAAGCGCGCGTCGCCGTCTTTGTCGGCAACGCTTGGGATCCACAAGAGGGGCGCGAAACGCCTTGGATCGACATCGCCCGTCAACTCGCTGGCGATCTGGGCGTCCAAGCGCTCGGCAGCGCGGCGCTCGACGCTCCGCCGGGGACAGAAGCGCTCGCTCGCGTCTTCCAAGCGGCAAACGCGCCGGTGCTTATCCTCTTCGATGAGGTGCTCAACTTCGTCAATCGCCATCGCCAGTTCGCCGAACCTTTTCACGCCTTCATCCAGAACCTCACGGTCGCGATGACCGGGACGACTTGCGGCGCCGCCGTGATCAGCTTGCCGCGAAGTCAAGTGGAGATGACCGATTGGGATCTTCAGTGGCAGGAGCGGATCACCAAGGTGGTCCGGCGGGTGGCAAGGGATCTCATCGCCAACGATGAGGCGGAGATCAGCGAAGTAGTCCGGCGGAGGCTCTTCGAGGACTTGGGCGATGAACGCATGCGAAGGAGAGTGGCGAAAGCCTTTGCCGATTGGTGTTTCGAGCGGCGAGCGCAACTTCCGCCGGAGTGGACGGCCGTCGATGCCGCTGCGACGGAGAGCAGGGCGCGTACCCTCTTGCAGCAACGCTTCGAGAGCTCTTATCCGTTCCATCCGGCGACGCTCTCGGTCTTTCAACGGAAGTGGCAAGCTCTCGTGCAATATCAACAAACACGAGGAACTCTCGCAATGCTGGCCCAGTGGATCGCTTGGGCGTACCGTGATGGATTCACGCAGGCGCGGAGAGAACCTTTGTTGACGCTCGGCTCAGCGCCGCTACATGATCCGGCATTCCGCAGCACCATCTTGGGCCAGCTCGGCGACGCGCGCTTGTTGGCGGCGATTGAAACGGACGTCGCTGGCGAACACTCTCATGCGCGAGCTTTAGATGCCGGTACGAGTGGCGTTTTGCGCGACATTCACCGTCGCGTCGGCGCGACGATCCTGTTCGAATCATCCGGAGGTCAGACCGACCGGGTGGCTCATCTTCCGGAATTGCGTTTCGCGTTGGGCGAGCCCGGCGTCGATACGACTTCGATCGACAACGCCGCCATCGCGTTGGAAGAGAGAGCTTACTTCATCCGCCGAGTCGGTTCGGATGGGTTCAAGATCGGCTATCAGCCGACATTAAGAAAAGTGGTCAACGATCGGCGGGCGTCGCTTGATGAGGAAACCGAGATCAAGCCAAGTATGCGCAAGCTCGTCGAGAGCGAATTTCGGCGCGGAGCGCAGATCCCCATCGTGCCGTTTCCGAAGGACGGAAGCGATATCCCAGACAATCCCAAGCTCACGCTCGTGCTCATCGACCCTGAAATCGAGTGGTCCGCCGACCCATCTTTTCGTCAGCAGCTCGCTGACTGGACCAGGCAGCGTGGCAAATCGCCCAGACTTTACCCAGCAGCTTTGATCTGGTGCGTCAAGAAGCCGGGCCGTGATCTTCAGGAGAAGGTGGAACTCATGCTCGCTTGGGAACGAGTTGCGGCAGAAGTCGCAGAAGGCGTCCTTGGCAGCGATTTCGATCCGCGTGAGCGCGCCGAAATCTCCACGAAGGTCAAACAAGCGACGGAAGCGGCCAAAGATGAGGTGTGGGGCGGATACCGCTTCATCGTCATCTACGAGCCCGGGGGAGCATCGGATGGCTTGAAAGTCATCGATCTCGGCGCTGGACATTCATCGAGCGGCGAAACCTTGTGTGGCCGGATCATCGCGACTCTCAAAACCGAAGGGTTGTTGAGCGAAACGGTAGGCGCGGGTTACATCGAGCGACATTGGCCGCCCACGCTCAAAGAAGCTGGCGCATGGCCGCTCGCCAGCTTCAGACAAAGTTTCCTCAACGGCTCGCTCACGCGGCTCCTTGATCCGGACGAGACGCTGCGCAGCAGGATCGTCGATTTCGTTTCGCGCGGGGAATTCGGTTTCGCACAAGGCGCGAAACCTGACGGAACTTACGAGCGGATCTGGTTTCAAGAGGTCGTCCCCGTTGAGGAGATCGCTTTCGATTCGGAGAGTTTCTTGCTGACGAAAGCCAAGGCCCAGAGACTCAAGGAGGGTGAAGCAGGACCACCGCAACCGCCGATGCCGCTTAGGCCGCCTACGCCGGAGCCGCCACTCGGACCGTCCGTAACCGTTCAGGCACCGGCGCCCGAAGCGCGGAAGAGGACTATCCGACTGGTCGGCGTCATCCCGCCTGAAGTTTGGAATCGGTTAGGGACGCGCCTTGTGCCGAAGCTCCGTTCCGGCACAGATCTCAAGCTCGGCATCGATCTTTCGGTGACGGTGGGTGGCGACATCGAAGCGAGCTTCGTCCAAGAATTGGGCCAGATTCTCGGCGAATTGGAAATCGGTGATAAGCTGAGGATCGAACGGGAAGATTGATGGGCTTTCAGAATCTTTGGTCGGGCGCGAAAGTTGAACGCGATCTCCGTCCGCGATTGCGTCCATTTGCGAAGGCACATGCTGCCTCGAGCGGATTGGCCGCTATCTGGTTGATCAATCCCATCTCGAGCGCTTCTTGCGCGTTGACGCGCCGCGCCGTCAGGATGATCTCGAACGCACGCGCTGGACCGACAAGACGCGGCAGGCGTTGCGTGCCGCCCCAGCCCGTGATGAGGCCGAGCGCGACGCCCGGATGGGCGAAGACTGCTCCCGGGCTGGCGATGCGCAGGTCGCAAGCGAGCGCTAAATCCAACCCGCCCCCCATGCAGTAGCCGTTGATCGCCGCGATGGTCACTTGCGGCGCATCCGCGATCCGTTGCATCAACCTTTGACCACGCAGGGCGAAATCGCGCGCCGCCGCTGGCGTCAAACCCACCAGCTCGCGCAGATCCGCGCCGGCGGAGAAAACATCATCCGTTCCGGTGAAGATGAGCGCGCGCACATCATGTCGCGGGATGAGCGCGGAAAGGATCGCGTCGAGGCGTGAGCGTACCTCTTCGGAAAGCACGTTCCGTTCGGCGGGACGGTTGAAGCGAATGATGGCAAAAGGTGGACTTAGCTCGGTGATGATGCGCGAATCTCTATCCTCTGGCATCGAGATGCCAATGCCGATGCGATGATGCGATGATGCGGCGGTGGTGATGCGCGAATCTCTATCCTCTGGCATCGGAAGCGGTTACACGGTAGATCCGTTCTGGAGACCGTCGGTGATGATGCGTGAATCTCTATCTTCTGGCATCTTCGCTCGATTGAAAGCTCGCTCAAAGAGCGCGAGCTTGCGGACTCGTCGGGAAAATCTTCGCTCGATTGAAAGTCGGGCGTCGGTTGTTCGCTCGGCGCCGCCTTTTCCGTCTCCATGAAGTCAGGTGCGCGGGCGGACGTTTTCGCGCAAGAACCTGATGATCTCTTCGGTCGAAGTGCCAGGCAAGAAGACTTCGGCGATGCCTTGCTCTTTGAGGCGCGGGATGTCCTCTTGCGGGATGATGCCGCCGACGATCACCAGACAGTCATGCATCCCGCGCTCGCGCAGCAGTTCGACGATGCGCGGGCACAAGGTGTTGTGCGCGCCGCTCAAGATCGAGATGCCGACGGCATCGACATCTTCCTGCGCCGCCGCCGCCGCGATCATCTCCGGCGTTTGGCGCAAGCCCGTGTAGATCACTTCCATGCCGGCATCGCGCAACGCGCGCGCGATCACCTTGGCCCCACGATCGTGCCCGTCGAGTCCGGGTTTAGCGATCAGAACACGAATCTTTCGTTCGCTCATGGTAAGTCAACGACCGCTCGTCATGGTCTTGCAGACGGCGATCGCTCTACGAGGAGAGTCTTCCATCGGATCGGAGATCGACTTCGAAGTTCGCCGACTCCGGTTCGCCGCCCGCGCGGTTTCAGGCGACCGGGACTAGAACGCCGGTTCTTCATACACGCCGTAGACATCGCGCAGCGCGTCGCAGATCTCGCCCAGCGTGGCGTAGGCGCGCACGGCTTCGAGCGTCGCGGGCATGATGTTTTCGCCGCGCTCGGCAGCGCGCTTTAACTGGTCCAGCGTGCGGGCCACGCGCCCGCCATCGCGGCGCGCGCGCACCTGTTCGAGCCGCGCGACTTGGCGATCGCGCACGCTTTCGTCGATCACCAGAATGTCAACCTTCATCGGCTCTTCTTCCATGACGTACTTGTTGACGCCGACGATCACCTGATCGCCGCGCTCGACCGCCTTCTGATACTGATAGGCCGACTCCTGGATCTCGCGCTGCGGGAAGCCTTTTTCGATCGCTTCGACCATGCCGCCCATCTCGTCGATCTTGGCGAAATAGTCGTAAGCGCCATCCTCCATCTTCTTCGTCAAGGCTTCGACGAAGTAAGAACCGCCGAGCGGATCGACCGTGTTCGCCACGCCCGTCTCCTCGGCGATGATCTGCTGCGTGCGCAGCGCGATCAGCGCAGCTTGATCGGTCGGAAGAGCCAACGCTTCGTCGTAAGCGTCGGTGTGCAGCGATTGCGTTCCACCGAGCACGGCGGCCAGAGCCTGAATCGCCACGCGCACGATGTTGTTCAGCGGCTGTTGTACGGTCAAAGAGACGCCCGCCGTCTGCGTGTGGAAGCGAAGCGTCATCGAACGCGGATCCTGCGCGCCGAACCGCTCGCGCATCACGTGCGCCCAGATCTTGCGTGCCGCCCGGTACTTGGCGATCTCTTCGAAGAAGTCGTTGTGCGCGTTGAAGAAGAACGAGATGCGCGGCGCGAAACGATCCACCGGGAGCCCGGCGCGCACGCCCCATTCGACATACTCGATGCCGTCGCGCAACGTGAAGGCGAGTTCTTGAAGCGCAGTTGCGCCCGCTTCGCGTATGTGGTAACCGCTGACCGAGATCGGGTTGTATCGGGGCACGTGTTCGGAGCAGAACTCGAACGTGTCGATGACGAGCTTCATCGCCGGACGGATCGGATAGATCCACTCCTTCTGCGCGATGTACTCTTTCAGGATGTCGTTCTGCAGCGTGCCGGAGATCTTCCGCCAGTCGGCCCCTTGCTTTTCGGCGACCACCAAGTACATCGCCAGAAGCACGAAGGCCGGCGCGTTGATCGTCTGCGAGACGGTCACCTCTTCGAGCGGGATGCCGTCGAAAAGGATCTCCATGTCGGCGAGCGACGAGACCGAAACGCCGCACTTTCCGACTTCGCCTTCCGCCATCGGCGAATCGGCATCGTAGCCCATCAAGGTCGGCAGATCGTAGGCGACCGAGAGCCCCGTCTGCCCTTGCGACATCAAGTATTTGAAGCGGGCGTTGGTCTCTTCGGGCGTGCTGAAACCGGCGAACTGGCGCATGGTCCAGAGCTTGCCGCGGTAGCCGGTCGGATGGATGCCGCGCGTGTACGGGAATTCGCCGGGAAAACCTATGTCGCGCGCGAAGTCTATCTCGGCAAGATCGGCAGGCGTGTAGAGGCGGTTGACCTCTTCGAGCGAGACGGTCTCGAATCGCTCTTTGCGTTCTGGCATGCGGCGCAGAGCCGGTTCGAGCGTCTCTCGCTCCCATCGTTCGACCATCTCCTGGTCCGGCGTAGTGATCTGTTTGATCTTCGACATAGGATCCCTTTCTGGTTTCGAGTTGCCGTGCGATGGGGTCGTGTAAGCTGCGCGCGAAGACTTAACCCGATATTAATTGACGCGCACGAATAGTGTCAACCGCGTGATCAGCTCAGGAGAGCGCAGCGCGATTGAAGAGAGGAGCCGAAGATCGCCGCATTTGTTGCCGGACGCAACCTTTTGCCGAATGGCGGGCGCAAAGCGCCCTCACGCGCGCAAAGGGCGCGAAGGCTCGAACTCGAGCGCACCGTCGCAGTTCATTCCACCGGCACGATGATCTCGTTCGGGCGCAGCATGTTCATCTGCTCGCGCGCCACACGTTCGATCGCCCGCGGATCTGTGCGCAACCGCTCGATCTCCTTGCGCAGATCGGCGTTGCCCTCGCGTAACGCTTCGACTTCGGCGCGCACGCTCTCATGCTGCTCCGTCGCCGTGCGCAGTTCCGCGTAGGTGCGCATGTTGACGGAAATGCAGAGCGCAAATGTGGCCAGCATGATCATGACGAAGAAGGCCCATGAGGGGAAGATGCGCTGGCGCGATGTCACACGCGCGCGCGCATGCGCGACCCTCTCGTCAACGGCATGTAATGAGGTGGGCGCAAAGGTCCTTGGGACCGGGCGTTGAGTGCGCAGACGTTGATCATTCCAGTATGTATTTGCGACCCTGTTCAAGGAGCACCTCCACGTCTCGTTCTGAATCTGATTCAGCGTAGATTCTGACCAAAGGTTCCGTCCCCGATGGACGCATCAGCAGCCATGATCCGTCCTCGAAGATGAACTTCGTCCCATCGAGTCGGTTGATGGCGGCGACGCGCCGCCCGCCGATCTTCGCCACGTCTCGCTTCAACTTCTCCGCCAAAACTTCGCGCACATTCGGTGTCAAACGCACCGCCGTGCGCCGCGACACGACGCGCCCGACGCGAGCGTAAATCTCTTCGAGTTGCTCGCGTAGATTGGCGCCGCGCGCCGCAACCGCTTCCGCCGCGAGAAGGCAGGCGAGGATACCGTCCTTTTCCGGATAGTGACCTCTGATCGAAAGCCCGGCGGATTCCTCTCCGCCGAGGATTATCTTGTCGGCGACGATCAGCTCGCCGATATACTTGAACCCAACCGGCGTCTCATAAACTGGCAGCCCGCGCGCTTGCGCTACGCGATCGACAAGATGCGACGTCGCGACCGATCGCGCAACCCCGCCGGTCCAGCCGCGAGATTCCGCTAGATAATCGAAGAGCAGCGCGATGATCTGGTTCGGCGTGATGAATGTGCCGTCGCCATCGAGAATCCCGAAACGATCGGCATCGCCATCGGTTGCAAGCCCAAGCGCGCATCCGCGCTCGCGCACGATCGCGCGAAGTTCCGCTAGATGATCCTCATCGGCTTCTGGCGCGCGTCCGCCGAAGAGCACATCGCGCCAATCGTGCACGGTGATGACCTCTAAACCGTGTTCGCGAAGCAACGCATCAAGATAACCACGCCCTGTGCCCCATAGCGGATCATAGGCGTATCGCGCGCGCGCGCGCGCAATCAGATCGAACCGGACCTTGGCGCTCAACGAGGCAAAATAAGCGGCATGCGCATCATATGTGTCCACCCGACCTTTCGCCACCGGACCGCTCCCGTCGTCCGCTTCGATCAGCTCTTCAATACGCCGCGTGATGTCGGGGAGGGCCGGCGCACCATCAGCGGTCGAAAACTTCATCCCGTTGTATTCGGGCGGATTGTGCGAAGCGGTGAAGTTGATCCCGCCTGAGGCTCGCCGATCGCAGATGGCCGCTGCAATGGCCGGCGTCGGCGTCGGCCCAGCGCACGATAGAACCTCGAAGCCAAAGATTGCCGCCTCCTCGGCGCAGACTTCGGCAAATCGTTCGCCCAAGAACCGCGTGTCATGCCCGACGATCAACCGCCGCTGCGCGTCGTGGGCAAGATATCGGCAGATAGCGCGCGTCACGCGCCGCACGTTGGCGAACGTGAAATCTTCGGCGATGATCGCTCGCCATCCAGATGTTCCGAACCTGATGCCCATCGGCCTTGATCTTCTCAAAAACTCAATATCTTGGGCGAACAATCGGCGAACCATACTACTGGGTGTGGCGCGCCCCTTCATAAACCTTTGCAACATAATCACTTAGACGGCAAAGGCGGGCAGACTTTAGCACGGGTCGGGCGTGGCTGTAAAGACTTCACCGCTCAGCACTTCGGTGAGCTAACTTGAAGATATACTTGAGGTAATCGGTTTCGATTGGATATTAGGCGAACGATCGGCGAACGGAAATCCGCGCGATGGGCGGTGTGTGAGGAGCCCTTTCTCTATCAAGCGGATAGCTTCCTTCGAGAGGGCGCACAGGTGTGGAAAAGTAGCGAGGGCGAATCGCAGATGGTTCGGGGAGAGCGGATCTTCGCCTCTTCATCTGAGGCACAAAAACTCTCACCGATAGCCAAAGGCCGACCAAGCGCGCCTTTGGTCTCAAATTTCGCGCGTGACCTAAATGGGCCCTTTAGGCGCGCAGGCTACGACCCGTCGCCAAGCGATAGATCGCCAGCACGATGATCGCGCCGAGCACCGCCAGCAACAGGCCGGTCAGCGAAAATGACTCGTTGACATCGTGTCTTCCGAGTAAATTTCGCCCGATGAAACCGCCGATGATCGCGCCGACGATGCCGAGCACGATGGTGACGATCGCGCCGCCGGGATCTTTGCCGGGCATGATCGCCTTGGCGATCAATCCGACGATCAATCCGAAGACGATCCAACCTAGGATGTCGAGAATCATTCTCTTCGTTCTCCTTATCGTTATCGTCCCTCTCCCTCGCTTCGAATCTGCAGACTGAGGGAGCGGGAGTCATCGTCCCATCTCCGTTCACGTATGCTTTCGATGCAATCGGGATGGTCCATTGGGTAAGGGATGCAAAAATCGGGCCACGCCCGCACAGAAGTTCGGCGCGGACGGTCTTGTCTCTGCCCATCCAATCAGGCCACGCCCGCACAGAGGTTCGGAGCCGCCCTATCTCGATCACTAGGCAATCGGGCCAGCCCGCACAGAAGTCCGCCTGAGAAGCTTGCGTGAGGGCCGGCGGTTGGGTGCTTGTGGCGGGAGTTGTTGGGTGGGCGGACTTCGTCCGTTTGCGCGGCGGTCCTTGCGCGATCAAGCTGCAAAGCGATCTCGCTTCGCAGCGATCTTTAGTGTGACGGCCAGCTTAAGCGAAAGCGCCGCGCTGCGATGGCGGGTTCATAACCAGTCTAAGAGAGGCTCTGGGCGCTTTGAGATTGGAGGCGTGTTTTCGCTCGTTTGACAGAGGCCTCCTCTCTCGGCTATAAGAACCCGAAGCTGGACGCTACTTCAGTAGGTGGCGTCAGCAGTCGAAGGTTTCCGGTAAGTCCTATGTGCCGCGACCTCTTGAACCATCGCCATCACGTGCATCATCCGCGCGGAGCGGAGGTGGCGGCAGAGGTCTTGCTGTAGATCGCTGAAAGATTGAGCTGAATCTAAAAGGCCTGCTGCCGAGGATGATTCGCAGCAGGCCTTTCAGTTTGGAGCAAAGATGAGCGAACCGCTATCGAAGATCCCGGTTGGGATGAAGTATTACTTCGGCTCGCAAGCTCGTTTGCGTCGCGACGTTGAGGATCTCGCCATGGCGGTTTTCCGCGGTTGGTCTTACGAGGAGATCGTCACGCCGACCATCGACTATTATGCCCTTTTCGAACGCGGCATGGGGCGCAGCCAAGCGCATCGCGCCTTCCGGTTTACGGATACCGATGGGCGGTTGCTCGCTCTGCGCCCGGACATCACTTCAAGCGTGGCGCGCGCGGCGGCGACGCTTTTTGCTGAAAGGGCGCGGCCTTTGCGTTTCTGTTACGCGGCGACCGTGTTCCATCAGCGTCCGCGCTCGCACGCCGAGTGGCGGCGTGAAACGACGCATCTCGGTTGCGAGTTGATCGGCGCGCGCGGGGTGAACGCCGATCTCGAGGTCCTGCTGATTGCAGCGGAGATCTTACGCCGTTTGGGTCTCGCGGGAGACTATCGCATCACGTTGAACGACGTCGAGGTCTTCAATGGCGTCGCGGAGAACTTGAAACTTGATGAGACGGCGCGCGAGCATCTGCGGCAGTTGATCGATGCGCGTAACGCTTCGGAGCTGCGCGAGTTTCTCGCTCCCTACGCTCCGGCGGAAGATTGCATCGCTTTTGCGCAGTTGACTCGTTTGGCCGGAAAGAGCGAGATGTTCGATCGCGCGCGCCATCTGATCGTCAACGAGCGTTCGCGTCGTGCGCTCGAAAACTTAGAGGCGCTTTGGCGGGCTCTCGAGGCGCTCGGTCTGGCCGACAGTTTCGAGATCGATTTGGGCGACGTTTCGGAGCTAGATTACTACACGGGGCTGGTCTTTCGCATATACGTCCGCGGGTTGGGCGTGAGAGTGGGGAACGGCGGTCGTTACGATGGTCTAACGGCGAACTTCGGGCGCGCGGAACCGGCGATCGGCTTCATCTTCGACCTCGACTCTCTGACCGACGTGCTTTGGCGTCGCCGTGGTGCGCAAGATGCAGGGGATGGCGGCGCGCGATTGCGCGATGAAGATCGGATCGCGCTATTCCGTTCGGCTTTGCGGTTAAGGGAAGCGGATGAACGTGTGTTGATCGAGTTCTGAAACGCAAGGGGCGTCCTCTTTTCGGAGATTGCGGATGGAACGGGAAGAGTTGACAAAGTTGACGATCGCTCTCGCCAAGGGGCGTATGCAAGAGGAGGCGCAGCGCCTTCTTCTGCGTGCCGGCATTGAGCTCGATGAGACCCTCAATGGCTCGCGCCGTTTAACGGCATACGATCGCCGCGGGCGCTATCGTCTCGTTTTCGTCAAACCGGCTGACGTTCCGGTTTACGTCGAGCACGGCATTGCCGATTGTGGCATCGTCGGGCGGGATGTGTTGATGGAAGCCGAGGCGGACGTTTTGCAGCCCCTCGATCTGGGCATCAACCGATGTCGCATCGCCGTCGCGGCGAAGGGGCCTGACGATGTTACGCGCAATCTCGGCATGTTGCGCGTGGCGACCAAGTACCCGCGCATCGCGGCGGCACATTTCGGACGGCGCGGCATTCCGGTGGAGATCATCGAGTTGGCCGGTTCGGTCGAACTCGCGCCGGTGCTTGGTCTGAGCGATTGCATCGTCGATCTGGTCGAGACGGGGCGGACGCTCGCGGAGAACGGTTTGCAGGTGGTCGAGGTGATCGCGGAATCGACGGGGCGGTTGGTCGCCAACCGCGCCAGCTATCAACTGAAGGCCGAAGCGATGGCGGAGTTGATCGCCGCGCTCGGTCGAGCGTCGGAGCGAGAAGGATGATCGAACTCATAGGGGCAGACGAGAAGCAGCGGAGAAGAGCGAGATTGGAACGTATCGCTGGGCGTAACGTGGCGCTCGATGCGGATCTTATGCGAGAGGTCGCCGCCATCATCGAAAACGTGAAGCGCCGAGGCGATGAGGCTTTGATCGAGTATACGGCGCGCTTCGATGGCGTCGAACTGACGTGCGATAGATTGCGCGCGAGCGAAGATGAGTTGCATCATGCGGCGGCGCGTTTGGAGCGCGAAGTGCGCGACGTGATGCGTGAGGCTGCGCGGCGCATCCGCGCCTTTCACGAACGGCAGCGCGAACGTTCTTGGGAGATGCGCTCGAACGGAACGCGGCTGGGCCAGCGCGTGCGCCCCATCGAACGGGCCGGACTCTACGTGCCGGGCGGAACGGCCAGCTATCCATCGTCAGTGTTGATGAACGTCATCCCCGCGCAGGTCGCCGGCGTCGAACGGATCGTCGTCGCCACCCCGCCACAAACGCTCGCCGAAAATCCGGCGGTCGCCGCCGCGCTGGTCGAGCTTGGCGTGAGCGAAGTTTACAAAGTGGGCGGCGCGCAGGCCATCGCCGCGCTCGCCTACGGCACACGGACCGTGCCGCGCGTTGACAAAATCACCGGGCCGGGGAACAAGTACGTCGCCGCGGCGAAGCGGCTCGTCTTCGGCGTCGTCGGGATCGATTCCATCGCCGGCCCGAGCGAGGTCGCCATCATCGCCGACGAGACGGCGGATGCGCGCTCCGTGGCAGCCGATCTGCTGGCCCAGGCCGAGCACGACGAGGAGGCGGCGGTCGTGCTCGTGACGACGCGGGGCGATTTAGCCGATGCGGTTCGGCGCGAGATCGAAATTCAACTCGAAATGTTGCCGCGGCGCGCGATCGTCGAAGCTTCGCTCAGAAACTACGGCGCGCTCATCGTCGTCGGCGATATGGATGAGGCGTGCGCGGTGGTGAACGAACTAGCGCCGGAGCATCTGGAGATCATCGCGCGCGATGCGGAAGCCATCGCTGACAAGATCAAGCATGCGGGCGCAATCTTCCTCGGAGCTTACACGCCCGAAGTCGTCGGCGATTATTTCGCCGGTCCGAATCATGTGCTGCCAACGGGCGGAGCGGCGCGTTTTTCGTCCGCGCTCGGCGTTTACGATTTCACGCGCCGCGCGAGCATGCTTCGCTACTCCAGAGAGGAACTCGAACGCACCGCTCGGATGATCGCCGTTTTCGCGCGCGCCGAAGGCTTGGAAGCGCACGCACGCTCGGCGCTCATCCGACTGGACCAGCAAGCGACGCAGGATGTTTCGGCGACGATGGATGATGGTTTGCGCGTCGCTTTGAAGCGGATCAAGCCGCGCGTCCGCGAACTCCGCGCTTACACGTTGCGCTCCGAGCGCGCGCCCATCAAAGTGAATCAGAACGAGAACCCGTTCGACGCGCCCGAAAGGATCAAGCGCGAAGCTCTGCGACGTTTCGAACGGCGCGCTTGGTCGCGCTATCCGGATTTCGTGCCAGTAGAGTTGCGGCGAAAACTTGCGGCCTTCGCCGGTTGGGACGAAGAGGGGATCATCGTCGGCAACGGGTCGAACGAGCTGATTCAGGCGACCATGATGGTCACGCTCGGTGAAGGTCGCCGCGCGCTTTTGTCCGAACCGACTTTCGCTCTCTACAGACAGATCGCCACGGTTCTGGGAGCGGACGTGTTGAGCGTGCCGCTCACTGAACGGCTGACCTTCGATGTCGCTGCGCTTCGCCGTGCGATCGAGCGCGAAGACCCGGACTTAACGATCATCTGCTCGCCCAACAATCCAACGGGCGGCGTAATCGAGGAGGATGATCTCGTTCGCTTGCTCGAAAAAGCAAGCGGTCTCATCGTCGTGGATGAAGCCTATTTCGAGTTCGCCGAACGATCGGCGGCCAACCTCTTGCGCGCGCATCCGAACTTGATCGTCTTTCGCACCTTCTCGAAGGCGATGGCGATGGCCGGTTGGCGCGTCGGTTACGCTCTCGCCGCGCCGGAGATTGCGCGCGAGATCGGCAAAGCCGTGCTTCCCTACAACCTCAACGCCTTTTCGCAGATCGCGGCGGAGGTGGCGCTCGAGATGTACGACGCTGAGCTTCTGCCGCTGGTCCAGGCGTTGATCCGCGAACGGGAGCGGCTCTTCGAAGCGTTGCAGGAGATAAGCGGACTCTCTCCCGTCCCGTCGAAGGCGAACTTCATCCTCGTTCGCTCGAGGATTGAACCGCGTCGCGTCTACGATGAATTGTTGCGGCGCGGCATACTCATCCGCGACGTGAGCGGCTATCCGATGCTCGCCGACTGTTTTCGCGTGAGCGTCGGCAGACCTGAAGAGAACGATCTTTTGATCGAAGCGCTGCGCGAAATCTTCGCGCGAAGTTGAACGAAGCTCGGTTGTCGAACGCCTGCTATCTTCGCGCTGCGGTCGCGGCGCAAGTGGCGAAAGGAGACTCGATGATGGATGTCAAAGCGCAAAGCCGTTCGGCGCGGATCGAACGGCAAACGCTCGAAACGCAAGTGCGCGTGCATATTGCGCTCGATGGGCGGGGGGAAGCGCGCATTTTGACCGGCATAGGCTTTTTCGATCACATGCTCGAACTGTTCGCGCGCCATGGCTTGTTCGATCTCGAAGTGGAATGTCGCGGCGATCTACAGGTTGACGATCATCATTCGATCGAGGATGTCGGCATCGCGCTCGGTCAAGCCTTCGCTCAAGCGCTTGGCGAGAAGAAGGGCATCGCGCGTTACGGCGAAGCGACTGTGCCGATGGATGAAGCGCTTTGCCGCGCCGTCGTGGATCTGTCGGGACGCGCCTATTTCGTCTACAACCTGCCGACCAGACGGCAAAAGATCGGCAACTTCTCGGTCGAGATGGCCGAGCACTTCTGGCGTTCGTTCGCGCACGAAGCGCGTTGCAACCTGCACATAGACCTTCTGCGCGGACGCAACACGCATCACGTTCTGGAAGCATGTTTCAAAGCGGTCGCGCGTGCGCTCCGGCGCGCCGTCGAGCTCGATCCGCGCGTGCCGGGCGTGCCAAGCACGAAGGGCGTGCTTTGATCGAAACGCGGGACTTCGATCGGCTGGACTCGGAACCGCGAAAAGGAAGAGGCGTTGTGACGCGAGTTGCGATCATCGATTACGGCGTTGGAAACTTACGCTCGGTTGAGAAGGCCTTTCAGGCCGCCGGTTGCGCGGCGCTGCTGAGCGGAGACGAACGAGTCTTGCGCGAGGCCGAACGGTTGGTGCTGCCCGGCGTCGGCGCTTTCGGCGCGTGCATGCGCGCTTTGCAAGAGCGCGGTCTGGACCGGTTGGTAAAAGAGCGAGTTGAACAGGGCGTGCCGCTTCTCGGCGTTTGCGTTGGCATGCAGATGCTCTTCGAATCCTCCGAAGAATTCGGTCCGGTGGCTGGACTGGGACTGCTGCGCGGTCACGTGCGGCGTTTCGCTGAAGGCTTGCGCGTGCCGCAGGTCGGTTGGAATCAGGTGCATCAACGCGCGCCGCATCCGCTCTTCGATTGTATCGAAGACGACGCCTTCTTCTATTTCGTCCATTCGTACTACTGCGACGCTGCGGACGAAGAGGACATCATCGGCGAGACGGAATACGGCACAAGATACGCCTCCGTGGTCGCGCGCGGCAACATCTACGGCGTCCAGTTCCACCCGGAGAAGAGTCAGGCGGTCGGGCTCAGGCTTCTGCTCAACTTCGCCGCAATCGCGCCCGAACCGGTGCGCTGAGGCTGATTTGCGCGGCGAACTGTCGGAAGAAGAGGGACGAACGGGGCTGAGCCCCTTCTCGGTCGCGCCGGATATTGCGCGGTGAACTGTCGGAAGAAGGGGGACGCCCGGTTTTGACTTGGACGACTGCGACGGCAACGTGAAGCGCGAGCGAAGGCATCTCAAATCTTGCCATCCTGAACGAGCGCGAGACGTAGGACGGCTATGATCAAACGAGTTTCAATCTTCCTCTTCGCCCTGTTTTTATGGCCGGCGCAAACCTTCGCGCAGAGCGCGGTTTCAAACGCAGGCGGAGCGCCGCCGAACATCGAAGCGATCATTCGCGCTTTCGCGGCCAAAGAGACGGAATTTCGGCAGGCGCTCAATCAATATAGTTTCAAACGCGATGCTGTCATCCAGACCATCGGCATGGGCGGGCAGATCACGGGCGAATATCATCGTGTGTCACAGTTCGTCTTCGACGATCAGGGCAACCGTTACGAGAAGATCATCTTCTTCCCCGTGCCGACCCTGACGGAGATCACCGTCACGCCCGAAGATCTTGAGGATCTCGGCGGCATCGAGCCTTTCGCGCTCGAAGCATCGAAGATCGACAAGTACAATTTCACCTACGTCGGCAAGGAGAGGATAGACGAGATCGATACTTACGTCTTCGATGTCGCGCCGAAGGTCATGCCAGATCCGAAGAAGTCCAAAGAGCGTTTCTTTCAAGGGCGCATCTGGGTCGATGATCGTGATCTACAAATAGTCAAGGCGCGCGGCAAGGGCGTGCCCGAAGGCAAACAGCGATTCCCGACCTTTGAGACCTACCGCGAAAACATAGACGGGCGTTACTGGTTTCCGACCTACACTTATGCGGACGACGTGTTAACTTTCGATAATGGGCAAACGGTGCATGTGCGTATGCGTGTGCGCTATACGGACTTTGAGCGCTTCCGCAGTAAGGTTCGCGTCATTGAAGAGGAAGGGCCTGAGCAAAAGGAGCAGAAACCTCAGCCGACCAAACCGAAACCATGAAGCGCGCGGCCCTCTGCATCGAAGCTGACCGCTTTGTCTCGGTGATCGGAGACTTCGATCGGGCGTAAGGGGCATCATGGCGCCGGTCTGCATTACGCAATCGCTCTGTCAGCACCGACATCATGGCCCCTTTCGTTTTGTGTGCGCGCAGTTTCCCGCTAAGCTCCGCCCCAGCGCGTCCGCTGGCTATGGGGGATGCCGAACTGGTCCAGGATGCGATAAACCAGATGGTCAACCAGTTCTTCTATAGTCTGCGGGCGGTGATAGAAAGCGGGGCTCGCTGGAATGATGCGCGCCCCAGCGCGCACGAGCTTCAGCATGTTCTCCAAGTGGATGGCGTTGTATGGCGCTTCGCGCGGGACGAGCACGAGCGTGCGCCCCTCTTTGAGCGTCACGTCAGCCGCACGATGGATCAAGTTCGTCCCCGCTCCTGAAGCGATCGCGCCGAGCGTGCCCATCGAGCAGGGCGCGATGATCATGCCGGCTTGCGGATGGGATCCTGAAGACGGCGGCGCGGCCAGATTGTCCAGCCGGTGCAATTGGATCAGTTTCGACTCGAGCGGCAGGCCGAGCCATTCGTTGATGCGACGGCCATTGGCGTCGCGCAGGTCCGCGCCGAGTTCGACGCGAATCACGGTAAGAGCCGTCTCCGAGAGGATCAGGTTGATGCGTTCGACGGCGCCGCTCGCCGCAAGCTGGATCAGCGTGCGATAGCCATAGATCGCTCCAGATGCGCCTGTGATCGCGACGGTGAGTTCCATGGACGGAAGTTTCCGCTGAGCGCTGCCATTATGTCAAAGCGAGCGCGGGCGGCGGCGAGGCGGCGCGCATGTTACAATCTCAGCCGATCGGCCAGGAGTGGAGATTCGGCCCTACTCGGATCTGGTGATCGGGATTCGTAGACGTCTTCGACAGCGATGAATGTGAAGGAGATCGAAAGGATCCTCGAACGCTACCGGCGCGGCGAATTGACGACCGCTGAAGCAGCACGTTTGATCTCTGAGTGGCACTACGAAGACATAGGCCATGCGCGGGTGGATCATGCGCGCGCCGCGCGGCAGGGGTTCCCGGAAGTGGTGCTCGGATTGGGCAAAACGCGCCGCCAGATCGTCGAGATCGTCGAACGGCTGGTCCGGCGCGCGCCCAACGTGCTGGTGACGCGCACCGATGCCGACACCTTCGGCGAAGTGCGCAACATCTGCACCGAAGCCGAGTGGCATGAGGCGGCGCGCATGATTCGCATCTGGCGCGACCGAACCGACCGCGGGCGAGGGACGATCGCCGTCGTCACCGCCGGGACGAGCGATATACCCGTAGCTGAAGAGGCGGCATTGACCGCCGAAGCGATGGGCAATCGCGTCGAACGGATCTGGGATGTCGGCGTCGCCGGGATCCATCGCGTGTTAGCCGAACGTGAGCGTTTGAGAGGCGCGCGCGCGATCATCGTCGCCGCCGGCATGGAAGGCGCGCTGCCATCGGTGGTCGGTGGCCTTGTGCGCGTGCCGGTCATTGCCGTGCCGACGAGCGTCGGTTATGGCGCTTCCTTCAACGGGTTGGCTGCCCTTCTTGGAATGCTCAACTCGTGCGCTTCCAATGTCACCGTCGTCAACATCGACAACGGCTTCGGCGCAGGCTTCGTCGCCAGCCTCATCAACCGGAGGCATGATGAGGAGTAGGCGGCAGGTGATGGGGGTGAATCGCGCGACGTTGATCGTTCGATAGTCGTTGGTTGACCCATCCGTTTGATCGCGCAAAGATCAGCGGCGTGATGCGTAGTTTCATCGGAGGACAGGGCGCAGCCCTGCCCTCCCGTTTCTTCACGGGCGGCTCTGCGCTTTGAGCTCGCGCAAACGCGCGACGGCTTCCGAAAGGCGGACTTCGCTCGCCCGCTTGGTCCGCCGTTGAAAGATCTCGACCGCGCCATCGGCGATCTTCTTCCCGACCGTGAGGCGGTAGGGCACACCGATCAAATCAGCGTCTTTGAACTTCACGCCGGCCCGTTCGTCTCGATCATCGAGGAGAACATCGAAGCCCGCCCCGCGCAGTTCAGCGTAGAGGCGCTCCCCAGCTTCACGCATTCGGTCATCCTTGATGTTCGTGACGGTCACGATCACGTCAAACGGCGCGATCGTCTCGGGCCAGATGATGCCATCAGCGTCGTGGTGCAGTTCGATGGCCGCCGCCATCACGCGTTCGACGCCGATGCCGTAGCTGCCCATGACGATTGGCACCTCTTTGCCTTCGGGCGTGAGCACGGTCGCGCCCATAGACTCAGAGTATTTCGTCCCGAGCTTGAAGATATGGCCCACTTCGAGCGCTTTGAAGACTTCGAGCGTGCCACCTTCGCAGCGCGGACAGCCTTCGCCCGAATTGACGATGCGCAAATCGGCCCACTGGTCCACCGCGATGTCTCGTTCGACGTCAACGCCGCGCAGGTGATAATCGTCGCGGTTTGCTCCGGTCGTCATATTGCGCCGCCCGCGCAGCGCCAGATCGGCGACGATGCGGAGCTCGCGCCCCCGGGCGCGCGCGATCTCTTTGGCCCGCACGCCGCCGAGGCTGCCGGCGCTCGCCCCCAGCAGGTCGCGTATTTCGTCCGGGTGGGCCGGACGAACGGCGACGCCGCCGAGCGCGTCGGAAAGTTTCGTCTCGTGCAACTGATGATCGCCGCGAAGTAAGGCGAGCAGCGGACGCGGGCCATCTTCGGCGCTCATCATGTAGACGAGCGTTTTAATCTGCCTGTCGGCGGGTGCGCCGCCCGGAAAGACCGTGAGATCTTCGATCGTTCGCACGCCCGGGGTCGGAAACTCTTCGGGCGCGTCTGGGCCCGGCGCATCTTCGATCGGGGCGATGCGCGACGTGGCCTTTTCGAGATTGGCGGCGTAACCGCAGGCTTCGCAAACGACGATCATGTCTTCGCCAGCCTCGGTGCGCACCATGAACTCGCTCGATTCGGACCCGCCCATCGCGCCGGAAGAGGCTTCCACGACCGTGTATTTCAATCCACAGCGGTCGAAGATGCGGCAGTACGCTTCGCGGTGAAGTTCGTAAGCGCGATCGAGACCAGCCCGATCGACGTCGAACGAGTAGGAATCCTTCATGATGAACTGGCGCACGCGAAGAAGTCCCGATTTGGGACGCGGCTCGTCGCGGAATTTGGTTTGGATCTGATACCAGATCTGCGGCAGTTGGCGATAAGAGCGCAGTTCGTCGCGCGCGATGGCGGTGAAGACCTCTTCGTGCGTCATGCCGAGGCAAAGATCCGCGCCTTTGCGATCACGCAGGCGGAACATGTTGTCGCCCATCGCGGTCCAGCGACCCGACTCTTCCCAAATCTCGCGCGGGTTAAGGGCCGGGAGAAGAAACTCCTGACCGCCGATGCGATTCATCTCTTCGCGTATGATCGCCATGATCTTCTGCATGACGCGATAGGCGAGCGGCAAGTATGAGTAGATGCCTGCCGCGAGCTGGCGGACCATGCCTGCGCGGAGGAGCAGTTTATGCGAGACGACCTCGGCATCAGCCGGATCTTCGCGCAATGTTGGGATGAAATAGTGTGACCAACGCATAGGATGTTTGAATTCTCTCGATCCTTCCAATCGCGGGTTTAGATGAACGGACATTTTCGCTTAAGAACGTGCCGAATGGCAATCCTCTAGCGCGCCGTCGGATCTATGAAGCTTCCGCGCCTTCGATCGCTCGAATCGAGGCGAGAACGATCTCCCTCTCCGACGTTGCCTCGAAGGGGAGCGTGATGTACCATCAACGGCTCGGGTCGTTTCAACTTCCGTTCCGCGTGAGGTCAAAGATCTTCGCGATGAAGGTCGCGCTCGCAAGCGATCATGCCGGTTATGAAGTGAAGGAAAGTTTGAAGCCTCTGCTTCGCGAACTCGGCTTAGACTACGTCGATTTTGGCACGCATTCGACGCAGTCGGTCGATTATCCCGACTTCGCGCGGCTCGTCGCCGAGAGCATCAGGCGCGGGGATTCAGATCAAGGCGTGCTCGTCTGCGGCTCCGGCGCAGGAATGGCGATCGCGGCCAATAAGGTGCCGGGGATCAGAGCGGTCGTCGCGTGGAATGCGGAGATTGCGCGACTCGCGCGCGAACATAACGACGCCAACGTGCTGGCGATCGGCGCGCGCACTACTCCGCCGGATGAGATCGAGCGCATCGTGCGCGCATGGTTCAGTGCGACGTTTGCCGGGGGGCGTCATCGCGCGCGCGTTGAGAAGATAGAAGCGATGGAGAGAGTTCAAAGTTCGAGTTAACGGAGCGAAGCCTCTCGACGGAGATTCCGCTAAGGAGATCGAGATGAGTGATTGGAGAAATGCCCCACTTGCCGAAGTTGACCCGTTGATCAGTCAGGCCATCGATGACGAAGTGCGGCGACAAGCTGAAGGCTTGGAACTGATCGCTTCGGAGAATTTCGTCAGCGAAGCCGTGCTCGAAGCGATGGGGTCGGTCTTCACTAACAAATATGCCGAAGGTTATCCGGGCAAACGTTACTACGGCGGTTGCGAGTTCGTCGATGTGGTCGAGCAAGCGGCCATCGATCGGGCCAAACAGCTTTTCGGCGCCGATCACGCCAACGTTCAACCGCACAGCGGCGCGCAGGCGAACATGGCCGTTTACCTCGCCGCGCTCAACTACGGCGACACGGTGCTCGGCATGAACCTTTCGCACGGCGGTCACTTGACGCACGGGCATCCGCTGAACTTTTCGGGCATCAGCTACAAGATCGTCGATTACGGCGTCTCGCGCGAGACGGAGCAGATAGATTACGACGAGCTTGCGCGGCTCGCTGAGGAGCATCGCCCGAAGCTGATCGTCTGCGGCGCGTCGGCCTACCCGCGAACGATAGATTTCGCACGCATCGGCGAGATCGCGCAAGCTACGGGCGCGCGCGTCATGGCCGATATAGCGCACATCGCCGGATTGGTCGCCGCCGGACTGCACCCGTCGCCCATACCGCACGCCGATTACGTGACGACGACGACGCACAAGACTTTGCGCGGGCCGCGCGGCGGATTGATCCTCTGTCGCGCGGAGCATGCCAAAGAGATCGACAAGAAGCTCTTTCCGGGCGTGCAGGGTGGGCCGCTGGTCCACATCATCGCGGCCAAAGCGGTCGCCTTCGGCGAAGCGTTGCGCGAGGATTTCAAAGAGTACCAGCGTCAGATAGTCCGCAACGCGAAAGTTCTCGCCGAAGAGTTGCAGGCGTCCGGTTTCCGTCTCGTTTCGGGCGGAACGGACAATCATCTGATCCTCGTTGACGTGTTCATGAACGGCAAGGGGATTACGGGCAAAGCGGCGGAAAAGGCACTCGAAGCGGCAGGCATCACGGTCAACAAGAACACCATCCCGTTCGATACGAATTCGCCTTTCATCGCCTCCGGAATAAGGATCGGGACGCCCGCCGTCACGACGCGCGGCATGAAAGAAGAGGAGATGCGCCAGATCGCGCGCTTGATCGCCGAAGTCCTGCATGAGCCGGAATCGGAAGAGGTGCGCCGTCGCGTCCGACGCGAAGTGCAGGATTTGGCCGCGCGCTTCCCGCTCTATCCGAGACGGCTGCGAAGGCGAGTCGCGGAAAGGGAGGCGATCCATGCCGATTAGATGATGGGCGAAAGCTAAATGCGCCGCGCCCTGCGGAGCGCTTAGAGGGCCGACGGATCGTGGGAAACGGGGGATGGAAGAGATCTTCGGACCAAATGGGTTGATCGCGCGCGCGCATCCCGAATACGAGTACCGGCCCGGCCAGATCGAGATGGCCGAAGCTGTGTTGCGCGCCTTCGAGGAGCGGCGCCACCTGATCGTCGAGGCCGAGACGGGCACAGGCAAAACGCTCGCTTATCTGGTTCCGGCGATCGCCGCTGCGACGGCGCAAGGGATGCGCGTCGTCATCTCGACGGGGACGAAGAATCTACAGGAACAGTTGATGGAGAAGGACATCCCCTTCCTGCAGCGCGTTCTGCCGAGAAAATTCAACGCCGCATACATGAAGGGGCGCAACAACTACCTTTGCCTCCACCGCTTCAAGCGCGCCGAAGCGGCGCCGATCCTCGAAGGGTTCGAGGATTTGAACTACTTTGATGAGATCCGTCGCTGGGCGAAGAGGACTGACACCGGCGATCGCGGTGAATTGGCGAATCTGCCCGAGAATTTCGGTTTCTGGCGCCACCTCGATGCGCGTTCGGAGATCTGCCTGGGCCAGAAGTGCGACGACTTCAACGCTTGCTTCATCACGCGCATGCGCCAGCGCGCACAAGATGCTGACATCATCATCGTCAATCACCATCTGTTCTTCGCCGATCTCGCGCTGCGTGGCGATGAATATGGCCAAGTCATCCCCGACTACGGAGCCGTCATCTTCGATGAGGCGCATCTGATCGAAGATGTCGCCTCAGAATATTTCGGCTCGCAGGTCTCTAGCTATCAGATCGCCGATCTGCTCAACGATCTCAATATGTTGCCGATCACCGATGTTGAGCTCAATCGCGAGTTGACGAAGATCGCCGCGCGCATCGGCGCGATGAATGAGCGGTTTTGGATGGGATTTCAGGATGAGCGCGGCGACGAGGGGCGTCTCCCGCTCTTTGCCGAGGCTTTCGCGCGCCGATCGAGAAACGGCGAGATCGAGCCGACGCCGCTCGGTGAAGCGTATCTCGCGCTCGATGGCGCGCTCGAAAGGCTCGAGACGATGCTCGACGCGATGCCGGATCCGCCGCCCGAAGTGGAGAGCATGTTGCGGCGCGTGCGGCAGATCCGTTTCGACCTCTCGTTCATCGTCGAAGGAAGCGATCGGTCCTACGTCTATTGGTTGGAGCGACGCGGCGCAGGCGCGTTCCTTCATGCTTCGCCGATCGATGTTTCGGGGTTATTGGCGGAGAAGCTCTTCGAGCGAGTCAAGCCGATCATCCTCACTTCTGCGACTTTGACGAGCGGCGGAAGCTTCGGTTACATACGCCAGCGCCTCGGTCTTCCGAAGGATGCCGATGAATTGATCGCGACATCGAACTTCGATTATCGAAGGCAGGCGGTGCTCTATCTGCCGTCGCATCTTCCGGATCCGCGCACGCCTGAGTGGATCGAGGCCGCGGTCGAAGAGATCTGCCGCCTCTTGCGGATCACCGAGGGGCACGCTTTCGTCCTTTCGACGAGCGTGGTGAGCATGAGCGCGCTTTATGAGCGGGTGGCCGCGCGGATCCCGTATCCTTGTTTGGTTCAGGGGAGCATGAGTCGAAGCGGGATCTTGGAGAGGTTTCGCCAGACGCCGAACGCCGTGCTCTTCGCCACCGCCAGCTTCTGGCAGGGAGTCGATGTGCGCGGACGGCAGCTCTCATGCGTTATCATCGACAAGCTCCCATTTGCCGTGCCGACGGATCCGGTCATCGCGGCACGGCAACGGGCGATCGATGAGGAGGGCGGTTCGAGTTTTTACGAGTATAGCGTGCCGCAAGCCGTCATCGCCCTGAGACAGGGGTTGGGGCGGCTGATCAGAAGTTCGACCGATCGCGGCATCCTCGCCATCCTCGATCCACGCCTGCGCACTAAACCCTATGGGCGTATCTTCTGGCGAAGCCTTCCGCCGATGCGCGTCACTTCGGATCTGGAGGAGGCGCGTCGCGCGTTTTGTTTTGAGGATATGACGGTCGGATAATCTAAATCGGGAAATCGATTCGAAGGGATGCAAAATGAACGGTTATTTTGAGGTGATGATCGAACGCAACTTCTCGAGCGCCCATCAACTGCGCGGTTATAAGGGGAAGTGCGAAAATCTTCATGGTCATAACTACAAGGTCGAGATCTACGCTCGCGGGCGCAAATTGAACGAGATCGGGCTGCTCGTCGATTTCGCCGAATTGAAGGCGGCAGCCGATGAGGTGATAGAGCGGTTGGACCACAGGAATCTCAACGAGATCCCGCCGTTCGATCGTGAGCTGAACCCATCGGCGGAGAACCTCGCGCGTTACATCTTGGAGCAGATCGCAGCCCGCATCAGCGACGAGCGCGTGCAGATCTACAAAGTCCGTTGTTTCGAGACGCCGACGAGCGTCGCAACCTATCAGATCGATTGAACCGCTCTCCCCTCGTTAAATAGCGCGTAGTGGCTCTCATCGGCTCGACCGAGTGATCGTGAATGAGGTGTGGAGACTAAAATGGGCCAGAAGAGCAACGATAAGTCTGTGCGCGAGCTTTTCCGCCGGTTCGCCGCCAAAGTCGCCGAATTCTCGGGGTCGGCTTGGGCTTTCATCTTCGCCGTGTTGATCGTCCTCGTTTGGGCTTTGACCGGTCCGATCTTTCGCTATTCGGATACTTGGCAGTTGGTGATCAACACGGGGACCACGATCATCACCTTCTTGATGGTCTTTCTCATCCAAAACACGCAGAACCGCGATGCGAAGGCGATCCATCTGAAGCTCGACGAGCTGATCCGAGCGGTTGAGAAAGCGCGCACACGGCTGGTGGACCTGGAGAGCATGACCGACGATGAGTTGGCCGCGCTGCAGGAGGAGTTCAAAAAACTGCGCGAACGCCACGAAAAGCCACAAAAATAAGACGATACGTCAGGAGCGGGGAGAAAGCATCGCGAAATTCAAAATGGGGCTCAAACTCGTTTGAGCCCCATCTGTTGAAATGGTCGGGGCGAGAGGATTTGAACCTCCGACCTCACGGTCCCGAACCGTGCGCTCTACCAGGCTGAGCCACGCCCCGAAGGAAAGATGATTTTAGAGGGGCGCGCGAGTCATGTCAAATCTTTGGTCGGGGCCGTTTCGCGCCGCGAGCGCGCGCGCCTGATCTTCAAATGTTCGACGATGGGCGGCAAGAGGCTGAGCGCGACGACGACGATGACGACCTTTTCGATATGCTGATCGAGATCGGGGATCACGCTTCCGAGAAAGTAGCCGGTCAAGATCATGCTGAAGACCCACAGGAAACCGCCGCAGACGTTGTAGATGACGAACTGCCGATAGGGCATCTGGGCCGCTCCGGCGACGATCGGCGCGAAGGTGCGGATGATGGGGACGAAGCGCGCGATGATGATCGTCTTCCCGCCATGGCGCACGTAAAAGTCATGCGCGCGTTGTAAATGTTCCGGGCGGAAGAGGAGCGATTTGGGGCGGTTAAAGATGTGCGGGCCAAGTTTGGCTCCGGTCAGATATCCTACGGCGTCGCCCGCGACGGCGGCGAAAAAGAGCGAACTTAGCAGAACGAAGAGGCTGAGATCGCCTTTGGCGGCGAAGAGACCGGCGACGACGAGCAGCGAATCGCCCGGGAGAAAGAATCCGGCGGCCAGCCCGGTCTCGGCGAAGACGACGAAGAAGAGGACGAGATACCCAGCCGCGGCGATGGTGCGCGGGTCGAGATATTCCTTCAATTGATGAATGAACTCGTGTATGATCTCCATGGTTTAGAACCCTTCGATTCAGGATCGAGCGCCGATGGGCGATCCGACTTCATCTCAAACTTTGGAACCGCTGCGCGTCGATCGCGCTTTGGGATGAGAAATGAGCCGCCTTCGTTTCAAATCGCTTCTTCTCTATGCGCGGGGCGTGATCGAGGTTGAATTAGCCCTTTCTTGAGTTCGTGCTGGTCCAGCCGTAACGCCCGATGAGCGGCACGAAAGCGCACGGGCCATGATCTTCGCGCACATATCCTCGCTCGGTTCGCATAACGAGCGTCAGGCGCTGGCCTTCGGGCGAGTTTCCGACGGGCATGACGAGCCTTCCTCCAATTTTCAACTGAAAGAGCAACGGTTCAGGGACCTCCGGACCGCTCGCCGCCACCAGGATGCGATCATATGGCGCGTGCGTGCGCCAGCCGAGCGTTCCATCGAAACATTTCACCGTCGCGTTGTAGATGCCCAAATGCCTGATGCGCGCTTGTGCGCTGCGCGCTAATTCGGGGATGCGTTCGATCGAGTAGACTTGCCCGGCCAAGCGAGCCAAAATGGCGGTCTGGTATCCGGAACCGGCGCCGATCTCGAGCACGCGGCTCTGTCGGTCGAGCGCGAGCAGCTCGGTCATCCGCGCGACGATATAGGGTTGCGAGATCGTCTGTCCCGCTTCGATCGGCAGCGCATGGTCGCCGTAGGCGCGGCTCTGCAACGCTTCAGGGACGAACAGATGGCGCGGTATCTCGCGCATCGCGGCGAGGACTCGTTCGTCGCGTATCAAATGGTGAACCCGCAATCGTTCGACCATGCGCTCGCGCGCGAGGCGAAAGTCTTGAGGCAAAGCGAACGTTGGCGCAGAAAGGTTCAACCGTCACTCCCTCGTCGATGCTGGACTCAAATTCTGGACCGCGATATGACCGTTCAAATCCAATAGATCCCATGAGGCGAGCGCAGGGATCGCCTGATGGTTTGTCAGATCGCTGCGCATCGGCGTGACGGAGATGAAGCCTTGCTGAACCGCCCAGTAATCCGTCCCTTCCGCCGCGTCCCACTCGAGGATCTCTTCGCCGATCCAAAAATATGGTCGCCCGCGCGGATCTATGTGCTCGGAGATGACTGGCCGCGCGTTCTTGATCCCCTGTCGCGTCACGCGCACGCCACGGATCGGCCCATCTGGGATGTTGATGTTGAGGAACGTGCCTTCAGGCAACCCTTCGGTCAAAGCCTTGCGCACGGCGATGACGGCAAAACGCGCCGCTTCGGTGAAGTCGAAATTCTCGCGCGCGACTAAACTGAAGGCCAGCCCGGGGACGCCAAGTATCGTCGCTTCGAGCGCGCCCGCGACCGTGCCCGAATAGGTGGCGTCGTCGCCCAAGTTGCCGCCATGATTGATCCCTGAAGCGCAAATGTGTGGCCGCAATTCTCCGGTCAGAATCTTATGGAGCGCCAGCGTCACGCAATCGGTCGGCGTTCCATCGACGGTCCAGTGGCGCTCGTCTATCTGGCGGATGCGCAGCGGTCGCGCGAGCGTCAAACTGTGCGATGCGCCGCTCATCTCGGATTCCGGCGCGACGACGAACACGTCCCCAACTTCGCGTAGCGCCTCTTCCAGTTTTATGAGACCGTCGGAATGTATGCCGTCGTCGTTAGTCAAAAGTATGCGGATCATCTTGCTTGAGCCCTTCGACGTGAAGGCCGATTAGTGATGATGCAACAGTTTCGCCAAAGATGCAAAGCGCAGAGCCCGATTGGCGGCTGGCAAAGCGGGCGGTAAGCTTCCTCACTTGATACGCGCGTCGAAGATCGAACGATGATGGGCAAGGTTAAATCAGCAAGATGGTGGATGATGCGTGGCAGAGAGACCATAAAAGAACCCCGTGAGCTGCACGCTCACGGGGTTCGCTCGAGTCGGTACTAAGGGCAGATCAGACGACCGCCGCTTCGGCGACCTCTTTCTTCTTTTGCCCATTGCGGCGCAAGCCTTGGATCTGCACGGGACGATCCTTGGCCCCGAGCTTCTTCTGCAGGACCATCTCTTGGTAGAGCTTGCGCATCATCTTCATCTCTTCAGCCGCTGTCTTCGGTCCCTGCATCTGCGGCTTGTTGGGCCGTTGCAGGTCGATCTCGTTGAGGACGAGGCTGTGCGAAGTATCGGGCAGCTCGACGTTCTTACCCTTCGCGTAGATTTCATGCCGTCCGTACTTCTTGTACCACTCGGCGACGGTCGCGTTCATGTGCATGTGCTCGATGATCTGCCGCCAGCCGATGCCCGTATTGTAGGCGCAGAAGGAGATTTCGCCCTGCTGCGTGGCATACGGGATGATGCACATCTCCGTGCGACGGAAGTCGTAGTTGAATAGATCTTGGAACCACATCCCTGCGATGAAGAGGAAGTTCCAACGATCCGCACGCCGACGCTCGATATCCTCCCTCGTCCGCGAGCCATCGACTCGCCCATAATCCTTGCCCGTCAGGCCGAAGGATTTATCGAACTTCTTGAAAAGCTCCATCAGCGTGAATTGCGATGGCGATTTGTACGGGTTGTAGTGTTTCAGGAGCGCAAGCGCCATCATGAAGTTCGAGAACCATTTGCCGCGCGCCGCATCCGTGATCTTCTGCATGTCTTTGACGAGACCCGGGATGTTCAAAAACTCCGGCACCGGCGCCATCTCCTTCGTCTCTTTGTCGATCATCACCGCCGTGCCGACGCCGCAGTTCGGATGGCAGCCGCAGGAGACCTGCCCCCATTCGGCTTCCGGTCCATGTACGAGGTCGGCGAAGTCGGCGAAAGCGCCCATGATCGAGAGCGGGAACCAGTCGCGCGTCGGCTCCGTGATCCCGAGTTGCTTCTTGACGTCGTAAGCTAAGTGCGACAGCGTGTAGCGCTGCTGCATGCGCCGCTCGTCCGTGATGTGTTCGTCGCGGCCCGTAAACGAGACGGGTTGGAACGAGACGAAGGCGATCTTCTTCGGATTGTCGAGCGCAAAACGGATGACCGAGCCGACCTGATCGTTGTTGATGCCGTTGACGATGGTCGTCACGAGCACGATCTCGACGCCCGCTTCGTGCAGGTTCTCGATCGCTTTCAGCTTCACATCGAAGAGGTTGCCGACCTGACGATGCGAGTTGGCGTCGTTGCCGATGCCGTCAAATTGCAAATAGACGAAGCGGAGTCCCGCCTCAGCCGCGCGCCGACAGAACTCTTTGGATTTGGCGAACTCGATGCCGTTGGTCGCCGCCTGCACGGAGTTGTAGCCGACCTTGCGCGCGTAGGCGATGGCGTCGATGAAGATGGGCGAGATGGTCGGCTCACCGCCTGAAAACTGAACCGAAAGCTGTCGCCGCGGCTTGACCTGAATGGCGCGATCCAGAATCTCTTTGACCTCTTCGAAGGTCAATTCATGGACATAGCCAACTTGGTTGGCATCCATGAAGCACGGGTCGCACATCATGTTGCAGCGATTGGTCAGGTCGATGGTCAACACGGCGCCGCGCCCGTACTTGATGGTCGAAGAGCCGTGATTGTGCACGTGCTCGTCGTTGTGGGCTGGGATGTCGCGCCCCGGGAACATCGATTCAATGTGGGCCAAAAACTTCGAGTCGATCGCCATGATGTCCTCGAAATGGCCGTGAATCGGGCAGTCTTTGACCATCCAGACCTGCCCGTCGCGCTCGATGATCTGCGCTTTGATCTCGCCCACCTTCTCGTTGATGAGCACGGAAACGTCCTTCTCGCCATTCAGGATCGCTTCGCGCGCTTCGATCACACACTTCGGACAAAGAGAATCCGTCGTGCGCGGCCACCCTAATGGCGGTTTCGATTTCTGCCACGATTTGGGGATCGGTTTGTCGGACCACTTCGGGGTGAACGACGGATTGGGACGGTATTTGTTAAAAAACTGGATGAAATCGAAAAGGCCGCCAGCCAGTATGGTCAGCCCCTTCTCGACATGCTTGATGCGTCGCATCTCTCTCTTTACCCTCGCTTTACTGTTTAATTCCGGAATCAAACATCGCTGCGGAACAAAGACGCTGAAAGACTACTGGCGCTCTCCCCTCAAAAGATCGAGAGATCGCCGATATTTGGAAGGCGCGATCGCCTTGGGCGCTCGGATCAAGCGACACCGCACCATCTTAATTTATGGCGCTCATGTGCCCTCGCTTGCTCTCTTTTTGGGAGGCTCTGACCAGAGGGCCAGCCATAGCCACTTCGCGCCCCCACTGAAAACCGCCAGCTTCAAAAGTACGGCGGCGTAATCAACGAGCGGGACGTTTGAATCGCTTCGCACGTCCCGCTTAACGTCCTGTGGACCTTGCTCGTCGCAAGCAAACGTCACCCAATCGCCCAGCAAGCGTCGTGCCGTCTTCGGGCAACGCCTTAAATCGATGAAAAGCTTGAATTTCTGCGATAAAAGCGAGGACCGCCCGCGCGAGAGCGGGCGCGCCCGAGAGTCAATGTGCTACAGATGACATTCTGTTCATGTCGATGGGTCTTAGTGATACGAGAGAGCGGATCTCATTCTAGAAGCGTGGCTTTATGGCTCAGATCTGCGGAGCGCTGCCGATGATCTTCATCACGTCTTCGAACAGCGCGCCGTTGGTCGAGATGGCATTGCCGCCGCGCGCCGTCTTCGTCCCCCGCCAATCGGTGAAGGTGCCGCCCGCTTCTTCGAGGATGGGGAGAAGCGCGGCGCAATCCCAGTGGTTCATGACCGGATCGAGCATGATCTCGGCGCGTCCTGTGGCGACCAGGATGTGGCCATAGCAATCGCCCCATGTGCGGCGGGCCTGCGCGCGATGCTGGAGCGCTTCCGCCGCGCGCCCGAAACCATAACGTTCGCATGTGCCGAAATCGGTGGCAAGCAGCAGCGCTTCTTCCAATCTAGAGACGTTCGAGACCTGGCAGCGAGCGCCGTTCCAGAAGCAGCCTATTCCGCGCGCCGCGTAGACCGTCTCGCCGAGCGCCGGCAGGTGGACCGCTCCGAGGATCGGCTCCTCTTCGACTTCGAGCGCGATGAGCGTCCCATAGAGCGGCACGCCATGGACGAAGGAGAAGGTCCCATCGAGCGGATCTATGACCCAGCATCGGTCGGAGCTTCCGGCGCGCGCGCCCTCTTCTTCGCCGAGGATGGCATCTTGCGGGAAGCGTTCCTCGATCCTTTCGCGCAAGAGCCTTTCGGCTTCGCGATCTGCCGCCGTGACGAAAGAGCCGTCGCTTTTGCGTTCGGCGGTGGCGCGTTGAAAATAGCGCAGCGTCACTTCGCCCGCGGCTTGCGCGATACGGACGGCGAATTCGAGTAGATTTTCGAGTTCTGCTCTCTGCATATCGAGTCTCTTTCGATGCGGCATGGGCGCCGCGCTTCAATTGCATCGAACGGGCACTCCGTCTAACTGGAGAAGCCGTTTTAGCTTTTCGCTCGATCTTCCCCGTTCGATCGTTTCGCCGCTCGCCGGTCCAGTTCGGCGCCGATCTCGTCGAGCGGGATGCCGCGTTCGGCCAGCATGACCAGCAGATGGTAGACGAGATCGGAGACTTCGAGAACGACCTGGGTGCGTTCGCCGCTCTTCGCCGCGATGATCGTTTCGGCGGATTCTTCGCCGATCTTCTTCAAGATCTTGTCCAGCCCTTCGTCGAAGAGGTAGGTCGTGTACGATCCTGCCGGGCGCTCACGCCGCCGGCTCTCGATGACGGCGTAGAGTTTGCGCAAAGTTTCGCCCAGGTTCGGGCGGTGCGCCTTTTCGCTGGCGGCCTCCGCGCCGCTCAGGGAGGCGTTGAAGCATGAGCGAGCGCCCGTGTGACAGGCTGGGCCAGTCGGATGGACGCGCACGAGCAGCGCATCGCCATCGCAATCGGCGACTATTTCGGCGACGCGCTGCGTATTGCCCGAAGTCGCGCCCTTATGCCACAGTTCATTGCGCGATCTGGACCAGAACCAGGTCTCACCGCTTTCGATCGTCCGGCGGAGGCTTTCGCGATTCATGTAAGCGAGCGTCAAGACTTCGCCCGTCTCCGCATCTTGCACGATGGCCGGGATCAGGCCTTGCGCATCATATTTCAACTCATCCGTGCTCTTCATCGTTCCCATCTTCTTTTGAAGGTCGGTTGGCGATAGATTTTGCCGCACGTTCTCGCTGGTCTTCGGCATTTTCTAGCGAACGACCACGCCGCGCGCGCGTAGGTAATCTTTCACTTGGGCGATCTTCAATTCGCCGAAATGGAAGAGCGAGGCGGCGAGCACGGCGCTCGCGCCGTTCGCTATCGCTTCGTAGAAATGTTCGAGTTTACCCGCTCCGCCCGACGCGATGACGGGGATCTTGACCGTTTCGGAGATGGCGCGGATCAGTTCCGTATCATAACCATCGAGCGTGCCATCGCGGTCCATACTCGTCAGAAGTATTTCGCCCGCTCCCAATCGTTCAGCGCGCGCGGCCCACTCGACCGCGTCCACGCCGGTCGGGCGACGCCCGCCGTGAGTGAAGACCTCCCAGCCCCTCTGCGCATCCTCTGGATCTCTTCGACGCGCGTCGATGGCGACGACGATGCACTGGCTGCCGAAGACCTCGGCTCCTTCGCTGATCAGTTCAGGGCGGCGGATGGCCGCCGTGTTGATCGAGACTTTGTCTGCGCCCGCGCGGAGCACGGCGCGGAAATCCTCGATGGAATTCAATCCGCCGCCGACCGTGAACGGAATGAAAACTTCGTCGGCGACGCGGCGGACCAGTTCGGCGACGATCTCGCGTTTGTGCGCCGAGGCCGTGATGTCGAGAAAAACGAGTTCATCGGCGCCTTCTTCGTCGTATCGGCGGGCTTGTTCCACGGGGTCGCCCGCATCGCGCAACGAGACGAAGCGAATGCCTTTGACGACGCGCCCGGCGTCAACGTCCAAGCATGGGATGATGCGTTTGGCGAGCATCTGAAAGGGATCAGTCGGCTTCGACGAACTCGACGCGGACGCGGTGCGGGATGATGCCGCGCGCCGCTCCTTCGTCGAGCAGGCGTTGGACCGCCTCGCGTCCGCGCTCTGTGTAATCGAGCGTCCACTCGTTGACCCACATGCGAACGAAATCGTCGGCCAGTCGCTCGTCCATGTCGCGCGCGAAGTTCATCGCGTAGTGGAGCGCGTCTTCGCGGTGATCGAGCGCGTAGCGGACGCTGTCGCGCAAATAGCGCGCGATGCGGCGCATCAGATCGTGACCGAGGTCGCGCCGAACGGCGTTGCCTCCCATCGGCAGCGGAAGCGATGTCCGCTCATACCACCATTCGCCCAGATCGAGCACTTTGTGCAGTCCCAATCTCTGATAGAAGAGTTGACCTTCGTGGATCAGCAATCCGGCGTCGCAACGCTCTTGTTGAACTGCGGTGATGATCTGATCGAAGGGGATGACCTCGTACTCGAACGCCGGGCAGAAGATGCGCAGCGCGAGAAAGGCGCTCGTCAACGTCCCGGGCACGGCTATTTTGAGCCGCGCGATCTCTTCCGGCGCGTAGGGCGCGCGCGCGACGACGATCGGGCCGTAGCGCTCGCCTATCGAAGCGCCGCAGGGAAGAAGCGCGTAGCGGTCGGCGATGTAAGCGTAAGCGTGAAAGCTTATCGCCGTTACGTCGTATTCGCCACGGCGCGCGCTCTCGTTGAGCGTTTGAATGTCCTTGAGGACGTGTTCGAAACGCAGTTCGCCCGTATCTATCTTGTTGGTCGCCAGTGCGTAGAACATGAACGCATCGTCCGAATCGGGCGAATGCGCGACTGTGATGGTGCGTGTCTTTTCGCTCATCCCTGCTCCCCGAAGGTGATCCCTAAAATTATCCACCTTTCGCCATCTCAAGCTCAATTCCGAATGCGCCCGTAATAGACCTTTGTGTCATACTCCAGCGTGACCGTCCCGCCCGTCTCATGTTCTGAGAAGATGCGCTTGAGTTCGGCGATCATTTCGGCAAATCGCGGATCGCCTTCGAGCGGGACGTAGGATGCGGATAAAAATCTTCCCTTGAGTTCCTCGGCATTGAGCGTTTGAAAATTCTCGAAGGTTGCGACGCGATATTCGGCGTCGAAGAAGCGGCGCAGATCCTCTTCGTCGATATTCTCCGCCGCGACCTTTTCGTAGTCCGTGCCGAAGCGCCGGAGCAGGACGTCGTAGGCGCGAAGGAAAGGGGTGCGCTCGCGCCGCCTATGGTTCCAAACGATTACGATCCAACCCGCTGGGCGCAGGATGCGCGCGAATTCTGCTTTCGCGCGGTCGCGGTCGAACCAGTGAAAGGCTTGTCCTGCGGTGACGAAATCTACGCTGCGCGCTGACAAGCCGGTGTTCTCGGCTACACCCGCGATGCTTCTGAAATTCGGATAGGAGCGCAGGAGCTTCTCGGCCATCGCGCGCATCTCGCTGTTCGGCTCGACGCCGTAGACGACGTTGCCCCGATGCAAGAACATCTCGGACAAAATTCCTGTGCCCGATCCGATATCGGCGACCGCAGCGGCAGAGGTCCATCCCGTCTCCATCGCCAATAGATCGAGCAACGCTTCGGGATATCCGGGGCGGTATCTCGCGTAATTCTCCGCGCGACGCGAGAAGCGCGCGGCTGTCGGCAACTGATCCAACTGATCGTTGAACATCGCGGCTTTCGTAATGGCTGTTCGGAAGCTTCAGACGGTCTCTAGTTCAAGCGCCTTCGGTTCGCGCGCGACGGGGCGATAGAGCGTATCGCGCTCGACGGCTTCGAAGCCGGCCTCTTCGATGAGCGCGACGATCTCGCGCTTGGTCATCTTCACTTCATGGTTCGCTTCGACCGAATAGGCTTCCGTCAGTTCGCTCCCTTCGGTGATCGTCCCGTCGAGATCGTTTGCGCCATAATGGAGCGCGACTTGCGCCAGGCGCTTGCCGAGCATCACCCAGTAGGCTTTGATGTGCGGAAAATTGTCGAGCATCAGGCGCGAGACGGCGATCGTCTTCAGCGAGTCTATCCCAGACGGCCCCGGCAGATGCGCAAGCTGCGTCCCTTGCGGGTTGAAGGCGAGCGGGATGAAACATTGGAACCCGCCCGAGCGGTCCTGTTGTTCGCGCAAGCGCACGAGGTGGTCCACACGATCCTCGTGCGATTCGATGTGACCGTAGAGCATGGTCGCGTTGGTTTTGATGCCGTAGGAATGGACTTTGCCCGCCAGCTCTAACCAACGGTCGGCATCGCACTTGTGCGCGCACAGCAGCGAGCGCACGGGTTCGCGGAAGATCTCCGCGCCGCCTCCCGGGCACGAGTCCATCCCCGCTTCCTTCAACCGTCCGATCACCTCTTCGTCGGACATTTTGTAGAAGCGCGCGAAATGGTCGAGTTCGACCATCGTGAAGGCTTTCAAGTGAAGTTGCGGATAGGCGCGCTTAATCGCCGACAGCAGGTCCGTGAAGTATGAGAAAGGAAGCTTCGTGTTCAAACCGCCGACGATGTGCAGTTCGGTTGCCCCTTCGCGCACGGCTTCGCCCGCGATGCGCACGGCTTCTTCGATGTTGTGCGTGTAGGCATCGGCGGCGCGCGGCTTGCGATAGAAGCTACAGAACTTGCAATCGACGTAGCAGACGTTGGTCGGATTGAAGTGGCGATTGACGTTGAAGTAGGTGCGTCGCCCGTGCAGCTTGCGTCGAACGCGATCGGCCAGTTTGCCGAGCGCCGTCAGATCATCCGTGGCAAATAGCGCCAGCCCATCTTCGAACGACAACCTTTCGCCGACTTCGACCTTCTCCGCGATGCGATTTAAATTCGGATCGTGTGAAAATTCCATAGCCCTTCTCGTTAACGGGTTTCTCGCCCCTCTGCGACCGCATCGGCGCTTCGATCTCGATCCGCAGAGGTTTTAGCGATCACTTGAAATCCTTTTGCGCCAGCGGTTGACCTCATCGGTTCAGGTGCCCGAGGAGCGCCGCTCCGCCGAAAGTGACGAACAGTATGACGCTGACGAAAGCGTTGGTCGTGAAAAATGCCGTGTTCAAGCGGCTCAGATCGTCGGCGCGCACCAAGCGGTGTTGGTAAACGAGAAGCGCGCCCGTCGCGATGACGCCCACGAGCGCAAGCGCGCCCAGTCGCGTCGCCGCGTAAAGCGCCAGAAGCGCCGCGAACGCCCCGCCATGCAATGCGCGCGCAATCCAGAGCGCGCGCGCGATCCCCAACCGCGCCGGGATCGAAAAGAGCCCCGCGCGACGGTCGAAATCGTAGTCCTGACAAGCGTAGAGGATATCGAACCCGGCTGTCCATAGGAGCACGATGAGCGAAAGGAGCAGCGGCACGCGACTGTCGAGCGCGCCACGCACGGCGATCCAAGCGCCGGTCGGCGCGATCGACAGGCACCAACCGAGCACGAGATGAGAGAGCGACGTAAAGCGCTTCGTGTACGAATAAAAGAGCACGCTCGCGAGCGCCAGGGGCGCAAGCAGCAGCGTCAAACGGTTGAGCATCGCCGCCGCCAGCAGGAAGAGCGCGGCAGAAGCGATCGTAAAGGCGCGCGCGAAACGGAGCGAGACGCGCCCGGTCGGCAATTCGCGCATGCGCGTGCGCGGATTCTGCGCATCGAACTCGCGATCGACGATGCGATTGAAGGCCATCGCGCAAGAGCGCGCTCCGACCATCGCCAGCGTGATCCAGACGATTTGCCGTGCGGTGGGCCAGCCATTAGCTGCCAGCACGGCCCCCAAGAAAGCGAACGGCAACGCGAAGAGCGTATGCTCGATTTTGATCATCGAGAGCGTCGTCCGCAGGTTGTTGGCTAAAGAGATCATCATCGAGAAACTCGGGTCCGATCCGAAGCGATTATTTTCGCCGATCGGAACGCCAAAAGCAAAGTTCAACTTCGCCCATGGCCGATTTGATAGCGAACCCTTCGATCCTCAGATACGTGGAGTTGACGTCATCCGTGATCTTATCCGCGTCGCCAATTGCCTTCGATCCTCAGATACGTGGAGTTGACGCCACCGGATCGATGCCCGGATCGCGGCTATCCCTTCGATCCACAGATACGTGGAGTTGACTTCGGTCATAACGCGAGTCTCAAGGCGCGATGCCTTCGATCCACAGATGCGTGGAGTTGACGCGCGCGCAGTCGCCGAACGTGAGCTTCGATCACCAGATGCGCGGAGTTGACGACGAGCTTTGGCGCGGCAGGTTTTCGGTGTTATACTTTGCTCGATTATCGAAGAAAGTCTCCGCTTCGCATTCTTTAAGGACTTCTGCGGCCCGTCGGGGCCGCCCGAAGAGCGCGGATGATCGCAGCCTTTTTGCTCATCTCGATCGCGATCGTCGCCCCTCAGCAGGGAGGCGAGATCGCGCGGCAGGTTGAAAACGACATCGCGCGCGGAGTCGAATTGCAGCAGAAGGGCGATCTGGAGGGCGCGCGGGCCGCTTATGAGAACGCCTTACGACTCGCGCCGCGGCGCGTCGAAGCGTTATCCAATCTTGGCGTCGTCTATGCGCGGCTTGGGCGTTACGATCAAGCGATCAAGCTTTACAAGGAGGCTTTGACGGTTGCGCCGACGCAGCACGCCGTCCGTTTGAACCTCGGGATCGCGTACTTTCAGACGGAGCAGTTCGATCTCGCTCGCCAAGAATTGGCGCAAGTGGTGGCCGTGCAGCCGAACAACTACCAAGCGCGATTGCTTCTCGGTTTGTGCTTGTACCAGCTCGATAAACTGCCGGATGCGATCCGCGAATTGGAGGCGGTCTATCGCGCGCAGCCAGATAATCTCGGCGCGGCATATGCGCTCGCTCACGCCTATTTGAGCGCCAACCAGCTCGAGCCGGCTGCCGTCTTGGTTGACAAGGTCTTCCGGCAATTGGATTCGGCTGAAGCGCATCTGATCATCGGCGCGTTGCACCTTGCCGCCAAAGAGTTCCCGCAAGCCATCGCCGAACTTTCCGAAGCAAAGAAGCTCAATCCGCGCCTGCCGACCCTGCATTCGCAACTCGGCAATGCGTACCTTTTCTCCGGCAATCGCGAACAAGCGATCAAGGAATATCTCGCCGAGCTCGAGGTGAATCCGCGCGACTTCAATGCGAATGCGCGTCTCGGCTGGTTATACCGCGAGGATGGGCGGCTGGATGAGGCGGCGACCTATCTGCAGAAGGCTTTGGCGTTGCGCCCGGATGACGGCAGCGTCCTCTATCAAATGGCCCAACTGGCGCAGGCTAAAGGCGAGATCGAAGAGGCCGTCAGGTTGCTGGAGCGCGTGGTGGAGAAGATGCCGAAGTTCACCGCGGCGCATGTCATGCTCGCGCGCTTGTATTACCGGCTCAAACGCACGGCGGATGCTGAACGGGAGCGCGCGATCATCGAACAGCTCAACGCGGAGCAGCAGAGGAACCAACCGACGCCCGAGCAAGTCGCGCCTCAGACGAAGGCTGCCGAAAAAGGGAAGGGGCCGGCATCCGATCGCTTCTGATTGGGTCAACTCTTCTGGGCGCGCTTGAATTCGTGGACTGGCTTTGAACGTTCACTCGATCTTTATCCGAGGAGGAAAATAGGTCTAGCGCAATGACTGTTCGTCGCTTGAAGATCGCGCGCGCGATCCTCATCTCTCTTTTGCTATTGATGCTTCGTGATCGTTCGATGGCTCAAGTGCTCGGCGATGTGGTCGATATAAGCGAAGACTTCCGCAAGTTGGAGAACGTCTATTTCATCGCGGATCGCGTCATCGGTTTTGATCCGGCGACGGGGAGGGGCACGCTCGAATGGACCAGATACATGCGACAGCCGAGCATGTCGTTCAATAAGATAGACCTGCCATTTGTGCGGGTTCGGTCGAACGAGTTTCCCGCAACCGAATATGACCAAGATCCGGCCCTTCCGTTCGCCATCACTTTCGTCAGTCCGCGCACCATAAGGTTGCGTTTTGCGACGCGCGCCGTCGAGATCAAAGATGAACCGTCGTTGATGCTCGTCTCCGTTCCGCCGCACGACGGCTCGTGGAAGATCGAGCAGACGGCGCAAGGCGTGACCTATACGAGTCCATATGGGCGTGTGCGGCTCATCAAGGATCCTTGGCGAATAGAGTTCTATGACCGAAACGGTCGCCTTCTGACGCGCACGCAAGGGCTCAACGATCCAGCGACCTTTTCGACTCCGACGCCGTTTTCGTTCGTCCGGCGCGCGCGCGATCTTACACACAGCGTCGCCGCCAGTTTCGAGCTTGCGCCCGACGAGAAGATCTTCGGTTGCGGCGAATCCTTCACGCGGCTGAACAAACGCGGGCAGAAGATCGTGCTCTACACGCGCGACGCGATGGGCGCGCAATCGCAACTCATGTACAAGCCCATCCCTTTCTTCCTGAGCAGTCGTGGTTACGGCATCTTCGTCCATACGAGCACGCCTGTCACATTCGACTTCGGCCAATCGTTCGATCAGCGCGCGACCCTGTATGTTGGCGATGAGTTTCTCGATCTGTTCATCTTCCTCGGCGATCCGAAAGAGATCCTCACGGAATACACGGCGTTGACGGGGCGCAGCCCGGTTCCGCCGCTTTGGTCGTTCGGCTTTTGGATGAGCCGGATCACGTACAAGTCCGAGGATGAGGTGCGCGATGTGGCGGCGAAGCTGCGCCAGTATCGCATCCCGAGCGATGTCATACACCTCGACACGGGGTGGTTCGAGACCGACTGGCGAAGCGATTACCGCTTTTCGAAGACGCGCTTTCGCGATCCAATGAAGATGATCGCCGATCTCAAACGACAAGGGTTTCACATCAGTCTCTGGCAATACCCGTATTTTACGAGCAAGAACGACCTTTATCGCGAAGCGGTGGCGAAGGGTTACGCGGTCAGGAGCGAAAACGGGCGATTGCCCGCGGAGGATGCGGTGATAGATTTCAGCAATCCGGAGGCGGTGCGTTGGTATCAGAGCTTGATCGCCGATCTATTAAAGATGGGCGTCGGCGCGATCAAGGTCGATTTCGGCGAGGAAGCGCCGCTGCGTGGCCTCTATGCCTCGGGCCGCACCGGGTTTTACGAGCACAACCTCTATCCTTTGCGTTACAACAAGGCGGTCGCCGAACTGACACGGCAGATCACGGGCGAAGCGATCATCTGGGCCAGAAGCGCTTGGGCCGGAAGCCAACGCTATCCTGTGCATTGGGGCGGCGATGCCGAAAACACCTATTCGGCGATGGCCGCGACATTGCGCGCCGGTCTATCGTTGGGATTGTGCGGGTTCACCTACTGGAGCCACGATGTCGGCGGGTTCGTCGAACGCGCCCCGCGCGAACTCTACCGGCGATGGCTGGCTTTCGGCGTCCTTTCGTCGCACACGCGCGCGCATGGCGCGCCGCCGCGCGAGCCTTGGGCTTATGACGAAGCGTTTGTCGAAGATTTTCGCCGCACCGTCGAACTCAAATACGCGCTCATGCCGTACATCTATGCGCAGGCGAAAGACTCTTCGGCACATGGATTCCCCATGCTGCGCACGCTCTTCTTCGAATACCCGGACGATCCGACTTCGTGGTTGATCGAGGACGAATACATGTTCGGTTCGGATCTTCTGGTCGCGCCGCTCTTTGAGGAGAGCGACGCGCGGCAAGTGTATCTGCCGCCCGGGACGTGGATCGACTATCAAACGGGCAAAGTCTATCGCGGCGGACAGTGGCACCGCATCGCGGCAGGGCCGATCCCCATCGTGCTGCTCGTCAAAGATCACGCGGCGATCCCGCATGCCAAAGTCGCCCAGAGCACGATGGAGATCGATTGGAGCGCGATCGAGCTTCGCGCCTTCAGCAGCGATGGGAAAGGTGTCGCGGGGTTGGTCACTCTTCCCGGCGAAGATGTGAAGAGGGTAGAATTGGAGCCGAGCGCCAATGGCTTCATGTTGCATGTTGATCCCTTCAAAGGCAAGGTTCGCTGGTCAATCAAGGGCTTCGAGGCTCGTTAGTTAAGCGGATTCTCTGCGCGACTTGAGAGGGTGATTTCTGATGTTGCGAGCTCTAGCATTTCTTTTACAGATCGCTTTGATCGGCGTCACATCGTTCGGTTGGCAGAACAACCAAACGAATGGGCGCGCAGAGGCGACGGCGCGCGTCACCTTCGAAGAGGTGCCGCCGCAAAAGAGCGGGATCACGTGGGTGCATGACAATGCCCGTTCGCCCGAACGCTACCTGCCCGAAACGGTCGGCGGCGGCGGCATCTTCTTCGATTACGATAACGACGGTTGGATGGACATCTTTCTCGTCAACAGCGGGCCGGCGGACTTCTTCACACCGACAAAGCCGCTCAAGAACGCGCTCTATCACAACAACCATGATGGCACGTTCACGGATGTGACGGACAAAGCGGGCGTGGCGGGCGGCAAATACTTCGGCATGGGCGCTGCCGCGGGCGATTACGATGGCGATGGCTGGATGGACCTGTATGTCACCGCTTACGGGCGCAACACGCTCTATCACAACAACGGCGATGGGACTTTCACGGACGTCACCGACAAAGCAGGCGTCGCCGCTCCGGGATGGTCCACCTGCGCTGTCTGGTTCGATTACGACAATGACGGGAAGCTCGATCTTTTCGTCTCGAGCTTCGTCTATTACACGAAGGAATTAAGCTGTGGCGACAACCGCTTGGGGCGCCGCTACTACTGCATCCCGCGCGTCTTCAAACCGCGCCCCAGCCACCTTTTCCATAACAACGGCGATGGGACCTTTACGGATGTGAGCCGCGAATCGGGGATCGCTAGCGCGCTCGGCAAATCCTTCGGCGTCGTCGCCACCGACATCAACAACGATGGGTGGATGGATCTATTCGTCGCCAACGACACGGTGGCGAACTTCTTGTTCTTGAACAAGGGCAACGGCAAGTTCGAAGAGATCGGTTTAGCGGCGGGCGTCGCTTACAGCGAGGCGGGTACGCCGCGTTCCGGGATGGGCGTTGACGCCGCTGATTACGATGAGGATGGTTGGCAGGATCTGTTCGTCGCCAACATAGATCAAGAGCTTTTCAGCCTCTACCACAATCAAAAGGATCTGACGTTCACCGACGAGCCGGGCGAGATTTCGCAAGCGGTGCGCCTTTTGAGCGGATGGGGATTGAAGTTCTTCGATTACGATAACGATGGCGACATAGATCTGATCTTGGCCAATGGACACCCAGATGACATGGTGGAGTTGCTGACTCCGGTTGTAAAATACAGAGAGCCGTTGTTGATGTTCGAGAACGTCGGTGGGATATTCAAGAACGTCAGCGCGCAGTCGGGCGAGGCCTTCAAGCGCGATTATCCGGCGCGCGGGCTATCGGTCGGCGATTACGACAACGACGGTTATCTGGACGTGCTCATCGTCAACAATGGGGAGGCGCCGTTGCTTTTGCACAACCGCGGCGAAAGCAAGAACAACTGGCTCGGGTTGCAACTGGTCGGGACGAAGAGCAACGTGATGGGGATCGGCGCGATCATCACGTGGCAAGCGGGCGGGGCGAAACACAGCCGTTTGAAGACGAATGGCGGCAGTTACTTGGCTTCGCACGATCCGCGCGAGGTCCTCGGCCTCGGCAAGGCGACCAAAGTCGATAGCCTCGAGATACGCTGGCCGAGCGGCAGAGTCGAAAAATTCACGGATTTACCCATCAACACCTACATCAAGGTAGTTGAAGGGCAGGGGATCGCGAAATATAGCAAGTAGCGTGAGGCGTAGGTTGGGTTATAGGTCGTTCGAGGGCGGATGACGAATGGCAGGGCGTAGCTGTCCGGTATCGTGCGTGTTGGTCCGGGCGACGGGGGTTAGTTGCCTCGCCGTTCTGCTTTGCTGTTTGCTCGCTGTCCAGGATGTTGCCGGGCAAAAGCGGCGGAGCGCGCGGCAAGGGGCGGGAGCCTCTTCGCAGGAGTTCGCCCGGCTCGCTGCGCAAGCGGCGGAGGCGCGCGAAGCTGGGCGGATCGATGAGGCGATCGAGTTTTATCAGAAGGCGGTACGTTTGCGCCCGCGTTGGGACGAAGGTTGGTGGTATCTGGCCACTCTGCTCTACGATCGTGATCGTTATGCGGAAGCGGCGCGTGCCTTCGAACGCGCCGCGGCGCTGCATCCTCAGGCTGGCATCGCGTGGGCGATGCTCGGGCTGTGCGAATTTCAACTGAGACAGTACGATGCGGCTTTCGCGCACATTCAGCGCGGGCGCGAATTGGGATTGGTCCAGAATGAAGAGTTGCTGCGCGTCTTGAAATATCACGAGGCTTTGCTCTTTCTCCTGAAGGGCGATTTCGAGACCGCTTTGCAACGGCTCGATGTCTTGGCCAATCAGGGCCTCAACACGGAAGAATTGATCATGGCTTTGGGGCTCGCCTTGCTGCGCATCCCCATTTTGCCCTCGCAACTAGATCCTACTTCGCGCGACCGAGAGTTGATCCGCCGCCTCGGTTGGGCTGAGCTGCAGGCGGCGCAGAAGAACTTCACCGATGCGCAGCGCGAGTACGAAAGGATCGCAGCCGAGTACGCGAAGACGCCGAACGTGCAATATGCCTATGGTCGCTATCTGGTTTCACGCCGCGACGATGATAAAGCGCTTGCCGCTTTCAAGCGCGAGATAGAGAACTCGCCGCAGAATGGGCTCGCTCGCTTGCAGATCGCTTATATTAAACTCAAGAACAGGGAACCGGCCGAGGGAATCCCTTTCGCCGAAGAGGCCGTCAGACTCAATCCGCGCGATCCGCTGGCCCATTACATCCTTGGGCGTCTGCTGTTCGATCTGGGACAAACGGCGCGCGCCATCGAATCTCTGGAGACAGCGCGCACGCTTGCTCCGCAGGAACCGAAGATCTATTTCGCGCTGGCGCGAGCCTACGCGCGAGCCAATAGAAGGGCGGATGCTGAGCAGGCGCGCGAGATGTTCTTGAAATTGAACAAGGCGGTCGAAGAGGCCGAAAACAGGGGATTGAAGCGGGCCGATGCCATACAGGAGGAGCCAGAGAAAGCGCCGGAAAGATCGCAGTAATCCTTATCGTCGGCAATCTTCGTCGCGGAGGAAGATCTAGAGCGCAGTGACATGTTGGCTACTGGTAAGATCCAATTAGGCGTCGCGTCGATCTTCACTCTGGGGGCCATCTTGTGGTTCGGCCAAGGGCTGTTATCGCGCGGTCAGGGGCCAGCGATGCAAGGGCCGCCTCCGGCGACGACGCTCCCGTGGCGCTCCAACAAGCCTTTCAAGGAAGCCGGATACGTTGGCGGCGAAGCGTGCGCCGAGTGCCACGTGCGGGAATTCAAGTCCTATCACGATGCTGCGATGGCGCGCGCGCTACAGACCGCTGCCGATAGTCTCATCTTGAAATCCCATGCCCGTTTGACCTTCCGCGTTGGCCCGTATTCGTATGAGATCATCCGCGACGGAGATCGTAGCATCTATTCCGTAAGCGACGGAAAGAGGAGCATCGCTGTGCCCATCCTCTACTCGTTCGGACAGGGTAAGGCCGGGCAGACTTACGTCCTCGAGTACAAAGGGGCTTTCTACGAAAGCCGCGTCAGCTACTATCGCGCGCTCGACGGCTTGGATTTCACCATCGGCTACCCGCGCACGGTGCCTTCCTCCCTGGAAGAGGCTTTGGGGCGGGCTATCAGTCTGGATGAAACGCTCAGTTGCTTCGGTTGTCATGCGACGGCCTCCTCTTTCGGCAAGCGCTTGCAACTCGAGCAGATGATCCCGGGCGTCAGTTGCGAGGCTTGTCACGGCCCGGGGCGCGATCACATCGCCGCCATGGAGGCCGGGCGCGAAGAGACGCGCATCTTCAATCCCGGCAAGATGAGTCCGGACGAGTTGTCGCAGGAGTTCTGCGGATCATGCCATCGCAGCGTCGAGCAAGTTCTGAACATGCCGCAGCAAGGCGGAATCAACAACGTCCGTTTCCAACCTTACAGGCTCTTCACCAGTCGCGGTCATGACCCGACGGACCCGCGCCTTAGTTGCGTCGCTTGTCACAATCCGCACGAACATCTGAGAGAAGATGTCGCCTATTACGATGCCAAATGCTTGGCCTGTCATCAAACGAAGGTTGAACTCGGCCCCGCTGCGAGGAAGGTGGCGTTGGCCAAAGATCGAACGGCGAAAGCGTGCCCCATCAGCGATCGAAATTGCGTGACGTGTCACATGCCGAAAGTGGATCTGCCGGGCGCGCATTTGAAATTCACCGATCATCGTATCCGCATCGCGCGGCCCGGCGAACCATACCCGAATTGATGCCTGATCGACCTGCGCTTCGGGCGCGGTGCCCCCTTAACTGAAAATGATAAGGCGCGCGCGTGGCGCTTGTTCCCGTTCATTGAACTATGAAACTTTCGGCGCGCGTCGCCTTCGTCGCGCCATCCGTAACCGTCACCCTCAGCTCATACTCTCCGGCTTGGAGCTTTTCGATCGGCAAAGCGCTCGCGTATTGAATGCGACCCGCCGCATCGGGCGCGGGAAGATCGATCGCGGTCCGACCGAGCGCACGACCTCGTTGCAGGATCTCCAGGATCAGTTTCGGCGTCGCGCGCGTGCCCTGCGGCGCATAGGCGGTCACGAAGAAGGCGAGCTGTTTAGTTGTCGCTTTCGAGAGCGGTTCGCCGAGGTTCGGATAGACGAGCACTTCGCCGAAATGGAACGGATTGGCGCGCTTCTGCTCTTCCGCGCTCAATCGTTCGGCGCGCTTGAGGATGGCGAGGCTGCTCAAACGAAGTTGGTTGGGCCCAGCGCTGGGAACTTCGACATCTCTGCTCTCGACGCTCGCGCGACCCGTCAACGCATCGTAAGCGGCGACGCTGATGGTGTAACGGCCTGGCGGCAGTTCGGCTTCGCGGTAGAAGAGTATCTCGCCGCGCTTGGCCTCTTCGAGTTTGTCGAGTGGCCCGGTGAGCACGTACTGATTGCTGAGCTTGCGCACGACGCGCAACGACTCATCCTTGATGAGCGCGACGATCACGAAATCGGTCCGGTAGATCTTCTTCTCTAGGTCAGAGGCGTAGGTGATGGCGTTATTGGGAACCTCGACGAGGACCGAGACCAGACCCGGATGATCGGGTTCGGGGAAGCTGAAACCGCCGACGTGAAGCGGAAAAGCGTTCGTGCGGTGCATGCCGCTCAAGGCGGCGAGCGCCGGCGCCTCATAAGCGAGCACCGGCGAAGCGATCGCCGCATTGATCGCGTAGTAGCCCTTGCGCGTCTGGACTTCCAACCCGGGGCGATTCAGCTTCACGGTGATTTGGCGGAAGCGCCCATCGTAGTTCTGATTCTTCGGCGTGTAAGTCAGGACGTAGTAGGTGTGCAGGTCTTGATCTATCTGGCGCAGGCGCGTGTTAAGATCGTTGGTGTTGCCGATAAGTAACCCGCCAGTCGCTTCGGCAAGTTCGCCGAGCCCGCTGTGCGGGTCGAGACGGAGCACATCTTCGTTGCGTTCCAGCAAGAGGGTCATCGGTCTTCCCGATGTGTCTTCGCGCCCGGTCGAGACTTGATTGATTCTGCGCAGACCTAGAGATTGGATCTCGCGCTGCGTCTCCGCCGTTGTGCTTTCGGCCCGCAAACCCGCCGCATCGACCGTGTAGATGCTGACGTTGGCGCGGTTGGCGTTGCTGATGACGGAGCGGAATTCGGCCAATACGTTCGGCGGGATGGCGACGCCTTCGGAGAAGAAGAGGATCGCTTTGCGGCCCGTTATGCGTCCGAGCGCGTTGACGACCGAAAGCAGCGCGTTCGTCGTCGCGAACCCTTGCTGATCGCGTTCGAGTCGCTCGAAGGTATCGAGGATGCGGATCATCATCGCCGTCATCATCTGCTCGGCTAGGCTCGCGCCGTTGACGCTATTAGCGCTCGTGCTGCCGCCCGGTCCGGCGTTGCTGGTGGCGGCGGAGATACTCGCTTCGGCGTTCGCTTCGAGCGAAGTTTGTTGCTGAAGCAAACTCCTCATCTGCGAAGCGCTCGAAGCGTAGGTCGAGGTGCTCCGCTCGGTGATCGCGTTGATCGCTTGGCGGGCTAGTTGCGCGTCGCGCGTAAACGGTTGAAGCACGTGAAGCGTTTGATCGATGGCGAAGACGCCGATGTAATCGCTCGTCTCTCTCTGATTGCCAAGATAGCTGAGCGCCGCTTTGCTTGCGCGAATGCGCGCATCCGGCGAAAGACGATCGAAGACGATCGCCACGGCGCTCAGCCCCGCTGGTCCAAGCCCCAACGGCGATGGGCGCGCCGATGGCGCCGAAGGTCTCTCTCCTCGCGCGGTCATCTCACCGCTCTCATCAGCCGAGCGCGTGACGATGCGAAACGATTTCACCTCTTGGCGCACGCCGTCTTCGTAGATCTCGAAGTCGGACGCAGAGAGATCTTTCACCGGGCGCCCCTTCTTGTCCTTGACGACGATGTCGAGCGCGACCTCAGCGGTGGTCGTGACGATCCGTTCCTCCTCCTGATCCTGCGGCGCAGCCTTCTGCGGCTCTTGCGCGAAGTGCGGAAGCGAGGGGGCGAAGAGTGCGACGAAAAGGAGAGCGATGAGCGGTCTTCTCATGGCGGATCTTGGAACCTCCAGATTTCGGAAGTTGGAGTGGTGGAACGGGCCGCGAATCCCGGTGGCTCTGGCGAAAAGCTGCAACGCGACCCATCCGCCCGTTCGCAGTTAGTTTAATCCTTTTGCTTTCCGGTGAGAAGGCTTACGACCGAGCGCAGCGCCGGATAGAGGGCGCGGAAGGCGGCATATTGCCGATCCATCACTTGGGCCGTTTGCTCATCCGGCGAAGTGCGCGACGCGACGCGCACCACGGCCTTGCAGGCGGCATCGACCGAAGGCCAAGCGCCGACGCCGACGCCGGCCAAAATCGCTGCGCCATAGGCTGCTCCCTCTTCCGCTTCCACCGTTTCGACCTCGTAACCGTAAATGTCGGCCTGAATCTGACGCCACAGTTGAGAGCGCGCGCCGCCGCCGCCCAGTCTGACCCGTTCGACCGGCACGCGCATCTCGCGGAAGATCTCGAACGTGTCGCGCAAAGAGAAGGCCACACCTTCGAGGATCGCGCGGATGATATGCGCGCGCGTGTGATTGGCGGCGAGGCCGACGAGCGCCGCGCGCGCGTGCGGGTCCAAGTGCGGCGTGCGTTCGCCCATCAGATATGGCGCCCAGAGGACGCCATCGGCTCCGGGCGGAGCTTGCGCCGCTTCTTCGGTCAATCGTTCGTATGGATCGCGCCCGTCATCTGGTCCGGCACCGAAACGGTCGCGGAACCAGCGCAGACTCAAACCGGCGCCCTGTGTTACGCCCATCACATGCCAGCGTCCGGGAATCGCGTGGCAGAAGGTGTGCACGCGCCCTTTAGGATCGAGCGCGGGCCGGTCGGTTGCCGCAAAGACGACGCCCGAGGTTCCGATCGTCGCGCTCACCGTGCCCGCTTCGACTATGCCGATGCCGACGGCGCCTGCGGCTTGATCGCCCGCTCCGGCGACGACCGGCGTCCCCTCGCGCAAGCCCGTCGCCGCCGCGCCCGCCGCCGAGATCTGGCCGGTCACTTCGGGCGATTCGAAGACGCGCGGCAGCAGCGTTTCGGGGATCTCAAAAGCGGCGAGCATCTCGCTGGACCAGCGCCGGTTCTTCACGTCGAAGAGGAGCGTTCCGGATGAATCGGCGACATCGCTGGCACGTTCGCCCGTCAATCTGAAACGGACAAAATCTTTCGGCAGTAAGATGGAGCGCACGCGCCGCCACTGGTCCGGTTCCACCTCACGCACCCAGAGCAGTTTGGGAAGCGTGAAGCCCGTCAGAGCCGGATTGCAGACGAGTTCGATCAGCCGTTCGGCGCCTATTCTTTGCGTGATCGCTCGACATTGCGCATCGGTCCGCTGATCGCACCAGATGAGCGCCGGACGGATCACTTCGCCGCGTTCGTCAAGGAGGACGGAGCCGTGCATCTGGCCCGAGAAACCGACGCTGGCGATCCTGTCGGCGCTCACGCCTTTCGCGAGCACAGCGCGCACGGCCTGCTGTGTGGCACGCCACCAGTCTTCCGGATGCTGTTCAGCCCAACCCGTCTGTGGCGAGGCGAAAGGCTCGTGTTCTGCGGTCGCGGCGGCGACGACGCGACCCGTTTCGTCTATGGCGACGGCGCGTGTGCCGCCGGTCCCAACGTCTATGCCGAGAAAGAGCTTTTCTCCCATCTCTCTTTGCCCTCGAAGATGCGGGATTTCGACTTCGGAAAATCGGATCAATGCTTATAGACGCGCACGTAATCGACCAGCATCGTTTGCGGAAACTGCGTCGATTCGTCAGGCGCGCCGGGCCAACTGCCACCTATGGCGACGTTCAGGATAATGAAGAAAGGATGATCGTAGACCCAACGCGCGCCGGGCGGAAGATCGGCGGGCGTGCGCGTCTCATAGAGAACATCGTCCACGTACCAACGAATGGCGTTCGGCTCCCACTCGATCGCGAATACGTGAAAATCATCGGCGAAACGCCGTCCGCCGGGCAAGCTATAAGGCGCGCCGATCCCCTTCGCGCCTGAATATCCCGGCCCATGAATCGTCCCATGCACCGTGGAGGGCTCGCGCCCGATGTTCTCCATGATGTCGATCTCGCCGCAAGCGGGCCAGCCGACGCGATCTATGTCCGCGCCGAGCATCCAGAAAGCGGGCCAGATGCCTTGCCCCCGAGGCAGCTTGATGCGCGCTTCGATGCGGCCGTAGAGCGCAGCGTACCTGTTCTTTGTCGTCAAGCGCGCCGAAACGTATTCGCATGGTCCATACCAGCATTTGAACTGCGGCGGCAATCGTCTCTTATCGGCCTTGATGACGAGATGTCCTTCTCCGTCGAGATAGGCCGTTTCTGGTCCAGCGAGGTAGTACTCGAGCTCTTTGTTCCCCCAACCGTGACCGCCGACCTCGGCGGTCCAGTTCTTCGCGTCGGGCGGAGCGTTGCGGCGACCGTTGAACTCATCTTCCCAAACGAGCTTCCATCCCTGTCCGTGCGCTCCAGCGAACAGGAGGCAGACGATGGCGATAACAGCTAGCGAGCGGGCAAGCCTCATCATCTCCTCACGGCGAGTCGGACGACTTCCGAAGCGGACGTATTCTAGCAGAATAATCCTTTAGGATGGCATAAAAAGTGCTTTGGTTGGGAGGATAAGTCAGCGCCTTGGCTCTGTGATAGTGCGCATCGCGTCTGACTATGCTTGTGACCGAAGGTGAGTTCGGCGTTTCGGCTGACCTGTTGGCTGATGTGGTGCGCATTGCGCTTGACTATGCTTGTGACCGAAGATTAATCTCGCGTCTTCACAGGATCTAGGGGCACTAAAATCCTAATGAAAGATTGTGAGGTTAAGGCTTATGACGGATAAATACACGCCGCGTCCTGAGCATCGCTTCAGTTTCGGTCTATGGACCGTCGGCAATCGTGGGCGCGATCCCTTCGGGGCAGAGGTGCGCCCCACGCTTTCGCCGGTCGAGATCGTTCGCCTGCTCGCCGAAGTCGGCGCGTGGGGCGTCAACTTCCACGACAACGACCTTGTGCCGATCGATGCGACGCCGCAGGAGCGCGACCGCATCGTGCGCGAGTTCCGGCAAGCGTGCGAGGATCACGGCATCGTCGTGCCGATGGCGACGGTCAACCTCTTCTTCGATCCGGTCTTCCGCGATGGCGCCTTTACGTCGAACGACGCGCGCGTGCGTGCCTATGCGCTGCAGAAGACGATGCGCGCGATGGATCTCGGCGCGGAGTTGGGCGCGAAGATCTTCGTCCTGTGGGGCGGGCGCGAAGGGACGGAGACCGACGGTTGTCGGCGTCCCGATGAGGCGATCAAACGTTTGCGCGACGCGGTCAATTTCCTGTGCGAATACTCCTTGGATCAGGGATACGATTATAAGTTCGCGCTCGAAGCGAAGCCGAATGAGCCGCGCGCCGACATCTACTTCCCGACGACCGGGGCCTATCTCGCCTTCATCGAAACGCTCGATCATCCGGAGATGGTCGGCGTCAATCCCGAGGTCGCACACGAGACGATGGCTGGTTTGAACTTCATGCACGCGGTCGCTCAGGCGTGGGAGGCGGGCAAACTCTTCCACATAGATCTGAACGATCAATTGCCCGGTCGCTATGACCAAGACTTCCGGTTCGGTTCGGCCAACCCGAAGGCGGCCTTCTGGCTCGTCAAATTCCTTGAAGATGTCGGCTATGCTGGACCACGCCACTTTGACGCGCACGCCTACCGCACGGAGGATTACGAGGGCGTCAAGGACTTCGCGCGCGGCTGCATGCGCACCTACTTGATCTTGAAGGAGAAGGCCGAAAGGTGGAACGCCGATCCGGAGATTCAAGCTCTGCTCGCTGAAATCAAGGAAACCGACGGAGAAGCGTTCGGCAAATTCTCCAAAGAGACAGCGTCAGCTCTGCTCGCGCGCCAGTTCGATCGCGCGGCGCTCGCAAGCAAGGGATTGAAATACGAACGGCTCGATCAACTGACGATGGAGATACTGCTTGGCGTTCGTTAGGGCCGAAATCGCCAAGCGCTTCGCGGCGGTGATGGCTTACCGAAGTTTCCGGCGAATTCGATTTTAAAATCCTTCCGGTGAAGGAGCGGGATAAGTTCTCATCCCGCTCCTCGCTCGTTTTAGTGAAATCGCCGACGATCGGTAGCTGAGGAGATCAAGGTAAGGCGCTTCGGCAGAGACATCCGATTGGGTTTCAGCTGGCCGCAACTCTTTAAGACCGTGTTTGCGCTGGGACCATCACGCGCCGTCTCCCCAAGCGAGAAAGATTAACACCAACGGTCTCTTCTTGCTGTTCCACACATAGTGCTCTGAGTTGGGCGGGATGTAATACGCCTCGCCTCCCTTGACCTTGATCGTCTTCCCCCCGATCCTTGCGAACCCTTCTCCCGAAATGAAGATGAAAGCTTGGGGAAACGGATTGACGTCGCCGGGGCCGTTGAGCCGCTCGCCCTTCTTGATCATGTACCAAGCGCTTCTGAGGCCGGGATGGTAGTACAGCGGGACGGCGTGAGCGCCGTGGACGACCCTCGAATGCCTTTCGCCAAACAGGACTTTCTCCGGGGATGTCCTGTTGAAGAAATGCTGGAGGAAGTCGAACAACTTGATCCGAGTCGCGTGATCGAACGCGACGCCCGGACCGAATTCGAGTTTGAGCGGCGTTGGATCGGAACTCTTCGCTTGTGCGGCGGCTGTGAGGGCGGTCATCTCGCCGCGGTAGATTTTGCGCAGCGTAGATTCAGTGGTCGTGAAGATGAATTGCGCTGGTCCATTCGAGTCCTGACTGACGGTCACCTTCCGGTTAGGTTCGACGATCACGTACCAGATCTCCGCAGTCGGCTGGATGTTGATCTGAACCTTCATCGAAGTTCGATCATCGACCTTTTGCCGGTAATTTTCAGCCATTTCCGTGAGCATCTGAACCACGCTCTGCTGGACAGATCGCTGCGCGTTGGCTGTGAGCGACAAGAGAAGAACGGTAATTACAGCACGGACGATTCTCACCTGAAATGTTGCTCCTTTCCGTTCGAGGTCTCAAATCGCGGAAAGAGCAATACGCCGTGAGGGGCCGCCTAGTTCCTCGCAATTTGAGGGGGGCGAGAGGAGGAGGAGTCCTTTCCCCTTCCTCTCGCTGCTTGGCTGGGAATTGCGATCAGAAGATAAGGCGCATGCCCAATTGAATTATGCGACGGGCATAAGTGAACTCGCCTCTTTCATTGAAGGTCGAGCCGGCGAAATCAACGAACAGGCCATTGCCCGGCGGTATAGAATCTCCGCTAGCCGTTCCCGCGCCCGGATTTGGATGGTTGAGGGCGTTGAACATCTCCAGCCTGAGCTGAAGTTTGATGTTCTCCGGGATGGCGAAGGTCTTGAAGATCGAAAGGTTCAGTTGATTCAGGATCGGTCCGCGGAGCGAATTCCGCGGCTCGGTACCAAACGGGGTGCCGAAGCGCATCGCCGCGCCGGGACCGTTGATGATAAAGCGCACATCGTTGATGCTGACCGGAACGGCGCCCCGGCCTTGGTTGAAGGCATTGAGCGAGTAGAAGCCGGTCGGACTCGGGACGTAACCGTTCGTCAATCCGCGCAACGCCGCATCGATGTCCGTGATCGCTGCGGAGCGGGGATCGGCTTTGGGGTTCCCCGTGAATGGCCGCACGTTGTCCCAATTGCCGAAGAAAGTGAGGTTGAACGTGTTATCGACGTAGCTTCGCGTTCCGAGCAGGGAGTTAAGCTGTTGTGAAGCTGTGAAGGGGCGCCCGCTGCCAAGGAAGTAGGTGCCACTGATCTGCCAGCCGCCCAGGGTTTGACCGATGAACCCACGCTGCTCTCTGAAGAAAGGAAGTTCCCAGATGTAAGAGAGCGAGAGCGCATGCCGGCGATCGAAACCAGAGATGCTCTTCTCAAGCTTATTGAGATCGAAAGGATTTTGCGAAGTCGCCTGTTCACCGAAGGCGAAGATCTCGCTCGCGTTATCCAACGCCTTGCTCCAGGTGTAACTCACCGTGAGGTTCAGTTGATTGAACAGGCGCCCATTGTAGTAGGTTTGCAGCGAGTGGTAAGTTGATTGGGCTGTGTTCTCGCGCGAGCGGAGCAATCCTTGTTGGAGGATGCGACCGTTACAGACGCCCTCGTTATCTGGCGTATTCGGGTTGTCCGTGCAAGTGAGCGGCGTGATCCCCTGTGGGATGAACTGTCGGAAGGCGGGGAAGTTGAAAGTCGTGTTGCCTATGGTGACGCTGAAACCGTTATAGAGACGGCTGATGTCCGGATTGCGGTTGACGGTTTGGAAGAGCCCGACTCCGCGCGTGCCGACGTAGCGAATCTCGAAGGCGTTGTTGCGGTCGATCTGACGCTGAATCCCGAGCGAGAACTGCTGCGAGTAAGGTGAATGGAAGTTCGAGGCGACGATCGTCTGCGTGAAGAAGCGTGGATCGAAAGTGTTCCTCTGAACCAAACCGCGCGACTGTGCGAAGTTGCGCACGACGTCGCCCGTCGGATTGGCCGATGGGAGCGGAAAGATCGGCGATCCTGCCGGGTTGGTGATCGTTTGCAGAAAGACCACGGGCGAAGCGGTCGAAATGTTGAGCATGATGTTGTAGAAGCTCGGATCGTAAGCTATGCCGTATCCGCCGCGGATGACGGTCGCCTCCTCTCCGACCAACTTATGCAGGAGGCCGCTTCCAAAGCGTGGCGTCCAAGCGAAACCAAAACGCGGCGCCCAATTGTTCTTATCGCGCGGTATGAACGGGATGGTGCGCACAGTCAACGGCAGGCTCTGCCGCCAGATGGCTTGGTTCGGATCGCTTTCGCGCGCGACCGTCAAGTCGTGGAGCGTGTTGATCGGCTGGTCCGGCAACTCATAACGTATGCCGAGATTCAACGTTAAGTTGTCACGCACCTTCCAGTCGTCCTGGAAGAAGAAGTAGTAATCGTTCTCTTTGTAGCTGATCGTGTCAGGCCCGACGGCTACCACGACTTGGGCGGGATTGTTGGCGATGAGCCGGTCCGCCGTGTTGAAGGAGAAGGCGCCATTGATGTTGGGAAGGAAAGGAACGGTGTTGGTCAAGTGGCGTATATCGACGCCGGCCATCAGCGAATGGCGCCCGAAGGTGAACGAGAAGTTGTCGGCGAACTGATATGTGGTCACGATGCGCCCTTGCGGCAAGTTGGTCGCTGGCCCAACGGCAAGAAGGCTTTGTCCTGTGGTCGTGCCGCGAATCCCGGTGAAGGTGATGTTGGTGAAAGCTTTGCCGATGTTCGACGGGTCCGGGATGCACTCCAGAAGGCTTTCGTCGCACCCGCCGCCGAACTTGACGAAGAGGGATTGATAGGCGAAACGGAACTCATTGAAGGAGGTGTTAGAAACCTGCCGAATGTAGCTCGCGCCGAAGTTCTTGCTTTGAGCAGGCTGGTCGCCGAAGAAACCGCCTACCGTGCCGAGCGCGTTGATGCCCGTCCCTTTTTGGAAGAGGTAACGCGCGGAGATCTTATCTTTGTTCGTCAAATTCACGTCTCCGCGGATCGTCGGCAGATTCTCCTCGTAAGGGGATGAGAAGAGTCTTTCAACAGCAGCGGCTTGGAAACTCTGGCCGCCTAGCACCACCGTCTCAATCGGGCGATCAGAACGAGGCCTAACTTCGCCTAGTCGGGTGAGCGCAAACGCGCTGTAGTTGACATAAGCTTGGATCGCCGGATTGTTCGGAAAAGCTTGTAACAGGCGCGGAAACTCCTGTGGCAGGATGGCTAAGCTGGTGGTGCGTAGCTGCGAAAAAGCTTGCGAGAGGATCTTCTGGAAACTGACGAAAAAGAAGGCGCGGTCACGGATGATCGGCCCACCTAACGTTCCGCCTAAAACCGTGTATTTGAGACGGGGCGGATTGAGCTGGCCGCTGCGCCGTTCGATGTTGTTCAAGCTATCGAGGACCGCCCGGTCGCGCCGAAAGACGAAGGCGCTGCCGTGAAATTCGTTCGTCCCGCTCTTGGTGACGTAGTTGACGATCGCCCCTTGGTTGCGTCCGTATTGGGCCGAAAAATTGTTGGTGATGATCTGGAGTTCGCCGACCAGATCGGCATTGTCGATGAAGAACGAGGGGCCGCCGATCGAAAGATCGTTATTGTCCATCCCATCGATGGTGAAGTTATTTGAACGGGCGCGTTGCCCGTTTACCGAAAGGGTGATCCCGTTGCTATTGACGTTGCCAAAACCAGGGAAAACTCCGGGAACTGACAGAGCGACCACGTCAAGCCCTGCTCCGGCAACGTTAACGGGCAGTTCCGCCATCCGGCGCGATTCGATGGTGGTCGACAGTTGCGATTGGTCTCTTTGAAGGAGCACCTCGGCTCCCGCCGTCACCGTCACTGATTCCTGAACCCCGCCGGGTTGCAAGACGACGTCCACAGTCGTGATCTGACCTAGGTTGACGCTCACATCCGTGGTGATCGAACGCTTGAACCCCGGCGATTCAACGATGATGCTGTATCTTCCGGGGATCAAATTCGGGATAGCATAGACGCCCTCACCGGTCGTTGTGGTTCGGTTTTCGACGTTGGTCCCCTGGTTTCTTGCAATGACGCTCGCTCCAGCGACGGCGCTCCCATTCACATCGGTCACCGTCCCACGGATCTCGCCGGTCGTCGTTTGCGCCATCCCAGTTTGGCTGCCGATCAGGATTAGAAAGAGCGCAACGATCGCTGGCGCTAGTCGAAAGTCGAGTTGTCTCATCTTCGGATCTCCCTCCTTAGGTTGTCGCGAACGACTGGAAGAGCACCGATGGGCAAGACGCTATTTAAAAACTCGAAAACTCGCTGGAAGTGGTTGACAGGCTCACAGAATAAAGAAGCAAATATCATTCCACTCGGTTCTGAGCACCGAAGTTGCCGTAAAAACGGCAAATCCAGCTAAATCGCGCGACGGAAGCCGCGTGCGATCTACGAAAATTTGGATGGAGATCCATTTTTTTCGGATAAGATCCCAGGCAAAGTCGAGGCGGATGGCTGATCAGCAGCGGTCTGAAGTCGGTCTTTGTGACGGCGGAGAGGAGCGCCAGCGAATCGACGATTGCAACCCGGTCGGGCATTCCCGAGCGGGCAAGAGCCGACGAAGGGAAGCTTCAACGGATCGGCGATCGCCTGAAGTTGATCTAGCTTCCTTTGCTTGCTAGGATGATCGGCACGAAATTGCAGCTAGTTCGACGTAAGATCCCCTCCGTGGCGAAGGGGGATGGGTTGTGAGGCTCAAGAGGCTGATCGAGACGCAAGCTCCGGCGGCAACAGTGCTCATACGCCTGATGGTTGGCTTGGTTTTCTTGTCCGAAGGGATACAGAAGTTCATCCGGCCAGATGATGTCGGGGCAGGTCGTTTCGCCAAGATCGGTATCCCCGCGCCGGAAGTGATGGCGCCCGTAGTCGGCGCGTTCGAAATCGTCTGCGGGACGCTCGTCATTCTCGGTCTGCTTACACGGCTTGCCGTCATCCCGCTCATCGCCATCATACTGGTGGCGATCGCGACGACGAAAGTGCCGATTCTGCTTCGCTCTGGCTTCTGGCAGATGGCCCACGAAGCGCGCACCGATTACTCGATGTTGCTCGGGCTGATCTTCCTGTTCATCGTCGGCGCGGGGGCGTGGTCATTCGACGCTCGCTTTAGTCACAAGGCGCGCGTGGGATGAGCCGCCGAAGGCTGAAACTTTAGGTTGGGAGCAGGTGATGTCGAGCGCGTTGGCGGGCCGCGCCGTCTTCGAGGGCTTTTCTTATCGTGTGATCCGGTCGAATGTGGGCTCTAGATGGTTGGCGCTGAGTTTCTTCATCTTATTCGCCCGAACCAAGCTTTCGCCCACTTTACAAGGTCTCTTCACTACCTATTTGATTTCATCGCTTCGAGCGTATCGGCTACTTCCCAGAAGGTTTTAGGCTCAATCTCGCCTGCGCCGTATCTTTGCTGAAGCAGACGGGCGGCGCGAGCGCGTTCCGGCCTGACGACGCGCGACATGTTGTCGTTGCGCAAGCGGATCACGGCGGTCGCGCCGGCGACCCGCTCTATGCGATATCGGTTCGCCACGCGCAGCAGGAAGTCCCAATCCTCATAGCACCAGCGCATCGCCTCATCAAATCCGCCGACCGCATCGAAGCATTCGCGCCGGTGCATCATCGCCGAAGGCGCGATGAAACTGTCGTGCCGCATGATCTCGATGTCGAAATCATGCGCCAAGATGCGATGGGCCACTGTGTGAAGACCTTCTTCCGCGAACTTCTGGCGCAAAAGAAGAGCATCTGCGTAAACCAACCCGACATCGCTTCGAGCGTCGAGCCGCGCAGCCAGCCTCGCCAGATGCGAAGGGAGAAGAAGATCGTCGTCGTCCAAATAGGCGATGTATGAGCCGCGAGCGCGTTCAACGCCGCGATTGCGCGCGGCAGGGAGTCCTTGATTGCGTGCCAATTGAATGTACGTGATGTCGAGCGCGCCCGTAAATTCATCGATCACGCTCTGCACGTCCTCGCCAGCGTCGTTGACGACGATCACTTCAAAACGCACGCCGCGTTGTTTGACCAGACTCTGCAGCGCTTCACGAAGCAACTGCGGGCGGTTGCGCGTCGGTACGATGACGGAAACTCGCGGGGTGTCCGAAGTGACTTCGCCTCTTTCACTCATCTTTCCGGGTGAGAATCCCGCGCCTTCTCTCATGAGCAAGGCAGAGGAGCGATGCGCCTTTCACTCACCTTTCTGGGTGAGAATTCCGCGCCTTGGTGGCCAACTGATACCCGAGGAGGTCTTGCCCCTTTCACTCATCGTTCAAAGCGCGCGAGTTGACTGACGTGCTGCCCGTCTCACTTCAATCTCGCCAGAAGATCCACCTGCCCGCCGCGAAGCTCTTCGGCGGATGGCATACGCCCGAGCCTCATCAGCTCTTCGATGGCGGCCATTTCGCGATCGCGATTCACGCCCGCGACGGCCAAGGCTCGCCCATCGCGCACGTAAAAAGCGAGAAAATCGCGCCCTTCTATGCTGCCCTGCACGATCACCTCGTCCCACTTCGTCGCATGGCCGACGTAGGTGAGCACCAGATCGAACTGTTGCGTCCAGAAGAACGGCACGCTCGCGTAGATCGCTTCGCGTCCGGCCATGTTGTGCGCGGCGACGCGACCTTGCTGCATCGCCGTGCGCCAATGCTCGATGTGTACGCGTTCGCCAGTGCGCGCGTCGGGGAAGCTTGCGATGTCGCCCGCGGCATAAAGATCTTCGGCGGCGCGAAGCCGATCGTCTACCACGACGCGGCCATCTTTCGTCTTCTCGACGCCTTCGAGAAATTCCGTCGCCGGTTTGACGCCCGCTCCGACGATGACGAGATCGGCTTCGATCCGTTCACCGCTTTCAAGGATGACTGCCTCGACGCGGCGCTGCCCTTCGAAACGCGCAAGCTTCGCTCCGAGTTTGAACCGAACGCCGTTCTCTTCGTGTAGCTTCTGAAAGAGTGCGCCGATCTCTGCGCCAAGCGTATGCTCGAATGGGACGGATTCCGGAGCGACCACGGTTACGGAGAGGCCGCGCGCGGCGAGGCTCGAAGCCGTCTCCATGCCGATGAAGCTGGCGCCGATGACGGCGGCGCGCCGCGCGGTGCCGAGCGAGGCGACGATCCGTTCAGCATCATCGCGGCTGCGGAGCGTGAAGACGTTTCCGAGATCCGCGCCGGGCACTGGGAGCGTGCGCGGTTTGCCCCCGGTGGCGACAAGCAGCGCGTCATAGCGAAGCGACGCCCCATCGCTGAACCTGATGATCTTGTTCGCCGCTTCGACGCGCGCGACCTTCCGGTTCAGTTCGATTTCGATCTCATGCTCGCGGAAGAACTCTTCAGAGCGCAGCGGCAGGGCATCGGCACCAAGATTGCCAGCCAAATAGTCTTTGCTCAGGTTGGGCCGGTCATAGGGCAGATGGCCGTCGTCTGAGATGAGCAGGATGCGGCCTGTGAAACCATCTTCGCGCAAGGTCTGCGCCGCCATGTAACCTGCCGCCCCGCCGCCCAAGATGACGAACAGGCGCGCATCGTTCGGCGCGCGGCGGCTCATCCGCGCCACTCGCCTGTCTCCGGCATCTTCAGACAGCGAGACGATGACGTGGCCCGCCTCGACGCGCACGTCGTAACGAGGAAGCGCATCGAGCGCTGGTGGTTCTTCCATCTCCCCGGTGGTCGCATTGAAGCAGGCATGGTGCCACGGGCAAATAATGCGCTCGCCGCACAACACACCTTCGGCAAGAGGCGCGCCGTAGTGTGTGCAATGCGCGCCCACTGCGTAGAACCGATCGCCGACGCGCGCAAGCAGGACCTCAACGCCATCAACTTCCACTTGGCGCATCTCTCCGTTGCGCAATTCATCGGCACGGGCAACCGTCGCTTCGCGTTTGCTCATAAGTCTCCTTCGTGATCAGGTGGCCCATCAAGGCCCGTTTGGTTCGTAAGTAATTGGAGAAGGATTCGTGTGGTTCTATCGGGAGCGGAACGCGCTCGACGACCTCCAACCCGGCGCGCCGTAGCGCGCGAATCTTCGCCGGATTGTTCGACATAACGCGCACGCGCTTGAAACCTAGATCGAGCAGGACTTCAGCGCATTCGTCATAGCGCCGCCCGTCAACAGGCAAGCCCAGAAGCTTGTTCGCTTCGACCGTGTTGGCCCCCGCGTCCTGCAACGCATAGGCGCGGATCTTGTTCAAGATGCCGACGCCGCGGCCCTCTTGCATCTGATAGACGATCGCGCCGTAATCTTCCGCAGCGATCATGCGCAAAGCTTCGCGCAACTGACGCCCACAATCGCACCGCAAAGAGCCGAGCGCATCGCCCGTCAAACATTGCGAATGGATGCGTACAAGGGCCGGACGTTCGGCAGCGGGCACGCCGCGCACGAGCGCCACGAACTCTTCATTAGAACTGGGCGAATGATAACCGATGAGACGAAACTCGCCAAATTCTGTGGGAAGACGCGCTTCTGCGACGCGCGCTATGGCAGAGACTGAACCTTCACCCATGATGGCCTCCCGACGCTCTTAGGGATAAACCTTTTCGGCAAATAAGTCAAGAGATTTTTTGACTTTTTACTCGCCGCCGAAACGGGTATACTTAGTTCCGTTATGGGCGCTTTCGATCAGCGTTTCTTCTGCAGCACGCGCGGTCGGATCGTGCTCCTTCTGCGGAGGCAGCGTGCGACTGTCACCGAACTGGCCGAAAGGCTCGAGTTGACGGACAACGCGGTGCGGGCGCACCTGCTCGCGCTCGAGCGAGATGGGCTTGTCAGGCAGAGCGGGATTCGGCGCGGGCGGCGCAAGCCGCACTACGCTTACGAATTGACGCCGGAGGCCGAACGGTTATTCCCGAAGGCCTATGATGAGCTGCTTAACGAACTGCTTTCAAAATTGAAGGGGCGGATCTCTGCCGAGGCGTTAGGCGAAGCTTTAAGCGAGGTCGGGCGCTCCTTGGCGGCGCGGTGGACCAGAGAGGACAGCCCATCCGAGGGGGCGTCTATTGAGGAAAGGGCGCGGCGCGTGTTAGAGATGATCGAACTTTTAGGTGGTGTGGCGGAGCTTCGCGCAGAAGCCGATGGTTGGGTCATCGATAGTCGCATCTGTCCGTTTGCTGCGGTAGTCAGTCAGCATCCGGAGGTTTGTCGGGTGGTCGCTTCGCTCGTCGCTGAAGCGATAGGTGAAGGGTATCGGGTTTATGGCAGTTGCGATCGAGTTGAGTGGCCGCATTGCTGGTTCAAGCTGGCGGAGAGCCGGGCGGGCGGGTGAATCAGGTGGGTGTGGTGATTGGTTTTATGGGCGGCCAAGTTTTGCAGAGAGGGCGAATCGAGTTGTTGTTCTGGTGCGGTGAGTAGGTCTGAAAGGCTTATGGGGGAAGGGCGCGTGGGGCTTCGTTGGTGACGAGCCTCGGGCTTTGGCGAAAGTTCTGTTGGAACAGTCCCCACGCGCCCCTATCGTTCATCTTTCTCGCCTTCGTTTCGCCGGGCGTCTTTCTGGGCTATTTTGGCGTCGAAGATGGCGCGCTGTTCTGGGTTAAGTACGGCGCGGATGCGCGCGCGCGCCGATTGGCGGATCGCTTCATAGCGCGGCCTGACCTCCGCGCGGAGTTGGCGGAACTGTTCGTTCGTCTGGTCCAAGATGAGGCGGATCTGGGCCGCTTGTTCATCGGTCAGAGATAGGTCGCGCCGCAATTCATCGAAAAAAGCCTCCTTCTTATTGCCCATTTGGCGCGCGTTGCTGCTCGCTTTCAGGTGGTACAGGCTGCTCAGGGCGGCGCCGGTCGCACACCCTAAGATGAAGACGGCGATCACCGTCGCCCAGATCTTGGCCCTCAGGTCATTTAGAATTCTCATTCAATGCCTCCGCACGCTCTTCTCGACTGAGGATGTTCGCCAGCACCTCATCGTTCGTGATCGAGCGCCGATCGATGTAGATGATCCGTTCGGCGCCGACATCGTTGATGCTTAGCAGCAGATCTTCATTCGAGCTGCGTGAAGTCAGGCGGGAATCGGTGCCCAGCCAGAGGAAAAGCAACGCCAGAATGGTTGCCAAGGCCATCGTCGGCACGACGCGGTAGAGGACTCGCAAGAAGATCAACCCGTTCTCCTCTGCGCGTTTCTGCTCGATGCGAGCGCGGACGCGAGCGAAAAGGAAAGGGGTTGCGGCGGCCTCTTCGGCCTCTGCCTCGTTCAGCGCGGCCACCGTTTGTAAGAGCTGGCGCCCGGCTTGATTGAGTTTGCGATCTCGGTCGGCGTCGGAGCGTCGGAACATCCTTCTTGAGCACCCTCGCTTTCTTGTCAGAGCGTCCCCTATGCTTGAAAACGTTCGAGATGAAGGATCGGTTACATATCCGCGCTGTTAGAGCAGTTTGCTCAGCACGCGCCGCAGCGCGGCGCGCGCCCGGTGAGCGCGCACCTTGACTTTGGCCTGCGACCAGCGGGTCGCTTGTGATATCTCAGCGATTGACATCCCTTCGACATCGAGCATGATCAGCACGAGCCTATCTTCCGGACTGAGGCGCGCGAGGAGTTTATCGGCCAGATCGCGCAGGGCGAGGCTCTTTTCGATATCGCGCCCCGGTTCGACGAAGATACGCTCGCGTAGCCACTCGCATTCTTCTTTGGAGAGTTCGCTCAAGGAATTCTCCGGGCGGCGCGCTAGCCGTCGCAACTCATCATAGCAGACGTTGAAGGCGATGCGCGCCAGCCAGGCGGCGAAGGACTGGTCCTGCGCGTTGTTGAACTCTTTCAAGGCGAAATAGGCTTTGGCGAAGCTCTCTTGGATGATCTCTTCGATCTGCTCGCGATGGCGAAAGAAGCGACTGGCGATGATGGCGACGCGGCGGCGGTGGCGGTTGAAGAGCTCTTCGAACGCCGTTTCGTCGCCAGCGCAAGTTCGGTTGACGAGCGCCGCATCGCTTAGTTGCGCCGTGAGTTCGGCGGTCTCCTGGGTTTTGTCTTCGACTTCGCTCATCTTTCGCGAAAATAACGACGAGGACTCCGCGCCGCGTTCAGGTGCCCTCGTGGTTTAGGACGCCCGCCTCATCTCGGCGCTCTCGATTCGCCCTGGCGAGCCGACATTATACGCCCTTCGGCGCGCGAATTCCTCGCGCGAGTTTACGGCGCAGCTCCGTTTGGGTGCATAATGTGTGGCGATGTCCTGCGAACTGTAGAAAACTGTAACCGAGCGAAGGCCGAGGGCGTCTTTAAGATTCGAGAGGTCAGTTAGATAAGGGGAGTATGGCATCATTCTTCTTCCGTCGGGGGGGATTCGTTGCGACCACATGGTTCGTGGTCGCAGCTTTAGTTTTGGGAGGAGGTTCGGCTTGCAATCGTTCTAACATGAGCGCCGACGCGCGTGCGGAGCGGGCGGAGCTTGCGCCGATCGCTGTGGCGACGGCAGTAGCGACGGCGCGCGAAGTCCCCTCGTACATACAGGCGACCGGCAGTTTGATCGCCGATGAGACGTCGGATGTCGCGCCGCAAACTTCCGGGCAGATCGCCGCGACCTACGTCAACGTGGGGGATTTCGTGCGGCAAGGGGCCGTCATCGCGCGTTTGGATGATCGCGATGCGAAACTTCGAGTGGAACAAGCGCGCGCTAATCTACAGCAGGCGCTCGCTGCGGTTCGCCAAGCGGAGGCGAGATTGGGCTTGCGTCCGGGGGGCGGATTCAATGCCGATGCGATCCCAGAGGTTCGCGCCGCACGGGCCAACTACGAACAAGCGCTCGCCGAACTGAAGCTAGCTGAGGCCAACGAACGGCGCTATCGCGAATTGGTCGAAACGGGCGATGTCGCGCGCAACGTTTATGATCAATATCGCACGCAACTTGAGACGGCGCGCGCCCGCGCCAATAACGCGCGCGAGCAGTTGGAGGCAGCGATCAACGCGGCGCGTCAGAATAACGAGGCGATCCGCACCGCCCAGGCGGCTGCTGAGGCGGCCCGCGCGCAGCTTGCGCTGGCCCAGAAGGCCTTGGCCGATACGGTGATTCGGGCGCCCTATTCCGGTTACGTCAGCAATCGCCCGGCGGCTGTCGGCGAATATGTCACGCCGGCTTCGGTGATCGTCACGCTGCTTCGGACCAATCCGATCAAGTTGCAGGCGCAGGTGCCTGAGTCCGCAACGCCTTTGATTCATCCCGGCATGAGCGTCTCGCTCGAGGTCGATGCTTTCCCTGAAAGGCGCTTTACCGGGCGCGTCATCGCCATCAATCCGGCGATCGATCCCGCTTCGCGATCCGCGACGGTCGAGGCCGAGATCGAAAACGGCGATAATGCCCTTCGTTCGGGGATGTTCGCTTTGGTGCGCATCTTGCGCGGCCAAGCGCAACGCATCGTGCTCGTCCCGCGCGCGGCGGTGCTTCGCGATCAGAGCACGCAATCCTATCGCGTCTTCGTCATCCAGGGCGACACGGCGCACTTGCGGGTCGTGCAGCTCGGCGAAGAGGAGGGCGATATGGTCCAGATACTTTCGGGCGTCAACGATGGAGAAACGGTTGCGACGAGCAATCTGCAACAGCTTTACGAAGGGGCCAGGGTCAAACTGGAGCTGGAGCGATAGTTTTAAGCTATCTTACGTATTGGCGCGCGTATACGCGCGATGCGCGCATGCGATAATCTCAGGATGCGTTCGTAGCGGCCCTTTGGGCGTTGAGTTGAGAGGCGAGGAGTTATGCAGAAATTAGCCGAGATTTGCGTCCGTCGTCCAGTCTTTGCCACCGTCATCATCCTCGTGTTAACGGTGATCGGGGCTTTCTCTTTCTTCCGGCTCGGCGTCGATCGTTTCCCGAAGATAGATCTGCCGACGGTCACCATCACGACGACGAACATCGGAGCCGCTCCGCAGGAGATGGAGACCGAGATCACGGACGTGATCGAAGGCGCGGTCAACACGGTTCCGGGCATCGACGAGATGCGCTCGAGTTCATCCCAAGGGCGTTCGAGCATCACCATCACCTTCAATTTGGAGAAGGACCCGGACGTGGCGGCGCAGGAGGTGCGCGACAAGGTCAACACGGTGCTCAATCAGCTGCCTCAAACTGCCGATCCGCCGATCGTCCAGAAAGCCGATCCGGATTCGATGCCGGTCATTCAATATGCCATCAGCGCGCCGCGTCCGATCGTCGAATTGACGGAGATCGTCGATAAGCAGGTCCGCGAGCGCCTCGAATCGGTCGATGGCGTCGGCGATGTCTTCCTCTACGGTGCCCGCCAGCGGCAGATCAAGATCTACCTCAATCCCGAAAAGCTACAAGCCTATAACATCTCGGTGACGGACGTCGCCAATGCTCTGCGGACGCAGAACCTTGAGTTGCCGGGCGGGCGATTCGACGAAGGCGCGCGCACGGCGAACCTGCGCACGATGAGCCGCGTCACCAGCGTCGAACAGTTCAATGACATCGTCGTCGCGACGAAGAACCACTATCCGGTGCGCATACGCGACATCGGGCGGGTCGAAGATACGGGCGCGGATCCGACTTCGGCGGCTTCCTTAAACGGCGTGCCTTCGGTCTCCGTCGCCGTAAGAAAGCAGTCAGGCGAAAATACGATGGCCGTCATCCGGGCCGTCAAGCAGCGCATGGAGGAGATCAAACGGCTTTTGCCGCCCGATTTCAAGGTGGTGGTCACGCGCGATCAATCGGAGTTCATCGAAAACTCGCTGCATGCGATCGAGGAGCACTTGATCCTCGGCGGGTTGCTCGCGGCGCTTGTCGTCTTCGTCTTCCTCTGGAATTTCCGCTCGACCCTGATCGCCGCGTTCGCCATCCCAGCTTCGATCATTTCGGCTTTCGGCTTCATCGCGGCAATGGGTTATTCGCTCAACCAGATGACGATGCTCGCTTTGACCTTGATGGTCGGCATCGTCATCGATGATGCGATCGTCGTTTTGGAGAACATCTATCGGTTCATCGAGGAGAAGGGGATGCCGCCGTTTCAAGCGGCGATCGAGGCGACGCGGGAGATCGGGTTGGCGGTGATGGCGACGACGCTCAGCTTGTTGGCGGTCTTCGTGCCCGTCGGCTTTATGTCGGGCATCGTCGGGCGTTTCATGTCCTCTTTCGGGTTGACGTCCGCGGCGGCCATCGCCGTAAGCTTGCTCGTTTCGTTCACCTTGACGCCGATGCTCGCCGCGCGTTGGATCAAGGGGAAGGCTGAAAGCGAGGTCGGCGAGGTTGGCGAGGTGGATGAGGCGGCGCTGCTTCCGGATCATTCGGGGCATGGGTCGTCGAAAGAGTCGCGCTTCTATCGCGCGCTGGACCGGACCTACACGCGCATGCTCGAGTGGTCGATGGCCCATCGCTGGATCGTCGTGCTCATCTGCGCGCTGGTGGTCGCTTCGATCTGGCCGCTTTATCGCGCCGTCGGCATGAACTTTTTGCCGGATGAGGATGAATCGACCTATCAGGTCTATCTGCGCGCGCCGCAGGGGACGAGCCTCGCCGCCACGCAATCGATCCTCGATCGCATCGCGCGCGACGTGCGCGAGAACATCCCCGGCGTCGAAAGCACGTTGGCGATCGCGGGGTTCGGCGGCGGCGGGGTGAATAACGGATTCGTGTTGGTCCGTCTGGTGCCGGTCGAGGAGCGCAAATATTCGCAGACCGATCTGATCCAAAAGACGCGCAACCTGCTGCGCAAATACTCGAAAGATTTCGAGATCAGCGTTTCGGGCAGTTCGTCGATCGGCGCCAGCATCGGTATGGGGCGTTCGACTTCGCTCGCCTTCTACATCGCCGGTCCGGATCTCGGAAAGCTCGACGAATACTCGAACCGTCTGCTCGAAAAACTCAAGCAGGATCCGAACATCCGTGACGCCTCGCGTTCGCTTCAGCTCGGTATGCCCGAGGTGCGCATCGTGATCGATCGGCAGCGGGCCGCCGATCTGGGAGTGCGAGCGGGCGATGTCGCGCAAGCGCTCAACATCCTCGCCGCCGGTCAACGCATCACGACCTATAGCGAAGGTTCTTACCAGTACGATGTGGTGTTGCAGGCGGATGAACCGTTCCGTCGCAGCCGCGAGAGTCTGCGCCGTTTCACGGTCGCCTCGTCTCTGGGCGCTCCGGTTGAGCTCGAAAAACTGGTCCGCATAGAGGAGGGGACCAGCCCCGCTTCGATCGACCGCATCAATCGGCAACGGCAGGTGACGATCTCGGCCAGCGTCGCGCCGAACGGTTCGGAAGGGGCGGCGCTCGAGGCGATTCAACGTTATGCGCAGGAGTTGCACATGGAGCCGGGCTATCGCATCGGCGTCACGGGGCAGTCGAAGGAGTTGCAACGCGCGACGAACGCCTTCGCGCTCGCCTTCCTGCTCTCGATCATCTTCATGTATCTGGTGCTAGCAGCGCAATTTGAATCGTTCATCCATCCGGTGACGATCCTTCTGACGTTGCCGCTCGCCGTCCCGTTCGCGCTCGTTTCGACTCTTCTTGCCGGACAGCGCTTGAACATCTTTTCGGCGCTCGGGATCTTGCTGCTCTTCGGCATCGTCAAGAAGAACGCCATTTTGCAGATCGATCATACGAATGAATTGCGCGCACATGGCATGGAGCGATATGAGGCGATCATTCAAGCCAATCGCGATCGGTTGCGCCCCATCCTGATGACGACGATCTCGCTTGTTGCCGGGATGATCCCGCTTCTGTTGGGGACGGGCGCTGGCGCGGCGACGAACCGTTCGATTGCCGTGCTTGTGGTCGGCGGTCAGAGCTTGTGTCTGCTGTTGACGTTGCTGGCCGTGCCGGTCTTCTACTCGCTCTTCGACGATGTGAAGGAGTTGCGCGTTTGGCAGCGCGCGAGCGCCGCAGTCGGTTCTTGGGCGCAAGCCTTCAAGCATGGTTTGGCGAAAGGCTATGCGAGCGCGTTCGCGCGTGGAACCGCGGCTCGCCGTGAGCGGAAGAAGGGGTATGCGGATCAGACCACGGGCGATTGAGCGCCTGAGGAGTTCTCTTCGAATCAGGGGCAAGATGTTTGGAAGGTCTATCGTCGTTATTGGTCTCGCTTCGAGCTTGGTCGTCGCTTCGCTAGCGCAGAGCGGCGGCAATCCGCAAGCTGGCCGGGAGGCGGAAAAGCCGGGCGCGGTCGGCGCTCCAACTGGTCCAGAGGCGGATCGACAGCCCGCGCTCGATCGGGCGAACTCAGGCATATCGAGCGCGGTTGGGGGGCAGAACCGAACGCTGACGGATAGCGCGCCAGCGCAAAACCGCAGCGTCGGAATCGAGCCGGGGCTGATGCCGTCTCAGATCCCGACCGAGCCGCCGCCGGTAGCGCCGAATTTCGCCGCCCCGTTGCGCCCTTTGCCTCCTCCGGAAAGGGTCGGCGTCGATGTCCGCGATCCGTTGCCGCTGACCCTGCGCGATGCGATCGCGATGGCGTTGCGCAACAATAACGACATCGACGGCTCGCGCATCAACGTCGAGATCGCCGAATATGCTCTGCGTGCGGCGCGCGGCGCGTACGATCCAGTGCTCGCCATGGAACACTATTTCGAGCGGCGCACGACGCCGACAAGCTCGACCATCGGCGGCGGCGCGAACGGGATCTTGACGCAGACCGATACGACCGGCTCCTTCACGTTGAACGGCCTTTCGCCCTTCGGCGGCGGATCGTATGAGTTCACCTTCAATTCCTCGCGCTTGACGACGAACAATCAGTTCGCGACGCTCAATCCGCAGTACCCGAGCGTCTTCACTTTCACCTACACGCAGCCTCTTTGGCGCGGCTTCAGATTCGACAACAACCGTCGGCAGATCGAGATCGCTAAACGGAATCTGTCGCTGTCGGATGCGCAGTTCCGCCAACGGGTCATCGACGTGATCACGCAAGTCGAACAGGCCTATTGGGATCTGGTCTTCGCGTTGCGCAATCTGCAAGTTCAGATCGACGCGCTCAAACAGGCGCGCACGCAGGTCGAGAGCAACGAGCGGTTGGTGGAAAAGGGCGTGCTCGCTCCGATCGATATCGTCGCCGCGCAGACGCAGGTGGCGACCTTCGAACAGAACGTTTATGCGGCGCAAGAATCGGTCACGCGCGCGGAGAACAGCTTGAAGACGCTCATCCTGCGCGATCGTCTGTCGCCCCTATGGTCGCGCGCCATCACGCCGATCACGCCGGTCGATCTCAACCCGCCGACCATCAGTTTGGAGCAAGCCGTAGCGGATGCATTGAAGAATCGCCCGGAGATCGCGCAGCTACAGGCTAGCGCCGAGATCAACGAGATAGATGTCCGCTATTATCGCGATCAGACCAAGCCGCAGATCGATCTGGTCGGGACTTACACGTCGAACGGGTTGGCCGGTGCGCGTGTGCCGACTGTGCAATCGCCGCGCGGCACGAGCCCCGAGTTGATCACCCGCGTCAACGATATTTCGGCCCTGCTCGGATTGCCGCCCCTGCAGGTCAGCTCGACCGGGACGACCAGCACCATCAATCCCAGCTTGGTTGGCGGTTACTTCACTTCGCTGGCCCATCTGTTGGGCCAAGATTACCCGACCTATCACGTCGGTGTGCGCATCTCGCTCCCGTTGCGCAATCGCACGGCGGAAGCCAATCTCGGACGCGCGCTCGCGCAAGGGAGGGTCATCAGCAGGCAGCGTGCTCAGTTGGAGCAAACGATCGAATCCGATGTGCGCAATGCGCTACAGGCTTTGCGTTCGGCGCAAGCGAGATTGACGGCGGCGGCGGCGGCGCGCCGATCGGCTGAGCTGCAGTATGAAAGCGAGCAGAGGCAACTGCGCGCCGGCACGACTACTGTCTTCCTCGTGTTGCAGCGACAGACGGATCTCGTCGCCGCGCGCGGGCGCGAATTGCAAGCCCAGATCGATCTCAACAAGGCTATCGCTGAGTTTCAGCGGGCGACAGGTATCACCCTGTCGGCACACAACGTTTCGATTTTGCGGGATGGGGCTGGCGGGCACCCAACCTCTTTTGAAGTTGGAAGCGGAGATGGGATCGAGGATGGGATCTTTACGAAATCGCTCTTCGAGGCGCATAAGGAGGGCGATGGCGCGCGGGCGGAACAGTGAACCGATTCGGGAATCGGGTGAAGGTTTGCGTTTGAAAGGGCTCCTTGTGATCGATCGCTCGACGCTCAAAGCTTTGGCGCTTTCGTGTCTTTTGTTCCCCTTCTGCGGATGTCATGCGGGGCGCGAGAGCGTGACTGGACCGGGCCGGTTGGTCGTCGTGAACGCTCCGGCGACCGGAGAGGTGAAGCGCGTATTAGTCGGTGAGGGCGTAAGCGTCGAAGTCGGAGCGCCGATCATCGAGATCGCCGTCCAGCGTGAGGAGGATTCTGCGCCGCAGGACCATCGGGCTGAGGCGGCAGCGCGATTGCGCGCCGCGCAAAGCGAGGTGGAGGCAGCGCGCGCCGAAGTCGTCAAACATGAAGCCGAGGTCCAACGCTTGGCTCCGTTGGTCGCTTCGGGACAGGCGACTCAAGCTCAGCTCGATGCCGAGCGAGCGCTTTATGAGCAGGCTCAGCGGAGATTACAGCATGCGCAAGAGGCTCAGCAATCGACGATGACCGATCTCGTCATCGCGCAGCGAGAGGCCGTTCAACCGTCACCAGCTTATCGCGAAGACATAGTCGTCGCACGCGCGCCGGTAAGCGGCACTTTGCGCGTCGTCGGCGTCAAAGCGGGCCAGCGCGTCATCGCCGGTCAACCTCTGGCTACGATCAGTTCAGATGCGCCTTGAACTCAAGGCGCATCCTCGATAGCGCTTCGGGATTTGGATTTAAGAACTGCGATTATGGCGAGCGAAGTCTGTAACATCGGGCCGCGGGAGCAACGTAAGAGACGCTTGCTCGGTTTCGTCGCATTAGCCGTCGGCGTTGCTTGGGCTTTCATCTTCATCGTTTACGATGTGCCGCGACCTTGGCGAGTGATCATCTTTCTCCCCATCTGGATCGCCAGCTTGGGGTTCTTGCAGGCGCGCGAGCGGATCTGCATCGCGCTCGCGGCGCGCGGAATGCGCAACATGGACGCGGGCGAAGAGAGGGTAGAGGATCGGCGCGCGATCGAAGAGTTGCAGCGTCGAGCGCAATGGATAAACCGTCGCGCGCTTCTCACCGCGGCGCTAGCTACGTTGCTGGCTTTGCTCTTCCCATAAAGCTGCAGAGATCCATTTCAAGTCCGCCTCTTTCGGCAAGATCGAAACAGTTTCACGAGGAGCATCCCCTTCGAGGCGAAAGAGAATCGATTCGATCTTTTGGTCTCGACAGATCTCCGCCTCCACGATCCGATCCTCTCTGCAACCAAGAGCTCCGTTTGGCGGGCGATCTCGATTAAGTTGGCGGGCGCCGACGCGCTCCATGAACCTGTTGAAGGCGAGCTCTGGGTACGCGCGCGCCAGCGGTCGGGCGGTTCGTTCCTTGTGAATCAGACCGTGGCCGATGGCGAACGTTGGCGCGCTAGGCGAGATCGATATGTCAAAGCCGATCGCAGATGTGAGGGGTAGTCTTCGATAAGGCCCGTCGTTAATGTGATTGGAGCGCAACCGGCATCCATCGCTTGCTAAGGCGAGAGGGAAGAGTCGAGCGTGGTCCGAGGTCAGGTCTCGGCCCTCAGAGGCGATCGAGCGACCGCTCTTTCAATTCAAGCTCATGGTCCGGGGCGGATTAGCATCTTTCGCCCTCAGGTTATATCATCGGTTGACGCGCGTCCGCTCTCGAGTCGAGGGCGATCGGTGGATGCATGGAAGATGGGGATCGAAAAAATCATCGTGCTCCTTCTCTTCTCATTCATGTGTAGCGTTCCGGCGAGCGCGCTGATGTCTGGACAGAGCGACAACGCGGAGAAAGATTTGGTGCCGCGATTCGAGTTTCCACGTAGCGGGATGGAGCTTGCCCGTCGCACGCGGCAAGGCGAGTTCTTCGATGTCGTCGGAAGGCGCGCTGCCGTTTTCGGATACGAGAACCGTTCGTGCGAAGCTTGGGTCTATCCCTTGAAGATCCTCGACGATTTTCGCTTATCGTTTCAGCTCGAAGGCTATCCATTGGAGATCCAGGGTTCGGAGATCGCCAAATCGATCGCCGTGCGTCCGGAGGCGACCACTTTCGTCTATTCGCATGCCGCTTTCACCGTGCGGCAGATCATCTTTACGCCGGTCGATGAACCGGCGATCGTCATGCTGTTTGATGTCGAGAGCGTGCTTCCCCTCACCATCACGGCATCGTTTCGTCCGCGGTTGAGGTTGATGTGGCCCGCCGGATCGATGACGGCCAATCTCAGTTGGGATGAGCGGGGGCGGGTCTATTACTTGACGGAAGAGACCAACTGTTTGGTCGGCATGATCGGTTCTCCGCTTGCCGAGGACATTTCGGTGATGCCCTACCAGGAGGAGCCGCGCGATCAGCCGAACCGTTTTCGGATGAGGATCTTGCCGGACGAGGCGCGGCGTTTTTTGATTCCGGTCGTCATCGTTGGGAGCGCGGAGGGGCGCGGGTATGCGCAGGCTACGTACAATGGCGTGCTCGGTTCGATTCCGCGGCTTTACGCGAAGAATGTGGAGTACTACGCCAACTTACAACGCGAGACGTTGGAGATTGCGACGCCTGACGATAAGCTCAACCGAGCTTTCGCTTGGGCCAAGGTTGGGATCGATAAGGGCATCGTCGATAATCCCATGCTTGGCACGGGATTGGTTGCCGGTTTTCGGTCCTCAGGCGAGAGCGAGCGGCCCGGTTTCGCGTGGTATTTTGGGCGGGATGCGTTGTGGACGGCTTTTGCGCTTATCTCTTACGGGGATTGGGCCGGGGTGCGCACGGCGCTGGGTTTTTTGGCCAAATATCAACGTGCGGATGGGAAGATTCCGCACGAAATCGCGCAGAGCGCGGCGTTGACCGGGTGGTTTACGAACTATCCTTACGCTTGGGCGAGCGCCGATGCGACGCCACTTTATGTGATCGCGCATGCCGATTACTGGCGTGCGAGCGGGGATGTGGAGTTCATTCGCCGGCAGTGGGATTCGATTCGTCGGGCGTATGAGTTCAGCGCCAAGACCGATACGGATGGCAATGGTTTGATCGAGAACACGGGCGTCGGTCACGGTTGGGTCGAAGGCGGAGCGCTCTATCCGCCGCACGAAGAGATCTACTTGCAGGGTTTGTGGATTGAGGCTTCGCGCGGGCTGGCCGAGCTTGCCGCGCTGATGGGCGATATGAAGCTCGCACAGACGGCGCAAGCCAACGCCGAAAGAGCGCGCGCGGCAGTCGAACGGACCTATTGGTTGGCGGATCGTGGGTTCTACGCTTTTGCGACACACAGACCGCAGATGCAGATAGCCGAAGCGGAGCGCGGTCCGAACCGCGAAAGTCGGCAAAAGCGATTGGCGGAGTTGAGTCGGGCGACTTTGATCGATGAGGATACCGTCCTTCCCGCCGTCGCGTTGTGGTGGGGGTTGCTCGATGCGGGGAGGGCGGAGAGCGAACTGGACCATCTTGGGGGCGGGGCGATGATGACCGATTGGGGGGCGCGTCTCATCTCGCGCGAGAGCCAGCTTTATGATCCTCTCTCCTATCACTATGGGTCGGTCTGGCCGTTGTTTACCGGTTGGGTGGCGATGGGGGCTTACCGTTACGGGCGGCCACACATCGGTTATCAGGCGTTGATGGCGAACGCGCAACTCTCTTTCGAGGGCGCGTTGGGGTATGTGACGGAATTGCTGTCCGGTGAATTCAACGCGGCATTTGGCCGCTCGTCGCACCATCAGGTGTGGTCCGAAGCGATGGTGATCACGCCGTTAGTGCGCGGGCTTTTGGGATTGGAGGCGCGCGCTGGCGGACGAGAATTGCGCTTCATGCCGCAGCTACCGGCCACGTGGGATCAAGTGAGCGTCAGACGCTTTGCCATCGGGGGCGAGCGTGTCGATTTGAGTTTACGGCGCAGCGCGGGGCAGCTCAGGATCGATGTTGGACGAAGCGGCGCGGCGGCAGGTGACCGCTCCCGCGGATTGAAGTTCACTTTTGGTCCGGCGTTCCCGTCCGATGCGCGCGTTCGAGCGGTCAAGCTGAACGGACGGCGCGTTCCGTTTAGGATCGAGCGGATGGGGGAGATCCAGCGCGCTATCGTCACGATTGAGGACGAGTCCCTTCCGTTTGCCGCCGTCTTCGATTATGACGAAGGGACTGAGGTGTACGTCGAACCACAACCGCTCGAACCCGGAGCGCGCAGTCAAGGCTTGCGCCTTCTGCGTGCGTTTGCGAACGCGGATGGTTTGCGCTTGATCATCGAAGGGGTCGGCGGCAAAACGTATCCCCTGTACGTTCGCTCGCCGCGGGAGATAGAGCGAGCGAGCGGCGCGCGCGTAGGTGAGAGCGTGAAGGAGAGCGGTCGGGTGAAAGAGCGCGTCATCTATGTGACTTTCGATGGCGATCCCGAGCGCTACTGGCGGCGTGAGGTCGCCGTGATATTCAAACCCGCCCGCGGCGCGAAAGGGGAATAGAGCCCCATAGCCAGTTGAGCCATAATCGCCAAAACCGATCGTGCCCCGGGCCGCCCCTAATCGGATCCGCAATCCTCATGATCGTCAAATCGATCGCGATCTGCGATCTCGGCTAGAAAGCTTTCGGGAAGAGGCGGCATCGCCCCCGGTTGTGTCGCCACCCATGCGGCGAGGCGATTGGCGATGCTTCCGATGAGCGCGAGCGGGCGGCGGTCCAGGTAGAGACAGGTCAATACGGCGGTGAAGGCATCGCCGGCGCCGACCGTATCGACGACTTCGATTCGAGGGGCCGCGTGCTCGATGCTCTCTCGCGCGGAGACGAGCAGGCTACCTGCTGCGCCGCGCGTGACGCACACGAGCTGAAGCGCGAACCTGTCGAGCAGAGAGCGCGCCTGCATCTCTTCGTCGGATCCATCTAGTTCGAATAGGTCGCCGACGATGCGCAGTTCCTCGCGGTTCAGCTTGGCGATATCGGCGAGCGAGAACGATTCGTGGAGCACTTCTCGCGAGTAGAATGGTGGGCGGAGATTGACGTCGAAGACCTTGAGCGTTTCATCGCGCGTGGATCGAAGGAAGTTTCGCACCGTCGCTCTCGCTGGTGCCGAACGCTGCGCCAAGGTGCCGAAGCAGACGGCATCGGCTGAGCGCGCCAGCGTGCGCCATCGATCGGTCCATTCGAGATAATCCCAAGCGACTCGCTCCGTGATCTCAAAGCGGGCATCGCCGCGTTCGTCCAATTGGACCAGAACCGTCCCCGTCGGATGGGCGGCATCGATTTGCACCCAATCGGGAGGAAGACCACGCTCTTCGAGCGCGCGAAGCGCCGCCTCGCCCAACTCGTCGCGCCCGACACGGCTGGCGATCGCCGCGCGTTCGCCGAGCGCAACGCAAACGTAGGCGAAGTTGGCGGGCGCGCCGCCCAACCGTTTCCCCTCAGGGAATATGTCCCAAAGCACTTCGCCCAGTCCGACGATCAAGCGCCGCGATCTCTTCTTCTCGTTCGCTGCGGATCCCATCGGCGATGCGCTTGAACTCTAGCGGTTTCAAAGAGAGCCGTTCGGATTCGCCCTGAGATGTCTTTCGAAGAAAGAGAGGATCCGCTCGTACTCATCGGTCCAGCTTTCAGGGCGGACGAACGAATGATTCTCTTTCGGGTAGAACATCACTTCGAAGTACTGCGTTTTGCCGAGTTCGATCAATTTCTGGACCAGTTGCACGGAATCCTGAAAATGCACGTTGTCATCCACCATCCCGTGCAGGATGAGCAATGGGCGGCGCAGTTGTTCGGCATAGGTGATGGGCGAGCTGCGCCGATAGGCCTCCGGATTCTTGTCGGGAAAGCCGAGCCGTTCGGTCGTGTAGATTGGCGATGAAGCGTAGTAGTTCTTCCAATCGGAGACGGGGCGCAGCGCGGCTGCGCAGGCCACCTTGTCGGGAGCGCGCATCGCCAGCATCTCGGCCATAAAGCCGCCGTAGCTGCCGCCGTAAACGCCGATGCGTGATGGTTCGGCGTTATAGTTCCGAATAAGGAAGTCTATCCCATCAAGATGATCCTGAAGATCGAGGCCGCCCAGAAAGTCGTACACGTCCGTGCGCCACTCGCGCCCGTAGCCGGCGGAGCCGCGATAATCTATGTCGAGCACGAGGTAACCGCGCGTCGCCAGAAGGTGGTTGAACATCGCCTCGCGGTAGTAGTTGTTCCAGCCGTTGATGACGTTCTGTAGGTAGCCTGCGCCGTGCACGAAAAGGATCGCTGGATAACGACGCGCGCGATCGAAGTCCTGTGGCAAGTAGAGACGCGCGTGGACGGTTTTGCCATCTCTCGCCGTGAAGTTGACGAAATGGGGCTCGGTCCATTTGATTTCGCGGAAACGTGACGGCACTGTATCGGTCAGCTTCACCGGTCGCGGGCGTTCGCCGCAATCCCGGCAGAGGCGCATCGCATAAAGGTCGTTCGGCACGTTCCATTCCGAGTGTTCGAAGAGAAGCCATTGGCCGTTCTTGGCTAGTTGCGGATCGGTATTCATCCCCTTCGGCGTAGGGAGGCGCTCTCCGATCCCCGTGCGCGCATCGAGCAGGTAGAGATGGCGTTCGGTCGTCGCCTCTTCGGTCGAAGAATAGACGATGGCTGATCCGTCAGGTAGCCATGCGGCCCAATTGACCTCCCAGGCGCCGCGCGTCAATTGACGAGGCTGCGCGTTCCCCTCTTTGAGCGAGATCAGGTAGAGATGGTTGAAGCCGTCGCCTTCCGAGGCGAACATGAGTTGATCGTTGCGCGGCGAAGGTTCGACGATGCGCGATAACGGGGCGATCCATTTGGCATCCGTCTCCTCATAGAGGAGCTTCGCCGATCCGTCGGCGGCGGAAGCGAGAAAGATCTGCCGCCGTTTCGTATCGCGATCGACGCGATCGACCACGAGCGCTGAGCCATCGCTCAACCAATGCAGGCTGCGGATGTAGGCTTGCCCTTCGGGCGGCGGCAGTTTGATGGCGAGCGGGGTTTCGGTCGTCCCATCCGTCGCGACGATCTCGATCCGCTGTTCCGTCCATCCGCGCCTGACTGTGGATGTCGTGACGAATTCGCCGGTGTAATCGGGCACGATGAGCGCGCGCTGTTTGGATGTATCGGAGATGACATAGGCTACGCGGCTCCCATCTTCGGAAGCGACCGCGTTTGTGATGGTCGTCGCAGGTTGCGCGGTCGTCTCGCCGCGTTGCGCAGATGAAGCGCCGAAACGCGTCAGTTGTATCAGTCGGGGCTCATCCGTCCCCATGACGAAGAGGTTCGCGCCGGACTGGTAGATGATGCGGCCTCCGCCAAGCCAGCGCGCGTTCGTCTCCGGCGCGCTCGTCTGCGTCAGCCGGCGCGGTTTCGCTTCATCTAGACCGATGATGAAAAGATCGCCGCGTTGGGAAAAAAGGAGACGGCGGCTATCGGGCGACCATTCGATGCTGCTGATGCTCTGTTCGCGGGCTTGTTGCCAGTCGTCTCGCCGCTCTGCTCTCGCCTGACGCCCCTCTTCGGCAGCGGCGCGCACCAGAAGACGCGGCGGGGATTGTCCGTCAGTCGGCACGATATATAGATCGCGCGGCTCGCGCCCTGTGCTGCTCCACAGAAAAGCGCACCAGCGTCCATCGGGCGATATCTTCTCCCCTTCCGGGCGCATCCCCGCGAGCGAAGGTTCGGCCATGATCTCGCGCACGGAGAGCGATTGAGCGTGAACGGCTAGGTGAAGGCAGACGACGACGGTCGTAACGAGAACTGTCTTCCTCATGCGAGTGCTCCTCAGGATCGAGCGAATCGTCATTCGCGTTTCGGCTGGTCCCCTAAAGTTACGCGAAGGCGTTCGTCTGTCGCAAGGCTTCGTAAAGGACGATGGCTACGGAGGTCGCCAAATTCAAACTGCGCACGCGCGGGTTGAGCATCGGGATCTTCAAACAGCGATCCCAATTGGCGCGCAGGAGCGCTTCAGGAAGGCCGCGCGATTCGCTGCCGAAGACCAAGCAATCGTTCTCCGCGAAGCTCCAGTCTAAATATGACCGTTCGGCTTTGGTCGAAAGGTAAACGAAGCGCGCTTCGGGCAGCATCGCGTAGAGCGATTCGATGTCGCGATGGCGATGGAGGATCACCTCAGGCCAGTAATCCAATCCGGCGCGGCGCACGGCGCGATCGTCAAGTCGGAAGCCGAGCGGACCGACCAGATGCAGCGGGGTGCGCGTGGCCGCACATAAGCGCGCGATGTTGCCCGTGTTTGGCGGGATCTCGGGTTCGACGAGCGCGACGTGGATCATAACCTTTCGTCCGACATAAAAGTGGGGCGGCAAAGCGTTGTTACGATTTGCCGCCCCTTTAAGTCAAGCCCGCAAAGGCCAGATTGTTTTGTGCGCCAGTGGAAAGGTTGGAACCGAAACGAGAAGATCCTCGCTCACTTCTTCGAGGACTTCTTCGCCGCTGACTTCTTCGCCGCGGACTTCTTCGCGGTCGCTTTCTTAGCGCCCTTGGAACCGGACGACTTCTTGGCTGCAGTTTTCGTCGACTTCTTGCTCGCTTTCTTTGCTGTTGGCATACGTTGTCTCTTCTCCTTGGATTTGAGTTTAACCGCTCTCGACCACAAGATGATGTGTTTCTTTTAATCTTGTGGCCTAGAATTAACGGCGCACAACATGTTGGGATATATAAACGTATTGCGCGCAGTTGTCAATAACCTATTTTCGTTTTCCGATCTTCGGCCCCAGCGGTCGAGGGCGAGAATGGGGATCGCGAGGTGAGGTCGCGGCGTGATTCTGCTTCGCTTGCGATCAACGGAACAGCGGCGTGAAGATCCAGCGGTCGTGACGGTCGATGCCGTAGTAGGTGATGATCGAAGATCTCTGACTGCGCGAGGCGATGCCGATGAATGGGCCGGTCGCCTCATCATCGCTCGTCCGAATGTCGGGCGAGGTTCGAGGGATAGTCACCTTGGCCGCGCCGGTCGCCTCATCGCCATCTGTTTGAGTGGCGTCACTATTTGCGGCGTTCAGGAGCGTGATGACTTGTGAAGCGAGCGGTCGCAGTCGTGGATCGCGCGTCGGCGGAAGTAGGCCGCCGTTGTAATGCATGAGCGAATCGCGGAAAGCGGCCAGCGCCGGATCGTTGATCGTGACGAGTCGCCACGGCTTGCCGGTGAGCGGATCGATGGTCGCTGATGGGCGCAGGATCTGCACCTTCTTTGTCCCGCGAGGGATCCCATCGAGCAGTTGCTCGAGCGAGGTCGGCAGACGCCTATAGGCGATGTAGTAGAGCCGAATCGCTTCCGCCACCTGTTCGCCGCGGAAGATGGCCTCTTCTTCGAGTTCGCGCTGCTTCTGCTGTTGGAGGTTGGGGGCGGCGACCGTTATCGCGATGGCGATGATCGTCGCGAGCGCGAGAAGGCCGACGAGCGCATATCCGCGCTCAGGGTGATCGCGCGAACTGTCTCCGTCGCGCCGTCGCATGATGAATCTCGCCATAGATCAGCGCGGTTTCCCTTCGTTCTCGTCATTTCCCGCCTCGCTCGCCTCAGCCGGTTGCGCTTGCTGAAACTCGCGCCGGAATCTTTGGAAGGGCGGGCGCGGTGACGCGATCTCATCTGCCGGTCGAGGGATCACAGTGTATGGCAGGACATGCTTGAACCCCAATTGCGTATCGGTCAACTCGATCGCCCGTTCGGTGATAGAAGTTACGCGGAAGCGCCCCCCGACGGTGTCGCCGCGTTGGACTCGGATCAGCTCTCGTCCTTGCTGCGGTTGAAGCAGTGCCGTGTCGTTATACCTCTTTCCGCCGATCAACCCGACATATGTGAAGGGCGGCGTGGGAGGAGGCAGGACGTTGAGCGTGAGCGCGTTCGAATAGAGCTTGCCATCGGGCGTTCGCACCATGATTGGGCGCGGGCCATCGGTCGAGATCAGCGCGGCTGGGACGGTCGTCGCCATCTGTCGCGCGCTGAGGAAGCGCGTCGGCAGCTCTTGATTGCCGATGACGATGCGCGTCTGCGGAGTGAACTTATCGCCGAAGACTTCGAGCGTGAAGTCACCTGTGCGCGCATAGACGCTTTGCGGCGACACCGAAGCGAGAAGCAGCGGCGGGGGCGGCGTCGGACTCGGCATCGCTGCGACGCTTTGGCCGGCGCGAGCGCTGGTCGGTGCTGGCGGCACGTAGTAAGCGAAGATGTTGCGTCCGACGTTCGGTTCGGTCGCTTGCGGCCATTCGTAACGTATCGGTTGCGGGGGGACGAGCGGATCGTCGCGGATCTCGCTCGGCGAAGGCGTGCGCGGCGCCTGATCCGTCGGCGATGCGGCGCGCGCCGACGCCGAACGCGCCGTCCTCTGATTGCGGTTCGGCGTCGAGGGGGTAAAGAGGAACTCCCGCGCGACCATCAGGATGGCGAGCGCGCTCAAGGCGATGGCGGCGAACAGCTTCTTGCGCTCCGTCGCGTTATTGTTCTCTGGTGAGTTCATCTGCCACCTCAAGAGACGAATCCGGTTCACGGCGGAAGTAAGCGGTAAGATCGAGTCGCAACCTTACGCTCGCTCCGCGTTCGTCGCGTTCGGAGACGCCTTCGAGTTCCATGCCGTTGATGGTGATGAACTGTCGGCCGATCTCCAGATCATTGATGAAATGGCGCAGGTTCGGATATGAGCCCTCGACCGTTAGATTGATCTTGAGGCTCGGAAAGATGCTCGGCGCCTCGTCGCCGTTACTGAGCGTTGATCTTCTCCCGTCGGTTGCCGTCTCCACGGGGGTGAAGGTCATCGCTTCAGAAAGGCGCAGATCGTTACGTTTGATGAGTTCATTGAGCGTCTGCAACACGGTCGTCTGCATGGCGCCGCGCGGCGCGAGGAAGTTTCGCTCGAATGAGTCGAGGCTTTGCAGTATTTCGGCTACAGTCGCCTGTGCGTTGGCGCGGTGTTCGATCCCTTCGGTCGAAGCGCGCAATTGTCTCTGCAGCCTCATTCGCTCGCGCTGCGCTTCATCCAGTCGGGTGCGCGCCGGGGCGAGCAGGTAGAAATAGGCGAAGAGCGCCATACAAAGGAGGAGAGCGGCGGCGATGAGCGCGAGCAGTTCGGTCAGATCGAGCGCTTTCGGGGCACTTCGTCGAAGCTGAAGGTGTGAGAGCCATCGCTCGCTTCGTATCCAATTAAGCCTCGTCATTTTCGATTCGCGCTCTGACACGGTTTTCATCATCTTGCAATGCGCGCCCACCGAACAGCGTCGATAGCTACTTTCGATTCGCGCCTTGAGATTTCACCTCTGGTAGCGGCCCGTGGATTCAAGCGACGCTTAACTCCTCTCGTCACCGGTCCTACCCGTTTCGACGCCTGTAGAGCGCGGAGTGTACCGCAATCTGAAGGTCCATTCGATGCCGCTCGCTCCGCGCCCTTGACGTGGGCGTTGCGCGATCGGCTCGATGTTGAATCCCGCCGCGTTCAGTTCTGCGATCATGGCGGTGACATCATCGGATGCGCGTCCGACGACGGAGATTTCGAGATCGGCGAAGATGCGATCGCCGCGTTGTGCGACGTCGCGCACCTTGATGCGCGTGACGCGCACGTTGGCCGGAGTGTGCGCTTCTAGGTCACTGAAGAGCTGCGACCAGGAGAAGCGTTTGCGTGCGATGATCATGTGAGCCGATTGCACGGCGGCGATCTGTTCGGGCGAGAGCGAATCGCGCACTTGCGCGGCTTGTTGGCGCAGCGCCTCGACCTGATTGCGCAGTATGGCCAGATCGCGCTCCGTCTGAGCCTCTTGCGCGCGGACGCGCGTCCATTCGGCGACGGTCAATGCGAGCGCGATGAGCGAGATGGTGGCGACGCTTATGGCGATCGTCCACGGCAACGCGCGATTGCGGAAAGGGCGGCTGGCCAGATTGAGATCGGCGATCATCTTCTCACTCCTGAATCCGACACGGACCCAGCCACGCTACAAAGCATAGTCTTTTGTTCCAAGCGAGCGCAACCTCTCTTCACCTTACTTTCCGCCCGAGGCGCTCTCCGACAAACCTTTGCACGCGCCGCCGCTTGTGGCGTTCCAAAAAGAGCGGGCTGCCGAGTCCTCGCTGCTCTCCCCCAACATTGAATCTGTCACGCGCTCCATTGGGTCAAGCGGGCTGCCGAGTCCTCGCTGCTCTCTCCCCCTTTCTTGCTTTCTTGTCGTGCGCGTAAGCTCTTCTTATAATTCCGAGCTGTGGCGCAAAGCGTGGCGGAATCTTCCGGCGAAGGAGACCTGAATTTGGATCAGAGGCGAGATTCAAGGCCGACGGTCGAACGAGTGGCGACAGCCAATCTTCCGACCGCGGTGGGCGAGTTCAAGGTGGCGGGATATCGTTCGTTGATCAGCGACGAGGAGTTCGTCGCCTTATTCAAAGGCGATCTTCGCCCCGATGTGCCGACGCTTGTGCGCATTCACTCTCAGTGCTTGACCGGCGACGTCTTCGGCTCGACCAAGTGCGATTGCGGTCAACAGCTCCGGCGGGCCATGGAGATGATCGAGCGCGAGGGGCGCGGCGTGATCGTCTACCAGTTACAGGAAGGGCGTGGGATCGGGATCCTGAACAAGATCCGCGCTTATGCGTTGCAGGATGAGGGCGCGGATACGGTCGAGGCTAACGAGCGGTTGGGATTGGCGATCGATCTGCGCGACTATCGGCAATGCGCCGAGGTGATCCTCGATTTGGGGGTGCGGCGCGCGCGCGTGATGTCGAATAACCCGCAGAAGATCCGCGCGTTGCGCGATGCGGGATTGGAGGTCGTCGAACGAGTCCCGTTGGAAGTCGAGCCGACCAGCGCTGCTGTTCATTATCTTCGCACGAAGAAGAAGAAGCTGGGCCATCTTTTGGAAACGTTGCCTTAAGATTCCGCCGAGCCACCAGACATCTCGATAGAAGGCTTCAGAGATGGTGAGAGTCATCCGGGAGGCGCTGGCTGAAGTGCATCTTATGCTTTTTCGGTTTGGACGGAAGAGGAGGATCGTTTAGTGCCGCGTATTGGTTTTCATGCGCCGATCGCTGGCGGGTTGCATAAGGCTCTCTTGCGCGCGCAAGAGTTGGGATGCACCGCTGTACAGATCTTTTCGCGCAATCCGCGCGGGTGGACGGCGCGCCCTTTGTCCGCCGAAGAGGTTGCGCTCTTCCATCAGACGCGCGAGGAGACGGGGATCGATCCGGTCGTCATTCACGCCAACTATCTGATCAATCTGGCGGCAACTGACGACGCGGTGCGCGACAGATCGATCGCCGCTTTCCGCGAAGAGGTCGAGCGCGGCATCCTTCTGGGAGCCGATTACATCGTCGTCCATCCGGGAAGCGCCCGCGGCGCGCGCGAAGAGGACGGAATCGAAACATGCGCCGCGAGCCTGCGCGCCGCGTGCCAGGGACTGAAGCTCGGTTCGCTTCGCATCCTCGTCGAGAACACCGCCGGACAGGGCGATTGCATCGGGCACCGGTTCGAGCACTTGCATCGAATCATCGAGCTTTGTCCCGAACTCGAACTCGGCGCTTGCTTCGATACGGCGCACGCTTTCGCCGCCGGATATGAGCTGCGCGACGAGCGAGGGCTCAAGCAGACCATGCGCGAACTCGAGCGCGCCGTCGGGACGAAGAACGTGCCGGTGGTCCATTTCAACGATTCGAAAGCGCCGTTTGCTTCGCGCGTCGATCGCCACTGGCACATCGGCGAAGGGCAGATCGGCGCCGAGGCGATGCGCCGCATCGCCTGCGAGCGGAAGTTCCGAAACGCCGCCTTCTTGATCGAAACGCCGCAGGACGGACCGGAAGACGACGCGCGTAACCTGGGCGCGTTGCGATCTTTTATCTGCGATGGCAAGGCGCGCTCTGCTTGACGTAACATGAGCGAGGCGAGCAAAGTCAACTTGAAAAGATATTCGACGATGAAACGTTAAGATGGACGAGAAATACTTCCCCGAAAAGATCGAAGAGAAGTGGCAACAGCGTTGGGCCGAGTCGGGCGCTTTCGAAACGGAGGTCGATCCGGCGCGCCCGCACTTCTACTGCTTGGAGATGCTGCCCTACCCGTCGGGCTTTCTGCACATGGGGCACGTGCGCAACTACTCGATCGGCGACGCGCTCGCGTGGTACAAGCGGCTTCAGGGATTCAACGTGCTCCATCCGATCGGGTGGGACAGTTTCGGCCAGCCCGCCGAACAGGCGGCGATCAAGCGCGGCATCCAACCGCGCGATTGGACCGAGCAGAACATCGCGCACATGCGCGGGCAGCTTCGACGGCTCGGCATCAGCTACGACTGGCGGCGCGAAATCGCCGCCCACACGCCCGAATACTACAAGTGGGATCAGTGGTTCTTCCTGAAGATGTTCGAGCGCGGGTTAGTCTATCGCAAGCTGGCGCCGGTCAACTGGTGCCCGAAAGAGGAGACCGTGCTGTCGAACGAGCAATCATCGGGCGGCGTCTGCTGGCGGTGCGGCACGCCGGTCGAACGGCGCGACCTCGAACAGTGGTTCATTCGCATCACGGACTACGCCGAACAACTGCTCGACGACATGCGCGAGATCGAAGACGGCTGGCCCGAGCGCGTCCTCACGATGCAGCGCAACTGGATCGGGCGGAGCGAAGGCGCTTATGTCGATTTCGCCGTCCAGGGGCGCGACGAGAAGATCCGCGTCTTCACGACGCGCATCGACACGATCTACGGGGCGACGGCGGTGGTGTTGTCCGCCGAACATCCGTTGCTCGAACGCTTGCTCGCAGGCTCTTCGCTCAAGTCCGATGTGGAGCGGTTCATCGCGCGCGTGCGCGAAGCGCGTCGGCGTCCTGCCGCTCCCGGAACGGAAGAGGAGAAAGAGGGCGTGCACACGGGACTGTTCGCCATCAATCCGTTCAACGGCGAGCAGGTGCCCATCTGGGTAGCGAACTACGTTTTGATGGAATACGGCACGGGAGCGGTGATGTGCGTTCCGGCGCACGACGAGCGCGACTTCGAGTTCGCGCAAAAATATTCGCTCCCCATTCGACAAGTCATCGCGCCCATCACGCACGAGCAAGAGCCGAGCGGATTCGAGCCGCGCTTGGGCGTGGACCAGTCGACCGAGATGAAGCAGGCGTTCACCGATTACGGCGTGCTCGTCAACTCCGGCGAGTGGAGCGGTAAACTCTCCACCGACGCCATGCGCGAGATGGCCGAGTACGCTCGAGCGCATAGTTTCGGCGAACCGGCGATCACCTATCGCCTGCGCGATTGGGGCATCTCGCGCCAGCGTTTCTGGGGCGCGCCGATCCCCATCATCTACTGCGAGCGGTGCGGCATCGTGCCCGTGCCGGAAGAGGATCTGCCCGTGATCTTGCCCGAGCGGGCGGAGTTCACCGGCGTAGGCGAATCGCCGCTTGCGGGCGTCGCGGAATTCGTCAGAGTCGATTGTCCGAAGTGCGGTGGACCGGCGCGGCGCGAAACCGACACGATGGACACGTTCGTCGATTCGTCGTGGTACTTCTTCCGCTACTGCGACCCGCACAACGACCGCGAGCCATTCGACCGCGAGAAAGTGGCTTACTGGACGCCCGTGGACCAGTACATCGGCGGCATCGAACACGCCGTGATGCACCTGCTCTACACGCGCTTCTGGACCAAGTTCATGCGCGACATCGGGCTCGTTCGTTTCAACGAGCCGGTCAAAAAGCTCTTGACGCAGGGCATGGTCACGAACATCGTGCCCGAGACGGGCGAGTGGAAGGCGATGTCGAAGAGCTTGGGCAACGGCGTCGATCCCGACGAGATGATCGAGGCTTATGGCGCCGACGCCGTGCGACTTTTCATCCTCTTCGCCGCGCCGCCAGAAAACGAGCTTCGCTGGTCAGAATCCGGCATCGACGGTGCGGTTAGGTTCTTGCGCCGCGTCTATCAGATGGTCGCGCGTTGGCGCGAGGCGTTGCGCGATGCGCCGCGCGACGTGCCGGCTGAACTTTCGCCCGAAGCGCGACGCATACGACGCGCGACGCACCGGACGATCGCGCGCGTGACCGAGGATTTCGAACGGCTCCACTTCAACACGGGAGTCGCCGCGATGATGGAACTCGTCAACGAGCTGAGCGACTTCAAGGTCGCGCCACAGCAGGCTTCGCCCGCTGAGCTGTTCGTCATGCGCGAAGCGCTCGAAGCCTTGACGGTGATGCTCGCGCCCTATGCGCCGCACGTCGCCGAGGAGATGTGGGAAGGGCTGGGGCACGAAGGCGGACTGCTCGGAAGCGGCGCGCGCTGGCCCGTTGCCGATCCGGAATGGGCGCGCAAAGAGGAGCTAGAGATCCCCGTGCAGGTCAACGGCAAGGTGCGCGCTCGGCTCCATGTCGCGCCCGACACGCCGGACGATGAGTTGCGCCGACTGGCGCTCGCCGACGAGCGCGTGCGCGCCTGGACCGAAGGGCGCGAGATCGCGCGCGTCATCGTCGTCCCGCAACGTCTCGTTAACGTCGTCGTGCGATGATTTCCAAGTTAATCCGCCGCAATCGCGGTCGGCTTCGCAGACTTCGGAGCCCTTCGCCCCTGCGGTCTGCGGATTAACCTCGGGCGATTTCTCGGAAATCCATTTCAACGAGGGACTGGATGATGCGTAAAATTCTGTCGGTGCAGTTTGCCGCGGCGGTCCTTCTCGCTTCGATCGTCGCGGCTCTTTTTTCGATCGCTCCAGCGGCACGCAATCTTGGACCGCAGAATTCCGCGCCGAAGGCGAAACGCGCGCTCGTCATCTCGATCGATGGACTCGATGCGCGCTATCTTCTCCGCGCCGATGAGTATGGCTTGAAGATCCCAACCTTGCGCCGCTTGATGCGCGAAGGCGTGGTGGCTCCGGTCATCGGCGTTTATCCGTCGGTCACCTATCCATCGCATACGACGATCGTGACGGGCGCGACGCCAGCGCGTCACGGCATCGTCAACAACACGCTCTTCGAGCCGCCGCCGATGAAGCCGACGGGTAGTTGGTTCTGGTTCGCGCGCGACATCAAAGCGGATACCCTTTGGGATGCCGCGGCGCGACGTGGTCTGAGCGTCGGATTGGTCTCGTGGCCAGTTTCGACGGGCGCGGGCGACTGGAACGTGCCGGAGATCTGGAGTCCGGGCAAAAGCCCCTTCGAATCGCGCGACACGGTGCGTGAATACGCGCGCCCGCGCGGATTAGTTGAAGAGGTCGAGCGTGCCGATCCGGAACTTTTCAAGAACCTTACGCCCGACGAAGGCGACGACATGCGCACGCGCTTTGCCGAGTACATCATCGCGCACAAACGCCCGCAGTTGATGTTGGTTCATCTTTTCGATCTCGATCATTTCGAGCACAGCTACGGGCCATTCACGTCACAAGCTTTCACCACTCTCGAAAAGGTTGACGGCTATATCGGGCGTTTGCTGGCTGCCGTTGAACGCGCCGGTCTGCTTTCGGAGACGGCGGTCTTCATCGTCAGCGATCATGGTTTTATGGCGATTTCAAGGACCTTCAATCCGCTAATCGTGCTCGAACAAGCTGGATTGGTGAAAATCGCGCCAGATGCCGACGGGCGGCGGCGGATAATCGAGTGGCGCGCTTTGCCTTACATTTCGGGCGGATCGTGCGCGATCATCCTGCGCGACGATCAAGATCAGGAAGCCTTGAGGCGTGCGCGCGAAGCTTTCCGCCCTTACGAACAGCAGGGCATCTTGCGCATCATCGATAGAAGCGAGCTGGAACGTTTGGGCACAAATCCGCGCGCCGCGTTCGCGCTCGAGGCGGCGGAAGGTTACGCCTTCGGCGGCGGACTCACAGGTGAAACCATTACGCCTAGTCTGAATCGCGGAACGCACGGTTACTTGCCGACGTTGCCCGATTATCGCGCTTCGCTCATCATCGCGGGTGCAGGCCTCGCGCGTCGCGGGAGGATCGATGAGATCAACATGACGAGGATTGGGCCAACGATCGCGCGCTTGCTCGGTTTAGAGTTGCGTGGTAGCGAGGCTCCGCCCATTCCGCTCGAATGACGCCAGGACTTTGGCGAAGGCCGGAGCCGTTCCGGGCTCAACGTCAGCTTCGTTCTTGAGTTAGAATCAGCGAAATTCGAGGCTCGGTCATCGAGACCGAGTCTCGAAATTTTCGAGGAGTTGCCTCAGGAGAGAGTGCGTCGAAGCAGAACGAGGGTTTGGTTGCCTGGGCGGGCCAGCTACGAGTCGGTCTCGCCCGTTCGCACGCTCGCCGAGCAAGCCTTTTCGCGCGCCGCAGGTGCGCCGCTCGTCACGGGCAATCGCGTCCGTCTGCTCAAAGATGCCGCCGAAAACTATCCGGCATGGTTGGACGCGATCGCGTCAGCAACGCGCACGGTCCATTTCGAATGCTACATCATTCACGAAGACGACGTTGGACGACAGTTCGCCGAAGCTTTGATGGAAAAGGCCGCGCAGGGCGTGCGCGTCCGTTTGATCTATGATTGGCTCGGCGCGCTCGGCGCGGCGTCGCGCAAATTCTGGCGTTGGTTGCAAGGGGCGGGCGTCGAGGTGCGCTGTTTCAACCCGCCGCAGCTCGATAGCCCGTTCGGTTGGCTGAGCCGCGATCATCGCAAGGTGCTTATCATCGACGGGCGAATCGGTTTCGTCTCAGGGTTGTGCGTCGGTCAGGATTGGGTCGGTTATCCGGAGAAGGGCATCGAGCCGTGGCGCGACACGGGAGTTGAGATTCGCGGCCCGGCGGTGGCCGATCTGGAACTCGCGTTCGCGCAGAGTTGGGCGGCGACCGGCGACCCGCTGCCACCCGAAACGTTGCCGGCACGCGAGCAGATCGCGCCCGAAGGCGACGTCGCTTTGCGCGTCATCGCTGGCGTGCCGAATTCCGCCGGCACTTACCGGCTGGACCAGTTGATCGCCGCCGCCGCGCGACGGACGCTCTGGTTGACGGACGCTTATTTCGTCGGCACGACGCCGTACGTGCAAGCGTTGCGCTCGGCGGCGATGGATGGCGTCGATGTGCGTTTGCTCGTCCCCGGCGCGAGCGATGTCGTCTTGATGCGGGCGCTGTCGCGCGCTGGCTACCGTCCGCTGCTCGAAGCTGGCGTGCGCATCTTCGAGTGGAACGGGCCGATGATTCACGCCAAAACGGCCGTGGCCGATGGCCGTTGGGCGCGCGTCGGGTCGAGCAACCTGAACATCGCCAGTTGGATCGGGAATTGGGAATTGGATGTCGCCATCGAAGACGAAAGCTTCGCCCGTCGGATGGAAGAGATGTATCTAGAGGACTTGAGAAGTGCGACCGAAATCGTGTTGGGGGCGCGGCGGCGCGTCGAGCCGCTCGCGCCGCGGCGCAAAAAACGTCGTCCGCGCATCGGGCACGGCAGTACGAGCCGCGCTGCGGCAGGCATGGTGCGTATCGGTAACGTCGTCGAGGCGGCGATCACAGATCATCGCGCGCTCGGCCCAGCCGAGGCGCGCATCATGCTGTTTGCCGGATTGCTGTTGCTCGGTTTGACCGCGCTGGGCATCCTGTGGCCGATGGCGTTTATAATCCCGCTCGCCGTGCTCATGGCGTGGACCGGATTGGCGCTCGTTTATCGGGCTTGGGAACTCCATTCTAAAAGCGAAGCGCCATCGCCGAGCATGCAACCGCGCAAAAACTGAGCGAACTCTTAATTCTTTTCGATCAGGGAGGTGGAGCGATGATTAGCAAAAGCGAGATCGAAGCTTTGATGATGCGCGAGGCTAAAGCTGGAAGTCGCGTGCTCAGCGTCTTCCTTCACGTCGAGCCAGCCGAAGCGACCAATATCAATCACGCTTTCATGGTGCAGTTCAAAAACGCCATTCGTCCGATAGAGCAGAGCGTCTCGGCGCAAGGCGATAAGAATCTGCAGCGGGAGTTGGCCCTCGACAGCGAGCGCGTGCAGCGCTTCATCAACGATTACGAAGCTCATGCGCGTAGCCTCGCTATCTTCTGCGACGCCTCCGATGATCTTTTCTGGACGCGCCCCATCAACGTCCCCTTGCGCGTCGGAGCGCGTTGGGAAGAGACGCCTTACGTTCGACCGTTGCTGGAGCTGTTCGATGAATACGAACGTTACGGCGTGATCTTGACCGATAGCGAGCGCGCGCGCCTGTTCACTGTCTTCCTCGGCGAGATCGAAGAGCAACGCGAAGCGTTCAACGAGCTCGAGGTCCGCCACATCAAGACGACCGGCACCGATCATTCGCGGTCGCAGATGAACATTCAACGGAAGGCGGACGAACACGCGAAGCATCACCTGAAAGTCGTGGCGGAGATGATGGATGATCTATCGCGTCGGTATGAGTTCGATCGCCTGATACTGGCCGGACCGATCGAAGTGACGAGCGAACTGACCGATCTTCTGCCGAAGCATCTTCAAACGCGCGTCGTCGCCGCGATCGCTTTGCCGATCGAAGCGAGTGCGAGCGACGTCTTACGCGAGACGCTGCGCATCGAAGAGGATGTCGAACGGCGTCGCGAGATGCAGACGGTCGAAGATCTGATCGCCGCAGCGCATAAGAACGCGCAGGCCGTGCTCGGACTGGAGCCGACATTGCGCGCTTTGCAGGAAGGGCGCATCCTGCGGCTCGTCTATTCCAACGCGCTGCGTGTTGACGGCGCGCGTTGTGAAAAGTGCGGGGCGCTCTTCGCCAGCCTGCGCGAAGGATGCGATTACTGCGGGGCGAAACTCCGCGCCGTGGATGATCTAATCGAAGAGATTGTGGCGAGGGTCTCAGATCAAGGCGCGCGCGTCGAATTGGTGAACGGTGAGGCGAGCGATCGCCTGCAAGCCGAAGGCGGCATCGGAGCCTTCTTACGCTATTGAAACGAACTCCCGTCGCTCGAACGAAAAAGGCCGGATGACGTCATCCGGCCTGAGCATCTATGGCGCGGCGGTTTTAAATCGCCCGCGCCGTGATCCGTCGCGCGCGCGCGATCGCTGGCCAATTGGCGAAATTAAGGTCTTGCCTGAGACGCGCAAGGTGCGATTTGACGACGCGCCGGAGCATGTCGTTGTATCGAGCTGCGATCTCTTCGAGCTTGCGTAGATCTCTCTGCATCTGCTCGATGATCGCGCTCGCCGAAGCCTTCTCCTTGCCCTCCCTTTTCGCCGGAAAGATTTGCAGACGCAGTTCGCGGTCGCTGATCTCACAGCGCAACGTGTCCGCCGTCCGAATGCGTTCTAGGCCGAAGGCGAGCAGCGTCGCATCCCCATCGAAAGGGACGCTGATCGTCAACGTCCCGGTCGCTTGAAAACCTTCGCCGGATCGGTAATCGACCCGCCTCTTTTCGGTGAACAGTTGCGGGGCGCGGAGAAGGTATCTTGAGAGCAATTGATCGGACAATTGATTTTCATCATGGCTGACAAGGCAGTGATTGCCGAGTCCTTCGATCTCCTGGATGAGTTGTGAACAACGGAAGCTCAAATATTTCTCAAGATCGCCGCCTTGAAAGAACCGATTCATCGTTCTGCCTCCTCCTTGAAAAGGTTGACTGTTGCCCCACAGCGCTCGAGCGATATCAGGGGGATTCACTCGCCCGACCTTCTGTGGGAAGGCGGATAGCACAGTGAGAACAGGCGTCTTGAGCGCACGTTCCGCTTGCAACCGCCGATCGCGGGGGACGTGTTTGCCTGTAACTATAAACCCATTCGGTCTTTTTGCAAAGGCTCGGCGAAAGGTCAGATCGGGCGGCTCGGTCAACGGGTTTGAACCGATCGAGATCTTCACTCGAGCTTGATCGGTGATGATCAGTTGAGACAGACTTAGGCGGCCTTCGCGTAAAAAGGAAGACCGGCGAGGTGATAGATGACAAAAAGGGCGCTCGGCATCGCTTGGTTGATCTTCATCTTCAACCTTTCAGCCCACGCCGATCTGCGCATCAATCCTGAACTGCTGCAGAAGCGTTGGAGCGCGCGCTGGATTTCGGTCCCCGGCGCTTCGCCGACCGGCTACGGTGTCTATCATTTTCGACGAACCTTCGAATTGAAAGCGAAGCCAGCTTCCTTCGTCATTCACGTGACGGCTGACAATCGCTATCAGCTCTATGTGAATGGGAAGCGCGTAAGCTCAGGGCCAGCGCGCGGCGACCTGCTTCATTGGCGGTTCGAGACGGTCGATATCGCCCCACATCTTCGTGTCGGCAAAAACGTTCTGGCGGCGGTGGTTTGGAATTTCGCGGAGTATGCGCCGGAAGCGCAGATCAGCCGCCGGACCGGTTTCCTGTTGCAGGGCGATACGGAAGCGGAGCGCATCGTCGATACCGGTCGAGCTTGGCGGTGCACGCGGAACGAGGCGTATCGCCCGTTGCCTGTAAGCGCGCAGGACGTGATGGGATACTACGCGGCTGGACCGGGCGAGCAGGTTTTAGCCGCTCGCTACCCATGGGGATGGGAGCTGCCGGATTTCGACGACGCGGATTGGCCGATGGCGGAAGAGGGCGAATACGGCCTGCCGCGCGAAGCGTGGGACAATCGCACGCGGTCGGCTTGGGAACTGGGGTCGAGTTCGTGGCTTCTGGTCCCGCGTTCGATCCCGCCGATGGAAGAAAGATTGGTCCGGTTGCAGAGGGTGCGAAGATCGCTCGGGATCGAAGCGCCAAACTCTTTCCCGCAACAAGCTGGTCAGTTGCTCATACCGGCGCACGCGCGGGTCGAATTGTTGCTGGACCAGTCCTACCTCATTACAGCCTACCCGGAATTGATCGTCAGCGGCGGCAAGGACGCGACGATTTCGTTGAGATATGCGGAAGCATTGTGGGTGCCCGGAAAACATGAGAAGAGGAACAGGGATCAAGTGGAAGGGCTGGAGTTCCACGGTCTTCGCGACCTCTTCATCGCCGATGGCGGGCGAGGCCGCTTGTTCCGCCCGCTTTGGTGGCGCGCCTACCGTTACTTGGAGTTGAAGATCGAAACGGAAGATGAGCCGCTCGTGCTCGAAGATCTGCGCGGCATCTACACGGGATATCCGTTCGCGCAGCGCGCACGATTCGAGTCGGATGAAGCGGAACTGCAGAAGATCCTGGAGATCGGTTGGCGCACGGTGCGGGCGTGCGCTCATGAGACTTTCATGGATTGCCCTTACTACGAACAGTTGCAGTATGTGGGGGACGCGCGCGTGCAAGCTTTGGTTACATTCTACATGGCGGGCGATGGCCGATTGGCGCGCAACGCGATCGAAGCGATCGACGCCTCGCGCGCTTCCGACGGTCTGACGATGAGCCGGGCGCCGACGCGCACCCTGCAATACATCCCGCCGTTCTCTCTGTGGTGGATCGGGATGCTGCACGATTATTGGTACTATCAAGATGATGCGGGCTTCGTCCGGCGCATGTTGCCGGGAGTGCGCGCCGTGCTCGAATTCTTCTCTGCACGCCTGAAGGAGAACGGCTCGCTCGGGCGCGTGCCGTGGTGGAATTTCGTCGATTGGGCGCGCGAGTGGGCCGCGGGCGTGCCCCCGGTGGAAGACGATGGCGCATCGGCGCTGCTCGACTTGCAGCTTCTGCTCGCCTACAACTGGGCTGCCGAGATGGAACGCGCGCTCGGCTCGAAATGGCTCGCCGACGAGTATGAACGGAAGGCTGAACGGCTTCGCGCCGCGAGCCGAGAGCTTTATTGGGACAGTGGACGGCAGCTCTTCGCCGACACGCCGCGCAAAGCGAGCTTTTCGCAACAGACGAACGCGCTGGCCATCCTGGCCGACGTGGTTCGCGGCGAAGAGGCGCGTGCTCTCATGCGGAAGATCCTCGAAGATCGTTCCTTGGTCCAGTGCTCGATCTATTTCCGGCATTACCTGCATTCCGCTCTGAACAAGGTCGGGGAAGGGGATCGCTACTTGGATCTGCTCGCTCCCTGGCGCGAGATGATCGCTCAAGGGCTCACGACCTGGGCGGAGATCGCCGATCTGACGACGCGCTCGGATTGTCACGGCTGGGGGGCGAGCCCGAACTACGAACTCTTCCGCACGGTCCTCGGCATAGATTCGGCGGCCCCAGGATTTCGGCGCGTCATCATCCGCCCCTTTCTCGGCAGATTGAAGCGGGCATCCGGGACCATTCCGCATCCGAAAGGCGCGGTGCGCGTCAGCTTAGTAATAGAAGAGAACCGGCTGAGCGCGAAGATCTCGCTCCCTGCGGGAGTCACGGGCGAACTGGTCTGGCGAGGCGTGCGGCGGCAGCTTCCAGCGGGCGAGTCGAGCCTAGTCGTGCGCGGGCGCTAGTTCTGTTTGTTCGCGCCCAGAGCGTTTTGGAGAGGGCGAAAAAAGTAAGTTTGAAAAAAAAAGTATTGACAAGCGAACGAATCAGTAATAAGCTATGCGCCGCTTTACGGGGCTCGGTCGAAAATCCAGCGGTTTTTCAGTCTAAAGCTCAAGGGAGAGAGTAGTTTCGAGGCTTGAAGCCGAGAGGCTCGAAAAGACGGTTAAGGGTTCGGTTATAGTTTGATTGTTAGACAAATTAAGTGTGAGCTTAGCGCGTTGCTGAACGAAAGATGAAGTTCCGCAACCGCCTTTCTCGCTTCACGGGCGATTTGTCTTGGGGCTGAATTAGTTCTGACAGTGTCTTTGACGACCCGTTCGGGGTCGCTGATGGCCAGATGGTTCACCGGCTCTCAGTTGGAGATCGCACTCTCGATCTTTGCAGGAGGCTTTGACAAACAATGCTGATGATCAGGCATCAGAAAGTTCCATGGCGTCTGCGGGGCGATTGCTGTCCGTTCAAGTCGGCGTGCGGTCTATTCGTCGGCTTTCTGCTCTTGCTTGCTTTTGCCCCAGCCCTTCGAGCGCAGACGAGTGGTAGCGCGACGCTGCGTGTGACCGTCAAGGATCCAAATGGGGCCGTGGTGCCCAAAGCTACGGTGATCCTGACGAGCGATCGCACGGGCGATCAGCGGCGCGCCGAGACGAGCGGCGAGGGGACGACGACGTTCGCTTCGCTCGATCCCGGCACTTACACGCTGCGTGTCGAAGCGACCAATTTCAAAGCTGCTCAACAGAAGGTGCGCCTCAGTCCGAACGATACGCGCGGCGTGGACGTGCAACTCGAAGTCGGCGCTCCGACGGAGACGGTCACTGTGACGGCGGAAGCCGAACAGATTCAGACCGAGACGGGGGCGAAGGAGAACACGATCACCGCACAGCAGATCGACAACCTTTCGATCGTCAGCCGCAGCGCGCTCGAACTATTGCGCATCCTTCCAGGCGTCGTCGCTCCGAGCTCGGATGATGCGGGATTCCAAGCGATCAGCTTCAATTCGGGGGCGAACGCTAACAACCGTTACAACGTCAACGGGCTTCGCGGCGAGGAGAACACGATCTCGATCGACGGGTCGCGCGTGATCGACATCGGTTCCAATAACGGGACGATCATCACGGCGAACCCCGACATGGTGCAGGAGGTCAAGGTTCAAACGAGCAACTACGCCGCCGAGTATGGGGCGAGCGGCATTCAAATCACTGCGACGACCAAGGGCGGCGGGCGCGAATTTCACGGCTCGGTTTATGACTATATCCGCAATTGGCGGTTGAATGCGAACGATCGATCCAGAAGCATCTTCGGCCTCGATCGACAGAAGGAGACTTATCAGTATCCGGGCGGCAACCTCGGTGGACCGGTCTGCTTGCCGCGCCTTGGCGAGGGCGGCCCTGTCGGCAAGTGCTGGCGTGATAAGCTCTTCTTCTTCTTCGGCTTCGAGGTGCAGCGGCAGAAAGTCGACCCGGGCACACGGTTCGATGTCGTTCCGACGTTGGATCAGCGTCAGGGCCGGAATTTCCGGAATCAGAATAACGGGACGATCTTCAATTTGGATCCCAGTCAGATTACGCCAATCGGCAGGGCGCTCATCAACCTCTACCCGTTGCCTAACTTCACGGACCCGAGCGGAAGGTTCAATTATCAATTCAGCGGTCTACAGCCGATCAATCGCACGCAGGGCGTCCTGCGCATCGACTACAAGCCGAGCGAGAAGGTGACCGCTTACTTGCGCTTGGCACGCGAATCCGAGAGCCAAGATTACGCTCGCGGTTTGTGGTGGAATCCATCCGCTTATGAGCTCCCATCCCACGTCGTGGGCACGAATTTGGGACGTTCTGCGGCGCTCAACATCACCGCCATCATCAGCCCGACGATGACCAACGAGACGGTGTTGAGCGGAAGCAAGCTTCAGCTCGATAACGATTATCGAGAACCGGACAAAGTCTCCTTGAGTGCGCTCGGCATCTCCAACTACAAGGGGCCCTTTGGACAGCAATCTCCATATGCCCCAGTCGCTCTGATCACTTCGTGGGGCGGTTTGACCTCCGGTGATATGTGGGAGCCGGGAGGGTTGCCGTTGTTTGCCCATAACTCCAGCTTCTCGCTGTCAGACACGTTGACCAAGGTCAGCGGCGCGCATGCGATGAAGTTCGGCGTCTTCATCGAGCAGGCCAACAAATATCAGAACCTGCAGAGTGACGCCGAAGGTCGCTTCATCTACGCCCCGTGGGGCAACGGTTCGACCGGGAACGAGTTCGCCGACATACTTGTCGGTAGACCAGCGCAGTACGTTCAAGGAACGCGCACGCCGACGGGCAAGTGGCGGTTCTATAACTACGAAGCCTTCGCTCAGGATAGCTGGAAGGTGCGGCCCAACATCACGCTCGAATATGGCTTGAGGTTCGCCTACTTCCCGAATAACAAAGAGTTGACAGGGAAGGCGGTTAGGTTTGATCCTTCCGCCTACGTCCGCTCGGCAGGGGTTTTGATCAACAACGATCCGAGCAGGCCCAATGGCGTCTTGCTCGCATCGCGAGGTCAGATACCTGCCGGGTTAGTGGACAATCCATCTCCGCGTTGGATGCCGCGCCTCGGCTTCGCTTGGGATATCGGCGGTAAAGGCGAGATGGTGATACGGGGCGGAGCTGGCGTCTTCTACAACCGTGTGCAGGGTAACTACCAGTACTACTCGATCACGCAACCGCCCAACGCCTATTCGGCGACCTTCGACGGGTACGCCTTCAACTTGAATTACGTGAATTTGCCGAACATCAATCCGTTCGCGCAGGTTGGCTCGATAGCTTTGTCGTCGGCCAATCCCGAATCGAACGATATCCCAAGGATAACCAACGCCAGCTTGACGCTCGAACGGCGTATGCCGTTTGGCAACATCTTCACCGTCGGTTACGTTGGGACCTTCGGGCGGCACCTGCCTGACATCCGCAACATCAACTACATTCCGCCTGGAAGACTTCTGAGCGGCACAGTTGGCAACGCCAACCTCGCCGATCCCGTCCAGCGGGTGGCCGTTGGCGGACAAAGCAGCGTGCTGGCCCAGTTCAGGCCATATCCGGCCTACACTTCGATCAACTACTACGAGTATAACGCGACGTCAGCTTACCACTCGTTACAGGCGACGCTCAGCAAACGGACGGGTAATTTGACCTACTTTGCGACGTACACGTTCTCTAAAGCGCTCGGTACTACGGGCGTGAACGAGACGGACGGCAACGGGGTCGATCCGATCGATATGCGCGGGCGAAGCTGGGGCGTCTTGCCGTTCGATAGGACGCACATCTTCAACCTGTCGTACAACTACAACCTACCTCAGCTCGCGCGCGGAGCGTTCGATAACTGGTTCATGCGAGGCGTGCTGAACGGTTGGCAGATGTCCGGCATCACGACCTACGCGAGCGGCATCCCGATCCGTCTGCGCTTCTCGGGCGATATCGGGCCGACCGGAGCGATGACGATCGGTTGGTTCGGAACCGACGCCTTCGGTCAAGGGCCGCAATCGCTCGGAGGGATCACGCCCGTCTTCTTGAGGAACCCACAGATCAACGGCGGCAGCGGCATCGGCGATCGGATGTTCGATCTGAGCGCCATCGCCATCCCGGCCTTCGGACAGACCGGTCCGACCGTGCCACCGTTCTATCTGCGCAGCCCGCACCGCTGGAACCACGACGTCTCGTTCTTCAAGAACTTCAAGATCTCGGAGACGAAGAAGTTGCAGTTCCGCGCCGGGTTCTTCAACATCTTCAATCTGGCCTATCCGCAGTGGTTCGGCATCGACAACGCGGATAACGACATCGACACCCGTTTGATCGTCAGGTGCAACGTGAGGGTCAACGGCGTGCCGAACGGTACGGGTGGAACTTCGGATAACGTCTGCGATCCGACGAAGGGGTTCACCTTCGATCCGACGACCGTCAATAACTTCGGCAAGATCGTCAAGAAACGCGGTCACCGCGTCGTCGAACTTGCCTTGAAGTTCTACTTCTAACCGGCCTCTCAATCCCTTACCTGAAACAGGGCGCTTCCGGAAGCGCCCTGTTTTCTTTACCGTTTTAAGAAAGCGCTATCGTTCTTTCGGCGGGAATCGAAATCTCTTCTCTTAACGCGCCTACCGCATCGCGCTGATCGGCTGGCCGGGAAGACAATAGGAGCCGTCGGAGTCGAAGCATCTGGCAAAAATATAGCGCGGAGCCATTCCGTTTCGGCTCCGCGCCACCGAATCAAGGTAAGCGTGCGATGCTGATGCGATACTGGTGTGGCTGCGCGAGCGTTCGCTCTTGGGCTGTAATCTCGGCATCGAGAGCGTCGAAGGCGGAAAGGACTTGAGAGACGCTTCGGTATTGACCATCGAGCGGCACCTCTATCTGTCGCCAACGCAGGAAGAATAGATCGGCCCGGCGTCTGACCAGACCGGCTAACTTGTCCGTCGCTTCGCGCGCTTCTTTGGAGAGCGCGCTGATCGGGATGCCGCCTTCCAGCTCTTGCGCCGAATATTCCACCGCATCCCCATCGTCAACGCGCACCTTATAACGGCCCGCGGGCAGACCGTTAAGCTTCAAGCGGACCCGTCCGATCTCTTCGATCAGCGGCCTCGTCCGACGCATCTCTTCCGATGGGATGGGACTGGGCCACGGAAGAGGCGCGTTGAGGGTGAGAGTCGCCGAACCGTCGCCGCTCAAAGTTAGGGATCTAGTTAGTTCCATCCCGTTCGGCGGCGCGCCCCACGCCCGCAAGATCTCCGCCGCCATCAGCAGTTGGCCGTCCGCTTCCGGATGTACTCCGTCTGGCACGAAGGTGTAAGAGGCATTGATCTGTTTCGCTTCGCGGAGCGCCGCAGTGGTCGCTTCGTGTAGATCGATGATGGGCACACCCTCGCGCGCGGCGATCCTCTTGGCCGCTTCGCTATAGCGGTCGAGCACTTCGTTATAGCGGTCCGTATGCGACCAAGCGGGGCGGCGCGTGCCGTCATAAACGGTCGGCGTCATGACGTAGATGCGCGCCTGCGTCTGCGCTTTAAGCGTGCGGATGATGGCCGTCAATCCATCCTCATAGACTTTGAGGATTGCCGGATCGAAGTCTTTATACTGACCGTCGTTCATACCGAAGAGCAGAGTGACGACGGTCGGTCGGCGATCGATCACATCGCGTTTGATGCGCGCAAGCCCTCCAACGCCGGCACATGGTTGACAATCGTTGCCGGTGACTTTATCGCCACCCCAACCGACGTTGATAAAGGTTATGCGACGGTCAGGATAGCGCGTGAGCACGTAGTGTTCGATGTATGTGGTGTAAAGCCTCTGTTCGGTGATGCTGTCGCCGAAGAAGACGACGCGGTCTCCATCGCGAAGGGCAAAATCGCGCGCCGGTTGTTGGGCTGCGGCGACCGCGCCGAAGGCGATAAGCAAGAAGATGCTGCAGATCTTACGACGAAGGTTCATCTTTCCGACTCCTTTCCTGCTGAAGAATCCGACATCGAAATCCCGGCGACCTCGATGCGACATCGCTCCCATTTGAATCGGCTCGACCTCTTGATAACGGCGCCGCTCCTTTGTTTAGCCCGATCGGTCCGGTCGCTTCGCCCCGTCGCTTGGAAGGCCGGAGTTCTGCGAGTAGCCCTTGCCGATCGAGCGTTAAGCGCGCAATAGCTGCGGCCTTTCGGCAAACAGTTTCAGGATGAGTTCGCCGAAGAGCGTATTAGCCCAAGCGAACCACGCGCGCGTGAAGCGTTTCGGATCATCTTTGTGAAAGGCTTCGTGCATGAAGCCCGTTCCGGCGTGCGTCGCTTTCAGCATTCGCAAGCAAGCCTTTATCTCGCCATCATCCGCGCTGGTCATGGCGCGCATGATGATGCTCAGCGGCCAGATCATATTGAGTCCGACGTGCGGCCCGCCGATGCCTTCACCAAACGCGCCGCGGAAGAAGTAAGGGTTATCTTCGCTGAGAACGAAGGCGCGCGTTCTTTGATAGATCGCATCTTCGCGCGCGCAGTAGCCCAAATAGGGCAGGGCGAGCAGACTCGGAACGTTGGCGTCATCCATGAAGAGCCGGTTGCCGAAACCATCCACTTCGTAGGCCCAGATCGCGCCGTACCCCAGATGTCGGGCGATGCCGAACTTGCGCGCAGCTTCATCTACCTCGCTGGCGAGAGCCGCGCATTCGCGGGCAAACGCCGCATCCTTCGTCTCCAGCGAGAAGATCTCGCTCAGTTGGCGAAGGACGACGACAGCGAAGAGGTTGGATGGGATCAAAAGGGGATAGATGCAGGCGTCATCCGAAGGGCGAAAGGCCGAGTGGATCAGTCCGCACGGTCGCGTCGGATTGCCAAGTCCGTCGAGCGGCAACGTATCGGCGGCGCGACTCGTGACTCTTTGAAAGCGGTATGGGCCCGGTCCGTGTAAGCGTTGCTGCTCGCGGAAGGTGCGAACGATCAAGCGCATCGCTCGCTGCCAGTCTGCGTCGAAGAGGGAAGCATCGCCAGTCTGTCGCCAGTAACCGTAAGCCAATCGCACGACGTAGCAAAGAGAATCAACCTCCCATTTGCGCTCGTGCAGCTCCGGCTTCATCTCGGTCAAGTCTTTTTGCCACGGACCGCCCGTCGGCCCATCGTTGAACGCATTGGCATAAGGGTCGATCAAGACGCAGCGCGTCTGGCGGCGGATGACGCCAGCGAGGAGCAGCTTGAGTCTCGGATCATCTTTGGCAAACGGCAGATAGGGCCAGACCTGCGCCGTCGAATCGCGCAGCCACATGGCCGGAATGTCGCCGGTGATGACGAAAGTGTCGGGCCGACCGTCCTGCATGCGGAAGCGGACGGTGGTATCGAGCGTGTTCGGAAAGCAGTTCTCGAACATCCACGCGAGCTCTTCATCGGCGATCGCGCGTTTGACCCGGGCGATCTCGGCTTCGATGGCTTCGCTCGTGAAGGCCCGCTTGTCTAGGGGCGGTCGCTGGCTTTTGAAGTCAAAAGCGGCTCCCGGCGCGCGTTCAACGCCCATGCCGACAGCCGCCAGCGCCGCCCCGGTCCGCTTCAACATCTCGCGCCGCGTCATCCTGCCTTCCATCTTCCGCTCGGGTTACGCCGTCCGCCGCGGCTAAACTGAAGTTATGGCCATAACTTCAGTTCACTCGCGAGCTGAAGTGTTGGCCATAACTTCAGTTTAGCCGCGGCGGACGGCGTAACCCGAGCGGAAGATGGAAGGCAGGATGACGCGGCGCGAGATGTTGAAGCGGACCGGGGCGGCGCTGGCGGCTGTCGGCATG
>NZ_CBXV010000001.1 GCF_000820845.2 Pyrinomonas methylaliphatogenes | reverse complement strand
ACCACCGTAGTCGCCGACGAATACACATGCTATCCCGTTAGCGAAGATGCCTGTTATTGTTACTATGATTGCTATTGCAAAGTGAGCGTGACTGAATGCAACGCGGCGCTGGATAGAGATGGGTTTGAAGATGTCGGGCAGGCCTATTAATCGATAGCACCAATCGCCGCCACGAAAGCAGAGACGAAGGAGGATGAGCGAATTCGCAGCGAGGGCCCTTTTAAATAAAGAGGGCAGATCGCTTATTCTGGTCCAAGAGGTTTATATGCGTCATGTCTCTCTTCTAGGGTCACTGTTTTTGCTCTTCCCTTTAAACGCAGCGGCAGTTACAGCCTATCCTCAAGAGAAGAAGGCGGGACGGTTGATAGCGATCACTCCCAATCGCCTCGCGCCTGAGCTTTACTCGGAAAAGCTCACGCTCAGAATCACGTTGATGAATCTTCCCGGCGCGAATGAGCCACGCAGTCTGTGGCAAGGCGAGTACAAAGTCTATTTCGTCGCCGAACGGGAATTCGAGAAGATCATGCGTCAGTTGAAACGAGAAGGCCGTGATCGCGAACTGACCCCTGAGCTATTCCCGCAAAAAGTTCTGCTCGCACAAGGAAGTTTCGCGAAGAACGGTTTGAAAACGTTGTCCGAACGGACTTTCATCGTGAAAGGCATAGACTTTAAAAGGAAGATCCCTACCGACCAGCAGACCTCTTTTGCAACAATCATGAGCTTCTACTCGATCAAAGTGTATGACGCGAAGCTCGGCAAAACGATCTATGATTCCGGTGTATTCTTCTCTCCTCCATTTGAAGTCCAAGGAAACGACCAGCGCTCGATGGCCCCGCTTTCAACCATCTATCTGAACTTCTACGTCTCAGAGGATGGCGACATATACAAGTCAAGTCGCAAAGAGGATAGCGGGAGGGAGGTATGGGGCATGACGAGATGAAATCAGCGTCCGGGATCGTTCTCTGGATGACCCCCTTTCAAGCGTTCGCCTTGGCCGCGCTTTTCACCATTACCTTCTGCGTCAGCTTCGTCCTCTTTTATTCGTTCCATGCGGAGAAGGAAGAGACTCAAGATCAGCCCGAGATGAATCTGCCGCTGCCCGATGCCGTTTTGGTCGATGAAGCAGATCGAGTCTTGCCGAACTCCGCTTTGAGGACCGGGAAGCTCATCCTAGTGTTCGTTACGCCCGATTGCAAAGCTTTTCTTAAAGAGGCAGAGTTTTTACGCGAAGTCGTCAGAAAGCGTCCAGATATCCCTATCTACGGCATAATCCCATTTGGTGATAAAGACAGAGCTTTACAAGAAGCAAAAGCGCATTTTCCGTTCAAGGTCTTTTACGATCAAAATCAACATTTGGCGGCAAAGCTCGGGATCAATCGCGTTCCGATCAAGCTCTTTGTCGAAGATGGCACGATCAAGAGAGGTTGGGGCGGGGCGATGATTCAACAGGCGAGGAAGGAGAGATTCTTGCGCTAGTTGGAGAAGATATAGAATAAGCGCAAAGCGAGTTTGCCGTTGGAGGTTGGGGCATGTTCAAATCGGCGATCAGCTTGGCTTTGATCTTGACGAATTCCTTGGGTGCGGCCCAGAAGAAAGAGTCTCAACAACCAAACAGAGCGACAGCGGCAAGACAGAAAGCCAGTTCGGACCAAAAAGAGGTTGATCGTCGAACTTTAATAACGCAGGAGATCATCGAAACGCTAAAACAAACGGCGAGCGAATCGAGAAATTGGGAGAGAAAAGATCTCGCCGCGAAGGCCCAAGCCGAGATCGCCGATCTACTGTGGGACCACGATGTCGAAACATCTCGCGCGATCCTCATTTCTGCATGGCAAACCGCAAAGCAGATCGAAGAACAGAAGCGGGATCGCTCGCGATATCGCAACCGTTCGCCGCTCCTTGAAGTGAAAAGCGAGGTTCTTCTCGTGGCGAGAAAGCGCGATCGCCGGTTGGCTGAGAAATGGCTCAGCGAAATCGAAGACGAACGGAAATCGAATGCTGAAGAGAACGACCGCGGCGTCTTTGACGATCGCACGCCAAAAAGTTCCGTCCTGTTGCAGACGGCGCTGGCTGTCGCTAAAGAGAATCCACAATTCGCCGCGGAGATCGCGCGCGAAAGCTTAAGGGATGGCATCTCGTTCGGCCTTCAGGAAGTGTTGGTCGCTCTGCAAGAGCGGTCCGTCGACTTAGCAGAATCCGTCTTTCGCGCTGCACTCGCTCGGCTGGCCACCAACGGATTGATCGACCCGAACGAGCTCTTGATCCTCTACTCCTACCTTTATAGGCCAGGCGTGATCTCCGCTGCTGGCAACAACCAGAGCCGCAGCGTTGTAACTTTGGCCGTCAGCAAAGCTCCAGCAAGGATCACGGCGATGGCACAGCTTAAGCCGCAGCTTGCCGCTCAATTTCTCGATCTCGCCGCGGATCTACTGCTGAACGCGCCGATGCCGTCGAGCGCGCCGAACGCGTCGCTCGAGGCACGCGCCGAGATCAATGCGCTGGATCTGCTCATTCCGCGCGTCAGAGAAGTAGCGCCCGAAAAGGCTGCGTTGCTCGCTCAAAGAGCACAAGCGATCGTCGCCGACGCGCAATTCGCATCTGGTTTACCAACTTCCCCTGAAGGCTACATCGAACCTCGGCCACATGAAAGCAGAAGCGAGTACGCCCAAAGGCGCGTCGAGTATCTCGAAAGCTTAGCCGAACGCGAGGCACCCGGTCTAAGGCGCGACCTAGCCTTCGCTAAAGCCGCGCTCGCCACGGAGGTCGAAAACTACGAACGCGGGCAGCAGATCGCCGCGCACATCAACGATGACGAACTTAGGTCCGCGATCAGCAATTGGCTCGCTTATCGTGCGACGCTTCATCTCCTCAAGCTCAAAAGATTCGATAAAGCGCGTCAACTCATCGACAACAATAGCGATCTCGCTCAACGCGCCGTCTGTTTAATCGCCGGAGCGCAGAGGATGATTGAAGAGCAAGATTTATCGCGCGCGCGGGATTGGTTACGCGAAGCAAGTAACTTGATCGCACGAGCACCTCTTGATGGAAGCTGGACTAAGATCGCGTTGGGCATCGCGGCAGCCTACGGTAAGTTCGATAAACTCGCAGCGTTGTCTGCGCTTCAGGAAGCAGTGAAACTGATGAACAAATTCCCCGAAGCTTCGGTTTACGGAGAGGAGCCGCCGTCGTTGGCCCGCTTCTCGGGCATTCCCGGAGTGGAAACCGACATCGCGGCAGTCGGTTTTGGTTTAGATTCGGCCCTATCCAACTTCGGGATCGAAGAGTTCGATGCTGTACTCGGCATCTTGCGAGGCATAGAGAGAGCTGAGGCCGAAGGATTCGCAATGATCCATCTATCCCGCCGGATTCTGAAAACCGAGGTCCGCGAAAAAGGTTAGATCGCAATGATCCACACAGTGACCATTAAAATGGCGGGCTTCCCCTTTCACTGAAGGAGGCTTACATACAGCCCAATATTCGTGCAAGGGTCTCAAAAGTTGATGAAAATGTGGACAAACGTGGCGAAAGATGCTCTTTCGCGTCGCAGATCGCAACGTCGGTGAGCGACTTCACGCCATGAAGTAGTTGATGTGTTGTTTTTCTTGTGATAGTTTGTTTCATTGGTGATTCGCGAGCGCCACACCGTGACCTACCAGACGCGGCTGCGCCTCGATGACGAGTCAGCCGCCGCTCTCGACCGCTATGCCGAACTGTTTGGTTGTGTCGAGCGCAAATTGTTCGCGCGGTTGTGTGCTGGAGCGAAAGCATCGCAAGTCAAGCCAGATTTCTGTCGCCGGTACGGATTGACGGCGCGGCAGTTCAACTCCGTGCGGGTCACGTTGGAGGGCAAGATGGCGGCGGCGCGTCGTGTGCTGCCGCAGCGGATCGAGGAGTTAAGGTGGCGCATCGCGCGCGCGCACAAGGTGATCAAGAGGTTGGCGCGGCGCGCTCCCTGATCAAAAGCGCTTCACGAAAAGAAGCGCCGTCTCGAACATCTCTGCCGGCGACTCGACCTTCTGACGAGAGATCTAAGTGAGGGGCGTGTGCGGATCTGTTTTGGCGGGCGGCGGCTCTTTCGGCGGCAGTTTCATCTTGAGGATAACGGCTATCGTGATCATGAGCAGTGGCTAGAGGAGTGGAGAAGAGCGCGCGCCAATCAGTTCTTTGTGGTCGGGAGCAGCGATGAAACTGGCGGCAACCAATCATGCGTCGCCACAGTCGCTGAGGACGGGACGCTGCGCTTGAGGTTGCGCCTGCCGCCCGCGCTGGCGCATGAATACGGCAAATATCTAGAGATCGGCGGGATACGCTTTCGCCACGGACACCAACAGATCATCGCCGCGCTAGAATCAATAACGATAAAGACGACAACCAGTTGTGGCCGCCGTGTGACCAAGCGCATTGGGCGGGCGATCAGTTATCGATTTTTGCGGGATGAGAAGAGTTGGCGGCTGTTTGTCACGGTGGATGAGGATCTGCCGCCGACGGCGACTTGGCGCGAGTTGGGGGCCATCGGCGTTGACGTCAACGTGGATCATCTGGCGGTGGTGGAGACGGACGGCGACGGCAACCTCGTCGAGTGGTGGTTGATACCGTTGCGGCTTCGAGGCAAGACGAGCGGCGAGCGGCGTGCGGTGATCATGCAAGCGTGTGCGCGCGTGGCTGAGTTAGCGCGCGAGCGCGGGCTTCCGGTGGTCATCGAGCAGTTGGATTTTGCGCGCAAGCGTGCGGAGTTGGAGGGCGTCGGTGCTGATCGCGCCAGAGAGTTGTCGTCATTTTCGTATTCTCAGATATTGGATTGTATTGATCGGGCGTGTTGTCGGCGTGGCGTGGAAGTCATCCGTCGGAGCGCCGCCTATACGAGCGTAATCGGTGCGGTCAACTATGCAACTCGATATGGCGTGAGCGTACACGTCGGCGCGGCGTGTGCGGTCGCGCGCAGAGGATTGGGTTTTGCGGAGCGTCCCGTTGGAAGCGAGGCGCGTGTTCCGACACGCGGGGGCCGTCATGTCACCTTGCTGCTACCTGCAAGGAATCGCGGCGAGCATGTGTGGCGGTTTTGGGCTTGCGTTCTGAGGGCGCTGCGAGCGGTGCATGGAGCACACACCGAGTGTGACCGACGGTCGCCACCTTCCGGTCAGATCGTGGATCCACCGGGAGCGTGCCGACTCGGTGTTTCGGGTGAAATTCCCGAACGCGAATCGTCAACAGAGCCGTTCGGTTGACGTCGTGGATAAATGTCCATGCTTTTAGGAACGGTGGGCTTTCTTGGCGGATTCTCGTAAATGCCCAAGCAACTGACTAACAAACACCCGTGACTTCGCTCTCAAGATCAACCTAAGTCTTCACGCGGAGACTGAAGGCCATGTGAGGTCATCGCAGCGCACAGTTTATTGACGAGCGAGCGAAGCTGAAACTATAATCCGAGCGCCGATGGGCTTTTTACGCGCGAAAGCTTTTCGCTCCAGAGGGCTCATTACTTTACTGCTCGCTTTATTGGCGAGCATTGCGCCTATTGCTTTCGCCGACTCTGCGGCGCGCGCGTCAATCTGTTTCACGAGCAACGGTTCTCATCGAGCAAGAGCTTGCTCCGGTAGCACGCGCCATCTAGATCTTCGCAGTCGCGAGAAGACGCCGCCATCAGCCAGCGCTAAACTAGACAAATTTTGCGGCAAGGATTGGGTAAAGCGCGAGGTCTTCAACCATCCAACCTCTTTTCTTCGCCACAAAAGCTGGGATCGAGCGCTGACCCCAAACGACGCACTGGCTGGATTCTGTCTTTCTGATCTAGCCACCGCGCTTTCGGGATGGTCAGCTTCATCGATTAAACGCGGCGATAAAGCTATCGCCGCACGCCCTCTTCTTCTGCTCGTCTCCCGTTTCGCCGCGCGAGCGAGAATCCCATTCGAAAATCGATCAACTCTGCCCGGTTATTGCTTAGGCAATTCTAATCGTGCTCCTCCCGCCTGCTGACCACCGCCCTTAGTCTCCACAATCTTCCCTTAAGCCATCTCAGCAAATCGCCGATCTAAGCCGAACTAGATGGGGGTTGAAGGACCGTCCCCAGAGAGTCCCGGATTATCGGCAGGATCGCCGAAGACTGCGTTCACTGGATAATCATTCTTGGCGTTGAACACTGGTCCAAAAATTTCATCTGCTCTGTGAGGAGGCGATTTCATGCTCAGAAGAGACTTCATCCCTTACGCAATCATGCTTGCTCTATGTCTAGGCGGATTCACCCTCGGCGAAGCGCAAAACATCAAAGGGAGCATCGTCGGAAGGGCTACTGACACGAATGGCAGCGCCATACCGGGAGCGACCGTGCTGGTCCGAGATTTGAAGAAGGAGCTCGTTTTTGAAACGCTCACGGATGATACCGGCGAATTTCGCTTTCCGTCACTTGAAGTTGGCGAGTATTGTCTCGAGATCAAGAAAGGAGGATTCGCTACTTTCCGAAGCGCCGAGATCTCATTGCTCGTCGGCGAATCGGTCAAGGTCGAGGCGCGCCTGCAACCCGCCGAAGTCTCAGCGATGGTCATTGTCAAAACCGACGTCGTTAGCACGTTGACGCTCGACGACGCCAAGCGATCGCGGAGTTTCAGCGACAGTGAGATGAATGATCTGCCGGTGCAGGCCGGGACACAGGGGCGGAATTACTATGCGCAGGCGCGAAGCGCGCCCGGAGTCGCCTTTTCGCCTCAGGCGCACGCTCCGTTCACCGTCAACGGCAATCGCCCACGAAGCAACAATTACATGATCGATTCAGTTGACGCGACCGATGCCAACACTGGCCTCATCGCTGGACGCGGAGTAACGGAACAACTCGTCAGCCAAGAAGCGATCGCCAGCTTCGAAATAATCACACACAATTTCAAAGCCGAGCACGGACGAAATTCCGGCGCCATCGTCTCGATCATCACCAAATCCGGCACCGATGAGTATCACGGTAGCGCCTATTGGTATCACAACGATTCGGCGTTGCGGGCGCGCAACTTCTTCGAAAACGAAAAGCCGGCCTCGCTTTCCAATCTCGCTGGCGCCACGCTTGGCGGCCCGATCGCCAAACGACGAGCTTTCTTCTTCGCGCAGTACGAAATCTTCCGCGTGCGCGGCACGCAGAACGCTCTTTACCAAGGTTTGACGGCGGCGGAAAAGGCGATGGCCGACCCGCACGTTGCGCCGCTGGTTGCTCTGTACCCAACGGTTCCCTCGAGCGCGGAGCGCTTCTTGAGTCTGGGCGTGCCGTCGGCGACCGATCAACGAACTTATCTCGCTCGCGGCGATTGGTTCATCAACGCGCGTCAAAGCCTGATGGTACGCATCAATGACACGCGCGCTGATCGTCAATCCTTCGGCGTCGGCAACATCTTGACGAGCAGAGCTCCGGGCGAGCGACGCACGATCAATGCGACGATTCAACATACGTGGACCATACGACCCGAGCTCTTGCTTGAAGCTCGCCTCGGTTTTAACCGTCAGGTCGAGCATGATTCTGATTCACCAGATCCCCTATTCTTGGGCGATCAGAAGATCAACGGTGAAGTCGGATTGCTCGTTGTGACGGGTTTGAGCACGCTCGGCATCCCTTCATACCTCAATCAGTATCAGTTCCAAAACAACTACCAAGCGATGGGCGACCTCACTTGGGCGCGAAAACGCCATACGCTCAAGTTCGGAGCATCTTTTAGAGCGATTCAAGTCAACGGCGGCAATCTAGACAGCAGCTTTCGCGGGCAGCTGACCTTCAACAGCATCGCGGACTTCCTCCGCGCGCGTCCAGCCGTCTACACGCGCAATCTGGGCAATCCGCGCATCGGGTTACGGCGCGATGAACTTCACGCCTACATCCAAGACGATTGGCGCGCGACGCCCAGCTTGGCGCTCAACCTTGGACTTCGCTACGAGATCAATACGGCACCGCGTGAAGTGGCCGGTCGTCTCCCCTTGCAGAAGCTGTTGCGCACCGACTTTAGCAACTTCGCGCCGCGCATTGGTCTAATTTGGTCGCCACTTGCTGGGATGGCGATGCGCGCCGGATACGGCATCTATTACAACGTCGTCGAAACGACGTTTCTCGGCTTGACGCGCTTCGTCCCGCCGCTCGTCACAAACTACGTGGCCTACAATCCGACCTTTCCGAACCTTTTGGAGCAAGCGCGGATCGGATTGCCAAGCGGTCTCGTCATCCCGAGTCAGGATGTGAAGACCCCATATGCTGAACACATCAGCCTTGGGATCGAACGGGAGCTCGGCCATCCGCAATCCACGCTCGACATCTCTTATGTCGGTACGATGTCGCATCATCTGTCGCGCACGCGGCGACCGAACGGTGGAGAGCAACTGCCTCAAGCGCGACGCCCCGACCCGAGTCGCGGCGTCATCAACCTTCTTGAGACTACAGCTAACGCCAGCTACCATGCGCTGCAAATCGGTTGGACGCGACGTTTCAACTCCGATCTTCAAGTGCGCGCCGCCTACACTCGCTCGAAGTTCATCGATGAGATCTCAGATATCATCTCGACTAACACTGGCATAGATCGTCGCTTGCTCCCGCTCGATGAGAACCGCCTATACCTCGATCGCGCCGTTTCCGATTATGACATTCCCCACTCGCTGAGCCTCACCTACATATGGCGCTTGCGCCGCCCGAGAATGGGCATCTTGCTCGAAGATTGGACCATCTCCGGCATTATCGCGTATCGTTCCGGCCTTCCTTACACTCTCTACTCGGGGACGAACACACCTTCCGGCAATAACAACAATCGCTTGAACGATCTTCCGGGGGCGCTCGCACGCGACCCGTCGTCGCCGGTGCCAATCCGCATCGCGCCAGGGGTCGCGCCATCGCAACTGATCCCTCGACCGGGGAGCTTGGGCACGCTCGGACGTAACACGGAGCGCGCCGAGAGCTTTTACGAGTGGAACGTATCGCTTCAGCGAGACTTCCCCTTACGCGAGAGGCTGCGATTACAGATGCGCATCGAAGTCTTCAATCTGTTCAACGCGACCAACTTTAACGAAGTGGACAACGTGCTCTCTTCGCCCACTTTCGGGCGTTACAAATCGGCCTTCGATCCGCGCCGCGCACAGTTCGTGCTGCGCGTCCAGTTCTAACCCAAGGGCGAGCAAAGCGGCACACATCACGATCTCAAGCGAAACTGGAGGTTGGGATGAGAAAACCTCTTTACAATCTGCGTGGACGTTCGAAGAGACTTTTGTACCTTTGGCACAGGCGGCTCGGTTTTGTTGCCTGCATGGCGATCATCCTGTGGGGCTTGAGCGGCATCTGTCACCCGTTGATGAACTGGACTCAACCGCGCCCAGCCACGGCTATCCTGTCGCTTCCGCCCCTTAAATTCGATCAAATCATGCTGACGCCTAAAGAGGCGCTAGCGCGCAACGGCATCGAGCGTTTTGCCGCGTTCGACGCGATCTCCTGCTCCGATCACGTTTATTACAGAGTGAAGCTCCATCACGGCGATCCGCCGCTCTATCTTGACGCGCGAGATGGCGCGCCGCTCGCCGATGGAGAGGCGATTTACGCAGCCTATCTTGCGCGCGAGTATTTGAATGATCGAACGCATGCAATCACGGCGATCGAAAGGCTGACCGCGTTCGATGCCGAATACGGAGAAGTGAACCGCTTGCTTCCAATCTACAAAGTTAGTTTCAATCGCCCCGATGGGATGCGCGTTTACGTCGATACGGAGAGCGCAAGACTAGGAACCTTGGTCAATAACACGAAGCGCAGACTCTCATGGTTTTTTGAAACTTTCCACAACTGGACCTTTCTCGGATCGAACGGTCCTTTGCGTTCAGCGCTGATGCTCATCTTCGCCGCCCTCGCTCTCTCAACGTCGCTGAGCGGCCTATTGATCTATGGCCTTTTGTGGAAGAGGTTCGCCGTCATCAGGCAGAGCGATCGTCGGGGAGCATTGCGGCGCTATCATCGGCAACTGGGCCTTCTCGTCTCCGCGACGATGCTCAGTTTCTCCGCAAGCGGAGGGTTACATGCTTTCGTCAAACTTCGAGGAGACGAAGCCGCAACCACTGCGCATCGCGCGACCGCCGATTTCAGCGCAGGAGACCTCTCCGCACCGCTTTCGCGCCTTATCGCGACTGAAGCGGCGGTGACGCGCATCGCGCTCGTCCGGCTGGATGGGGAACCCTGCTATCGAATCATGCGTGCGGACGGAGGGGTAGACTATTTGAGCGTGAAAGGGGAACGCAAGCTTGGCAGCGATGCGGAAGAAAGATATGCGCGCCAACTCGCCGACTCGTCGTGCAAGATGGGCGACGCGCGTCTCGTTTCCATCACTCGGATCGGTCAATTTACCGACGAATATGGCTTCATCTACAAAAGGCTACCTGTCTTCAAAGTTCAGTACGACGATGGCGCACATACGCGCTGTTATATTGATCCGACCGATGGAGCGTTGGCGGCTTCATTTCGCGATGGGTTAGAGCGCTTCGAAAGCTGGAGTTTCACGCGCCTTCACAAGTGGCACTTCTTGAATCCATTGGGGACGTTCCGGCGCGATCTGTTGATGATCGCCTTCGCCTTGGGCAACGTCGCCGTAGCGATGCTCGGCGCAACGGCACTCTTCGCCGATAGAGGCTTTCGTGGAATCAAGGCAGCGAGCTGTAAGCAGCAACGTGCGCGCCTCACCGCAAGCCGATTCAGAAGGATGGCGAAGAAAATTTGATGGAACGCCTCGCATCTCTGTTAAAATCTCGACTGCGCCCACAAGGAGATTTCAAAGCCGAGTCTTCGAAGAAGGAGAACCGCACCACGTGAAGAAGATCTTCTCCATTCTATTGTGGACAGTCATTTCCATACTCGGCGCGCTCGCTTTCGCCGTTCTCGCGCTCAACAACGGCGAGACGATCAGCGCCGCGTGGTTGATCATCGCGGCGGTGGCGACTTACGCTGTCGCCTATCGCTTCTACAGCAAGTTCATCGCTTACAGAGCCCTCGGCGTCGATGACCGGCGCGCGACACCTGCTGAGATTCACAACGATGGCAAAGACTATGTCCCGACGAACAAATGGGTACTGCTCGGCCATCATTTTGCCGCGATCGCCGGCGCTGGTCCACTGGTCGGTCCTATTCTGGCCGCCCAGATGGGATATCTGCCCGGCACGTTGTGGATCATCATCGGCGTCGTGCTGGGCGGCGCGGTCCAAGATTTCGTGATCCTCTTTCTTTCGATGCGGCGCGACGGGCGTTCTCTCGGACAGATCGTGCGCGATGAGATCGGACCGTTCAGCGGCTTCCTCGCCCTGATCGGCATCCCGACGATCATGGTCATTCTGATCGCCGTGCTCGCGCTCGTCGTCGTCAACGCGCTGAAGGGATCGCCGTGGGGAACGTTCACGATCGCGATGACCATCCCGATCGCGCTCCTGATGGGCGTCTATATGCGCCATCTGCGACCGGGTCGGGTTCTCGAAGGATCGCTGATCGGACTTGCCCTGCTCCTGCTTTCGCTCTGGCTGGGCCAACATGTGGCCGCCCATCCATATTGGTCCAATCTATTCACCCTAAGCGGGACGACGCTCGCTCAATTGATGATCCTCTATGGTTTCACGGCGTCCATCTTGCCGGTCTGGTTGCTGCTGGCGCCGCGCGATTACCTTAGCTCATTTCTCAAGGTCGGCACGGTCTTGCTGCTTGCGATCGGCATCCTGATCGTCCTCCCGCCGATCCACATGCCCAAGATGACGCGCTTCGTGGATGGGACCGGTCCGGTTTTCAGCGGCGATCTCTTCCCGTTCCTGTTCATCACGATCGCCTGTGGAGCCGTTTCAGGCTTCCACTCGCTGATCTCGTCTGGCACAACGCCCAAGATGATCCAACGCGAATCCGAAGCGCGCATGATCGGCTACGGCGCTATGTTGATGGAATCTTTCGTCGCCGTGATGGCGATGGTCGCCGCCACTTCGCTCACACCCGGCATCTATTTCGCCATGAACTCCCCAGCGGCGGCGATCGGAAACGACGCGGCGACGGCTGCCGCGAAGATCAGCCAGTGGGGGTTCGCCATCGATGCCCAAACGATCACGCAATGGGCCAAAGACGTCGGCGAACAGACGATCCTGTCGCGTACTGGTGGGGCGCCGACGCTCGCCGTCGGGATCGCCGACACCTTCTCTAAATTCATGGGCGGCTTCAAAGCCTTCTGGTATCATTTCGCTATCCTCTTCGAAGCCGTCTTCATCTTGACGACGATCGATGCTGGAACGCGCGTTGGGCGCTTCATGTTGCAAGACCTGTTGGGCAACATTTGGCGACCGCTCGGGCGCACAGAATCGTTCGGCGCTAACGTTCTAGCAAGCGCCATCATCGCTTCGACGTGGGGTTATTTCCTCTACCAAGGCGTCACCGATCCTCTAGGTGGGATCAATACGTTATGGCCTCTTTTCGGCATCGCCAATCAGATGCTGGCGGGCATCGCGCTGAGCGCGGCAACCGTCATCCTCATCAAGATGGGGCGAGCCAGATATAGCTGGATAACTTTCGCGCCGCTCGCTTGGTTGCTTGCCGTCACCTTAACCGCCGGTTGGCAGAAACTGTTCTCGCCGGATCCAGCCATCGGTTTCCTCGCTCATGCGCAAACGGTCGCTAATGGCATCGCCGAAGGGCGGCTGATCGGTCCGGCGAAATCGATGGCCGATATGGAGAAGATGCTGTTCAATGACCGCGTGGACGCTCTGATGACCGCGATTCTGATCTTCGTGATCGTCGGAGTCTTCCTCGACGCGATGCGCGTCTGCTATCAAGCGTTGATCGCCAAACGCAAATTGGAGCTGAAAGAAGCGCCTTTCGTCCTATCGTCCGGCGCTCAAACTTAAAACGTTTCGCCTCGGAGGCAAGCGATGAAAGCGGCGATGGAGAGAGCGAGAAGATTGATCGGCAGATTGAGCGCGGCGATTCAGACCATCTTCGGGTTACCAAACTATGGGGCTTATCTCGAATGGCACGCCACGTTTCACCCTGGAGAGGCTCCACTTTCGAGGCGGGCATTCTACGATCGCCATTTGAAGGATCGCTATGGTCGAGGTGGATTAAGACGCTGCTGTTGAGACGGCGCCCGTACAGTTAGAATTCATCTGCTTGCGATCGAGAACTTCGGTCTCGCTTCCGCATTTCGCTCTGGATCGCACCCAGATCGCGGAATTGGTATGTGATGTATTGTTCCGTGATCTCTTGGCACAACCTCGTCCTCACCTCAGATTGGGATGTTGCTTGAGCCACTCGGCACGCAGCATGAAGCTCCCTTCCGTCGCGACGCGATCACCCCGCGCCACTCCTTCGAGCACTGGATAGAAACCTTCCTTTTCCTCTCCGAGTCGCACAGGGCGGACGAGGAAAAGTCCCGGCTCATCGGTCGCCACGAAGACGACCGTCTGATTACCGACCCATTGCACCGCCGACTTTGGAACGACTGGGACCACGCGCTCGCCTTGACCGAATTCGACGTTGACGTACATATCGATTTTGAGCGACCGATTGGGATTGGCCGCTTCGATCCGCACTTGCGCTGTGCGCGTCGCTTCGTCTAGATTCGGCGCGATATAGGTGACGCGCCCGTAGAATGCACGCCCCGGATATGCCGAAGCGGTCATGCGCGCGATGCTTCCGACATGAACGCGCGTCAGATCTTTTTCGTAAACTTGCGCGATGATCCACACGCTCGACAGATCGGCGATGCGCAAAAGCTCCTTATTCGCTTCAACGACCTCGCCGAGATTGATTTTGCGATCGATCACCGTGCCGGATACCGGGGCGACGATCTGAACCTCGGAATTGATCTGCGATGACGAACGCAGAGCCTCTATGCGCGACGCCGACATCCCTAGCAACGACAATCGTTCGCGCAACCGCGCGACCTCCGCTTCTGCTGATCTGAGCATTGTGGTCGCCTGTTCTAACTCCTCGCGACTGGCCGCGCCGATCTCGACCAGTTGCATCACACGGCGATGATGTTTGTGGTGCTCATCGAGTTGAGCGAGCGCTTTTAGGTAATCCGATTGCGCGACTGCTAACTCATCGCTGCTGATCGTAACGATCGGTTGCCCGCGCCGTACATATGTGCCCAATTCCACGTTTATCTTTCGAACGATGCCACCGACGAGCGAAAGCACGGGCGTCGTGCGATAGGAGTTCGGTTGAACGACGCCGGGTATCGCTTCGAATCCTTCGATCCCCGGCATCGCGCGTTCAGCGACCGGCTCGATCTTAATCTGCGCGCGCGCGATCCATTCCGGCTCGACGCGCAACGTCATCGCCTCATCGGGAGCTACCGTCTGCGTGACAGGCTCTGACGATGGAGCAGGAACGGGACGTCCGGCTTCGCTCGCCGCCCGCCGCCATAACCAAAGGGCCAGCGCGATAACGATAATGGCGATGATCGCGCCGAGCCAACGCGCGCGCAATCTGCGCCGATCACTGCGACTTTCGATCTTCGCCGTGACGCTTTCTTCTTTTTGCCCTTTCTCGATCATTTCGCCGGTCCGTTGATCAACTCAGGGGCGTTTATCGCCCGCGCCACTTCGACGCGCGCCAGATAAGCCTCCAAGAGCGCTTCGACATAACCGGTCTCGATTTCGATGAAGCGGCGTTGTTCGGCAAGATAGTCGAGCAGAGTTTTCGCCCCGAGTTCATATGTTCGTCTGATCGTTTCGAGGTTTGCGCTCGCCGCATCGCGTACGCCGAGCCGGAATATCTCCAAGGCTCGTATCGCGCTGTTGTAACGCGCGTAAGCGGCGGAGACTTCACGACGCACGGTGAGCTCAGCGAATTCGCGCCGCCGCCGTGCGGCTTCGGCCTCCTCGATCGCCGCCTCGATCGCCCCTCGATTGCGATTTCGCACCGGCAGGCTGAAGGTTACGCCGAACATGAGCGAGTGCGAGGTCATGCGAAGAGGGGCGAGACCGCCGCGTTCGCCGATGCCTAAAAGCGGGAAGCCGAGGTTCATCCGCTCATAACCGGCCATCAGATCAGCTCCCACACGACCTTCGGCGCGCGCTTGCTCGATCCGCGCCTCAGCCAACTCTTCCGCCACGCGCGCGGCGCGCAAATCGGGCCTTGCACTGAGCGCCTGATTGATCGCCTCATCCATCGCTGGCAATTGATCTTTCTGGACCAGATCGCCGCGCAGACGTAAAGGCTCATCCGGCACCATCCCCATCATGTTGCGGAGCTCAAGCAGCAGAACTTCGACTTTGCCGAGTTCGGTTTCGCGTAAAGAGCGGATGCGATTGATCTCAACCAGGGCGATGTTCTGTTCGAGCGGCGCGCTCCGGCCTTCGCTGACTCGCGCCGCGATGAGCGTGTAGTTGCGTTGGTCGAGCCGGAGCAGATCTTCGATGAAATCAAGTCTTCTGAGGGCAGCGAGCGCTTCGCCGAATTTCGCGCGCACGTCCGCCGCACGCTGTCGCTCCAAATCTGCGAGTATCGCCTCACGCAACTCCAATTCGCGCGCAGCGACGGCGATGCGTGCCGCACGCCGTCCGCCGATCTCGAGCGGTATCATGCCAACGACGCGCGTGGTATTGTCTGGACCAGCCATCTGTTCGGCGCGTTCGACTCCGATCTTCGGATCGGGCCTCAATTCCGCCTGTCGCAAACGCGCGCGCGCCGCCTCGATCTCAGCGCGCATCGCTTGGATCTCGCCATCATGAGCCAATGCCTTCGCGACCGCTTCGTCTACCGTAACTCCGTTGACCGGATCGAGGTATCGCGCTAGCGACGTTTTGACTTGGGTCACATCCTGTCCCATCGCCGACCCAGTCAATAGGAGCAGAACGATCAACCAGAACGACGGCGATGCGATAAACCTTCCCATCTCCCCGATCCCCTCGCTTTATCGTAAAGCCTCAGCTCTCTCTGCGAGAACGGGCCTCCTCTTCAATTCGCGCTCGCGCAACCAAAAGAAGATGACGGGCGTTACGATGAGCACATGGAGCAAGCTTGACGCCATCCCTCCGAGCACAGGCGTCGCCAACGGTTTCATCACTTCCGCCCCTGCGCGCGCGCTCCACATAATGGGGAGCAAGCTCGCGATGACGGTCGAAACCGTCATCACCTTCGGACGCAAACGGAGCAGCGCACCTTCCATCACCGCTTCGACCAACAATGCGCGCGTCAGATGACCGGCTTCACGGCGTTTGCGTTCGACGGCTTCTTGCAGATAGATGACCATGACGACCCCGGTTTGCACCGCTGTGCCGAACAACGCGATGAACCCAACCCAAACGGCGACGGAGAAGTTATAGCCAAGTAACCAGAGCAGATAGATGCCCCCCGTCAACGCGAACGGAACGGCAAGCAGAACGTGCGCCGCTTCGAGCGCCGAGCCATAAGTGAAGTAGAGCAAACAGAAGATGATGGCGATGGTAAGAGGGACGACGATCAGCAAGCGCCGACGCGCATGTTGCTGATACTCATACTGTCCGCTCCACTCCAGATAGTAACCGGGCGGCAGCTTGATCTGCTCCGCGATAATGCGCTTCGCCTCCTCCACGAAGCTTCCGACATCGCGCCCGCGCACGTTCAACAACACTGTGCCGCGAAGAAGTCCGTTCTCACTTTGAATCATCGCTGGTCCTTCGACGCGCCGGATCGACGCAAGAGCCGCTAAAGGAATGGGCGCACCCGATGGCGAAGCGATCGGGATCCGCCCTATCGACTCAGGAGTCGAGCGGAATTCCGGGGCGTAGCGAACGCGTATCGGGAAACGGCGTCGCCCTTCGATGGTCGTTGAGATGACCGTTTCGCCGATCCCGTTCTCAATCACATCTTGAACCGTTTGCGGATCGATCCCATAACGGGCCGCCGCTTGGCGATCGATTTCGATGTCAAGATAAGGCGCACCGCTCAATTGCTCAGCATAAACGTCCGCAGCGCCGGGAATCGTCCTTATCAGATCGGCGATGCGGCGCGAGAGATCCTCGATCGTCCTTAGATCTTCGCCGAAGATCTTGATGCCCACTTCTGAACGGATGCCGGTCGAAAGCATCTCGATGCGATTGATGATCGGCTGTGTCCAGATATTCACCACGCCGGGCATCCGCAGCGCTTCGTCCATCTCGGCGATCAGCTTTTCGCGCGTCATGCCCGGTCTCCACGCATCTTTCGGTTTCAAATGAACGATCGTCTCGTTCATGTTGACCGGCGCCGGATCGGTCGATGTCTCAGCCCGCCCGACCTTTCCCACGGCCCACTCGACCTCCGGGAAGCTCTTCAAGATCTGGTCCTGACGGCGCAAGATGCGCAACGCTTCGTCGAGCGAAATGGCCGGATCGGTCACAGGCATATACATCAAATCACCTTCATCGAGCGTCGGCATGAACTCCGTGCCGATCCCTCGCGCAAGCCAGATCGCGCCGACAAACAGCGCGACGGCCAATGAGATGGTCAAGACGCGATGGTCTAACGCCCGACGAAGCAATGGGCGATAAATCGCCTGCAACGCGCGCATCACGGGGTTATCCTTTTCGGCATGAACTCTCCCGCCCAAAAGGATGGTGCAAAGGACCGGAACAAGGGTGACGGCGATGACCGTCGAACCGACCATCGCGAAAGTCTTCGTGTAAGCGAGCGGATGAAACAGCTTCCCCTCGCGCCCCGTCAAAGCGAAGACCGGAAGGAAAGCGAAGATGATGATCGCCATCGAGAAGAAGATCGGACGTCCGACCAAACGAGTCGAATCCAAAACCGTTTGCCATACGCGCCGGCGATCGCGCGTATCGACCCGCTGTCGCTCTATGGATCGAAAGGCGTTCTCCGTCACGACGATCCCGGCATCGACGAGCACGCCGATGGCGATCGCGATCCCCGCGAGCGACATCAAGTTCGATCCTATGCCCCAGTAGTACATGCCGAGGAACGCGATGAGCACAGCTAACGGCAACGGGATCGTCACGATCAGAATCGAGCGGAAGTGCGCAAGGAAAATGATGTGGGCTGCGGTGACCAAGAGCATCTCTTCGATGAGCGCGCGTTTGAGCGTGTCGGTCGCGCGATCGATCAACTCCGTGCGATCATAAAAGGGTACAATCCTTACGCCCTTCGGCAACCCTTGCTCCAAACTTGCGATCTTTCGCTTGACCCCCTCGATCACCTCATGCGCGTTCGCGCCATAGCGCGCGATGACGACGCCGCCGACCGCTTCATGGCCGTTCTTGTCAAGCGCGCCCGCGCGAAAAGCGTCGCCGATTCTGACTTCGGCGACATCTCGCACGTAGATCGGCGTGCCATGCGCTGAACCGATGACGATCCGCTCTATATCCGCAGGCGACTCGATCAAACCGAGACCGCGCACAACCGTCCACTCACCCGCTTGTTCGATGACGTTACCGCCGACATTGCTGTTCGCCCGCTGGACCGCTTCGATGATCCGAGAGAAAGGAATATCGTAAGCGCGCAGCCTATTCGGATCGACATCGATCTGATACTGCTTCACGTAACCGCCAACGCTGGCGACCTCAGCGACGCCGGGCACGGAATTCAATTGGTAACGCACGAACCAGTCCTGCAACGTGCGCAGATCGCGTAAGTTCATCTCATCGCTTTCGAGCGTGTACCAGAAGATCTGCCCAACGCCGGTCGCATCGGGTCCCAGCGTCGGCGTTGCGCCCGCCGGCAAACGCTTGGTGAGAAGATTCAAGCGCTCGAGAACGCGCGTCCTGGCCCAGTAGAGATCAACATCATCTTCGAAGATGACGTTGATCATCGAAAAACCGAAAGCGGAACTGGCGCGTACGGCACGGACGCCGGGCAACCCCTGAAGGTTGGTGACAAGCGGATAAGTGATCTGATCTTCGACCTCCTGAGGCGAACGTCCGGGCCAATCTGTGAAGACGATGACTTGATTATCCGAAAGATCCGGGATCGCGTCGATCGGCGTGCGCAGCAACGCCCAAAATCCCCAGAGCGCTATCCCCGCATAGAGGATGAGCACCAGCGCTCGATTGCGCAACGAGATCTCGATTAAACGATCGATCATGACAGACCCATTCAACAGATCACTGGGCCATCACGGGGAAGGATAAACTTCCCTTCCCGGCTGGTCCTTCATAAGTGATCTGCGCCTGCCACTCGCCGGCCATCTCGAGTTTGACTTCGCCGCGATAGACGCCGGGCCGCTTGGTCGTCGTCAGCGTCGCCCGATCGTTCATCGCCGGCATGGTGCCCATCGCAGGCATGTAGAAATTGAGCGCGACCGCGCCGACATCCACCGTCTTTCCAGTGCTATCCTTGAAGATGAGGTAGAACTGCTGCTCGCCGTGCTTAAGCGCGCCGCTCGCGCTCGACAGCTCGACCGTTAGACCGTTACCCGCCGCTGCGCTTTTGATCACCTTGCCCGTGTCCGCATCCGAACCACACGCGATGAGAAGCGCAGCGCCAATCGAACAGATCAAAGTCGCCAAAATAGACCTCCGCATCTTCATTCACCTCGCAAGAAGAGTCTTATATCTGAACGGCGATCCTCCGAGCCGGAAACCGGCCCTCTCAAATCGCCAATCGATCGGATCAGCGGTCGCTGTGTATTGCAAATCAGAATCAGACTGAAAGCTCTCAAATCGCCAATCGATCGGATCAGCGGCCCACACGCTACGGACTCTCGCGCCCTTCCCAACCGTCCAGCTCAACGAGCGCTTTGAGAACCGCCCAACATGTGGACACACTACGGCCCAGATGACCTTAAATGAGAAGCGCGAGATGGAGGATGTATTGAGGGCGGGAGTTCAACGCGATGGCGCGTTCGATTCGCCGTGCATCGCCATCCGAGATAAGGTGGAAGGAGCGCTCGCTTTGTTGATGGATAGTGGAAACAGCCAACCGTGAAAGTTGGCAACCGCTCGATTGAGCGTGCTCGCCGCTCTGCGAACAATAGAACAGACAGCACAAACGCGCTCCGAAGGCAAGCGGCCCGTTCTGACATGAATAAGCGACCTCACAGCAGCTGCAAGCCCGATCAGCGAAAGTCAACGAACTGCCCAACAACGCGCCGTTTATCAAGGCCGCGATGAGCAGGATTTCCATGTGCCGCTTCCGCGCCCTGCGCCCTTTCATTGAGCTTACCGCCCTCGACAATGTGGAGCAGCCCAAATCATACCACATGAGGTCGCTTAACGTTCAACTGTGCAAACGCGCCGCAACTTCGCAAGAATCCTTAGCTGAAGAAGAGGCGCGCAATCCCTCATTCAGTTTGTAAGGGGCGCGTCGGTCTGCGCCCCCCTAACTCGATCAGGGCGCTGACTTTTCGCCGCTACGACTCGCACCGCTCTCTTCGCCCGCGACGACACGCCCTTCAGGATTGACGAAGGTGATCGTCGTCCCGATCTCTTTGAGCGAACGAAGACCCGGCTCGATCGCTTGTCTATCCCCAACGATGAGGATCGCCATCCTCGACGGATCAAGATAACGTTTGGCCACGCGATTCACGTCATCGAGCGTCACGGCGCGAATGCGCGCGATGTAGTTATTGAAGTAATCGTCCGGCAGATCGTAGAGCACGATATCTTCCAAACGTCCGGCGATCTGCCCTGGGGTCTCGAAACCGCGCGGGAAACCGCGAATCAGCGCCTGCTTAGCATACTCCAGCTCATTCGGCGTGATGGGGATCTCGCCACGTATGCCGCGCAACTCTTTCAAGAACTCTTCGACGGACTCCTTCGTCACGCCGGTGAAGACCCCAGCGGAAGCGACGAATGGACCAGCGCCGCGACGGAAATCAAACGCGGTCCGCGCCCCATACGTGTAACCTTTGCTTTCCCGCAAGTTCAGATTGACGCGCGAGACGAACTGCCCGCCGAGGATCGTGTTGAGAACCAGCAGAGGGAAATAATCCGGCGTTGAACGTTCGACGCCGACTTGCCCGATCTGGATGACTGACTGCGCTGCACCGGGGCGATCGACCAGATAGATCGCCGCATGATCGCGTGGCGCGACGGGCGGGATGTTGACTTTGGGCACTTCGCCCGGCTTCCAGTTGGCAAACGCCCGCTCGAGCTTGGGGATGATGGTCGCCGGAGTGACATCGCCGACGACGATCAAAGCCGCATTGTTCGGACGCATGTATGTCTCATAGAACCGGCGCACGTCGTCAACACCGATCGCTTTGACCGAATCTTCATCGCCCGTCAACGGATGGCCGTATGGATGATGGCGCCCATAGAGAAGCGCAGCGTAAACGATCTGGGCGATCGCCTCGGCATTGTCGCGGCGCTGGCGGAAAGACGCGAGACGTTGAGCGCGCAACCGCTCGAGCTCGCTTTGCGGGAACGCCGGATTCGTGATGATGTCGGCAAACAGATCCAAAGCGCGATCCAGATGGCGCGTGAGAGTCAAAAGATTCGCGCTCGTCGCATCCCAGCCCGTGCCGATGTTGAATTGCGCTCCGATCGCCGCAAACTGATCGGAGATCTCTAGAGCCGAGCGCGTCCGCGTCCCTTCATCGAGCATATCGGCTGTCAGGCTGGCCAGCCCCGCCTTATCCTGCGGATCAGCCGCCCCGCCGGTCTTGACGACCAGATTCATCTGGACCAGCGGCAACTCATGATGCTCGACCACTAAGACCTCAAGCCCGTTGGAAAGGCGACGCCGCTGAATCGGCGGCAGACTGAATTTCGGATCAGGTTTGGGGCGTGGCAGCTTCGCCATCGCGGCCTGTGCGCTCTGGCCCACGCCGCCCTCCTTCTTCACAGTCCCGTCCGCCGCGGGCGCGCCTTCCTTTGCTTCCCTCCTCGCCCCTTGACGCTGTGCCTGTGGAACAACGCTCAAAACCAACCTTTTGTCGGTCAAATACTGATTGGCGACCCGCCGCACGTCTTGCGCTGTGACGCGCCGGTATCGGGCCAAATCCTCTTCGAAGTATCCAGGGTTGTTGAGAAAGATCGCGTACTGGTTGAGCTGGTCGCTCTTGCCGCCGAAACCGCCCACCGTCTGCAGCCCATAGATGAAATTGGCTTCGATGACGTTATAGGCGCGCTCCATCTCTTCGCGCGTTGGGCCAGAGCTTTTGATCTTCGCTAATTCTTCTGCGATCGCGCGCTCCAACTCGGCGAGCGATTTGCCCGGCTTGGCGGTTGCGACTATCTGGAATTGACCGGCGATCTCGCGCGAGAGATTAGCGACGAACACATCCTGTGCGATCTGCCGCTCATAGACGAGCGATTTATAGAGCCGCGAACTGCGCCCCCCGCCCAAAATGCGCGCGAGCATGTCTAACGCCGCATCATCTGGCGTCCACTGCGGAACCGAATGCCAAACCATATAGATGCGCGCGAGCGAGACGCGATCCTGCATCGTCTCGCGTATCTCGTGATCGAGATGGGGTTGCGGAGCGGAGACCGGCTTCACCTCTGGACCGCGCGCAATCGGGCCAAAGTATTTTTCGACCAGACGGCGCGCTTCCGCTGGATCGAAATCGCCCGCGATCGCCAAACTGGCATTATTTGGCGTGTAGAAACGACGGAAGAAAGCCTTGACATCCTCCATCGAAGCGGCGTTCAGATCGTCCAAAGAGCCGATCGTCAACCAGTGATACGGATGCGTCGGCGGATAGATCAATTCGGCGATTCGCGCCGAAACCAAGCCATAGGGACGGTTATCGTAATTCTGGCGCTTCTCGTTTTTGACGACCTCGCGTTGGTTGTTCAACTTCTCCTCCGTGAGCGCATCGAGCAAACCGCCCATGCGATCGGCCTCCATGAAGAGCGCCAATTCGAGGAAGTTCGAAGGGACAACCTCCCAATAGTTCGTTCGATCGGCATTGGTCGAACCGTTCAACGTGCCGCCCGCCTCTTGAATCGGCTTGAAATAATCATCGTCGTAATTCTTCGATCCTTGAAACATCATGTGCTCGAAAAGATGCGCGAACCCGGTCTTGCCCGGAACCTCGTTCTTCGAACCGACGTGGTACCACACGTTGACGGCGACGATCGGAGTCGAATGATCCTCGTGCAGAATGACCCGCAACCCATTCGGCAGCTTGAACTCCGTGTAACGGATCGGCGGTAGGACGCGCGCGCCCTCCGCTTTCCCTGAAGTCGCACCTGTGTTCCGTCTCATGCTCCCTCTTTGCGCTGAAACGCTGGAGAGAATCAAAACCCAAACCAATAGGATGGATGCTAAACGCCTGCCCCTCATGGTACCCCTCCTTCCTGTCGAGCGTGGCGATTCGCGCAAAACTCGCGCTGTCGGATGACGTCACGCCGGTCAGCGTTAAAAACGATAAGGTGAGTAGAGCCGGATGAGGATTTTAGCTCTCTCGCCAACCGTTCGCAATCGACCGTCTAGGACTGCAGGCAGATGGGATTCCGGTCGTCACACACGAACGCGAGAATTGTTGATGATGCGATCGTCCATGTCACAGCTTAAGAGAAAGCGCGAAGCGAATGTCCCTCACCGGGCCAGCGCTGGAGATGGCCAATCGCTGCCCCCGCTCCTGCCTTTCCCCCTTATCGACGGAACCCGGCAGCCCGGCCGCAATCACGATGTTGGGCTCGATGCGGAAACGCACGGTCTTAGGTTCCTCGACGCTGACGATGAGTTTCGCATCGCTGCCCCCGATCGCGAAACGATCATCCCCAAGGGGCATGATCGTTTCATCGGCATGGATGAGTTCGGTGATCACGTGCGCTTTGGCTAGCTGCAACGTATCGATAATCCGAAAGCCGCCTTCCGCCGAGAAACGGAATTCGCGCTCGAAGCGAAGAAGATCCAACTCAGGCATATAGGCTGATGTGACATCGGCGCGAATCACGACTTCTTTATCGCCCAACTTCGCCTCGAGAATTCTGATGCGGTTTAGCAAATCGTAGGGCACTCCACTGAACGCATCATGCCCTCGACCCTCGCGCGCCTGCCCGCGGCCATCGACGAGCGCCGTGTTATGATGCGCCGTTAGCGGAACGCCGGCGTAACCAGAATCTCCAGTAAGGTATCGTCCTTTAGCATAGATGATGAAACTTCCAGCATCCGGGTGCGCATGACCTGACGACAGGTGCCAGTCGGAAAATCTCTTCAACAATTCCGCCGCGTGATGCCCCTCGGGCGGACCGCACTTGAAGGCGAAGGCCACAGCCTCTTTGCTCCAACCGCTTCGCCAGTAGATTACTTCATGATCCGTGAAATAGTGCCAACGCGCCTGTTTTTCGATCGGAACAGGCTGCACCGTCGGATCATACCAGATGAGTGACCAGAAATCCTCCGCGTTGAGCTGTCCGAGCTTGCGCAGCCACTCTGCGACGCCCTGCGCTTCACCATCACGAAAGCGCGCCGCCGTCGCATAGAGAAGGTTGTAGTTCGAAAGGAGATGGCCACCCGGATGCGTGCGCTGATGATCTTCGCCGCGTCGCAAGCGCGTAAGCGGCCCTTCGAATGCATCGCCGAAATCGAAGATGTCGCGTCCGGATGGCAACATCGTGTGGGCTACGTACTTGTGCATCGCGCGCAAGCCCGGTTGATCGTAAAGATCTTCGCCGGTCGCATGCCGATGCGCATCCAAATAGTGGATGATCCACGGCGTCGCAAATACCCAGTACTCGAACCCCTCATAGTAGTAGCCATCTGGCGTGTACGTAGCAAGCACGCGATCGTAAATGGCACGCGCCAGACGCGCCCACTCGGGCGCATCTTCGACCTCGTCGTAAAGCGCATAGGCGGCGACAGCTAGACCAGCGATCGGAATGAAAACATGATTCTGACTGTACGAGTAGGTGCGGCCCGGTTTCGGCTTGTAGTAATCGAAGAGCAGACGGGCCTGCTTGATAAGTTTATCGCGGTAACGCGCGCGCTCTTTCTCCGTCAGATCGTGATAGAGCAGATCGTATCCCCAACCGAGCCCATAAAGGAGATGCCCGGCGGCGAGATCCACGTTCGGTTTGTTGTAGTAATAACCCCACACGTCGTAGCTTACGGCAGCTTCCATATACTTGCGCGCGGCGGCGAGCAGGCGCGGATCGCCTTCGATCCTGTAAGCGAAAGCGGCCTCGGCGATCCCTATCCCCACCTCGTTCTGCGCGCGCCGTTCTTGAGCCGGAGCGGGCGGTGGGTCGCGCCGCAAAGCGCGCACCTGCGACAGCGCGCGTTGCCACAACTCGCGATGCGTCGTGCGCGCGCGTTGGCGAAGGAGCTCAAGCTCCTCTTCCGTGACAAAAACTCGTGGATGAACGCCGCGCAACTCCGGGCGCAACGTTGCATGGCGCGTCCGCATCAGCTCTTCAAGCGGGTGCGGTCGACGACTCGCCCTGGCCGGATTATCTTTCGGTCCAAGAGTTTCGTAGCGATCCTGCGGAAACGAACGACTCGAAAAGAGCAAAAAAGAGATCACCAGCAAAGCTATCAAATCCCTCACCATCGGATGAGCGTTTGACCTCCTCTATCGCGCATCGTCGGACGAGCCTCGTGGCTAAGATTGTCGAGCTCAGAACAGCAACTTAAGCGCGAATTGAAGCTCGCGCCCTTCGTTGGCCGTTTGCGTCACCTGCCCGACATTCGACAGATCCAGACGAAAGACCGGTATCTGAAAGTTCGGGTGGTTGGTGACATTGAAGGCTTCGGCGCGGAATTGCAACTTGAACCTCTCCCCTAAAGGGAAGACCTTATGTAACGATAGGTCCAGATTCTTGAACGGCGGTCCGATCAAGATATTCCGCCCAGCGTTGCCGAACAGGTCCGGATCCGCAGGCGTCGCGACGGGCCGACGGAAAGCGGCCGGATTGAAGAAGAGGCCGGGCGGGATGTTCGCGTATGGATCGCCGACCAGATCTGGCCGCTGATTCGCAACGTCAGGCGCGCTGTACTGCGGCGTGAACGGTCTTCCGGAAAGCAGCGTCAAGATCCCATTGATCTGCCATCCGCCGAGGAACGCCTGGACCAGGCCCGAGGCATCCGAAAGGAGGGCGCGACCGCGCCCAAAAGGCAGCTCGTAATTGAAGCTTGCCGAGAATTGATGCTTGCGATGAAAGTCCGATAGCCCGCGCTCGGCCCGCAAGTTCCTGATGTCCTGCGGATATTCCTGTTCACCGGTCGTCGAATTATTGGTCGACGACCAAGTGTCAATCGAACGCGAAAAAGTGTAAGAGATGAGCAAGGTCAACCCATTGCGCGCGCGTCGCCGGAGCGAAGTTTGCAGCGCGTTATAATTCGAAGAAGCGACCTGATCTTGATACTGGATGTCGCCAAATTGCGGATAGGTGCGCTGCGTGACCAACGTTCCATTTGGATTCAGCCCGATAGGCAACGGTTGATTCAGATTGTAGCGGATGCCGAGATGACGGCCTTGACTTCCGACATAACCGATCTCGAAAGCGAGATCGCGCGCAAGCTCGCGCTCGAGCGTCAAGTTGTACTGATAGATCTCCGGTGTCTTGTAATCGACCGGGATCCCCATCGGCGTGTTCAACCCAACCAACCCACCGCGCCCTTGCGGGAACGGATTATTGAAACTGAGCAGTAGCGGATTGCTCGACAGGCGCGAATACTGCTCGCGTATGACGAACGGATAGGCGACGGCCAATTGTTGCCGTATGACGTTGAAGGTTTCAAGGCTGTAATAGATGCCGCCTCCGCCCCGAATCACCGTGCGATCGTTGCCGAACGGACGCAGCGCGAAACCGAGGCGCGGCCCCCAGTTGTTCTTGTCCGCGTCGATGAGCGATTTCGGGAATCTTGGATCGCCCGAGAGCACGACTTGGCCCAGCTCGGGGATGAAGTTGGCGAGCCGCCCGCCAGCCTCTTCGAGCGGCATCTGCAGTTCGTAGCGCAAACCGAGATTGAGCGTCAGCCACGGCCTGATCCGCCAATCATCTTGAACGAAGAAGGCGTACTGCCAACCGGTCAGGTCCGCCGGTTCGGCACCGATCTGGCGCTGCGTCGAATCGGGCAATCCCAACAGAAAATCCGCAAAGGCGTAGAAGCCGCTCGCCGCGCTTCCCGAAGGATTCGTATTCCGTCCGCGAAAACGAAAATCGCCGCGGATGTTGCGCACGTCCGCTTCAACGTAGTTCGCGCGCACGATGTCAACGCCGAGTTTGAGATTGTGGTTGCCGTTCGTGACGTTCACGACATCGAAGAATTGCCCGGTGCGAATGTTGTAGATGAACGGATCGTTCGGACGATCGCCGAACTCCGAAAAACCATCGATGCGAATCGACGGAAAGCCTTGATAGGCTGGACCGGGAGTGAGCCCCGGGATGCCGAAAAGAGCATCGTAATCGGTGGCGCGATTCTGGCCGAGATTTTGATTCTTCTGGAAGTAAAAGCCGAAACGCGCCTCGTTGACGACGCGCGGCGAGAAGACATGAGTGTCGCTCAACGCAAAATTGTTGTACTTGTAGTCCACATCGCGACCGAAGCCGGGATAGAAATTCCGGCTCGATGGGAACGGATCGTAACCAGTCCGCCAGTTGTTCGCATAGCGTACATAGAAGCTGTTGTTTGCCGAAAAGCGATGGTCCACGCGCGCGAGCCATTGGTCACGGTCCGTTCGATTCAAACCCTGCGCCGCATAGCCATCGAGCGTGCCCGGAATGTTAGCCGCCGGAACAAATCGGAGAATTTGCAGCGAAACCGGATTGGCAGCGACGATGTTCGGGAAACGCGGATCGGGCGCGAGCGGAATGACGTTGGGCGTCGGGCACTCGACCTTCTGCCCCGTCTTCGTCAAGCAGAGCACGCGGTTCGTATCGTCGGCGTTGCCCCAAATGCCATCTTTACCCGGCCCGCGCACGTTACGAAAATCGCCACGCAACCAAGCCGCGTTCGGCGCCGTCACGAAAGCCGATTCCGAACGGCGCTCGCGCGTCCCTTCGTACGAGACGAAGAAGAAAGTGCGATCGCGCCCTGACCTGAAAACCGGACCTCCTTCACCGAAGTTGAAGAACGGGAGGGGTCCACCGAGGGTCGCGCCGAATTGGTTGCGTCGCAGGTGTTTGCTCTCGCCAGGTGCGGTGAAGAAGTTGTTCGCGTCGAAGATATCGTTGCGCAAGTAGTCGAAGAGCGAACCGTGGAACTCGTTGGTGCCCGATTTCGAAACGACGATAATCTGCGCGCCAGCGTTGCGTCCATATTCCGCCGAATAAGTAGAGGTTTCGACCTTGAACTCGCGGATCGAATCGACGCTCGTATTCACGCCGACCGAGCCATTACGATCGGACCGATTGACGACGCCATCGAGGATGAAATTGGTCGCGTCGGTACGCGTGCCGGAAGTGGCAAAACCCTCACCTTGATCGTCATCGGAAGGACGGCGATAAATGCCCGGCACGAGCAATGCGAGGTCCGTAAAATTTCGCCCGTTGAGCGGTAGATCCTCAACCTGCCGCGGCGAGATCACCTCACCTTTACTTGACGTGTCGGTATTGATCAAAGGGGCCTCGCCCGTCACGGTGACCGTCTCCTGCACATCGCCCGCCTGCAAGACGATGTCCACGCGCTGCGTCTTGTTCGTCTCGAGGACGAGATCCGGCTGGATTACAGGCCGGAAGTTCGCCGCTTCGATGCGCAGATCGTAACGTCCGGGCGGAAGCTGTGGGATGGTGTAGTTACCGTCGCTGTTAGTTACGGTCGCGCGCGTCCGTCCCGTAGCGCGCTCCGTGATGGTGACGGTCGCGCCCGGGATGGCCGCGCCGTTTTGGTCCGTGACTTGCCCGACGACGGTCGCCGTAAAGCTTTGAGCGCCAGTCGGACTGACCAGCGCGGCGACGCAGAGGACGAGCGTTGAGAGGGCGAGCGTTTTTCTGATAACGTTAACTGTCATGGCGACCTCCTTTCGCTTCTCGCTCTTGATGGCGCGCGCTTACAACATCAGCATCCCGCCGTTGATCTCGACGGTCTCCCCAACTAGATAGCTCGCCGCATCCGAAGCGAGAAAGACGATCACGCTGGCGACCTCAGCGGGATGACCGATCCGGCCAAGCGGTATGTTGTTCGTGTAAGCGCGCATCATCTCAGGCGTCGAAAACTGTTCGTGATATGGCGTATCTATGACTCCTGGATTGACGGCATTGACCCTGACACCATACGGCGCAAGCTCTTTGGCCAATCCTTTGGTGAACGCGATGAGTCCGCCTTTGGCTGTCGAGTAGTGTATGGAGCCGAGCGCGCCGCCGTTTCTTCCGGCAATTGACGCGACGTTGATGATGGCGCCCGTGCGCCGTTCCATCATCGAAGCGGCGACCGCTTGCGAACAGAGAAATGCGCTCTTCAGATTGAGCGCGATCACCTCATCCCAGCGCTCTTCGGTCAACTCCAGAATCCTCAAGCGTTCGATGAGCGAACCGGCATTGTTCACCAAGATATCGATTGGCCCCAGCTCCGCCACCGCGCGTTCGATGAGCGAACGGACATCTGCGCGGCGCGTCACATCGGCGCGCGCAACCATCGCGCGCCCGCCCGCTGCGATGATGGCAGCGCGCGTCTCCTCTGCCCCTCGTTCGTTGCGGTGGTAGTTGATGCAAACGGCAGCGCCGCACCCCGCAAGAGCGATGGCGGTCGCGCGACCGATGCCGGAAGAGGCGCCGGTGACGAGGGCCACTTTTCCGCTAAGATCGAACTTCTCTTTCATATCATCTCCTCTCGACGTGAAGATCTGGGTAGAACTCGGTCCAAGGCGACCGGCCCGATCGGGCCAGCCAAGGCGAAGAGCGCAAACGTGCCAAGCGGCGCGAGCAATCCGGCGATGACGAGGACGGGCGTGTATGAGAAATGGTCCACGATCCAGCCGGTCGAGAGCGTGAAGAGGATCGCTCCGATTCCGGCACCGGTCCCGCCTAACCCCGCCACCGAAGCCACTGCTCGTGACGGGAAGAGATCGCTCGGCAACGTCTGCACGTTGTTGATCCACGCTTGAAATCCGAAGAGGACCGCAGCGATCAGAACGAGCGCCTCCAGCGGTCTGGAAGCAAACGCGGCGAGCATTCCAGCGGGCATCAACAGCGCCGCTCCGACGATCACTGTGCGACGCGCGCTCCCCACGCTCCAGCCGCGACCGATCAGGTGGCCCGCCATCCATCCGCCAAAGAGGCTGCCGACATCTGCCGCCACGTACGGCACCCAGGCGAAGTAGCCTATTTGCGCGAGACTGAACCCGCGCACATCGGCCAAATATTTCGGCAGCCATGTGATGTAAAGCCACCAGATGGGATCGACGAAGAAACGCGCAAGAACGATGGCCCATACTTGCCGGCAACGCAACAGGTCGCGCCAACGCGGCGTCAAAAGCTCTTCTTGCGCCGCGACGGATCGAGCCGTTGCGCTTTCTGGACCAGCCGCATCCTCGCGAATGAGGCGAAGCTCCTCATCGCCGATCCACGGATGGCTCTCCGGCGCCCGGTAGAGGACGAGCCACGCCCCGAGCCAGATGAAGCCGAGCGCGCCGGTGACGATGAAGGTCGCCTGCCAGCCGTAACGCAGTTGCAACCAGACGATCAGCGGCGGCGCGATGACTGAACCGAGCGCTGCGCCGCTGTTGAAGATCGCCATGGCGAACGCCCTTTGCTTCACAGGGAACCACTCGGCGATCGCCTTCGCCGCCCCGGGCCAGTTGCCCGCTTCGCCCAAACCGAGCGCGAACCGGAAGAGACTGAGCGACGCAAGACCTCGCGCGAAAGTGTGCGCCATCGCCGCGCTGGACCAAACGATGACCGAGATCGTGAACCCCTTGCGCGTTCCGACGCGATCATAAAGCTTGCCCGAAAGAGTTTGGCTGATGGTGTAAGCGACGAGGAACCACGTGGCGACGCTGGCAAATTCGAGGTTCGACAACCCAAGTTCGCGCGTGATCACAGGAGCGAGCACGGAGATCGTCAGCCGATCTACGTAGTTGATGAGCGTCGCGAAGAAGATCAGACCGATGATCCACCAACGCAATCCGGCGATCTTGAACCCGCCCGCCGATGCGACGACCTCGACGTTTCTCGTTTTCAGCCTCGGTTCGATCATCCCTTCAGCTCCACCGCTTTCGCTCGCCCGTCGAGCTTCGATACGACCACGCATCGCGCGAATCGCCAACCGACTGTTCGCCCTCATTCGATCCATTCGAATCGTCCGGCGCGTTCCAATCGCAAATGCAACGTGCGCGCTTTCGAATCGTATTCAAACGGTACCGCGACGCCGCCGACACGTACTTCGCGCGGGCGCTGCGCAAGGCGAAGGGTTAACTCGAACGGCGCCGCCGCGCTCGCTACGCCATGCCCACCCTGCCCGTCCGCGATCAGAGAGACGGTCGCCGGACGCGACGTCGAAAGCAAGAGTTTGTCGTCAAGCGCAAGTCGCGTTCCCGCATGCACGATGAGCCGTCGCCAAAGATCTTGCCGGAAGCTAACGACCGCGCGCGCGCCGTCCGTCACAACGCCTTCGACCGATTCGCGCGTTGGCTGCAACGCGATCACCTCGCGCGAACCATCGGGCCAGACGATGAGCGCGCCGCGCGCGCCGTCGAGCGATGACGCTTTCGGGCGCGTCCGCAGTGCATCGAGTTTGACTGGCCAGAGCAGATGGAGGAATTCCAGCGATCGCGCGGCTTCGCTCCGCACGATGAGCTGCACGCCGCGCTGCTCCTGCGCCCCCCGCTCGACTGAACCCGGTCGCCCCTGCGTCGTCACCATCTGCGGCGCGATCTGCACCTCGGCCTTTGCCGGAAGAAGTCGCTGGACCAGCAAAGCGGCATCTTTGTTGATCAGCAGGTGGACCGCCGGCGACTCCTCGACGATCCTTTGCTCCGCGTTCAAAAGCCACGTGAAGACATGCGGATCGTGCGCTTCGAGTTCGTCCCAAACGATGAAGTAATCGGGCGCGACGTAAAGGAGATGACGATCGAAGCGCGCAAGCCCGAGCTCCGGCGAATAAGCGGCAGCGACGCTCCCGCGCGCGTAGAAATATTCCGGCGTCGCCCACACCTCGACGATCCTGATCTGGTCCAGCCGATCATACGGCACATCTTTGAAGACCTCGTGTCGCCCGTCGTTCGCTTGCCCGCGCCCATCGACGAGCACCGTATTGTGATCGCTCGTCAGCTTGACGCCCGTGTAACCAGTGTCGCCGGTCAAGTATCGCCCGTGCGCGTAGATGATGAAGCTTCCGGCATCCGGGTGTGCGTGGCCCGTGTTCAAGCGCCAATCGGGCAACCGCGGAAGAAGCTCGGCCACATGATGACCTTCCGGTGGACCACACTTGAAAGCAAACGCTACGGCATCCGCCCTCCAGCTACTGCGCCAGAAGACGACGCCGCTATCGCGAAAGTAGTACGCGAGCGGAAGCGACTCGATGACCGCCGGACGCACGCTCGGATCGTACGAGTAGAAGGCCCAGTACGGCTCCCACGTCCGCGTCCGAAGATCACGCCTTAACCACTCAGCGACCGCTTGCGACTCCGCATCTTTGTACTTTGCCGCAATGCGATAGAAGACTTCGTAACCGCTGTTCAGCCTCTCGCGTTGCGTCGCGTTGCGTTCGGCTGCGCCGCGCCCAGCATCGCCGAAATCGAAGATGCCGCGCCCATCGGGCAAAATGGAGTGCGCGACGTAGTACTTCAAAGGGAGAAGCTTCGCGCGCCACTGCGGATAGAGGTCTTCGCCCGTCGCGTGCTCCCATGCGTCCAAGTAGCGAATGATCCAGTGAAGGCTGAAGACGAAATAGTGGAATCCTTCGTAGTAGTAGCCGTCCACGCCGAAGGTCGTGCGCACGCGGTCATAGACGGCGCGCGCAAGACGCGCCCATCCTTCCGCCTCCGGCTCTTCGCCCATCAGCGCGAGCGCGGCAATCGCCAGCCCAGCCATCGGGATGAAGGTGTGGTTCTGGCTATAGGAGTAACGCTTGCGCGGCCTGTAACGGAAGTAGTCATACATCAAGCGCGCCTGTCGGGCGAGCTTGGCGCGCACGGCTTCCCTTTCTGGACCGGTCAGGTCGTTGTAGAGAAGATCGTAAGCGAGGGCGACCGCGTAGAGCAGATGGGCTGGCGGCAGATCGACGTTCGGTGTGCGAAAAGTGTATCCCCACGGATCATAGCGAATGACGGTCATGAGCCAGCGCTTAGCGGCATCGAGATAGCGCGGGTCACGCTCGATGGCGTAAGCGAAAGAGACTTCAGCGAGGATGTAAGCGATCTCGTACTGCGAAAGGTCGCCGGGCTGCTGTTCGACGCCGCTGCGGTCGAGCGTGGGCGAACCTGGCGGCGGCGGTTCAAGTTCGAGGGCGCGCACATGCTGCGAAGCCTCTTGCCACAGTTCGCGGTGCGTCGTATGCGCACGCTCGCGCCAAAGCTCGAGTTCGTCTGCCGTGAAGAACAGGCGCGGATGCCTGCCGCGCAGTTCAGGGCGGAGACCGACAGGGCGGCGCAGAAGCTCCTCGAACGGGGGCGAAGGGCGGTCGCGCTGCGAGCCGGGCGCGATCGCGCTCTGGCTCCCGACGATGAGGAGCGCGATGATCATCCTCCCGACCCAGTTAACGTTAACAGTAGATCGCATCGAAAAGCTCACTTGCCGACGGTCGACTCCCTCACCACCAGCTCGCAGGCGAAGATGCGCTCCTCGCGCGCGACCGGCTCGCGGCTCTCTATGCGCCGCAAGAGCAACTCCGCCGCCAGACGCCCTTGCTCGCGCGTCGGTTGCCGCACGGTCGTCAACGGCGGCGACGTGTGACTTGCCAGCGGCACATCGTCGTAGCCGACGATCGCTATATCCTGCGGGATGCGTAACCCGGCGCGTTTGATCGCGTTCATCGCGCCGAAAGCGGCGAAATCGTTGCGCGCGAAGACAGCCGTTGGCGGCTCGCGCAACGCGAGAAGCTGCCGCATCCCCTCGTACCCCATCTCCTCCGTGGCGTAACCGGGCTGTTCGGCGCTCGCGCCGCCGCCGGCGACCAACTCCTCTTCGACCGGTAAACCGTGCTCGCGCAAAGCTTCGAGGTAGCCTTGGAAACGGCGCAGCCACAGCCCGCTGGTGAGCGAAACGCCGATGAAGCCGATCCTTCGGTGGCCCAGCGAGATCAGATGTTGCGCGGCTTCATATCCGCCGCGCAGATGATCCGCCGTGACGAGATCGGCTTGCGGGTGGCGGAAGTCGCGCCCGATGGCGACCACCGGCGTGCCCGCTTCGACGATCTCGGCGAGCCGGTCGTTGCCGAGTTTGGAAGCGCGTGTGGCGACGATCAAACCATCCACACGATGATCGAGCAACGAATCGAAGGCGGCCAAATCCTCCTTAGCGCTCTGTTCGCTGACGCAGATGAAGAGGTTGTAACCGCGCGCGGCGAGCACTTCGCGGACGCCGCGGCTCAGTTCGGCGGCGAATGGGTTAGCGATATCACCAAGCACCAAACCGACCGTCTCCGTTCGCTGCCGCTTGAGGGCGCGGGCCAGCCCATTTGGCCGATAGTTCATCTTGCGCAGCGCGGCGAGCACCTTTTCGCGCGTCTCTGCGCTCACATAGCCGCTTCCGTTGAGCACGCGCGAGACGGTCATGGGTGCCACGCCAGCGGCAGCGGCGATATCGGTGAGCGTTACGTGTCGTTTCGGCGGCTTGGACATCTTCTGATAACCTTAACAGGAATATGTTCTACCACAAACGCCCGGCCTTCCGCAACCATTTTTTTTGATACAAGGCTACCCTGCGCTTTAGGTTCGCCGTCGTCCGAGGAGAAGAGCAAGGAGCGTGAGGATCAGCGTGCTTCCCGCCGAGAGCAAACAGTATTCGCAAAAAGCGCGTATGACGAAGGCTTGTAGATAGAGCAGCCACAGCGTTACGCCGAACATTGTGAGCGTAAGCGGCAGCAGCAGCCTCCGTGCCGCCGTGTAACCGAACGCGGCTAAGGTCGCGAGGCCGAAGACGGCAAAATAGGCGAGCGCGCCGATCCCAGCAAGGGGGATCGAACCGAATTTGGCATATTCGCTGCTCAGCACGGTTGAGCATCCGGTTAAGATCGTACAGCGAGCCGTGCGTCCGGCGAGATGTTCGACCGTTAGATAGACCGCATCGCCTAGACCGATCAGCGCGACCGCCGCCATGAGGATGAGGATCGTTCGGCCTTTTAGCCGTCCCGAGCCCCTCTCGTTCGCTGTCGCCCCTTGGCTTTCCGTTCCGCCCATCCTTCTACTTTCGCTCGCCGAGCGCATCCTTGATCGCCGCCCGCAATCCATCAGCGGTGGTCGATTGATAGGGGATTTCGCGCTCATTGATGAAGACGGTTGGAGTACCGTAGACGCCGAGCGAGCGACCGCGTTGCATATCGGCTAAGATCCGCTCGTTGACTTGTGGGCTATCCATATCGCGCCAGAATCTTTCAAGGTCGAGCTTCAAGGTGCGGGCATATTCGGCGAAGATCGGGCGCGCATCTTCTGCATCGGCCCAGCGCGATTGCGTGTCGTAAAGTAGATCGTGCATCTCCCAGAAGCGCCCCTGAAGCCCCGCCGCTTCGGCGGCCTTGGCCGCTTCGAGCGCGTGTTTGTGAATGGACGTGAGCGGGAAGTTGCGAAAGACGATCTTCAAACGCGCGCCGAACTCAGGCGCCACCCTCTTCACCTCTTTCGTCAAAGCTGCGCACGATGGGCATTGGAAATCGGCAAACTCTTCGAGGATGACGGGGGCTTCTGCGCCGCCGCGGAAATGGGCTGGCTCGGCGCCCGGCGCGATCGCGCGCGGCGTCGCCGTCTCCTTCGGCGCTGTCGCGACAGAACTGCTCCCACTCGCTTCCAGGCTCTTCCGCGAACGATAGAGCAACGCGCCGCCGACGATGACGGCACAAAGGACGACGAAGATGATGATGAACGGAAGGAGCGCCCTCCCTTCTATTCCATGCTGTTTCTTCATCTTCCGAAATTCGCTTTCAAAGATGGATCGGGTTGAATCGCCACTCGACCTCGCCCATAAGCTTAACGGCTCTCGGCCCGAAGCGCAATCCGCTTTGCCCAACAAACTGGCGCTTCCCATGTTGAAGCTTCTGCGGCGTTTCGGTATAAAAACGCGGAAGCGCTGGCGACTTTCAAGGGCGTCTATGCGCCGCAAGGAGAGATGAACGAGATAACGCACATCAGCGACACGAGCGCGGGGACGTTTTACGACCGGATCGCGCGCCTTTACGATTGGACGTTTAAAGTTAACGGCTATCGGCGTTCGATCGAACGCTTCCTGCTCGCCCATCCGCTTCCGCTGCCGAGCGGGGCGCGCATCCTTGATGCTGGATGTGGGACGGGCCTGCTTACGCTCTCGCTCCTGCGCACGCTTCAACGACCTGCTCAGATCGTCGCGATAGATCTTTCAGCGTCGTCTTTACTGACGGCGCGGCGGGCCACCGAACAGCGTGGCGCCGGGCGCCATACGACATCCTTCTTTCAAGCCAATCTCCTCTCGCTTCCGTTCGCCGACGAATCGTTCGATTTCATCATCACCAGCGGCGCGCTCGAGTACGTTTCGCTGGACGACGGATTACGGGAGCTAGCGCGCGTTACGGCACCCGGCGGGTATTTTCTGCATCTTCCGGTCCGCCCCTCGCCTGTCAGCAAACTCCTCGAGATCATCTTCCGTTTCCGCGCCCATCCGGTCGAAGAGATCGTCGAGACGACCAATCGTTACTTTCGCATTCTGCTCGATCATCGTTTCGCCTCTTTCGAACCGATCGGCTGGACCAAGATCGCCATCCTCGCGCGGAAAGAAGGCGGCTGAAGAATTCCCGCGCGTTCGCTCGGATATATGGAAGCTCTCTCTCGTGAAGGGTTGATACGCGGCATGCGCCGTTGGGATCTCGTCGCGATGGCGATGAACTCGATCATCGGCGCTGGCATTTTCGGCCTTCCGGCGAAGGTCTACGCGCAAACCGGCTCCTACAGTCTCATCGCCTTCGCCGTCTGCGCGTCGGTCGTCGCGCTGATCGTCCTGTGCTTCGCCGAGGTGAGCAGCCGCTTTGACGCGACGGGCGGGCCGTATCTTTACGCGCGCGAAGCCTTTGGGCCGACTCTCGGGTTCGGGGTCGGCTGGTTGCTGTGGCTCGTCAGATTGACCGCCTTCGCCGCCAACTGCAACTTACTGGTCCAGTACGTCGCTTACTTTTGGCCCGCAGTTGATTCCGGCATCTGGCGCGCTTCGCTCATCAGCTCAGTCGTCCTCGCGTTGACCATCGTCAACATCTTGGGCATACGCGAAACGGCTCTGGTCAGCAATCTATTCACCATCGGCAAACTCGCGCCGCTCATCCTCTTCATCGCCATCGGGCTCTTCTTCATCGCGCCGCAGAACTACTCCTTTGAGACCCGACCGAGCTATGGCGCTTTCTCGAACTCAGTTCTGCTGCTCATCTACGCCTTCACGGGTTTCGAGATGGCGGTCATCCCGGCGGGCGAAGCGCGCGACCCGCAACGTAACATCCCTTTCGCCGTGCTCGCGGCCATCTTTTTGGTGGCGCTGCTCTTTATCGCGATCCAATTCGTCTGCATCGGGACTCTACCGGAACTCAGTACGGCCGAAAGGCCATTGGCCGAATCGGCGAGCCGTTTTCTCGGCGCCGCCGGTGGGGCGCTCATCTCAGCCGGAGCCGCCATCTCGATCATCGGCAATCTGAATGTCGTGCTGCTCGCCGGTTCGCGCATGCCTTTCGCCATGGCCGAGCAAGGTCAACTCCCGCGCATCTTGGCGTTGACGCATGCGCGTTTTCGCACGCCCCACGTCTCGATCCTTCTGACTGCAACAGCGATGTTCGCGCTCACGCTCTCAGGGACGTTCATCTACGCGCTGACGATCAGCGCGATCGCGCGACTGGTCCTTTATGCGGCAACATGCGCCGCGCTTTTGGCCTTTCGCCGCCGATCAGATATCAACGAAGCGCAGTTTCACGCTCCGGCGGGAACCGGCATCGCGATCTTTGCGCTCATGCTGATCGTTTGGCTGCTTTCGAACAGCACGTGGCGCGAGGCGCGCGATGCCAGCTTGGCCGCATCCTTCGGTTTCATCATCTTTTTCGCTTACAGGGCTTTCCGACAACGCGAACGAAATTAGCGGGAAACTGCGCGCGAGTTCGTTTGAGCTTAGCGATCAATGCTGTAGACGATGCGACCATCGACGATGGTCAAAAGCACGCGCGTTTTTTCTATCTCGACCGGATCTATGCGAAAGATGTCTTCAGACAACAGGACCATATCGGCGAGCATTCCTGGCGCTATCCTTCCCTTCTCCTTCTCCGCGAACTCCGCATAGGCTGAGCCGACCGTATAGGCGCGCACGGCCTCTTCGACCGAAATTTTCTGTTCGGGGACCCAACCATTCGGGTTCTTGCCATCGAGCGTGCGGCGCGTCACGGCGGCGTAGATCCCGAGCAACGGATTGAGCGGAGCGACGGTCCAATCCGATCCAAAAGCGAGCACGGCCCCCGAATCGATCAACGAACGGAAGGCGTAACTGGTCTTGATCCGTTCCGGCCCGATCCTTTTTTCGGCCCATCGCCCGTCATCGATCGCATGATAGGGTTGCATCGAGGCGACAACGTGATCGCGCCCGAAGCGCGGAATATCCTGCGCGCGCAAGTGCTGCGCATGCTCGATGCGGAAGCGGCGATCGCGCTCGCCGTTCTCGCGTGCAACCTGCTCGTAGATCGAAAGTATCTCGTGATTAGCTCGATCGCCGATGGCATGGATCATCACTTGCAGCCCGGCCCGGTCCGCGCCTCGCACGCGCTCCAACATGTGCGGCATCTCATCGGTCGCCAGCCCGCGCGTATTCGGCGCATCATTGTACGGCTCGAAGAAGAGCGCCGTCGTCGAACCGAGGCTGCCGTCGGCGAACCCTTTCAATCCGCCGATCCGCAACATCGGGGATCCGAAAGCGGCGCGCACTCCGACCGCTTTCAACCTCTCCCACTGCGGCAGAGGCGAGACGGCATAGATGCGCGTCTTCAACTCGCCGCGTTCGAGCAGCGTTTGATACACTCCGACATCCGCTCCAGCCGACATATCTTGCACGCTCGTCACGCCTAAACTTGCCGCATAATCGGTCGCGCGTCGCGCCGCTTCGAGTTTCTCTTCGAAGCTCGGCTCCGGCATGACGCGATAGACCAAACCCATCGCGGCGTCCTTCAAGATTCCGGTCGGCTCACCGGTCCGCGGATCACGCACGATCTGACCGCCCGGCGGATCGGGGGTCGCGCGCGTGATGCCGGCCAACTTCAGAACGTAGCTGTTGGCGAGCGCCATGTGACCGTCGAGCCTGTTGACGAAGACTGGGCGATCCGGAGTGAACGGATCGATCAATTCTTTCGTCGGGAGCGGCGCGCCGGGCCAACGCTCATGATCCCAGTCGCCGCCCGTAATCCAACGCCCTTTGGGCAACTTCTCCGAGAAGCGGCGGATGCGCTCGGCGAATTCTTGCGGCGTGGCAGCGTCGCGCAAATCGATATTCGCAAGCTGAAATCCTCCGCTGATGAAGTGGACGTGAGCGTCATTGAAACCGGGGAGAACGAGCCTTCCACCGGCATCGATCACGCGCGTATTAGGGCCAACGAGCCGTTTGATCTCAGCGGTCGAGCCGACGGCGACGATGCGATTGCCGATGACGGCCACCGCTTCGGCCTCAGGTCGCCCTTCATCCATGGTTCGCACATGTGCGTTGATGATGACCAGATCGGCTGTTACCATTTGCGCCTCAACCTTTCCGACGAACGCAGCGAACAAGACGAAGAACAAGAGAAGCCTTTGCATCATATTCGGACCGAACGCGAGTTTGATCATGTAGCTGGCGCGTAGTGTATCATTGTCGTTGCCACTCTCGTAAAGGGCGACAAGGAGATCGTGAAGGCTCTAATCGCAGAACTGGGCGCGATCGTCGGGCGCGATCAAGTGATCGCCGAGCCCGATGAACTATTGGTCTACGAATGCGACGGCTTGCCGCATCACAAAAGCTTACCGCGCGCCGTCGTCTTTCCGCGTTCGACGGAAGAGGCGGCAGAAGTGGTGCGCACGCTCGCCCGTCATAAGACGCCTTTCACCCCGCGCGGCGCTGGCACGGGTCTTTCGGGCGGTGCGACGGCGCTCGATCAAAGCGTCATCATCGAGCTTTCGCGCATGCGTCGAATACTTGAGATCGCGCCTGAAGATCGTCTGGCCGTCGTTGAAACGGGAGTCATCAACGCGCACCTATCGCGCGCTGCGGCGCCTTTCGGCCTCTATTACGCGCCCGATCCATCCAGCCAAGCGACATGCACCATCGGCGGCAATATCGCCGAAAACGCTGGCGGCATACACTGTTTGAAATACGGCGTGACGGTCGATCACGTGCTCGCGCTCCGCGTCGTCCTCCCGGATGGCGAGATCGTTCAACTCGGGGACTCGCAGGAAGAGTCTTCAGGCTATGATTTGCGCGGCCTTTTCATCGGTTCCGAAGGGACTTTCGGTATCGCGACGGAAGCGACCGTGAGACTCATGCCGCTCCCGCCCGCCGTCAGAACGCTGCTTGCCGATTTCCTCGACGTGGAAAGCGCGAGCCGGGCCGTCTCAGCCATCATCGCCGCAGGTATCATCCCGGCTGCGTTGGAGATGGTCGATGGGGCGACGATCCGCGCCGTCGAAGCGAGCGTCTTCGCCGCAGGGCTCCCTTTGGATGCCGAAGCCGCTTTGCTCGTCGAGCTAGATGGCCTTGAAGTTGGCCTCGATGATGAGGTGGAGCACGTCGAAGCCATCTGTCGCGAACACGGGGCGCGCACGATCCGCCGCGCGGCGAACGAGCGTGAAAGAGCGCAACTATGGGCCGCGCGAAAAGGGGCTTTCGGTGCTATGGGACGCATCGCGCCGGATCTTTTGCTGCAAGACGCCGTGGTCCCGCGCTCACGTCTCCCCGAACTGCTCGCAGAAACCTATCGCATCGGCGCCAAATACGGTCTGATCGTCGCCAACGTTTTCCACGCCGGTGATGGCAATCTCCACCCGTACATCTGTTTCGATTCGCGCGATCGAGACCAAGTGCGGCGCGTCAAAGAGGCGAGCCGCGAGATCATGGAGGCTTGCGTCCGCGCTGGCGGCACGATCACCGGCGAACACGGCGTCGGGTTGGATAAAAGCGAATACATGCGACTCATCTTCTCTGAGGATGATCTGGAAACGATGCTTCGCATACGCGCCGCGTTCGATCCAGAGCGCCTGTGCAATCCGGGGAAGATACTCCCTCTGCCGCGCACATGCGGCGAAGCGCGCGCCGTTCAAAAGGAGACGACGCGCCGCGCGCTCTCCTCAGATGTCGCCACGGACGTTCTACTGCGACAAGAGATCGCTGCGGCCCGAGCACGCACACGAGAGCGCATCCTGCCCGCTCATCGCCCGATCGATCTCGACGACGCTTGGAAAGCGATGGCGGCCATCGTCGGAACCGACAACGTCCTCGCAGAAGACGAAACGCTCATCATTTCGCCAACTTCTTTCGATCAAGTGAGCGCGGTTTTGAATCTGGCGCAGATGAGAGGTTGGTCCATCGTGCCGGCAGGTTCGATGACATGGCTGAACCCATCGTCGCTCCCTTCCCAGTTAGTCCTCAGCACGCGAGCGCTTGCGCGCCTGATCGCGCATGAACCGGCCGATCTCGTCGTCACGGCGGAAGCGGGCTTAACGTTCCAAGAGCTCAATCGAATGCTCGCAGCGCATAATCAATGGCTGCCGATCGATCCGCCCCACGACGAACGAACGACTCTGGGTGGCGCCGTCGCCACGGGGATCGACGGGCCACAAAGCTTGGGTTACGGAGAGATGAGAAGCTATGTCATCGGCATGCGCGTAGCGTTGGCCGATGGACGAATCATCAAGGCTGGCGGGCGCGTCGTCAAGAATGTCGCCGGTTACGACCTCTGCAAGCTGTTCACGGGGAGTCGCGGCACGCTTGGCGTCATCCTCGAACTTACCTTCAAATTGAGACCGAGGCCCGAACGCGAGGCGACCATCATCGCGCGAAGCGAGCGCATCGAAAAGCTCTCGGAGATAGCGCGCGTTCTACTCCATGCCCGACTCTTCCCCGTAGCCGTCGAACTGCTCTCGCCCCGATTAGCCGACGAGATTACCGGGCTTTCGACCGGGGATTCTAATTACGGCCTCGCCATCCGATACGCTGGGACGGCAAGAACCGTCTCTTACCAACTGGACCAGACTCGAGCCATCCTTCGAACCGACCATCTGACGAGCGAGACGCTCGATGACGATACTGGCCTATGGCGCGCCCTGAATCATCGGAGCATCGCGCCGAAGCTCGTCTGCCGGATAGAATCGCGCCCGAGCGCTCTCATCTCGTCCATCGGATCAATCGATGGACAGTTGCCAACCGGGTACGAGTGGCGAGCGAGTCTAGGGAACGGGCGTCTCACCCTTTTCAAAGAGACGGTGGAGTTCGAACGCGACCTAAGCTCCTTCGAGAAGCTCTACGAGCGCGCCCGCGCCGCCGGTTGCCGCGTGAAGATCGAACGCGCCCCCGAGCAGTTCAAGGATCGCGTAAAGGGGGCTTTCAACCAGCGCCTCGTTCGACTCAATGCGGAGATAAAAGAGGCGCTCGATCCATACCGAACTTTCCCTCGAATGGAGAGCGTGATCTTCGGTTGAAGATCGAAGCCAAGTCGGCTCATCCTTCGGCAAGGACTGATCCATCTCAACCGATCCAGCGCCGCAAGTTGCCCTCAAACCGTTCCAACCGATCGCCCGTAAAGCTCCGACAGCTCGCGCAATCGCCGGCTATGTTCTTCGGTCAAAGAATCTGGCGTATAACGCCAACTCCAATTTCCTTCCGCGCTTGCCGGAAGGTTCATGCGCGCTTCGCTCCCTAAGCCCAGAACGTCTTGTAGCGGCACGATGGCCAAGTCGGCGACCGAAGCGAACGCCGCGCGGATGAAATCCCAATTTATCTCGCGACCGTCCGTGTTCAAATACTTCATGCAGAATCGCCGCTCACGCTCGATCTGTTCGGCGTCGCGCGTCGAATCCACTCCGACCCGGCCATTAAACCAACCGATGACCGTGTCGTTATCGTGTGTGCCTGTGTAGACGACGGCGTTGCGTGGATAGTTGTGCGGGAGGTTTTGATCGCGACTATCCCCACCGAAGGCGTATTGCAGGATGCGCATTCCCGGAAACCCGAAATGGTCACGTAACGCGATGACATCCGTAGTGATGAAACCCAAATCTTCGGCGATGAACGGAAGTTGGCCCAACTCTTCAGTCAATGCGGAGAGGAGTTCATTTCCCGGCGCTTCGACCCATCGCCCGCGCTCAGCCGTCTTATCCTCGCCCGGCACCTCCCAACACGCAACGAAACCGCGGAAGTGATCGAGCCGCACTATGTCAACCAACTGTAACGTCCACCGCACGCGCTCGATCCACCAATGGAACCCTTCGCTCTTCAGACGGTCCCAGTCATAAATCGGATTGCCCCACAATTGCCCCGTCGCGCTGAAATAGTCTGGGGGAACGCCAGCCACCACTTTCGGCGCGCCGTTTTCATTAAGCTTGAACAAGTGCGGATTGGCCCATACATCGGCGGAATCGTAAGCGACAAAAAGAGGGACGTCGCCGATGATCTTCACGCCGCGCTCGCTACAGTAGGATTTGAGCTCGAGCCACTGTTTGAAGAAGAGGAACTGATGGAATTTATGCGCCTCGATCCGTTCCCGAAGCTGCGCGCGCGCTTGCGCAAGCTCCTGCCGCCGCGCGAAAGCTTTATCCCAGAGGTTCCACGGCGCCTCGCCATGAGCCTCTTTCAGCGCGCGAAAGAGCGCATAATCGTCGAGCCAGCTTGCCGCCCACTCGCAGAAACGTTCGAACTCTTCCCTGAAACCGAAGGGCTTCTCCCGAAAACGCGCGAAGGCGCGCTCGAGAATCATCCGTTTGAACGCGATGACTCGTCCGAAGTCCACTCGCGCTTGTGGGAAACCTATCGGCGGTATATCTTCAGCGGCCAACAGGCCATCCGCGAGAAGCTGTGCTGGGCTGATCAGAAGCGTGTTGCCGGCAAAAGCGGAGAGCGATTGATACGGCGAATCGCCGTAACCGGTAGGACCGAGCGGCAAGATCTGCCAGAGCGATTGTCCGCTCGCAACGAGAAAATCGACGAACTTTCTCGCCTCAGCGCCTAAATCGCCGATCCCGAACTGCCCCGGAAGGCTCGTCAGATGAAGAAGGATGCCGCTCGCCCTCGGAAAGATCACACGCTCTCCTGCTGTTGACCGCTCAGCCTACTGATGGGATGGAGAAGAAGGATGGCTCCTCTCTCTCAACGTCCGCACATGCGTGACGACGAGCTCAACCTCTTCGGGCGAAAGCTTCTTACCGAAAGCTGGCATTCGCTCTTCACCATTAGTGATTATCTCGGCGATCCGTTTATCGCTCGTCTCCCATTGCCACCGCGCATCGGCGAGATTGCCGGCTTTGAGCCGTTGCCCAAGCGGCGTCTGCGCGCGTCCGTCATCGCCGTGACACCGTGCGCAATTTTTCAAGTACAACTCCTTGGCGCGCAGAGCTTCGGCCGTCGGCTCGCATCCGGCGACGTTCGAGTTACCCTTTACCGAACCATTCCCTTTCGCCTGCTCGCTGATGGCCGCCGTGACGACGCCGCCCAACAAGATAATTCCCACTAAGATGGCCAAAAACTCTTTCCTCATCGTCCGTGACATCACAGGGAAATCGCTCCTTTTTTAATGCGCACGAGTATAAGACAAAAGGCTCTTACCGCGAAGGACGAAGAGCCTCACGCAGAAAGCTTCCGTTGATTCGAACACCTCAATGGCTCTTGGCCACAAGCGGCGGAGGGCTCGCATCTAGGTCATGAACGTGGAAGGGGACGCTCTCCGCTTTCATCTCCGCATGGCGGCGCAGGAAATCCGCCGCGATGTGAAGCGCGCTCGGATCATCCTTCAAATCGGCGAAGATACGCGCATGATACTGCGCCTCCTTGTTCATGCCGAGCTTGCGGTAGATGAGCATCATGTTATAGTGCGCGCCCGTATCTTCGGGATCGATCGCTAGGATGCGCTCATAGTACTCCCGTGCCGCTTGATAATCGTGTTTGATCTTCATCAGCTCGCCCATCTGCTGGAGCGTGATTCGATCGCGCGGATAGGCTTCGAGCACACGCCGCAAATCCTCTTCCGCCGCTTGGAGCTCACCGCGTTTGATGCGGATGCGCGCGCGTTGGAACAGAGCGCGCATGTTGGTAGGATCATCGCGCAATGCGGAATCGACCAACTCAGCCGCCTCATCCCACCGATCCAATTCGATCAAGGCCAAGGCGCGGTTGACCTTCGCCATCGGACGATATTTCTCGTCCATCTCGATGACCCGCGCGAAGACTTCTGCGGCCAAAGCGTACTGTTTTTGCTCTAAAACGGCGATGCCGTAATTGTTCCACCGGCGCCAATCCGGCATGAAACCTTTCGCCGTTGGATCGACCGGCTGCGGATAGTTCTCGCCGATGCGCAGCACACACTCCGCCGTCGCCATCGTCACGATCGGATAATCGACCGCTTTGCCAAGCGCGTAGTCTTGATATACGCGCGTGAAACGTCGGTAGCGAACGCGCGCCGTCAGCCTCACCAATCCGCCCGTCTCCTTCGGGATCGTGAACCGATAGCGCGCGACGTCGGAACGCCCCGAATGGATCTGATTGTTCTGCGCGACGACGCGCGTCTTCCAAATCATGTGCTTATCGTTGAACGTGCCATCGGCCATCACGAGATAGGTCTTGTAATTGTGCGCCGACTCATCCAAATAACCATCCGGCTTGATGAATCCCGATTGGTAAAGCGTTCGTCCCGCCGCGTCTGAGACGGTGAATTCAACATATGCCTCATAGAAATCGCGCAACTCGGGCGGGAACGAATGCCCGATGTTCTTGTTGGTGATGACCACGTCGGCGGTGATCGTATCGCCCGGCTCGATCACGAAGTGGCTTCGATTGACGGGCGCGATGAACTCCTCTTGCGAAGCGCCGCGCGGCTGTCGCCGAATGGCGAAGATATCGACGCCGACGACATCGTTCTCGAGGAATTTTTGGACCGCAGCGAGCTGTTCCTGCCAACCGTAAAAGTACGGGATCGCCGTATTGGCCGCCGCCCAACGGTGCGAAGCGATCATCCCATTCTTCGCCGAAACATCGAAGAGCTTCACGGGTTCGCGCTGCATGTGACACGAAGCGCATGTCGCTCTATCACGCACATAGAATGGGTGCGGCGACTCCTTCGAAAAAGAGGACATCTGCCACTCATCCCCGAGCGGGAACGTGCGGATGAATTTGTAATCGTTCAACTCGCGCGGCACTTGAGACTTGTGACAAGCGGCACAGAACCACGGCGATTTCAGAAGCGGGCGCATCATCGCTCGCCGGTGCGACGGCACGTCGTTCAAAATCTCCTGATCGGTGACGTTCAATAGCTTCGTCCCATCCTCCCGCACAAGCAGGGCCGGTTCGCCCATCACATAGCCACCGATCCCTTTACCGTTGACGGCTTGAATCGAGTGACAGGCGATACAGGAGACCCCATCTTCGTCGAAAGGGCGATCTTTGAAGACCGGATTGGGGGTCAGGGCACCTGTGAAAAGCGCCGCTGGATTGTGACAAGACTCGCAATGGCGCGTGTAGGCGATGCCACGCTGCGCGATCAGATCTTTGACGTTCTTCTGATAGAAGGGTTCGCGGAAGGCGTTGCGATGGGCCGACTGCAACCACTGCGCATGCACGTCCGTGTGACAATGCATGCAACGGGTCGAAGAGATGAACTTTTCGGGCGGAATGAACTTGCCCGTCTCGGTCGTCGCATTGCTCGGCGCGAACGGATTAGGGCCAAAGCGCCAATCGTAACTCGCCGCCACTTTGTCGTGATAAGATTCGGCGTCGCTACCATTCCCCGCCGCGCTACGCACCACCGTCCACGCCGCAAAGAAGGCGCCGAGCGCGATCAAACAGACCAACGATCTTCGAGCCAATCGTACTTTTCCGCTCTGTTCCCACATAACCGTGACGGTGCCCAGCGATCTTCCGGTCCCCGAAATTTTAGCGCCGAGGCTCACTGATAGCCTCTTCCCTCTCCCTTGTCATCGAACCATAGTAAAAAGCCGGGATATAACTTTAGTTATAGTCCCGCGCTATGCCGAGCGATCCCCGCATCTTCTACGACCATCTTCGCTTAGCCTCGGCGATCTGTTGACAGTTCCGCTCGTAAGAGAGTTCGCGTGGGACATTCTCTTGCGGGGGATAGATGTGTGCGCGATAGACCGGATACGCTTCCGTGCGCAAATGAGCGAGCATGTGATGCCCCACGCGCGCCGCGCGCTCGTGCCGCAGCGCTGAAACATCTACCGGCGCGACGACGATGCGTTCACCCGGTCCGGGCGAAGCTTCGGCCAAGATGCGCCCATCGAAGTCTATGACCTGACTCCCGCCCGGCCAAGAATATGGCGGATAGTGGCGAAGGCTCGCCCCTTGATTGGCGGCAACCACATAAGCGATGTTCTCGATGGCGCGCGCGCGGTTGATGATGGTCCACCAGGCCATCGGTTCGGTCGCCCCCCAAGGATCCATATAGGCCGAGACGCGAATCAAAATCTCCGCGCCGTTTGCGGCCAGTTGTCTGATCGCTTCGGGGAAAAGCCAGTCGTAGCAGATCGCGCAGCCGATCTTGCCGATCGGAGTGTCCGCGACCGGGAAGAGCGGCTCATCGTACCCTTTCAGATCGTGCGGGCTGGTATGAACCTCATAAGGGATCCATGTGTTCACTTTACGGTACTTGTAGAGGATCCCTTCTGGACCGATCAAGCACGTCGTATTGAAGACCGCGTCCGGCCATCTCTCATCCACTTCCAACATCGAACCGGATTGTATGTAGATCCCATGTTCGCGCGCTTTCTCGGTGAGCCGTTCGGTGTGCTCGTTCGGGATGGGAATGGCTAATTTTTCGCGCAATTCGCCGAGCGTCGCGTAGATCGGCGCCGCGTGCGCAAACTCCGGGAAGACGACCAAACGAACTGGGAGGAAGGGCGCGGCTCCGGCGACGGCGCTATCGATCATCGCGAGCAGACGATCGGTGTTGCGCTTCATCTCGCGCCGATCGATCGGGTTAGGCAAGTCCGTTTGACAAACGGCGACAGAATATCTGATCTGCTTCATGATTCCCTCTTAGCCCTCTCCGACGATTTCGTTTTACTCCCCGCTTCCCCAACTTGCTCCACTCAACATCAGACTGCGCTTGGCTGTCAATCGGCGCCATTTTTACGGCACACCCTCTGCGCCGAGGGAACCTACAATCTCGCCACAGCTCTCGCCACGACGCGCGTGTTGTAGCGTTCGAGATAACGCCGATGCGCTTCGGTGTTTGGGTAATGCTCGGGCCAAGCGTATGGATAACTCTTCATGCCATGAAAGGGAAGCGGCGCAACCTGATCCGGGCTCGCCGAATTTATATCCATCTCTTTGCTGAAGCCATCGGCAAAGAGCAAGAATGTTCGCTTCCATCCACGAGGCAAAGGCGGCAATCTCTCCGCCGAAAAGGACAAGGCGATTTCGTCACCCGAACGCGAGATGACGAACATGTCATCGGTCTTCAACAAAAGCGCACGCACATCGCCTTCGCGCGTGTACCGACCGGGCATCAGTTTCCATGGCGAAGCGAAAGAGACTCGATCATAGTCATAACCGAAAGGTTCACGCCCATCGGGCGAAATGGCCGCCGAAAAACCGCGCCAACGGAGTTCCGCGCTCACAGGATCGAGGCGCACTGAGCTGACGCGCGTCGCCGGAGATTCTTCGGCGACGAGTATTTGATCCCAATAGATGCGCATGTTGGTCGTAATCCGAACCTCGCGCTCGCCTGGACGAAGCTTATCGCCGAGTTCAATGACGATCGCTTGTGGGCGCCCAACCGGAATGCCCATGTCTTCGATCACGGTTCGCCATCTCCCGTGCGCGTCCTTCGCCTCGAGCCGCGGCGGCCTCAGACTCAGCCCGCGTTGCGATGCCGCGACGTTATCGCTCGAAAAGGCGTAATCGGTCCAACCGGTCAAGACGAGAGCCGTGCGCTTATCGACCTTGCCTAGATCGAGCGTAAGCGTATGGGGTTCGGCGTATCCGCGAATCTCGAGCAGACCGAAATCATCCGGATAACGCCGATCTATACGCGCAATCCGATCCGAGACATCACATCCGTGATCATCGACGGCCTTTCGCACTGGGCGCAGATGGCGGAGTTTGTGAAGCTTGTAGGGGCGCGGCGGTTCCGTCATCCCCTCGTTCGGGAAGACTTCGAGATCCGCCGGATGCGCGATGGCGATCAACTGCACGCGGTCCAGATACAGAACCTCTTCGAGTTCGTTGGTGATGCGGATCTCGAACCTTCCATCGCGCGCGCGCAACTGATCATCGCGGATGCGCACGTATTCTACGGGATCAGGCACGCTCCATTGGCCCGGCCCCATCCAATATCCCATCTCGCCGCCGCCCAGAAAATCGGTGACGAATTCGAACCTCTCGCCGTTCCAAGTGAAAAGATACGGGCATGATGAGGGCTTACGATCGACCTCGGTGACGGTGAGCGCGCGTAACGCCATCGCACCGTCGTTCGAAGTCGGCATCTCGGTTTCCGCCTGCACGATGCCAGCGGGCCAGAGCACGCGCACGACGTCGGCCCGCGCGCGCGCCCCTAGCCCGAAGGAGATATCCGACGGCGCGGGCGCAGGCGTCGCCGCGTAGAATTCGAGTTTCTGCCAGAGGCTTCCGGCACGCATCTCGACTTTGGCCCCAACGCCGCTGCGATTGCTCACCTTCCCGGCCAAGCGCACGCGGATCGCCCCTTGACGTTCGCCGCCGTCGTTGCGCAAGACATGCAACCCATCAGGACCGCGCACAACCAGATCATCATCGCCGTCGCCGTCTAGATCTCCAGAGGCTAACGCTCGCGTAGGGAAGCTAGCGTTGAGATGTTCGAAGACCCGCATCGAGAGATCTTCCCAACGGTTCCCGAGATTACGGAAAAGACGCGGCCCCTTGGCCGTCCAGACGAGCAGATCGAGCAACCCATCATCATCATAGTCGATGAATTGCGCGACCGAAGCGCCAGCCGAAGCATCCGGCGCGTTGACCAGATTGAAATGCTCGCGCCCATCGCTGATGGCGAAAACGCCGCTCCCATCCACCTTGCCGAAGAAGAAATCGGTGAACCCATCCTTGTTGAAATCCCCCGCCGCCGCGCAGACGAAGGATCGCCGTTTGCTCAACCCCGTTTCTGCGCTGACGTCGCGGAAAGAGCCGTCGCGTTGATTCTTGAAGAGCACAGGCGGCCCGTCATACTGGACCATCAGTAGATCCACATCCCGCCTGTTGTCGAAATCGGTCGGCACGATGGCCATCACACGTCCAGTCGGGCCTTTCACTTTCGCCTCTTCCGAAACATCGCTGAATGTGCCATCGCCATCGTTGCGCAATAGCATGTTGGGAGCAAGCGGCAGATCGTCAGGGAAGACGAGCGCCCCTTGCTTTGTCGGCGGTGCCGCGAATCCGCCGATCACAAGATCCAAATCGCCGTCGTGATCGACATCGACGAAGGCGGCGGTCAACGCGAGCGCCTGATACGTGGGTATGCGCGCTTTCGCCGTCACATCCGTGAATTTGCCGTTCCCTTCGTTGTGGTAAAGCGAACTCTGCCCGTAACGCAAGATGAAAAGATCGGGTTTGCCGTCGTTATCGTAATCTCCGGCGACCGCACCGATGCACACGGAATCAGATGGCATCTGGGCCAGCCCTGACGCCTCCGTGATATCCGTCAAACGCCCGCCGTCATTGCGATAAAGCCTTTGCGAGGTGGGAGCGAGTTCGAGGAGATCCAGATCGCCATCGCCATCGAAATCGAAGAGCGTGACGCCGCCCCCCAAAGATGAGGCTATGTTTCGCAAAGTCGTTCGATCGAAACGATCGAAGCGCCGTCCGAAGAGCGCGGCAAGATCGACGAGAGATTCACGCTCGCCGTTCCCTCGAAGGAACGTTCGCGTCGCTTCGGTGAACGCGACGCTTGGGATCGAAAGGTTGATGAGCCCCTCTTCGAGTCCGGTCGAAGTGACCGCTTCAGCATAACGCCCCTGTTCGGGGTAAGACTGGCCCAAGCTCGTCCCAGCCCCGCTCTGTCTGAGCTTCTGGAAGCGTTGCAGCAACTGCTGCCCCTCTTCGCGTTCTCCCGCACGCAATAGGGTTGTCGCCAGATTGTAGAGCGCCGTCGTATTGTAAGGTTCGACATCATACGCCGCACGGAAGGCCGCGATGGCCTCCTGATAACGCCTTTGCTGGACCAGCATCTGGCCCAGATTGACGTTCGCGCCGACATCGCGCGGATCGATCGCTAACACGCGCTTGAACGCCGCCATCGCATCTTCGGTTCGATTCTGTGAACGGGCGATGAGCCCTAGGATGTAATAAGGCTGTGGGGCATCGGGTGCGAGCTTGATCGCCTCTTCCGCAGCCGCCCGCGCCCCCTCGAGATCCGAGGCGTTATAGAGCGCGATCGCGAGATTGATGCGCGCAAGGCTCAATTTCGGATCGACCTGCAACGCGCGACGGAACGTCTCCGCGGCTCTCTTGTAGTCGTACTGTTCAAGCAAAGCCACGCCAAGGTTGTTGATGCGATAGGCCTCTTCGCGCGCCCCCCCTGAAACGGATCTCTGTTGCGATGTAAGATGCGAAGTTGACCAGAGAAGAATGGAGATCAGTAAAGAGCACGAAATCCCTTTGCGCATCATCCGATTCAGCCCGAAATGTACTGCGATGCTTCAAGTCAGCTTTCCGCGCTTACAGAACGCTGAGCAATGTGCGACCGACCGATGACATGCCGCAACGCTTTAGGGCAGAACGCCTCTTCTTTCACGCCCTCAAACGAACGGACGCGATGATGTGCCGCCTTCGTTTTGCCTTAGCGCGCCTTTATGGTGACGTAGCTGCGTCCGCTATAAAGCCGCACTCCATCTGGCGTTTGAACCATCATCAGCGGGCGCGGACGGCGTAGGTTGCTATCCTGCGCTGCGGCGGTCGAGAGGATCTGCTTTCCGCTGATGTCCATGACGTTGAACCGTCCATCGTTGGTGAAACCGAAACCGTAAGCCCCGACGCCAAGCTCCTGATCGTTGATCGAAATGTTCAGATCGGTGATCAGAAAACCTTCGTACTTAGCTCGCACATCGGACGAATATCCAGAGGTATCAACTAATCCTGCGATGACATGCTGCTTTTGGCCGAAGCGCGCGGCGGCAGCGTTGCGCATCTGCGTCGGCGCGCTCAACCCTTCGAAGTAGAAACCCGCCGGAACGACTCGCGCCAAATCAGCGCCCGTTAAGATGACGGGCCCATTTTGCGCTCCGTAGACCAAAGAGAGAAACAGCCCGAGGGCCAAAAGTTGACTGAGCATTCTCGTCTTCATGTCGCCTCCAAAATTTTTCGAACTGAGACGCTGTCCGCCCTTGTAAGGATCTGATCAGCGAACCGTCTCGCGCGACTTGGCCTTCTTTGTTTGCTTACTGTACTATTTTGCGCACGCGCCCGCAACTGTTTTTTGTGAGCGATGAGGTTCTCATCTGCCAAAAAGTCATCGGCCTGCTCGATCCTCCTAGCGCTCAGCGCGCTCTTCCCCTTTGCGCTCGCACAGCAAACCGAACAGCCGCGCACGGGAAGGTCTTATGCGGCCAACGAGCCCATCAAGCGACCGCCGGGAGCGATGCCGCAAGCGCCTTCACCGATCACATTCACAGACATCACGGCACAAACGAAGATCGATTTCAAACACCAGGCTTCGATGACTTCGCAAAAATATCTGCTCGAAGCCATGGGCGGCGGCGTGGCCCTCTTCGATTATGACGACGATGGACGTTTGGACATCTTCTTCACCAACGGAGCGGCGCTTCAAGATCCGATGCCCAAAGGGGCCATGCCGGACAAACGCGACCCGCGTTATTGGAATCGGTTGTATCATCAAAAGCCGGATGGGACGTTCGAAGATGTAACCGAGCGGGCGGGAGTCCGCGGCGATGGATATAGCATGGGCGTCGCCGTCGGAGACTATGATAACGATGGCCACCCTGATCTTTTCGTCAGCGGCTACGAACGCTCCTTCCTTTACCACAACAACGGGGACGGAACTTTCACAGACGTGACCAAACAGGTCGGCCTGAACGTCGCTGGGTGGGCGACGAGCGCGGCGTGGCTCGATTACGACCGCGATGGACGTTTAGATCTGTTCATCGCTCGTTACATGGAGTGGGATTTCGAACGTGGCGCGCTCTATTGCGGCGAGCTGCGCCCCGGCTACCGCGCGTACTGCCACCCGGACAATTTCAAACCCATCTCCAACCTTCTCTTTCACCAGAGGCCGGATGGGACGTTTGAAGATGTGAGCGCGAAGAGCCAGATCGCCGCTTCCGCTGGCAAAGGTCTGGGCGTCGCCATCGCCGACTTCGACGGCGATGGGTGGCCTGACATCTTCGTCGCCAACGACAGCGTCCCGCAATCTCTCTTTCATAACCGCGGCGATGGCACTTTCGAAGATATCGGGTTGATCTCCGGCGCGAGCTACGATGAGAATGGGAAGACGTTTGCCGGGATGGGCGTGGACGCAGCCGATTACGATAACGACGGGTTGATTGACATCTTCGTCACCGCCCTTTCGAACGAAACATACGCGCTCTTTCGCAACATCGGAGATCTATCGTTCACGTATGTGACGAACACGACCAACATCGGACCGATCACGATACTCTATTCTGGCTGGGGAACGCGCTTTGCCGATTTCGACAACGACGGATGGCGCGATCTCTTCGTCGCTCAAAGCCACGTGCTCGATACGATCGAAAAGACCTCGAGCTATCTGACCTACAAACAGACGCCGCTTCTGATGCGCAACGTGCGCGGCAAATTCTTTAACGTTTCGGCCACCGCAGGGATAGCGTTTAATCGCCGACTGGCCGCCCGCGGCGCAGCTTTCGGCGATATTGACAACGACGGCGACATCGATATAGTCATCGCGAATCTCGATGCGGCGCCGGTTATTCTGCGAAACGAAGGGACGAAGAATCGTTGGATAGGATTCCGCCTGATCGGCACGAAGTCGAACCGCGATGCACTCGGATCACGCCTTATCGTCACCGATTCAGCGGGCAACAAGCAGACATACGAAGTGACGACGGCGGGGAGCTATCTATCGGCCAACGATGCGCGCATCATCGTCGGACTCGGCGACAACGATCTTCGCAGCGTCGAAATCCGTTGGCCCAGCGGGCGCACCGAGAAGATCGAGGGGTTGACCGCTAATCGCTACTACACCATCACGGAACGTTGAGGTTTGAAGATGAGAGGCAAAAATTCCGCCAAGCTTCAGCGCAAGCGCAAAGATCGGCGATCGAGACTTCGCGCGATCCTCAGCTCCTGCTGTGCGCTGGCGCTCATCCTGAGCGCCATCCCGCCCATCGCGCGTGCCCAGTCGACCTCAAGTCAAGCTGCGCCGCAGATGGGCGGCGTGGCGACTGGCGTTGCTCGCACCTATACGTCGCGCCGCACGATCGGCATCGTCGATCCCAAAGCGCCGATCGTCTTCGAAGATGTGACAGCGCGCACGCCGCTCGCGCGATTTCGCAATGTCTGCGGCACTCCGGCTAAAGACTACATCCTCGAAACCACGTGCGGCAGCGTCGCCATCTTCGACTACGATAACGATGGGTTGCCGGATATCTATCTGCTTAACGGTTCGACCTTCGATGCCCTGCGCGGCAAAGCGAAACCGCCGCGCGCCGCTCTTTATCATAACCTCGGCAACTGGCGCTTCGAGGATGTCACGGACAAGGCTGGCGTGGCGAATGAACGTTGGGGTACGGGCGTGGCCGTCGGCGATTACAACAACGATGGTTATCTGGACATCTATGTGAGTAACTTCGGCGTGTCGCGGCTTTATCGCAACAATGGCGACGGCACCTTCACGGATGTCGCCGAACAGGTCGGCGTCGCGCGCAAAGGATGGAGTACGGGCGCGACCTGGGGCGATTATGATGGCGATGGGCGCTTGGATCTTTTCGTCCCCGGATACGTCGAATTCGATATCAACAACCTTCCCCCGAGTCCAGCAGAAGCCGGCAAATCGGGCGGCATCTCGCAAAACTTCTGCCAATTCCGCGGCGTGCCGGTCATGTGCGGGCCGCGCGGGCTGCCGGGCGAAAGCGATACGCTTTACCACCAGAAGCCAGATGGAACGTTCGAAGATGTCAGCCTCAAAGCCGGAGTGAACGATCCGCAGAAGTATTACGGCTTCTCTTCAGCTTTCGTCCACGTCAACGAGGATGACCTGCTCGATCTGATCGTCGTCAACGATTCGACGCCGAAACAGCTCTATATCAACAAAGGCGACGGCACGTTCGAAGAGGTCGGCTATCCTTCGGGCGTCGCCTTGAACGAGAACGGGCGCGAACAAGCGGGGATGGGATTGGCCATCGGCGATTACGATAACGACGGGCGCGTCGATTTCTACATCACGAACTTTTCGGACGATTCCAACACGCTTTATCACAACGATGGCGAGGGGAATTTCACCGATGTGACGGTCCAAGCCGGTCATGGCGAACCGACCATCCCATTCCTCGGATGGGGCACCGCCTTCATCGACTACGACAACGATTGTTGGCAAGACATCCTCATCGCCAACGGCCACGTCTATCCCGTGGTGGACCAGTACCAATGGGGCACGAGCTACGCGCAGCAGATGTTGCTCTTCCGCAATCTAAGCAATGGCCGTTTCGAGCGCGTCGGCGCGGCCCCGGGAAGCGCCTTAGCGATGGCCTGGTCGGCGCGCGGCATGGCGATCGGCGATCTCGATAACGATGGGCGCTTAGATGCCGTGATCAATACGATCGATGGGCCGCCCGTCATCTTGCGCAACGTCTATGAATCGAAGAACCATTGGCTCCTGCTCAAACTCGTCGGCGATCCGGCGAAGAGATCGCCGCGCGATGCCATCGGCGCGGTCGTCTACGTGACTGTCGGCAAGATGCGGCAACGCCGCGATGTGGTGAGCGGGGGGAATTACGCTTCGCAGAACGATCTGCGGCTGCATTTCGGTCTGGGTCCGGCGACGAAAGTGGATAAGATCGAAGTTCACTGGCCCGGCGGTGGCGTGGAGACTTTCGAGAACGTCGAAGCCGATCGCATCCTCACCATCGTTCAAGGCAAGGGGATCAAGGAGAAAGGCTAAACGAGGAGCCGCGCGCATTCGAAGTGTGGATCTCGCGCCGCAGCCGATAATCGAGAGCCTTTATTAGGCAAGCGGAAGGTCGCTAAAGCGACGGCTGGCGTCAACTCTCACCGAGACCGCCACAGGTCGCTTCAATTACGCGCCTTTTTCGCAAAGCGCGCCCCAGCGATTTCAAGCGGCCGTCGTCAAGGCGAATTTGCGCGCGAGCACGAGGCTGAGCGCGCCCATCAAAGTCGGTTGGTCGCCGAGCGTCGAGGGCATGATGTGCGACGACGGGAGACCGCGGCGAATGCTCCTTTTGACCGGCTCTTCCAAGGCTTCGGCGATGAGCGGCCAAGCCCGCACGATCGATCCGCCGACGATGACTACCGCCGGGCTGAGACCGACGATCAGGTTCGAGATGCCGATCCCCAAATAATGGGCCGTTTCGGTCAGCGCCGCGATCGCCGCTTGATCTCCACGCAGCGCGAATTCGATCACCTCATCGAAGCTGAACGGCGCATCTTTGCCGGAAGCCCTCCGATACCTTTCGACCGCCGCCCGTCCGGAAGCGAAAGCCTCCCAGCAATCGAAATTCCCACAGGAGCAAGCGATCAAACCGCGCTGCCCGATGATCATATGGCCGAACTCTCCAGCCGCGCCGCGCTCGCCTCGATAGATCTGCCCATCGAAGACGATTCCGGTTCCAACGCCCTCTCCGACGAAGACCAGGATGAAGTCGCGCGCGTTGCTCACTTCTGGCCGACCGAACCACAATTCGGCGAGCGCCGCCGCGTTAGCATCATTGTCGATGATCACCGGAAGGCTGGTGACCGCCGAGACCTCGACCACTACGGGCCAATCGCGCCAATTGAAATGCGGGATGTAGATGGCCCGCCCTGCATCCGGATCGACCAGGCCGGGGAGGCTGATGCCGATCCCGCTGATCGTCGAACTATTACGCGCGTGCATCTGGCGCACGATGGCGCTGATCTTTTTGACGAACTCTTTAGGGTCTTTGACCGAAGCGAACTGCTCGCGCTCGATGATGCGCCCCGCCAAATCGCAAGTCGCGATCGTCGTATGCGAAGGCGTCACATCGACGCCGATCGCCATCGCTCCGGCGGCCCGCAAGCGCAGCAACATCGGGCGTCGGCCACCGGTCGATTTTCCGGTCCCGATCTCCTCGATCAACCCTTCGGCTTTGAGCTCCTCGACGATGGTCGAAACGGTCGAACGCTGCAATGCGGTTTCGCGAGCGATCTCGGCCCGCGAAATCGGCTCGCGATCGCGAATGTAGTTGAGCACGATCTGCCGATTGATGCCGCGGATCGTCGCCGCGCGGGCCGCTTGCGCTTTTCTCAGATCTATTCGCCGCATGATCCTTTTTCAGAGAGTCGCATGGATTCTTAGAGCGCCACGAGCCAACGAGATTTTTGCCCAGAGGCTATAACACAATCGCGCGATCTTCAGCAAGGCTTCAATTCGCGCGAGGAGGCTGAAAACTCGCCCATCGCCTCCCCGGCAACCTACGCCAATCAAGATCACGCGGCGCGCCTTCGAAGATGATGACGCTCGTTGCGCGCCGCTCGAGCCAGACCAAACCTTCACCGGTCCGCCACAGGCGATACGCCCCGTCCGCCGTCAAACGCTCGATGACCTCTTCGTTATCGGCATAACGTTTAATCACCCTTTGCGAATAGGCATCGAAGAACTCGCGCGCGTCAGGTTCAGCATCCCAGACCGTAATAATCAAGATCGCCGTTTGACCGTTCGGCCCTTCGTAAAGAGCGTAACGATCGCCTCCCCAACCTGCGGCCGCACGCGCCGTCAAATCTTCGGGTAAGAACTCTCCGAGGATCAGAGCCAATCCCCACTCGCCGCACACGTCGGAAGCGATCCGCTTCCACTCTCCGCCCAGAAGCGGCGAAACATCGGCGATCTTCACTTCAACCGGCAGCTCGCGAGCGAAATATTTTTCCGGGTGCAAGATCTGCTCCGTCGAACGAGGTAGATCTGAATAGGCGCGCGAGACCAACTCCCATCCGCCGCGACGATGAAGCTCGCGAACCCACGCGCTCCCTTCGATGTAAGGGAACTTGAGCGATTCAGCGATGGCCCGCGGCGCCGATCCGATCGCCTCCATTCCTAAGCCATTGCCGAAGGTTTTCAGCAGAGCGAAGATCTGGCCCGGATTGCGCCACAGATAGAACGTCATCACCAACGTCGCGTCGCCTTCGATCAGAGCCTGTGCAGCCAACTTCGCATCCGATTCATCTTTTGGCCATCTTTCGAAACGCCTGAGATCGAAATGCTGATCCTGCAACGAATGTGTCAGTTCGTGCACGATCACCGGTTTTCGCCCAGCGATATCCACCCAATCGGCGATGAAGAAGCGTCGCTGTTCCGGATCGTAATAACCGACAACCTGGTCGGTCAAAAGTTTGAGCATAAAAGAGCGATGGTCGAAGTTCAGCGGCGCGAGGCCAAGCCTCTTCAGGAAGAGATTGGTCGCGCGGTTCACCTGCGGCGGATCCTGCTCGTCGAGATGATGAGCGAGCATCCGCTCTATCTCCGCCCGCGACTGCACGCTGCTCGGCACCGGACGCAAGATCTTCAACTGCCTTATCTCGCTCGTCTCGCGCAATAGCTGCTCGCTGAGCGATGGGAGGGCATCGGCGAGGCTCGACCGATCGCCCACCTGCACGTTCGAAGCGACGCCGAGCGAAGAGATCAAAAACAAGATGGGCAACAGGATGTTGCGCGAAGATAGGCTCATCGGGTCAAGCGCCCCCTCTCCTTCTGGGAAGCTACCGCAAGCTGGAGCGACAACTTTCTACCCAAGGGATGATTGACATCTTCAGCCTTTCGCCTTTATAGTCCGCACACAATCGGATGAAACCACCACCACGTTTCGGCTGGAGGTGCTGCTTCGAGATGACTGAACCGATCGACGATGCGCTTTTCAATCAATGGCATGAGACGACCATCCGCGTTCGTTACGCCGAGACGGATCGCATGGGCGTCGTCTATTATGCCAATTACTTCGTCTGGTTTGAAATCGGGCGCACAGAGTATTGCCGAGCGCGAGGTTTCTCCTATCGCGAGATGGAAGAGAATGATGATGCCTTCCTCGTCGTCGCAGAGAGCTACTGTCGCTATAAGGCACCCGCTTACTATGACGATGAGCTAATCGTTCGCACGCACATCACCGAACTCAGACGGCGCAGCCTTCGCTTCGGCTACGAGATCGTGCGCGCATCCGACGGGCAGATCATCGCCGAAGGCGAAACGGGTCACGTCGTCACGGATCGCGAAGGGCGCGTTCGCACCCTTCCGGAGAGCTACCGCGCCTTGCTCTCCTCTCCACCACAGGGCGCGCTGACCGCCACGCAAGGGCGCAGCGCGCGCGCGGCGGGGAGAGTGCCCGAAGGCAGCGCCCCCGAATGATCCCTTCAAGACCAGATGATTTCAAGGCGTAAGGTTTAGAGGCGATCCATCTTCACACGACGCCGCACAGTCGCACGCGGAATTCATCGTTGAGGGCACGGATCTCCGCTCGCTGACCGGAGAACAAACGCGCTTGTCGAAGCAGCATCGGCAATCCGCCGCGCGGCAGATCGAGCCCATAGGCTGGATTGGAGAAGATCGCGGCGATCTGCGGATTCAAGCGCTGCGGCACTCCGTAGCGGATCGCACGTTGGGCGAAAGGCATGAATCCAGCCGTCCGGCGCGGATTGCTCACCTCGATCGAGCGATCGAAGATGTGGATGCGCGTCGCCGCGTCACGCACGGAGAGATCTCTGTGAACGAGCGCATTGGCGATCGCTTCGCTCACCGCCCCGCGATGATACGCGGCGCGCCCGATCACCGGCGATTCGCTCGAAACGAGATCGCGCGGACGCTCGTCGAGCAGATCGCAATATCGCCTGACGAAACGCAGCGCCGACTCATAGAGCGTGTAGAGATTGCCCACCAACTGCGCGCGTTCGACGATCGGCGACTGCGCCGTATCGCCCGCAAAACGTACCGCTACCACGCAAGCGCGCGGCAGCAGTTCCGCCACTCGCTCGCTCTTACCGAAGAGCAACATCCCGGCTACCGTCGGCGCGAGCGCGCCCTCGCTATCCGTCGCCAGCAGGAGATCATGCTCCAGCACTTCGGCAGTCGGGTAATCGCCGAAGTGCGCACCGTTAGAAGCGTCCTCGGCAAACTCGCGCATGAAGCTCCACAGATGCGCCTCGTCGATGTCTTCGATGCGCGCGCCGATGACAGGCATCGTTTCGTAGCTGAACGGACGCCCCTCATCAAGTAGCGCGGTGATATCTTCGGGCGAGGCTTCGCGCTTTTCGGCGCCGAAACGGACGAAGAAACGACCATCGCGCGTTCGATAGGGCCTCCTTTTGCCTCGCACCTCGAGCGCGACGATGCGCCGCCCGCTATCGAAAGAGATGCAATCGATGTACGGGAAGAGCGGGGGGATGATCTGCTCGCGACAGATGTGCACAAGCTCGCGCTGGACCTCCTCAGCATCGTCTACGCCCTCGATGCGCATCTGGTCGGAGATGCCGAAGACGATCGTCCCACCGCCCGCATTGGCGAGCGCCACGATCTCTTGGGCGACCTTTTCGGGATTGGAGAGTTTGACCTTGAGTTCAAGAAAAGTGTCCTCGCCCCCACGCACCAAACGCATCAACTCGGAGCGAGATGTCTGCGGCACGGGAGCGGAGATCAGATACTCGTGCAAAGACCTTTCAGTCGTCGGTTCGCGACGCTGATTGTTGCGAAACTTTCGTCGAGCCATTTGTGTCTGGACGGGGCTCTTCGAGTCGTCAAACCCGCCCGGATGGCACGCGACGCGCCATCGCTGGAGTAAACGCCTCAGAGCTCGGCGTTGGATTTCAACCCGCGCCACGGATAGTTTCCGCTCTGCGCTCGAAAAAGTATACCACAGAATGCGCCGCCGCAACCGCCCAAAGCGAATCGAACTTCCGCCCACACTTATGTTACTCTGTCAGATGACGAAGGGCGCGAGACGGTGGAGGGAGGCGATCAAAACTCGATCACGCGGGCTTATGTCGGTCTCGGATCGAACGTCGGCGACCGCGCAGGCTATCTGTTGCTCGCCATCCACGGCATGATGCGGGCCGGGCTTCCGATCAAACGCCTCTCGTCCGTCTACGAAACCGAACCGGTCGATCTTCGCGAACAACCGAGATTCCTCAACATGGTGGCGGAGCTTGAAGGCGCGCTTCCCCCCCCCGAAGCGATGCTCCGCGCGCTCTTACATATCGAGCGGGAACTCGGGCGCCACCGCCAAGTGGCACGCGGCCCGCGCACGATCGATCTCGACCTGTTGCTCTACGCCGATCTGCAACTGCGGACCGAGCTTTTAATCCTTCCGCATCCACGCCTTCACCTGCGCCGCTTCGTCCTCACGCCGCTGGCCGAAATAGCGCCGCTGACAATCCATCCATCGTTTGGTAAAACCGTTCGCCAACTCCTCGCCGAAGTCAACGACGAATCGGCTGTAAGACTGTGGCGGCCAGCGAGAGATCGCCAGCCATGACGCGAGCACCACTTCAAGCCCCCCGAACTTTCGGTCACAGTTGCTTATAGCGTGCGCGCTCGCCTATAATCTCGATTTGAAACGAGCGAATTATGGCCTATTTCAAACAGCAGCGTCCGGAGAAGGTCACCGTCCCATCCTTGCGCGCAAGCAAAGAACGCGGTGAGAAACTGGTTTGCCTGACGGCTTACGATTATCCGACCGCACGCATCATCGATGAGGCCGGTGTCGAGATCGTCCTAGTCGGAGATTCGCTCGGCAACGTCGTGCTCGGATACGAGAACACGATCCCCGTGACGCTCGATGAGATGGTGAGCGCGACGCGCGCCGTGCGACGCGGCGTCACGCGCGCCCTGCTCGTCGCCGACATGCCATACGGCTCATATCACACGGGCGCGGATGATGCCGTGCGCGCCGCGCTGCGGTTGATCAAGGAAGGCGGAGCGGAGGCCGTCAAACTTGAGGGCGGGAGGAAACGTCTTCAGCTCATCGAGCGTTTGATCGCCGAAGAGATCCCCGTCATGGGGCACATCGGATTGACGCCACAATCGGTCAACCAGCTCGGCGGTTTTCGTCTCCAAGGCAAAACCTTAGAAGCCGCGCGGGCGCTCATCGAAGACGCGCGGGCGCTCGAAGCGGCAGGCGTCTTCTCAATCGTGCTTGAGCTTGTGCCGCGCGAGGTCGCGCGCATCATCACGGAGGCGGTCAAGATCCCAACGATCGGGATCGGCGCCGGTCCACACTGCGACATCCAAGTGCTCGTCATCCATGACCTCATCGGGCTCTCTTTCACCGAGAACCGGAAACCGCGCTTCGTGCGACAGTACGCCAACATGCGTCAGATCATGACCGAAGCCATCTCCCGCTTCGCCGAAGATGTGCGCTCAGGCTCCTACCCGGCGGAGGACGAATCTTATGCCGTCTCGCCGGAGACCGCCGCCGAACTCGAACTGCTGCTCAATGAAGAAAGGATTGAAGATCGTGAGCAGCGGACGATCTGAAGTTCCACTATGGAGATCATCACCCGTCGTCAACGCATGAGCATGGTGGCGCGCAAGCTGCGCCGCGAAGATGCCAAAACGATCGGCCTGGTTCCGACGATGGGCGCGCTTCACGAAGGACATCTGAGCCTCGTGCGAGAAGCGCGCCGCATGTGCGATGTAGTGGTCGTCTCGATCTTCGTCAACCCAACGCAATTCGGGCCAAATGAGGATTACGAACGCTACCCGCGCAATCTCACTCAAGATACTTCGCTGCTCGCTGGCTACAACGTAGACTATATCTTCGCCCCCTCGGTCGAAGAGATCTATCCTAAAGGCTTCGCGACCTATGTCACGGTCGAAGGCCTCTCCGATCAACTCGAGGGCGCCTCGCGGCCCGGTCACTTTCGCGGCGTCGCGACCGTGCTGACGATCCTATTTAATATCGTGCGCCCCGATTTCGCCTTCTTTGGGCAGAAGGATGCGCAGCAGACGGTCGTCGTCAAACGCTTGGTGCGCGATCTAGCCTTCGACACGGAGATCGTCGTCCTGCCGACGGTGCGAGAAGCTTCGGGACTCGCCATGTCATCGCGCAACGCTTATCTCAATGAGGAAGAGCGGCGCGCCGCCAGCGTGCTCTACCGTGCCCTCGCGCGGGCCGAAGCAGCTTACTTGAACGGCGAGCGCTCCGCTCGCAAGCTGCTCGAATTGGTACGCGAGGAGATAGCCACGGAACCGCTCGTGCGACTCGATTACGTCAGCCTGAACGACGCTGAAACGCTAGAAAAGCTCGAAAAGCTCGATGATCGCACAGCGCTCCTCTCCTTAGCCGCCTACGTCGGCAACACTCGCCTGATCGATAACGTCGTGCTTCATCCAGCGCGCCAACGCGAGCGCGCTGGCCTAGAGATACGAGGGAGCGCAAGGGGGCTGTGATCGCGACACGGCCTCCTCGCCCCTTACGGACGCAGACCTGACATTTCGTCCCCAAGGATGAGAAGGAGAGAGAGGCCATGAGATGCGAATTGATCACGATCAAGGTCAACGGCGAGGAGCGCACTCTCGCCGTCGCGCCTAATAGAACCTTGCTCAATCTTCTGCGCGAAGACCTCAATCTCACTGGGACCAAACAAGGGTGCGATGACGGAGATTGCGGCGCGTGCACCGTGCTGGTCGATGGGCGACCGGTTCTAGCCTGCATCAAACTCGCCGCACAATGCGACGGATGCGAGGTGACGACCATCGAAGGGCTCGCGCGCGAAGGGCGCCTCGATCGCGTGCAAGAGGCGTTCTGGCACGAAGGCGGGATGCAATGCGGCTTCTGCACGCCCGGGATGATCATGAGCAGCTACGCCCTATTGCAACGCAATCCTCACCCGACCGAAGCCGAAATAAGACAAGCGATCTCGAACAACCTCTGCCGCTGCACGGGCTATACGAAGATCGTCGCCGCCGTCAAACGCGCCGCGACCTTCGCCGAATTTACGCAACGGTGAAAGTTCTCAAGCCACCGCTCTGCGACTCATGGACAAATGTCCTACGACCCGTCTCGGATTTTCTATCCTCTCCGCACGAACCCATTGACAAGAGGTCGGCGAGGTAGTAAACTTCACGCCACATTTGTTCAGCTATGACCCAAATTATCTTTACAATCGGGTCGCAAAGGCCGTTTCGGGGGAGATTTTTCGCAATATTTCGGATATTTTGTTCAATTACAACTCAAAATGGAGAGACCATATGCGAACCGCACGCCTTCTGACCATCGGCCTTCTCCTCCTCGCGCTCAGCCCTGCTCCAAACGCTCAGATGACCAGCGTGGGACGCATCTCCGGCACAGTGCGAGACTCTTCGGGAGCGGTGATCCCCGGAGCCACCATCACCGTGATCAACGTGGCAACCAATCTCAAGCGCACGACGACGACCGACGAGGATGGTTTTTACACCGTAACTAACCTGCCCATAGGGACCTACCTCGTAACAGCCGAACAGCGAGGGTTCAAAAGGGCAGCCCAGTCGGATAACGTTCTGACCGCCGATGCGCGTTTGACCGTCGATTTAACGCTCGAACCCGGAGATCTTTCCGAAACAGTCGAAGTCAGCGCCGCCACCGGCGAGACCGTCAATATGGCTTCGGGCGAAGTGGCGCGCGTCATCGACAGTCAACAAGTCCAGAACCTAGCGCTCAATGGACGCAATTACATTCAGCTGCTCTCCCTGATCCCCGGCGTCGCCTTGATCACCGACGACCAGCTAGAGCTGAGCACCAGCCTCGCCACCAATCAACAATCGATCAATGGCAATCGCGGTCAGATGAACAACCTGACCGTAGACGGAGGCTTCAACCTGCAATCTGGCAGCAACGCCAGTCAGATCAATAACGTGGGGATCGATTTCATCCAGGAGGTAAAGATCCAAACGGCCAATTTTTCGGCCGAATATGGGCGCAACGCTGGCGCTCAGATCAACGTCGTAACTAAATCCGGGACCAACGAGTTCCACGGCAGCGCCTTTGAGTTCTTGCGCAACGACAAGCTTGACGCACGCAACTTCTTTGCCCCGATTCGCCCGCCGCTCCGTTACAACGATTTCGGCTACAGTTTAGGAGGGCCAATTGTCAAGAACAGGTTCTTCTTCTTCGGCGGGCAAGAGTGGAAGAAGATCAGACGCCTCTCCAATCCGGTAGTGCGCACAGTTCCGACGTTAGCCGAGCTGAATGGCGACTTCTCATACCGTCTACGCGGACCGGATGGTATCGTCGGAACAGCCGATGATGGTTTCCTGAGGGATCCGAGCAAAAGCGGCAGTTGCGGGCTTGTCAACGGGCAGCCAGTCCGTACCGCGTGCTTTCCCGGCAACATCATTCCAGCTAGCCGCATTACCGCTGACGGGCGCGCCATAGCTAGCGTTTACCGTACCATGATCGGCTTAGCCACAAGCTATATAGACGCACCGGTTGGGAACAATATCACCTTTCAGCAACCCAATCCGCTTGATTTTCGCGAAGACATTCTCCGGCTCGACTATCGATTCAACGAACGACACAGCATCTATGGACGCTACATACACGACAACAACGATCTGATCGATCCTTTCGGCACGTTCATCAACTCACAACTGCCGACGATCCCGAGCCATCGTTTACGCCCTGGCACCTCGTTACAGGTCTCACACACTTGGATCATAAGACCGACGCTCATCAACGAAGGGAAAGCGACCGGCGCCTGGGTTTCGCAGCGCATCCCACCAGCCAGCGAATACTGGAAGCGCGAAACCTACGGCTTCACTTTTCAACAACTCTTCACCGGCGGAGGGCCATACGAGAACTCCATCCCCGACACGAGCATCACCGGATTTGCGAGTTTCAATGGTGCGGCCCGCTCTCTGGTTTCGCCGACAACCGATATCACCTTCAGCGATACGCTGACTTGGGTGCACGGCAACCATACCGTGAAGACCGGACTCGTCATCATTCGCAATCGGATCGATCAGAACGGGCGCACGACATACGCCGGGCAGGTGAGCTTTAGCACAAGCGGCAACCCCAGAACCACAGGCAATGCGCTTGCCGATGCGCTGCTGGGGAATTTCCGCACGTATAGCGAAGCGAGCGCCGACCCGGTCGGTTTCTTCCGTTTTACCCAGATCGAATCCTTTGTCACTGACAATTGGCGCGTCCACCGACGCTTCAGCACCGAGTTCGGCCTGCGTTATCAATTCGGCACACCGATTTACACTCAAGCCAACAATCTGACCAACTTCGATCCCACGCGCTACGATCCAAGTCAAGCGGTGACGGTGTTGGCCAATGGCACGATCGACCTTTCGCGCGGCGGCAATCGATATAACGGACTGGTCCGCGCAGGCGATGGCGTGCCATCAAGCGAACTGGGGCGCGTCCCCAACGCAACCAGTCCCGAGGTTCAAGCTGTGCCGGCGGGAGCGCCGCGCGGACTCTACAAAGGGCATCACTACTTCATGCCGCGCGCGAGCTTCTCCTACGCCCCCTTTGCCGATAACAGAACGGCCATCCGCGGCGGTTTCGGCATCTATTATGACCGGATTGAAGGGAACCTCATCTTCCCATCGCTCAACAATCCGCCGTTCGTTAAGAGCGCGCAATACGAGAACGGCAATCTCAGTAACATAACGGGAGGCACGACCGCCGCTGCCCCCTTCGCAGATATTTTCGCCGTAGATCCTAACCTCGCCACCCCGTATACGATGAACTACAGCCTGAGCGTACAACGCGAGCTGCCGTATGGCTTCTTCGCCGAAGCCGCCTATGTCGGAAATCTCGGGCGCCACTTGATTAGGCAACCGGATATCAACCAGCCGAGCTTCGAAACGTTGGCTTCTAATGCCGCCCTCCCGTCGAACCAACGCGCGTCGATCAACGCTCTGCGCCCGTATAAGGGATACTCGGCGATACGCATGCGCTTAAGCGACGCCACTTCTAATTATCACGCGATGCAACTCTATGCCGCTAAGCGTAAGGGTGGCTTGCTGATAACTCTCAGCTATACCTGGTCCAAAGTGTTGACTGACGCGAGCGGTTTTAACGATAATCCAGAAGACCCATTCAATCGCCGGTTCAACTATGGTCCAGCCACTTTCGATCGCCGTCACATCTTCGTTGCGACCTACACTTACAAGATCAAGGGCTTCGCTCAGGCCCCGACATTGCTTAAAGCGCTCTTCAACGGATACGAGATAAGCGGAATCACGCGCCTGCAATCGGGCCAATACTTCACGGTGACCGGCAACACGTCCATCGGCAATCGCCGCGCCGACTGTCTCGGTGGCCCAGCATTGGTTCCAGACGGCGAACGCGGCCCGGCGAACTGGATCAATCGAGCCGCCTTCGCTCCCGCGCCGGATACGCGTCGCGGGACCTGCGGCGTTGGCACCGTATTAGGTCCCGGCTGGCAGACATGGGATTTCTCGATTCGTAAACGCGTCGCGCTGAACGAAAGGTTCAGATTGCAACTGCAAGCCGATATCTTCAATGCGTTCAATCGAGCGAACTTTCGCGATGTCGAAACCAACTTGAACAGCTCGGCGTTCGGACAACTGACCGCAGCCGGTCCGGCGCGCAACATCCAGTTTGGCATGAAGCTGACTTTTTGAGCCGAGCGCTCTGATCCGCGCAGAGAATCGATGGGGAGCATCTGTCACATGAAACCGCTAGCCAAGTTGGGATTCATCATCTGCCTCTCATCGGCGCTAACTCCGGTCATCGCCGGGAGACGCGCCGCGATCATCACGCGGGACGAACTGCGCAGCGAGATCGCCGACTTCCTCGGCGCCGAACTGACCATCCACTTAAGCGCCATCCAATCGCTCGATCCGCCGCCGCGCGCCGTCCTCGGCGCAGGAGCGACGGGCGAATATACATGGGGGACGTTCATGCGCGCGCTCGCCGCTTACGCCGAACTGACGGGTCAGCGCACGCTCGCGGGGCGCGATCTAGCGAAAGAGGTCGGGCAGATCGGCCTTTTAGAGCACCGGCTCGGCGGCACGCGCTTCTCCCAGCTCTATGCCGTCTTGGCACTGCGCCATTTCGGACGCGACTTGAACAGCAATCCGGTCTGGCTCAACCTGAGCGATAAAGAACGCGCCGCGTGGCGCAAGCTCCTCGACGTATCGTCGTTCTATGATCCGAAGTCACAACGCGTCATCAATCTGCCGGAGAACTATCTGGGAGTCGCGGCCCGCATCGCGAGCACCAGCTACCAACTCGGATTGCTCAAAGACCGCGCCTTACTCGACAACGTGCTTACGCGCGCAGCGCGCCCTTTCTTAAACGGCGCGCTATATGCCGACGATGCGCCGCCGACCGGTCGCTACGATCGATACTCGAACGAGTACGCTCGATACGTCTGGGAAGCGGCAGAGATGGCCGACCGCAAAGACATCCTCGAAGCCTTACGGCCATCGCTTCGCGCGCAGATGAGGCTGTGGTGGGATCTGATCGCGCCGGATGGCTACGGTTACAATTGGGGGCGCAGCCTAGGGGTCGTCAGCTACCTCGACACGCTAGAGATCGTCGCGTTCCTGGCCCAGCATCCGGAATTCCGCCCGGCGCCGCTCGAACAATTGGCCAGCGCCTATTACAGGGCTTGGCGGTGGCTGCGGCGCGATTACGATGATCAGAAGCACATGCTTTCGATCTTCGCCTTCGGGCGCGGCAACTATTCGTACATCACGCGCGATCGCGAGTGGCAGCAGACGGCGAGCTTTTTTGGGAAAACGGCCCTCGCTCAACGCCTTCTGCTCGAAGCGCTCGACCGCGAAGGGATCTCACAGTTCCCGTCTGAAATAGCGCGCTCCCCAGTCGCGCGCTTCGAATTCTTCCGCCGGGCTCCGAGAGCAGCAGGCGTTTGGGTTGTCCGCCAGGGGGCGCTCCATTTCGCGCTCCCCATCACGACCGGCACCAAACCCGGAATCGCCGATTACCTGCCGGCCCCGCATGGATTGCCGGGCGTCGCCGCTCCCGTCGAACAGATCTATCCGGCGCTCGTCCCATTTCTCGAATTAGCTGACGGCCGAACGATCGTCGCCGCCGACGGGGCCGATACGATAGAACCTTCGGCGGATGGACGCAGTTTGCGCGTCGTGTGGCGGCGTTGGGCCGTGATTGGGAATCGCGCCGGACAGCTGAGCGAGCCGCGCATCACGAGCGAAGTCACGTGGCATCTGGACGGCGATACCATCGTGCGCGAAGAGACGCTCATGGCCGACGAAGAGATCGTCATCCGTCAGTGGAGATGCGCCGTACCGCTGACGGCACCACGTTATGAGTTGCGCTTCGGAGAAAACAATGAGCGCTGGGACCGCTTCTCATCGACCGAAGCGGTTCTCGAGCTCAATGCGCTAGCCGATTGGCCATTGCGCATCTATGCCTGGGCCACCGGCGACACGCCGCTCGGACGCGGCGCGCGCGGGGCGATCCCCTTGCACTTGATTTACGAAGCGCGCGATCTAGTCTTGCTGCGGCATAAACCGATGCGTTGGCGTCTTACGCTCAGGTTGACCCGCTGATCTTCTCTCGAGCCCGTGCGCGAAAGCGCGAGGGCTAACCATCCTGTTGCCGAGCATGAAGCTTCCGAAGCGTATAAACTGGGGAGAGATCCCCATCGAAAAGGTGGCGGAAGGGATCGAACGTCAAGTGATCGTCGGCGAGAAGCTGATGCTCTGTCGCCTGCGCTTCGCGCCGCGAATCATCACGCCGGAACATAGTCATCCGCATGAGCAGATCACTTTGGTCGAACGCGGGCGCGTGCTCTTTCTTCTCGACGGAGAAGAGGTTGTGGCCAGCGCGGGCGAGGCGCTCTATTTTCCGCCGAACAGCCGACACGGGGCGACGATGCTGGATGAGGAGGTGATCCTGATCGATATCTTCGCCCCTCCGCGCCGAGACCTTTTGCCGGATAGATAGGGGATTGCGGGGTTGACAGTCGAGGGGGAGAGATTTATAATTGAAATTGAAAGTCGTTTTCATTTTCAATCAAAGATCGCTGTGAGGAAGCTTCATGTCCTATCCGCTCGAACGCCCAAAAGTCATCATCATCCTCTTTCTCGCCGTCTGCTCCGCCTCAGCGCAGGCTCAAACCGGCTTCCTTCGCGGGCGTGTCACGGACACGCTGGGCGCGGTCGTACCGAATGCGCCCATCATGCTGCGAAATCTGACTACAGGATTAGAGCGCACGACGACGACCGGAGCCGACGGAACGTTCGTCTTCGCTGGCGTGCGCGAGGGGCGCTATCTTCTGACGGTTACGGCATCCGGTTTCGCGCCGCTCTCAAAAGAGATCGACACGATCGCGCAGGAGATCGCGTTGACCCTAGAACCGGCCCCCTTGCACGAACAGACCATCGTTGTCTCCGGATCGCGCCAAGAGGAGTTGCGCGAATCGTTGAACGCGCGCGTTGAAGTGTTGACGAGAGCGCGCATCCGCGACACAGGATATGAGACGGTCGCCGAAGTCTTGCGCGAACTGCCGGGCGTTGTGACGCGCCGCGGATCGGAGACGGCGGGCGCCGCGGGCGAACAGATTCAAGGCATAGATTCGCGCCAAGTGCTCGTTCTGCTCGACGGCCAGCCGCTTATCGGCGCGCGCGGCATCAAGAGCGGCATCATCAACCTAGATCGCCAATCCACAGGCAAGCTCGAGCGCATCGAAGTCGTCAAAGGAGCTGCCTCTTCGCTCTATGGCTCGGATGCGATCGGCGGCGTCATCAATCTCATCACGCGCGAGCCTTCTTCCCCCATCGAGTTCTCGTTCACCTCTTCGGGCGGCAGTTTCGGCGTCTTCGATGGGCGCGGCGAGCTCGGCTTCGCGCGCGATCGGATAAGCGGCTACTTCGATTTCGAGCGTCACAAGAATAATGGCTTCGATCTTACGCCGACGACCTTCGACACGACCGGAGCGGGATTTCATCGCTACGACGCTTACGGTAGATTGCGCTTTCAAGCGACACGAACGCTCTTTTTGACCACATTTGCCAACGGCTATTGGAACCGATCGCAAGGGCGCGCTCTCGGTGAGCAGGGAGATCAGATCAATTGGACCGACGAAGAATCGCAGAATTACGGTCTCAATGCAGAGTGGCAGATGAACGCGCGCACGACCGTGCAGGCACGCGGCTATTTCGCGCGTTTCGATGAGATCTCGCGCGGAAGGCTGGCGCCACCGCTCAACACCGCCTTGCCCGACGGCAACCTTTTCGAGCGGTTCGGCAAAGCTGATGCAACTATCACGCGCATCATCGGCGAAAGACAACTGCTGCAAGCGGGCGGCGAATGGCTGACCGATCGCTATCGCGGCATCAATCGTCTTCGCGACGCGAGCGGAGAGCGCGCCGACATGCGTACTTTGTGGGCGCAGGACCGCATCAGCTTGAACCGTTTAACACTGATCTTGGGCGCGCGATACGACGATCACTCGATCTTCGGCGCAGCTTTCAGTCCGAAAGCTGGCGCCAATCTGCGCATCAATGAGAATCTGCGTTTGCGCGCTTCTTACGGACGCGGCTTTCGCGCTCCGGATCTCGGTCAGCTCTACTATCGCTTTCTCAATCCGACGAGCTTTTATCAGGTGATCGGCAACCCGCACCTTGAACCCGAACACGCCAACTCATATCAACTGGGCAGCGAATACGCGACGCGGCGCGGGAGCTTTCGCTTCGGCTTGAATCTCTTTCGCAACGATGTCGCCAACCTGATCGAAGCCGTCAATCTCGGGTTCATCGCAACCCGCGCTCAGCTTGCAGCCATAATGGCCCGCGAAGGCATCGATCCATCTTTCGATCCCGTGCTCAATCGCCTTCTCTTCTTCTACAAGAACGTGCGCGATGCGAGGACGCAAGGTGTGGAGCTAGATACGGAGATCATCTTGCCGCGCGGATTTGCCGTCGGTGGGGCCTACACTTACTTAGACGCGCGCGATGAGACGGCTCATTTACCTCTCACCGGTCGCCATCGCCACCAAGGGTTCGTCAGGATCGCATGGGAAGCGCCGCGTCGAGGTCTACGTCTGAATTTACGCGGCACGTTCTACAGCTCATGGATTGCGGCGCGCTCGACTGCAGGGAGCATCGTTCGCGACACGATCGCTCCGGGATTTGCGCTTTGGGACGTTTATGGAGCGAAGCGATTGTTCAACACAGAACGCGGCACGCTTGAGGTATTCGGTGCCATCGATAATCTCAACGACAGCCGCGATCCGAATACAGGTCGGTTAGATGCGCAAGGCAATCCACTGCCTATCTATCGTCCAGAGCAGGGACGCACGTTCCGCGTAGGCTTGCGCTACAGTTTCGCCAGCGGACGCAAATGAAACGTCGAAACCTTTCGAGCTTCTTCTCCCGATCTCGAAGCTAAGGCGCGATTGCGCGTAAATTCACCGTCGCCTTTCCCAATGGAGGGTTGAGATGCAAAACCATCAGAATTTCGAAAGAGGATCTCATGCGCTTTGGGTCTGGTATTGCCAATCCTGTCACGCTTTCCACGTACGCGCCAATCAAGTTATCTTGACTTTTTCGCACGAGGAGTACGCGGCATTTACGCGCGCCGTCGTCGCGTGCTACTGCCAAAATGCTGCTTCCTTCGACGAAGCGGAAGAACCGCTGGTGAGTTTGACGACCAACTGAAACGATGTCTTTCCGCACGCCATCGAACTGGTTCTGTTGCGCCCTCCTGCTCCTCTGTGCGCTCGCCGCGTGCGTGTCGCGCGAAATACCGGAGCGGGCGACGCGCATCGTCTCCATCGGCGGATCGGTGACCGAAATCGTCTACGCGCTCGGCGCACAAGATCGACTCGTCGGCGTCGATACTTCGAGCCTCTACCCGGAAGAGGCGCGCCGTTTGCCGCAGGTCGGTTACTTGCGCCAGCTATCTGCCGAAGGAGTGTTGTCATTGAGACCGACGCTCGTGCTCGCGACCAACGATGCTGGACCGCCAACGGCGCTTGCGCAGATTCGCTCTGCCGGCGTCCCTTTGAAGATCATCCCATCGGAGCATTCAGTCGAAGGGGTCAAAGCGAAGATACGTGCCGTCGCGCAGGCGCTTGGGCTTGAAGCGCGTGGCGAAGAACTGGTCCAGCAGTTCGCGCGCGACATGGGCGAAGCGCGCGCGCTCGTCGCGCAGGCCCGAACTCGCCCGCGCGTCATTGCCATCGTTGCGCGCGGACCGAACGCGATCAACGTTGCCGGCACGCACACTGCCATTGATGAGATGATCAAACTGGCCGGGGGCATCAACGCCGTTTCCGGTCTTGAAGGATACAGATCTTTGACGCCGGAAGCCGCCGTCGCGGCGGCACCCGATGTGATCCTTGTCACATCGCGCGGGCTTGAGAGCATCGGCGGAGTCGAGGCGTTGCTTCGCACACCGGGCCTCGCACTCACCCCGGCGGGTCAACACCGGCGCGTCGTCGCACTGGACGACCTGCTCCTCCTCGGCTTCGGGCCGCGCACAGGCCAAGCCGTGCGCGAACTCTGCTTAAAGCTGCACGATATCGGGCGTTGAAGGACCGAAGTATGGTTGAAGTCACGGCCAGTCTGGAGAGGCAGATTCACAAGCGCCGCGCGCTTCTGTGCGCTCTCGTGGCGGCGCTCTGCGCGCTCATGCTCCTTGCTCTCAGCATCGGGGCGACGCCATTCACGCCAGCGGAGGTATTGGCCGTCTTCTTGCGACGACTCGGCTTCAACTCCCTTGCCGTTGAGGAACAGCGCGAGAAGGTGCTTTTCGCGATCAGGCTGCCGCGCGTCCTTTTCGGCGTGATGATCGGGGCGGGATTGGCGACCTCTGGAGCCGTTATGCAAGGGCTGTTTCGCAATCCGTTGGCCGATCCCGGTTTAGTCGGCGTCTCGAGTGGCGCAGCGCTCGGCGCCGTCACCATGATCGTGCTCGGCGGGCCGCGTTATCTCCTTGGCCATTCTATCCTGCTACCCCTCGTCCCCGGCGCAGCCTTCGCTGGCGGACTCGTTGTCACACTGTTCGTGCTACGCTTTGCGCGCTCCGCCGGGAAGACCGATACGGCGACCATGCTTTTAGCTGGCATTGCGATCAACGCGCTGGTTGGAGCTTTCATTGGTTATTTGACCTATATCGCGACGGACGTTCAGCTGCGCGACATCGCCTTTTGGAGTCTGGGCAGTTTGAGCGGCGCGACGTGGGCCACCCTACTCGTCACCGCGCCTTTCATCCTGCTAGCCGTTCTCTCGTCGCTTCAGCTCGCCGGAGCTTTAAATGCCATGCTTCTGGGCGAAGCCGAAGCCGGCCATCTCGGCGTCGCCACGGAAAAGGTAAAGCGGCGCGCCGTCATCTTCGTCGCGCTTGCCGTCGGCGCGGGCGTGGCGTTCGCCGGAACGATAGGCTTCATCGGACTCGTCACGCCGCACTTGCTCCGCCTGCTCATTGGGCCGGACCATCGTCACCTTTTGCCCAGCGCGGCTTTGCTCGGCGCTTGTTTGATGCTAGCGGCGGACGCGATCGCGCGTTCGGCGGCGGCCCCCGCCGAGCTTCCAATCGGCATCGTGACGGCTTCGCTCGGCGCGCCGTTCTTCCTCTGGCTGCTTGCGCGCCGCCGACGCGGGCTGAGCGTTTGAATGGGGCTTTTCCGATGTGCGGAGAGGTCATTCTCGAAGCGGAAGGGATCGCCGTGAGGCGCGAGACAAGAGCGCTATTGCGCGAAGCATCGCTGGCTTTGCGGACCGGCGAATTGGTTATCATCGTCGGCCCGAACGGCGCGGGGAAATCGACATTGCTGCGCGTGCTGAGCGGCGAACTTGCGCCGTCTGCGGGCACGGTCGCGTTGCGTGGACGCGAGTTAGGGCGTTGGCGCAAAGATGAGCTTGCGCGCGTGCGTGCCGTGCTGCCGCAAAACTCTGCGCTCGACTTCCCCTTCACCGTCTTCGAAGTCGCGCTGCTCGGGCGGCTGCCGCACGCGCGCGGCATGCATCCGACGCGGCGCGATCGACAGATCGCATGGGCTGCGCTCGAACTGACCAGCACTGCGGAACTATCTGCGCGCCTCTATCCGACGCTTTCGGGAGGCGAACGCCAGCGTGTGCAACTGGCGCGCGTGTTGGCGCAGATTTGGGAAAGCGATGAGCCGCGCTGCCTGTTGCTCGATGAACCGACGACCAATCTCGATCTGGTCCACCAACATGCGACGCTCAAGATCGCGCGCGCTTTTGCCGAACGGAATACTGGCGTCATCGCCGTGCTCCACGACTTGAACCTTGCGGCGCAGTACGCTGATCGCGTTGCGGTCCTCCATCGAGGCGAGATCGTCGCCATCGGACCTGTCAGCGACGCGCTCGCACCGGAACTGGTCCATCGCGTCTTCGGCCTCGAGACTGTGGCTCTTCGTCATCCTGAGCTAACGACCCATCTGCTCGTGCCGAAGGACGGCGCGTGCAAGAAGGAACGAACCGATTCGCAATAGGCGAGATGGTGATCGCCTCCTGTGCGGCGAAAGGCGCTCAAGCGCAGAGGTCGCGCTCGTCATCCGAGCAAAGCGAGAAGAATTTTAATTCTGGAGGTGAGTGAGATGTCCGAGTTGAACGATGCGCGCGAACTCAAACGTCGATGGCAAAGGTTACGCGAGGAAGAGCCGAATTTGAAGGCGCGCGAAGCGGCCTCTAAGCTCGGCGTCACCGAGGCCGAACTAGCCGCATTGGGATGCGGCGACACGGTCACGCGGCTCGCAGGCGATTGGGGCGAAATGCTCGCGGAGCTCGGCGCGCTGGGCCGCGTCATGGCCATGACGCGCAACGAAGAGGCCATTAGCGAACGCAAAGGCCGCTATCATCCGGTCGAGATCTTTCGCGAACAAGGGCGCCCACTGATGGGACAGGTCCTCGACCGAGGCATAGATCTCCGGCTCTTTCTCGCGCACTGGAAGAGCTGTTTCGCCTTCGACGACGGGAAGCGGCGCAGCTTGCAGTTCTTCGCACCGGATGGCACGGCGATCCACAAAATCTTTCTGACGGACGAAAGCGACCACGACGCCTTCGCCGAACTTGTCGCGCGGTGGAGGAGCGACGACCAATCTCCCGCGCAAAGAGTCGAACCGCGACAGCCGTCGCCACCCGAAAGACCAGACGATGAGGTAGATGTCGAAGAGTTGCGTCGGGCTTGGATGAGCATGCGCGATACGCATGAATTCTTCAGGTTGACGCGCGATTTCGGAGTGACGCGCCGACAAGCGTTGCGGCTCGCTGGCCCGGAACTGGCGCGCGAGACTTCGCCGATGAGCTTCCGCCATCTGCTACATGAAGCATCACGGCGCAAGCTGCCGATCATGATCTTCGTCGGCAATCCGGGCGTTATACAGATTCACACTGGACCGGTCGAGAACATCCGCATCGTCAATCACTGGGTCAACGTGCTCGATGCGGACTTCAACCTGCACGTCCGCGAAGACCGCATCGCCTCCTGCTGGATCGTGCGCAAACCGACGACCGATGGCATGGTGACGAGTCTTGAGCTGTACAACGAAAGCGGCGAACAGATCCTGCTCATGTTCAGCAAACGCAAACCTGGGTGTGAAGAGTCCGCCGAGTGGCGTGAGCTTCTGGCGACGCTCTAGCGGCCCGCTCGACGAAACGGTCCGCTCAAGATAATCAGCGCTCAGGCGCTGACTCCTTCGTGTGTCGCCTCGGAGAAGCGAAGTTTCGCGCGAATGATCTTTTAGGCAAGATGCGCGTGGCGATTCAGTTTGCGCCGGGCAACGCCAGACGAAAGATCGCGCCCTTCTCCCCGTTCCTGAAGGTCAACGTGCCGCCGTGTTCGATGGCGACCTTATAGGCGATCGAGAGCCCGAGTCCGAGCCCGCGCTCTTTGGTCGTAAAGAACGGATCGAAGATGCGCGCCGCGATCTTCGGGTCGATTCCGCCGCCCTCATCCTCCACCTCGACGCTCACGCCGTTTCGATCGCTCGTATTCGTCCTGAGCGTCAGCGTGCCGCCGCGCGCCATCGCTTGCAGCGCGTTCAGGCAGAGGTTCATGAGCGCTTGCCGTATTTGCGCGCCATCGGCCATCGTTTCGAGCTTTCGCGCGGCAAGCCGCCGTTCGACGCGCACGCCTTGCATCCCCGCTTGGCGTTCGACGAGCGCGGCGACTGAAGCGACGATTTCATTGAGATCGACCCGCTCGACTACGGGTTTCGGCGAACGCGCGAAGCGCAAGAACTCTTCGACCAATCGATCAAGACGATCTATCTCGCGTTTGGCGATCGCGGCGAATTCGCGGCGCGGGTTATCGGGCGAAATGCCATCTTCCATGATCTCGACGGCGCCTTTGATCGCGCCGAGCGGGTTGCGCACTTCATGGACGATGGCGGCAGAAAGTTCGCCAAGCGAGATCAGCCTATCGGCGCGCAAAAGCTGCTCGAAGGTCTGCCTCAATTCGGCATAAGCGCGTTGCAGTTCCGCCGCCGTCTGCTCGGCGCGCGCGCGCGCCGTCCGACTCCGGTCGCCGAGCGCACCTGTAACGATGCCGACCACGTTGAAGAGGATTATTTCGGCGTACTGGTTGAGCGCATAATCCGGATTGCTGTGCTGCCAGTGCATGAGCACATGAGGGACGTAAGCGATGCTGGCAAACAACGCGGCAGATAGCCCGCCACGCAGTCCGAAACGCACCGCCGCGACGATGATCGGGATGTAATAAAGACGCTGGTAGATTTGATGGAGGACGATCCGGTCAAGCGGCGTCACCAGATGCAACGCCGTGATCGAAAGCGTCGCCGCTGCCACACCAGCGGCGTAAAGCAGAGTTGAGCGCTGAACTTTCATCGCCAGTGGCGACCTAGCGAAAGATGGTCACTTCAAAGCCCCTTAAGGCCCTCTTAACTCTCTTTGCGCCCGCTCGCGCACGGCATTTGCAAAATAAGATGATCTTTGCTCTCTTCGTGTTCGGATGACGGTTTCGTGACTTCAAGCGTCCCATTGTCGTGCGTAAAGCGCGGCGCACTTTGGTTATTGTGCTCTTCAATCGAACTTCGCAACAGATCCCAATCGATCCCGTCTGAAATGACTCTCTGCCCGGCGAATCTGCGCCACTCAGAGCGCCTTCCTGCGAGAAAATTCTATCGTCAGCCGACAGATAGCAACAACGGAACGTTATCGTGGCTCTTCGCCCGTTTGCGTCGTTTTGTCTCCTCCCGTCTCTTCCGTAAGTCCGTACTTCTGCATGCGGTAGATGAGCGCGCTGCGCGTGATGTTCAGATAGCGCGCAGTGCGCGTCTGGTTCCCGCCGTGCATCAGGAGAGCTTGTCGAATGATCTCGCGCTCGACCGCTTCGAGCGAAATACCGTCCGGCGGCAAATGCACGAGCACGTTGGATGCGCCGCGAAGAGTGTTCTTGATCTGATCGGGCAGATCATCCAGCGTCAACACGTCGCCGCGTGCGAGCACGACCATGCGCTCGATCGTGTTCTTCAGTTCGCGCACGTTGCCCGGCCAAGCGTAAGCGTTGAAAGCGGCAAAGACCTCGCGCGCAATGCGCACGGGTGGACGACCGTGCCGCTCGCACGCCTGTTGCAAGAAGTGCTCGACAAGCACGGGGATGTCTTCGCGTCGCTCGCGCAGCGGCGGGAGTTCGACGGGCACGACGGCGAGCCGATAGTAAAGGTCCTCGCGAAACGCGCCATCGGCGACCATCGTCTGAAGATCCCTGTTGGTCGCGGCGATGATGCGCACATCCACTTTGCGCGGCGCGCTCTCTCCCAAACGAACGATCTCGCGCTCCTGCAAGGCGCGCAACAGTTTGCTCTGCACGCCGAGCGGCATGGCGCTTATTTCGTCGAGAAAGAGCGTGCCGCCCGAAGCCTCTTCGAATTTGCCTTTGACGTCGCGCGTTGCGCCGGTGAAAGCGCCGCGCCGATGGCCGAACAATTCTGATTCGACGAGCGTCTCCGGAATGGCAGCGCAATTGACGGCGACGAACGGACCAGCCGACCGCGCGCTGGCAAGATGTATCCCGCGGGCGATCAACTCCTTGCCCGTGCCCGATTCGCCTGTGATGAGAACAGTCACGTCCGAAGGCGCGACGCGCTCGACCACTTCGAAGACGCGCCGCATGGCGGGCGAATCGCCGACGACGTTCGCCAGACTGAAGCGCTCATGCACGAGCCGCCGCAAGCGCGCCAACTCCGCCATCTTCTGGCCAAAGGCGAGCGCCTTCTCCACCGTCAAACGTATCTGATCGCGGTTGAAAGGCTTGGTGATGAAGTCGAACGCTCCGGCGCGCATCGCTTCGACCGCCGTTTCGACATCGCCATAGGCTGTGATCACGATGACCGGAACGCCGTCGTTGATGGCGCGGGCGCGTCGCAGAAGCTCGAGTCCCGATAGCCCCGGCAAACGCACGTCCGTGACCAAGCAAGAGATCTCTTCGTTGACGAGAATATCCAAAGCCGCCGACGCATCTGCAACCGCCAGCACGCGATAGCCGCTCTCGGTCAGCTGAAACTCGAGGACGCGCCTCAAGCTCTCATCATCGTCCACGATGAGCAGCGCAGGTTGCGGCATACGATGGTGTTCCGACATGGCGTTCAAGCGACGGGCGGAGTGCGACGCGGCGCGGTCTGCCATGCGGCGATGGCGCGCAGAGTCTCCACCGCTTCGCGCGTGCGCCCGGCCACGACTTGCTCGCTGAAGCGTATGTACTGCTGGGCCAGCTCATCTATGATCCGCGCGTCCTCGCCGATCAGAGCAAGCACCGTCTGCGTCAGTTCGTCGCGCGCCGGATGAGATTGACTTTGTAACATGCGCACGTGGTTGACAATGCGCATGGCGGGGCTGTCGAGTTGACGATGGAAGGCGATGATGGCCTCTTCGAGCGCGCGCAGTTCCCTTTCGCGCCAGTTGGCGCGCCACAAAACGAACCCGAACGCGCTTGCGATCAACAGAAAAAGCGCACGGAAGAACAACTGCGTCGCCCCGGGAGCGAAAAGCTCAGCGGCGAAGCCTGCGAGCACGTCCGTTTCGGCGCTCATTTGCACGTGCATCGCCGCGTCCACGATCCACATCACCAGCCCGAGACTGACGCCGAAGATGATCTCCTTGTAACGCCACGCTGACTTCATAGCTGCCATACCGCCGCCACGAGCGGCGATTGCTTCACCGACCCCCTAGCACTACTACGCGCGTCGAAGTTCACCTGCTCGGTTCGACGATCAACTTCCCGCGCAGCATCCGCATGCCGCACGTGAAAGTGTACTCGCCCGGCGCGTCGGGCGTAAACTCAACGATGGTCGTCTGAAAGGGCGGAAGATCGCGCACGATGCCGAAATCGCTGAAGATCACCTGCTCGCTACAGGAAGCCGTCTCCTCGCGCCGGAACTTGAGTCGGACGGGTCGCCCCTGCTTGACGACGATGGTATCGGGCGAGTAACCGCCTTTGACCGTGATCGAGATCTCCTGCACTCCGGTTTCGGTCGTCTCAGCCGCGACGCCTCGACGTTCGCCGAAGAAGTACCAGAGCACGAAGATGATCGCCGCTATGCCGACCGCGATCACCATCCATTCGCTCGCGTCCAACGTCGCTAAGATCCAAACTGTCATACTTCGCTCTTCTTTCGCGCGTCGCATTGCAACGGCCACCTTTCGCCGTTGAACCGCGACGTTCCGTCAACGGAATCTGCGCAACCGCAGACTGTTCGCGACCACCGACACGCTCGACAAGCTCATCGCCGCGCTCGCGATGATCGGCGAAAGCAGCCATCCAGTGAACGGGTAGAGCACGCCCGCCGCGACCGGAATGCCGAGCGTGTTGTAGATGAAGGCCCAGAAGAGATTCTGTCGGATGACGCGCATGGTCGCGCGCGCGAGCCTTATGGATGTTGCGACGCTGCGCAGATCGTCGCGTATGAGCGTGATGTCGGAAGCCTCGATCGCCACATCCGTCCCCGTCCCGATGGCGATGCCGACATCGGCTTGCGCGAGCGCCGGTGCGTCGTTGATCCCATCGCCGACCATGCCGACGGTCTTCTTCTCTTCTTGCTGCAGGCGCTTGACTTCGCGCGCTTTGTCTTGCGGCAAGACTTCGGCGAGCACCCGTTCGATGCCGACAGTGCGCGCTACTGCTGCCGCCGTTCGCCGATCATCTCCCGTGATCATGACGACTTCGAGCCCCATCAGCTCCAACATCGCCACCGCTTCGCGCGCTTCCGGCTTGATTTCGTCGGCGATGGCGATCAGACCGGCGAAACGCCCATCCACTGCCGCATAGACCGGCGTCTTTCCATCAGCGGCGAGCTTCGCCGCCTGCGCCTCGAACCCATCGAGCGCGACCTGACGCTCGCGCATGAGCTTTAAGTTCCCGAGCAACAGTTTGCGCCCTCCGACTTGCGCTTCGATGCCGTAGCCGGCGAGCGCCTTGAAGTCGTTCGGCTCGCTGAGTTCGAGGCCGCGCGCCTGCGCCGCTCGCACGATCGCTTCGCCGAGCGGATGCTCGCTGGCGCGTTCGGCGGAAGCGATCAAACGCAACAGCTCATCAGTAGCCAGATCATTCGCCGCGACGATGTCAACGACGGTCGGGCGTCCTTTGGTGATGGTGCCGGTCTTGTCGAGCACGACGACTTGCAGCCGATGGGCCGTCTCCAACGCTTCGCCGCCCTTGATTAGAATGCCGAGTTCGGCTCCGCGTCCCGTGCCGACCATGATCGCCGTCGGCGTCGCTAGTCCCAGCGCGCACGGGCACGCAATGATCAGCACCGAGACGAAATTGACGAGCGCCATATTCAAACGCACATCCGTCGGCGCAGCCACGTACCAAACCACAAAGGTCGCAATCGCCACGCAGATGACGATGGGCGTGAAAATACCGCTCACCACATCGGCAAGCCGCGCGACGGGAGCTTTCGCGCCCTGCGCTTCTTGGACCAGTTTGACGATCTGCTGCAGGACGGTATCCTTGCCGACCTTCGTCGCCCGAAACTTGAAACTTCCGGTCCGATTGATGGTCGCTCCGAAGACCTCATCGCCCGGACCCTTTTCGACCGGCAAGCTCTCGCCCGTCAACATCGATTCATCGACGGCGCTCGATCCTTCGATGATGACGCCATCGACCGGAATCTTCTCGCCAGGTCTCACCACGACTAAATCGCCCGGCACGACCTCTTCGACCTGTACCTCCAACTCGCGGCCATCGCGGATGACGCGCGCCGTGCGCGGTTGCAACCCGATGAGACGACGGATCGCGTCGCTCGTTCGTCCCTTCGCGCGCGCTTCCAACATCCGCCCGAGCAGAATGAGCGCGATGATGACGCTCGTGGCCTCGAAATAGACCGGCACACCGTGCCCCGTGGCCGCTGGAGCGAAGAAGCGCGGGAAGATGGTCGCCGCCACTGAATAGACGTAAGCCGTGCCGGTGCCTACTGCGATCAGCGTGTTCATGTCGGCGGCGCGATGGCGAAACGCGGCCCACGCTCCCCTGTAGAACTGCGCGCCGCAGTAGAAGACGACCGGCGTCGTCAAGACGAGTTGCAACCAGTCGCTGCCGGGAAAATCGAATCGCCCGTGCGACATGGCGATGAAAAGGACCGGAAGAGAAAGGACCGCCGCGACGATGAATTTTCGCCGCAAGCTTCGATACTCCGCCGCGTGCGCGTCGTCTTCTTCGACGAGACCGTGCGGCCCCTCGCCGCTCGTTTCGCGCACTTGGTAGCCGAACTCCTCGATGGCACGGCGGATCGCCTGCGCGTCTGTGACGCCCGGCAGGTACTCGACGCGAACCTCCATATTCACCAAGTTGAAGCTCGCCTCGACAACGCCGCGCAAGCGCTTCAGATGGCTTTCGAGCGGCTGGCTCGAACCCGACGGACGCGCCGAATCATCCACGATGAAACTGACATGAGACCTACCACCGACGTCGTAGCCGACATCTTTGACCGCGGCGATCAACCGTCGCGCATCGCACGCGCGCGGATCATATTCGACCGTGGCGCGCGAAGTGGCGAAGTTGACGTTGGCCTGTTTAACGCCCGCAACTTTGCGCAACTGTCGTTCGATGCGCCGCGCGCACGCCGCGCACGTCATGCCGGTGATCGGAAGATCAACGCGCTCGGTTCCGGCCTCACGGCCATCTTCGATCTCGGTCTGATCCACGGAAGCTTTCACGACTCGCTCCTGTTCTCGCCAGTCAACGCGGCGCGACCAAAGGCTTGCGGTCGCGTCCCGTGCTTTTGCCGTCTCCTCATTTTCATCCGATGCGCGATCAATCTCCAACGGGTTGCGGCGTCTCGACCGGCGCCGTCTTCTCTTCCCGAAGTTCCGGTTCCCTGAGCTGGCGCTCCCTGATGACGCGCTCGGCAATAGGCCGCCCGAACTTGTAGAAGACCGCAGGCGTCACCAACTGGTCCAGCAACGTCGACGTCAGAATGCCGCCGAGAACGACCACCGCCAGCGGATGCAAGATCTCTTTGCCGGGCGCGTCCGCCGCCAAGATGAACGGGATCAACGAAAGCCCAGCGGTCAACGCCGTCATCATCACCGGCACGAGCCGTTCGAGCGAGCCGCGAATGATCATTCGTTCGGTGAAGTCTTCGCCCTCTTCACGCATCAGGTGAATGTAGTGCGAGATCATCATGATGCCGTTGCGCGATGTGATCCCGATAAGCGAGATAAATCCGACCAGCGTCGCCACGGAGAAGACGCCGCCAGTGAGCAACATGGCGAAGATCGCGCCGATCAAGGCGAGCGGGATGTTGATCATCACCTGCAAAGCCGAACGCCAGTCGCCGAGCGCTTTGATCAAAAGGAAGAAGATAGCGACGACCGAAAAGAGGCTGAGCAGCGTGAGCTTGCGAGTCGCTTCTCGCTGCGCCTCGAACTGTCCGCCGTACTCGATGAAATAACCGGGCGGAAGCTGCACCTGTCGCTGCACGCGCTCTTGAATGTCGCGCACGACCGAACCGAGATCGCGTCCGGCGACGTTCGCTGAGACGACGATCCGGCGCTGCGCGTTCTCGCGCAGGATCTGATTCGGCCCCGGAAGGTTTTCGATGCGCGCAACAGCCGAAACCGGGATCTGCGTCCCTTGCGGCGTATCCACAGTCACGCTGCGAAGCGCATCGAGCGAAGCGCGCGCTTCGTCGTCGAAACGTATGACGAGATCGTAACGCCGTTGCGCATCGACGATCTCCGAGACCTTTTTTCCGTTGAGCGCCATCTCCAAAGTTTCGGCGATCTCACCCGGTGGCAGTCCGTAGCGGGCCGCTGCCTCGCGGTCGATCGCGAAACGCACCTGCGGGATGAGCACCTGCTTTTCGATCTGCACGTCGGTCGCCCCTTCGACCGTGCCGACGACGTTGGCGATCTCTTCGGCTTTGTCGCGCAAAGTCGCCAGATCATCGCCGAAGAGCTTGATGGCGATCTGCGCGCGCACACCCGATTGCAGGTGATCCAATCGGTGCGAGATCGGCTGCCCGACGTTGACCGTTACGCCCGGAATGGTCGCAAGCCTCTGCCGAATATCTCGCAGTATCTCATCGCGCGGGCGCTCGCTGCGCCGAAGGTCAACATCTATCTCCGCGGAGTGCACGCCTTCGGCGTGCTCGTCCATCTCGGCGCGACCGGTGCGCCGTCCGACGGCAACCACCTCAGGCACCTCCATGATCAACCTCTCGGCGATGCGACCGATGCGATCGCTCTCTTCGAGGCTGATTCCCGGTTCGGCCAAGAAGCTGACCGTCACTGTGCCTTCGTTGAACTCCGGCAGAAACGAGGTGCCGACGAAAGGCAACGTCGCGAGCGCGAGCGCAAGCAACGCGCCAGCGCCAGCCATGACGACGTTCGGATGACGCAACGTGTGGCGAAGCAGCCGTTCGTCCCAACGCTTCAGGAACCGGACCAGAAAGCTTTCGCGCCCATGCCGCATCACCTTCATCTGCGGCAATAAGTAAGAGGCGAGCGCCGGCGTTACCGTCAAACTCACCACGAGCGAGGCGATGAGCGACGTGATGTAGGCAAGACCGAGCGGCGCAAGCAACCGCCCTTCGACGCCGGTCAAAGCGAAAAGCGGAACGAAGACCAACGCGACGATGAACGTCGCATAAACGATGCTCGAACGGATTTCAAGCGATGCTTCGTAGATGACGCGCAGCGCCGGTTTCGGATTGGGCGACGCTCTGTTTTCGCGCAGGCGGCGAAAGATATTCTCTACATCGACGATGGAATCATCCACCAACTCGCCGATGGCGACGGCCAATCCGCCAAGCGTCATCGTGTTGATCGAGACGCCGAAGGCGCGGAAGACGAGAAAGGTGACGATGAACGAGAGTGGGATTGCCGTCAGCGTGATCGCCGTCGTCCGCAAGTTGAGCAGAAAAAGAAAGAGGACGATCGTCACCAATATCGCGCCATCGCGCAGCGCCTCGATGAGGTTGGTGATCGAAGCTTGGATGAAGTTCTCTTGACGAAACAGGCGCGGATTGACCTCGATGTCCGGTGGCAGCGTCGCCTGAATCTCACGGATCGCGCTGTCAACCTTTTCAGTCAACTCGATTGTGGAGGCGCCCGGTTGCTTCTGCACCGACATGATGACGGCGGGCTCGCCGTTGGTTCCAGCGTCGCCTCGCTTGACGCGCGGACCTTCTTTGACTTGAGCGACTTCGCCGAGCAAGACGGGCGCGCCGTTGCGATATGCAACCGCCGTCTTCTTTAAATCTTCGACCGTGTACGCGCGCGCCAGATTGCGGACGAGAAACTCTTGTGATTGCGCGTTGATGAACCCGCCCGTCGTGTTCAAGTTGGCGCGTTCCATCGCGCGCGCGATGTCTTCGATCGTCAACCCGAACTGCGTGAGCTTTGCGGGCGAGACGAGCACCTGATACTGCTTGACTTCGCCGCCGATGTTGATCACTTGTGCGATGCCGGGAATCGCCATCAATCGCGGTCGTATGGTCCAGTCGGCGAGCGAGCGCAACTCCATCGGACCGGTCGAGCCGTCACGCGAACGCACAGAGATCAGCATGATCTCGCCCATGATCGAGCCGATCGGCCCCATCATGGGCGTCACGCCCGCAGGCAATTGCTCGCGCGCGAGTTGAAGTTTCTCGCTCACCAACTGGCGGTTGCGGTAGAGGTCTGTCCCCCAATCGAACTCGACGGTGATCACCGACAGCCCGATGCCGCTTTGCGAACGGACGCGCGTCACGCCGGGCGCGCCGTTGAGCACCGTCTCGATCGGCACGGTGACGAGCGTCTCGACCTCTTCGGGTGCCAGCCCTGGCGCTTCGGTCAGGATCGTCACCGTCGGCTTGTTCAAATCGGGGAAGACATCGACCGGCAACTGAAGCGCGATGTAAGTCCCCCACGCCAGCGTCAAAGCCGCAATGGCGACGACCAATAAGCGGTTCTGCAACGACCACTTGATGACAACATCGAGCATCGAGCTCACCTCGCGCAACGAGCGGAGAGAGATCCGTCCGAACCTCTCTCCCGGTCAAGCGTCACTTCCCCCACTCGGTGCGCCACTTGCGCATCTGCGCGATTTCGGCCTGCTGTGCGGCGATGATCTGCTCGGCCAGTTTCTTCAACTCGGCGTGCTCGGCCCGCTCGAGCGCTTGCCGCGACATCACGACTGCGCCTTCGTGATGCGGGATCATCATGTCGATGAAGAGCAGATCGAAATCGCGCCCGCGCGCTTCCGCAAGCTGGCGCATATCCATCTGCATTGATTCGCGCATGCCGGGCAATTCCATGTTGATTGCCGGAGCACGCTCTCCGTACCACTCGGTGCGCCACTTGCGCATCTGAGCGATTTCGCGCTCCTGATCGGCGACGATCTTGCGCGCAAGCTCCTTCAGCTCTGCGTGCTCGGCGCGTCCGTCGGCCAGCCGAGCCATCTCTATCGCACCCTGATGATGCGCGATCATCGTGTCGATGAACTGCAAGTCGTAAGGAGCTTTTTCCGCGCCCGGCGAACTCTGCATCTGCGAGTGATCCATCATTGCGTGCCCATCGTGCATTTCGCCGTGCATTGCGTGCCCATCGTGCATTTCGCCGTGCATTGCGTGCCCATCGTGCATTTCGCCGTGGCGCGCGTTCTGGTTCGCCGTCGCGCTCTGCACTGCGTTCTCGTTAACCTTTTGCTGTCCAGCTCCGCACGCGACCGTGAGCGCCGCGACCAAACTCACAATCGCAACGACCGGCAACCGCTGCCGACGCGCTCGCTCGACTCCGCGACCGAACTTCACCTCCGTTGAATTCACAAGCCTTCTTCCTAAAGAGATTCTGTTCACCATCTTCTCCTCCATCACTCGTCAAACTATTCGCACCTCCTCGTCATCGGTAGGTCCGTTCTCGTCGCCAAGTCCGCGCAATCATCCCGGTCGCGCAGAACGTAACTGATAAACGCCATCGACGACGACGCGCTCGCCCCGACTCAGGCCCGATTTGACTTCGTAGAAGTCTTGTCCCTCGGCGCCGAGTAGAACGGCGCGCTTTTCGAACCTTTCGCCGCCGTTGAAGACGAAAACATACGTGCGCCCTTCTTCGGTGACGACAGCCCGTTTAGGCACGGCGAGCACGGGCGCCGTCTCGCCGATGTCGAAAACGATTTCGACGAACATGCCATCGCGCAAACGGTTCGCCGGATTCATGACCTCGAAGATCACCGGCACGGTCCGCGTCTGCGGATCGACCGCGGTTCCGATGGCGACGATGCGTCCGCGTCCGCCTTCGCCGAGATGAAAGACCTCTCCGGGAAATGCCGCCGTCGTGTAACTCGCCCGTCGCGCATCGCGCACCTTCGCCAAATCGCCTTCGAAGACTCGCGCTTCGAGATAGACAACCGACAGATCGACGATGTTCAACAGTTCGCTTCCCGCTTCGACCTGTTGCCCTGTCGTCGCTCTGATGTCGCTGACGACGCCCGCCACCGGCGCGATCAATGGGAAGCGTCGAACTGGACCGATGCGCTCTGCCCCCGCCTTCACCACGCGCGCCTGTTCGGCGGCGATGCGCGCTTGTTGTTCGGCGGCGAGAACCTCTTGTCGCGCGATCTGCACGGCGGTTTGCGCCTCTTCGACGCGCTTGCGCGGCACAGCGCCGACTTCGAGCAGTTCCGTCGCTCGGCGCAGTTCGCGCTCAGCTTGAGCGAGACGCGCGCGCGCTTGTTGCGCCAGCGCCTCTTGTTCAGCTCTTTTCGCCTGCTGCTCCAGCACGGCGCGCTGTAGCTCCGTGCGTTGCGCTTCAAGTCCAGCTTGTTCCGATGCGCCGAGGATCTGTTCGACCGTGCCGATCTGCTCGCCGCGCGCGACGAAGGAGCCGAGCGTCAATCCGTTCTTGAAAAAGACGCGCCCCGAGACGGGCGGCGCGATGGTCGCGCGCGAAGTGGGACGCGCGCGCACGACGCCGGTCACCTTCAGACCGGCAATCACGGGGCGTTCTTCGACCAACGCCGTGCGAATGCCGAAGAGCAACTGAGATTCTTTCGGGATGACGATCTCCGAACTGGTCGCCGCGCCAGTGGCCGCCGCCGCGCTTACGGTCACTTCGGTCGCCGTTCGAATTCGACGCGGCGGTTCGAAGCGCAGTAGAAGGAGCAGACCAATGGCGAATATGATGGCGGCGACGACGGTCGCGGGAGCGATGTGGCGTGCAACCCCTTTGCGCTCACTTCGCGCGCGCCATAATGGAGCGGAACGAATGACGACCACGCCGACCGAAAGCAATGCCAGAAGGAGAAGCCCGATCCAGAAGCTCCAATTGACTGGCGCTTTTGTGACCGAGACCGGGAAATCGACGGAGAAAGAACGCCCGTCGGCGAGCGCGAAGTCAAAAGCGATCTTGTACTCGCCAGCTTCACGAAAGACGTAGTGAACGCCGCGAACGCCCGGACTGCTCTCCGCGTGTGTGTCGAGCGCCGGTTCCAACGCGGTCCCATCAGCTCGACTCAAACGCGCCACGGCGCGTGCGATGTTCACTGACTGCAGACCTTCGCTCGACCCGAAAGCGCCTTCGACGCGCTCCAGAGCTTCGACCTCGAACTGCGCCTCTTCGCCTGTGCGCGGATCGAAAGGCATCTGACGCAAGCGGACGCGGAACTGACCGACGGGCGTCTGCACGTTCCGCTCAGCCATGCGCACTGCTGGACCAGCCGCGGTTCCGGTCGCGCGTTTCGGCGAGGCGCCGTGATCTTCGCCTTCGTGCGCGCGCGCCGTGACGAAAGCAAAGAGAAGAAGCGCGCTCAAAGTCACGCGCCACACTCGCACAAACGATCGCGACGAGATGGAGAAGAAGTTGAGATCTTCTTTGCGGCGAGAGCGCGCATCACGCGATGCGACCGGTTCAGCCGCGCACACACGCGCATCTCGAACGCGCTCTTGATCGCGAGCGCGCGCATCACGCCACCCGATCGTTTCAGTTAGCGCGAAGAAGGAACCTAACATCTTAGAGATCGCCACTTCCCTCTCTGCATGTTTCAGTCTCCCGGACCGGTTCGACATCCAGTTCATCTTCAGTGCGTATGCGGCGCCCCATAAAGCGCCTGCATGATGCGCGTATCCCGACGAATGGCGTCGGTGATGGCTCTTGCCAACCTTTCATCCATGCCGTGCGCTTGCACATCGCGCCCCAGCTGCAACGGGTCATCGTGACCTTTGCCTTGAAATTGTGTGAGAAACGCGAGCGGCAAGTCAGCGGCCCGCACCTCTTTGATATACGGCAATCCGTTGCGACTTTCGTAAACGACGACGAGACGCTGGCCTTCGACCTCGAGCACGGTCGCCGCTCCGACTTGTTTTCGCACCCCACCGCTCAGCGCATAACCCAGATAGGTCGTGTGCGCCGCGCTCTCAAGCTTCGCTCCAGATTCGCGCTCGACCTCAGCCGCTTGCGCGGCGGAGAGCTCCTTCCGTTCCGCAACCACAGTTTGCGCGCCAGCGAGCGCCGCCCGCACTTCCGCTGGCACATCGTTCGTCGTGGAGAGGTTTGCGTTGACTGCGGCTACATTTCTCAAGTTAGCGTTGGAAGAGGTTTTGCGCTTTTCGGTCGCGCATGCGCTCCAGAAGGCGACGCCCAAACTCAGCACCGAAATGATCGTTGCTCTCATCAACCTCCAAGCTCCGGAACAAGATTTCGAAAAGCGTTCTTCCCAAAACTCGTCTATCGCTGACCGGGATCGCGATCGTCCCAACGCGGATCACTCGCCGTGAGCCGTTCGATGCTCTTCAGATCAAGTCGCGGCGCGCTGGAAGTTGCGCGCGGCGCGAAAGCCTCGCGCGGAAGCGGCGCGCCCGTGGCGCGTTCGAGTTCGGCGAGCGCCGAGTAGTAATCGCGCAAGGTTTGACTGTAAGCCGTTTCGCTCTCGATCAATCGCCGCTGTTCTTGCAAGAGGTCGAAGACCGAGAACTCACCGAGTCCGTAAGCGGCGCGCACGCTCGCGAGTACCGTTTCCGTCTGCGGTATGACGCGCGTCGAAAAGAGCGCGAGGCTTTCCGCCGCAGCCTGATACTGCCTGTAAGCGAGCGCGACATCGCGCTTGATCTTCGCTTCGAGCGCTTCGCGCTCTCGCGTCGCTTGTATCTGTTCATTGGCTGCGGCGGCGATCTCGCCTTGGTTGCGGTTGAAGATCGGAAGTTCGATCTGTATGCCGAAAGTCAACTCGTTGTCTTTGTCCAAGGCGATGCCGCCTATCCTCTCCGGCAAATCCACGATCTGCCGACTGCGCGAGAAACGGGCCGTGCCGGCAAGGTCCGGCGTCCGGCGCGCTTCGACCAGCTTCAAGCGCGCAACGCTTGCTCTTTCGGCAAGGCGCGCCGCTTGAAGGTCCGCTCGCTCACGTAGCGCGATGGCGGTAAGTTCCGGCAATGAAAGCTCGAGTCGCGGCGGACGTTCGACGAGTGGAACGATCCGCAAAGAGTCCGTCGGATCTAGACCGACGGCGGCGCGCAAGGCGATCATCTCCGATTCGAGATCGGCTAACGCGCGCGCCCTTTCCACCCGCAAGCGGTCGAGTTCAACGCGCACCAAACTCAGGTCCACTTGCGCGGCATCGCCTCTTTTGACCCGCTCCGCCGTCGCCCGCTCTAACTCCTCGTTGAGCGCGACCAATTGATCCACCGTATCCAGAAACCTTCCGGCAGCGACGGCGCGCGCGTAAGAAACGCGCACGTCGGCAGCGATCTGCCGTTCGAGCGCGCGAAACTCGGCTTCCGCCCGTTCCGCTTCGAGACGCGCCGCTTCCCGACGCAATCGGCGCTTGCCGCCGAGTTCGAAAAGTTGCGAAACGCCGACGGCGAAATCCAGCTCCGCCTCGCCGCCGAGAAAGCGCGGCGTGCCGTACTCGATATCGAGCGTCGGATTGGGACGCAAACCGGCTTGGAGAGATCGAGCACGTGCCGCGCCGACGCGCGCCTGCGCCGCAAGTAGATCGGCCCGCTTCTGATGAGCGAGGTCAATCAACTTCTCGACCGTCAGACCCGATTCATCCAAATACTGCGCCGACGCCCGCTTTCCTTTCTGGTCCAATCCGATAGCGGTCTGCTCTCGACTGATCGGCGCCTGGATCTCGACCGCAGTCCTCTTCGATTCCGCACCGAGGCCCTGCGCTCCGAATATTCGCTGGCCCGCGTTGACGCACGATCCGAAGATCACCATCAGCGAGAACATCACGCAGAGCCTTATGCCCGATCCGACATCACACCGTTTGACTTCCAGCGAAGGATAGCGCTTCGATTTGCGATCGAAGATGTGATGCATCAAACCGCCGTCGCCTCCTTCTCCGCCTTGAAGCGATGGCTCAACGCACGCCAGAAGAGCGCTAAGATCGCTACGAGCAAGATCGCCATAAGGGAGATCAACAAGATAATAGTTGCCCGAAGCGCGGCGCGTTCATTCGCCATCTGCTCAGGCATCGTCACGGGGGCGACATCGAGCGTTCCCAAATCAACAACAGAGCTTCTCCCATCCATTTCGACGCGCGCCGAGATGCGATATTCGCCTCGCGCTAACGGCGGGAGCTCTACTCCATATCGCCCAGCCAAATCGTTAGGTTTCGCTTCAACCTTCGCCTCGCTCGGGCCGGCGAATGTGATCTCGATGCGCGCGCCGCCGACCGGTTCATTCGTCTCGTAGCGCGAGAGGAAAATGTCCGCCGCGGTCGCCCGATCCGGAGTGACGGGCGCATGCTTGAAGAACAGTTCGAAATCGCCCGTTCGCGCAAGATGCGTGATGGTCTCTCCCGCCGATGAAGTTTGTGCCACGCTCTCGACATGATCCTCACCACCATGCCCCTGAACTTCAACAAAGAGCGGTAGCACAATGGCAAAAATCAAGATGACCTTTCGCACAAGCTCCATCATCGCCCCTCTAATGGAAGCTCCCGACTCTTTTCCGCTGATCGAATGCTCGGGCAAGCCCTGTGCCGGCGCCTTGTCAGTCCTCAAAGCGAGAGATTAGGCAGGGGAAACGCTCTTCCGAGTAGATGCGGGCGGGAGAACATTGTCTATTAACAGACGATGATTGTCTGTTTTCAGACAATGAAGGGCGAGAGTCGTTCGGTAGTCAGTAGAAGGCTAGCTGAAGATCAAACCGCCTTGAAGCCACGCGCGAACCCGTCAGGGACGAAATCGGTCCGCGTCCTGTTGAAGATTAGAGGAGTCCATGAAGACGGGCGATCTGGCTGAGGAGACGCCGAGGCGTGAGTTCACGGCCTTTCCCGGCGCCTCTCTTCCTGTTTTCCTCTGTCCTCTTCTCCCTGTTTCCCTCCCTTTTCACCTTTGTCCTTATCCTTGGGAGCTTTGATGACCACCCGCTTATCTTTCGGCGGAGATTTCTTATCTTGTAAGTCGTCACCTCGTCCGGCGAAAGGGATCAAACAGAAGACGAAGACCAAGATGAAAGCTCTTTTCACCAATCCTCTCAAGGTTCCGTCCTCCTCAGGCTTCGTCGGTGCGCATGGGGAGGGAGACCCTTGCGACATTCGCTTTAAACGCGGGCAAATTGAATGCCACAGCGCCAAACGCTCGCCGCGCTCCGATAAATGCCCGATAATCGTACCCCTCTCTTTCGGCGAACACACTGTTTGCGGCACGGGACACCCCTAATCGTGCAAAGCTAACGTCTTATGACGACGCGACCGCTTCCTGCGTTGCCACTATCATCATAGACGCGAATGGCGATGGTTCTCTCAACCCGTCCAGCATTCAAATCTATCTCGATCGTGTAAACCTCGCGCGGGCTATCGGCGATCCCATCATCTGGAAAGACCATCTTCCAATCCCCGCCGTCGACGCTCACATCGGCGCGGCGGATGATCCCGGTCTGATCCTCGACGGTGAAGCGAACGCGCGCACGGTCTCCCAGCACCTCTGGAGCTGCGGCGCGAATATTCGGCGGAGTGTTATCGATCGTCACGGGTTCAGTCACCTTTTCGCCAGTCAGGGCGAGCCCTGGCGGGTTGTCCGGCTCATCCGTCGCCACGATCTTGAAGATATAGCGCCCATCAGCCAGTTTCGTCCCATCGACTGTATAGAAGTTATCGCGCACTCTATCCTTGAGCAAGTGAAAAGTCGATTCATTAAGCGCGCGGTAATAGATCGCGTACTCGAGCGTATCTCCGTTACGATCCTCCGCCTGCCACTGAAGCGATACAGCGCCGCGCTGATAGATGCGCCGCGGCATGGTCTGCGTCGGAGCGCCGAACAAGGATGGATCGAGTCCGGATGCTTCTATATTCGGATCGACTTGAGGTTGAATTGCGGGTTGCAAGCCGACGCCGATCGGCAAAACCGTGATGGAAGTGACTTCAGGGGCGACATTGCGCGGCAAGTAGGCGAGCTTTACCTCTTCGACGCGCGCCATCTCGTGCGCCTTACCGATATGCAAGACTGCCCGCCACTGGATGAAACGCGCGCGCGGGCTTGTAATCTGCGTTCCGCTCGGATCTCGATACGGAGCGCTCCATTCGCTCCAGGTCTTATCAGGTCGCTCAGTGTTGCCAGTGCGTGTTTGGATCTCGACATCTCCGCTACCACGCCACCAGATCCTCCCCCACGAAGCGACAAATTTCGCATCGCGCACGGGAGATTCATAACTCCCCTCGCCCACGATCTCTGGGGTTAAACGAAAGAGCTTGCCTTGGTTACTGGAAGCGGCATAAACTTCCTCGCCGCGCGCCACGAGCGTTGATATCTGATCCTCTGTGGATTGCACGAGCAAAGTGTCGCGCCCGTCATTCGTGACGGAATAGATGCGCCCTTTATCGCCAGTCCCGATCAACACGCGCCCGCCTTGCGGCGCCGGAACGATCGAGAAAGCGACCACCGTGTTCGAACTCCACAAAATGTCGTTGCCGCCATCGGGCAGAAGGCGGAAGACCGCGCTCCGCGCGTTACCCAGATCATTGCGACTTCGCGCCGGCGTAGGCTGCGCGACTGGCGCGCCGCCCATATCTTCGACGACCGTCACCGAGACGCTCGTTTGCGCTGATGCAGAAGATTGCGTCTGCGTCGCCGCTTGCGTCGCTCGCGAGGTCGAAGTCGTATCGCCCAAAGCGAGCGCATAGACGGAACCATCCGCCGCCGGCGCGAGGGCGTGGATTTCGCGTAAAGGCGAATCGAAGAGAGCGAAGATGCGCCCATCGGGGCCGATGCGCAAAACCAAACCGTTCGGATCGGTTCCCACCAACAGATCCCCTCGCGCATCGACGGCAAGCGAAACGACATTCATCTCGTTGACATCCGCCAACAGACTCTCTTCCGGCTTCGCGCCTGCGCTGCGCACGCGGTAGATCTTGCCCTGATCTCCCGTCCCAACCGCCAGCGCTCCATCCGGCAACACGGCGAGCGCCCAGATATACTTATCAGGCGGATCGAAATAGACCTCCGCACGCCCATCCATAGTGATGCGATAGACCTTGCCGTTAGGAGAGGTTCCCGCGTAAAGCGCCCCGTCGCGCCCGATCACCAGAGCGGTGACGTCCAACTCCGGCGCATCGTAGAAGAGCGTGCCGCGCCCCTCGCCGGTCACACGAAATATCTTCCCATCGTGCCCCGTCCCAAGATAGACGTTGCCCGAAGCATCGACGGCGCTGGACCAGACGTAGGTCTGCCCGGTATCGAACAGTTGAGTGAAACGCGGCGCGAGCATCAAAGCCCCGGTATCGGAGATCGACACGCCGCGCGCCTCACCACGCAGAAGCTCCGCACGCGAATCGATCTCCCACACGACTGGGCCACCGGCTTGCGCCGTTAACGAACAGAGCGAAATAATTGTGCCGAGAAGAAGAGGACAGAAAGATGCCGTTTTTTTCCCCATCTATATCGTCCGTTTCACGCTAAGATTTGCACATGAGATCGCAAGAGAAAGGTCGCTTTAAGAGCCAACGTATCGCGCGTAAAGCGTCTGGGCTTGGACGAGATCTTCGGTTCCACGAATGATCGCGCGCCCATCCTCGAAGACCGTCAACTCGTATCCATCGACGCGCAACCGTATGAGATACTGATTCGCCTGCGCTTCGCCGACGGCGCTGAATCGTTCGAAAAGCTGCGCCAAGTTAAGCCTACCTCTGTTGATCGGCGTAACTTGTACGGCCTGTCGGCCACACAAGACCGTGGCGTAATTACCCGTCTCAGCTTCAAGCGCCGGGAAGCGCGCCGAAGCACACGCGGGGCATTCCGGCGACGGCTCACCGAGCTTAATGCTCCGCCACTCGTTCCGCCAGAGATCGAACTGCATGAAAGCCCCGTGAAGATCCTCCACATTTCCCGTCAAGAGCTTCAAAGCCTCGGCGACTTGCACGGCAACGACCGTCGCAACCGCCGGCATGATGATGCCCGCCGTATCGCAAGTCGGCGCGCTGCCCGGCGCCGGCATCTCCGGGAAAAGACAACGGAGACAAGGCGTCTCGTGCGGGCGAACCGTCATCGTCACGCCGTAGGAGCCGACCGCCGCTCCGTAGATCCAAGGGATAGCCTGCTTTACGCAGGCGTCATTGATGAGATAGCGCGTCAAGAAATTATCCGTCCCATCAAGCACCAGATCGCAATCGCGGATCAGATCCTCGATGTTGGTCTGATTGACATCGAGGACACGCCCTTCGACTTCCACTTCGGAATTTATCTCGCGCAATCGCGCCACGCACGCGACCGCTTTAGGCACACGCTCACGCGCATCTCTTTCTGTAAAGAGCGTCTGTCGCTGGAGATTCGATTCCTCGACGAAATCGCGATCGGCGATCCTCAAGGCCCCGACCCCGGCGCGCGCAAGCATCTCCGCCTGTAGCGATCCTAAAGCGCCGCAACCGACGATCAACACATGCGATGCGCGTATCCGCCTCTGCCCTTCGGAACCCAATTCAGCGAAGAGTACTTGCCGACTGTATCGATCCATCGCTCAGCTCAAGACCACTCCGATTTAGACGTTCGCACAGGAGCGTGAGATCAATTCTTTTCCAGCGCGCGCGTTGCCACCTCCAGCATTAAATCGACTGGCGCTTCTTCTCCCGTCCACAGTTCGAATTGGCGCGTCGCCTGTGCGACCAACATCGACAATCCGCCGATCGTTCGGCAACCTGCCTGTCGGGCCTCGCGCAAGAAGAGCGTCTCACTCGGATTATAAACCAAATCATAGGCGATGCCCGCGCCCCGCAATTGCTCCGCCGTCGCCGGAGTGCGACCTTCGTTCGCACCGCGCGCGCCCAAGGGCGTCGCGTTGACGACCAGGTCGAAAGAGGCGAACCGCGCTTCGGCGAGCGATTGCAGATCGGCTCCGAACTCGCGCGCGACGGGCTGCGCCTTCGGCAGATCGCGCGCAAACAAGGTCACGCGCGCCCCTTCGCGCTTGAACGCCCACAAAGCGGCGCGCGCGGCTCCGCCGGCGCCGATGATGGCGACGCGCGCGCCTTTCAAATCGATCGCCTCACGCAAAGGGGCGAGGACTCCTTCCGCATCCGTGTTGTATCCGCGTAACCCATCCTCCTCGACGACGATCGTATTTACCGCCCCTATCTGCCGAGCAGCTTCATCGACGGAATCCAAAAGGTTCAAAATCGCGCTCTTATGCGGAATCGTCACGCTCAGCCCTCGCCAGCGCCAATCGACTTCACGCGTGCGTGGGTGGACCAAGCGGCGGATGAAAGACTCGACGTCGCGCGTTTCGAAAGGGAGATAGACCGCATCCATGTTGCGAGACGCGAAAGCGCGATTATGGATCTGCGGCGAGATCGAGTAAGCCACCGGAGAACCGATGATCCCGTAGATTTGCGTCTCGCGGTTGATCGCGTCGATGCGGTAAAGGTCGCGCAACTCCGCTGCCGTCACTTGCCCAGGCGCCGTCGCGCCCTCTTTGATCAAAGGCGCATACGTCAAGAACGCCCCGTGAGCTGGTCCGAGGACGCGCGTAACGACGCCGGCAAATCCCATCGCGATGGCGATCAACTGCCGACCATCACGGCGCGCGCGCGCAAGCAGATGGAAGATCGGCAGGCATTCGACCGCATCGGTCACGCTCACAGCGATCTTCAAAAGGCGCGCCGGAAGTCGTGCCATCCGTTCGTATAACGCCTCGAGATCGATCGGCGATTCTAGGAATTCATGGTGCGAGCAGATTATTCTGGACCAGTCGAGCGCCTCGTGTCCCAACCCCTCGATCAAATCTAACTCCAAATCGACGAAGTCCGGAGCCTCTCCCCGAGCGAAGAGTTCGCGCCAGAACCGCGCGCGTTCCTCGGCGCGGAGATGGCTCCAGCCGCCCTGTTCTTCAGGTCGCAAGGTCAGAATCAAGGGGCGCGTCCGTTCACGGATGAACGGGCGTAGGGCCTGGATCAACTCGACGGGCGCCCGATCTGCACGCGCGAATTCATCAAAACAATCGAGCCGGAGCTCAAACATATCGGCCACAGCATGCGCCCGCGCGGCGAGTTGCCACGCCCCTTCGAAATCATCGGCGCACAATGGAACGCAAATCCTCGCCCCAGACGCTCTCTCGCTCATCATATCCATCGCGTCTCCTTCCCCATTTCGTCGAACGATGCGAACCCTGTTTCGGTCCAGTGATGCGCCAACCTCTCATTTTAACTCGTCCGTCGCCCCGACCGGTCCAGCATAACGCGAGGATGGCGCCGACTCGCCACTGTCGAACAGCTTGGTCGTTCCCTCAGTGACGCTCGATGGCACTTGCAGAACTGGCGCCCGCGGCAACTCGGCGTTTACCTCGCCCTTGACATCAGGCCCAGAGATGATGGCACTCCGCCTGTGCTCCTCCCGCTGCCAACGCACGATCTGACTGATGCCTTTGCCGAAACAGGTGAACGCCGGGATGAGCATCCAGAACCACCAAAGGTGCCCGGCGGGAGCCCAAACGAAGATCGATAGAGCGACCAATAGGAATCCGAGTCCGGTGAATGTTTTGACGATCCCGCCCTCGAGGCTCGGTGGATCCTGCAACATCTTCTTCTTGCGACGCAATTCGAGCTTCTCCAGCTCGGCGCGCTTCAAAAATTCCACCTCCTTCCACCAATCGGGCGCATTCCCGCTCGGCAAACGGCCTTCGAGAGCCTGCGATACGAGGCTTATGTTGGCCCCACAAGCGCGGCAGAATCTCGCATCATCGGCGTTCTTCGTGGCACACTTCGGACAGTACATCTCTCACCTCCGCTACGCAAACTCGCTCCCCATCATTGAATGAATCGAACGCTCCGCTAACCGGCGACCTTTCCAGCTAACCTGCGCTGTCTGACGGCTTCGTAGAGGATCACGCCCGCGGCGACCGAGACGTTCAACGACTCCGTCCGTCCATAGATTGGAATACGCACCAGCATGTCACAGCGTTCGCGGACGAGACGGCGCAACCCTTCACCTTCGCTTCCAAGGAAGATCGCGGATGGTTGCGTCCAATCCCATTCAGTATAGATCGTCTCGCCGTCAGATGCCGTCCCTATGGCCCAAATGCCGCGCTCTTTCAACTCTTCCGCGAGACGCGCGATATTCTGAACGCGCGCGACCGGCAGATGTTCCAGCGCGCCGGCTGCCGTCTTCGCGACCGCATCCGTCAAACCGACCGCCCGTCGCATCGGGATGAAGATGCCATGCGCGCCAGCGCATTCGGCCGTGCGAACGATCGCCCCCAGATTGCGCGGATCTTCGACCTGGTCCAGCACAAGGGCGAGCGGCGGGTCATCCGTGCCGATCCGTTCCGCCAAACGCTTCAACAATTCCGCAGCGTCCGCATAGCGGACCGCCGAAGCAAACGCGACGACGCCTTGATGGGCCGCCCCAGAGGTCAAACGTTCCAGCTCCGCGCGCGGCACTCGCACGATGGGGATATGAGCGTCGCGCGCGGCCTGCATGACTTCGGCCACACGCTTCCCTTCACTACCCTCGGCGACCAGGATTCTATCGATGTCGCGCGCACGCGCGCGCAGGGCTTCGACCACAGGGATCACGCCGTAAATCAAACTCCCTCCCCGCAAAGCGCGCCGCACGGATTCATCAGCGTCAATTCGCCCCTTATCCCTCATGACGAATTAAGCGGACCGCCCTCTCTCTCGAGCAAGAGATAACGCCACCGACCGTAACGCGTAAGCTGCGCCTCGTTGGTCAAAAGAGTGGTTGACGCGGTGTTGATTCGAAGAAATCCACCACGCCGCCAACCGATGGACGCCTTCTGTTCCGCCGGCGGCCACACATCATCGAGCAAGCGACGCACGCTATCGTAGTCGTCGTACACAGCACAGCTTGCGCGCTCTCGAATGGCTTCGCTTAACAGATGGAAGTTCCCCTCAGCAGTCAAGAGCATGCGCTCGCCTAAACAACGGAAATCGAAACTTGAGGCGACGATGCGCCAAGAGCGTCCGGTTCGATCATAAAGATCGAGCGCCGGATGATCGAAGATAAGCTCGCGCTCATCTATGGTCTCGCGCTCTCTCCGGCCTTTCTTCGATTCGACCGATTCGATCCGCCGCACATAGAGTCTCCCTTTGACGATCAGCCTTATGCTGTCCCAGCCGATGATGAACGATCGCCCGGCGATATCTTGGCCGACGCAGACCAGATCGGCAAATCGGAGACTGCGAAGGCGCGATGGCTCACGAAGGAGCTCATCATCAGCGAGCGAGATGAAGCGCAACCCTAACGACTTCAATTTAGTGCAGACGAGATCCCGCTCCTCGGACGTCGAGAGGCGAATGAAGGGCAATCCACGATTCGATTGCAGAATTCGCGCGACCCCACCTTCCGCATCACCCAACCATTCGACCAAATCAGCGAGCTTCTCACCATCCAGCATCTGCGGGAGAAGGCCGATGTTGAAGCCGCGCTCCCACTCCTCCAAACGCTGCAGCCGTGGGCGACGAGCAAATCTTTCGACCGGTATAACAAGTTTCGCGCCGCAGTAAAGACAGCTCATACGCCGAGGCGCGTTACGTCGTCCACAACTTTCACACTCGATCAGATCGGGATCGCGTTCCATCGAAACGGCATCGTACAACGATTATACGCTCCAACGAAAGCGCCGCGATCGGCGCTCTTCGTTTAAACAGTCCATTTTCGCCGTTCCTCGGCTATAATCGCCCGTAATGATCGCGCGCCGAACAGAATCGATCTTCCGTCGGACGCTATGCGCCATCGCGTTGGCGCTTCTCTCATCTGCCTGTGGGCTTCTGGCCCAACGTCCGGCCAGCTCGCCGAAACGGCGAGCTTTGCCCTACCCGATCGTTCTGGATTACGCGGAGGACCGGCGCGAGCGCGCGCTCGCATCTTGGGCGCAGCTCGTCCGCTCCCAAGGGATAAACAATCCGCCATCCCCCGAACTTCACCCCATCACCTCAACCATCATCCGCCTGCCCGCGCTCACTTCGCCTTTGCGACTGCCCCACATCGGCGCTCGGGAAGAGATGGACGAGGAGGAGTTGCGCGAAGCCGCGCGCCGTTTCCTCTCGACCGTCACGTTACTGCTCGGAGCCGATCCGAATCAACTGTCGCTCATCTCGATCGACAAAAGAGGCGAGGGATTTCGCCTACGCTATCGCCAAGTGCCCTTCACTTACCCACTAGGCGATGGGTTCGGCGTCGTCGAGATCGGCGTTAGATCTGACGGGCGCCTCATCGAATTATCGAGTTCCGCCATCCCTGAGGCCGAACGCGCGCAAGCTCCGCTGGCCGAAATTCAAACCGAACTGGCCGCCCGAATCGCGAAGACGACACCGGATGGGGAACAAGGCGCCTCTATCCGCCGCTTGGTCATCTACCCGATCGCGCGCGCGCCGCGCAAACTCGAACTTCACCTAGCGTGGGAAGCCGTTGCATCCGATCGCGGAGCATTTTACATAGATGCGCTGACGGGAGAGACGCTCGGACGCCGCGCAAGCGATGAACGATGATCGGCCCGCGCTTTGATCGTTGCTTGACCTCTCCGTCATAAGACGGCATCCTATTTGTACAAGATTTAAATAAACCTCGTTTTGAGGAGCGATCTTCAGCTATGTATTACGACCCGCATCACAATATCTCATGGCAGTTAGGTTATCGCGGACGCGTCGCGGTTTTCATCGACGGGAATAACCTCTTCCACGCGGCGCGCTTCCACAACATAGATATCGACTACAACAAGCTGCTTCGCGTCCTTCTCGGCGATGGGCGCTTGCTGCGCGCGTTCTTTTACACGGGCGTCGATGCTGGCGCCGAACGGCAACAAGGATTTCTGCTTTGGATGAGGCGCAATGGTTTTCGCGTCGTCCAAAAGGAATTGAAGACCTTCTATGACGGCACGCGCAAAGCCAATCTCGACGTCGAGATCACCGTCGACATGCTGACGCTCGCCGGTCGCTACAACACGGCTGTGCTCGTCTCGGGCGATGAAGATTTCGTCTACGCCGTGAACGCGGTCGCTTACAAGGGTTGCCGCGTCGAGGTCGCCGGCTTTCGATCCAACACTGCGCCGAAGCTGATCGACGTTGCCGATTACTTCATAGATCTTGGTGAAATAGCTGATCGAATACGCAAAGATCCCAACCATCATCAACGTTACTACGAACGCTATCTGCACGATTCGCATCACGGAGAATCGTCCACCCCATCCTTCGCCGAGAACCAACGCAACGAGGCGAATTACCCGCGCGGCGCCGATCAGTCCGAATCGCAACCTTCGGTGGAGGCGAATCGGCTATCCTTCCCATCGACCGGAGCGCAACTTCGATCATCGGATGAAAGCAACGATTCACCGGATTTGATACGCGTAACGGATGAGTGAAAATCGCATGCGGCCCGAAAGACCATCAGATCGCGTGAAGAACGGATTGCGGAAAGCGCCATGAAACTCTTCACGGTCGAAGAGGCGAACAGGCTGCTTCCCAAAGTGCGCGCCATCGTCGAAGAGATTCAGCGCGCCCATCGGCAATTGCGCGCGTTTCGCGAAGAAGCCCGCCGCGCCGCCCAAAAGTCCGAAGCGAATGGCGGCATCGACGGGGGAGCCCTCTTTGCGGCGGCGTTGGTTGGGATGAGCGAGCGCATCCTCGAACTCGAAACGCTCGGCGTTCAGCTCAAAGATTGCGAACGCGGCCTCGTCGATTTCCCACATTTACGCGACGGGAGGGTCGTGCTCCTCTGCTGGCACGTCGGCGAAGGGGATCAGATCGAATGGTGGCATGAGTGGGATGCCGGGTTCGCCGGGCGTCAACGGCTTTGAGAGCCTCCAACTAGCTGATTCGTAACCTTTTAATCCGCTCGCCGCCTTCTGCATCTTGTAGACCTGCGTGCCGAAACCACAGGCCCTAGTGTATTTTCCGATTGACGACTTAAAGTGGTTTCTGATAGCATCCGCCGCGACTCCGCAATGCGTTTAGAGTTATCAGGAGCCGCTCCGATCACAAGAAGGATCGATCCGGCGAGCGCGTTTGACGAACTAGGTTTCCGCGAACGGAGGTTGATTTAGACGATGCAGTGTGTTGCGTGCCGTGCCTTTTTCTCCGATTCTCTGGACCACTGCCCGCAGTGCCAAACACCTGTCGCGTCACAGAAAGCGGAGCCATCGGGCGAAGAGCGGAAAGAGGAGAAACGCTCATCCACGTTGATCGAATTTCCACGAGCGGCCCGCACACAACAACCGGCCTGGCGTAAGGAACTGAGCGCGCGCGTGCGAGAGATCCAAGAACGCCGCGCCCGCGAAGCGACGCGCGCCGCAGAGGGACATCGCGCTCATCCTACGCTCGGCGTCGTCACACGTTCGGATCCAACGCCAACCAATCCGATTGTCGCAGCCGCTCTGCGCCGTCTAGAGCGCGCGCGTCAACAGCCACCCGTGACACGACGAGCCAGCGGAGGAGCGGCGACCGCTCTGGCTCGCGCTGAAGAACCGCAAGTTGAAGCCAAACTGGAGAAGGAGCGCGAGGAGAAACCGCCTCGCCCTGAAGCACTCAAGCGCGAGTTAGAGCAGATCAGCGACGTGGAGAAGAAGCGCGAGGAGAAACCGCCTCGCCCCGAAGCGCCGCCCAGGCCGATCCCCTTGGCGCAACGAGAGCGAAAGCCCTTGAGGCAGGAACCGGAGAGAGCGCGGCCATCCCCACTTCAGAACGGGAGGCCCTCTTCTCAATCGAGCAGAAGCTCTCCGCCACCTCGAACGGCTGAGGCAACTAGCAAAGCGAAGGCGGTCGAAGTGGCGAGCGAGAGTCGCACGCCATCGACGAGCGCGCCGAACGCGAACCGAACTGAGCCGCGGCGCGTCTTCAACGAAGTCGTTGATGACGCTTTGCTCGCCCGTCTCGAGGCGGAGCGCGAGGCGCAACAAAGGATCGCGTCCGTACGCCAGATGATCGACGACCGCGCGCCATTCGCCGCGCGTCTCATGGCCGCGACGATCGATCTGCTGATCATCGCGTTCTTCTCTTCGCCGTTTGCCGCGATCATCGAGATAACGAGCAGCGACTGGTCCGATCCGCGCGTTCGCGGTTCGATGCTCGGCATCCTCCTCGTTCTGACCTTCCTCTATTTCGCCGCATCCGTAACGCTCGCCGGTCGGACGTGCGGGATGAAGCTCGTCTCGATCCGTGTCGTCGATGTGAGAACAGGGATGGTGCCGACGCTTGGCCAGAGCGCACGTCGCGCGCTGGCGCTCATGTTATCGCCGATAACTTTCGGACTAACCTTCCTCTACGCGCTCGGGAACGCCGAGGGGCGCGCCGTGCACGATCTTCTGTCAGGAACCATCGTCGTGCGCGAATGATCATTGAGCCGACCGCGCTCGCGCTTCTACATCTCGAATCGCGCGAGCGAAGGCGCGGCGCGCTGCCTCTACGGTCTTGTCCAGAACAGCATCATCGTGCGCCAAACTGATGAACGCCGCTTCGAATTGCGAAGGCGGCAGATAAACCCCTTCATCGAGCATCGCGTGGAAGAAGCGCGCGAAGCGCCCGCGATCGCTTTTTGCGGCGGAAGCCCAATCCTCGACCGGCCCGGCGGTGAAGAAGACGGTCCACATCGAACCGGCGCGATTGATCGTCACTTCCACTCCGGCTTCGCGCGCGGCCTCCATCAACCCAGCGCATAATCTCGCTCCCGCGAGATCGAGCCGCCGATACACATCGGGGTCGCGCAATCGCCGTAAGGTCACCAAGCCGGCGGTCATGGCGAGCGGATTCCCCGATAGCGTGCCGGCTTGATAGACTGGGCCGGAAGGCGCGACGTACTGCATGATGTCGCGGCTTCCGCCATAAGCGCCGACGGGGAGCCCGCCGCCGATGATCTTCCCCAAGGTGGTCAAATCCGGCGTCACGCCGTAAAGCTCTTGCGCTCCGCCTCGTGCGAGCCTAAAGCCGGTCATCACCTCATCGAAGATAAGCAAAGCGCCGTTTCGGCGCGTCAACTCACGCATCAGGTCAAGATAACCGGGGCGCGGCAACACGCAGCCCATATTCCCCACCACCGGCTCGACGATGACCGCCGCGATGTCACGGTGCTCGGCAAAAGCGCGCTTTAACGCCTCCGGATCATTGAACGGCACGGTGATGGTGTCGCGCGCTAGATGCGCGGGCACGCCCGGACTATCTGGCAGGCCAAGCGTCGCGACTCCGGAACCGGCGCGCACGAGCAGACTATCGACATGACCGTGGTAGCAACCTTCGAACTTGACGATCTTGTTTCGCCCCGTCACGCCACGCGCAAGGCGAATGGCCGCCATGACGGCTTCGGTGCCGCTGTTGACCATGCGCACCATTTCGATCGATGGCACGGCGTCGATGATCTCCTCGGCGATCAGCACTTCGAGCTCAGTCGGCGCACCGTAACTCGTCCCGCGCTCTATCGCCGAACGCAGCGCTTCGACCGTCTCCCCGTCTGCATGGCCCAGGATCATCGGCCCCCATGAACAGACGTAGTCGATATACGAACGTCCATCGACATCGGTGATGAGAGCCCCTTTCGCCTCGCGTATGAAGCGCGGAGTGCCGCCCACCGCCCGAAAGGCGCGGACGGGTGAGTTCACGCCTCCGGGAATCAAGCGAATTGCCTTTTGAAACAGCTCTTCAGAACGATCCCTCTTCATCTTGCCGCCGCTCCGAATATGCTCCGCCACCTGCGGTCCAACGAACTGCCGAAAAGAAATGTCGTGAACGAAGGCCGTTCGTGCGATCGGTCGTATCCGACCAATTCGACGTAAGCGCGTCCTGTGCTCTCTCTATTGCCTCTTCGCCCGAAGGCATCGCAGGCCCCTTCCCAATAGATGATCATCGTCGTCCCGCGTGTATCCAGCTCTTGATCAGCTAGGACTGGGTGGACCACCAGATCGAGCTCAAATCGCGGAACGCGAATGCGCCAACCGTGCGGATAGCGCGCGTCCGTCCGCGGGCTGCGCCAGCAGCCGAGAGCCTCGACGGAGAAATCTTCCAATCGAAGATGTGTCGCCCGCCCTTCCTCATCGACAAAGGTCCCGCTCGAAAACGGCGATGGGCGGCCCCGTTCATCGCGAATGTGATAGACCATCAATTCCGTCCGATCGTCGAGTTGGATGCTGAACCAATCCCAACCCTTCTGATTCTTCGTCGCGCGCCACGTGCCGAACTCGCGATCCATCCAGGCTTCGCCCACAAAACGTTCCACCTTGCCTTTCCAGCGAATGTCCCCCTCAGCCTTCATGCGCGTGTAGGAGAAATAACGCGAGGCTTCGCCATGATCCTTAAAACTGACGCCGTTGCGCCCATTGAGCACGGGCGGTTTCTCCGGCTTGAGCGCGACTTCGAAGACCAGATCATCGAGCGTGCCGCGCAGCAGATGGATCCCGTAAACCTCGCGCGCCGTCCAATCGCCTAAACGCAGATAGTAGCGGCGCACGCTGGCGACCGCGGGGCGATCGAACGGGCCATTGGCGCTTTTGCGATGCGCATACCGGAAACGACCGCGAGTCACATCTGTGATAGCGAAATGAGCGAGATAGAGCGGGTTGCCGATCAAGCGGAGCGGCACCACACCGAACCGATCCAGATCCGTGCGCCTTTTGAAGAAGACCCACTCGAACCCGAGGCGATGCCCTCTCTCCGTATCGACGTGACCGGTGTAATACCACCATTCGGTCTGCGCCTCGCGATGCGCATACATATCGCGCGGCAATTCGACTTCGCGATGCTCCGTGCCATCGCGCAACGATGAGGCCGGACCGACGATGAAATCGGCCAGTTTATCCAACCCTCGCGCGATCAATCTTTCCACAGGATCATCGAACCGAGCAGCCATCGCTCAATCTGCCTCAACCGAGCTCCAAAATGGCCTATCAATCTTCAGCCATGCGCTCAAGATCCGAGCGCGGTTCGACCAGAATGGTTCGCGGACCGGCGAGCGTCACCGTGCCGGGCGGAGCGTTACGCGGCTTGGCGACGAACTTTCGCCAAACGTAGTTAACGGCGACCTTGCGATCGTTGCGCGCTTGGCTGAAAGCGGCGGCTAGCTGTGCCGCCTCGACGAGCGTGCGATGCGGTATCTCGCCGCGCGTCGGATTGCGAACCAGAACATGCGCGCCCGGATAATCCGCCGCATGTAACCACAAATCATGCGGGCGTCCGAGGCGAAAAGTCAGCAGATCGTTCTCGCTCGCGCTTCGCCCGACGAGTATTTCATAACCATCTGACGAACGATACCGCCGAATCCCAGCGGGCAATCGCTCTTTCGCAACGCGCGATCTGGATAGCCCCTCCCGCCCCTTTTCAGGCAAGATCCGGGCCAGCGCTCCTTCGTCGCGCGCTTCCTTGATCCTTTCCAGTTCAGCCAAACGCGATTCGAGCTTGCGCAACTCCTCCTCGACCGATCCCAAGCGCGCGGCGATCTCCGCCGCCGCTCGTTTAGCCCGCGCGTAACGCGCGAAGCGATGCGCAGCCTCCTCCTGCAACGTGCGCCCCTCGCCTACTTCTACTTCGATCATCGGCGCGCCCTCCGCATAAAAATCGCGGATCCTCGCGATGCGGCCATCTCGCTCTGCGGTCGCGAGATTCGCCAGCAAAAGCTCACCGATCTTCTTGTGCTCTTCCGCGTCACCGTGCGCCGCGCGATCCTCTTCGAGTTTGACGAGCAGCTTGCGACGTTTTTCGATTTCGCGCCGCAGCCGCGCCAGCTCTTTCGCCACTCGTTCATCGAAACGCCGCTCCGCTTCGAGCTTTCGATAGTACGCATCTGCCGCGTCTGACAATGAAGGATGCTCACCTCGCTCAAACGGCGACGGCGAACGCTTGAGCGAGACAGCGATGGGCGGCTTGTAGACCTCCCCAGGACGCTGCCCTTCGACCGGCGAAGCGCGCAGAGAATCGAGGATCATCTCTTCTCCATCGAGCAGGAAGAGATTGGAAGAACGTCCCGTCAGTTGCGCGACGAGGACGCGCTCCCTTACCCCTTCGGCCTCCGTCCGCACTTCGAAACGGAACCGCACGATGCGATCACCTTCGTCCTTCACGACCGCTTGAAGCGCAGCGCCGGCGAGACGCTTTCGCAGCGATAGGACGAACGGCGATGGAGCGATGGCCTGCCGTTCGAGCTCTCGCACTGTGCGCCGGATCAAATAGAGGCGCGGCGCAGAAGGCGCAACGGAGATAAAAAGGTATCTCCCATCCCCCGGTCTGAAATCGACCGCTAATTCGGTCGGCCCGAGTTGGAAGACCTGACCGAATACGCCCCCGACGAGCGCCGATGAGATCTCTTCGGTTAAGGCTTGTAGAAGTTCTTCATTCATCGGGAAACAAATGTTATAAGCTGTCAACTACCCCATAGCTAAAGCTGGGGGCTTGTGCCTAGCCCGCTTGCGCAGGCTGGCACGCGAGGCCGGTTGACGGCGGCCCACCAGCGGCAGGCATGCCACCGCTGGCAAGGTACTTCCGGACAATATCGCGGGCAGCGTTGAGATCAGCATTGAGCTCGAACCCGCAAGCCCGGCACAGAAACCGTGATTGGGAACGTCGATTTCGATGATCGACATGGCCGCAACGGGAACACATCTGCGACGTGTGGCATGGGTCAATGCCAACCGCCTTGCATCCCCTGGCTTCCGCCTTGTATGCCAGGAAGCTTCTGAGTCGCGCGAAGCTCCAGGAGTGCAGACGACGACGCGATTGTCTGCCACGCTGTTTCGTGCGCGTGCGGATGTTCGTCAGGTTCTCCACGACGATCACGGTGCCGGGCTGGACGGAATCGACGATACGCCGACTGAGCACATGGTCGCAGTCGCGCCGGAAGCGGTTGACCTTCCCGGCCAGCTTGCGCAGGTGCCGCTTAGCCGAGCTGGTGCATTCTGCCGACGACTGACTTTAGAATAGATAATCATACACCGGGAATCAAGGAAGTGAAGCGAAGCTTCGCCAAACGCAGCGAGCGCTTGGCGACAAACGGATCAAAGCTTATCGGCGATGCGCGAGCCTCGAGGCTCCGCCGATCTGATTCGAGATCACCGTGCATCCAGACTAAAGATGATCGAATTCGGACCGGAGATCTGCCGCGATCTTGACGGCGCGATTCAACGCGAATGGTTGGAGACGAACGGCCTTGGCGGTTATGCATCTTCCACCATCATCGGGCTCAACGCGCGCCGTTATCATGGACTGCTCATCGCCGCGCTCAGCCCACCCGTCAAGCGCGTCGCGCTCCTCTCCAAACTCGAAGAGACTCTGACTATCGATGGGCGCCACTTCGATCTATCGACCAATGAGTATAAAGATGCGATTCATCCGCAAGGCTTTCGCCATCAGGTGCGTTTCCGCCTCGACCCGTTCCCGATCTTCACCTATGAGATCGCTGATCTGAAGTTAGAGAAGACGGTCTTCATGGTACACGGAACGAACACCGTAGTGGTTCAGTATGAGGTCGAAGGGGCGCGCGGGCGAACCGTCGAACTCGAGGTGCGGCCATTTGCGACCTTTCGCGACCACCATCATCTTGCGCGAAAGACCGACCTATCGAATCCGGCATCGCTGGTCAGCGCAAACGGAGTCAGATTTCGAATGATCGACGGCGCGCCGGAACTGCACTTCGGGCACACAGCCGACGCGCTCGATATGATGAGCTACTGGTACGACGATTTTCTGTACAGAGTCGAACGCGAACGGGGTTTCGATTGCCTCGAGGATCTATTTAGCCCCTTCGCCATGCGTTTCTCTCTGATTCCGGGGCGAAGGGCGAGCCTCATCGTTTCGCTCACGCCGCATGAAGGCTCTTACGCCGACGAGCTTCGCGAAAAGGAGTTGGCGCGTAGGCGCGCGCTCATCGCCCAGGCTCCCCAAAACGATCTGATCAGGCAACTGTTCGCCGCCGCGGACCAGTTCATCGTCGCGCGCGATGGGAAGAAGACGATCCTCGCTGGCTACCATTGGTTCAGCGATTGGGGACGCGACGCGATGATCTCGCTCCCCGGCTTGACGTTAAGCACGCGCCGTTTCGCTATCGCGCGCGACATCCTGCTCGAATTCTCGCGCCATCTCGACCGCGGTCTGCTCCCCAATCGCTTTCCCGACGAAGGCGAAGCGCCGGAGTACAACACGGCGGACGCGACGCTATGGTTCTTCGAAGCGGTGCGCGCGTACCTCGCCCGCTCTCAAGACGAAGATCTGATACGCGAGGAGCTTTACGAGAAACTCGTCGAGATCATCCGCTGGCATACGCGCGGGACGCGATTCGGCATCCGCATGGATGAGGATGGCCTGCTCGCGGCGGGCGAAGCTGGCGTTCAACTGACATGGATGGACGCGAAGATCGGCGATTGGGTCGTCACGCCAAGATGCGGGAAACCAGTTGAGATCCAAGCCCTTTGGTATAACGCGCTGCGCACGATGCAAGACTTCGCGCAGATGGTCGCCGATAGCGCGAACAACCGATGGTTCAAACGCTTGGCCGATGATGTGCGCCATCAGTTCAACGCACTCTTCTGGAACGAAGAGCTCGAGTGCCTATACGATGTCGTCGATCGCGATCTGCGCGATGCGTCCGTGCGCCCCAATCAGATCTTCGCCGTGAGCCTTCATCATTCGCTCCTCGACACGGAGCGCGCGCGCAAAGTTCTCGCCATAGTCGAACGCGAGCTTCTCACACCAAGAGGGCTGCGCAGCCTCAGCCCTCGAGATCAGCGATATCGAGGGCGTTACGCGGGCGGTCCAGTTGAACGCGACGCCGCTTACCATCAAGGCACGGTCTGGGCGTGGCTGATCGGCCCATTTATCGCCGCATGCCTGAAGATCTATGGCCCTTCGTCAGAGAAGGCGAGGGCGGCGCGTCAGTTGCTCAATGGATTTCGCGAACATCTGTTCGAAGCGGGCGTGGGACAGGTCTCAGAGATCTTCGACGGAGATGCGCCACATATGCCGCGCGGCTGCATCGCGCAGGCGTGGAGCGTGGCCGAACTGTTACGCATAGCCGATGAGCACCCGGAACTTCTGAGCGATCAATCCGCTCAACCGTGATGCCGTCACTTCAAAGGGGCGCCGCCGGGCGCGCTGGCCCACCGATCTGCCGTATTCTCGACCGGCGCGACGAGCGGCAATTTGATCGTAAAACGCGTCCCCTTACCAACTTCGCTCTCGACCTCGAGCTTCCCGCCGTGCTCTTCGACGATCCGTTTGACGATGGCTAATCCCAATCCGGTGCCGCGCTTTTTCGTGGTGAAGAAAGGTTCGAAGATCCGCGCGCGCGTCGCCGCGTCCATGCCACAGCCGAAGTCCTCGATCGAAATAACGGCCCACCCGCGCCCAGCCTGGCCGCCAGCGATGCTATTTTCGATAAGCCTCGTTTCGACCACAATCGGTTTGCCATCATCGCTCGCGTCGAGCGCGTTGACCAAAAGATTGACGAAGACTTCTTGCAATTGATCGGCATCCCACAATCCATGGATCGGTTCAGCCGAATAACGTCGCTCGATATGGGCGCGTTTTTCGGCGAGGCGATCGCGCACCAACATGATGCTATCTTCGAGCAAGTTTTGAAGCTCGACTTCGGAGAGAGAGAGAGGTTTATGCCGCGAATACCGCGTCACATCGAGCGTGATCTTGTTCAGATGTTCTATGCCGCGCTCGAGCAGTTCGATGGTCGAGAGGGCCCTCTCATCGGTCGTCATATCGCGCAACAAGGTCACGCCCAAGCGGATGCTGCCGAGCGGATTCTTGATCTCGTGCGCGACTTGCGCCGTCGCTTGCCCGACCGCGGCCAGAGCCTCTTTACGCCGCAATTCGGCTTCCGCCCGAGCCGCTTCCGTCACATCCACCATAGTCACAAGGGAAGCGCGCTCGCCGTCAACCTCAAGCGGAGAAGCATAGAGATCGAAGGTACGCGCCTCACCGTCGCTTCCGCCCGATCGGATCACCCAACGCCCACAATATGTCGCGCGTTCAGCATTGGCACGCGCCGCTCTTTCGAGCATACGCATCGCTTCGGGTTGAGCCAGCGGTTCATCGATCGAAGAGCCGATTTGGGCCTTCGGGAAGAGGCGTAGGAAAGCGGCATTCGCGCTACGTATCCGCTCGTGCGCATCGATGACCGCGACGGCGCTCACCATCCCTTCAAGGATCTGCAGGTTAAAGCGACGCTGGCGTTCCACCTCGCGTAGGCTCCGCTTCGCCTGTCGGAACCGACGCTGCACCTCCCAGATCGTCCCAGCGGCGACAAAGGCGCCGGTGAGCGCCGCAAGATAGGTCAACAGCCGTATACGACTGGCCGCTTCACGCTCCAGTTCCTCGCTTGTGCGCAAGATCTCATCCTGCTCGCGCCCGAGATCGCGCAACATCTGATCGAGCGTCGCCTCAAGCGCGCGGAAACGCTCAAAGCCTTCGAGCGAAAAGCGCTCGGAGTCAACCGCCGTTTCGACGAAATCCGCGACTTGACGGCCAAGCTGCTGGCCCAGATCTGTCTGCCAGAGGGCCGTCTTTTGGAAAGCGTCGAGCAGATCGCGCACTTCGCCGCGCGCGTTGCGCAACGGCAGATCGAAGGGCGGACGCAGCTCGCGCCGCGCTTCCGCTTCGGCGCGCGCCCGCGCTTGATTGTTCAGTTCCGTCAAAGCCGTGCGCAGACGCAGAAGGAGGCTTATCTTGGCGGCATGCTGGCGTTCAAGGTCGAGCGTCGTGCGCCCCACGATCTCTAAACGACGAACGCTGAGGACGCCGAGGCCGAGGACCAGAATGAGCAGCAGAGCGAATCCGACCAGCAACGGCGGGAGCGCAGGCGCGAGATCGTAATCTGCGCGCACCACGCCCTCTCCCCGCAGCGCGCGTAAACGGCGATAAAGGACCCGTTTACCGCCTCTCCTCGCCGTCTCGTCGCGCTCGCCGCTCCCTTCCGCGCGTTGTGCCTCCGCGTTTGACGGCATAACCGATCCGCTCCGCGCTCGCCGCTCGAACTGAATCGAACCGAACGAGAGCGCGGCGAGATGCAACTCGATCAGGCGATGGCCGTCGCCTCCGGCTGCCGATCGACATGGCGGTAGAGGATGTCTCGCTGCTGTGGGATGAAGCCAGCATTCTCGATAAGACGCCGCAACGTCGCTTCGTCGGCGCGGAAATGCGCCCCCGCTGCCGAGATGACGTTCTCCTCGATCATGACCGACCCCATATCGTTCGCCCCGAACCGCAGCGCCACCTGGCCCAAACGCAACCCTTGAGTCAACCAAGAGACCTGTATGTTCTCGATGTTGTCGAGGAAAAGGCGCGAGACGGCGAGCATCTTCAAATAGTCGATCCCAGTCGGCTCCTCTTTGATACGCCGACCGAGCGCCGTGTTCTCGCGCTGGAAAGTCCACGGGATGAAGGCCGTAAATCCCCCCGTCTCATCCTGCAGATCGCGGATCCGCTGCAAGTGGCGCACGCGATGTTCGAGGCGATCGCCGATGCCGAACATCATCGTCGCGGTCGAACGTAAACCGACGCGGTGCGCGGCACGCATCACCGCGAGCCACTCTTCGGTCGTGCATTTCGTTGAGACCCGACGCCGGACCTCATCATCCAGGATCTCCGCGCCGCCGCCAGGTAAACTGTACAATCCGGCCTCCTTCAAGCGGAAAAGGATCTCTTCATAAGAGAGCTTCGAGATCAAGTGTATGTTGTGGATCTCCGGCGGGGAGAAGCAATGAAGCTGCAAAGTCGGATAGCGCTCATGAAGTCTGCGCAATAGATCCTCATACCACTCGATGCCGAAGTCCGGATGCAACCCGCCCTGCATCAGGATCCCGGTCCCGCCGACGGCGAGCGTTTCGTCTATTTTGCGGCACAGCTCATCGAACGTCAGCACATAGGTGTCCTTCGCGCCGGGCCGCCGATAGAAGGCGCAAAACGTGCAGACGACGTTGCACACGTTCGTGTAGTTGATGTTGCGGTCGATGATGTACGTGACGACGTTGTCGGGATGCCAACGTCGGCGAATCTCATCGGCGGCTAGGCCGATGCGCACGAAATCGTGAGATTCGAGCAACGCGGCGCAATCCTCCGATGTTAAACGCTCGCCCGAGAGGGCGCGATCGAGTATCGGTTGAATATCCTTCTCTGCGCTCACCATCTTCAAATCTAACGCTCCGCTGATTGGAATCCGCGAAAGGCCGCGCGAAACCCGTAAATTTTCGCCCGCGAAGCGAGCTTCGCGCAAGCGATACGGCAGGTTAGGCCTACCGATGAGAACGCCAAACTCAACCGCCGACAAACGCGAGCGGACGCAGCGCATCGATCAAACCGTGCTTGTGCGCTAGTTGAAAATAGAGTTCGAGACCCGCACGCATCTCGCCATCCGGGATGAAGCTTATGTTCTCCAACAAGTATTCGCGCAATTCGGCGGGGGGCAATGCCAGCTTTTCAGCATATTCGGCGACGATCTCCTCGACACGCGCCAACCCCTCCGCGCGCGCGCGGGCGAAATCCGCAACTTCGACTTCGCTCCCCATGCGCGTCATCCACATCGCGAAAACGAAACCGAGACCGGTGTGCGCGCGCCAAACTTCCGCCAGGTCATACACTCGCCTCCCCTCACGCGCGAAAGTCATCGCCGGATCGCCGATCAGCAAAGCGGCATCATGCTCCCTCAACATGAGTTCAAGATCAGGCTTCGCGGGCACGAAGTGCGGCCTACGCCCGAGGAACTCCCGGAAGATGATCTGAACCAGCGCAGCCGAAGTGCGCGAAGAAAGATCGAGCGCAACGTTTTCGACCTCTTCCAACGCCATGCCGCGCGTTACGATGACGACGCTCCGCACGCGCGCGCGCGCGCCGACGCAAACGCCGGGGATGAGAAGCGCTTCCGGCAAACGCTGATATTCGATGACCGGAACCAAAGCCACATCCACCAGCCCGCGCGCCAGCATGTCTGCGCAACGCGCCGGAGCCGCATCGGTCCACAGTTCGACGCGCTCGCGTAAAGAACCTCGCCTGAAACTCCAGATGAGCGGCGCTGAGTTAAGATAGATCGAAGCGGCGATGCGCAAACGCCGGTGCCCTGAAACGATCCTCGCTTCCCTCCCCTGTTCCGACACCTCACCCCGATGCTAACCCAGCCGAACGATCGGCGCAAGCTTCGACCTATCGAAAACGGCCCATTGACAAGGCCGAAGCGCTGCGGCTAGATTTGTCGCGCAAGATGCGCATTTACGATATCAGCGTCCCGATCAGATCGCGAACCCCTGTCTATCCGGGGGATCCGCCGATCTCCATCGAAACCTGGATGGCGCTCGCGCGCGGCGACGTGGCCAACGTCTCGCAACTCAGATTCGGCGCGCACACCGGAACGCATGTCGACGCTCCGGCGCACTTCATCTCCGATGGGATGAAAGCTGAAGATCTGCCGCTCGAAGCCCTGATCGGCGAAGCCGTCGTCGTCGAAGTGCCCGAAGAAGAGCGGGCGATCGAGGTCAGTTTCCTCGAAAAACAGGACCTGCCGCGCTATGGGCGCATACTCTTCAGAACGCGCAACTCCTCTTGGTGGAAGAACGGAACGGATCGATTCCGCGAAGACTACGTCTACTTAACCCCGGAAGCCGCGCGCGCGCTCGTCGAGCGAGGAACGCTGCTGGTTGGAATAGATTACCTGTCGATCGAAGGTTACGGCTCGACCGATTTCCCCACCCACAAGATCCTGCTCAACAACGGGGTCGTCATCGTCGAAGGCTTGAACCTGAGCGAGGTCCCCGGCGGAATTTACGAACTGGTGTGCCTGCCGCTGCTCATTGCCGAAGGCGCAGGCGATGGCGCTCCAGCACGCGCCGTGCTGATCGAAAGGGCGCGATCGGAATGATCCCGAAAGGCTAAGGTCATGGAACGCAACCGAAACGCTGATCCTACACGCGCCGACGATCCCAACTATCGCGAGCGCGTCTTCGAGATCGTGCGGCGCATACCGCCTGGACGCGTGATGACCTACGGACAAATCGCCAGACTACTCGGCCCAGAGTATTCGGCCCGCACCGTCGGCTTCGTCATGCATTCAGCAGATGACTCCGTCCCCTGGCATCGCGTCATCAATTCGCAAGGCGGTTGTTCGACGAGCCGCATCATGTTGCCGCCAGATAAACAACAGCGCATGCTCGAAGCCGAAGGCGTGATCTTCGACGCGCGAGGCCGCTGCGACTTGGCGCGCTACCTCTGGTCGCCGGAAGCGAAAGAAGATGAGACCCAAGGCGCGCTCTTCTAAACCGGACAGTGGACAAGAAGGTCGGAGCCGTGTAAAAATCTGTTTTGCCTAGTTGATCTCGCCCCCTTGGCAATTCGGACGCTCGAGTCGCTCTTCGCCACATGTTATCGCTTTACCACAGCCTGCTCGCACAGCATCCGCGCCAACTGACTCCCGTCAAGTGCGCGGAACAGACGATCGTTCAACTTCATCGCTACTTCGAGGACGTGGTTTTAGAGAACAAACTGGCAGCCCTTGTGGTCGAAGGGCTGCCTTACGCCCCGGAGCGGCCTTTGCGCGAGCTGATGCGCGCGCGGGCGATTGGGCGCGCGGCGCGTTATGCCTTCTTCTTTCTCGATCCGGATGACGCCTTTCACCATCTACCTCTACGCGAGAGCGATTATGACCGCGAACCGATGCTGATCAAGCATACAGCCCATGATGATCTGGAAGAACGTTTCGTCGTGATCGCCGACTCGCGCTTCTCCGGCGTGTTGGCTTCGGTGCGCAACGGGAGGGCGAGCGAAGCGGATGCGGGCGATGAGGTGATATGGACCTTCGAGCCCGACATCGTCTATTCGGCCCTAGAGTATTTGATGGCGCGGGTCATGGCCGAGCGCCCGTTCCAAGCCTCGCTCTTTTCCAGTGCCGTTCGCGCGTGCATGCCGAAGGCGACTTCGTTGCAGTTGACCGTAGCGGTTACGACCAAGTTAGCGCGGCTGCTTCAAGAGCAGGCCGGGCGCGAGATCGCCATCAACCGGATCGCGACGGCGATTCGCAGCTCGCTTGAACTTGACAGCGTCCTTCAGACCACCGTCAACGAGGTCGGGCGTGCGCTTAGCGTCCGCTGCTGCGCATTGCGCGTCGAAGAAGGGCATCACAATGCGGCCTTAACCAAAATCTACTTCCGCGGCGGCGACCGCGCTGAAGCCGATGAAGTGGAGATCTATGGCGATTTGAGCGCCTATTGCGCGCGCTTTGCCAACAATCTGCAAAACTACGTCGTCGATGGGCGGGACGAGAGTTTATCGAGCGAACCCTCTTTCCATCCCTTCGCCGTCGTCCCATTGATCTATGGCGAGCGCGTTATCGGGGCATTGATGGTCCAATCCGACGATCCGAGCCGCATCTGGCAGGAGAACGAATTGCTTCTTCTGCGCACGGTCGCCGATCAGGTTGCCGTCGCCGTCAATCACGCGCGGTTGTTCGAGCGGGTGCAGAAGCAAGCGCTCACAGACGAGCTCACCGGCTGCGTCAATCGCCGCTCGTTTGAGATGCAACTGGATCGCGACATCCATCTGGCGATGAGGATGCGACAACCGTTATCGCTAGTCATGCTCGACATCGACCACTTCAAGCGCATCAACGACACTTTCGGGCACAAGGTCGGAGATCGCGTCCTGCGCACTCTGGCCGACGTCCTACGCGATGAACTCCGCGGCGTCGATACGGCAGCGAGACTAGGCGGCGAGGAGTTTGCGCTTATCCTTCCGCAAGCCGATACCCAAGGCGCGTTGACCGTAGCCGAGCGGATCCGCAAACGCATCGAGCGGATCGAGATCCCGGATGTGGGGCGCATTACGGCCTCATTCGGCGTGGCGACCTTCCCGCGCCACACGATCTCGCGCGAAAAGTTGATCGAGATCGCCGATCAAGCTCTCTACTCGGCCAAGCGTGCGGGGCGCAACCGAATCGGCACGCCGCCGGATGAGGATTTCAGTTCGACCGCAGAAGCGTTCGCTGAACTCGAATCCCAACTTCCCAAAAGCGATCTGCAACCTCCCGCCGCGCCTTTAGAGGGCGAGCGAACGGAGAGTGAAGCTGAATCATCCTGATGCTCTCTGCAACCCACTTGAAATCGCAGGATGAGTGGCTTCAGGCCCGTCCACATAACAGCCGTTCGACTGAGAGCGGCGCCCCCATTTTGAATTGAACGCGAAGATGGCGCATCATAGAAGGGCATCAGATTTCGCGGCGATCACTCGGCCATGGACGATCTACGTAAATTCGCGCGATATTTTCGCCCTTATAGACGGTCTCTGATTTTCGGAACGTTTTGCGTCTTCGCTTCCGTCATCATCGGCTTGCTCGTCCCGCTCATCGTCGGTCACGCCGTGGATGACTTAAGCGCCGGTGTAACCTGGGCTAAATTGACGCGCTATGCGCTCACGGTCCTCGGCGTGAGCGCGGTGAGCGGGATATTTCTTTTCCTGCAACGACTCATCCTCATCGGCATGTCGCGCCATATCGAGTACGACCTGCGGCGCGACTTCTACGCTCACCTGCAGAGACAGCCGCTCTCCTTCTTCCATTCGCACCGCATCGGCGACCTGATGGCGCGCGCGACTAACGATCTATCCGCCGTGCGTCAACTGGCTGGCCCAGCCATCATGTATTCGTTGCAGACGCTCTTCGTCATCTTGCTGATTCTGCCGTTGATGTTACGCATCAGCGTGCGTTTGACCCTGTTGCTCTTCACCACGATGCCGCTCGTTTCGCTGACGGTCAAATACCTGGGCCAGCAGATCCACCTGCGGTTCGAGAAGATTCAAGATTTCTTCGCGCAGATCTCCGCGCGCGCGCAAGAGAATTTCACGGGCGTGCGCGTCGTGCGCGCCTACGCTCAGGAAGAGGCTGAAATCGAGGCTTTCAACAGATTGAACCGGCTCTACGCCGAGCGCAATCTCAGTCTTGTGCGCATCTCCGCAGCCATGCGCCCGCTGCTTCAATTTCTGATTGGGCTAGGATTCATGCTCATCATCTGGTATGGCGGGGCGCTGGCCGCGCGCGGCGAGATCAGCGTCGGTCAGTTCACTGAATTCAACCTCTATCTGACGCGCCTGATCTGGCCGCTCATCGCGATGGGCTACGTCGTCAACCTCTATCAACGCGGCACCGCGAGTCTAAAAAGGATCAACGCCATCTTCGCCATTCAACCGAGCATCACAGATAGCCCGCACGCGCGCGCGCATCCGCCGATCAACGGGCGAATAGAGTTTCGCAATTTGACTTTCCGCTATCACGAACACGCGCCTCCGGTTCTGCGCGACATCAATCTGACGATCGAAGCCGGGCAGACGGTCGCTTTCGTCGGGCGCACCGGCAGCGGCAAATCGACGCTCATCAATCTGATCCCACGCCTTCTGGATCCGCCGCCCGGGACGGTCTTCGTCGACGGCGTAGATGTGCGCGAGCGACCTCTGGCCCAGCTTCGCGCGAGCATCGGTTACGTGCCACAGGAACCTTTCCTGTTCAGCGAAACGCTAGCCGAGAACATCGCCTTTGGCGTCGCGGGAGCATCGCGCGCCGAGATCGAATGGGCCGCCGAAGTCGCCGGATTGAGTGACGATGTGCGCGAGTTTCCGGCGGGGTTTGATACGCTCGTTGGCGAACGCGGCATCACGCTTTCGGGGGGGCAGAAACAGCGCACGACGCTCGCGCGCGCCATCATTCGTCAACCGAAGATTCTGATACTCGATGACGCGCTCTCTTCCGTTGACACCTACACGGAGGAGAGGATACTCACGAGGTTGCGCGAAGTGATGCGCGAGCGGACCAGCATCATCGTCTCGCATCGCGTCTCGACCGTTCGCGACGCGGACATGATCTACGTCCTCGATGAGGGCGAGATCATCGAGATGGGCACTCATGATGAACTGCTCGCTCGCGGAGGCGAATACGCGGCGCTTTATGAACGCCAGTTGCTCGAAGAAGAGTTGGCGGCGAGTTGATCGAGCCGTCTTTCGATCCAACCTCAGCGGGGAAATGTGAAGGCATGGATTCGCTGCAACCTGATCGTCAAGCGAAAGTCGTGGAGCGTAATCTGAAGATCCTTTTTCTGCTTTGGCTCATCTTCCTCGGCTCGATCGCCCTTTACGCGATCATGCTTTGGCTCATCGAACGCAGGGGATCAGCCCGCGAAGAGGGTCGCTTGACCCTTAACTGGCTTCTCTGTTTTATGGGTCTGGTGAGCGTCGCCTCATCTGTCATCGTCAAGCGCGTGTTGCTCGCCCTGGCCGTCGCGCGGCGCAAGATTTGGCAGGTCGTACGCGCTTACATCATCGCCTTTGCCTTGTGCGAGGCGGCGGCGATCTTCGGAGTGGTCGTTTTCTTTCTGACGCGCGATCGTTTAGCCTATCTGATGTTCGCGCTCGCGGCGATGGCCATCGCCGCACATTATCCGCGGCGCGAACATCTCGAATCCGTCCCGCTTTCGTGAGGAGAGGCATGGCGACAGCGGTCAAACAATTTCACGAGGAAGAAGCCATCGGTAAGACTTACGATTGGCAAATCGCGCGCCGATTGCTGCGCTACCTGCGTCCATACGCGCGCACGCTCGTTCCGGCGCTACTGCTCACGCTCATCCTAAACGCGCTGCGCATACTGCAACCGAAGTTCACGCAATATGCCATCGATTGGTACATCGTCCCGCATCGACTCGGCGGGTTGCGCTGGCTCGCCCTCGCGTTCCTCGGCGTTCTCCTTCTCACGTTTATCCTCTCCTACGTGCAAACGGTGCTGCTCGAAACGGTCGGGCAGCGCGTGATGTATGATCTGCGCAGCGAACTTTACACCAAACTTCAGCGGCAAGACGTCGCCTACTACGACAAAACTCCCGTCGGACGGATCATGACCCGCCTGACTTCGGATGTCGATGCGCTCAACGAACTTTTCACCTCCGGCGTCATCGATGTCCTCGGCGATCTGGTGATGATCGTAGCGATCGCGGCGCTCATGTTCTGGATGGACTGGCGCTTGACGCTGGTCACACTGCTCACCGTGCCGATGCTCTTCTCCGTGACGATGTGGTTTCGTCGCCACGCGCGGCGCGGTTACGATCGCGTGCGGACGCGCCTAGCGCGCATCAACGCTTTCCTGCAAGAACATCTATCGGGCGCCCAGATCGTCCAACTCTTCAACCGCGAGGAGAAGGCGCGCGCGCAGTTTCATGAACTGAACGATGACTATCGCCGCGCCAACATCGAGACGATCTTCTACTACGCCATCTTCTTCCCGCTCGTCGATCTGATTGGCGCCATCGGCACGGCGTTGATTATCTGGTACGGCGGCTGGCGCGTGATGCAGAGCGCGCCGTTCACGCAGACCCTTTCGCTAGGAGCGCTCGTCGCCTTCATTCAGTATCTCCAGCAGCTCTTTCAGCCGATCCGCGACATCTCCGATAAGTACAACGTACTGCAAGCGGCGGTCGTCGCCTCGCACCGCATCTTCCGCACGCTCGATCAGCCGATCTCGATCACGCCGCCAACGGTCGCGCGCAAGTCTGGGCGGGCGCGCGGGAAGATCGAGTTCGAGCGCGTCTGGTTCGCTTATAACGACGAAGAATGGGTCCTCCGTGATGTCTCCTTCACCATCGAGCCGGGCCAGTCGGTTGCGATCGTGGGCCACACCGGATCTGGTAAAACCACCATCACGAACCTGTTGATGCGATTCTACGACGTGCAACGCGGGCGCATCTTGCTCGACGGCGTCGATGTGCGCGATTGGGATCTGCGCTCGCTGCGACAGAATTTCGCCGTCGTCCTCCAAGATGTCTTCCTCTTCAGCGGCACGATCGAAAGCAACATCAGACTGGGGCGAGACGATATCACGGAAGAACGGGTGCGCTGGGCCGCACGCGAGGTTCAAGCCGATCGCTTCATCGAACGCTTGCCCGGTGGGTACAAAGCCGAGGTCCGCGAACGCGGCGCCGGATTATCCGTCGGGCAGAAGCAACTGATCAGTTTCGCGCGCGCGCTTGCCTTCGATCCGGCCATCCTCATCCTCGACGAAGCAACCAGCTCGATAGACACGGAGACCGAACAGCTCATTCAAAAAGCGATTGAGCGCGTGATGCGCGATCGGACTTCGCTCGTCATCGCCCACAGGCTCTCGACGATTCAGAACGCCGATCGCATCATCGTGCTGCATCACGGCCAAATCCGCGAACAGGGAACGCATCAAGAACTGCTCGCTCGGCGCGGCCTCTATTGGCGGCTCTACCGGCTACAGTACAGCGACAGGACCATGCATGCCGAACTTAAGGATGCGCTCACGTGAGGCGTTTCCTGTCCACCAATTCGTTTATGGATTGCGGCGCGTAATGTCAGAGGCTTCACGTCGCTGTCTGACATCACCTGAAGAGTTGGCCGCTGGCACCTGCTTGTCAGCTCGCCTTTTGAGCGGGATCAAACTATCCAGCGATTGATAGATCTGCAAGTAGATCTGCGTTTCGCGCGGGAGGAAGGAGCGCCAAGTCGCCCCACCGCGCCGTATGTACGACGGCAAGCGCGCCGGGTTGGAGTTGTATCCGGCGGCGACCAGATCATCCTGCGTCGCCCATCCGACGCTCAACGCATAAGCGATGTCAGGATCTAGCGCCAAGTCGTTCCACGTATCCTGCATGTACAGGAGCATGGCTTCGAGCGCGTTCCCGTGGTTACGCATCCCCAAAACGAAATCGGGGTTGAGCCCAACGGCTGGATGCCGATTGCGAATCATCTGGTAGGTTGACGGTATCATCTGGACCATGCCGCCGGCTCCAGCGGCGCTGACCGAATATCGATAGGCGTCAAGCTCGTTCAATCCGTAAAGCGCGTAGATCTCTTCGAACAACTGCAGACGGCTTTCGCGCATGAATCGTTCGTGATCGACGTGCTCGACCACGCACAATCGCTCGGCGATGTCGAGGATCTGCGGCGAAATGCTCACCCCTTTATCGCGCAAACGCTTCGCCGCTAGATCGACCATGCTCCGCACATACTCGCGCCCGGCGCGAATAAGCTCGTCGGTCAAAAGCGCCGGATGAGCCGAAACGTAGTAAGCCATCTCGCGAAATGCGCCGCCCTTCTCGATCGGATATTCGACGATCAAAGGAGCTAGATGCTCTCCCGTCACGACGTCGCGGATTTCGACCGCGGTATTGACATAGTTCGGGCGCAGGACGCGCACGAGGACCAATTTACCGGCCGATGTTTGCACTGTCACCTCCGCGCCGCGCGTCAAGAACGTCTGTTTCGGCAAAGTGATCAAGTGAAGTTGCGAGGTCAGCGGATCATAGGCTGTCAACGTGACGAAGAAGGTTGACGGGCTCCCCGCCGCCGCTAACACCGGACGCGATCTGAGCAGGCGTTTCGCTTCCTCCAACTTGACTTTGACTTTGTCATAAGATAGCGGACGCAAGGGTTTCGGCGGAGCGATCGGCACGGCGATCGTTGGCGTAAGGGCCGAGGTCCCAATCGGCAATGCCGGCGCCCCCGCGCCGACGAGCGGGGCCATCAACTTAGGCGGCAGCGATTGCTGAGGAGGAGATGGTGCCGTGTGCGTTTGTGGATATGCCGATCGCGAGACGATTCGCGGCCTCGTACCCGATGAAGGGTCTTGGCCAAAGGATCGCGCGCGCCCATCCAGCAAAAAGAATGAAGCCAACAAACAGCAGATGAGAAGACGATATCTCATCATTCGACGAAGGGAGATGATCGGATCGAGCAGCTCTCGGCTCCTCAAATCGGGAGCCGCCTTTTAAGATTCACCAAAACGGTCGCCGGTTGTCAACCCTTTCGCGAAGATCTGACGCCAGACGATATCCACAACCGACCGCGCCATTCACGGTCCAGATGCGCGATCAGCGAAGCCGCCTTAACTCCGCAGCGCGACGCTCGACCTCCTCCATGACGCGCAAGACGTTTTCGCCGAGGATCTTTCGAATATCCGTAACGGAATATCCGCGCCGCACTAACTCCGCCGTCAGGTTCGGCAGTTCCGCGACGGAGGCGAGTCCCTGCGGGACGGCCTGAATGCCGTCGAAATCCGAACCCAGCGCGACGTGATCGATTCCAGCAACGCGCACGATGTGGTCGATGTGATCGACGACGCGAGCGATGGGAACGGGCGGCAATCTTTTGGCGAATTCACGCGCGCGCACACGGTCACGCGCCGCGCGCTTTTGCGATGGATTGCCGCGGATGGTCTGCGTCTCCTCACGCACGAGCGGCGCGATCTCCGCCTCGACGCGCTCCTTCCTCTCTTCCCATCCCGGTTCCAAGAAGGCCGGATAGAAGGCGACCGCGCACAGACCGCCCGTGCGCGCAATGGCGCGCAGTTGCTCATCCGTCAGATTCCGCGGGTGGTCGACGATGGCGCGCGCTCCCGAATGCGAAGCGATGACCGGAGCTTGTGATGTGTCGATGATATCCCAGAAGGTTCGATCCGAAACGTGCGAGACATCGACCATCATCCCCAAGCGATTCATCTCGCGCACGACGGCGCGCCCGAATTCGCTGAGTCCGCGCGATCTTCCCACCTCATCGCCCGAAGAGCCGGCCCAGCGCAAACTCACCACCCACGTCGGCGACATGTAACGCACGCCAAGGCGATAGTAGCGCTCGACGTTCTCGAGTCTCTCATCGATCGCGTACCCGCCCTCGAGTCCCATGAGCGCGGCGAGCTTCCCATCGCGCGCGGCGCGTCTGACCTCCTCGGCGGTCGTCGCTAGCGCCCATCTATCCGCATGACGTTCGACGAAGGCGCGCACTGCGGCGATTTGGCGATCGGCGCGCTCCATCGCCCGTCGCCCGCCTAAGCCATAAAACTGCGGCTCGACCCAGATGGCGAAGAATTGAGCGTCGAGCCCTCCCTCGCGCATGCGCACTGCGTCGAGATGACCATCCGGCAATCGCTCTTCGAGATCGACGCCCTCATCGAGCAATCGCTGCGCCGTATCAGCGTGCATGTCTATGACGATAGCGGCGAAGTGCGTAGCGCGCGCATCCGGCGATTTATCCTGTCTTTCGTTCATCACCTTCGAGATATGGCAACCCAGCAAAAGAGATGCGGCGATGCCACAAGCGCGGAACAAGCCGATAGAGATTCGCATGCCATCGAAATCCTCGCCCTTTTCGAACCTCAAAGCTCTCAAACCGGAGAACCCACTCTGCTTGCCAAGCGCCCGCTACTTACGGTATCGTGGCAGGCTAAAAACTTCAAATTGACAGTCCACGATCGAAAGCTACTAAGGAGAAGCAATCGTAATGCTCGCCCAAAACGCACCGCAGAAAGATGTCAGCACCATACGCATCGCGCCTGAAGTTTGGCACAACGGGCGTTTCATCCCATGGGATGAGGCGCGCGTCCACGTCATGTCACACGTCATACATTACGGTTCGAGCGTTTTCGAAGGGATCAGGTGTTACAAGACCGAGCGAGGTCCGGCGATCTTTCGCCTCCGCGAGCATATCCAGCGGCTTTTGAACTCGGCGAAGATCTATCGCATGGAGCACAATTGGACGCTCGACGAGCTTTGCGATGCGTGCGTTGAATTGGTTGCAAGGAGCGGCCTGGACCAGTGCTATCTTCGTCCGGTCATCTTTCGCGGCCTCGATGAACGCGCCCCGGCTTTCGGCGTCAATCCCTTCCCTAACCCGCTCTGCTGCTACATTTGCGCGTGGGATTGGGGCAAATATCTCGGCGATGAAGCGCTCGAGCGCGGCGTCGATGTGTGCGTTTCGTCTTGGAATCGGATGACCTCCAATTCGATGCCGCCGTTGGCGAAAGCCGGAGCCAACTACATGAACTCGCAGCTGATCAAGATGGAAGCGATCCTCAACGGCTTCGCCGAAGGCATCGCGCTCGATGATCGCGGTTACGTTTCAGAAGGCTCGGGCGAGAACCTCTTCCTCGTCACCGATGGGAGGATTCTAACCCCTCCGCTTTCATCCTCAATACTGCTCGGCATCACGCGCGATAGCGTGATTCAAATCTGTCGCGAACTAGGCATCCCGGTCGAAGAGCGAGAGATTCAGCGAGCCTCCCTCTACCTCGCCGATGAGCTCTTCTTCACCGGCACCGCCGCTGAAATCACGCCTATTCGCTCCGTCGATCGCATCGTCATCGGGTCGGGCAAACGCGGCCCGATCACGGCGCGCATTCAGCAAGTCTTCTTCGAGATCACTTCGGGGCAACGCCCGGCGCCGGGCGAATGGCTGACTTACGTCAACGAGCATCATTACGCCGCATGATCGGCGCTACGCCTAAGATCCTGCCTGCGAAAACTGATCGTTGACGAGCCCAGAAAAGCTTCGTAAAATCGCAAGGCGCGACTTCCGCTGTTGGGTCGCGCCTTTCTCTTGCCCCGCCAAAGATCGTTCGGCCCCGAAGCGGAGAGCCTCACATCGACCGAAGATGAGAACTTAACTCCTAGCGGATCGTTTAAGAACCATGGCCATCAAAATAGACGATCTACTGCGCGCGGCGGTCAATTACGGCGCTTCCGATCTACACATCAAGGCAGGGGCTCAACCCTTCATCCGCGTCGGCGGCGAATTGAAACCGCTCGTCGATGCTCCGCGCTTGACCAAAGACGATACGCTCGACATGGCTTTCGCCATGATGTCGAATCGTCAGAAGCAGCGCTTCAAGGAATTTTCCGAGGTCGACATCGCCTATGCGGTGTCGGGGCTGGGCCGCTTTCGCGCGAACATCTTTCAACAACGCGGCTCGGTCAGCATGGTCTTGCGCGTCATCCCCGATCAGATCCGTTCGATCAGCGAACTCAGCCTTCCGCCCGTCATCGAGCGAATCGCCGATGAAAGGCGCGGTTTGATCCTCGTCACGGGAACGACCGGTTCCGGCAAATCGACCACGCTCGCAGCGATGATCGATCACATCAATTCGACGCGCAGCGGGCACATCGTCACGATCGAGGACCCGATCGAATTCCTGCATCGCGACAAGAAGTCTTTCATTTCACAACGCGAGGTCGATGTCGATACGCGCTCATTCGCGGAAGCTCTACGCGGCGCATTGCGCCAAGATCCGGACGTGATCCTCGTCGGCGAGATGCGCGACTTCGAGACGATCCAAACGGCGCTCACCGCCGCGGAGACGGGCCATCTCGTCCTCTCGACTCTTCACACGCTTGATGCGACCGAGACCATCACGCGCATCGTTTCGAGTTTTCCGCCGCACCAACAAAAGAGCGTGCGCATTCAACTGGCCGGAATCCTCAAAGCCGTCATCTCGATGCGTCTGGTGCGCGCCGCACGCGGTAACGGGCGCGTGCCTGCCGTCGAGGTGATGGTCTCGACCGCCCTCATCCGCGACTACATCGCCAACGAAGAGAAGACCCCTTTGATCCGCGACGCGATCGCCGCCGGCACATCGCAATACGGGATGCAAACCTTCGATCAATCGCTCTTCCATCTCTATCAATCAGGTTTGATTACGCTCGAAGAGGCGTTGCGTGGCGCGAGCAACCCGGACGAATTCCGCCTAAGAGTGGCCGGTATACGCTCGACCTCAGACCAAGCGCGCGACGAGATGGAGCGCGCTAAAGCTAAGGAGAAAGCGCGCATGTCGGTCGAAGGCGCGATGAAGATCAACGGCGAATGAACGCCACGCAGCTCGATGAAGCTCAGGCACACTCTTCATCGCCGACCCGCACGCGCCTGACGACGCGAACTCCAGCGCGCCAATCTTCGTTCAACTCGATGCGGTGGATCTCTATTTCGGATCTGATGAGGCGCGCGATCGCATGCAGCTTTCGCGGGAAAGCGAGCATCGGAGCAACCAAGTAGAGCATAGGGGGATCGTCGGCGATCGGCACATCTGGAAAGAAACGCGCTAAATTGCCTTTCCGTCGTTGGGCCTCGATCCGTCGCCAGTAATCCGCGCCTTGAATGACGAAACCGGCGTCCACTTTGATCTTCAACTCGATCACCACGAGCCGACCATCTCGCCGTTGCGCGATCAGATCGATAGGACGACCCGACTCTCCGCTCTGGGCGACACGGAATTGCGCGTGGAGCGGCGATAGCCGTAAGTTCGCATCGAGCGCGGCGATCTCCCGTTTCAACATGAATTCGAGCCAAGCTTCCGGCTCCGCACGATAGAAAGCGTGCTCTTTGTTCTCCGCTCCAGCCCTTCGATGCGCGCGCAGATCCTCGACCAAACGACAAAGTTCCGGCCAAGATGACTCATCGAGTTGCCGCCGCCGCTCAATGCCGAACCAAGCGCGCTCGCCACCGACGACGCGCCTTACGCGCGCGAAACTCAAGCCGCGAAAACGCAGCGTCTCGCCATGCCGCGCGCGCGCGATCTCAACGGCCTCGGGAGCGAGCATCTGGATGCGCCGTGCCGTTTGACTCAACTCGAACGCGCGCGCCACGCGAAGCGGTGGAGCATCGGCGAGCAGATCTTCAAGCGAGGGGATAGGCTGAGGCTCGAGCGAACGGTCTTTCAGTTTATAGACCTCAATGCACCGTCGCCATGATTCACGAAGTAGCACGACGCGCTCGGCCAGATCTTCGGCTAGGGGCGAATCGACTGCGAGACACAATTTCGCCGAGTGGTCGCGCCTATTGATCCGCGCGAACCAGATGAGCGATGAAGCGAGGAAAGCATCCGTCTCATGAGTCTTCAACTCAGCTACCGGCCCAGTGATGGCCCGAAGCGTGCGCCCTTGCGACAGAAGAATGCGCGCGAATCTGCCCGCTTCACCAGGCCGCGCGCTTCTACTCAAACGCTGGCTCAAGATCCGCGCGCCAGCAAAACGCTGGCGAAATAGCTCAACGATCTGCGCACAACGCGCCCGGCGGGCCTCTTCAATTTGCGTTCTCCCTTCGGAAGCGCGCGGCATAAAACGCAGCCAACACTTTTCCGCCCCGGCACGCCGCTCGACCTCGACCATCAGTCCCCTTGCCGATCGCTCACACGACAGAACGCGCCAGATCGCCGTTCCCGCTCTGGTCCAGAAGGCGAGGAACGCTTGCCCATGCGCTAGGCTCACCTCCCATTCGCCGCGCCGCAAAAGTACGGCGGGGCCATCAGGCACCTCCGCACACACCCATTCCTCTCTCTCATCGAGCGCGCCGGCCAATTGGCGCGCGAACTCTTCGCTCAACCCTCGACTCGCCACCGTTCCTCGTCAAAAGCGCCTTGCATGGCGCTGATCGATTCTACCGCCCATCTATGTTAATATTCCGCCTGATCATGAAGCAGATTCCATACCGAGCAGGGATTGTCCTCCCCGCAGATATCGAGAGCGTAACAGAGGATGGCTCGCTTGAGTCCGTCGTCAACGAAAGAAGCGAGCGAAGAAGGATATGAGATACGCCATCGAGGCCGCAAGATGAAGAGCGTATACCTGCTTGGAGCTGTGCGCACGCCGATCGGTCGTTTCGGCGGCTCTTTGGCCCAGCACAGCGCAGCCGAACTCGGTTCCATCGTCGCGCGCGAGAGTTTGCGACGCGCGCATATCGATCCCGCCGCGGTGCGCGAAGTCATCTGGGGTTCGGCACGACAAGCCGGCCTCGGCCCTAACGTCGCACGCCAGATCGCCTATCGGGCTGGCCTTTCGGAGGAGATCCCGGCTTACACGGTCAATCAAGCGTGCGGCTCTGGACTGAAAGCGATCATCCTCGCGGCACAAGAGATCATGTTAGGGCGCGCTTCAATCGTGCTCGCCGGTGGCGTAGAGACGATGTCGCGCGTGCCCTATCTGGTCGAGGGCGCACGTTGGGGACTGCGCATGGGCCATGCGGAGTTGAGCGATGCGATGTATCGCGACGGATTTCTCGATCCCCTTTCGGGAATGTTGATGGGCGAGACGGCGGAGAAACTGGCCCAGATTTACGCCATCTCGCGCGAGGAGCAAGATGCTTTCGCTTTGCGCTCGCAAAAGAGGGCGGCGGAAGCGATCGGCACGGGACGGTTCGAAGCCGAGATCGTTCCCGTCGAGATCAAAGGGCCGCGCGGTGAACCCGAGTTATTCTCTCACGACGAACATCCGCGCCCCGATACAACGCTCGAAGCGCTGCGCAAGCTGCCGCCGGTCTTCGCCAAAGATGGAACCGTGACCGCGGGCAACTCTTCAGGGATCACGGATGGGGCGGCAGCCATCGTAGTGGCAGACGAAACCGCCGTCGAGAGGATGGGACTTCGCCCGCAAGGGCGCGTTGTCGATTATGAGATCGTGGGGGTCGCGCCGGACCTGATGGGCATCGGTCCAGTGCCGGCTGTGCGCAATTTGCTCGAACGACAAAAGCTTTCGCTCGACGAGATAGATCTCGTCGAACTCAATGAGGCCTTTGCCGCCCAAGTCATCGCTTGCGATCGCGAACTACAATTCGATCCGGAGAGATTGAACGTCAACGGTGGGGCGATCGCACTGGGCCACCCGATAGGCTGCACCGGCACGCGCATCGTCGTCACGCTCCTGCATGAGATGGGGCGACGGCGCGCGCGGCGCGGGTTGGCGACGCTCTGCGTCAGCGGCGGCATGGGTCTGGCGCTGCTCGTCGAGGCGCCATGAAACCGAGTGAGGGGCGTTCCGCTCAGATGCGCGCGCTCGCCCTTCGCTCGGTCACGGCCCAGCGGATACCTTTGATCCGCAACGGCCAACCCGAACGGTTGGCACAGCATCCGAACAACCGATCGCAACCGTGTCATCGATCGAATCTTCTCCGAGGTGACGATTTATGAGAAGAAGAATCGCGTTCTTCCCGCTCTGTCTAATCTCGCTGCTCCTCTCGCCGGTTGGCTCAGCGCAACGAAGCGCTTCTTCAAGCGTTAGCGATCCGCTGTTGGCCGCGCTGCCGGCTTCTGACGCGATAATGTTCGTCGATGCGCAACGCCTCTTGAACGAAGCGCTCCCGCGCCTCTATGCCAACGATACAGCGAAGCTCAATCAGATCAATTCAGAACTGGATCAGTTCAAATCACGCACGGGGATCGATCCGCGATCGTTCGAACGGATCGCCATCGGGGCCAATTTCACCAGCGCGCCGTCGGGGGCCACGAAGGTTGAACCGGCGGTCCTGGCGCGCGGCAGGTTCAACGCTGGCGCGATGATCGCCGCGGGACGGATCGCGGCTAAAGGCAAGTACCGCGAAGAACGTTACGGCGGGCGCTCGATCTATATCTTCACTCCGGATGAACAGGTGAAGCTTTTAGGTCTGCTGCCAGCTAAACTGGGCGAGATCGCGGTCACGGAGTTCGACGCGCACACGTTAGCGTTGGGAACGCCAGCGCGCGTGCGGGCTCTGCTCGATGCGCAAAAGGGGCGCAATCGCGTCAACAATGATCTGGTCGCGCTCGCAGCGCGCAACGCCAACGCGATCATCGGCTTCGGCGGCACCGTCCCACCGGCTATCTTCGATGCCGACATTATGGGCAACGATGAAGTGGCGAACGCGATTCGCGCCGTCAAGCAGTTTTACGGATCGATCAGCACGACGGCGCGAGGCTTTGAGCTTCTGCTAACGGCGCGGTCGCAATCGCCGGAAAACGCAAAATATCTGGGCGATACGATCGTCGCAGTGAAACAGATCGGCGGAGCGTTGGCTTCACAGTTGCCCGGCAATCGCGGGCGCCTGGCCCAGATTGCGCTCAACAACTTGAGCATCGCCACACAGGGCGACGAAGTTTTGCTACGCCTTGAATTGGCTCAAACGGAGATGGCCGAATTGATGCGCGGATTGTGAAGGTCGACTCCTATCCGAGGCACAGGGCTTGGACGAGTTGGCAATCCGCGCAAATTCGCCCCCTGGGTCCAACTTAAGCTTATGTCGCTCAAACGAGCCGTTCCTCGGGTTTGCCGAATTCGATGAGGCGGGAGAGCGACTGATCGAACTCGGCGGCGCGCTTAAGCACATCGTCGTAGATCTTGATCTTCCCTTCACGCTCCATGCGCGCGCGCGCCTGCTCGACGTAGTCGTTGAAGATCTGCGCGCGCCGTTCGGCGAGCGCCTCTTCCATCAACGTATCGCGCTGTTTGGCGAACTCCGCAAGATCCGCCTCCGTCCGCTTAGTGACGCCGACGACGACCAAAGAATCGCTGACCTTAATCGGATTCTTCGTCACCTGTCCGGCCTGCAACGCATAGATCGCTTCATCGGCGGCGGCGCTCGTGCCGACATCGGTGATCGGCGTCCCGAGCGTGTAATTTGAACTCGTTTGAGCCTGCAGGCCATGCTTTTCGGCGAGCGTTCTCAGGTCCTCTGGTTTTTGCGCGCCGTCAGCTATTTCGCGAGCCACTTGTTCGAGCTGCTGCCGAGCGCGCTCTCGGCGCACGCGATCGAGCACCTTATCCCTCACCTCGGCGAAGTCGGGGATCCGCGGATCGCGCTTATCGGCGAGCATCGGGATGGCGAAGCCGCCACGCACGCCGACGCGATTTCCGACATCGCCAACCTCATTGAGCGGGGCGATCGTCTCCTCGAATTGCGGATTTACGCCGATGTTGGGCACATCGTCGCCCGGCTTTACATATGGCGTTTCGCGCACCATCTCCTGCGGCGACATGTTCGCTTCGGGAGCCAGCTCCTGAGCGACCCGCTGCACATCCTTCGTCTCTTTCAAAAGAGCGACGGCGCGATCGGCCAATTTCGCCGCCGCATCATAAGATTTGCGATTACGCAAAGAGACTTCCAGCTCGCGCTTCGCCTCTTCGAAGGTTTTCGGCACCGCCGCTCCGCGACGGAAGATGTAATAAGCGTTACCGTACTTAATTGGACCGATGACTTGTCCCTCTTCGGCATCGAGCGTTCGCTGCAAAGGATCGTCAGGTTTATTCGGATTACGACGAACAGGCCGCGGCAGATATCCGCCCGCGCGCGCTGTGGCCGGATCCTCCGAATTGCCGCGAGCGGCCTCGGCAAACGCCTCTTCGCTCGCTTTGCCATCTGGGCCACGAAGTTTGCTCACCAGCGCATCGGCCTTCTCACGCACCGTCGAGTCGAGTTCGGGACGCGCGACCCTCAGCACGATCTGCTGCACGCGCACGCCGGCCTGTTTGTTTTCCGGCGACAGCTTCTCATATTCGGCCCGCAACTCATCGTCTGAAATTTTGATCCTCTGTCCGACCTTCTCCTGATCGATGTAGATATAGCGGATCTTCTTCTGCGGTTCGAGGATGCGGAAATCGGTCTTATGCTCTTCGTAAAAAGCGCGCAATTCGTCTTCGGACGGTTGGATCTTCTGGGCCAGTTTATCGACCGTCACGGGCACGTAAATGAGATCAAACTTCGTATTACGCCGTTTGAAGGTATCCAGAACATCCTCTTCCGAAACTTGCACTCCGGCGGTGACGAAGGCGCGCAACTTCTCTTCCGCGACCGCGTTTCGCATCTGCCGCTCGAAATTCTCGACGCTACCGTACCGCGCGACGACTGTCTCCTTGTAGCGTTCGAAGCCGATGAACTTTCCCGAAGCATCGGTGAACTGACGGCGGATCGCATCGGCCACTTCCGCATCCGAAGGCGCAAGCCCTAAGCGAGCCGCCTCTTGAGCGATGACGCGATCGCGTATCAGCCCATCCAAGATCCGCTTATCGCCGCCAAGTTGAAGCAATCCTAACGGTCCGCCGAACATCTGGCTGTAGATCTGCTTGACCGCGTTCAGATCGCCGACGGTGATCTCTTCACGCCCGACGCGGGCCACGACCTCTCTGGCTAAGGCGGCAGGCGTGACGCTGCCACCTCGCCCGGGGGCGTAAAAGAGCACGAGGCTTACTCCCATCAACAGCGCGAATCCGATGATGATCAGGCTTCGCGTCCGCTCCATGCGGCTCAACAATTTGATCATGTCTTCACTCTCTCAAAGACTTAACTCGGTGTCGTACGCTCTCGGCGTACCGGTTAATCGCTCCCGAACCGGCGGATTGTAAAAGAGAGCGCGGCTCGGTCGCAACTTTACCGCATCATGTCTCGCGCGCGAATTCGAGCAAATCGTTCAACTTCGCCGTCGCCAACCCGATGCAAGTATCAGCCGCACCATAGTACATCCAAACCTCATCGCCACGCAGCAACGCTCCGCAGGTGAAGACGATGTTCATTCCGTTTCCGACGCGCTCATAAGGCGCATTAGGGCTGAAAGCGGGATGGCGGCAGCGCGCGATGACCCGCGTCGGATCGTCCAGATCGAGCAGCGCCAAGCCGAGGCGGTAGTTCGGCGTCCCGGCGACCATCTTCACGCCATGATAGATAAGCAACCAGCCTTCGGGCGTTTCGATCGGGACGGCGCCAGCCCCGACGCGCGCGCCATCCCACCACGTCCCACCGCGCTCGGCTAAGACCAGTTGCGGATGCCCCCAATAAACCAGATCCTTCGAGCGAACGATCCAAATATGCGCCACGCCGTTTGATGACGGGCGATGCAGCATCACCCATTCGCCGTTGATCCGCCGCGGGAAGAGGGCTGCGTTCTTGTTGGGCGGCGATAAGACCATTTTGATCGGACTCGCCCGACGGAAATCTTTCGTGCGAGCGAGAGCGATGCCCGGCCCTGGCGAACTGACCACCACATAGGCGATCACATACTCATCTATCTCTTCGACATAGGTGATTCGCGGATCCTCGCAGCCGAGTTCTTCATATGGACTTTCCGGATCTTCCGGGGCGAGCAGCGGCGTCTCATCGATGCGCCAACTGCCGATGCCATCACGGCTACGTGCGACATGGAGCCGCGATCTGCCGTCAACCCCTTCGACGCGGAGCAAGAGGACGATCTCGCCCTTCACCTCAGCGACACCGGGGTTGTAGACACCGATCGCCGGAAACGGCAGATCATCGACCGTTATGATCGGATTCTGCGGATGACGCCTGAAGCGGTCCATCGTCTATTTTGCGCTCCCTTCGCCATCACAGCTTAAGGAGTTTATTCGCCGCAGCGCAAGCTCGCCGCGTCGCAGATTGCCTCTCTCGAAGAGCGGATGCTATATCTAACCAGCATGGAGCACTCGATATGGGCTTGGGGCGGATTTACGCTCTTCATCCTTCTATTGCTCGCTGTCGATCTTGGGCTCCTCAATCGCCGATCGCGCGTTATTAGTTCGCGTCAGGCGATCACTTGGAGCATCATTTGGATTTCGCTGGCGCTCATCTTTGCGGCGGGCGTTTTCCATCAACTCGGCCACGTCAAAGGCGTAGAGTTTCTGACCGGTTATCTTATCGAACTCTCGCTCTCGGTCGACAATCTCTTCGTCTTCCTTCTGATCTTCTCTTATTTTCGCGTCCCCAGCGAATACCAACACCGCGTCCTCTTTTGGGGCGTGTTGGGCGCGCTGGTGATGCGCGCGGTGATGATCCTGATGGGCGCGGCGCTCATCAACCGCTTCCACTGGATAATCTACATCTTCGGCGCGTTCCTCATCTTCACGGGGATTCGCATGTTGCGCGAAGAGGAGACGGAGATTCACCCGGAGCAGAATCCCGTGGTGCGCTTCGTCACCCGATACGTTCCGATCACGAAGCATTACGAAGGCGAGAAGTTCTTCACGCGCGTCCGCGGTCGTTTGAACGGGACGCTACTCTTCCTCGTTCTGGTGATGGTCGAGACGACCGATCTGGTCTTCGCCGTCGATTCCATCCCGGCCATCTTCGCTGTAACGCGCGATCCATTTATCGTCTACACCTCGAATGTCTTTGCCATCCTGGGGCTGCGCACCTTCTACTTTCTCCTCGCGAAAGTCGTCGAGCGATTCCACTACCTTAGGATTGGCCTTTCGATCGTCCTGATCTTCATCGGGTTCAAGATGTTGGCCGAAGATGTCATCGAAGAGCGGTATGGTTATCATATCTCGCCGATCCTCCCGCTTTCGATCGTCGTAGCGGTGCTCGCTATCTCCATCATCGCTTCGCTCATCTGGCCCCGGCGCGCTCTATCCGCCCCCAAAGAGAAGACCGAACAAGAGGTCACGTCCGAAGAACTCTAGCAACCGATTGGGAGATCGCAGCGACCTGAGCCGCAAACGGTCCGCCCCGGGGGCGATTTTTAGACGCCGCGCGCTTTTATTTCCCCGAACGCAATCGCTAGACTAATCACATCGTCGCCAGAGCGACTCCTTATGCGCGTTTTACTTGCCGAAGATGATCCGCGTATGGCGCGTCTCATCGCGCGTGGGCTGCGGGAACAGGCTTATGCCGTTGATGTCGCCGCAGATGGCGATGAAGCGCTCTACAAGGTCGAAATCAATGACTACGACATCGCCATTCTCGATGTAATGCTGCCCAAAAGAGATGGCTTCGAAGTTTGCCGCGAATTGCGCCAAAAGGGGTGGCGCCGCCCCATCCTTCTTCTCACCGCGCGCGATGCGGTTGAAGATCGGGTGCGCGGGTTAGACTTAGGAGCTGACGATTATTTGACGAAGCCTTTCGCTTTCAAAGAGCTGATGGCTCGTTTGCGTGCCCTACTGCGCCGCAGCGATGAACTTCGACCGAGCATCATAAGGATCGCCGATCTCGAGATCGATACCAACGGGCAGCGTGTCCGCCGCGGCGGGCAGCCTATCGAGCTTACGGCTAAAGAATACGCGCTGCTTGAGTATCTAGCCCGCAATGCCGGACGCATCGTCCGGCGCGAAGAGATCGCCGAACACGTTTGGGATGAGCGCTTCGATCCGTTCTCGAACCTGATCGAAGTCTATATCAATCGCCTGCGGCGCAAAATTGACGAGCCCTTCGGCACACCGCTCATTCACACGCGACGGGGCGCAGGATATGTCTTACTGGAGCCCGCGGACACGATGGATCTTCATGAAAGCTAGCTGCGCGCGCCTTTTCGCCGAGTGGTTGACGAAAGGTCGTCGCATGTCAGTGCGCGCGCGATTGACTTTGTGGTATTCGATCATCCTCGCCCTAACGCTTCTCGCCTTCGCCTCCTCCGCCTTTCTGTTGTTCATCAACTCATCCGATGCGCAGATAGATAAGCTGCTCGCCGAAGCGGCTAGCGCCCTAGAGCGCGAAATCAACAACGCGCAGACAGAAAGCAACGCTGGATCCGATGCGGAATTGGTCGCCCGCGAAGCGAGCGACTTTCAGATGGAGAACTACCGCCTGTTCGTCTACGATGCGAACGCCCGACTCATATTCGCTCCCAATTCTCAATTACCATGGGCTAGCAGAGAGAGACTGACTCGAAAGGTCGAGTCCTTGCTCGCTCGAGCATCGCGTGATGGGAAGGCATATGCGAGCCTGCGCCTTGGGGGAGAGGAATGGCGCGCCTTCGCCCGCACCTTGAAATTCCGCGGCCAGACTTATGAGGTGCTAGCGCTTCGCTCGCTCCATGACCGGCATGAGACTCTGCAAAGATTGCGCCTGGTCTTCCTCGCCGCCATTCCGCTCTCACTGCTGCTTGCCGGCTTCGGCGGCTATTTTCTCGCGCGCCGCAGCCTCGCTCCGGTGAGCGAGATGAGCGCACGGGCGGCCTCGATCAGCGCCGCCAATCTCGACGAGCGACTGCCCATCATCAATGAACACGATGAACTGGGCCAGTTGGCTGCGGTGATCAACGGACTGCTCGCTCGCCTGCAAACGTCCTTCGAACAGCAGCGGCGTTTTATGGCCGACGCCTCACACGAACTGCGCACGCCTGTGGCGATCATCTGCGGCGAAGCGGAGGTGGCCCTCTCGCGCGGAGATCGCTCTTCCGAAGAATTGCGCGAATCGCTAGAGATCGTCTACGACGAAGGACGACGCATGGCGCGCATCGTCGAAGATCTTCTCTTGCTCGCGCGAGCCGATGCCGGACAGTACCCGCTTGCGCCGACGAACTTTTATCTGGACGAATTGCTCGAAGAGGTCGTTCACGCCATGCGTACGCTCGCAGCCCATCGCGGCGTCAAGCTCTGCGCCGAATACGATCGCGAACTCATCTTCAACGGCGACGAAAATTTGATCCGGCGAATGCTCATCAACCTGCTCGACAACGCGATAAAGTACACGAAGCGGGCGAGCGCGGTACGAGCGATCTGCAAGCGCGATTCGACGCACTACGTGATCACGATCAGCGATGCCGGTCCCGGCATTCCGCCCGAGGCGCAATCGCGCATCTTCGAGCGATTCTGGCGGCTGGACCCAGCGCGTTCGCGCTCCGAGATGGCGGGAGCAGGAAGCGGCGCCGGCCTCGGCCTTTCCATCGCCGCATGGATCGCTGCTGTGCACGGTGGGAAGATCGAGCTGGTCCGATCAGATGAAACCGGCAGCACTTTCGCCGCCCGCTTGCCCCTACGCTCCGAGTTAGCCGCGCAAAACCAAGTGGCCGGATAAGTCCTCGCCTCTTCACGGCCCGCGAAAGGGCGATCATCATCGTGGCTTAGCCTGCGTTACGAGGCGAATCCGTCAGCCGATTCCGGCACGAATGACCGGATGGGCCGAGATCCCCGAAAGTTCGCGCATAAGGTTCAAATACACTCTCCAGCCGACCGTCGCTTCCGAGATCGTCGCCGCTTCGGTTGTGCAATCCTAGGTGCAGTTCAAATACGTTCTCGAGTGGATCGTCGCTTCCGAAGGAATTAATCTTCCGTTTATCTTCTGCAACGTAGAATGCGCTGTCGAAAAGGCGCGCTTTACGGGGAGGATTTTGGATGAAATTTGAGGACGAGTTTCGAGGAATCTATTCCGCGCGCGAGAGCGAAATCCTGTCTTTCGATTGAGCGCCAGAGGACGCGCGATACGAGCGACGGGTCGCGCCGAATCATTCAAAAGGGAAATCAGTCGTTGCGATAGAGATGAGATTCATCCGATCACGTTGCTTGACGCTCGCCCTGTTCATCGCTCTACAGCCAACCGCCCGCGGCCAAGATGAACTTTCACGACCCACCTCCGGACCATCTCTTTCGGCGGTCGGGACAGGTCGATCCGTATCCATTGGCGATCGCCAGCCGACCGAGTCTCCGCTCTCGCTGGAGAACGCCATCGATCTTGCGCTGCGACAGGTCTCTACCTTTCGGCAAGCTGAACTCAATCAGTTCATCGCGCAGGAGGAACTGGCCCAGGCGCGCGCGGCTTTTCGCCCGCGCGTGCAACTCGGCTCTTCATACATCTATACCTCGCCGAGCGGCATGCAGGGCGCGACCGCGCCGAGCTTCATCGCCGCTAACGCCATTAACGAATATCAACTGCTGCTCTCGGTCGGCGGAGAAGTGGACCTTTCCGGGCGCTTGCGCGCCAATCTCGGGCGTGCGCGCGCGTTGCTAGAAGCGGCACGAGCTGGAACCGAAGCTGCGCGTCGTGAACTCATCTTTGCGACGACAGAAGCCTATTATCAACTGGCTTTAACGACGGCGCGGCGGCAAGCTGCCGAACGCAACCTAGCGGCGGCGGAAGAGTTCGAACGGATCACGCGGCTTCTATTGGACGGCGGCGAAGTAGCGCCAGTGGATCTCGTGCGCGCGCAAGTGCAAACGGCGACGCGGCGCGATGAGCTGGAGCGCGCCCGAACCGAGGAGACGGTCGCAGCCAATCTCTTACGCGCGCTCATCGGTTATAGCGAGGCGCAACCGATCGCCGTTCGCGACCTGCTCGCCGCCATGCCGCAAGAAGGTGAGCTCGAACGCTATGCTGCGGATCTGGTCCAGCAACGACCGGAGCTGGCTCAGCTTGAAGCCGAACGGCGCGCTTCGCTCGAAGAAGCCAGACTGGCCCGCGCCGAACGCCGTCCCCAGATCACTTACTCTTTCGGCGGCGGCAGCGACTCAAGCTCGCTGTTTCACGCAGGTCAAAATGCCGGACTGACGGCGACCGTCGGCCTCGCGATACCCATCTTCGATTGGGGCGCAAGCCGCAGTCGCGAACGACAAGCCCTGCTTCGCGCGCAAGTGACCGATTCCGAACTTGCGCTCGCGCGCCGCCGTTTCATCCAAGAGTTCAACGATGCGCGCGCGCAAGCGCTCGCCGCGCTGCGCCGGCTGCGCACGATCGGCGAGAGCGTCAAAGCGGCGGAGAGTAATCTGCGCACGTCAATCGCGCGCTATCGCGCTGGCGAAGCCAGCATCATCGAAGTGACCGACGCGCAAACGACGCTGGTCGCCCAGCAAGCAGCGCTTTATCAAGCGATCTACGACTATCAAGTCGCACGAGCGCGTCTAAAACAGGCTACTGGGAAGTGACGGCGGAGCGAAGTTCGACCATGTCAGAACGAGAGAACAAAGCGCATCTTACAGCGGAAACCGTCGCCTCGCATGAGGCGGATGCCGAAGATGGGGCACGCGTGGGTTCAGCTTTGAATCCATCGCTCAAACCGAAAGCGAATCGAAGGCGGTTCCTATTGATCGCTTCAACGGTTTCGCTCGCGCTCATCGCCGCATGGTTCGCTACGAACCGTAACGGCGAGGAAGATCAATCGTCCAATCCGATCGTCAGCGTCCGCGTTGCGCGCGCCGAACGCCGATCGATCGCGGCGCAGGTCGCGGCGCTCGGCACCATTTCACCGCACGAGCAGGCCGTGGTGAGCGCGCGCACGAGTGGCCAGATCAAACGGATGCGCCTCCTGAAAAACGCTTTCGTCCGCAAAGGCGACGTGATCGCCGTGATAGACGTGCGCGATCTCGAAGCGCAGCGGGCTGAAGCCGCTGCGGCGCTTGAGGAGGCGCGATTGAATCTACGCAATTTGAGCGCCGGTTCGATCCCGCAAACTGACGTACAGACGGAGCGTGAACTGCGCGATGCGCGCGCCGAACTGCAGAACGCGCGCGCTTTGTATGAACGGCGGCGCGCGCTTTATGAACAGGGCGGCATCGCGTTGAAAGAGTTGGAAGCGGCGCAGCTTGCGCTCACCACCGCAGAGAACCGCTTACGTCTGGCGGAGCGGACGGCGGAATTGCGCGCGCGCACGATCAATCCGACCGATCGCGCGGCAGCGCAAGCGCGCGTCAAACAGGCTGAAGAACGTCTCGCTTCGCTCAACACGCAGATCAGTTACGCGACCGTGCGCGCGCCGATCTCCGGCATCATCACGGATCAATATCAATTCCAAGGCGAGTACGTCGCGCCCGGCTCGCGCCTCGTCGCCATCGCCGACACATCTTCGGTGATCGTGAAGGCTCAATTCCCCGACACGGTCGCCGATGAGTTGAAGGTCGGCGACGCGGCGACGGTCCAGCCGATGGACTCGCCCGGAGAGACTTTGACTGGACCGGTGACGCTCGTCAGCCGTTCGAGCGATCCCAACAACAGGATGGTCGAGGTTTGGATCACACTCAATAACGCCGGTGGAAGGCTGCGGGTCGGAAGCGCCGCGCGCGTCACCGTCACGACGCGAAGAGCGGATGACACCATAGTCGTCCCGCTTTCAGCGATCACTTTCACGACCGGGGGCTTCGACGAAGGGATAGTAATGGTCGTCGATCAGCAACAGATAGCGCACGAAGTGAAAGTGACGGTCGGCATCCGCACGTCGTCGCTCGCCGAAATCAGATCCGGTTTGCAAGGAGGCGAACTGGTCATCGTCGAAGGCAACTACGCTCTGCCCGACGGAACGAAAGTCAAGATCGAAGAGGAAAGATCGTGATTTCATTTCGTTCGCCGCTCGCACGAAACGACGCGCAAGCGATCAAGAATCAAGGGTCGATCGAACGACGCGCCACTTGATCGGTCAAATCGACGATGAATCCGATGTCCTTCATCATCAAACAGGAACGGGCCGTTCTGGTCCTCGCGCTTCTCCTGTGCGCAGCTGGGTTGCTGGCCGCTTGGCGTCTGCCATCGGCCCTCTTCCCGCAGACCGATTTTCCGCGCATCATCATCATTCTCGATGACGGCGTCGTCCCGGCACAACAGATGCTCGTTTCAGTCACGCGCCCTGTCGAAGAAGCGATGAAAGGCATCCCCGGCATCGTCCGCATCAAATCGGCGACCGGGCGCGGTTCGTGTGAGATCAACCTCTTCTTCGCGTGGAATGTGGATATGGTCCAAGCGCTGCAACTCGTGCAGGCGCGACTGTCGCAACTGCTGACGACGTTGCCGCCGACCGTGTCGGTCCGTCGCGTCGAACGTTTGACCTTCGCCGTCTTTCCCATCATGGGTTATAGCCTCACCTCGACGGCGCGCGATCCGGCCTTCTTGCGCGATCTGGCGGTCTACACGATCAAACCGCAGCTTGCGCGTCTGCCCGGAGTCGCTGACGTTCAGATCGTCGGCGGCGACGTGCGCGAATATCACGTCGTCCTCGATCCAGAGCGCTTGAACGCGCATGGGCTGACTCCGCAACAAGTAGCCGATGCCATCAAGCGATCTTCGCTCATCGCCTCGCCGGGTCTCGTCGAAGAGAACCATCAGCTTCAATTGGTGCTCATCAATGGTCAGCCCGCAACGCCCGATCAAATCGGTTCGATCGTCATCGCCAACGCGAACAACGCGCCGGTCACCGTCGCCGATGTGGCCGACGTGCGTGCGAGCGCCGAACCGAAATACACCATCGTCACCGCCGATGGGCAACCCGCCGTTCTGCTCAACATCTTGCGCCAACCGGACGCGAACATCGTCGCCGTCGCCGATGCCGTAAAGGCAGCGCTGGAGAAGGCGCGCGCGCAACTTCCCAAAGACGTGAAGATCACGCCTTTCTACGATCAATCGTTGCTCGTGCGCGACGCGATGAAGTCAGTCCGCGATGCGATCATCCTCGGGCTGATCCTTTCCGCGCTCGTCATCTACGGCTTCCTGCGCGACTGGAGGACGACGCTGATCGCCGCCATGGTCATCCCTGTCACCGTGCTCGTCGCTTTTCTGGCGATGTACCTGGTCGGACTATCGTTCGATCTGATGACGCTGGGCGGGGTAGCTGCGGCCATCGGTTTGGTGATAGACGATGCGATCGTCGTCGTCGAGAACATCCACACGCACCTAGCGCGTGGACAAACGAAACGTCAAGCGATCGAACAGGCGCTAGCGGAGATCGCTGCTCCGATCACCGGTTCGACCATCACGCCGGTGGTCGTCTTTTTGCCGCTCTCGCTGCTGAGCGGCGTGACGGGAGTCTTCTTCCGTTCGCTCGCCCTGACGATGGCCGTCGCGCTGCTGACTTCGCTCGCCCTCGCCCTCTCTTTGACCCCGGCGCTCGCGCGCATCTTCGTCCGCTCACATGATGAGCGAGAAGAGGGCGAAATCGAAGATCACAAACCGAAGGGCGAGCTGAGCGATGAACCGGTTGAGGGATCGGCGGACGGGCGTTTGTGGCGAACCGCGCTCGATGGATACGAGCGATTGCTGAACTGGGCGCTTGCGCATCGCTCTGCGGTGGCGATCCTTTCGCTCGCCATCGTCCTTGGCGCGCTCTTTCTCTACCGCGCGACCGGATCGGAATTCCTTCCGGAGTTTGACGAAAGCGCCTTCGTCCTCGACTATGTCGCGCCGCCGGGGACGTCGCTCGCCGAAACCGATCGCATGTTGCGTCACGTCGAACAGATGTTGCGCGAAACGCCCGAGGTCGAAAGCTATTCGCGACGTACAGGTCTGCAATTGGGGCTGGCCATCACCGAACCGAACACCGGCGACTTTCTCGTCAAACTCAAACCCGATCACGCTCGCCCGACGAGCGAAGTCATAGACGATCTGCGACAACAGATCGAACAGAGCGAGCCCGCGTTGCGCGTCGAATTCGTCGGGATCTTGTCGGATCTGATCGGCGATCTGACGAGCTCACCGGCGCCCATCGAGATCCGGCTCTTCGGCGAAGATCCGGCTGCGTTGCACCAAACGGCGCGCCGGATCGAAGAAGCTATCAAGAGCGTCCCAGGCGTCGTAGACACCTTCAACGGCGTCATCGTCAGCGGCCCAGCCATCACCTTCCGCATCGATTCCGCGCGCGCGGCTAAATTAGGCGTCGATGCGACCGAAGTCGCCAATGCGATCACGATCGCGATGAGTGGCGACGCGGCGACGAACGTCTTGCAACAAGATCGCGTGCTGCCAGTTCGAGTCATCATGCCTGAAACGGCGCGCCATTCGCTCGATTTCCTGCGCAATCTGCTCGTTCGATCGAGCGCCACGGGCGCGCTCTTTCGGCTCGACCAAGTGGCCGATCTGGAATACGATCCCGGACAAGCGGAGATCGCGCGCGATGGTCTCCGACAATCTGTCGCGGTTACGGCACGACTGTCGGGAACGGATCTCGGCACGGCCATCGCGCGCATCAAAGAACGGCTGGCCAAAGAAGTCATCTTGCCGCCCAGCGTCGAAATGGAATTCGGCGGATTATATCGCGAACAGCAAGAGAGCTTCCGCGAACTGCTGATCACGCTTGTGCTCGCCACTTCGCTAGTCTTTCTCGTCCTGCTCATCGAATTCCACTCCTTCGTTCACCCAACGGCGATCGTCATTGGAGCGGTGCTCGCTTTGAGCGGCGCGCTCGCCGCGCTCTTTCTGACGAAGATGACGCTCAACGTCGTCAGCCTGATGGGCATCATCATGGTGGTCGGTATCGTCGCCAAAAATGGCATCCTTCTGCTCGACGCGGCGGATGAACGGCGCGCGCGCGGAGACGCCTTGAAAGACGCTCTGCTCTATGCCGGACGTCGCCGCCTTCGCCCGGTGTTGATGACAAGTCTGGCGGCGATGCTCGGCCTTCTTCCGCTCGCGTTGGCGATCGGCGCTGGCGCGAGCCTCTTGCAGCCTTTGGCCATCGCCGTGATGGGCGGATTGGCGATCGGCTTCTTCTTCTCGCTCGTCGTCACGCCGACCGTGTACGCAGTCCTCGAAGAAGAGAAGAATTGAAGTGCACAATGCAGCAGTCTGGCCGCCGTGCGGGCGATCGAGGATATGCGCTTGAAGAAGAGAGGAATTGAAGCGCACAACGCAGCCGCCATCGCAGAAGGTGGCCCGAAAATCGCTTCCGGTATAATCGGTTCGATGCAGTCTTCAGTCGCCCGTAAGCATGGCGTTGACGGCGCGATGTGATATTGCCCCGGATAGCTATCGACTTGAAAGCGAAAGGGGGGATCTGTAGGATGCACGTGCGATGAGCGGTGAAGTGGGACAAGATCTTGCGGCTTCGAGCGCTGCCGAACGGACCGCGACGGCGAAGAGGTCGGCGATTAGATTCATTCTCTTGCTTGGCGTCGTCAGTCTGTTCGCCGATGCGACCTACGAAGGCGCGCGCAGCATCGCTGGTCCATATTTGAGCCTACTCGGCGCGAGCGCAACGGTCGTCGGGTTCGTCGCCGGTTTCGGCGAATTCGCCGGCTACGGCTTGCGCCTTCTTTCAGGCTACCTCAGCGATCGCCTGCATCGCTACTGGACGATCACCTTCATCGGTTACGCGATCAATCTATTAGCCGTGCCCGCGCTCGCTTTAGCACACAACTGGCAAGCGGCAGCGGCGTTGCTCATCTTGGAGAGGGCCGGGCGCGCCATTCGCACGCCAGCGCGCGATGCGATGCTTTCGCACGCTGCCAGCGAAACGGGACGCGGCTGGGGGTTCGGCGTGCATGAAGCGATGGACCAGATCGGCGCAACGTTCGGTCCCTTGGTCGTCGCGCTCGTGCTCTATCTCAAGAACGACTACCGACTAAGTTTCCTCATCCTGCTCGCGCCAGCGCTTCTGTCGCTTGCAACGTTAACGGTTGCGCGCGCTCTCTACCCACGCCCGCAAGATCTTGAACCCGTAACCGCTAGACTCGAGACCCAAGGGCTCGATCGTCGTTTCTGGATCTACCTGCTCGCTTTCGCCTTGGTCGCCATCGGGTACGCCGATTTTTCGCTCATCGCGTACCATTTCGAGCGCACAGCGGTCGTCTCCAACGGCTCAATCCCACTACTTTATGCCGTCGCGATGGGCATAGATGCGTTGGCCGCGTTGGTGCTCGGCAGATTGTTCGATCGGATCGGCTTCACTGTGCTCGCCGCGAGCGTGCTGCTTGCCGCGATGTTCGCGCCGCTAGCCTTCTACGGCGGCTTCGTTTGGGCAGCGTTGGGCGTTGGTCTCTGGGGATTCGGCATGGGAGCGCAAGAATCGTTGATGCGCGCCGCGATCGCCGATATGGTTCCACCTACGAGGCGCGGATCGGCTTACGGCATCTTCGACGCAGGTTACGGGTTCGCTTGGTTTCTGGGCAGTTTGTTGCTCGGATACCTTTACGATCGCTCGATCTTTTTGCTGGTCACAGTTTCGATCATCGTGCAACTGCTCGCCGTCCCGCTGATCATCGCCGCTCTAAATGAAGGCGAAGCCCGATAATCTTAAAGACGGTGCGACCGCCACGCGCACTCTTTCAGCCCGGCTCTGGGAGACGTAGAGGCGAAAAATAGAGTTACAAAGTCGCCGGCTTAGACGGAGAAGAAAAAGAAGAAGTTACAACACTCCAAAGAAGATAGAGCTACAAAGTCGCCCGCTTAGTCCGGTTCCCCAACGCTCACAAGCCCGGGAGATGGGAAGGCGAAAATAGAGCTAAGTCGTTCGAAAGAACTTCTAGGCTTTAGCTCCAAGGAGGAAGTCAAGAATTTTGCGGGTCGAACGACCTAATCTGCTAGAGGTCGCTGTTTCTGAGGCCAAGGATAGACATTACTCGACGGTGATGTAAGGCTTCAGTTGATAGAAACGCCGTTCACTGAATCCGCGAACTAAGATGATCTCTTCCGGACGACGGAAAGGGCCGTAGCGCTGGCGATATTCGATAATGCGAGCAGCGAGGGCAGGCCCTATGCCGGGCAGCCTCTCCAATTCGCTTTGCGTCGCTTTGTTGATATTGACGCGCAAATTGGATGATTCATTTGGCAAGCTGCCCTGAGTAACGGCTAAGTCACTCGGGGTCGAGACCACATCTGTTTTCGCCTCAGACAGCTTCCTTGCTGAGGGAGATAAAAGAGCACAAGCAGTTGGCCCTAGAAAACAAAGAGGCAGGACAAAGAAAAACAGGATTAGTGCCGGGAATGCCCCGGTCGTAATAGTCAAATGTTTGAATCCGAACGACTTATCCATTTTGCCGCGATCGTGTGCAAAATGCTAGAAGTCCAAATTTTTCATAAACTTGTAACTTTCAAAGGGCAGATTTCCACAGACTTTTCCACAAACTCTGTGGAAATCGCGGGCGCTTTCCCTCGAGCGCTCCCTGAGGTTCCTTGATCGCTGAGATAGATGGATGGTGGTTGGTGGTGGTGCATCGTCATCTCTCCGCTGCGTCACAGAGCCGCTGCTGCAGTGGTGCGGCGCGGGCGGGATCAGCAGCGTCAACCCCGTCAACATGAGAGAGTAGCTAGCTCGTCTCATGGCTAGCCCGCGCCGGACTAAGCCGCGCGTATCCTATCCATGATACCTGCGCTTGTCAATGGTCTGGCGTGAAATCCGTTCAGCTATCGTTCGCCCTACGACAGTAGCGAAGACCTCGCTGGTGGCCACCAGAAGAGGCTCTCAGCTCGCAGGCCTCGGAGACTGAGGCCTCGGCAGTAGAGAAGCTCGCAGGTCTCACCGGGATCCTCGACAGTAGCGCCGGATGGTCCGCTCGCTGACGCCGAGCGCCCGGGCCACTTGCCGCGCGCTCTGGCCCGAGGTGAGCGCGGCCCGCGCCATCTCCAACCGCTCCGCGGCGAGGATGCGAGGCCGACCGCTGACGCGCCCCCGCGCGCGCCGCCACTAGCCCGGCGCGCGTCCGTTCGCGGATCAGCTCGCGCTCGAACTCGGCGAGCGCGGCGAAGATATGGAACACGAGCTTGCCCGCGGCGCTCGTCGTGTCGATGCGATCGGTGAGCGAGTGGAACTATCGCGGATTTTGCGACGCAATCTGCGAATTTTATGTGAGAATATGGCTTGCACTTCAATCGTAGGCTTAGGGCTATCGGTCACGATGGAAACTTATGATCTGCGCCAACTGGCCCGCGAGATCTTGGCTTACGCGCTTCAAGCGGTCGATGCCAAGGCAGCGGTTTACCGCGCCGTTTCGGTAAAAGATCGCAAGATGAGGATTTTCGATTCGACTTTTGACCTCTCCTCGTCGCGCCCGATCTATGCTGTCGCCCTCGGCAAAGCGGCTGGGCCAATGGCCGCGGCGCTCGATGCGATTCTAGGCGATCAACTGACCGCGGGAGTGGCTTCGATCGCGCCGCCCGCTCAGCCGATATCGAGGCGATGGCGGATATTCCTCGGGGGCCATCCGCTCCCCAATCGCGAAAGCCTTGAAGCCGCACGCGCCGCCCTAACGCTACTGCGCGAGGCGGACGAAAGAAGAGCTTTGGTTCTTTTCCTCGTCTCAGGCGGCGGATCAGCGATGATGGAATGGCCGCGCGATGAACTCATCTCATTGGAGGACTTACGCACCGCTAATCTCGTTCTGACGACATGCGGCGCGACGATCGCGGAGATCAATGCCGTGCGGCGCGCTTTCTCTGCGATCAAAGGTGGTAGATTGAGCGATGCAGCTCCGCATACGGACCAAGTCACGCTAATTATCTCCGACACTAACTCCGGCGATGAGATGAACGTCGCCTCAGGCCCAACGATCCCTCAACCGCAAACCGACGAACTTGAACTATGGACCATCATCACCAAATACGAACTCGGAACGCGGCTCCCCGCCTCGATCATTCACGCGATTCGAAAGGCGATCGCACAACGAGAGGTTCAAGATACGGGGAGTCGCGCGCTACGCCGCCATTACGTTCTGCTGAGCAACTCGGATGCGGTTCAAGCGGCTGCGGTGAAGGCGCGCGCCTGCGGCTTCAGCACGCAGATTGCCAGCGACATCGTCGAACAGAGGATCGAAGAAGGATGTGCGGAGCTCGTCCGCCGACTTTGCGAAAGGAGACGGGATCATTATCGAGTATGTTTGATTTCCGGCGGCGAGTTCGGCTGCCCTAAACGCGGAGATGGTCAAGGCGGACGCAACGCGGAAACGGCCCTGCGTTGCGCTTTGGAGTTTGAAGCGCAAGGCTTATCGCGCCCGGCAGAAGCTTCGCCACATGTTCTCGCCCTCTCAATGGGAACGGACGGCATCGATGGCAACAGCCCAGCGGCGGGGGCGATAAGCGATGATACGACTTTAGCGCGCGCGCGCATTGCTGGATTGGACGCGCGCGATTTTCTCGAAAGGAGCGATTCTTACACCTTCTTTCGTCTCTTGGGCGATGCGATCATCACCGGACCGACAGGGACGAACGTTCGTGACTTAAGAGTGCTGCTCTCGGTTTGACGCAGAGAGTGGGACCTTGCGATCACCCACACTTGACCTGCGGGTCGGTCCGAGCTTATAGAGATGAGGATCGAAGATCGGCTTATGTCAATACAGGATTTCATCTTGACGGTCCGGCGCGAATATACCGGGAAGCCGCTTGATGAGGCGAGCGTTCATCGCGATCCGTTTCAACAGCTCGAGCTCTGGCTGAAGGAGGCCATCGAAAGCCAGGTCCTTGAGCCGAACGCGTTGATCTTGGCGACGGCTTCGGCGCAGGGGATCACGTCGATAAGAGCAGTTCTACTGCGCGGTTTCGATAGACGCGGATTGGTCTTCTATACGAACTATGCCAGTCGGAAAGCGAAAGAGATCGCCGAGAACCCGCGCGTTTCTGGGCTCCTGTTCTGGCCGGAACTGAACAGGCAAGTCAGAATCGAGGGGGTCGCGGAACGAACTACGGATGAAGAGTCCGATGCATATTTCCGCACCCGACCGCGAGAGAGCCAGATCGCCGCGTGGATCTCCCATCAAAGCGAAGTGATCGAGTCGAGGCGCGCGTTGGAAGAGGCTTTCGCCAAGGCGGAAGAATCCTTCCGCGGCAACGAAGTCCCGCGCCCGCCATTTTGGGGCGGCTATCGTCTCGTTCCGACGAGCTTCGAGTTCTGGCAAGGAAGAGAGAATAGGCTACATGACAGAATCCTATACCTCAAGGACGGCCCAACGTGGGAGATCAAAAGACTCGCCCCTTGACCTGAAGATCTGCCGTCGCCAAAGCCTAAACGTCATCCCTCGTTCGATTGCCGCTCGGGCGCCGATCGCAACCGATAGAAGCATTTCGATAAAGCCTAAACGGCGCTGCAGCGATTGAGGGAAGAAAACGATCCTAGGCCTTCTGCGGTCAAAGTTAAGTGACTTGAGGTTCGCACTGGAGCGGGTGACGGGATTCGAACCCGCAACCCACAGCTTGGGAAGCTGTTGCGCTACCGTTGCGCCACACCCGCTCGCTCGAAGGATCTACCAAGGAAGATGGTAAGGATACTCAGAACGGGGCTAACTGTCAATGGGAGATGGTTCGGTCTAAAATTAGGGCTCACTTGCCGACCATCATCCGCGCGACCTGCGCGAGCCGCGAAGTATCCTCAGGTTTACGTAGACACCCTTGCGCTCCGGCGCGCTTGGCCTCCTCATGGTCCAAGAGATCGGCGAACGCTGTATAGAAGAGTATCGGCGTTTGCTGATCGAAACGTCGTATCTCGCGACACAGCTCGAGCCCGTCCATATCCGGCAACCCTATGTCAAGCAGGATGAGGGCGAACTCCCCGCGATGGGCGAGCGCGAGCCCTTCCTCCGCCGTCTGCGCCGTCACCACATTGAACCCCTCGCGACTCAGACTGAACGTGACGAGGTCTCGCGTATCGGCCGTATCGTCGACGAAAAGCACGGTCTTTCTATCGGCGACATCTTTCATCATATGACCAAACCCAATAACAACTAATCGCCTCTAAGGCCAACTCCATTGTAGCTCAAACTTCGATCTTTCGAGCTACTTTTCTTCCAAATAATGATTCAACGCTTCCGCCCACTTGCCTTGAGCTTTCAACAGGAGTTCCGTCACTTCGCGAACCGCACCATGACCGCCGGCAAGCCGCGTAACGTAATGAGCGATTCGCCGCACCTCTTCGCTCGCATCAGCCACGGCGATGGCCAACCCGACTCGCTTCATGAGCGGAATATCAGCGAGATCATCGCCGATGAACGCCGCCTGTTCGGCACTCAATCGCGTCTGCGCCAAGATCCGCGTGAGCTCCGCGAGCTTGTCGTCAACTCCTTGGCGAACGAAACTTATGCCGAGTTCGTGCCCGCGACGTTCGACCACCTTAGATGAGCGTCCGGAAACGATCGCGGAGATCCCCCCAACGCTATGCCACATGACCAATCCATGACCATCACGGACATGGAAAGCTTTCATCTCTTCGCCGTCCGGCAACAGGTAGATGCGCCCGTCGGTAAGCACTCCATCGCAATCCATCAGAAGCAAACGCACTCGCGCGGCGCGATCCAGCAGTCTTTCTCGTCCCATCATCGCCAGGTCAGCGCTCCTCGAAGATGGGTATTTCGACGAGCTTCCAATCGGCGCCAGCGCGAGCGAGCACAAGGACGGCGGAGATGGTCTTCTCCTGTCCGAGCGCGCGGACGTTGATCGTCGCTTCGGCGACGAGCCGATCTCCGCTCTGGCGTTCCGTTCGCAACAGATGCGTTTGCCAAAGTTCGGGTTGCGTGCCGACGATCCCGCTGGCGAACGTGCTGAGCTCACCGGGCATGATCAGCGCTTCGATCTCAGCTTTTCTGCCGCTTTTGATTGCCTGGTCCAGTTGTGCGAAGAAAGCGCGCGCCGATTCATCGATCGGCGGCGAGCTTTGCGAAGATTCGGCGCGCAGTCTCGCTTGCCGCGCCGCGATGACGGCAGCGAGTAGTCCTTCGCTCCTGACCGCCTCATCGAAACGCTTTATGGCTTCCGCAGTCTGCCCCCTTTGCAGAGCGATCTCTCCCAAACCGACGTTCGCCCAAGAGAGGGTGGCTGGGGTTGGGAGTTTTTCATCGATGACGGCGCGAAACTCTCGTTCGGCATCATCCAAGCGCTTCTGTGCGAGCAACGCGCGCCCCAATATCACACGCAACTCTTGGGCATGCGGCGAGCGCGACAATCCCTCGCGGGCGATCCGTTCCGCCCCCGCATAGTCTTGGCGCGTGAAAAGCCGCGTAGCTTCGCTCAAAGCCTCTTCGACTGAAGGCATGTGCGGGGCGACATCGTTCGAGTAATCTATCTGCGGATAGAATTTCTCCGGATCGACTTCGACGCGCGCGATTCGCTCCGCGGTACGGAAACGGGCTTCGCCGAAATCTCGCGCTGGGATAACAGCCTCCGCCAATAGATTCTTGCCGCCCTCCGTCGTCGCCTGTACCGTCACCGAAGCATCGATTGGGCCAGTGTTGCGCAAAGCGGCGACCCACTCTCCCCCTTGCTGATGCGGCAAGCCGATGAGCAGATCCATGGTGGTGGGCTGATCCAACTCGTAATCGAGCAGAACTTTAAGCCGCTCGCCGCCGCGTTCGACGAGCGCGGATCGAAGCGAGGATAAGGAGATGCCGTTTTCGCGACCGGCTTGCAATTGCGCGCGAAGGACGCTCAAGAACGCATCACGACCGAGCGTTCTTTCCGCCAATCGCCAAACCATCGCCCCTTTATTCGGCACAGCGACGAAATGCGTCTCGAAGAGCGGCGACGATTGCGACAGCGGACCATCGCGACGCGCTAAAGCCGCATAGGCGCTCCGCTGTCGGTCGCGCTCGGCATCAGCCGCTTCCTTGCCGAACTCCTTCTCGATGAAAAGCAGAGCCAAGTAGCGCGCCAGCCCTTCGCGCACCACGCTCGATCCTTCGCCGCGGATCGGGGTCGCGCCGCCGAGCCACAATTCAGCGACCGTTTCGGCGATGAGCAGCGCGGTCGATGAATCTATCTTCGAACGACGGAACGCCGCGGCTTCCAAAAGCAGTGTCCCGCCATCTTTGAATCCGGCGCCGCGGCGAACCGCGATCAGACGTATCGGCACATCCGGCGCTGGCCCCAAAAGATCCTGAAAGAAAGCGCGCGCCGAACTCGCCAGTTTGACCAGCCTCTCCGCCGCCTGCCGTTCCTCCTCGGTTGGACCGGCGAGCAACCAAGCGCTAACGTTACGAGAAGCGTCGGCGCCTTCGATCACCTCCCAACGCCCGGTCAAGAAGAACGGTTGAGCGTTAAGCGGTTGGTCGAAAGAATTGCCGTTAGCGCGCCCCGATGAAACTGGCTTCTCGTTCGCGTTCAGACCGCTGATGGTCAACTGAAAAGGTGCCGTATCAGCGCCGCGCGCGGAATAAGGCGTGTTCGGCATCGGATACCAGAAAGCGAGCGGGAGGAATTGCGCGCCTTCCGGCGAGATGGCGGCCAAGCCCGTGTTCCGCTGGACCGGTAAGCTATGTTCGATTTCGAGCGTGACCGTCTGATTTGGCGCGACCGAGGACGGGAGATTGACCGTCGTCTGCTGAAGCTTCGTCCGCGGCTCTTCGCGCGAGCGGAAAGTCGCGCTCGCGCCATTGACGGACGCCGATTTCACTTGCGCCGCAGAATTCAACCGCACGGTGAAAGTGCGACCGACGCCCTGGCCGACGTTACGCGCCGCGAGCTTCGTCCGCACGGTCAAAGCGCGCGTCGCCGCTGAGACGCTCGCTGCGACTTCGAAACGTATTATCTGCCACGCCGCTCGAGCCTCCTCTTGAGCGAACGCCTTTGTGCCGAAGAGCAAGAAGATGATGACGAAAGAAGATACCCATCCCCTCATGACCATAACCGAGCGTGAAAGGCGGAACATCTGCAAATCAGAAGACTCGCTCAATCCCTTCGTCGCGCGATGGGACGACGAATCACCATCCTGGAGCGTTACGGCGGACCAACTCATGGATCGCGCGAAGCATCTCGAGCAGCGGCTCGAAACGCTCTAATGGCAGCATATTCGGTCCATCCGAAGGGGCATGCGCCGGATCATCGTGCACTTCGAGAAAGACGGCATCGACTCCGGCGGCGACTCCGGCGCGCGCCAGCGGTTCGATGAATTCGGCTTGCCCGCCAGTTGCATGCCCCAATCCGCCGGGCAGTTGCAAGGAGTGCGTCACGTCGAAGACCACAGGCACGCCGAAGCTGCGCATGATCGGGAAGGAGCGCATATCGACGACGAGGTTGTGATATCCGAAGGTCGTGCCGCGCTCGGTCAGCAAGAGGCGTTCGCAACCGGCAGCGCGCGCTTTGCGCACGATGTTGCGCGCATCGTAAGGCGAGAGGAATTGCCCCTTCTTCACGTTGACGGCGCGCCCGGTCCGCGCCGCTGCCACGATCAGATCGGTTTGACGGCAGAGGAAAGCGGGGATCTGCAAAATATCCGCGACCTCAGCGACCTCTTCGACCTGCGTTGTCTCATGCACGTCGGTCGTCACGGGAGCTCCGGTCTCCTCGCGCACGGCGCGCAAAATCTCCAAACCGACGCGCATGCCGAGCCCGCGAAAGCTCTCATGCGAAGAGCGATTGGCCTTATCGAAAGATGATTTGAAGACGAAATCGAGGCCGGCGCGCTGCGCGCGACGCTGCAACTCATGGGCCAGCATCAAAGTATGTTCGCGCGATTCGATGACACACGGCCCGGCGATGACCGTTAACCGTCCATCGCCGAAGACCACATCGCCGACGCTGAAAGGCATAACCGTCGCCTCATTCATCTTCAACCCTTCACCTCGCCCTCAATCTTCGCCCGCCGCCGCTCGCCCTAATAACGTCCCCTCCATTTCGACCGCGGCTTCCGAACGCAATCGATTTTCATAAGCCGCGCGCACGAAGCTGATGAAGACGGGATGTGGCGCCAAAGGTTTCGATTTATATTCGGGGTGAAACTGGCATCCCAAGAACCAAGGATGGACATCGCGCGGCAGTTCCACGATCTCGACGAACCGACCATCCAGCGATTCTCCGCTGAAGACCAACCCAGCGCGCTCTAAAACGGCGCGATATTCGGGATTGAATTCATAGCGGTGGCGATGGCGTTCGCTTATCTCCGCAGCGCCGCCATAGATGTCGCGCGCCAAACTGCCAGAGGCCAACCGACAGATCCAAGCGCCGAGGCGCATCGTTCCGCCTAACTCCTCAGTGTCGATCAGATCGCGGAGCTTGAAGATGACCGGATGCGGCGTGTCAGGCGCGAATTCCGTCGAGTCGGCGTCCACGAGTCCGCAGGCGTGCCGCGCATACTCGATGATCGCGGTCTGCATGCCGAGGCAGATGCCGAGATAAGGCGTGCGCGTGCGCCGCGCGAAGTTGATCGCGCGAATCATCCCGGCGATCCCGCGCCGCCCAAAACCGCCGGGCACGAGGATGGCGTCAACCTCACGCAGAACCTCATCGACGTTGCCATCGAGCAGACTCTCGGACTCGATCCACCGCACACGGACGCGCACCTTATTGGCCACTCCGCCATGCGTCAAAGCCTCGCGCAATGATTTGTAAGAATCCTCGAGCTCGACATACTTGCCGACCACCCCGATCGTCACCTCGCTCGCCGATTGATCGAGGATCGTGGCGACGAGATCGCGCCAACGCGCCAGATCCGCATGCGGTCGAGCCCGTCCGCTCAATCCGAGCCGCTCGATGATCAGATCATCGAGTCCCTGCTCATGAAAGACGAGCGGCACTTGGTAGATGGTTTCGACCGTCTCAGCCGCGATGACCGCCTCTTCGCGCACGTTGCAAAAGAGCGCGATCTTGGCGCGTAGCTCCTTCGGCAAGGGACGATCGGACCGACAGAGCAGGATGTCGGGTTGGATGCCTATCTCGCGGAGATCGCGGACCGAATGCTGTGTCGGTTTTGTCTTCAACTCCCCTGAAGCGGCGATGAATGGGACTAGCGTCAAATGAATGTAAAGCGCGTTCTCGTGACCTTCCTCTAACCCCATCTGACGGATCGCTTCGAGGAACGGGAGACTCTCGATATCGCCGACCGTCCCGCCGATCTCGACGATGATGATGTCCGGGTTGCCATCTTCGGCGACGGCGCGCACCGCACGTTTGATCTCATCGGTGATATGCGGGATGACCTGAATAGTTTTGCCTAAAAAGTCGCCACGCCGTTCCTTTTCGATGACCGATAAATAGATCCTGCCGGTCGTCCAGTTGTTGGCGCGACTCAGATGCGCGCTCGTGAAGCGCTCGTAGTGGCCGAGGTCGAGATCGGTCTCAGCGCCATCGTCCGTGACGAAGACCTCGCCGTGTTGGAACGGGGACATCGTCCCGGGATCGACATTGATGTAAGGATCGAACTTCATGAGCGCCACGCGAAGTCCGCGCGCTTCGAGAAGACAACCGACCGACGCCGCCGCCAGCCCCTTGCCGAGGCTCGAAACCACACCGCCCGTCACAAAGATGTATTTAGGCATCTCCTCCTCCAGCCAGATTGATGCGCTCCTCGCTCTCGCCACGCTCCCAAATCGCCCGCACGCGCATGAGGTCCTCGAAAGTATCTACGCCGATCGTCGGCGCGTTGACTTCGATGGCCCGGATGCGCGCGCCCATCCCGAGCGCGCGCAACTGCTCCAATGATTCGATGCATTCAAGGTCTGACGCCCGCTCTTGCGAGTATTCTAACAAAAAGTCGCGCCGATAGGCGTACAACCCCGTATGCTTGCGAAACGTCGCGAGCAACGCTGGCTCCGCGCGCAAAGCCTCTTCCAAAGAGCCGTATCGTTGCACAGCGTCGCGCGGGAAAGGGATCGGCGCGCGCGAAAAGTAGAGGGCATACCCTCGCTCATCGATGACGATTTTGACCACATCCGGATCGAGCACCTCGCCTGGTTCAGCGATCCGCTCGTAACAGGTCACGACCTGCGCGCGGCGATCGGCGATGAGCGCGCGCACCGCCCGTTCGATCGTCTGCGGCGAGATCAGCGGCTCATCGCCCTGCAGATTGACGATGCAAGTGAAATCTACAAGCTCGCGAGCCACTTCCGCCACGCGATCGCTGCCGCTTCGATGCTCGGCGCGCGTCATCACCGCTTCGAACCCGGCTGCGCGCACCGCCAGACATACGCGCTCATCGTCGGTCGCAACGATGACGCGCTCGACCGAGCGCGCCGACGCGGCGCGCTCAGCGACGCGCACGATCATCGGACGACCGGCGATATCGAGCAGAGGTTTTCCCGGAAGTCGCGTCGAACCGTATCGAGCGGGGATGATGACGCAAGCGCGCTCCTTTTGCGCGTCAGATCGTTCGCTTGCAGGAAGGCCCGCCGTGTGATCCACGGGTCTTCACGATAAACCGAGCGTGCGATCTCTGTCAACAGATCCGGCGGATTCGCGAGCCGAACTTCCGACGATCGGCACACGCGGCGCGAAACGACGTTTGACAGTGCGCGCAAAGCGCGTCTAACATGCCAGCGAGGCTCTTTCGCATTGCGGTCGCGCAAAGCGTGGGACCTGATCTTTAAGGGGGATTGATGTCGCTCGGGGTAACGGAACAGATCATCGATCTTGTCGGTCGCACACCACTGTTACATCTCGCACGTTTCGCTCGCCCACCGCTCGCTTCAGTCTACGCGAAGCTCGAATACTTCAATCCCGGAGGTTCGGTGAAAGACCGCGCCGCGCTCGGCATGATCCTAGATGCCGAGGCCCGCGGCCTCTTGAAACCGGGGGCGACGATCATCGAACCGACGGCTGGCAACACGGGCATCGGTTTAGCTTTGATCGGAGCGGCGCGCGGCTATCGCGTCATCTTATGCGTCCCCGAAGGATACTCGCGCGAGAAGATGAAGGTGATGGAGGCGCTGGGCGGAGAGATCGAGTACGTCTCCAAAGAGGCCGGAATGCAAGGCGCCATCGAACGCGCGCAAGAACTCGCGCGGCAGATCCCCAACAGCTTCATCCCGCAACAGTTCGCCAATCCGGCCAACCCGAACTTTCATGAGCAGACCACAGCCCAAGAGATCATCGAACAGTTAGAGGGCCAGATCGATGCCGTCGTACTCGGCGCGGGCACAGCCGGAACCTTCACCGGCGTCGCGCGCGCGGTCAAGAAGATAAACCCTCGCGCCCTTTGCGTGCTGGTCGAACCCGAGGGTTCGATCTTCGGCGGTGGTCCACCCGGAGATCACAAGGTCGAGGGCATCGGTCAATCGCAATTCATCCCTCCCGTGCTTGACTGGAACGTGGTCGATGAGATCATCATGATTACGGATGACGAGGCCTTTGCGATGGTGCGCAAATTGGCGGCCACCGAAGGCGTGCTCTGCGGCGGATCGAGCGGCGCGGCGGCGGCGGCGGCGCTGCGCGTCGCCGAAAGGCTGGGCGAAGGCAAGCGCGTGGTGACGCTCTTCCCCGATGGCGCCGAACGCTACATGAGTCAAGGGATCTTCGATTTTGGTAACGAATGCTAGACGAGCGAATCCCGAAATGATCTTCCGCGTTTCGCTCGCTGGCTTCACTTTGAGGTTATGGGCTTTTCGACGATCGCGATTCACGCTGGCAACGAACCCGACCCGACGACGGGCGCGGTGACGGTCCCGATCTACCAGACATCGACCTTCGCCCAAGAGGGCTTGGGTAAGCACAAAGGTTACGAATACGCGCGCACTCGCAATCCGACGCGCTCGGCATTGGAGCGGAACATCGCGGCTCTCGAGGGCGCGCGTTTCGGTTTCGCTTTCGCTTCGGGGATGGCCGCGATCGATGCGGTCCTGCGCTTGGTCCAGGCGGATGACCACGTCATCGTCTCGGATAACACATATGGCGGGACGTTTCGCCTCTTCACGCGCGTCCTCTCCAACTACCGGATAGAGTTCAGTTTCGTCGACACCACCGATCCGCTCAACGTCGAACGCGCGCTGCGGCCCAATACGCGCATGGTCTTCGTCGAAACGCCGACCAATCCGGTGATGGCCGTCACAGACCTGCGCGCCGTCTCCGACATCGCGCATGCCGCCGGAGCGATCGTCGTTTGCGATAACACCTTCATGTCGCCTTATCTGCAACGACCGCTAGAATTCGGCGTCGATATCGTCGTCCATTCGACGACCAAATACTTGAACGGACACTCCGATGGGGTGGGCGGCATCGTCGTCCTGAATGACGAAGAGCGCGCCGAGCGTCTCGGCTTCATCCAAAACAGCGCGGGAGCGATCCTCTCGCCATTCGACTCTTGGCTCGTCTTGCGCGGAACGAAGACGCTCGCCCTTCGCATGCAGCAACACGATCGCGCGGGGCGCGCCGTCGCCGCCTTTTTGGCCGAACATCCGAAGGTCGAGAAGGTTTACTACACCGGGCTCGCCTCGCATCCACAACATGAACTGGCCCAACGCCAACAACGCGGTTTCGGCGGCATGGTCTCATTCGACGCCGGATCGTTGGAGAAAGCGCGCACCGTGCTTGAATCCGTGCGCCTGTGCACCTTGGCCGAGAGCCTAGGCGGAGTCGAGACGCTCATCTCGCATCCGGCGACGATGACCCACGCTGCCGTCGCGCCCGAAGTGCGCGCACGGCTCGGCATCACCGACGGTTTGGTGCGCATCTCCGTCGGCCTCGAAGATGTCGAAGATATCATCGCCGATCTGGACCAGGCACTCGCGCGGATTTGAAGCGCGTTTGGTCCCATTCCGCCATATGATCGCCGAAGTTTACGCCAAGACCGATATCGGGCGCACTAGGAAGAATAACGAGGACAACTTCCTCGTCCTCGATCTGCACACGGGTCGCGCCCTAACAGCTTCCGAAGGGAGCTTTCCGCCCGAGATGAGGCGGCTCGAGGTCGGGCCGGAAGGGATCGTCTTGGCTGTATCAGATGGGATGGGCGGCGCGCTCGCCGGCGATATCGCCAGTCGTATGGCCGTCGAATCCGTGCGCGACCGGCTCGCGATGGAAAGCCGAAGCGAACGGCCGCTTCTCGAACGGTTGCGCGAAGCCGTGCTCTACGCCAATCTCGCCATTCACCGTCGCAGCCTCAATGATCCATGTTGCAACGGTATGGGAGCGACTTTTACGGGCGCAGCCATCAAACGAGGCGAACTCGGCCTCATCCAAATCGGCGATAGCCGCGCTTACCTCATCCGCGGCGCGCAGATCAAATTGCTCACGCGCGATCAATCGCTCGTCCAACGCCTGATCGACATGGGCCAGATCACAGAAGAAGAGGCGAGGATACACATGTTCCGCAACGTCATCCTCCAAGCCTTAGGGGCCCAGCGCGAGATCAATCCCGTAACCGGCAAGCTCAAGTTGCGCGAGTCCGATACGTTGCTGCTTTGCAGCGATGGGCTCTCGAACAAACTGGAGGCCGAAGAGCTCTTCGACACGCTCAATCGCGCGACCGATCTTCAAGCCGCAGGCGAGGCGCTGATCGAACGGGCTAATCAACGCGGCGGTGAAGACAACATCACCCTGATCCTCGCCCGTTTCACGGGAGATGAGCTGAAGGTCGCTGAATCGAATGAGATCACCGTCGAGGAGGAGACCCATTTCGACGAGATCCCCGAAGAGCTACTCAAGCTCCTTTGAGAAGCGAACTTTCACGCCGATTCGTTTTTATCCTTCAACTCTGATCTCCGCCACTCGGGTAACGCATCGAAACGACGCACATAGATCGAAGCTCCTTGGACCCGCTCGACGATCACTCGCTCGCCAGCCTCGAGCGGCGCTTCCCCCTCGACCGGATATGCGGTCCACACGGAACCATAGACCTTCACCGCACCTTCGTTGAGCGCGCCGCGACTCGGCAGCACGACGGTTCCCACTTTTCCGGGCAGCGCATCGACCCCGGTTTTGAGGCCCGTCCCGCCCTCCTCGCGGAACAGATACTTGGCCCAAATGGTGCGCGAAGCGGCGGTCAAAACGGATGAAACGAAGAAGAAGGCGATGAACTGAACGACATACCCGAAGCCCAAAAGGCTCATGAGCGCCGCAATGAATGCGCCGATCCCGAACCATAGAAGGACGAACCCCGTGGTGAAGATCTCAGCGATGATCAAGATCACGCCGAACACGATCCACAATATCCAAATCATAATCCTCTCCACGCCCGCGAGCGCCTCCCGTTCACCCGCGCCGAGCATGCGGTCGCATAGACGGCGTCACCAAGAGTTTACACCCAAAAGGCGCCTTCGTTACCCGAGAGATATCCTCATCCCTTGAACAAGTTCTTCACCACAAACCAGATGTTTGCCGGCCTTTCCGCCAAACGGCGCATGAAGTACGGATACCAATGCTTGCCATACGGCACATAGATGCGCACGTTATACCCTTCACGGGCAAGTTGCTCCTGCAGGTCGCGCCTTATCCCGTAGAGCATCTGAAACTCGAACGCCTCTTTGCCGATGCCTTGACGTTGTGCGTAATCGATGGTTGCGGCGATCATCCTCTCATCATGCGTCGCGATCCCGTGATAGATGCCGCTCGAAAGTAGGATCTGCATAAGGCGGATGAAGTTCCGATCGACTTCACCTTTGTCCGGGAAGGCGACCGTTGGCGGTTCATTATAAGCTCCCTTGCAGAGTCTGATGCGCGCCGGCAGTCTCAAAAGGTCGAGCAGATCATCGTAAGTCCGGCGAAGATAAGCCTGCAGGACGATGCCCACATCGTTCAAGCCAAACTCCGCGCGCAGACGTTTGAAAATATCGATCGTGATCTGCGTGACGTTGGACGATTCCATGTCTATGCGGACGAAATTGCCACGCTGCGCAGCCTCGGCCACAACCGCACGCGCATTTCGGTAAGCGAGCTCATGATCGATGTTCAAACCAAGTTGCGTCAGCTTGATCGAAACGTTGGAACGCACCCGCGCTTCGTCGATGCGCGCGAGCAAACGCCAATATTCACGCACTTCAGCCTCCGCTTCGGCGACTGAAGTGACCGCCTCGTTCAAGTGGTCCAGGGAAGCCAAACAACCGCTCGAATTCAGCTCGTTGACGACGGCGATAGCCTCTTCCATCTCCTCGCCCGCGACGAAGCGTTCGGTGAGCTTCCTGAACGGGCGAAAGCGCGTGATGATGCCCTTTACCTCTTCGCGCTGCGCGAGAAAAAGGAGCGCGTTTCTTGTCACCATTGATGCATGTTCCCCTGAAAACTGTGGGTTCAAAATCCCGAAGCCTGTGATATCCTTGGCAGCGTTTTGGCGCCATGACATCTTTTGACCGGCAGCCGCAAGCCAGCTATCTCTCATGCGATGGAAGTTTATTATCGCCGCATCTTCACTGGCTACGATGACGAGCGCGGGCGTGGATGCTTTGCTTCTATTCCTGCTCTCCGACTCCGCCTCGCCGGGCCGCGATCGGTGGTTCGAACTGAGCTTCCTCGTCTTCCCGTTGCTGACGACGCTCTGGGCCGCCATCTTCATCTACCGCCACACGGCGCGTTGGCGCAAATGGCAAGCCCTCCTCACCTGCCTTCTCTCCGCTCTCTGGATGGCGATCATCCTCCTCGCATATCTCAGATTCCTCGGCTGATCGCCCCAAGCCCCAACTCACGCTGCACCGGGCGCAAAGCTTGGATGACGAAACCTATATGCTCATCGAGATCGACACCGAGCTCCGCCGCCCCTTGGCGTATGTCCTCGCGGCTGACGTTACGCGCGAAGGCCTTATCCTTCAACTTCTTCTTAACCGAAGAGACCTCCATATCGTCGAAGCTACGCGAGGGGCGCACAAGCGCGCAGGCGACGAGGAAACCGCATAGTTCGTCGCAAGCGAATAGCGCACGCGCCATCTGCGTGTCGCGCGGCACTCCCGTATAGGACGCATGACTTAAAATGGCGCGAATGAAATCTTCAGGATAGCCGCGCTCACGTAGTATCTCCGCTCCGCGATATGGATGCTGATCCGGCGTCGGATACATCTCATAATCAAGATCGTGCAGCAAGCCAACCAATCCCCAGACGTTCGGATCATCCTCTGGTCCGCCATACTTCGTCGCACAAGCGCGCATCGCGGCCTCAACGGCTAGCGCATGACGCCGCAAAGCCTCATTCTTCGTATACTCACAAAGAAGCCTCCAGGCCTCTTCACGATCGAAATTGCGCTCCTCTGTTCCCATCTTCACGGTTCCCCTGATTCGATTGATTAGATCTGAATATTACCGAAACCTTCACGGCAAACGAAAGCGGCGAGAATACGCCACCGCTTGCCGCTTTCCACGGGGGCAGATAAAATGTTTGAAGGTCTGTTCTAGAGTCGAACCGAGCGATGAAGATCTTTTTGTTGACAGCGCTCGCCGCCTACATCGTCGCGGCGATCCATTCGGTCCTCGGCTTCATCAACCAGAAGCGCGCGCTCGAGCGCGTCGCTCATCTCTCGCTCGGATTCGGATTCGCCGCGCACACGATCGCGCTCATCATGGATTGGGCGAGCGGCGGATATTATCCTCTCTTCCATTTTAGCGAGACCTTCTCTTTTCTCGGTTGGGCGCTCGTGATCGCCTACGCCATCTTCTTCCGCCACTACCGCGCGCACGCTCTCGGCGGATTCACCTTGCCGCTCGTCGCGTTGCTCGTCCTAGCAGCGAACATCAGCCAGAAAGAGGGAGACTTGAGGCCTCATGCGCTGATGCGGGGCGAAGCGACTTGGCTCTTTCCCATTCACACTACGTCGCTCTTCTTCGCATATGCGGCCTTCGTCGTCGTCTTCATCGCCAGTATCATGTATCTGTTGCAAGAGCGCGAACTGAAGCTCAAACATTTCGGCATCGCTTTCCATCGCTTGCCTGCGCTCGCCACCATAGATGAGATAAGCGCCGTGGCGGCAAGCATCGGCTTCGCCTTCTTGACGCTCGGCATCATCGCGGGCATGAGCTGGTCTTTCGCGCGTGATGGGCGCGTCTGGCGTAACGATCCGAAAGAGGTCTTAGCCGCGACGACGTGGCTGCTTTATCTCGCGCTGCTCAGCCAACGCCACTTAGCGGGATGGCGCGGGCGCCGGGCCGCTTGGGTCGGAGTGGCCGGGTTCGCGCTCGTCCTGTGCACTTTCTTCGGGGCGCGACTAATGGGCGGATATCACGTCTTCTGAAAGGGGGACTGAGGGCGTTCGGTAGATGGTCGCGAGAAATAGTTGATCGTTAAGTTGGAGCGTTGATCACCTTTATGTCGATCGTACTTGTCGGACTCAACCATCGCACAGCGCCAGTCGAAGTGCGCGAGCGCCTCGCCTTCTCCGAAGAGGCATGTGCCGAATCGCTCCGCAAGTTGGTCGATGGCGACGCCATACGCGAAGGGATGATCTTCTCGACCTGCAATCGCGTCGAGATCCTGACCGCGACCGAAGGGCGGCAAGTCTCCGATACCGCCGCGCGCATCAGCGACTTTCTGAGCGAGACTCGTCAAGTTCCACAAGATCTTCTCCATCGCCATCTTTATGTCCACTCCGACGAGCAAGCCGTGCGCCACGTTTTTCGCGTCGCCGCCTCGCTCGATTCGATGGTCGTCGGAGAGCCGCAGATACTCGGACAAGTGCGTAGGGCTTACGCGCTCGCCGTCGAAACCGGTACGGTCGGGCGGGTGCTCCACAGGCTTCTGCATCACGCCTTCCGCACGGCCAAACGCGTGCGGACGGAGACCGGGATCGGCGCGGCGGCGGTCTCCGTCAGCTACACAGCCGTCGAACTCGGGCGCAAGATCTTCGGATCGCTGGACGGGCGCACGGTGTTGCTGATCGGCGCCGGTGAGATGGCCGAACTCGCGCTCAAGTACCTAGTCAAAGCTGGCGCATCGCGCATTCTGGTGACCAATCGGACGGACGCGAAGGCGGAGGAGTTGGCTACGAGATTCGGCGGCGAAGCGGTCGATTACGCGCGCCTGGTCGAGAACCTGGCCCAAGCCGACATCATCATCTGCTCGACCGGGGCAGACCGATACGTCATCACATCCGAGATGGCCCGCCAAGCGTTGGTTGCGCGTCGCCATCAGCCCGCCTTTTTCATCGACATCAGCGTCCCGCGTAACGTCGATCCGAAGGTCGGCGAACTCGACAACCTCTTCGTCTTCGATATAGACGATCTGGAGGCGGTGATCGAGTCGAACATCCGCGAGCGCGAGCGTGAGGCGCAACGGGCGGAGTTGATCGTCGATGCGGAAGTGATGCGCTTCCAGCAGCAACTGCGCAATATGGATTTCGGCCCGATCGTAAGCGCCCTTAAGCAGAAGCTGATCGAAATCGCCCGTCACGAATACGCCCGTCAACGCCCGCGTCTCGGCCATCTCACGCCCGAGCAAGAGAGGGCGATCGAGACGATGCTGATGGCGACGGTCAACAAGATCTCCCATCCGATCATCCACCGATTGCGCCGTTCATACGAAGCGGGCAACATCGATAACGTACAAGCATGGCGAGATATTTTCGAATTAGATTCAGGGCTGGGCAAAGAGTTCGACGATTGAGGCGACAAACCGAAGTGTCGAATCGCGCAAAGAGGCGTCGACGCACCCGCCGTCGAACTTCGCCAGCTTCAGGGGACGACCGAAACGGGCTGATCTTCGAATCATGACCAAGCGGCGGTTGCGCATCGGATCGAGGGGCTCACGGTTAGCTTTGGCGCAGACAGAGTTGGTGTGCGTGCGACTGCGCGAACTCTATCCGGAGATCGCCTTCGAGGTCGAAGTCATCAAAACCTTGGGCGATGTCGCCCGAACGGCTTCGCTTTCAGCGATCGGCGGGAAGGGCGTTTTTACCAAGGAGATCGAAGAGGCGCTGCTTGCGGCGCGCATAGATCTGGCCGTCCACTCGCTCAAAGATCTGCCGACGACGCTTCCCCGAGGATTGAAGTTGGGCGCGATCCTAGAACGTGAGGATCCGCGCGACGCGCTCATCGCGCGCGCGAAAGCGGATGGTTCGGCCACCGCTCATCTCCGCGCGCTCCGATCGGGGGCGGTCATCGGCACCTCGAGCCTCCGCCGACTGGTCCAAGTCAAGCGGATGCGAGCTGATCTAGAGGTGCGCGAAATACGCGGCAACGTCGATACGCGCTTGCGCAAACTCGATGACGAAAGTTACGATGCCATCATCTTGGCAGCGGCGGGCTTGAATCGCCTGCAACTCGCGCATCGCATCACCGCGCTCTTCTCTACGGATGAGATGCTGCCCGCCGTTGGACAAGGCGCGTTGGCCGTTGAGATCCGCGCCGCCGATCTCGATCTCGAACGCTTGCTCGCTCCGCTCGATCACGGGCCGACGCGCTGTGCGACAGCGGCAGAACGCGCTTTCCTTCGCGCCCTCGGTGGCGGCTGCCGCCTGCCGATTGCCGCCCATGCCCGCTGCGAAGGCGAAAGGCTCCTCATCGAAGGGATGATCGCCTCCGCAGACGGCGCACACGTGGTTCGCTCTTCGCTAGAGGGCAGGCGCGATCAAGCCGAAGCGATCGGGGAGAGATTGGCTGAGAAGATCAAAGAAGCGAGCGCAACCGACCTCTCATTTTAGGGGCTAGCATACGATGGAAGCGAGACGAGACGATCTAGCGCGAACCGCTGATGCGCCCTCCAGCCCGCTCGCCGGGCGCACGATCATCGTCACGCGCGCTGAAGCTCAAGCGCGCGAATTCGCTTCCGCGCTCGAAAGCCACGGCGCGAGAGTCATCCATTGTCCGATGATCGAGATTGTGCCGCCGGAGAGCTACGATCTGCTCGATGAGGCGATAGATAACCTCTACGGCTACGACTGGCTGATCTTCACGAGCGTCAACGGCGTCGAATACTTCTTGCGGCGCTTCCGCGAACTCGGACATGATACGAGCGAGCTGGATGAACTGCGCGTTTGTGCCATCGGCGAAGCGACAGCCAGCAGCCTGCGCGAGGCAGGGGTTCGCGTCGATCTCATCCCGAACAGATTCACCGCGGAAGGCGTCTTCGCCGCGATCGAAACCGCCGTCGGGGGACGCGACCACCTGCGCGGCATGGTCTTCCTGCTTCCGCGCGCGGCGGTCGCGCGCGACTATTTGCCGCGTGCCCTGGAAGAGGCTGGCGCGCGCGCCGATGTCGTCCCCGCATATCGGACGGTGCGCCCGCAATCGACCGACCGAGCGCGCATCGAAGCGCTGCTCATCGGCGGTTCGGTCGATTGCATCACCTTCACGAGCTCTTCGACCGTCACGAACTTCGCGCAACTTTTCGACACGACCGACTTGAGCAAACTGCTCGAGGGCGTCGCAGTCGCCTGTATCGGCGAGATCACCGCGCGGACCGCGGCAGAATATGGGCTCCAGACGCACATCCAGCCCGAAGAGTACACGACCGCCGCGCTTGTGCGCGCCATCGTGGCCTATTTCGAACGGCAAAGATGACTCGCCAGCGCTTCGCTATATGCTAAACTGCCGATGACTATGAGCAAGGGAAGGATCTTGATCGCCGATGACGATTTTGATTCCGTCGCTCAGTTGTGCGAGTATCTACGGTCTTGGGACTTCGAGATAGCCGTTGAGCGCGACGGGCTGGCGGCTTTGCGTCGCGCCGAAGACTTTCGCCCGTTGGTCGTCATCACCGACCTGTCCATTCCCCGACTGGATGGTTTTGCGCTGCTGAAGCAGATCCGAACGCGCTACCCCGACGTCGTCGTCATCGTCTTGACCGCGCCGGGCTCCGTCGAATCGGCGGCCCGCGCCATTCAGGACGAAGGGGTCTATCACTATTTTGAAAAACCGATCGACATGCGCAAATTACGTCTAGTCATCGAACGCGCCGTCGAATACGGCTATGCGCGGCGTGAGAACGAAGCGCTGCGGCGCCAATTGCAAGACCACGGCGCATTTGGCGAACTCGTCGGCGCGTCCGAAGCGATGCGCCAAATCTACGCGCTCATCGAACAGGTCGCTCCATCTTCGGCCTCCGTCCTCATCACGGGCGAATCGGGGACGGGCAAAGAGATGGTCGCACGCACGATCCACTCGCTCAGCCCGCGCCGCAACGCGCCATTCATCGCCATCAACTGTTCGGCGATCCCGGAAACGCTGATGGAATCTGAGCTCTTCGGACACGAGCGAGGCGCGTTCACGGGTGCGATCGCCAAACGCCAAGGCTGTTTCGAACTGGCCGATTCAGGCACTCTGCTGCTCGATGAGATCGCAGAGATGCCGCCCCTGCTTCAAGCGAAACTGCTGCGCGTGCTCGAAGAGCGGAAGGTGCGCCGTCTCGGCGGTTCACAAGAGATACCGGTCGACGTGCGCGTTCTGGCGGCAACGAATAAGGATCCGGTCGAAGCCGTGCGTGCCGGAACGCTGCGCGAGGATCTGCTCTACCGCCTGAACGTTATCACGATCTCGCTCCCGCCGCTGCGCGAGCGCAAAGAGGACATCCCGCTCCTCGCCCAACATCTCGTCACACAGCTTGCGGCGAAACACAATCGTCCCGCGCGCTTTCTGAGTCAAGCGGCCATCGAAGCCTTGCAAGCTTATAATTGGCCCGGGAACGTGCGCGAGCTGAGGAACACGATCGAAAGGGCCGTCATCATCTGCTCCGGTGAACAGATCGAGCGCCACCACGTCGCCCCTTATCCCGTGGACCAGCGGGCGCGCTCGAGAGATGAGGATACGATCACGTTGCCTATCGGCACGCCGCTCGAAGAGGTCGAACGGCAGATGATCCTGCGAACTCTGCAAAAATGCGCGGGTAACAAGACGCGCACGGCCGAACTGCTACAGATCAGCCTGAAAACCCTGCATAACAAGCTCCGCCTTTACCGCGAACGCGGTCTGATCGCCGAAAACAATCACCAACGCTCGTTCAATTCGAGGTCGAAATGAGGCCCAGACCGAATCACCCAAATGGCGATCGTAGCTTGCGCGATAAACCGCTTCGGTGTTACACAATCGTCCGATGTCCTCGGTCCTTCTGATCTTCATCGACGGTCTAGGCATCGGCACGCGCGGCGCACACAACCCGCTTCACCTGCTCGGCGAAGAGGCGGCGCCGCTCGCCGTCTTCGATGGCGAAGAGACCGAAGTCTGGGGCGGAGGGACGCTCGCGCGCACCGATGCCCGCTTAGGCATCGCCGGTCGCCCGCAAAGCGCCTCCGGTCAAACGACGATCTTGACGGGCATCAACGCGCCAGCCAGACTCGGCTATCACAAACACGGCTTTCCGAATCAACCTCTGCGCGAGATACTGAACGAACATTCGATCTTCCTCCAACTGAGGCGCGCTGGCATCGAACCGAACACTTTCGCCAACGCTTACACACCACGCTTCTTCAACGAACGACCCCGCTGGGTATCGGCGACGACCGTCGCCGTCGAATCAGCCGGACTTCGTTTTCGCACCCTCGATGATCTGCGACAAGCGCGCGCCCTTTTTCATGATTTCACCAACGCCGAGCTTCTTTCGCGCGGCGAATCGATCGAGATCCGTTCAGCCGAAGAAGCGGCGGCGATCCTCGCCCGCTTGGCGGCGGAACACCGTTTCACCCTCTACGAACATTTTTTGACTGATCGCATCGGGCACGCACAAGACAGCGAAAGCGCGCGGCGAACGCTGCGGCAGCTTGCGCGTTTCGTGCGGGCCACTATCGAATCGGTCGACTTGAAACGGACCACCGTCATCGTCACGAGCGATCACGGAAACATCGAAGACTTGAGCACGCATAATCATACGCTCAACGATGTGCCGACGATCGCTTGGGGGGCGAGAAGCGAACTGGTCGCCGAGCGAGTCCGCTCGCTCGCAGATATCGCACCGACCATCCTCGCTCTGCTCAGAGGATGAGGCAGATCGACCGACGAGGATCCAGTAGATGCGGTGGATCGAAAAGCTCTTCGAATCTTTGCCGACCGCGAAGCATTATCCGCTCTATGCGCTCGCGCTCCTCACCCTCGTCAACCTTCTCAACTACATCGATCGACAGGTTCTGCCCGCCGTCGCGCCCTTGATGTTACGCGATGAGACGCTACATCTGACCGATTCAGAGCTAGGTTATATCGAGGCCGCGTTGCTCTTATCGTTCACCTTCTTCGCCCCCATCTTTGGGCTGCTCGGCGATCGCTTCCGCCGCACACGCCTCATAACCGTTGCGGCCCTCATCTGGAGTTTGGCCACCGCAGCGACCGGCCTTATCCCCCAGCTTGTCGGACAGACCGCGGACTTTCGATTCCGCTTACCCGTCCTCGGCTCCGTCCTTTCGGGCGCAGCGGTCGCGCTCTGCTTCATACGCGCTCTTGTTGGCATCGGCGAATCAGCTTACTCGACGATCACGCCGAGCCTTATCGCCGATTACTTTACGCCGAGACGACGCGCGACGGCGTTGGGTATCTTTCAAGCGGCGATCCCCATCGGCTTCTCTTTGGGATTCGTGATCGGCGGCGTGCTGGCGCACTTTTTCGGCTGGCGCGTAGCCTTCACGCTCGTCGGCCTGCCCGGCATCGTCACGGCCATTTCGATCTGGAATCTCCGCGAACCGCATAGAGGGGCGCTCGATGGCTTTTCGGATTCGCTCGCCCCGAAGACGAAGATTTCCTGGTGGACCACCATAGAACGCATCCTGAGCACACGGGATTGGCTGCTTTCGACCATCGGTTACACCGCGCTCACGGCGGCGCTCGGAGCCTTCGCCACCTGGGCCACAGTGCTCCTGGCGCGCGACAAGGGGATGCCCGAAGCGAGCGCGGCGATCACGCTCGGTATCATCACGCTCATCGGCGGCGCCATCGGCACGTTCGGCGGCGGGTGGCTCGCTGATCTCATCCCCCGCCGCAGAAGTGAAGCTTACTTCAGCGTCTGCGCAGTGAGCACCCTTCTGGCGATCGCGCCGACGCTCGTCGCGCTAGCAGCCGACGATCAGAGGGTTTATCTCCCAGCCACATTCATCGCTGTCGTGCTGCTATTCATCAGCAATGCGCCCCTCAATGCTATACTTCTACAGTGCGTCCCCCCTGAAGAGAGGGCTACCGCTGTCGCGCTTAACATCGTCGCCATTCACGCTTTCGGCGACGCGATCTCGCGCGCGGCCGTCGGGGTGCTATCAGATCTGATCGGGAACGGCAGCCTTCCGCAACTGGCCGCGATCGGGGCATGGCTCAGGATCGATCCCGCACGAGAGCACCTATCCGTCGCGCTGCTCATCGCTCCTGCATCTTTGGTGATATCGACGCTGTTTTTCTTTTGGGGTGCACTCACAACGAAGCGCTCTGCCCTCTAACAAATGAGCGGCATCCGTCTCCACAACGATCCTCGAAGCTCGATGGTCCACACGTTATAGGGCTTCCTTCTTCTCCATGCATTCTCTGGAGCAGAAGATCGCCGAGGAGGCGCGCCCGACGAGCGCGCGCGAAGCCGGAATCAAAACGCCGCAAGAGGCACAACGTAACAGGCGCTCGGTGCCAGACGAGCGCGCGCGAGCGGCGTTCTGCGAGTCTTTGATCTCGCGCATGAAGCGCCAGAACTCGCGCGCGATGATGATGTAAGGGCGCAATCGCCAAAGAGAGATGATCAAAAGCAAAACGAAAAGCGCGATGATGAGAACTTTCATCGGAAGATACCCTTTATGGCCGCGCTCGCTTCACGGCTTTGCGATCGCGGCCCCCGCATTCTTCTTCTGCTCCAGGTAAGCACGCAAATCCGGCAATGCCGGATAGATTTCGTTCGCCCGCTCCAGATCGGCCAACGCTTTCTGCGCGCGGTCGAGATCTCCGGCTGTGATGAGGGCGACGGTCAATCCGTGGAGAGCGAGTTCCTGTTTGGGATTGAGACTGAGGGCGCGGCGGAATTCGCGTATGGCCTGTTCGAGTTTTGGCGGGCGCTCGAAATAGAAGGTCCACCCGATGCGCGCGATCGCGTCTGCGTCGTTCGCCCGTCTTTCCAACGCCCTTTGATAAAAGGCGCGCGCTTCCGTTAATTGCGAGCGATCCATCGCCCTTCCCTCTTCGAAGAGCGCGTTGGCTAGCGCTATCAGATCATCATACTCAGTAGCCCCGATCTCATAGGCGCGGCGCAACAATCTAACGGAAGCTGCCAGAGCCTGTCGGTCGCCGGTCTGCGCGGCATAGAGGTAAAGAGCGCGCCCCAAAGACCTTTGCAATTCGAGATCTTGCGGTTCAGCGTCGGCCCGCGCGATCGCCCGGCGTAGCTCCTCTTCCGACAAGGTGAGTTCACCGGACTTCCCCTTCGGCGCCTGAGCGGTATTTGGAGTTTGCCCGATCGAGAGAGCGTTCCTCACACCAAGCGAATTGGCGAGCAGGAAGCCGAACAAGAGACCGAGCCCGAAGCCGATGAGCGCGAAACCTAAATTACGTGCGTTCACTTTCAGCCGTTCGACCTTCGCGAAGGGATTCTAGCAGAGTTGCGATGCGAAGACGATCATAAGGGCGAAGATCGCCTTCGCCGCTTGCTCTCGCCGCCACAGATCAACGATACTTTTATCTTGCGCGGGCTCCGCGCGGAGAAGAAGATGGCCATCGCTCCAGATCGGAACGGAACCATACGCTGCCGCTATTGCGGTCAACTCAATCAAACGCGCGCCGAAGGGACTGGCGAAGCCCGTTGCGGTCGGTGCCGCCTTCCCTTATCCGATAGACCACACAAGAAATTCCCCGAGCTGAACAAACATGAATATGTACACCCAGCCGATAGCCGCGCGCTCGCCGCGCTGCGGGCGATTCCGGGCATCGATTCCGCGTTGAAGAAGTTCTTGGCCGTGACGGGCGAATCGGCCATCCGTGTGATCTTTATGGCGAGCGCGGTCCACGTCACGCCCAAACAATGTCCAGACCTGTACGCGAAACTTCAGGTCGCTTGCACCACTTTGGGCGTCGATCTACCGGAACTCTTCGTACAACAGAATCCGACGGTCAACGCCTTCACGGGCGGCGTCGAGCGCCCCGTCATCGTCCTTCACTCTTCGCTCATCGAACGCTTGACGGACGAAGAGGTACTGGCCGTCATCGCCCACGAAGTGGGCCACATTCATGCCGAACACGTGCTCTATCTGACCGCGGCGCGCCTTCTCGAAGCGCTCGCCAACGTCGCGCTCGCCAATGCCCCGATCGCCAAAGCGGCGACGACCATCCTGTCAGGCACGATGCGCGCCGCCCTTCTGGCTTGGGCGCGCCGCGCCGAACTATCGTGTGACCGCGCGGCGCTGCTCGTCACTCAAGACCCTGACGTGGTCGGACGGACGTTGATGAAGCTGTGCGGAGGCACTTTCGCCTCTAAAGTCGATTACCGAGAGTTCTTGAATCAAGCGCGCGATTTTCAGAAGAACTATGACGAACATATGCTGGATCGCTTCTGGGCCGACGTCATCTCATCTGGCCTGACGCACCCGTTCCCCGTTTGGCGCGTGTCTGAAATCTTGAGATGGGTCGATAGCGGCGAGTATAAACGATTGCTGAACGGAGCGAACGCCAGCATCGACGCTTGAAAAGCCCATCGATCGCGCTATAAGGGCAGGCGGCGAAATTCGCGCGTTTGAGATCGTAGCTTCGTTTTTCGCGGATAGAAAACCACCAGAGGCGAGAGCTTATGATAGACTTGCGGAACAAACTTGGCATCATCTTCGGCGTCGCGAACAAACGTTCGATCGCTTGGGCGACGGCGCAAGCCTTGGCCGAAGCGGGAGCGCGACTTGCACTCACCTACCAGAACGAACGCCTGCGCGAGAACGTCGAAGAGCTCGCGCAATCGCTCGCCGGTTCGATCACGATGCAGTGCGATGTGACGCGACCCGAAGAGGTCGCGCAGACCTTCGCGCGCGTGCGCGAGGAGTTCGGGCGGCTCGATTTTCTCATCCACAGCATCGCTTATGCGCCGCGCGAGGCGTTAGAGGGCGAGTATCTTCAGACTTCGCGCGAAGCCTTCTTGACCGCGCTGGAGATAAGCGCTTATTCGCTGACGGAACTGGCGCGCGCCGCCGCCCCGCTGATGACCGACGGCGGAAGCATCGTCACGATGACCTATTACGGCGCGGAGAAGGTCGTCCCTCACTATAACGTAATGGGCGTGGCGAAAGCAGCTCTCGAGGCGAGCACGCGCTACTTGGCGGCAGAGCTGGGCCAGCGCAACATTCGCGTCAACGCTATCAGCGCTGGGCCGATCCAAACGCTCGCCGCGCGCGGGATAGGCAACCTCACGACCATGCTGAAACACCATGCCGAGCGCGCCCCGCTGCGGCGAAACGTCGAAGCGCGCGAAGTCGCCCACACGGCCCTTTTTCTCTGCAGCGCGCTCTCTTCGGGGATCACCGGCGAAGTCATCCACGTCGATTGCGGATACAACATCATGGCATTTTGAAAGCTCGTCCAGGAGGCTTTCCGATCCCGACTCTTCGAAAGATGGGCTTATGGCTGAAACGAGGAGCAAGAACAATTTAAAGCGCCCCGTCACACAAGACGAACAACTGCTTGAAACTCCCAAACCGGACGAGTTCACACACACCGATACGTGGCGCGTCTTCCGCATCATGGGCGAATTCGTCGCCGGCTTCGATGAGCTGGCGACCGTCACCCGCGGCGTCTCCATCTTCGGTTCAGCTCGCACTCGCCCAGACAGCGAATACTACCGCGCGGCGCAGGAGACAGCAGCGCTCCTCGTGCGCGCGGGCTACACGGTCATCACAGGCGGCGGGCCAGGCATCATGGAAGCCGCCAATCGCGGCGCGTTCGAAGCTGGCGGCACTTCGATCGGGTGCAATATCGAACTGCCGTTCGAGCAGAAGCCCAATCCTTACCAAACGCGCTCGCTGACGTTCAAATACTTCTTCGTCCGCAAGACGATGTTCGTCAAATACAGCACCGCCTTCATCATCTTCCCCGGCGGCTATGGGACGCTCGATGAGCTGTTCGAAGCCCTGACGCTCATTCAAACGCGCAAGATCAAGAACTTCCCCGTCATCCTCTTCGGATCAGCGTACTGGGCCGGTCTGCGCCACTGGCTCGAGAAAACGGTTTTAGCCGAGCAGAACATCTCGCGCGAAGATCTGTTCTTGATGCACGTGACCGATTCCCCAACCGAAGCGGTCGCCATCGTCGAGCAGAGTCAGAACTCCTTAAGAGAGCTCGATCATACGAGGCCGAACGACTATGCCTCGCTTTCGTCCTGAGCGATCTTGGCTTTAGTGAGGCCATGAGTGTTCTCGAGAAGCCAAGCAAGATAAGGCGCGGAAGATTCGACGATAGGCAATGCGATGATCTCCGGAGTCTCATAGCTATGCAGAGCGCGCACTTGGCGTTCGAGTTCGGCGAATCGCGCGCGCGCGGTCTTGACCAACAGGAGGATCTCCGGATCTCTGTGTATAGTCCCCTTCCAATGGTACACAGATTCCATTTCCGGCAGGATTTGAACGCAGGCCGCCAACCTCGCCCCGACCAGCATCTCAGCCAATCGCGAGGCTTCCTCGCGATTCGGCGCTGAAATCAGAACGACGATGGCCTCCGTTTCGTTCCCCATAGCGCGCTCCGGCTTCTAAGATCGCTCGCCATCTTCGGCTGAGCCGGTCAGCGGCGTCTCGTCCTCACCGAAGAAGGCCTGATAGATCTCGCGAGCGCGATCCAGATCGCGTTCATCGATCAAGACGGATGAGCCGAGCGCCGCGCTCGATAGAAGCGGCGCGAAGGCATCGGCGCCGCCCGATTGCACGACGGCGCGAATCCCATTCTTCTGCAGGATATCTGCGACCATCTCGGCTTCCGCCGGATTCCCGAAAGCGTGCAACGGGACGAATCTGGCTTCGCTGTGATCGTGTGCAGTCACTTCCGGCGTCAACCTCTCGACGAGCTCCGCGCCATCATCGGGGCACCGTGTGATGCCCGGCTCATATTCCGCTTCGCATACCGGACAGAACATGGTCATGACCTGCCTCTGTTTTTAGTCCGCTAGTCTAGCCCGGAGCCGACGTTTCGTGCAAATGGCGATCAGACTTTTATCGCCGAAGGGCCGAGCGCCTTCACGACGCGCTCGAAGGGGATCTCCTCGAAAGATGTCATCCGTTTGAACTCGCGGAAGCGTTCGTTGATCTCCGCGTAGGTCAAGCGTTGCACTCGCTCCGTGCCGAACTCCTCGACGTTGAACGAAGCCATGACCGAGCCGAAGATCATGGCCCGCCGCATCGCCGCCTCATCCACTTCGCCGCAACTGGCCAAATATCCCATGAACCCTCCGGCGAAGGTGTCGCCCGCGCCGGTCGGATCGAAGACCGATTCGAGCGGATAGGCGGGGATCGCAAAATAGGCATCAGAGGTGAATAACGCAGCCCCGTATTCGCCTCGTTTGACGACCACAGCCGCTGGTCCCCAAGAAAGGATCTTGCGCGCGGCGCGGATGAGATTCGGCTCGTCGGCCAGTTGACGCGCTTCGGCATCGTTGATGATGACGGCGTCAACTCGCTCGATGGCCCTGATCAGAGAGGGGCGCGCCGTTTCGATCCACAGGTTCATCGTATCGAGCGCAACAAACTGCGCGTCTTTCACCTGTTCGCGCACCTCGTATTGCAGATCGGGCTGAATATTCCCCAAGAAGACGAACCGCGCGCGCTTGGACTCTTCCGACAATTTCGGTTTGAAATCGGCGAAGACGTTGAGCTGCGTCTCCAAAGTGTGCGCCGTGTTCAAATCATAATCGTAACGTCCGCGCCAGAAGAAGGTCTTTCCTTCAGGAAGGCATTCGAGATCGGTCGTGTCCACGCCGTGACGTTGGAGAAGCGCCACGTTATCCGCCCCGAAATCGCCGCCGACAACGCCGACGATACGCACGTTCGCGAAGAAACTGGCGGCGAGCGAGAAATGCGTCGCCGATCCGCCGAGCATGCGTTCCCTTTTACCGAAAGGCGTCTCGACGGCATCGAAAGCGATCGAACCGACAACGAGCAGAGACACTTTGCTTCGATTCTCCCTAAGCGATGAGAGTAGAGCAACGGGAGATTATCCTTCGATAGCTGCCTTCGCGCAAACGCCGCGAAGCGCTTATGGCGAAACTTTGCCGCTCGATTGGGCGTCGGGCTTCGGCCCGCCGAGCTTCTGCAAGCGCTCTTCAGCCTCTTTGCGAAAATCGCTATCCGGAAACTCCCGAACCAGCCGCGTAAAGTAGGTGCGCGCATCATCACGCAACTTATCAGCCGAGATCTGCGGAGACTGCTTCCCCTTGTTCTCGGCCAGATAGAGGCTGCTCATTCCGGCGATGTACAGCGCTTCATCCAAATGCGAGAAGTTGGGATATCCGGCGATGATCTCTTCGACGCGGGATAGCGCAGCACGATAGGCTTTCTTCATTTTGAAATAGTGGCGCGCCACCTCGAGGTTGTGCATCGCCTCCTTCTCCAATTCCGGGTCACGGATGACCGCCGGATCGGGTCCACGACGCACGCCGGTCTGCGCCATTCCGCCGAGCGAAAAGGCGAGCGCGAAGAGGCAAACGCAGATCACCTTCGTCAGTCCCATCAGCCACTCCTTCTCGTTTCGGATACAAGCCGCCCCTCAGTCGGCCTTCTTGTACTTTCCGATGATCGCTTCGAGCCGCTTGGTTGTCGCTTCCGGCCACAGCTCCGGCGCCGTGAAGATGGCGTTCTTCAACGCCGAGCCGCACTCACAAGCGCGCGGCCTTCCCTGTAAACGCTTGACCGCCTCGCGCATGACGAGTTGCGCATGGCGCACGTTCTTATTCAAATTCTCAACGACCGTCTCGACCGTCACCACATCATGGGATTCGTGCCAGCAGTCATAATCGGTGACAAGCGCAAGCGTCGCGTAACAGATCTCCGCTTCGCGCGCGAGTTTCGCCTCCTGCAGATTGGTCATGCCGATCACATCCATCCCCCACGCCCGATAGACGTTCGACTCGGCTTTGGTGGAAAAGGCCGGCCCCTCCATGCAAAGATAGGTTCCGCCACGATGCACGTTAACGCCGACGGCGCGACAAGACTCCTCGAGCACATCGCCGAGATCTGAGCAGACCGGGTGCGCGAAGCTGATGTGCGCGACGATCCCATCGCCGAAGAAGGTCGATTCGCGCGCGCGCGCGCGCGTGCGATCGAAGAACTGGTCCGGGATGACCATATCGAGCGGCGCATAGCGCTCCTGCAATGAGCCGACCGCCGAAGCGGAAAGTATGCGCTCGACGCCTAACAGCTTCAATGCGTAAATGTTCGCGCGAAACGGCAACTCCGTCGGAAGGATACGGTGCCCGCGCCCATGCCGCGGAAGGAATGCGACCCTTACGCCTTCGAGCGTTCCGATGATGAACGCATCCGAAGGATCGCCGAAGGGGGTTTCAACCCTCACCTCCTCCACGTCTGTCAACTCGGGCATCTGATAGAGCCCGCTGCCGCCGATGATTCCGATCTGAGCTTTCGCCATCCTCTCTTCACCTCTAGCGAAATTCCCGAACGATTGTCACCGAATCGCTCAAACGTCGGCCCGCACCGCCTTGATCTTCCCGCCCTCTTCTACGAACCGACACAAAGGCATATCGGGATCATGATAGAGAACGCCCAACCAGTTTTCACGCACCGCTTGAGGTAGCAAGCGTTTCTTCGCCGCGAGCGTCTCTAAAGGGAATAGATCATAACCCATGATCCAAGCGTATGGAACATGGGCGCGCGTCGGCACGACATCAGCGAAGAAGTAGAGCGTCTGCCCACCTTGCTCCAACCTAGCGCATTGCATCGTGCGGTTATGCCCGGGAACCGTCTCCATGCGCAACCCGGGCACGACCTCATAATGAGCAGGCATCAACTCCAGTTGCCCCGTCCGACGTAAGACCTGCCAATCGTCGGCGATATAGCTTGCGCGATCGCGCTCCGTCGGGGCCTCAGCATGCTCATATTCGCCGCGCGAGACGAGATAGCGCGCGTTCGGGAAAGTCGGGACGACGCGCCCCGCTTCGTCGCGCGACGTGTTGCCGCCAGCGTGATCGAAATGAAGATGTGTGTTGACGACGATGGTTATCTGTTCAGCACTGTAACCGGTCACAACTCGAACCGTCTCCGGCAAACTCCGCGTGCGACGAATCGCATAGATTTGACGATACTTCTCAGCCCATTTATCGCCGATCCCTGTTTCGATGATGATGCGCTCAGTTCCCGTTTCGATGAACAAGCAGTTGAGGCCGAGTCGAATGCGGTTCTGCTCATCGGGCGGGCTGACCTTCGCCCAAAGGACGCGCGGCACGATGCCGAACATCGCTCCACCATCCAGACCGAATTCCGCGTCTCTGATTATCTCTATGCGATAATCGCCAAACCGCACCTTCGCCTTTCCGTCCCTCCCTACCGCCTCATCGCGCGATCGAAATCACGGCACCGCCGGTCTTCCTTCATTCGGTTGTGACGGCATCGGCACATTGAAGTTCTCCGCCACGCGCACGCGCGAACGTTTGACGATCTCATCGATGAGCCGTTGCTGCTTCTCCCGTTCGACAGCGACGCGCGCTTGCTCGCGCGGCGAAAGCGGCGGCATGAAAGGATTCAATTGCTGCTCGGTCCCAGAAGAGATCAGGATGTGGCGCGCGTGAATCTCCTCTTCCGGCTTACCATTCTTGTTCTGCGTCCGCCGCCCTTCGACTTTGATGATGTGGAAACCGTAAGGCGTCTCGACGATATCGCTGATCTGTCCGGGTTGCAGAGCGAAGGCCGCATCCTCGAACGGTTTTACCATCACGCCACGACCGAACCAGCCGAGATCGCCACCCTGATCCTTGCTCCCCGGATCGGATGAGTACTCTTTGGCCAAAGTCGCAAAATCCTCTCCGGCGCGCGCGCGCTTTAGAACCTCCTCAGCTTTGGCGCGCGCGCGCTTCGGATCGAGCTCCGGATGTTGCGCAAGATAAGCGTCGATCTCCTGATCGGTCGCGCGCGCGCGCGGTTCTAACTCTTTGAAGTAGAGACCGGCGAGCAAGCGCGCTTCTTGCAGTTCGATCTGCAATTGCACGCGCCGCGCGCGCGCTAGACCAGCAGCCACCCCCTTGCGCGCCGCGATCTCGGCTCGCCCCCATTCTTGCTTCAACTCCTTGAGCTGCTCGTCGCTCAAGTGGACCGGCAAGGGGAGTCCCATCTCGCGCGCCGTCGCCAAGAATTGATCGAAGCGCGCATCCTGTCCCGGTTCTTTCCAAAAAGCATCGAGCTCCGCCGACGAGACGATCTCCTCTGGCGATTTCCCCGCCTTGCGCTGCTCGAATTCGTACTCCTGCGCGATGACGAAGGCGCGCAAGATCTCGAGCTGCTTTTTGATTTCAGGACGATTGTCGATCCCCGCCGCACGCGCCGCTTGAGCGACGGCCAACAAACGCTTCAAGTCTTCGGCGAACTGCTTGCGCGCCTCCGCGCTCGAGGCCAATTGAACGCGCAATTGCGCGGGCATGTCGCTCGCAAGAAGCGACATGTCCTCAGCCGTCAACTCGGCGGCGGAAACGCGCCAGGTGCGCGTCCACCAAATGATCAAAGCGAAGGCCACGATGACCGTTAGAATCGCTGCGATCGCGGCCTTCTTCTTTCCGCTCAACGGTTCTTGTTCCATCTCAACTATCCTAATTGCCGCAAGATTCGATTCAAACAAAAGCCCTTCATCTTAACACCGTTTCGGCGCTCAATCTAAATGCGCTTCGGCGGAATCTTCTCGGGCCCGATCCGACTGGTGTTCGACCAACTCCACAAGGACGCCACCAGCCGCGGAAGGATGGATGAAGGCGATCAGGGTGCCATCCGCGCCACGCCGCGGCTCATAATCGATCAAACGCACGCCCCTCTCCCTCAAACGTTGAAGCGTCGCCCTTAAATCGGAAACCCGGATGGCGATATGGTGAATCCCCGGGCCGCGCCTTTCGATGAATCTAGCGATGGGCGAATCTGGTCCAGTCGCTTCCAATAGCTCGATGCGCGTTCCGCCGAGCGGAAGCATGGCGACGCGCACGCGCTGTTCTTCGACCTCTTCGGTCTGTAGATTCTCTAGCCCGAGCGCATCCCGCCAGAAGGCTAACGTCTCAGCGATGCTTCGCGTCGCAATCCCGATATGCTCTAGCTCCATGCGAACCTCGCCCCCTCAAATCAAATCTCGCATCATCTCGTCCACAGCCGAGTACGGATCGCGCGTTTTATCCGCCACTTCGGCAGCCAACTCATTCAAACGCTCGACCGCTCCCGGCTCGTTTAGTGCGCGCGCAAGCAGGCGTTCGCGCAACAGATCCAAAATACGCCAACGCGCGATCGCCGCCCGACGCTCATTCCCTCGCCGTTCATTTCGCTGGAACTCGCGGAACCTTTCGATCGCCGCAGCCAATTCATCCACTCCTTTGTTCTCCGTCGCGACCGTTTTGACGATCGGCGGGTGCCATCCATCCTCGCGCGCGCTCAACGAGAGCAAAGCTTGGAGCTCCTTTTCCGTCCGAAGGACGCCGTCCCGATCGGCTTTGTTGATGACGAAGATGTCGCCGATCTCCATGATTCCGGCTTTGATCGCTTGCACATCATCGCCCATCCCAGGCACGAGCACGACGCAAGTGACATCAGCCGCTTTGACGATCTCTATCTCATCTTGACCGACGCCGACCGTTTCGACGATGACGCGCCCGAATCCAGCAGCGTCCAGTATCGTGACGGCATCGACGGTGGCCCGGGCGAGTCCGCCGAGCTGGCCGCGAGTCGCCATCGAACGGATGAAGATCCCAGGATCGAGCCCTAAACGGTTCATGCGAATCCGATCGCCCAAGATCGCTCCGCCCGAAAAAGGGCTCGATGGATCGACGGCGACGACTCCGACGCGCTCGCCGCGCTCGCGGTACAAGGCGGCGAGACGATCGACAAGCGACGATTTGCCCGCCCCGGGAGCGCCCGTTATCCCGATGACGAACGCACGGCCGGTATGCGGGAAAAGCGCCTTCATCAGATCGGCAGCGCCTTCCGCATCATCTTCGACCTTTGATATGGCGCGCGCGATGGCCCGCTCCTCACCGGCAAGGATTCGCTCGATGAAAGTCATCTCACTCATTCGCCCAACTCGCGGAGAAGCTGTCGCGCGATGATGATGCGTTGGATCTCAGACGTGCCTTCGCCGATGGTAAGGAGTTTCGCATCGCGCCAGCATTTTTCCGGCAGATAATCTTTCGTGTAACCGTATCCGCCATGGATCTGAATCGCCTCTTCGCAAACGCGCACGCACATTTCAGAAGCGAAGAGCTTCGCCATCGACGCCTGTTTGGTCACTGGCTGTCCGCGATCCTTCAAATAAGCTGCACGGTAGGTCAACAATCTGGCCGCCTCGATCGCCGTCGCCATGTCAGCGAGCTTGAATTGGATCGCTTGGAACTCCGCGATCGGACGCCCGAACTGCACGCGCTCTTTGGCATATCGGATGGCCGCTTCATAAGCCCCTTGCGCGATCCCGACGGCTAGAGCCGCTATCGAGATGCGCCCGCCGTCGAGCACCTGCATCGCGTTGATAAACCCCATGCCCTCTTCCCCCAAACGATTCTCATCAGGCACGAAACAATCCTCAAACACGACGCCAGCGGTCTCCGAAGCGCGCATCCCGAGCTTGTTCTCCTTCTTCGATGGCGAAAAACCTTTCATCCCTTTCTCGAAGATGAACGCCGTGATCCCTTTGCTCCCCTTAGAACGATCCGTGGAAGCGACCGCCACACAAGTATCCGCATGAATGGCATGTGTGATGAAGTTCTTCGAACCGTTGACCACCCAACCGCCATCCTTGCGCACGGCGACGGTGCGCGTGCCCGAAGCGTCCGATCCCGCGCTCGGCTCGGTTAATCCCCAAGCGCCAAGATGCCGACCTTGCGCGAGCGGGATCAAATACTTCCTCTTCTGCTCCTCGGTGCCGAACATGTAGATGTGATTCGAACAGAGCGAATTGTGCGCAGCGACCGATAGACCAATCGAACCATCGACGCGCCCCAACTCCTCGATGATTATCGCATACTCGATGTATCCCAGCCCCGCCCCGCCGTAATCCTCGGGGAAGATGATGCCCATCAAGCCCAACTCCGCAAGCTTCGGCAAAAGCTCGATGGGGAAATGCTGCGCTTCATCCCACTCGCGCGCGCGCGGCGCGATCTCCGCTTCCGCAAACTCGCGCACGCTCATCCGTATCTGTTTCTGATCCTCAGTCAGCTCGAAGTTCATTCTCGCCTTCAAATCACCTCGCGCGAAGAGATATAGACGATATTTATTCTACCTCAAACCGCGTTAATATACCCCTCAGCCGACTAAAAATCCCCTCGCCGAGACCGCGCCTAGACGTTCTGGCGGGCACAAAGATTGTAACGCACGCTCCTACTTTTTGAACCTCGCTTCGAGGAACTCTTTGAGGGCGATGGCGTTGTTGTGCTCGCGGTCGCGCGCGCTGTAGAGCAGCGTTACGCGCTCTCCGCGCCGGACGAGCTCCAGCAACTGCCGCCACGCTTCCGGGTGAGATTCCAATTCCGCGAAGTATCGTCGCCGGAATTCTGACCATTTCGCCGGATCATGCTTGAACCAGCGGCGCAACTCATCGCTCGGCGCGACATCCTTCAACCAAGCATCGATCCGCAGCGACTCCTTTTTGATCCCACGGGGCCACAATCGTTCGACGAGGAAACGCGCTCCATCCTCTGGCTCGCTCTCCTCATAAACTCGCTTGACGGCGATCTTTCCCGCCCCGCTCTTCATCATGATCTCAGCGCATTTCAGAAGACTTCACCTTGGCACTCCGGACACTGAATGGCCAGATAGCGTAACCAATCCTCGATCTCCGACGGCGCGAGAAAGTCATGCGCCTCCCTAGCTTCATGACGAAGCTGGACGCTTCCCCACCTATCGACGATCAAGATGGAAGGGATGCCGATCCGAGCCGCGCGTTTGAGTTGACCATCAGAGTCGAGCAACAAGGCGAACGGGATTTCAAGCCCCCCTGACCTTTCCGCAGAAACGATGACCACTCTGCCTTCCCATTCGGCGAATTCTCGCGCCCTGGCGGCAAGCTCTTCGAGATAGCGGCGACAGGCGGCGCATGAAAGGCCATGGATTGACGCGATGACCGAAGAGCATTTGCCATATGAGATAACCTCTTGCGGCTTACCGTCAATCAAAGACGGTAGGACCACCTGCCCCATTCGATCTGACGGATTGACGAGAGCCGACCTATCGCCGTTCATGGCCGTTTAGATCTCCATCATGATGATACTACCGCCACCGGCGGGATCCAACCGTTTTCATCCGTGGCGATGCGGAGCCGAACGCTCACATGTCTCCCGCGATCTTTAGGGCGCTCGCTTGTTGTTTTTCTCTCGCGTTATATGTTACACAAAGCGTTCGATCGCTGCGGCCAGCGATCTTCACTTCTAAGGGCATCGAGTTTTTGACGATGATCGCGCCATCGAGCAGAACTGACAACTTTCACTATGCTATACGCAACATCGTCCGTGCGGCGGAAGAGCACGAGCGGGCCGGACGACAAGTCATCTACCTGAACATCGGCGATCCGCAGATCTATGGGTTTCGTCCTCCAGAACATTTAATTGAGGCTGTCGCGCGGGCGCTTCATGACAGATTCACCGGATATGCCTCTTCGAAAGGACTTCTGGAGGCGCGCGAAGCGGTCGCCGCCTACGCGACCGGACTTGGAGCGCGCACGGAACCGGACCACGTCTTTATCACTTCGGGCGCTTCGGAAGCCGCCGATCTACTGCTCACGGCTCTCGTCAATCCGGGCGAAGAGGTCTTAATCCCAGCCCCCGGTTACCCTCTCTATCCAGCCATTCTCAACAAGCTCGGAGCCAGACCGATCAAGTACCGCTTGTATGAGGAGAACGGATGGCAACCATCATCCGACGAGATCGAAAGCCTGATCGGCGAGCGAACGCGCGCCATCGTGTTGATCAATCCGAGCAATCCGACAGGCGCGATCATTCCCGATGCGGTAGTGGCTCGACTGCTGGAGATCGCCGCGCGTCATAGGTTGCTCGTCATCGCCGATGAAGTCTATCGCGAATTATGCTTCGCGGATCGTCCCACCCCTGCGTCCGTTCTCGCAGAAGAGATCGGCATCCCGCTCGTCACGCTGGAAAGCCTCTCGAAGACCCATCTCGTGCCGGGCTGGCGCGTCGGATGGATGCGCTTCACACACGCGGGACGGCTTCAGGATCTGACGAACGCCATCTTGCGTTTGGCCGGCGGACGCCTATGCGCGCCGACGCCGACGCAATATGCCATTCGCCCCGCGCTTGAAGGCGACAGAAGCTTTCAGCTCGACTTCAGGCGCGAGTTGAGGCGCCGGCGCGATCTCGCCCTATCGCGCCTCAGCGAGATCCGGGGATTGTCATGCGTCCCACCGCAAGCCGCCTTCTACATGATGATCAAGGTTAAGGAGCTCGGCGGGCGAACTGACGAGAGATTCGTGCTCGATCTACTCAGATCGACCGACATGCTCGTCGTGCACGGTTCGGGATTCGGCGCCGATCCGCGTGAAGGCTATTTTCGCTTGGTCTACTTGCCCGACGAAAGAACGCTCGACCTCGTCTTCGATCGCCTGAAGAGCTTTATGATGAACTGGCGCGCGTCTTGACTCGCAAACGCGGCGCGATGGACGACGGCGGATCGAACTTTCGCGGCCAACGTTAATGTTCGAGCAAAGCGGCGGCGCTCCACAGGAGCGGCGCTTGACCATGCAGATCGCCCGTGCTGCGCGGACGGTCCAGATAATACTGGACCGAATAGCCTTTGTTGGTGCCGACGCACACATCGCGCAGATTGGCCTTTTCGTCTAACCTACTGACTAATCCCAGCCAAGCCTTACGCGCGGCTGGACCATAAGTCTTGGCGTCGAGCCAGCCGCGTTTAACGCCGGTCACCATCGCGAAGGTGAACATCCCCGTCCCAGAAGTCTCGGCCCACGCTTCCGGATGATCAATAAGCTGCCGCCACAATCCATCCTCGCCTTGATACTTGAGCAGCGTCGCCATCATCTTCCTGTAACCTTCCATGATCCGCTCACGCTTCGGATGGTTGCGCGGCAAGGAGATGAGCAGTTCCGTCATGCCGGCTGCGACCCACCCGTTGCCGCGACTCCAGAAGTAGGGCGAATCGGGAGCGTGGTAGAAGAGCCCGTTCGGCTGCTGTAACTTATCGAGATAGGCGACCATGGTTTGGGCCGCGCGCTCAAGGTAACGCGCATCGCCGGTTGCGCGATAAGCTTGCACCTGCACGGCGGTGATCATGTACATATCATCTATCCAGTAACGCGCTTCCGCCGTGATCCCGTCGGGCGTCGTCTTCTCCCACTGCCGATCGGCCAAACTCTTCCCGATCTCCAGGTAACGACGATCCTTGGTCTGCATGTAGATCTCCAGCGGCACGACGCCGAAGACGCGAAAATCAACGTGCGCTTCCGGCGAGATGCGCTTTGCTCCCTCAGGCGTCAAGAAACGATCGAACTTCGCGATCAGACGGCGCTGCAACTCGCGATCGCCCGTCAAGCGCGCCACGCGCAACGCGCCGTACCACGTGCAGACTTCAGGATAGATGACATAAGCGCGGCGCGGATTGGTTTCGAAATCGAATGGCCGTGCGAGAAAGTTTTCCGCCACGCGCCGGCCCACCTCGCGCGGCGAAGCTCCGGCGGGCCAGCGAGCGAAATAGTCTGACTGCGCTCTGACTTCCGCGATGCCCAAGACGATCAAGAGAAACACGAAAAGAGATCTTTCAAACGACGTCTTCATCTCTCTCCTCACTGAAACGAGTTGGCATATTGAAAATGTCCCGATTGGCCGCGCGCGAATGGATCGCATGCCGAGCTGGACCGGTGTCGGCGTCAAATTGGGCCGATTGGCCGCGCGCGAATGGATCGAACGTACGTCTCCAGTTCCTTGTATGCTGGCGCGCTCCCGATTGGCTGCGCGCGAATGGATGTGGCGTGAGCCGACGTTTCGCGCCGGAGCGCATCTGCTCGCGTTGAACGCTCCTCTCCTTGTCGGACATCAGCGCCCATCCCATTCGAAAGTTTCGCCGCGCTTCAGTTTGACTTCGCGCGTTACATCACCATAGCGCAAGCGGCACGGGTTGCCGTTCAGAGAGCGTATGCGAGCCGAAACCAGCTTCCCTTCTCGCCAAGCTATATCGACTTCGAACCCGCCGCGCGCGCGTAGCCCCATGACGCTGCCGCTCGGCCACTCCTTAGGCAACGCCGGCAACAGCTCGATCTCTCCGGCGTGGCTTTGGAGAAGCATCTCGGCGATCCCTGAAGTGCCGCCGAAGTTCCCGTCGATCTGAAAAGGCGGGTGCGCATCGAACATGTTCGGATAGGTGCGCCCCGGCGAGATCAACATCGTCAGGATCTTGTAGGCATGCTCGGCATCGTGCAATCGCGCCCACAAGTTCAACCGCCACGCCAATCCCCAACCCGTCGCTTCATCGCCGCGTATCTCCAAAGATCGACGCGCCGCCTGGGCCAACTCCGGCGTTCCGCGGACGGTGATCTGCGCGCTGGGGAAGAGTCCATAAAGATGCGAAACGTGACGATGATGGATCTCGGGCGCTTCCATGTCCCAATCTTCCAGCCACTCTTGAAGCTGTCCGGCTTTGCCTATCTGATTCGGCGCCAGACGCGCGCGCGCGGCGGCCAATTGTTGGCGAAAAGCGCGATCTACGCCGAGGATCTCCGCCGCGCGGATGGTGTTTGTAAAAAGATCTCGTATGATCTGATTGTCCATCGTCGGTCCAGCGACGATGCTCGTGCCGAAGGGATGCCTGTTCTCAGGCGAGAGCGACGGACAGGTGACGAGCCAACCATGTTTCGGCTCCTCGACCAACGTATCGAGGAAGAATTGAGCTGCGCCTTTCATCACCGGATAGACGCGCGCCAAGAAACTCCTGTCCCCGGTGAATTCGTAATGCTCCCAAAGATGCAAGCACAACCAGGCGCCGCCGGTCGGCCACATCCCCCATTGCGGACCATCCACCGGCGCCGTCGCGCGCCAAATATCCGTGTTGTGGTGGACCACCCAGCCGCGCGCCCCGTAGTGGATGCGGGCCGTGCGTGCGCCCGTTTCCGCAAGCTCCATGATCATCCGCACGAGCGGTTCGACCAACTCCGAAAGATTAGTCGGCTCGGCGGGCCAGTAGTTCATCTCCGTGTTGATGTTGATCGTGTATTTGCTCTCCCACGGAGGCGTCATGCTCTCGTTCCAGATGCCTTGAAGGTTGGCGGGTTGCGTTCCGGGGCGCGAACTCGAGATCAGAAGATAACGCCCGAACTGGAAGTAGAGCGCGGCTAGCTGCGGATCTCCGCCCCGCGCGAATCCTTCTATCCGCTCATCAGTCGGAAGGCGCATGGCTGCGCTCGTTCCGAGATCGAGGCGCACGCGCCGAAACAGTCGTTGATGTTCGGCGATATGGGCGCGCTCGATCTCGCTTAGCTCTTTCCGACTGACGGAGGCGATTTGCGCTTTCGCCAAAGCTTCAGGATCGCCGCCGACGTCCTTGTAGCTTCTGTAGCTCGTCGCGATGGCGATGAAGATCACGGCCTCGTCCGCGCCTTCGACGGCGATAGAATCTCGCGTCGCGACCAACCTCCCACCTCGCGTTTGAACGCGCGCGCGCGCTTGGAAGCGGACTTGTCCTTTGATCCCTTGCGCGTCTCCGCTCGTCCCGCTCATCACGAGCGTATCGGAGCCCTCGACGCCGATGGTCGCGCGTTGCGGCGTCTGCATACTCGCGTTGAAAGCGAGCCGTCCGGGCGCGCTCGCGCTCAGATGAACGACGATGACTTGATCCACGGGGCTGGCGAAGACTTCGCGCGCGAAGCGCACGCCATCCGCGACGTATTGAACGCGCGCGATCGCTTCGTCGAGATCGAGTTCGCGCCGGTAATCGGAGACGGCTGTGACCTTCGGGAAAGTGAGGATCAGATCGCCGACCGGTTGATAGGGCATCTGTTTGATCGGCTTGGCCATCATCTTCTCGCCGATGAGCCGATGCGCTTCCGTGTATTTCCCGGCGAAGATCAGACGACGCACTTCGGGCAGCGCCGCCAGCGCCTCAGGGTTGTTCGGATCATATGGCCCACCGGCCCAGAGCGTGTCTTCGTTGAGCTGCAACCGCTCGCGTTCGATCCCGCCGAAGACCATCGCGCCGAGCCGCCCGTTGCCGATGGGCAACGCTTCAACCCAACGTTTCGCCGGTCGCCTGTACCAGAGGCTCAACGGTTCGTCCGGCGGTTGAGATTCTTGGCGAAATTCCCCGACGAAAGTATCTGGACCAACCTCCGATCGCTGCGCAAAACTCGCCGAGATCAGGAGGAGCGAGGCGCAAACCGACCACGCCGCGACGCGAAACCATCGTCTCCAACTTCGCATCATCGCCTCTGACGGATCACGTTTCGTGCTCATGAGGTAGAACGTCTTTCGCCCGATCTTCTGGATGCGGCGAACGAAGTCAATTCGCACGCCGCGCTTGACCGCCGCTCTTTTGCACTTCGACCATGTAAACGTGCGTTGGCCCATGCATATTCGAGCGGAAGACGACCCATCGCCCATCGGGCGTGAACGTCACGTTTGGTTCAAGCCGGTAATCATGCTTCGAGAGATTGACCAGCCTCTCAGCTTGGAAGAGGCCCGGAGAGATCAGCCCGGCTTCGGGCAGCGCCCCTTCCGTACGATCAGGCACAGCTACCGGACGGAAGAGGTAGATCCACTGCCCATTCCCCGGCGCGGCGACGCTATTTGGTCCACCGCCATCCCCGGCAAACAGCTTCCCATCGGGCGAGATGTTATAATGCACGGACCACTCGCTGCGCTGCAAGTTGTACCACACGCGCTCGCCTGTTTCGATGTTGTAGCCTGCGACCCAGAAGACCAGACTACGCGGAGTCTGTAGATCGTACCAGATCCACTTGCCGTCGGCGCTGAAGAACTCGTGGCCAGCGATCTCCATCTTCATCGTGCGTTCGTGGATCTTTTTCAAGCCCGTGCCATCGGTGCGGATCGTCCAGATGCGATCCACCTTGTGCCACGGCCCTTCGTGGCAGAACATGAGCAGCGTCGGATCGGTCGGCGAAAACTGTATGTGGTTGAGCCAATCGGTGCTGCGCAACAGCGTCCTCATCTCGCCCGTTCGGGTATCTATGGTGAAAAGTTGCATCGGGATGCGCGCGGCAAGACGCCGCTCCATCATCTCGCCTTTGCCTGGATAGTTGTCTTGCGGCGCGGCGGCTGGTCCATTTGCGCCCGGTCTGGCGTCGAACGCGCCTTCGGTGATGGCCCCGGCGAGCAACGTCTCATCGGCGTTGACCGTTGAAACTGAAGCGCGCGGCGGAAGCTTGGCGACTTCACGCGTCGCGCGCGTTCGCGGATCGGTCGCGTAAACGACGTTGCCTCGCATGTAGTAGACGCTGCCGGTCTTCCTTCCGACCATGATGATGCGCACGCGCCCTTCGACGATCTTCTCGACAGCGCGCGTCTGAAGATCGACAGCGGCGATCCCCGTCGGCGTCGAGATGATCAACTTGCGGCCATCGGGCGTATAAGCGTTCTGGTGGAAGTAGAGGCTCTGACTGCCCGGCTCTTCCGACAAACGGATGACGCGATGGCCCGTGTCGGGATCGATCCACTCGCGCGGCGGCTCGACTTGCGCCCGAACGCACCTAGCGAAAATTAAAAGCGAGATGAGAGCCAAAGAATTTCGGGAAAGATCGGTCCGGTTTCTCATCGTCGTGACCTCCTAAACGGATGGAAGCTAATTCGAATCATCGCACTCCGCCGAAAGCTGTCGTTCATCGCGACCGTCCGCTCTCCACCACACAGAGCCGCTTCAGCGAAGCCATTCGGTTGGCAAATAGTCCGGTCCAACCGCGCTTTCGATCAACTGCTTCGATTTCTCGTAAAGCTCTTTCATCAACGGCACCGGGCTGCCGAGCGACGGTTTGATTCGCAACTGGCCCAAGGTCGTGTTATAGCAACTGAATTTCTGCGCCGGATCGTAACGGAAAAGGCGCTTCTCGTGCTCCATCACGGCATCGTAGGCGGCGGCGATGTATTTGAGCTGCTCGGGATCGGTCGTCAACATCGAAGCGAGATGGCGCAAGTAGCGATAGCGCCACAGACTCTCATCGAGGTAACGCGCGCAAATGGCATATTCCTTCAGCCAATCGAATCGCGTCCGCATCTCCGCATACTGTTCAGCACGCAAGTGGGGACGCGCGCGCTCCAACGCCGCGAACATTCGATCTATGCGGCGTAAGTTCTCCTCTTTCTCCGCGATGACGCGCTCGATGTTCTCTTTGGTCGGCTCAAGAAATCGCGCATATTCGGGCAGGTAGTAACGGTTCGTGTATTTGAGCAACGTCTCGCGTCGCTCGATGTTTTCGGCAAAAGATGAGTTAGTTTCCGACCCCATGCCGAGCGTCGAGAAGGTGCGATAGACGGCCTCTTCCGAAAGGCGCAGCGCTTCGATGACGTGCGGAACGGCGCGTTCGCCATAAATGGGGAGCGCCCAATCGGTCCAGATCTTTTCGACGTTGGCGTTGACGTTCCAAGAAAGCTCCCGCCAAGCGTACAGGTTCACGCTGTTCAAGATGTCATCGAAGACCGAATAGTTCGATTGTCGCGTGCCGCCCGGAAAGATGTTGACCCCGCCTTCGCCTCCCACCAACTCATGGACGCGGCGCATCGTGCGCGCAATGTAGTCCACGGTCGAAGCCGGAAAGTAGAAACGGCCGATGGTCTGACCGGAAATCTGGTATTCAGCGATCTCCGCGTGCGGTCTGGCTTGTCCGATCAGCGGACTGAAAGGAGCGTCAGGTTGACAATCGGCGTTGTAGACCTTCGTTTGAAGGATTATGTCGGGCGGCGTCTCGCGAATGACGCGCCCCCACAATTCGACGCCCGTGCCGCCGAAATGGCCGTAACCGGGCGCATGGACGAACTCGCCCCGCAACCAGTGCGGCACGCCCGAGGACCACGTGCGCACGACGAGCCTCTTCTTCAAAGGCCGCAAAGCCGCATCGTACTGCTTGACCGCTTCGTAAAGCTCATTCGGGAACTTGTTCAATCCATTATGACGGCAACGCTCATCCTGACAATAAAGGCCATAATGATCCCAGAAAGTCACGTAGAGACCATCGGCTCCGGTCTGCGCGATGAGGTCTTCGATGTATGCGCGCACGAGCTTCCATGTCAGCGGATCGGATGGGCACAAAGAGGCCTTCTCGAAAGAGGATGGCGCCGCGACGCCTCTGATCGAAGGGAACGCCTTCAAAGCCGCACGATAAAGCGCAGGCGACCAGCGGGCGAAATCGCTGCCGAAAAGAAAAGCATAGAAATCTACATCCGCATCGTGACACGCTCGCGCCAACTCCAGATTCTCCCGCATGCGCGCCGCACGCGCCGCCTCGAGCCTTTCTTTCTCTTGTGGGTCGAGGCGCGCATAAACTTCAGGCAAGGTCTCCCTGAGCGTGACGACGTGATCGTTCGGCTTTCCGATGATGACGTTGACGCCCAGTTCGGCGACATACTCGGCGACCGAGCGATTCTCATCATATTGTCCGGTGCGAATGGCGAATGAAGGTTCACGCACGAAGTCGCCCGCCGATATATCTTTCCAAAGTCGCCAATCCCCCGCCGCGTAAAGCAGCGAGCGGGGACGCGCCCCGCAGATGAGCGCGCCGCCATCCCGAAAAGCGATCATGTAACCGTCATACTTCAACGATCTGGCTTTCGGGCCAAGCTCTTTCAACTGGTCCGGAGAAAGATCCGCCGCGACCTCGAGCACGATCTCTCCGCGGCGCGGGAGCGCGCTCTGGTCCACGCTGACGATCTCTTCGGTCGAAAGCCCGAGCTTGCGCGCCAAGATCTCCGCCGCTGAGCGCACGGCGGGATGCGCATTACGGTCGAAGAGTATCCGCCGGTAGGAAGGTTGCGCCGAACTCGAAACGGCAATGAACGATGAAAAGAGGATCGCCCATAGAAAAAGGCGAGATGCGATCTTCATCGCATCTCGCCTAGCTCGATCCCTCCTCTCCCCAAGGCATGATCGCAAGATGCCCATCCTCACCTCGCCCCACGCTCAGAAGTAGATCTTAATACCAAATTGGATGTAACGCGGATTGCCGAGCTCGCGCAGCGTCCCGAAGTTTGGACTATAAGCCTTCCGCAAACGGAAGAGCTTGAAACCTTCAAGCGTGCTGATGTCGAACGAGTTCGGATCGCGCGTCGCGAACCCTTGCGGCAATCGGATGTGATAGTAATCGGGCGGTAACGCGCCGCTCGGCAAACGATTGCTCGTGATGAAGCTTTGAATGGTCGAGAAGAGCTGTGCGCCTGCCGGCGTCGAGCGCGCTGGCCTAGTTGAAGGCGAAAAAGCGACCCACGCATCGTACTCGGCAGCCGAAAGCGGCGTCTCATCCGGCATTCCCATGAAATCCAGATTGTTCAAACGGAAGACCGGATGGTTGAAGGCGTTGATCAGATCGACGCGGAACTGCACGCGCCGCCGTCCATCCTCTCCGATCCACGGGAGCGGGAAGTTCTTCTGGAATGAGAAGTCGAAGAACTGCTGCATCGGCCCACGAACATCGAGCGTGCGCGGCGCATTGCCGAGTTCCCCTTTCACCGGGCGCATGAAGGCCGCTGGATTGATGTACGGCTCGCAAGTCTGACCGACGCGACAGTTTGGAGACCAAAGCGGGTTTTTCAGCGGCACACCGGGAACGATGTCCGGACGGATCGTGTGCGTAATACCGCTCAAACCGTTCGCATCGACGATCGAAGGCACAAACGGCGTCCCACCCTGCAAGCGGAAGACGCCCGAGACGGTCCACCCGCCGAGCGTTCCCTCGACTAGCGGGTTGGCGTGCGCGAGGAACTGCCGTCCGCGCCCGAAAGGCAGATCGTAGATGAAAGTGGTATTGAAGTTGTGTTTGATGTCGAAGGTCGAAACGGCGCGATCCGCGCTGCGCGGGGCACCGAAGCTGACGTGCCCTTGAACGCTCGGCACCGCCAAGACGCGAGTGTCGGGACTGGCATCCGATGCGTCGTCTATCGACTTGCCATACGTGTAGTTGGCATTCAAAGTCAACCCGCGCGAGACGCGCCGCCGCACGCTGATATAGCCAGCATGATAGATGCTATTGGCCGAGGTATCATAGAACTCGAAGAGACGATCGAAGCCCAAATACCTCGAGCCCAGTGTCCCATTCGGGATCGAGAGAACGGCGCCATTCAACCCTCGACGGCCGAGCGGATCCGTGCGCGTGTTGTCGGGATTGATGTTGTTCGCATTGAGCAACTCGACGAAATCGAAATCGCGCGGATTGAGGTTTATGAGCGGCATGAAGAGATGCGTCCCTTTGCTTCCGACATAAGCGATCTCGACGACCAGATTGCGAATCGGCTCGTACTGCAAAGTCAAGTTCCAGTTCTGCACATAAGGAGTCTTGACATCTTTGGGAACGGCAAAGCCAGGGATGGCGAGGCTGTTGAGATAGATCAAGCCGTCAGGCGGGATGTTGAGCGCCGCTTCGGGCGAAACCGGGTTGTAAAGAGGCGGATTGCAACACATCCGCACGGGCTGCGTCGGATCGACCGCCCCAGTTGACCCGGTGGCCGTCGTGCTGATCGTGTTGGTCGCCCCGAAATCAGGATTAGGCAATCGATTGTTACCCGTCAGCGGAAGGTGCGAAAGACCATAACCGCCACGGATCACAAGCGAACGCCCTCTCATCCAACCGGGCACGCCCGGATTCCAAGCGAATCCAAAACGCGGCTCGAAATCGAGATAGTTGGGCGGGAAGATGTACTTCGAACGCCCGCCACGCCCGGCGAAAGCAAACGGCGGCACGAGCGCCGTCGTGAAGGTCCGCCCCGCAACCGTGATCGGAGTAGGCAACGGAAACTCTTTGGCGAGTTCCGGCAGGAAGACGCCCTGCAGGTTGTTCTTCTCCGTGCGCGGCAGTTGCAGCGAATATCGCAATCCCAAATTCAAAGTCAGATTGGGACGCACTTTCCAATCGTCTTGCACAAAGGCCGCCGCGCTGTTCCAACGGTAGTAGTATGGGATGAGCAATGGGCGCGCGAGCACCTGATTGGGAACGCCGAGCAGGAGACTGGCAAAGACGTTGCCGCCAGCGGTCGTGTTGGCTGTGCGGTTGCTGCTCGTGTTGACGACACGGAAATCCCAGCGCCCACCCGTCGCGCCGAAGAACGGGATAACGTTCAGCAGCGCATGCGATAGATCTACGCCGAATTTCCAGCTCATATTGCCGCGCGTCCAATAGATCGTGTCGTTGATGTTATAGCGTTCCTCGACGTTGAAGTTGTTGGTCGAACCCGATGAACCGATCGAGGCGAAAGCGTTGACGCCATCGGCGTTCGTGTTGAAGAGCGGGATGCCGCCCGCCGTCAAGCTCGGGATGCCGAGCTCGGTCGCGAGATTGCGCCCGCCTTTGATCGAAAACTCGGGCCAGAAATCTTCGCTGAAGACGCCGCGCGTATAACTCAGACGCAGATCGTTGACCACTCGCGGCGAGAAAGTGTGATTGTCGCCGATGACGATCTGCTTGGCGTCGCTGTAAACGCCCGTGTTACCGTTCACGTCGCTGCCGAACCCTCTCAAACCGATGGCTGGCGTCACGGTCAATCGGAAGTTGGCGCGATTGCTCGCTGTGAAGTTGTGGTCCAAACGTAACGTATAGCGCGTCTCGTCCTGTCGAACGAAACGGTTGACGATGTAGTTGGCAAGCTGCCCGCTGTTGTTGATGAAATAGCTGCCAGCATGCGGCAGATACTGCAAGGCCTTCAACGCCGTCGGATCCAAATACTCTGGCGGGATGACGTTCAAACGCCCGTTGTAGCTGAATTGCGGATAGGTCTGGCCCGACTGCAAGATGATCGGCGTCAAACGGCGCGTCACCGGATCCAAATTGAACTGCCGGTAGATGGCCGGATTCGGATCTATGATTTGATTTTGAATCTGCGGAAACTGAGCCACCACATCCTTCGGCGCCCAACCGTTGCTCAAGCGCACCAGATTGCTGAAATCGCCGGCGCGCATCGCGTCGGTCGGCAAAAGCGCGTCGGTCACGACGAAATCGCGTCGCCACCGCGGCTCATACGCGAAGAAGAAGAAGGTGCGATTGTGTCCGTCATACCAGAAAGGCCCGCCTTCGCCAAAGCGCGGCAAATAGACCGGCCCACCGACCGTGACCGAGACTTGATTGTAGCGCAGGTTGTTCGGCGGACGGACGCTCCCTTGTGTCCAGACGCGCGCGTTGGTCGCCGGATTGCGCGTGTACCAGAGCGCCACGCCATTGAATCTGTTCGTCCCCGACTTGGTCGTCGCGTTGATCACGCCGCCGCCCGTGCTGCCGAAAGAAGCATCGTAAGCCGAGGTCTGCACCGTGAATTCTTGTACTGTCTCCGGCGTGAAACTCACCACGGCGCGCGCGATGCCGACGCCCGTGTTGTTGACGCCATCGGCTAAGATCACGGTGCTGCCGGGCCGCCCGCCGTTCAAACTCAAATTGAATCCGGGGACAGGCTGCCCCGATGTCACTGTCGGATCCTCGCTACCGGCATCGCCCGAGACGTTCGGCAACGTCACGGCCAGATCCAATACGCTCCGGTTGTTAAGCGGGATGTCCTGAATCTCACGCTCGATCACCGTCTGACTCGTCGTCCCGGATTCGACGTTGATGAGCGGCGCATCGGAAACGACCGTCACCTGCTCGCCGAGGCCGCCTAGCTCCAATGTCACGTTAACGGTCGTCGTGACCGCCGTGTCGACCTTCACACGCTCGACGACCGCCCTTTTGAAGCCAGCGGCCTCGACCGTTACGCTATAGGTGACCGGATCGAGATTCGACACCGAATAGGCGCCGCTCTCCGAAGTCGTCACCTGTATGCTTTGATTCGTGCCGAGATTGGTGATCGTCACCGTCGCGCCAGCGACCGCCGCACCATTGGGATCGAAGACCGTCCCGCTGATGCCACCTTTGTTGGTCTGCGCGAACGCGGCGCAAACCGAGAAGACCATAGCGATGAACACTCGCGTCAGGCGCATGTGTCTACTCCTCCTTAAGATTCGTTTCACGGACGCTCCAGCCTCGATCCGTGTGACTCCCTCGCTGGCCCAGTGAGATCCGCACGATAAACTCACCGCCGCAAGACGAACGCGCGCACTCCCAGCGCCGAAAATCGCGGCGCTGGCGAACAGATCGCCCACCGATCGTCTTGCGTTCGTCAGCGAAGCGGACGTTCCCAGCCGTGCAGACGCAAACTCTTCTTCGTCGGGCTCGACGCCTTTTTTTGCGAGATGAACCGCGCGCCGGTGCGGCGCAGAGCGAAGCGGATTATATCACCTTTTTTTAAGAATGCAAGATCATAATATGATCTTTTGAATTGCCGGAGGCGCGCGATTCGCCGCCCGCTGACGGAATCCTCTGAGGATGCGGCTCGGAGAGACGAAAAGAGGGGGCGGAAGACCTTCCGCCCCCTCTCATCCGACCTTTCGGCCCGAGCCTAAAAGAGGAATTTGATCCCGAGCTGAACGCGCCGCGCGTAATTGTTCTGGTTCGAGGCCGAGATTTGGCCGAAGGTCGGCGAGGTCGGATTGACGACCGGCCCCGGGAAGAGCGGTTCGTTGAAGGCGTTGATCGCCTCGAACCGCAACTGCAAACGCATCTCCTCGCGGAAGAAGATATCCTTGAGCAAAGAGAGATCGACGTTGTTGATCGGATCGACGCGCACATCGCTGAAGCGGAAAGGCAATGTCCGCAGGTGCGAAACGGGCGTCGCGGCGTTCGAGCTGGCGTTCAACACCGAGGTGAAGGCATCCGTGTTGAACCAACGACTGACCGTCGGATGGTCGATGGAGATTTTGCCGCCGTTGTAAAAGGCGTCGTTCGAGAAATTGACCGGGAATCCGCTCTGGTAGGTATAGACGCCCTGCAGTTGCCATCCGCCGACGAGCGCGTTCAGCAGCCAGTTCGGTTCCGAAAGGAACCGTCGCCCTTTGCCGAAAGGCGGCGAGTAGATCCAGCTCACCGACAATCGATGCGGCGCATCCTGATCCGAGATCATCTTCGTCGGTTTTGGATCGCCCGCGTTCAAGTACTCGGTCGCCTGCAGCCACTTCGAGAAGGTGTAGCTCAGCTGCACCGTGTAGCCTTGCGAGAAGCGCTTCTGCAAGGAGAACTGGCCGGCGTTGTACCAAGACTTCCCGTCATTGTTCGTCGTCGTGATGTCGCCGAACTGCGGGTAAGGCCGCAGCAACTGCGAGCGCGCGATCGTCGCATTGAAGAGCGACGTCCCTTGGAACTCCGGCAAGCCGGCAAACGGGTTCGGCACCTGCGCCGTCAAGAACGAGTTCGTGCTGTTCATCGCCGCGCTGCGGAAGTTGTCCGTATTCAAGTACTGATTGGGCAGCGCGTTGATGTTGCGCGAGATTTCGATGTCATAGCCGTAGTTGCCGACATAGACGGCCTCGGCGACGAAACCGCCAGGCAACTCACGCTGAATGCCGATCTGCCAACGCGCTTGCTTCGAGACTTTCGGATGCTGATTGAAGAACGAGATGCTGGTTCCCAAGCCGGTCTGGCGCCCCAAGGCGTTGCCGACCGGTTCGAGGATCGTGATGTTAGCAAACGGCGCGGACATCGAATAGGGGATCGGCGCGCCGTTGGCATTCACGGTCAAAGGCATGACGGTCGTGCGCGTGTAACCGGGCTGGATCACGTCGCCGCGCCTTTGGCCGAGGAAGCCGGCGAAGAGGCCGAATCCGCCGCGCAGGACGGTCTTATCGTTCAACTGATAGGCGAAACCGAGTCGCGGCAGGAACGTGTCTTTCGGCGTCTCGTAAAGACCGCTTCCCGTATCTTTGCCGGCGAAGAGCAATCCGCCTCGGACGTTGAAGTTATTCGGATCGATCCCCTGCACGGGATTGGCGGCCAGTCTGGCCCGGGCGATCGCCTCGACCGGCTGCACGTAATTGAAATCGAACCCCGAAACGCTCTTGTTGTTTCGCTCGACGAGCGGCGTCTCCACTTCATAACGCAAGCCGAGGTTCAGCGTCAGACGGCTATTGACGCGCCAATCGTCTTGGACGAAGAAGCCCCACGTCTTCGAGTACTCGGAATAATCGGCGCGCCGAACGATCTGCATCGTCGTCGGCAAACCCAGAAGGAATGCGGCGAAGGCTTGCAGCCCGTTCCAGTCCGTGCCGCTCGCGCTGTTCTGTCGCGTGTAGGTGTTGTCGAAGATGAACTGCCCTGTCTGGTCATTGCTCGTAAAGCGCGAGTCCTCGCGATAGATGCGCAACTCGCCGCCGAATTTCACCGAATGTGTGGTGATCGTCTTGTTCAAGATGGCCGAGAAAGAGTGGATGTCGTTCGGCCTGAACTCGTTCGAAAACCCCGTCCCCAAGATCGTGTTCGCTGGGAAATCGAAGCGCGGGAACCGTCGGACATCAGCAGGCACGAGGTTGTTGTAATAGGCTGGGAATCCGAGCAACGTCAGATCGAATCCGCGCGCATCCTCTTCTTGATCTTGCCAACGGATGAAGCGATTGTAGCCGTATCGCACGTTCAACACGGTCGTCGCATTGAACGCATGTACGTCATCGATCACCCCTTGGCGCGAGATGAATTTGAAGTTCACGCCGGTCGCCGGCGTCCCCATGTAATCGTTGTAGTGGCTGTCGCGGTTATACCAACTGCCGCGCACGAAGAGCCGATTCTTGCTGTTGACCACCTGGTCCACACGGAAGGTGAAGTTATCGTAAGGATCGGTCTTTTCGGTCAACGTGGAATCGAAGATGTTGCCGAGAAGCCCCGGTTGCTTGGGAAGCGAGTAGTATTTCAAGATCGCCTTCGCCACCGGGCTGATCAGGTTCTGCGGGATGATGTTCCCCGGGAACGGATCGGCGATGTACTGACCTGGCGCGTTCGGGTTCGGACGCCGCGTGTACGGGTTGTAGATCGTGATGTTGCTCGCGTAAGCCGAGAAGTCTCCGTTACGCAAGGCCTCGGTCGGAACGAAGGTGTTCGCGCCGGCATCGAAACGCGGGCGCGAATCCCTGATCCCCTCGTAACCGAAGAGGAAGAAGGTTCGATCGCGACCGTTATAGAGCCACGGGAGATAGACCGGACCGTTGACGTTTCCGCCGAAACGGTTCGAGTACGTGTAGGGCCGCGCTTGGCCGCGCGAATTGCCGAAAAAGTCGTTCGCCGCCAATCCTCCCGGTTCCGTCCAATAGTAGATCGAACCGTGAAGCTGGTTGGTGCCCGATTTGATGCTGATGCTGGTGACGCCGCCTTCGGTGTTGCCGAACTGCGCATCGAAGGTCGCCGTCTGCACCTTGAACTCCTGGATGATGTCGGTCGGCGGGACATACGAGGCGATGACCTCGTTGGCATTGGCCGTCGCCGTGCTCGGCGCGCCGTCGATCGTCAAATCGCTGCGGTTGCCGCGCGTCCCATCGATCGCGTAGCCGACGATGTGTGTCGGCTCAAACGGGCGATCGAGCCGCGCGCTGCCCGTGAACGAAACGCCGGGCGATAGACTGATCAACGTATACGGATCGCCGTGGACCAAAGGCAGCTCCGAGATCCGCTTCCGATCGACCGTCTGACTCAAATCGGATTTGGCCGTCTCGAGAGGTGGATTATCGGTCGTGACGTTGACCACCTCTTGCGTCCCTCCGACTTCGAGCGTCACGTCCTGTTCGATCGTCTGCCCGATCTGCAACACGACGTTGCTCTGCATGTACTTTTTAAACCCGGAGCTCTCGACCGTGATCCGGTACGTTCCGGGCAGAAGATAGGTCGCCTGATAGAAGCCTTCGCCGTTCGTCGTCAACGTGATCGAGGTTCCGCGGGCCAGATCCGTTACGGTGACAACGGCACCTGGCACCGCCGCTCCGTTCTGATCCGTCACCGTGCCACGGATTGTGCCGCGCGTCTCTTGAGCAGCCGCTTTGAGCGGACAACAGAGGATGACCGCGGCGACGAGCGCGATGACGAGCGCGTTCACCGGTTTACAGATTAACAGTCTCATCTTCTCCTCCTAAAAACTCGCATGCTTTGCCCCTTGATTCGAACCAATGCAGGAAGGTACGCTGCCTCGTGGCCAGATCGCACGACGGGCGAAAGCCAGCGCTTCGCTTCCACCCATGGCTGTCGCATTAAAATCTTTCGCGAGGCCCAAAACGCAATCTCGCCTTCGGGTCTATGTTAGGCGTTTGAACAAAAATGGCCCTTCGACTCGCCCGATGGGCGCCCATTTTGCGTCAATGGCCCGCGGCTGTCAAGATCTTTTCTCAAACCAATAGATCGGATCACACTCAAATGGTTCAACCAACATACAAATCATCTCGACTCATACGGAAACTAGTAGATCAACTTCTCTCCAACTGACGGACTGTTCGGCGTTTTTGGTTTAACCTTTCACCGATTTGCTATGCCGGACATCTGGCCTAAGCCTTTGGAAGAGGATCGATTATATCGTCTTTTTTTAAGAACGCAAGATCATATTATGATGTTTGAATCGCGCCGATGGCGCACGGCCCGCTCCCTCTCTCGCGGGCTGAAGTCGCAATCCCAGTCGTCCTCTACATCGCCCACTTGCATCCCGACTTGGCTTCACCTCCTATGGTGACGCGCCCTCATAGATCTCCGCCTCGATGATACCCAACTCACTGGCGGCTCCTTCGGTGAGGCCATCGCTCAGTTTTTTGCCCGACAGTTCAGTCGTAGGAAGGTATTTCTGTTCGACCGCGGATGACAGCTGTATCTTGACTCGCCGACCTTTATGGGGTCTACATCTGATCGTGTAGTATCCGTAACTAACGGCCGTCATCCCTCTGAAGACCTCGCGTCCATCGACGGTGACGACGAGCGGATGGGTCTTAGTGCGGAAATTATTCAATTTGAGAACGATCTCGCTTACGGTTGCCTCTTTTGCAAGTTCGTATTCGATCCATGCGGTTGAAAGCTTTCCGTCGTTCGTCCAAGCCGTGCGTTCGTTATCATCAAAACTGGCCTGCGCTCGCTCCGCATTCGCTCTAGCCACGGCGCGCAGGATTTTGACCGGGATGCGCGTCATTTTGAACGACGGACTCATCGGCGTCGGCCCACGATCTAAGCGAGATGGGAGTCCATCGGAAGGGAGTATCTGGCTGAGGCCGTCCTGAGCGGGAAAGGGTTTCGAAACCAGCGCAAGCGCTGCCGAGCGCAAACCATCCGCCGTCGCTTTGACGGTGACAAGGCCCGGTTGTCTTCTCGAACGGATCAGGACTCTATTGACTCCGCCTTCAACCGGCAGATCCTTTGAAAGGATGTAGTTATTCGGCCCCTGAGCTATTCCTCCCCTCCACTCAGCGGGTCCTTCGATGTCGAAATGGATCAGGTTCAGCGCCGCAGGGCATCTGTTACCTTCCGCATCCACGACCTCCACCTCGATCAGCGCCAGGTCATGTCCATCGGCGACCCATGCAGTCGGCCTTTCAATTTGGGTCAAGCGGATGGCCGCGGGCGGTCCCGCGGTCTTCACCTGTGCGGTGCAGACGATCCTCCCGTTCGCGTCGTAGCCGATAGCCTCCAACATCCCCGGCTCCCACTTCACGCGATGGAAGGCGAACAGAAAACGATGACTTTGCTCGCCCCAACCCAACGAACGCCCGTTCAGCTTCAACTCGACCCTCACGGCGGACGAGACGACATAGACATCCTTCACCACTCCGGGGCGGTAGTTCCAATGTCCGATGATGTGTATGCGCGGCCTTTCGACATCGACCCATCCATCCCACATCACCTGGTTGGCATAGAAGTTCTGCTTCTTGATCCGAACCGCATCCACTTCGCCACTGGTCCGATAGTTTTCCGAGCCGCGATGGTGAGTATTAGTATCGGAGAAGATGATATTGACGCCGCCAGCGTTGACGCGCTTGCCGGTGCCGGGCCTCTGTTCCCAATAGTCATACCATCGCAAGACGTCTTCCACGGCGTGCGATTCCATATTCCGGTTATAGGCCTGAGCCGGCTGTCCGTTGTAAGGCGGCCCATCGCCATCTTTGTGGTATGGCGGAGTGAAATCGTCCCAATACTTGCGCAGCCCCTCGTCACGTGAATACTCCATCGCCCACAATGGCCTAGTCGCGCTCTTATTGACGTAGAGCATTTCGCCGCCGTATTCGGCGACTTTGCTATCCAACATCTCGCGGGCGCCGATGGCTCGCCCTCCGTGAGGATCATACAGATCGCGTATCTCCTTCATCTCCCTCATATGCTCTTCGCTGATCCCTTTGTTCCCGCATTCATAGAAGATGATGCTCGGATTGTTGCGATTGTAGATGATGGCATCGCGCATCAACGCTTTCCGTTGCTCCCACTGCACGCCGCTGACATCGCTTTCGGCGTCTCCCGCCGGCATCGCCTCCATCAATCCGACGCGATCGCAGCTTTCGATATCCTGTTTCCAAGGGGTGACGTGCATCCAACGGACGAGATTGGCATTGCCCTCAACCATCAAACCGTTGCTGTAATCGCTCAACCAAGCCGGCACAGCCGATCCCACGGCGGGCCATTCATTGGTCGATCGTTGCGCGTAACCATGGATGTGAATCGCTCGATCGTTGAGATAAAGCATCCCATCTTTGAACTCGGTCTTCCGAAAGCCCGTTTTTGTCTCCACAACATCTACGGGGCGCTCATTCACCAGCAAAATGGTTCGCACCGTGTAAAGGTAACCATATCCCCAACTCCAGAAGCGCAAGCCGCTTATACGACTCGCGGCGCGAACGATCTTCACCTCCCCCGGCGCGATGGCGATTCGCTCACCCGCAAAGCGCGCTACCAATTTCCCGTCGAGATCTAATAGCTCGACTTCGAATTGAACCTCGCGGGTAACATCCTCTTCATTTTTGATCTGTGATTCAGCATGGATCGTCGCCTCACCCTTCGGGATAGCGAAATCGTCCGCGTAGATGTAAACGCCAACCGTCCCCAGCGAGGAGTAGAGCGGCAAAGTTTGATAGAGCCTCTCCGTCACATGCAGATAGACGTTCTTGACGATCCCGCCGTAATTGGCGTTGAAATTTCGATCTTGCCACTGAAACTTCGTGCGCGTGGCGCGCTCCCTGTAGTTCCAATCGTTATCGATGCGCGCCGCAAGCACGTTCTCCTCACCGCCAAATTTCACGTAGTCCGTGATGTCGAAACCGAAGGCCATCGCGCCGTTTTCGCTCAGTCCGATGTGCTGGCCGTTGAGGTAGAAGTCGCCGGCTTGCCTGATGCCTTCGAACTCCAGAAATATCTTCTTCCCGCGGAATCTCTCCGGCAGCTTGAAATGCTTGCGGTACCAGGCGATCCCCGTGGGCAGATCTTTGATATCTTTCCTAAAGGCATCGTCCTCGTTCCACGCATAAGGCAAAGTGACGGTCCTCCACTTCGAATCATCGAAGTCCGGATCCGCCGCGTTAGGCAGGTCTCCGACCCAGATCTTCCAGTCCACATTGAAATTGAACTTTCTTCTGGGCGGCGAGGCCGCAAAGCTGACCGCAGTCGCGCAAGCGACGACGAATATTAAACGAAGGGCGCTTTTGATGATGCGACCTGATGCGATCATTTCGAAATATAGCTTCGACTCTGAAAGATCGTTCAGCCTGACTCGATCGTCTCCGTAAAGCGCTTCCCTATCGACCGGCGGCGCGGTCTCGCGTAGCGATCAGACGTATGGGGCCGAACAATCCGGCTGGCACCGTTTGGATCTTGTCCATATCCTGCGGTTGGAAGCGTTCGCCGTAGCGCAAGTTAAGCAGCCGGTAATCGGGAAGTTTGCGCCCGGCCATGTAGTTAACTGCGAGATTGGCGACCTCGATGTGAATCCGGTTTCGCCCAGGCCGCAAAAAACCCGTCACGTCGAGCGCGTATGGCGGAGCCCAGACGGAACCGACGCGCTGACCGTTGACGTAAACGACCGCCGCTTCGCGCACCGGCCCCTCGTACCAAGCCTGCATCCCCGAGCGCAGAATCTTCGGTTCGAGCGCGCGGCCTTCGCCCAAATCCAGCTTGACGCGCACGCCCGAGCGCGCGAATTCAGCCGGCAGATCGAACTCTTTCTCATACGTCGCCGTGCCCGAGAAATAGCGCGTCGCTTCCAACTCGGTCCACGAGCGAAGTTCGCGCATCTGAATCGATGGGCCGCCAGCGAACGCGACATTCCAATCGGAACTCAAATCGAGCGCGCCGATCTGAAGCTCGTCATTTCGCGCAATCGGCAGCGCGCGGTCAGTGAAGACGATCAGGCACGATTCATAGGGCGCAAGATCCAACGCGACGCTCAAGCCCTGTGGCGTTCGTTCCGCTTCGATGGCGATGCGGCGCCCAGTCAACGGATCCCAACGCTCGGCTCGCCCCTTCTGCACACGGAAAGTCGCTTTGAATATTCGCCTCGCGTTCGATGTGTTGACGAGGAGATAGATCTCAGCATCGTCAGTTCGACGATGTACGAAACCTATCTCGGAGATCTTCGGCGAAAGCTGCACGTCGGGTTGCGCGAGCGTCTGAAGCGCGGAGGTCAAACCCTGATCCTCCATGGGGATGAAGCGCGCCGGGGCTCCTTCGCCTTCGAACAATCGGCGCGAAACATCCTCGATGGCGCGCCTCTCCTCCTCGCTCGCCGCGAAACCCGGCGCCAGGCTCGGGCGTCGCCGTGTGGCGACGAGCACGCCGCCGCTTCGCGCGAAATCTTCCAACCGGCGCAACGTCTCTAGCGGGATGCGCTCGACTCCCGGCAAGATCACGATGCGGTAGCGGTTATCGCCGAGGACGAGAGCGCCGCGTTCGATGCGCCCGGCGCGCATCAAAGCTTCATCATCGAAGAAATCGAATCCGTACCCGGCCTCGAGCACGCGCGCGACCACATCTGGGCCAACCGCGGCGCGCAAGTGCTCGATCATGTTCACGCGCCCGGCGGAAGAGCGCGCCCACGCATCATCGGTCGGCAGATAGATGGCGACGTCGTTAACCGGGCGCCCCTGTCGCATCATGAAACTCAGCCGTTGCAAGTAGAGCGCGAGATCCGGCATGACGATCCACCACGGGTTCTTCTCGTTGAAGACTCCGGCGGCGTAAAACCGCCATCCCGGATATTCGACGCCTTCCGCCGTATAGGGCCAGCCGTGCCCGATCAACTGGTTGATGCCCTGCAGGAAGTGAAGATCGGCTTCGGCCTTGACGTCGAGCGGAGTGGCGCGAAAAACGGGCGAGTGCAGCCACGTCCAAGTTTCCGATGAGGTCACCTGACGCCCGTAGATGTGCGAGGCGGAAGAGGCCCAGCGCGTCGCGCTCAACGAGCGCCACTGATGACCTTCGCCTTCCGGCAGATCAATGCGCGCGTTGCTCGAAAGCACCGCGGCGGGAACACCGTAGACCTGCGCGCGAACGCGCGTCGCGTGCCGCGCCGCCCATGACTCGAGCGGCGCCAGAAAGCGCTCGTTGAGCAGTTCGGTCAGCGTCTTCGCCCAATCGTGCCGGATCGCCGCCGTCTGCGGACCGATGTCCGCGACCAAAGCTGGCAGATACGGCTTCAGGTCGTAACCGCGTCGCCTCCTAAACTCTTCGAGCAGATCATCGGTCCAGTCTTGATTGTAAACTTCTAGGCTATCGCAGAAGACGGCATACGGCGCTCCCGACGGGAACGCGCTCAGCAAACGCTCGCCGACGTTCTGCAAATACCTTTCGACCGCCGACCGGTCCAGATGGTTGAGCACGTAACCTTCGGCACCCACAGCCGGACGCTTGACCTGCATCCCGGTCCGACTCGAGATGAAAAACAGCAATTCGCGCGGCGCATCCTCACCATCGAGATAAACCGCCCCATCTCTGGTCTCCGTGATCTCACGCAGACTGCTCGCGATGAGTTCGCCGCGCTCATCCGTACGGGCGACGAAGATGGCGATCAACCTCTCTCCCGATGTGACGTATGGCAACGGAACGCGCCTTTCTCCGGCACGGACTTTGGCGCGTTCGACGCGCAACATCCCGGCGGCATCGCTGATCCCAACCTGTGGGCCGCCGAACGGCCACCCGCTGCCGAGCGTCAGATCCATCCGCAAGCCCAACTCTCGCGCCTTCTCGTAAGTGAAGCGCAGCGCGGCGATGAACTCGTCAGAGAGGAAAGGGAGGTTGCGAAATCCGTTGACCGGATCGTCAGGCAAGAGCGGATAGACGGGCTGCACTTCGAACCCGCCGATGCCCCCATCTTTCATCAACCGCATCTCGCGTTCGAGTTCGCGCGTCGTCACCGCTGGACCGAACCACCACCAGCGCATCATGATCCGACAATCGTCGGGCGGGCGCTCAAACCCGCGCTCGAGGTCGCCAAGATCGGCGCGGATATTCGTCGAAAGAAGCGAGACGAAGATGAGCAAAGAGAATGCCGTGCGAAGAGAGATCTTTTCGGCCATGTCCTTTCGAAACGAAAGCGCATCGACGCGCCAATATCGACTTTCAAAAAGCCCCAGTCAACGGTCTCGCGCTCCGAAGCGCAGCGATCGGCCTCGGTCCACACGCGACGATTTCGGCGAACATCTCCCCCATCTCACCGAATCGTCCGGCGCTGGAAGCGTTCGCCTTCAGGCGCAGAGCTATGACTTTTGCGGTTCTTCTTCCTTGAAGAGAAGTTCGAGCATCTCATCCTGCCAGCTGGCGAGCGAGCGCTTCATCAAACGACGCAGTTCGCTCGCGCTCGCGCTGCGCATCGCTTCCGCGATCTTCGCGTGCGAATTGGCGCTCTCGACGTAAGATTCGCGCCGACGCTTGGTCTTCATCACGAAGAAAGCGAAGAGCGGAACGACGATCCTCTCCAACGCATCGGCCAGATAGACGTTGCCTGATATCTGCCACAACTTGCGATGAAATGCCAGATCGTTCTCGTAAAAAAGATCGAGTTCGAGATCCGTCGCGGCGCGCTTCATCTTCTTGACGAGACTCTGCAGCTCGGCAAGATCCTCTTCCGTCGCCTTCTCTTTCGCCCATTGAACGGCGAGCGCTTCGAGCTCGACGCGCAGCTCGAAGATCTGACGGATCTCGCTCGGCCCGAGTTTGGTGACGGTCGTTCCCTTATACGGTGTCTTCTGCACGAATCCCTGATGCTCGAGCTCGATGAGCGCTTCGCGGACCAGCGGTATCCCCGTCCCTAGCTGCTGCGCGAGCCGACTTTCGACGATCTGATCGCCCGGAGCGATGGCGCCGGAAAGGATCGCCTCTTTGATCGCCAACACAACCTGATCCTTCTTCGAAATCGGTTGGATCAACTTCAACATCCGCTCTTTCGCTTCCACCGGAAATCCTCCCGCGCTCAAGAAGTCTTCGACTCTTCCCGACACGAACGCGGGACACATTATCACACGATCATCGAAGCATTACAAGGTTATAAGATGATATGCGAATATTCAGACTCGCCCCGCGGATGGGCGAACGTGCCCTCTCACTTCGCCGTGTAACCGCCGTCGACCAGCAGATAGGTCCCGGTGATGAACGAAGCTTCGTCCGAGGCGAGGAAAAGGATCGCGCAGGCGACTTCGCGCGGCTGACCGACTCTTTTGAGCAAAGTCTTCTCGCTCTCGGCGGCGATATACTGCTCGAGGTTCATGCCGGCCTGTTTGACGTAATCGTCGCTCGCCGGCGTCAGGATCGTTCCCGGGCAGACGCAATTGACGCGGATGTTGAAAGGCGCGAGATCCATCGCCATGTTGCGCGTCATCTGCACGATCGCCGCTTTGGTCGCGCTGTAAGGGATAAAGGAAGGTTGAGCGACGAAGCTCGAAATCGAGCCGAGGTTGACGATCGCGCCGCCGCGATTTTTCATCGCTTCTGCAGCATGACGGCTCATGAGCGCCGTCCCGATGACGTTCACGCTTAACGAACGCTGCCATTCGGCGACGGACGTCGTCAATCCCCTGAAACTGAAGATCGCCGCGCTATTGACCAGTATATCGAGTTGACCATAGACGCTCAGAGTCCGCTCGCACGCGCGCCGAGCATCCGCCTCTTGTGCGACATCGGTCGGCACGAACAGGGCTTTGCCGCCTCGCCCTTCGATCTCGGCGGCGACGCGCGCGCCCGCCGTTTCGTTTACATCGGCGATGACGACGCGCGCGCCCTCTTCGGCAAAGAGGATGGCCGTCGCGCGTCCTATCCCTGAAGCGCCGCCGGTGATGATCGCAACTTTTCCGCTCAAACGCTCGCTCATTCTGACCTATGCCGCCTTTGCGGCGACCGGTGAAAGATCGTGGCGCGAAAGCTCACGCGATGATCCCTTGCGGATGTCGGCGCGCGACCTCCGGTTCGTAGAGCGGGATGAAGATATCCGCCTCGCGCTTGATGCGCCGGCACGTGCGATAGAACTCTTCCATGCTCTCCTGTATGCCGAGCGGGATCATCTGCTCCAGATTATCGTACTTGAAGACGCAATCCGAAACGGCAACCCTACCGCGCGCGGTCTCAATGATATAGCACATCGAAGAGCGATGGTGCACGCCCGCCCAAAAGCATCTGATGCCGGGGATGATCTCATCTTCGTCCTCGACGAGGCGCAGGCGCTCGCGCCCCTCGAACAACAGATAACGCAAAGTCTCATCCGACAAGCGCAGGTGGCGTGGGACGTGAAGCGGGAACTTTTCGGCATGGAAATCTTCGATCCATCCGCGCTTCGAGATGCACACTTGCGCGTTTTTGAAAAGCTGTATGTTCGCCGTCGCGTAGATCTGCAGCGGCGTGATCAAAACGTAATCGACATCCTCGGGCCGGATGCCGAGCGCGCCGAGCGCAGCGAGCGGGCGCTCATCTTCGGCGCGCACGAGTTTGCCGCGCTCGCCAAATGTCGCGCTCCACCGCGCGTTGAGTTCGCCGAGATCATCCGGCGGTCCGGTGTTGATGATCGCCGTGATCCCATCGCCTTGAATCAGGACCATCCAGAAGTAGAGTTTCACCCACTCATGCCAGTGGCTCATCCAGTAAACTTCCGGGCCAGCCACTTCACATTCTCCCATCTTCAAAACGCGCACATGAAAACTCATCGGCTTCTCTCTCTCGATCGGAGCGATTGGAGCGGCGAATCGACAAACGGGATTTATACCAAATCCCGCGCGCGAACGTCACCCGCCAAGAAGAAGCCGGTGGACGCCCCAGCCAACTAGCGGCGCTGCATCCTGCGGCCCATCCAGCCCCGAAGGCATGAACATCGTTCCGATATAGCGAGAAGCGCCGAATGGCTCGCGTGATTGTAATAAGGATTCAGAAACTGAATCTCATCCCGAGCTCAACTCGTCTCGGCTGATCGGCGGCGATCGCCTGACCGAAAAGAGGTGAGGTCAACACGCCGATGAAGCTTTGACGGTTTGTTTGATTGAAGACATTGGTCGCGGCGGCGTAAAAGCGCAGCGAGAATCTCTTTTTCGAATTTACGTCGAAGGTCCCCGCCGCCGCTTCGCTCCCGCTTAAAATCAGCGTTCGTGGACCAGTCCCGGAATCAGCCGCATCTCGCTCTCCCCAGTAGATCGTCCAACCGAGATTCGCATCGCATTGTCGCTGCCAACTACCGCGCAAGCTGTTGCGCCCGACTCCGGGCGGACGATCATTGAATATCGCATCGCCGTTATCATCCTTCCCTGTCGTCACCGTATAGGGCAGCGGAGAGGCGGCACGGCAACTAACCGAGATGGTCAGGCCGTTTCTTATCTTCCAACTGCCGAAAGCATAGAAGCGATGCCGCTGGTCCAAATTTGAAACCGAGCGGTCACGCCTCAAATCGTAGCTATTCGAAGGGAGGCTGAAGATGCCATCGGCATCGGAGATCTCTTTCGCTAAAGTGTAGCTCAAGGCATAGGAGAATCTGGGCGTGAATCCGCCGCTGACGTTGACTTCGAGTGCGTGCCGGGCGAAAAAGGCCGATGACTCAATCTGTATGATCTGGCCGAAAGACGGATTCGGCCTTCTTCCGCCTATCGGCGCATTAACATCTCTGCTTCGGAACTGATGCACGCCGCGCGCGAAACGGTAGAGCACCTGCAGCGTGAGATTGCGCCTCGGGCGCATCTCGACGCCAAATGACGAAACCCCGATGGATGGATTCTTCAGATCCCGGGCGATGGTCCAGAAGTTTTTGGGCAGGTTTTCGGGTGAAGAGGAAAGCGACGCAAACGGATCGGGGAAACTTGGGTTTATGATGATCGTTTCGCCTGGTTGATCGCTCCCGCGGCTCAGTATCGTCGCGTAATCTCGCGAATTCAACCACACATAGAACACGCCCGCACCGCCGCGAAGGACCACCTTCCCACGCTTATCGAGCGCCCAAGAGAGACTTATGCGCGGCGAGAAGTTGTCACGATCCTTCAGAACGCTCTGCCACTCATAGCGCAGCCCAAAACGAGCGATAGGCTCTTGTGTAACCGCACATCATCTTGAACGAATATGCCCAACTGACTCTGCGCGAAAGCGACAGAACTCGCGGCGCGCCGCTGGACGAAGATCGCCGGACGCCCACGCAAGAAATCTTCTAGACTTGAGAAAGTGAAAGCTCCGTTGATGCCGTCAGCAGACGTCCGCCTTACGCTCTCCCGTTCAAACAGCAAGCCTATCTTCATGGCATGACTGCCGAGAGCGAATAGCAGATTATCGGCGAGATAGAGATTCTGTCGGCGATCATTGTTTTCGACTCCAGCGCCGCCACCATTGAATGCGCCGAGCACGTTGACCGCCGGCGACCGATGGGCCGGGCGCGATTTCGACAGATCGTCGGTGAACTGAGAGCGGAGCTCGTTGAAGAGAGAGCGCCCGAACGGACCGGATTCAGAGAATCTGATTTGTTGAGTCGAGCTGTTGGTCTTGAAAGCGCGTTCGGGAAGATTCAATCCACCGACGCCTTGCCCCTCCAACCTGACGCCGTTGCCGTTATAACTGAGATTGAGCGAGTGGGTTTGCGACAGATTGTGAATCAGCCGAACGGAGTAATAGAGGAATCTATTGGTCCGCCGCACCCCATCACTGAACCTGCCTCCCGGGAGGAAAGCGTTGATCTCCGCGGTATCGAAGGAGTCATTGCCGAAGGCAAAGAGCGTCAACGAGGTCTTGTTCTTGACGAGCGGACCGCTGATGAATCCATCGAAGTTTTTTAGCTGCGCTGGACGTCGCTGCGCGGCCAATGGATAGCGCGCGTTCAATGCCTCATCATTGAAGCGCCCCGCTAAGGATCCGTACCAATTCGCGCCGCCAGCGCGAGTTGTGACATCGATGAGCGGGGTACCGGCTTCATGGAACTCCGCATCGAAATTGCTGCGGATGATTTTAATCGAAGCTATCTGTGACTTCGGCGGCAACCTGCCGCCTGTAAAACCATCGACGCGAATGACTGCGTCTTGGCCAGCGATCTCGCGCAAAACCCGCTCCAACTCTTGCGGATCGTCGGGCAAAGCATCGATCTGCTCGCGAGATAGAAAGTTCGTCAAGGCCCCCTCTTTCGGATCGAGCGCGCGCTCCACAGCATCGGGCTGAACCTCGACTCTCTCTTTTAGCTCAGCGATCTCGAGTTCGATCGTGAGATCGTTTACGCCGCGTTTAACTTCTACCGCGCTCGAACGAGCTTTGAAATTTGGAGCTTCGACCTCTAAAAAGTAGTTCCCAGGCCCGAGCTTGTTGAAGACCGCCGGTTGTGTTGCGGAAGTTTTAGTTTCACCCACCTGCTCGCCGCGCTCGTTTTTAAGGCGCACGGTCGCACCTGCGATCTGCGCTCGGGCTGGATCGACGACGAAAATGCGCAGCATCCCTGTCTGTTGCCGTTCTTGTGCCTGAGCGGCCAAACAAAAAGCCAGCAAGAGGGGACCGAGAAACCGCCTGAACGCGCGCCTCATGCGCCCTTAATTCGACTTTCCCTTTACAAGGTAATGATCCGGCTTAAACGTCGGATTGATCTGCACGCTCTTGATCTGGCGCTCGCCGACTACTTCCTTTCCCTTCTCGACGGTGACCTTGTGAGCGATCAGCAGCCCATCAACGTTCCGGTAATCGGAGAAGAAATATCTGCGTTCGGCCTCACGGCCATCTTTCGACATTTCACTCATCAGCAACAGAAGATGAGTCTTCTGATCGAAGAAGAGACGATATGTAGATCCATTTGGAAGCGCGGTTTCAATCACATCAGCCCGCCCCTCCTTCGCCTCAGCCACTCCGACGTACTTGAATCGCAGCGGCGCATACCAGGAGTATTCAAGCGTTATGGGAAAGATCATAAGAAACGCGCTGTTTTTGAAGTCAGCGATCTTCTCCTGTTCGCTCTTTTGAATCAGATTATTCGCCGTGAAGTTGAGCGGCTTCCCATCAACGTAGATCTCCGATCTTTGCGCATAGCGGTCTCCATTGAGAACTCTTTCCAGAACCTGCTGGTTCGAAACGAACGTCATCTCCATCCTCTGCCGGATCTTATCCGGAAAGCTGATGCTCAACTCGCCATCTGTGATCATCTGATTCCTTTGGTTTCGAAACTGCGGATAGGACCGCAGGAAATCTTCCGGATAAGGCTCAGAGATCTCCGTTCGCGTGCGAAGCGACAAACCCTTGATGTCCATAGCTTTCAACCGCGTCGCTTGTCGCGCCGCTTCGAGCACCTGTTCCGCTCTCAAGTATGAACTCGACTCGTCCTTCTGTTGAGCAGAGCGCTGCTCCCCGAACGTCAACATCGCGGTGAAGACTAGCAGGATTGCGACGGATCGTGCGAAGAACTTAAAGCGCGCGTTCGGTTTCATCACCCACCCTCGGACTACTCGCAACGAGATGGAAAAAGATGCCGTTTGAGCTTAACTTCATCGGGCTCAAACCCGAACCAGGCTTCGCAAACAACCCCATCTTTGAGTCTCAGATTCGCCGGAAAAAAATTTTAGATCCGATCGCTGACGAAGTCTACCACCCTCATCTAGCAGAATCGGAAAACTCAATCTGTTCGCCTCGACGTATTGCTCGGCGCTAACTCTGTCTTGGAGCATCACCCCGTAGATTTGCAACTCTCTATTTTTGAAGATTGAAGAACCGATCAGAAATCCTAATTCCTTTTCGCAAGCCTCGCATCCGGGTAACAAGTAGATTAGCAAGGCATCACCCTTCTCCAATCGACTGGCAAGATCTTCCCCCGATCGGAGATCTTTTAAAGGAATCGACGAAACGCGCTTTCCTAGAAGAGAAGAAGCGTCAAGCTTTCCCTCGAGTCTATATCGACTAAAGAGACCATACGCGAATAGAAAAGATGCCGATGCAACGAGGAGCGGTATCAATAGAGATTGCCGTGCCATACCATCGCGCAACATACGAGGCGTGGGAGGCTTGACCACACATCCCACACCTCGTTTGATCGAAGGCGGCCTCGTCTCTCCGAGGACTTGGTCGCGCTTATCGAGCACTTTTGCGTCTGCACCTCGTTTAATCAAGCGTGACCTCGTAAAACGAGGTCGCCACAGCGTTCTTCACTTAAGTTCATTGTGCCTGAACAACGATCGGAGCGCTGCAAGTGTATTCGCAGAACTCGACGCCATTTATGTAATATTGGGCTGATAGAGTACATACCTGTACCGATTGCCCATCGCTCACCCTGATCATGTCGGGACAAGCGAAAACAGTCGCCGCAGCCAGAACTATTCCCAGCAGCAGTGAGGTCAAAAGCTTAAGCATTGTTCACCTCCTGTGGTTGGATGAGGAATTTAAACCTCGGACGAGAAGTTAACAGATCCCCCCCCCCCCGATGTCAAGACCCTTCTTTTCATTTGGCGATTGAAGTTACTCCTGACTGCTTTTCAGCAAGCAGGGAACCAAATGGTTCGGCGGGGCTCCCGCGTTTGCGTCGCCCTTTTGCGCGTCGAATTGCGATGGGCTTCAAAAATCGAACCGATCTATGTTCTCACGGTTGAAGATGAACGGCGCGCCCAAACGCACTTCATCGTCGGCGACTTCGACTCTGCCTAAGCGTCCGGCCTCTAGTTGACGATCGCCGCGTTTGAGCCGCCCCGTGGCTGCCGCTTGCGCCGCATAAACCGTCAAATACCCTAGATCGCGCGTGTTCCACAGCACGATGCTTTCGATGATGCCCTCGTGGATGTACGTCCGGCACATGCTCGGCAACGACAGGCCGATCACTTTCACATCGCGGCGGCCCGCCTGTTTGACCGCTTCGGCAGCGCCGGGAACGGCAGGCGCGGCGATCGCCATGATCAATCGCACGTTCGGATAGACTTTGAGCACGGTCTGCGTTTCGGCAAAAGCCCGGTCGCGATCGCCTTCGCTCGGTTGAATCGCCACCAGTTTCAGATCGGGATATTTCTGGGCCAGTCGTTCCTTGATGTACTTGATCCATTCGTTCTGATTGGCGGCGCTCAAAGACGCGGTGATGATGGCGAACTCGCCTCGACCGCCGAGGATGCGTGCCGCTTCGTCGGTCAAAGTGTAACCGATGCCCTGCGGCGTCGCTTGGTTGACGAAGAAGTCGCGGGCATCGCGTTCGGCGTCGGCATCCCACGTTAACACCTTGATGCCGCGCTCGCGCGCTTTGCGTAACACGGTCGAGATGCCGACGCGGTTCTCGACGCTGACGGCGATGGCATCCACTCCGCGCGTGATCCACGCCTCGACCACCTCATTCTGCTTCGCCGGATCGAGTTCGGTCGGCCCATCCCAAAGGAGTTCGACGCCGAGCTCGCGCGCCGCCTCATCCGCGCCCTGCTTGCAACTGATGAAGTATGGATCGCCCTTCGCCTTCGGCATCATGGCGATGACGGTGCGATGAGCGGCAGGCCCAGCCGTCGCTCGCTCGCCAGTTGCCGATCTCAGTTCGCGGCGAAGCGAATTGATTAAAAACCAATTGCTTCCGGCGACGATCAACGCCGCAAGTAAGATGACGATGCTTAAAACGGCGATTTGCGAATTCCTCACTTCCGTGTTCTCCTCCGCATTCATTTGTGCGACCTGCGGCGCCTTCGGGCGTCGCACGACGCGATCGATGAGGATCGTCGCGATCAACAGAGCTCCCGTCAGCACGCCGGCGAGTTCGGCGGGTTGCCCGCTCAAACGCAATCCATTCTGCAAGATGACGATGGCGAAGAGGCCGAGCGCCGTCCCCCAGATGGTGCCATGTCCGCCGAAGATTGAAGTTCCGCCGATGACCACAGATGTGATCGCCATCAGTTCGTATCCCGTGCCCGCATCCGATTTCGCCTGCCCCAAGTGCGCGACGTAGATTATGGCTGCGAGCGCTGAAACGAATCCCGACAGGACGTACAAGCAAGCGAGCTGTCGCGCGACCCTGATCCCGGCGTAACGCGCGCCTTCCGCCGAGAAACCGATGGCGCGCAAGCTACGCCCGAATGCCGTGCGATGCACTAGGTGCGCGTAAAAGAGGAAGACGCTGACCAAGACGAAAAGTTGCGTGGGGATGAGCCCGCCGACATAACCCTGCCCCCAGAAGAGGAACCTCGGATCAAATCCGCTGTAGTTTTCGATGCCGCGCGTCAAACCTTCGGCGATGCCGCGAAAGAGCGAGAAGGTGCCGAGCGTGACGATCAGCGGCGGGAAACGGAAACGCGCGATGAGCAGCGCGTTCAAGCCGCCGCCCGCGAGCCCAACGCCGAGCGCCGCCAAAACAGCCGCAGGCAGAGGCCAATGTCCGTCCCGCCACAACCCGCCGAGGACGACGGCAGCGAGCGCCATCATCGAGCCAACCGATAGATCTATTCCGCCCGTGATGATGATCGGCGTGAGCGCAAAAGCGATCAATCCGAGTTCGACGCCGAGCCGCGCCACTTCGAAACCGTTGGCCGCGGTGAGAAAGTTCCTCCCCGTCGCGCCGAAGATGGCGCATTCGACCGCGATGACGAGTACAAGCGCCCACTCGTTGTTCGGGAACAGGCGCGCGCGCCATGATCCTTCGGTCTTAATCGGCATGGGAACTACCTTATCGAGGTTCATGCGTCAAACGCCCCAGCGCGACTTCCGAGATCAAAGCGACGAGGATGATCGCTCCCTGCATCGCTTTCTCCCAGAAGGGATTGATGCCGGCGAAAGTGAGCGCCGTCCCCGTCGTGCCCAAAAGCGCCGTGCCGATGAGCGTGCCGATGAGCGTGCCGCGCCCGCCCGAGATGGCCGTGCCGCCGACCACCACTGAGGCGATCGCCTTCAACTCCAGCCCCGTCCCGGCGTTGCTCGGCACGGTGGCAAAACGCACGGCGTTGAGCAATGCGGCCAGTCCGACCAAAGCTCCCATCAACGTGAAGACGCCGAAGACGAGCGCCGAAGGGTTCAAGCCCAAAAGGCGCGCGGCCTCACGTTGCGAGCCGACCGCGTAGAGGGCGCGCCCCGCCCTCAAGTTGCGCAATGCCCAAGCGAAGAAGACAAGGAGCGCGATCGCCGCCGCGACGATCAACCATTGGCCTCGCGACTGGCCCAACCCGAACCATTGAAAATCGTCCGGCAAACCCTGCACCCAAGCCCCTTGTGTGGCCCACCGCAACGCATCGCGCCAAGCGACGTACATCGCCAACGTCGCGATGATCGAAGGGATGCGTAAGCGTCCGATCAGCCATCCGTTCAACGCGCCCATCGCCGCCCCGACCGCGATGAGCGCCGGGATGAGCAACGGAATGGGTGCGCCCGCCTTGGCGAGCAACCCGGCAACTACGCTGCAAACGGCGAACTGCGAGCCGACCGAAATATCTATCTCGCGGACGATGATCACCATCGTCATCCCCGTGGCGACGATCAACACGGGCGCGTTGTTGACGAGAAGATCGCGCAGGTTCGCCGCGCTGTAAAACGACGGCGCGACCGCGCCGACCGCGACCAGCAACGCGAGATAGGCGACCGCAGCGGCCAACTCACGCTTGTAACGACTCCAGATCACGCTCTTCATCGAATGAAAGCTTCGCGAACCGATCGCGGATCGCGCCCCTTTTCCGAAACGCCGAACGCGAGCAATGGGCTTTCCCCGCTCTGACCGCACGTTCTCCGCGCGAACGGACGAACTTCACATCCGACGACGTGGCGCGCTACTGGCCCAAGGCGAGCGCGAGCACGCGCTCCTGCGTCGCCTCTTCGCGCGCAAGCTGTGCGACGATGGTTCCCTCGCGCATCACGGCGATGCGATCGCTCATCCCGAGTAGCTCCGGCATTTCCGAAGAGATCATCAGGATCGCCGCGCCTTGCGCTGCCAACTCGATCATCAACCGGTGGATCTCCGCTTTCGTGCCGACATCCACGCCCTGCGTCGGCTCGTCGAGAATGATGACCTGCGGCTCGGTCGCCAGCCAACGACCGAGCGCGACCTTCTGCTGATTTCCGCCGGAGAGCGTCTGGACCGGCGCATAGATGGACGGCGTCTTGATGCCGAGCCGCTGAACGTAATGGGCGGCGATCGCACGTTCACGTCGAAAATCCATCCCCCACGGGCTGGCGAGCGCGTCGAGCGAAGCGAGCGTGATATTGGCGCTGATGGCCATCTCCGGGATGACGCCGTGACGCTGCCGGTCCTCGGGCAGATAGGCGATGCCGCAAGCGATAGCTTGCGTCGGATCGCCGATCCTGACGGGCACGCCGCGCAAACGCAGTTCGCCGCGATCGGCGGGCACAAGGCCGAAGATCGCGCGCGCAAGCTCGGTCCTTCCAGCGCCGACAAGCCCCGCCAACCCGACGATCTCTCCGGCATGCACGGTGAGATTGATGTTCTCGATCCCCGCGGTTGATGATCCGAAGTCACATAACTCGAGGACCGGCTCGCCCAACTTGCGCGCGCGCCACGGGAAGACCGCCGAAAGCTCGCGCCCGACCATCAAACGGATCAACTGTTGGCGGTCCAATTCTTCCATCCGATAGGTTCCGATGGTCCGCCCGTCGCGCAAAACCGTGACGCGATCCGCGATCGCCGAAAGCTCCTCCAATCGATGCGAGATGTAGATGACGGCAACGCCTGCATCGCGAAGTTCGCCGATGACGCGAAAAAGATGGCGCGTCTCTTCTTCAGAAAGCGCAGCGGTCGGCTCATCCATGATGAGGATGCGTGAGCGTGCGCCGATGGCGCGCGCGATTTCAACCAATTGCTGCTCGGCCATCGTGAGCGCCCCAGCCTCGCGGTCGGGTAAGATGCGCGCCCCGACTCGCGCGAGAAGCGCAGCGGCCTGCTGCCGCCGCGCGCGCCAATTGACGCGCGCCAACAACCCACCGCTTTCCAGTCCGAGCGCGATGTTCTCGGCAACGCTCAACTCGGGAAAGAGCGCCGGCTGCTGGTAGATGGCGGCGATGCCGAGCTCTTTGGCGCGGCGCGGCGAAATCTCCGCCACACGCTGCCCGTTCAACCAGATCTCGCCGCCGTCCGGCTCGACCGCCCCGGTGATGATCTTGATGAGCGTCGATTTCCCGGCCCCGTTTTCGCCGACGAGCGCATGAACTTCGCCCGCAAACAGCTCCAGATGAGCATCGCGCAACGCCTGCACGCCGGCATAAGATTTGTCGATGGCGCGAACCTGTAGCAAAGGCTTCATCGCAACAACCCGGTCCAACTTCAGGCGAGGGCGAAACGCCGCTTTAACTCCTCGATCGTCTCATCCGACATCGGCGCGATCGCGCCGAGCAATCGCCCGTTGATCAAAGATTCAGCCGTCGATTCCAACACTTCCAACCGGTCGAAAGCTTCGAGGATGCTTCTTCCGAGCACTAACGCACCATCGTTTTCGAGCAACGCGACCGGAGAGCGCGCGCTCACACGCGCGGCCAAATCATCTGGCCTGACAAACTGCACGCCGTACGGGATGCGCGCGATATCGCGCAGCAACAGGTAACTTTCCGGAATGGTGCGCGAATCGAGCGGCGCATCGGTGACGCCGAAAGCCATCGCGTTCACAGGCGAAGCGTTCAGAATCGCTCCCACTTCGGGATGGCGCGCATAGATCGCCTGATGGTTGCGGCTGGCCCGGCTCGGGCGCTTGCCCGCTTCACACTTGCCGCCGCGGATGAGGACGAAATCTTCAGCGCGCAACGCATGCCGATCCGCTTCGAAAGGCGTGATGATGAAAGAATCCTCATCGACGCGCGCCGAAAAGCTTCCCGCCGTGCTGATGAAAAGCCGCTGCTGATAGCCGCGCCGCATGAACTCAGCCAGTTCGCGGCGCAACTCCTTCTCGCGATTGGTCGGCGGTTCGCGCTCGAACTCATCTAACGGCGTGACCCGTTCGCCGAGTTCCGCCGCCGACCGGTCCAGATAGCGCACCTCGCCGAGAAGTCGCGCCTTGATGATCGTCTTGGCGACAAACTCCAGAGTCTCAAAGCGCTGGAAAGCTTGCTGAAGATCGCGCCCGCCGACGACCACGCCGTGATTTTCGAGCACAGCACAATCCGCTCCCGCGGCGAACGCGCGCGCGATCCGCTCGCCCAACTCATCGCTTCCCGGCAGCGCGTAGGGCACGAAAGCGACTTGCCCGCAAACGCGCCACGCCTGATGAAAGAGGAGCGTATTTGGCACCTGTCGCGTGATGCTGAAAGCGACGAGCGCGACCGCGTGCGCGTGCACGATGGCGTGCAGGTCCGAACGCGCCTCGTAGATCTTTCGATGAAAAGGGAGTTCCGACGATGGACGATGGCGCCCTTCGACGCTGCCGTCGGGCCGCACGCAAACGATATCCTCGCGCCGCAAGTTACCCTTATCGACGCCCGCGGGCGTGATCCAAATCGCGCCATCCTCCTCGCGCAAAGATATGTTGCCGCCGGATGTCGTCGTCATGCGGTAACGATAGATGCGATCCATCGTCCGCATGATCTCATCGCGCGGATGGATGAAACTCTCCTTCCTCATTTAACTCGGGCGGCCTCGAAAATCATTCCGGTCGCAAGCGGGTTGCCAATCCCCTTGCCGATGATGCCTGATCCTGTCTCGCAAGCTAGCGATCGCTTGGTGATCCTCACCGATGGCGCTCAACGCGCCGCGCTTTCATTCGCCATTTCGTATCGCGCCTCGACCTCGGCGTAAAGGCGCCTCGCTTCATCCCACCCCTCGCGCGGCGCAAACTCCCTCGCCTCGCAATGCCGCGCAACATGCCGCCGCGCTTCCGCGAGCGAAGGGAAACGACCGGCAAAGATCGCTTGCACCGCCGCATTGCCGATGACGGTCGCCTCCACCGGACCAGCGATGATGGGCAAACCGGTCGCATTCGCCGTCGCTTGATTGAGATAGTCGTTGCGACTTCCGCCGCCGACGATCCGCACTCCGGAGATCCGCCTTCCGGTCAGACGCTCGATCACGCGCAGAACCGAAGCGTAACGCAAAGCCAAGGAATCGAGCACCGTCTTGGCAACCACCGCCGGTTCCGACGCCGCGCGTTGCCCCGTCTCTTCGAGCTGCGCGCGGATCGCCTCCAACATGCTCGGCGGATTGAGAAACCGCCCATCATCGGGGAAGATGAGTGGCACGGGCTCATCGATCTCCGACACTTCGCGAAGCAGCGCGCCGTAATCTCCACCGCCCCACTCGGCGCGGCACCTTTCGAAGATCCACAGCCCCATCACGTTCTTCAGAAAGCGAACGGTCCCGAATGCTCCGCCTTCGTTGGTCAGATTGCAGCGCGCCACATCGTCGTTGATCAATGGCTGGTCCAGTTCGACGCCGACCAACGACCACGTCCCCGAAGAGATATAGGCCCAGCCTTCTTCGAGCGGCGTGCCGACGACCGCGCTTCCAGTATCGTGCGTGGCCGGAGCGACGATGCGCACATCACCGCACCCTAGCTCATCGGCCAATCCCTTCTTCAATCGCCCTAAGTCAGTCCCCGCGGGGACGATTTCAGCCAGCAGCTGGACCGGAAGATCCAGCCTCTCCGCCAGCTCCCGATCCCATGCGCGCGTGCGCGCATTGACCAATTGCGTCGTCGTCGCGTTGGTCCATTCGCTCGCCGCGCGCCCGGTCAGAAAGAGATTAATGAGATCGGGGATCAACAACAACTTGCGCGCGCCCTTCGGCAACCCTTCGCGCGCGTGCGCGTAGAGCTGAAAAAGCGTATTAAACGGAAGGAACTGTATCCCAGTGCGGGCGAAGATCTCGGCGCGCGGCACCTGCGCGAAGACCTCTTCCATCACGCCGCGCGTGCGCGCGTCACGATAGCAGACCGGAAGCTCGACCAATTGCCCATCGGCATCTACAAGGCCGTAATCGACGCCCCAACTATCAACGCCGATGCTCGAGATGGGGCGATGCGAATGGCGCGCGCGCGAAGCGGCAGCATGGATTCCAGCTTTGATCTCGTCGAAGATGCGCAGAAGATCCCACCGCAAATGGCCCTCGGACTCCACCGGCGGATAGTGGAACCGCCGCACCTCATCGAGCCTCAACTCCTCCTCTCCGAAGCGGACGAGGAAGACGCGCCCGCTACCGGCCCCGAGATCGACGGCGATGTGCAACGCATCTTCACCCATCTTCACACTTTGCCGATCAGCAGAAAAGGTTCAATGAGCGAAAGCATCCCGCGCCCTTCTAGCAACGGCTGGCGCGCCACGCATGAACGACCTGAAGATTTAAGCTTCTCTGACCGGCGCGCTTTTGAAATGCGCTCAGACTATTCCAGCGAACGTCCCCTTGCTGACCGGGCGCTCTTCCGCTTTGCGCTGACGATAGTTGCTCGCGCGATAGACGGCGATCGGGTCGATCGCGCCGCCCGCGCGTCGCCGTGCCATCGCCAGAATCGGCGTCACATCCGTGTTGAAGGCGCGCTTGAGCGTCGCCAGCGCGGCGATCGCGTCGCAAGCGTCTTGCGCTTCGCGGAGCGCTTCGCGTTCGACGAGCGTGGCTTGCACGTAAGCGCGCACGATCTCCATCGCGCTCATCATCAACGATTCGATAGGATCGGTCACGTTGTGCGACTCGTCGATCATGTAGCTCGGATCGAATCCCGATGCCCCTTCAAGCTCGGCAGCGACCAGTTCGTTGAAGATGAGGAAGAGCTGAAAAGGCTTGATCGAACCCGCATCGAGATCATCATCGCCGTATTTGCTGTCGTTGAAATGGAACCCGCCGAGCTTGCCAAATTGAACGAGGCGCGCGACGATCATCTCGACGTTCGAATTCGGCGCATGATGCCCCAGATCGACGAGACAGAAGGCCTTCTCGCCCAAACGGCACGCGCAGTAGTAAGCCGTCCCCCAATCATTGATGACGGTCGAATAGAAGGCCGGCTCATAAAGCTTATATTCGATAAAGAGGCGCCAATCATCGGGCAGGGCGGCGTAGATCTCGCCCATGCTCTCAAGATAGCGTTCGAGCGCGCGCCGAAAGTCTATCTGCCCGGGGAAGTTTCCCCCATCGCCTATCCAAACGGTCAGCGCGCGCGATCCCAAGGCTCGGCCTATCTCTATACATTCGATGTTGTGCGCGATCGCCTGTTCGCGCACGGCGCGATCGGGATGCGTGAGGCTACCGAACTTGTAAGAGAGCCGCTGGTCCGGTTGGTCCTGAAACGTGTTCGAGTTCATCGCATCGAAGCTGAGGCCGCGCGAAGAGGCAAATTCGCGCAAAGCGCGCAGATCGTCCGCCTTATCCCACGGGATGTGAAGCGAAACCGACGGCGTCACGCGCACGAGCTTGAAGATGGTCGCGCAATCTTCCAGCTTGTCGTAGATGTCGCGCGGCTCGCCCGGCCCCGGGAAACGGGCAAAGCGCGTCCCACCCGTGCCCACGCCCCATGAAGGCAACGCGACGCGAAACGCTTGCGCCCTCTTCGTCACCTCTTCGATATCGATCCCTCTGCGGCGCAACACCTCGCCGAGGTGCGCATAATCGGTTTCCAGCTCCGCTTCCAGCTTGCGATTCTGCTTCGCGATGAACTCATCGTCGATCTCGAATCCCATACGGTCTCCTCCAAGACGCGAAGATCACTAGCGCAAGAACCCATCCTGCAAACCGCCATCGACCGGAATGATGTGCCCAGTCGTTTTGCCAAGGCGCGCGGAGACGAGCAAGAAGATCGCCTCGGCCTGATCCTCCGGCTCGATCGGCACGTTAAGCAACGACCGTTGCGCGTAGAAGTTCGCCAACTTCTCGCGCAAGACATCGGTTGACTCGCTCTCATCAAACGGAATCCCGTACTTCGCCAGCGAAGCGATGACCCGATCGCGCGGGAACATCGCGCTTCCACGGACGACCGTGGCCGGCGCCACCGCGTTGACGCGCACGAGCGGCGCAAGCTCAACGGCTAACTCGCGCACGAGATGGTTGGCCGCCGCTTTGCTCGCGTCATACGCCAAACTTCCCTTCTTCGCGACGACAGCGTTGGCGCTCGTCGTCAAAACGATGCTCCCGCCCTTCAAACTCTGCCGCTCGAAGACCCGTCGCGCTTCGTCGGCGACGATGTACGCGCCCGTGACGTTGATGGCGAAGGTGCGCGCCCAATCCTCATCCGAGACGCGCCCGGCCCGGTCCGGCGGGACGAAGATGCCCGCCGTGACGATGACCGCATCTATCCCGCCAAAGGCGAGGATCGCGTCTTCAAAGGCGCGCGCGATCGTGCGCCGATCCGTCAGATCACACCGCAAACCGATCGCCGGCCCGCAACCGCTGATCCCTGAACCGGCGACGCCGAGCCCTTCGCCGCGCACGGCGACGATCTCCTGCGCCGTGCGCTGGGCCGCCTCTTCATCCAAATCCACGCAGACGACGTGCGCCCCTTCCTTCGATAGACGGTGCGCCGCCGCCCGCCCGATGCCGGAACCGGCGCCGATGATGACGGCCACTTGCCGATCTAACTCCTTCTCCGGCGGCAGACGGCGGAGCTTGGCCTCTTCTAATGACCAATACTCGATGTCAAAGGCTTCCTGCTCATCGAGCGCTTCGTATTCGTCGATCGCCTCAGCGCCGCGCATCACCTCGATGGCGCAATTGTAGAACTCCGCCGTCATGCGCGACTCGCTCTTGTTCTTGCCCCAAGCGATCATGCCGAGTCCGGGGATCAAGATCACTGTCGGATTGGGATCGCGCATCGGCGGCGAATCTGGACGCCGACAACGGTTATAGTAAGCCGCATAGTCGCGCCGATATCGCTCAAGCCCCTCGCCGAGCAAGCCCTTCAAGCGTTCGACGTCGCCGCTTTCGGGATCCCAATCGACAAATAGGGGCTTGATCTTAGTCCGCAGGAAATGGTCCGGGCATGACGTGCCGAGTTCGGCCAATCGCGGCCCCTCGACGCTGTTGACAAACCACAGCGCCCGCTCATCATCCTGCACCGTCGCGACGAAACGCCTTTCAACCGAAAGCTGCCCGCGCAACCACGGGATGATCTCGACCTGAATCCTGCGCCGTTCGCCATCCGAGATGGGCCGGTACCTCAAACCGCCGAAAGTCCGCTCGCCGCGATCGCGCTCGGCGATATAGCGCGCCGCACGCTCGACGATCTCGAGCGCCGTCTCGTAACAGGTCTTGTCATCATCGCTCCAGGAGCTCATGCCGTGATGACCGAGCAGGACGCCGCGGGCGCGCGGATGATCCTTGATCAACTGCTCGATCTTCAATCCGAGATCGAAACCCGGTCGCTGCCACGGGACGTAGATCACATCGTCGCCGTAAATTGTGCGACACAGCCGCTCCTGATTGACAGAGGCGGCAATCGCGATCACGGCGTTCGGATGCAAGTGATCCACATGCTTGTAAGGGACGAAAGTGTGAAGCGGCGTGTCGATCGAACAGGCGCGCGGATTCAAATTGTAGACGCAATGCGCATAGAGCGGGTACATCGCATCTTCGACGGGAGTCTTCGGCCCGCGCTCCGGATGGCGAAGGTAAAGCGCCTTCATCGCGCGCACTTTGTCCAAGTAGAGCGAGGCGAACCCGTCGCGCTTGGCCGTTCTGAGATCGCCGCCCGATCCCTTGACCCACAGGATCTCGACCTCTTCGCCGGTGAGCGGATCCCTCTCGATGAGCTTCGCCGAGGTGTTGCCGCCGCCCGTGTTGGTCAGGGTGATGTCTTCGCCGAGTTTATTTGAGCGATAGACCAACCGATCGAGCGGCGAAAGGCCGGCGACCTCCTCGTCGCGCCACAGATATTTGACATGCTTGAACTCTCTCTCCATCATCCTCCAGCCGTTTCGGCCCCCTTCGACTTTTCGCTGAACGAGGGTCAAGTATAGCCAAGGCGCGAGAAATTGCAAGATCATAAGATGACGATATCATCTCAACACAGAACCGGCGAGCGCGAACTTGTCATAATCTCGAAAGATGATATTATGATCTTTAAGCTCGACCATCCCCTCATGACGGATCGATATGCCGACCTATCGTTCTTCGCCGTTTCTCGCATCCATCGCGCTGATCCTGCTTTCGGCATCCGCTTCGACGGCCCAAGCGCGGTTGGATCTGGCGGGCGCGTGGCGATTCGCGCTCGACCCGCACGACCAAGGCATCGAAGGGCGCTGGTTTGCGCGCGACCTTGCGGATCGGATCCGCCTTCCCGGCTCGCTTCAGGAGCAAGGTTATGGCGACGAGATCAGCACGGCGACGCCATGGGTGCTGTCGCTCTATGATCGCCACTGGTACTTGCGCGCCGAGTATCGGGCGGCGGCGCAACCGGGCAACGTTCGCGTGCCTTTTCTTGCGCAACCGCCGCGCCACTATCTTGGCCCGGCGTGGTATCAGCGCGACCTAGAGATTCCCGCTGCCTGGTCCGGGAAACGGATCGCGCTCTTTCTGGAGCGGCCTCATTGGGAGACGACCGTCTGGCTTGACGATCGCGAGATCGGTTCTTGCCGCAGTTTGGTCGCGCCGCACGTTTACGAACTCGGCCAGTTAACTACTGGGAAACACCGTTTGACGATCCGCATCGACAATCGGTTGATCATGCCTTATCGCCCGGACGCGCACAGCGTCTCCGATTCGCTGGGCGGGACGTGGAACGGCATCGTCGGGCGGATCGAGCTTCAGGCGACGACGCCCGTGTGGCTCGACGACGTGCAGGTCTTTCCCGATATCGAGAAGCGCTCAGCGCGCGTCAAGGTTCAGATCGGCAACATCACGGGTCGGGCCGGCACCGGCACGCTCACGGTGAACGGGGCGAGCGTTCCGGCTTCGTGGGGCGCCCAAGGTGGGAGCGCCGAGCTTGAGATCGCGTTGGACCAGAACGCGCAAACGTGGGATGAGTTCAACCCAGCGTTGCAGAAGCTCACCGTGCGACTTGTGGGCGATGGGGCCGACGACACGCGCCAAGTGACCTTCGGCCTGAGGAGCCTGCGCGCCGATGGCACGCGCTTTTTGCTCAACGGGCGCCCCATCATCTTTCGCGGGACGCATCACGGCGGGGATTTCCCTTTGACCGGTTATCCGCCGACGGATGTCGAGTACTGGCGGCGGCTCATCCGCCTCTGTCAATCCTGGGGCCTGAATCACATGCGCTTTCACTCCTTCTGTCCGCCGGAAGCGGCCTTCATCGCGGCGGATGAACTAGGTTTCTATCTGCAACCGGAAGCCGGGATGTGGAACGCGATCAGCCCGGGCACGGAGATGGAGCGCATGCTTTATGAAGAGACCGAGCGGATGATTCGCGCTTACGGGAATCACCCATCGTTCATGCTCCTTTCGCCGAGCAATGAGCCGAGCGGGAGATGGAAAGAGGCTTTGCCTCGCTGGGTCGAGCATTTCAGGCGCGAAGATCCGCGCCGGCTCTACACGACCGGCACCGGGTGGTCTTTGATCGATGCGCCCGGACCGGTCAAGGGAGCCGATTACTTGGCCGTTCATCGCATCGGGCCGAACATGCTGCGCGGCCCGTCGGCTTGGTTCGGGCTCGATTACTCGCGTTCGTTGCGCGGCGTTGACGTGCCCGTGATCGTGCATGAACTGGGTCAATGGAGCGCCTATCCAGATTACGACGTGATCAAGAAGTTCACTGGCTATCTGCGCCCGGGCAACTACGAGATCTTTCGCGCGTCGATGGCGGCGCATGGGCTTCTGGCGAAAGACAAGGATTTCGCCTTCGCCTCCGGGCGCTTTCAACTCGCGTGCTACAAAGAGGAGATCGAAGCCAACTTGCGCACGCCCGGGCTGAGCGGCTTTCAACTGCTCGATCTGCATGACTATTTGGGCCAAGGCACGGCGCTCGTCGGCGTGCTCGATCCGTTCTGGGAGCAGAAAGGCTATGTGACGGCGGAAGAGTTCCGTCGCTTCTGCGGTCCGACGGTGCCGCTCGCCCGTTTACCAAGTCGCGTCTTCACGACCGACGATCTTTTCGCGGTTGATGTGGAGATCGCCCATTATGGGCCGGCGCCGCTCGAAAAGGCGACGCCCTATTGGAAGATCGCCGATTCCGACGGCAAGATCGTCGCGCAAGGCGAATGGCCGAAGCGCACGATCCCCATCGGCAAGAACATCCCGCTCGGCAAGATCGAGGTTGAGCTGGCGAAGTTTCCGGCGCCGCGCGCTTATCGGCTGATCGTCGGATTGCGCGGCACGCAAGCGGAGAACGATTGGGATTTCTGGATCTATCCGGCGCGCGTGGACACAACCGCACCGCGCGACATTCTGATCACGCGATCATGGGAAGAAGCGGAAACGCGCCTTGCCGAAGGCGGCAAAGTGCTCTTCATCCCGCGCGTCGCCGATCTAGACTGGACCAGCCCGCCGCTCGACGTCGTGCCGATCTTCTGGAACCGGCAGATGAATCCGGCTTGGAGTCGGATGCTCGGCCTCTGGATAGATGAACGCCATCCGGCCTTCGCGCGCTTTCCGACCCGCTCATATTTCGATTGGCAATGGGCGGATCTCATCCGCGGCGTGCGCGCCATCAATCTCGACTCGCTGCCGCGCGAACTCGAACCCGTCGTCTACGCGATAGATGATTGGAACCGGAACTACAAACTCGGCGTGATCTTCGAATGCCGCGTCGGGCGCGGTCGCTTGCTGGTGAGCGCCATCGACCTCATCGATCGTCTGGCGGAGCGCCCGGCGGCGCGTCAACTGCGCCGTTCATTGCTCGATTACATGGCGAGCGCGCGTTTTCAGCCGCGCGTGAGCGTCGCGGCTTCAGCCATACGCGGGCTGCTCTTTGACACGCGCATCATGAGCAAACTCGGCGCGACAGCCCACGCCGACGAGGGCGATGCCGCTCGCGCGATAGATGGCGATCCGAACACGTACTGGTTCTCCTCTCGGCACCCTTATCCACACGAACTAGTGATCCGCTTCCCATCGCCGACCGCCATCTCGGGAGTCGTCATTATGCCGCGTCAGAATCACCGCGAACACGAGGGCGACATACGCGAGTATCTACTTTTGGCGAGCGACGATGGGGCGACTTGGCATGAGGTGAAGCGCGGCGAACTGGTCTCGACCTTCGCGCCGCAGCGGATCGCTTTCGCGCAAACGATCACGACGCGCCATCTGAAACTGGTTGCGCTCTCCGGCTTCGCCGATGACCAGACGGCAGCGCTCGCGGAACTGGCCGTCATCTACGCCGGACCACCGCTTGGCGAAAACGGCGACGGTTCGATTCGCTACCAACGCCAGCGCTCCGCCAGTCCAGATGTGGATGAAGCGCCCGATCGCCCGATGCCGCGGCGCGCCACTCGCCCTTGACGGCGCGCGCGTCGCTCATGATCAGCGAGCGAACATCTTGACAAAACGGCGCGGAATCGTTTTTGTTCGAGATCGCTTTTCGATCCATCGTCACGTTGGAGGAGCGCTCAAAAGTGAAGAAAGAGACGGTATCCAAAATCTGGCGAGCGGCTTTCGTCATCGCTCTGCTCATCGTGGGCGCAGAGGGCGCCGTTTTACGCGAGCGCGTGTCTTTCAATTCCGATTGGCGATTTCGCAAGGGCGATCCGCCCGGAGCGGAAGGCGTCTTAAGTTACGCGCGGATCAAAGAGTGGGTGCTGGCGACGGGCAACGAATTTACGCGCGATCCGACGAAAAGGCGCGAGCGACCGAGCGGCAATCTGGGGGAAGAGGTCGCCTACACGCGCCCAGATTTCGACGATCGCGACTGGCAGCCGGTCGAACTCCCGCACGATTGGGGGATCGAAGGACCTTTCAAGCAGGAGTATCCGGGAGAATCGGGCAAACTCCCATGGTGGGGAGTCGGTTGGTATAGAAAGCATTTCACCGTCCCGCGCTCCAGCGACGGTCGGCGTTTCCTTTTGGAGATAGACGGCGCGATGGCCTACGCGCTTGTGTGGTTGAACGGCCGGTTCGTCGGCGGCTGGCCCTACGGTTACGCTTCGTTCGCTTTGGACCTGACGCCATACATTGAGCCGGGCCGCGAGAACGTCCTCGCCATACGGCTGGACAATCCGCCGGAAAGCTCGCGCTGGTATCCGGGAGGCGGCATCTACCGCAACGTCTGGCTGGTCGAGACGGGGCCCGTGCATGTCGCTCACTGGGGGACATACGTGACGACGCCGGAAGTTTCGCCCACCTCGGCCACCGTCAACGTCGAAGTGACGGTCGCGAACGCGTCGCCCGCTCCCGCCGCTGTCACCATCAGGACGCGCATTCACCAACTCGGAGCCGATGGCCGACCGCTTCCGGCAACGGTCGCCGTCGCGCAACCGGTCGAGATCAGCGTCGCTTCCGGCGCGAACGGTAGCGCGGTCGCGCAAGCCAAGATACGCGCGCCCAAGCTGTGGAGCATCGAGAACCCGAATCTCTACGTCGCGGTGACGACCGTCATCGCGAACGGTCGCCCCGTCGATGAGTACGAGACGCGGTTCGGCGTGCGCACGATCCGCTTCGATGCGCAACAAGGCTTCTTGCTCAACGGCAAGCGGGTGAAGATTCAGGGCGTCTGCAACCATCACGATCTCGGACCGCTGGGCACGGCGCTTAACGTGCGCGCTCTCGAACGCCAGCTTGAGCTGCTCAAAGAGATGGGCGCTAACGCCATCCGCACGAGCCACAATCCGCCGGCGCCGGAACTGCTTGATCTCTGCGATCGCATGGGTTTCCTCGTGATGGATGAAGCTTTCGATTGCTGGCGTCGCGGGAAGAAAGAGAACGATTACCATCTGCTGTTCGATGATTGGCACGAGAAGGATTGGCGCGCGCAACTCCGACGCGACCGGAACCATCCGTCGATCATCCTCTGGAGCATCGGCAACGAGATACTCGAACAGAATTCTCCCGAAGGCATCCAGATCGCCACGGAGCTTGTCCGCATCGCGCACGAAGAAGATCCGACGCGCCCCGTGACGGCAGCGTGCAACTTCACGGAAGCCGGCTATAACGGCTTTCAGAAGATAGTCGATGTTTTCGGCTACAACTACAAACCGATGGAGTACGGGAAGTTCAGGCGAGCGAATCCAAACATACCGCTCGTCGCCTCGGAGACGGCTTCGACCGTCAGCTCCCGCGGCGAATACTTCTTCCCTGTTTCGGACGACAAAAGCAAAGGGTTCTTCAATTTTCAAGTCAGCTCCTACGACCTTTACGCGCCACCTTGGGCGACGACGCCTGACACCGAATTTGCGGCGCAAGATCAATATCCGTTCGTCGCAGGCGAATTCGTCTGGACCGGGTTCGACTATCTTGGCGAGCCGACGCCTTACGGCGGAGACTCGACCACCATGCTCGCCTTCACCGACGCGGAATTGCGCGCGCGTGCCGAGCGCGAGTTGCGCGAGCGTGGCAAGATCAGCGTCCCCTCGCGCAGCTCCTACTTCGGGATCATCGATCTTTGCGGTTTCCCCAAGGATCGCTTCTACCTCTACCAAGCCCGCTGGCGTCCAGACCTTCCGATGGTCCATATCCTGCCGCACTGGAACTGGCCCGAACGAATCGGTCAGAACGTGCCCGTGCACGTTTACACGTCGGGCGACGAAGTGGAGCTTTTCTTGAACGGGCGCTCGCTCGGGCGGCGCAAGAAAGGGCCGGGCCAGTACCGGTTACGGTGGGATGATGTCGTATACGAGCCGGGGAGCTTGCGCGCCGTCGCCTACAAGAACGGACGGAAATGGGCCGAAACTACGGTGCGCACGACCGGGCCAGCCGCGCGAGTCTCTCTCAACCCGGATCGCGTGCGGATTCGCGCCGATCGCAAGGATCTCGCTTTCATCACCGTCCGCATCACCGACCGCGATGGACTGACGGTCCCGCGCACGCACAATCTCATACGCTTCCATATTGACGGGCCGGGCGAGATCGTCGCCGTCGCGAACGGCGACGCGACGAGCCACATGCCGTTTAAAGCGAACGAGATGAGAGCCTTCAATGGCCTCTGCCTCGTCATCGTGCGCTCGACGGGGCGCGCTGGCACGATCCGCGTGCGCGCCCAAGCGGAAGGACTGGCAGAAGCTGCGACGGTGATCACAGCGACCCCGTAACTTTAAGACGCGGCAGCGCCTCAAAAACGAGGCGCTGCCCTTTCGAGCTTCGCGCCGAGACGGAAGCGCTCTACCTTGAGAAGCAAAAGGATGCGCACCATTCTTATCGCGTTCATCTTTCTCGCCAGCACATTCGCCGAAGCCCGCGCTTCGACGCGACCGCTCCATCTCAAATTCGATTTCGGTTCCGGTCCGGTCGCTTCCGGTTATACGCAAGTTCTGCCGACGACCGTGTACAGCAAGAGGCGCGGTTATGGATTTGAACCCGGAGCGCACATCTCATGCTTGGACCGCGGTGGACCAGATGATCTGCGCCGTGATCTTTGCACGAGTGATCGCCCATTCTTCTTTTCGGTCGCGCTTCCCGAAGGCAACTATCGCGTGAAGATCATCCTCGGCGATGCCAGGGAGGCGACGGCGACGACCGTCAAAGCCGAATTGCGCCGCTTGATGCTCGAACGGGTCGAGACCGCTCCGGGCCAATTTCAGACGCGAGAGTTCGTCGTAAACGTTCGCACGCCGCACATCACAGGCGACGGCGAGGTCCGATTGAAAGAGCGCGAAAAAGAGATCGAGGCGTGGGCGTGGGACGAGAGATTGACGCTCGAATTCAATGGCGAGCATCCGGCTATCGCCGCGCTCGAGATAAGCCGCGCCGATGTTCCGACCGTCTTTCTGCTCGGCGATTCGACCGTCTGCGATCAACCGCTCGAACCATATAGCAGTTGGGGCCAGATGCTTCCGCGCTTCTTCGGTCCCGCAATCGCCATCGCCAATCACGCCGAATCGGGTGAATCGCTTCGCAGCTCGCTCGCCGCGCATCGGCTCGACAAAGTACTAAGCGCGATGAAGCCGGGCGATTATCTGCTCATCCAATATGGCCACAACGATGAGAAGGAGAAAGGCGGCGGGCCGTTTACGACCTACAAAGAAGCGCTGCGCCTTTTCGTCGAAAGGGCGCGCCAACGCGGCGGGATCCCTGTGCTCATCACGCCGGTCCACCGTCGAACGTTCGATGCGACTGGCAAGATAATCAACTCGCACGGCGATTACCCGAAGGCGATGCGCCAAGTGGCGCGCGAGCTCAACGTGCCGCTGATCGATTTGAACGCCATGAGCGAAGCTTTTTACGAAGCGCTCGGGCCAGAACGCTCTAAACTCGCTTTCAAAGAGGGCGACAATACGCATCATAACGCCTACGGGGCATACGAGCTTGCGCGCGCCGTCATCGAAGGGATCAGGCGGAGCGACCTGGATTTAGTCCGTTATTTGGCCAACGACGTTCGCCCGTTCGATCCGCATCATCCTGATCCGCCGGAGAGCTTCAAGCTGCCGGCAAGCCCAACGCAGCTCGGGCCGAAACCTTTGGGCAATTGACGTTAGAGGAAGAGAAGCAAACGCAGTGATGAAACTGATTTCGACCGAAGAGATGATGATGATGACAAAAGTTTACGCTCTATTGCTTCTCGCGTTCGTGTGCGGTGAAGCGCGATCGCAAATCGAAAGGAGCGGCGCCGCGCTCGTCTTGCGCTCAGATCAACTCGATGCGCGCAGCGAACGCAAGGATCGTTCTCTTCTGCTCGACGGTTTTTTCTACGAAACAAAGGGCGGCGAACGCTTCCCGCTCCCCGCGGAGCTTACGGCCCGCGCGCGCGACCGCGGAGCGAGCGAAGCGAAGATGCCCGATGGGCGCGCCGTCAGGCTTTCGGTCGAGCGGGAAGGGGATGATTTCCTTTTACGCATGAGCGCCGCGCCTGCGTCCGACATCGCCAAGTGGGGGTTGAGCATCGAAGCCGCTCCCGACGAGTACTATACGGGTCTGATGGAGCGCGTCGTCGATGGCCCACAGGCCGCTTCGTGGGCGCCGGGTCTACGGGCGGCGATGGATTTGCGCGGTCAGCAGGTTGAGATGATCCTCAAGCCGACCACTTCTGTTTACGCTCCGTTCTACCTCTCATCGCGCGGCTACGCCGTGTTCGTTCGGAGCGAGTGGCCCGGTCGCTTCGACTTCGCGGCGAGCGATCCCAGGCGCGTTCGCATCGAGTTCGAGGGTCCGGCGCTCGAGCTGAAGATCTACACGGCGCGCGATCCAGCGCGACTCGTGCGCGCGCACGCGCTCGAAGCTGGACCACCTATTTTACCGCCGCGCTGGATCTACGCTCCATGGCGCTGGCGCGATGAGCACACGCACCGCGCAACCTATTACGATGGGACGCCCGTCACCGGACCGTTCAACTCCGAAGTGATGGAAGACATCTTGATGATGAAGGCGTTCGGCATCCCGTGCGGCGTCTACTGGATAGATCGCCCGTGGGGGACAGGGCTGTGGGGATACGACGATTTCGAGATAGATCCGAAACGGCTCCCGAATTTCGCCGCCATGGTCCGCTGGTTGAACGAACAAGGGATCCGAACGGTCCTTTGGATCGGCCCGTTCTTTCAAGGCAAGATGGCCGAAGAGGCGCTGGCCAAGGGTTACAACCTCCCGGACCAGAAGCGCCCGCCTAACGGGAACAACTACCCGCTCGTCGATTTCACTAACCCACAGGCGAAAGCTTTTTGGCAAAGCGGCGTCGAGAAACTCTTACGGCTCGGCGTTGCCGGTTTCAAGCTCGACCGCGGCGAAGAGGATATCCCAGATGATGGCCCATCGCGCGTCTTCGATGGCCGCTCGATCCGCCAGAACCGCAACATCTATCCGGTGCTCTATCTCAAAGCGACCTACGACGTAGCGCGCACACATCGTGGCGACGATTTTATCCTGATGCCGCGCGCCGCCTACACGGGCAGCTCGCCTTACGGCGTCTTCTGGGGCGGAGACATCGGCGGGACGCAAGAAGGCTTGCGCGCTTCGATCATCGCCGTGCAACGCGCCGCTGTGATGGGCTATCCGAACTGGGGATCGGACACCTGCGGTTATAACCAGCAATTGCTAGAGCAGGAGGTCTGCGGTCGCTGGCTCGCTTTCAGCGCTTTTACGCCGATCATGGAGGTCGGACCGACGCGCAACGTCGGGTTCTGGAATCTGCCGCGCCAACCGAGCTACGACACGACGTTGATCGCCATCTGGCGGCTCTATGCACGTTTGCACGAGAAGCTGGCGGATTATAGCTACGCTTGCGCCCGCGAAGCGCACGAAACCGGGATGCCCATCGTCAGGCCGCTTTTCCTCATCGATCCGCGCGCGCCGGAGGCGTGGACCAACTGGTGGACCTATCTTTACGGTCCGGACATTCTGGTCTCGCCCATCTGGGAGAAAGGGCGACGAGTGCAAGAGGTCTATCTGCCGCGAGGCGCGAAATGGCGTGATGCGTGGCATCCCGAAAAAGTCTACGAAGGTGGACAGACGATCAAAGTGCGCGCTGAACTCTATCAGATCCCGATCTTCATCCGCGACGGCGCGAAACTCGACCTCGGCGATCTCGAACGTGAATACCGCGAATCGCTCGCCATCGCTGAAAGGCGACCCGATCTGAAGGCGCTGGAAGCGGAGGTGAAAGCGTGGTTCACCCGAGAGCCAAAATGAGCAGGAAGCGCGCTGTCGGAATTCGAAGGGTCGGCGGCGCGCCTTACAAGGCGGCTTGTGCCGCTCGCCTGCAACCGGCGCGACGCCTGAACCACATCGGGTCGAAATGCGCGCCTTACAAGACGGCTTTTTTCACGACCGCAGATCGACAGAACTTGAACGCGCGGCATGACCGCGCCAAGATCACCGAAAAGGAGGAATCTTAAAATGCGGAGAGCATTCTTGATTTCGTTCTTCGTCATCATCTTTTCCGTCGTTACGGCGGCACAGCAGGAGAAGGTCAACCCGCGCCTTCCGACCCTCTTCATTATCGGCGATTCGACCGTGAGAACGACCACGCCGGGCCAGCAAGGATGGGGCGATCCGATCGCAGCATACTTTGATCCGCAGAAGATCAACGTCGTCAACCGCGCCATCGGCGGGCGCAGCAGTCGCACCTTCCTGACCGAGGGGCGGTGGGACGAGATCCTCGCGCAACTCAAGCCGGGAGATTTCGTCCTCATGCAGTTCGGTCACAACGATGCTGGTCCGATCAACGACACGCAACGCGCGCGCGGCACGATCCGCGGCATCGGCGAAGAGACGATCGAGATAGATAACCTTCTGACGAAGAAGCACGAGGTGGTCCACACCTATGGCTGGTACTTGCGCAAATACATCCGCGACGCTAAGGCGAAGGGCGCAACGCCCATCGTCCTTTCGCCCATCCCGCGCAAGATCTGGAAAGATGGGCAGATAGTGCGCGCCTCGCGCGATTATGGGCTATGGGCCAAACAAGTGGCGCGCGCCGAAGGTGTGCCGTTCGTCGATCTCAACGAGATCATCGCGCGACGCTACGAGAAGATGGGCCCTGAAAAAGTGAACGCGCTCTTCGCTGACGAGCACACGCACACCACGCCAGCCGGAGCCGAATTGAACGCCGAGTGCGTCATTTCGGGATTGAAAGGGTTGAAGCGTTGCGAGCTTTGCCGGTTCTTCTCCGCCAAAGCCAAGGGCGTTCCCGCATTCAAAGCGGACAGCGCTGAGCTTCGAAACTGAAATGACAGGCTAGCTGCGCGACCGTCGCGCTCTGGAAGCCGAACGGAACTGAATCTGAGAGAAGATCGCGGGATCGGTTCTTTCGAAACAGGATCCCGCATGCTATCATCCGCTTGAACGTCCAACGCCAACCGCAATCTGCACGCTTCCAGCTTGCGAAGAGTCCCGGTCGATGATCGGATCTCAACTCGGAGGTACAAAGGGGAAATGTCTGATCACAACTTCGCGTGGAAAGTCTGTTTCTTCTTAGCGGCCCTATTTTCCGCCCTGAGCGTTCATTCATATGCCCAATCGACCGCCACGTTGCAAGGGACGGTGACGGACCAACAGGGCGCGGTTATATCCGGCGCGCGCATCACCGTGCGCAACGAAGCGACTGGTCTTGAACGCACAGCGCAGACCGATGCTGAGGGCAACTACCAGGTGGCCGCGCTGCCGCCGGGCACCTATCGCATCGAAGTGCAGGCGCAGGGCTTTCAAACGCAAGTCGTCAACGGAGTGACTATCGAGGTGGCGCGCACGGTTGTGCAGAATTTTCAACTGGCAGTTGGAAGCGTCACGCAGGAAGTGACCGTCAGTTCCGACGCTCCGGCCATCGAGACGGCGACCACTTCGGTCGGCACCGTCATCAATCAGCGCACGGTGCAAGATATCCCGCTTAACGGGCGACACTTCGTGGACCTCGGATTGTTGCTTCCCGGCTCGGTCGCGCCGCCGCAGAACGGATTTTTGACGGCTCCGGTGCGCGGCCAAGGCTCTTTCGCTTTCAACACGGCGGGCAATCGCGAAGATACGGTCAATTTCCAGATCAACGGCATCAACCTCAACGACATGGTGCAGAATCAGATCACCTTCCAGCCGTCGATCAACACCGTGCAGGAGTTCAAAGCCGATAATTCGACCTTTAGCGCCGAATATGGGCGCAACTCCGGCGCCGTCGTCAATATCGCGACGCGATCGGGCACGAACGAATTTCACGGCGAGATCTTCGAGTTCCTGCGCAACGACGCGCTCGATGCGCGCAACTTTTTCGATGGGGCGAACAAACCGCCGTTCAAACGCAATCAGTTCGGCGTTGCGCTCGGCGGCCCCATCTACTTGCCGCGCTTTGGCGAAGGCGGTCCAGTCTTCGGTTATCGCGGCAAGAACAAGACCTTCTTCTTCTTCAGCTACGAAGGGCTCCGACAGCGCCAAGGGTTGACGATCAACAGCGGCGTTCTGCGCGATGACGAGCGCGCGCAAGTCACCGATCCGACCTCGCGCAAGCTACTTGACCTGATCCCGCGGGCGAACGCGACGGGACCGCGCGGCGAAGGGCGTTTCATCGGTTCAGCCACGGCGCCGGTAGATCTGGACCAGTGGACGCTCGATATAAGCCATAACCTCTCGCCGCAAGACCGCCTTCACGGTTATTATGCTTTCCAACGCGATCTGCGCATCGAGCCGACGCTGCAAGGCAATACGATCCCCGGCTTCGGCGACACACGCCGTTCGCGCCGTCAACTACTGACGCTTAATCTAACCCACACTTTCAACGCGAACACGGTGAACGAGGCCCGTTTCGGCTTCAACCGCATCTTCATCACCTTCCAACCGAACGCGCAGCTTAACCCGGCCAGTTTCGGGATCAGCAACGGAATAAACGAGCCCTTGGGCCTTCCGCAGATCACCATCGGCGGGATTGGACTCAATTTTGGAGGGCCTGCCGGCTTCCCGCAGGGACGCGGCGACACGACCTTCGTCGTTTCCGATACGCTGAGCTACTTGCGCGGCAATCACTCGTTCAAATTCGGCGGCGAATGGCGGCGATTTTATAACAATAACTTCAACCGCGACGTCGGGACGATCGGCTTCAACAGCATCGCCGATTTCAGTCGCGGCGCCGCGAGCACTTTCGGCGTCACGCTCGGCGCGCCCTCGAGCAGCATCGCGCAAGGCGCCTTTGGCCTTTTCGTCCAAGACAACTACAAGTGGCTCCCTAATGTGACGCTCGAACTCGGCTTGCGCTACGACTGGAACATGACGCCGACGGAAAGGTATGACCGATTCGTCGTCTTCGACCCGCGAACCGGATCGCTTCGCCGCGTCGGATCAGACATCGATCAAGTCTACCAAACCAACAACAAGAACTTTCAGCCGCGAGTTGGACTGGCGTGGGATCCGTTCAAAGACGGGCGGACCAGCGTGCGCCTCGCCTACGCCATTCTGGTGGACCAACCAGTGACCAACCTCGTCACGCCAACGGCATCCAATCCACCGCTGGCGACGCGCGTTGCCTTCTCCGGTCCGGGAACGACGAGCTACGCCAATCTCCTCAATGCCGCGCGCGCGACGGGCCTCGTGCCCGTGACGGTCGATCACGGTTTCGTCAATGCCTACGTTCAATCGTGGAACCTGAACGTACAACGCGAGGTTACGCCGGGCCTCGGCGTGATGGTCGGTTATTTCGGATCGAAAGGCACGCATCTTCGCCTGCAACGCAACATCAATCAATTCATCAACGGCGTGCGCCCCTATCCGACCGTTTCATCCGCGAGCCCAATCCTCCCGGGCGTCGCGCTCGGCAACATCTTGCAGAACGAAAGCTCCGGCAATTCCAGTTATAACGCGCTGTGGGCGACGGCGAACAAGCGATTCGCGCGCGGCCTGCAATTCAACGCCTCCTACACGTGGTCGAAGTCGCTCGACTACAACTCCCTCAACTCGCAAGGCACGGTCGTGCAGAACAGCTACAACGTGCGCGCTGATCGTGGTCTTTCGGACTTCGACGCGCGCCACCGTTTCGTCATCAGCGCCATCTATGAACTTCCTTTCCAGCGCAATTTCCTAGTCAGAGGCTGGCAATTGGCAACGATCGTCCAAGCGCAAAGCGGCAATCCGATCAACATCGTCGCCGGCAACCCGCTTCCCATCGCTGGGACGTCTATCGGCGGAGCTAACATCGCGTCGTTTACCGGCGTGGCGACGATCAGGCCCGATCTGATCGGTCCGGTACAGGTCATCGGAAGTCCCAATCAATGGTTCACGAACACCGTGTGCGATCCGCGCGCGCCGAGCGTTTGCCCCACGGGAGCGGCTTTCGCGCTTCCAGCAGCGTTGGTTAACGGGCAGACCGTCTTCCATTTCGGCAGCCTTGGGCGCAACACGATCATCGGTCCAGCCTTCAACAACACGGACTTTTCCGTCATCAGGAACTTCAACTTCACTGAAAGCACGCGCCTGCAATTCCGCGCGGAGTTCTTCGATCTGTTCAACCATGCGAACTTCGGCCCGCCGGGCAACGTCGCGCAAGTCGGCAGTTCGACCTTCGGCGTCATCAGCCGCACGCGCCTGCCGACGGGCGACGCCGGATCATCGCGCCAAATCCAGTTCGCGCTAAAGCTGATCTTTTGAACGCTAAGACGAAGCGCGCTTCCGAAGTCTTCTCGGAAGCGCGCTCGCCTGCTTGTTAGGCTCCTCATCCTCAAACGGTCAGTCGTTCCCAGCAATAGGTAGTTTGCGGATTCTCACTCGGGCGTCCTCGATAACCACAACGCATCCTTTCTCAAGATCATCACTTATGCTGGGCAGATTCGCCAGAAGCAGGCGGACCTGCTCTTCGGGTCTGCGCTCTGAGATCCTCCGTAGAAGGATGAGCGATGGCTTCGCGCTCGCCCATCGAGCCAACAACGCGCCAAAATCCGTATCGGCAGATAAGATGATGCGATCTTCACGTGCCGCTCGTTCGAAGATCTCGGCGTCATCGGCGGTCTGCAATCCATAATCCCGAACGTGCACAGCATCGAACCCAGCCTGACGCAACCCTTCGGCAACGCGAGGGGACAATGCGTTGTCGACGAGCAACCTCATGACACCCTCAAGGGCAGCTCGCGCTCTTGCACGGCCTCGGCCGCGTAGCGGAGCGCTTCGCGTATATCCTCGGATTCCAGATCAGGATAGGCCTCGAGAATCTCTTGTTCGCTCATCCCGTCAGCCACCATCGCGACGATCGTCGCGACCGGAATTCGTAAATCTCGAATGCACGGGACTCCGCCCATCCGATTCGGATCAGTGGTGATTCGCGCAAACTTCATCATCTCCTCCTATCCGCTCCACCCCACATGACCCCATGGTAACACAGACATCGACCATTTTTTTCGAAAACCGATCGCTTTCAAAGCGGAACTTCTTCCGTCGCCGATAAGGGAACGAACTCATAGCGCCATTTTTTCGAAAACCGATCGCTTTCAAAGCGGGACTCCCGCACCAACCAAACAAGAACTGAAACCTGATGATGCTGTTGCGCCGCTCTCTTGCGCGAGAATCAGAATCGATCTGCTGGAGCGAGCTGGACTTACACCACGCACATCGGCGCCGTTGGGAGGAGAAACGCCCGCAAGCGAAGCGACGGGCACCGCGCAGCGGTTCTACAGCCGAGGAGACGAACCTCACGGACCGGTCAGCGCAATCTTCAGCACCATCAGCCGCACGCGCCTGCCGACGCCGGACCATCGCGCCAAACCCAGTTCGATCTTTTGAACGCTAAAACGAAGTGCGCTCCCGAAGATCCTCGTTCGGGGGCGCGCTCCCTTACGGACGTGAAGCTATCTTGTGCCCGCCGCGCGAACCGGCGAAGCGAAGATTTTGATCAGTATCATCGAAAAGTCCTTGCCGACCGTGCTGCGCTGATGCGGCGTGCCGCGCGGGACGATGATGAGATCGCCCTTCTTCACCTCGAAAGTTTGACCGCCGATGATGCGCGCGCCGCGCCACTCGCCCGGCTCGACCTCGCGCGGCGAGTCGAGCGCGCCGCCGAGCACAAGCGTCGCCGCCCCATCGAGAACGTAGTAAACATCGTCCGAATCGTCATGAACTTCGGCCGGCCCAGCCGGCTTGTCCTTCTCATGCTGCACGGCGACGCGCAACTGCATCCCTTCTCCGCCAAAGAGCTCTTCGGTCCGGTTGGCTCCGGCGATCTTTCGTTCCAGATCGCTCAAAGATTGACCGGAGAGGACCAGCGGAGAGCGTGCTGGAGAACGCGGCCCGCGCGCCGCTCCCCCTTGTGCCCAACTACACGCCGCCCAAAGCATCATGATGAAGACAGCCTTTGCTACTCGTCCGCCTCTTAATCTCATTCTCTCTCTCCATCAGAATTTATGCGATGATTGTTCTGCGCGATGCTGCTTACTTGCGCTCCGAAGCCTGCTGGATCAACCAACGGGTCAGATCTTGCGCCGCTTTGTAGTTGTCGAACCGCGGCGGCAACTTCCTTCCATCCACGTATTCGTTGTAAAGCCAAGGATCGCCGAGCGCGAAGACCGTTCCCTTTCCGTGTTTCGCGACGGCCATGATCACGTCGCCTTTATCTTCGAGCACGGGCCTTGCCGGAGGACGCACCGACAGAGTCGAAATCTCTTTCAGGAAGAGATTGCGCGCCGTCCGAAAGATCGGATGGCTCGCAGGGACGACGATCTTTCCGGCATCGAAGTCGCCGTCCGGCACGCGGTTGCGACTGTCCTTGTTGAACTCGATGCCGAAACGCCCGGCTAACTCGTTGAGATGATCGAATTCGGCATTGCCGACATCATTTCCCAAAAGGACGAGCACGCCGCCCGATCTGACCCACTCCTCGATCGCCTCGATATGCGGACGCTCGATGTAGTGTGGATTCGGCGTCTCTTGCGGCGTGTCCGGATCGACGATGATGTAGATGTCAGTTCCTTGTAAACGCTCGCGCGTCGGCGCTTCGCGAAGCGCGCGCGTCTCCACGCCGAAAGTTCGGAAGATGTGTCCCCAGAGCGAAAAGCCGCCGTTGGCCATCTCCTCCCACTTGTAGTGCCAAGTGACGAGGCGGCCCAGCCCATCGCGTTTCCACTCGTTGTTGAAGTAGTAGTCCAGCGTGACGACCTTGCCGCGGCCTACTGCAGCTTTATCGGCGATCTCCATCTCAGCGCTCGCCATGAGGAAAGCGCCGATCCCCTTCGGATCGTTGGTCACGACCTTCTCGCTCAAGTAGTACTCGTAGCTTCCATCACGATAGGGATTGCCGCCCAAGCCCGAGACGCTCACCGTCCCTTCGAGATTCAGGCGTCCGCTCGCATCCTCTTTGACGAAGCGGGCGAGGATCCCCCGATAGCCTCTGCGCGCGACATCGAGATACGAGGCCGGCAAGTAACCGCGCCGCACGCCTTTGGCCAGAGCGTAGACGAACATGCAAGAGGCCGAAGCCTCGAGATAGTTGCCCCGTTCGCCCCCCTTATCGAGCACCTGATACCACAAGCCCGACGGTTGATCTTGATATTTTGCGATCGCTTCGGCCAAGCGTTTGAGGATCGCAACGAGCTCCCCTCTTTTGGGATGATTCGCCGGAAAGTAATCCAAAGTGTCAACCAGCGCCATCGCGTACCAGCCGACAGCGCGCCCCCAGAAGTTCGGCGAATGGCCCGTTTGAGGATCGGCCCAACGCTGCTTGCGCGATTCGTCCCAACCGTGATAGAGCAACCCGGTCTGCGGATCGCGCGCGTGCCGCTCCATCAGGATGAACTGCTTGGCAATGTCATCGAAAGCTTCCGGTTCGTCGAAAGTGGCCGCATACTCAGCATAGAAAGGCTCGGCCATATACAACCCGTCGAGCCACATCTGATACGGATAGATCTTCTTGTGCCAGAAACCGCCTTCGGAAGTCCGCGGATGCGTCCGCAATTGCTCGCGCAAAAGCGCGGCTGCTTTGCGGTACTTATCGCGCTCTGTCACCTTGTAGAGCGTCAACAAGAGACGCCCCGGCATGATATTGTCTAGGTTGTAATCGTCGAGTCTGTAGGTACGGATCGTTCCATCGTCGCTGATGAAACGATCTATTCCCTGCTCGATGTAACGGAAATACTTCCCATCTCCCGTGTCGAGCCACACGCGCTCGATACCCTTCAAAAAGACGCCGTGTTCGTAGGTCCACCTTGCCGGCGCGCCATCTTCCCCTTTCGCTGCATCACGCCAAAGCGTCTGCATCGCCGACGTGGCCATGCGTTCGGAGATAGTCTGCGCCCGCGCGCTCGCCACGAAGCACAGCGCGAGGATAAGCCAAGATAGAACTTTTGCTCTCATGCGCTCTCCCTGCCGTTTTGAAGATCTCGGATCTCGCTGATGGTCAAACTTGCTCGTCCATGATGATATTCAAATGTTTGACCAAAGCAAGTTGGGATCACAACCAGCCGGCCATCGCATCTCCGACGGAGCCGATTTAGTCCGGCGACTTCGCCTTTCGGAGATCGAAGATCGGGGCGACTCGACCTCATGATTCGAGATAAATAGACCAATTTAGATGAAAGCGCGCATCTTCGCAGACCAAAAGTCGAATTGCCACGGCCCCGTCTTGAGTTAAAGCGCAACGATCTGCTTGCGCTCGGGCGCCTGGCCCGCAGAGCTCTTCTTTATCCCGAGCGGGAGCTAACTAAGTGGTAGGGGAGGCCCGCCAGGCCTCGAAAGGATTCGCCGGCCCCGAGAGCCGCAGGTCCGAAGCGACTAAATGCTGATCTTCAATCCAAAGCCCTGACGCCGACTTCATCCAGATGGCGCAACAGATCGGCTGGATCGTCGTAGACGCGATACGCGCCGGCCCGTTCGAGTTCATCGCGCCCGTAGCCTCCTGAAAGAAGCCCGATGCCGAGCGCGCGCGCGCGTCGCGCGGCCAACAGATCCCAGACGCTGTCACCGACAACGACTGAGTCGGCAACATCCACGCCCAACCGCTCAGCAGCTGCGATGAAAAGGTCAGGATCGGGCTTCGCATGTCGCACCTGATCGCGCGTGATGATCACGGCATCGGCGCCGACGCCGAGCAATTCCAAAGAGAGGCGCGCGCTCTCGCGCCTTCCGCTGGTCGCAATCGCCCACGGGATGCGAACGCGCGTGAGATGCTCGAGCAATTCGCGCGCGCCGGGCAACGGGCGCACCTGCGATGCGTAGCGGGCGAAGGCTTCCGCATGGATGCGTTGCAACCGTTCGGCCTCTTCCGCTGAGACGCGATGTCCCGTCTCACGCGAAAGGGCATTGATGAAGAGACCGCCGCTCATCCCTATCTGGCGATGTATGCGCCAGACGGCGAGACGGATGCCGCCAGCTTCCAACGCCTCGCGCCACGCGAGCACATGCTGATAGACGCTATCGATGAGCGTGCCGTCGAGATCGAAGAGGAATGCTGGTCCAGAACTTTCAGCCTTTCGCTTCATCTTCCACTCCGCAACGAGTATGAGCCTGAGAGAAGACATCTTCTCTCAGGCTCTTTGCTTCGAGCTAAAGAGTTAGCGCCAGGCGACGAATCGCGCGACAGTCGTCCAATTCGCTGCGGATGCGACGCCCGTGCGCATCGAGCCTCTTTTCGGCACTCAAGATCAATCTTTAATCTTTCGCCCGCGCGTACTGGACGGGCCACTCGATATCAACGCCGAGTTCGCGCGCCGCATGGAGCGCCCAGTAGGGGTCGCGCAGCATCGCGCGTGCCAGAAAGACCACATCGGCCTCGCCGTTGGCGATGATCTGTTCGGCCTGCCAGCTATTACGGATCATTCCGACGGCGCCCGTCGGGATGCCGACTTGGCGGCGTATCTCCATCGCGAATGGGACCTGATAACCCGGTCCTGCCGGTATCTTCACGTTCGGGACGAGTCCGCCGCTCGAACAATCGATGAGATCTATTCCAACGTCCTTCAAACGACGCGCGAACTCGACCGATTGCGCAAGATCCCATCCGCCTTCGGCCCAGTCGGTCGCCGAAATCCGCACGAAGACCGGAAGTGACGCAGGGACAGTTTCGCGCACGGCCACCGCCACTTGCAGCGGGAAGCGCGTGCGCCCTTCGAAATCGCCGCCGTAACGATCAAGGCGATGGTTCGAAAGCGGCGAGAGGAATTCGTGCAAGAGATAACCGTGCGCCATGTGTATCTCGATCACCTCGAATCCGGCTTCGACGCTGCGCCGCGCGGCGGCGACAAATTGCGCGATGACCGTCTCGATGTCTCGCTCGCTCATCTCGCGCGGCGGCGGGAAACCTTCGGCGAAGGGGATGGGGCTTGGCCCGATCGTCTGCCATCCGCCTTCAGATTCGCGCAAAGGACGTCCGCCGCGCCACGGAAGATCGGTGGAAGCTTTGCGTCCGGCATGGGCCAACTGTATTCCGGGGATGGCCCCTTGAGCGCGGATGAATCGCGCGATCGGACGAAACGCTTGCGCGTGATCATCCGACCACAGGCCCGTATCGCCGGGCGAGATGCGCCCCTCAGGTGACACCGCAGTCGCTTCGACCATCACCAATCCGGCGCCGCCGACGGCCCGACTCCCGAGATGGACCAGGTGCCACTCGTTCGGCAACCCGTCGCGGCTCGAATACTGACACATCGGCGACACGAAGATGCGGTTACGGAACTCAACATCACGCGACCTGAATCGAGAGAACAGTTCGCTCATCTTCGCAACCTCTCCGGAAATAGCACCAAAGGATCGGCAGATGCGATCCGCCGTTCAAGCAACGCGAAGGACGATCTTCCCTCGCACGTGCCCGCTCTGGCTCAGCTCGTGTGCTCGCCGCGCTTCGCTGAGCGCGAAGATGTTCTCAACGACGGGTTTGACTACGCCCGCATCGATCAATTCGGCGACCTGCTTTAAAACTTCCGCGTCCGGCTCGATGAAGACGTAAGCGGCGCGCACGCCGTACTCCTCAGCCGTCTTCTCCGATGGCCGATCGACGATCGAAACGAGCATCCCGCCTTTCTTCAACACGCCCCACGAACGGCGCTGAACATCGCCGCCCACCGTATCGAAGACGACATCGACATCTTTCACCTTCTCTTCGAAACGCTCCGCACGATAGTCGATCATCTCGTTTGCACCTAGCTCGCGCACCAGATCGTGATTGGCCGCCGATGCCGTCCCGATCACGTAAGCTCCTCTCCAGCGCGCGAACTGCACGGCGAAATGGCCCACACCGCCCGCCGCCGCGTGAATCAGCACGCGCTGCCCGGCTTCGAGCCGCGCCGTTTTGATGAGCGCGTCCCACGCCGTGATTGAAGCGAGCGGCACGGCAGCAGCGTGAATGTGATCGAGCGTTTTCGGTTTCAGCGCCACTTCGCGAGCGCGCACGGCGATGAACTCGGCATAGGCGCCGTCGCGCCGGATGTCGGGGCGCGCGTAAACCTCGTCGCCGACCTTAAACCCTTCGACGGCGCTGCCCACCTCTTCGACGACGCCTGAGAAATCCCAACCCAAGATCAAAGGCAGTTTATGCTGCAAGAACTGTTGCAGTCTCCCTTCGCGAATCTTCCAATCGACCGGATTGACGCCTGCCCCATGCACGCGCACGAGCAACTCGTCGCTAGCAATCTGCGGGCGCGGCGCGTCTTCGTACGTCAAGACTTCCGGTCCGCCGAAACGGTGAATGCGGACTGCCTTCATCATCTCCATGATCCCCTCCCTCGATGAACCTTATCACCTGGCGCGAACGTTTTCGCGCTCTATTCGTTGCCGAAAGCTAGAGTGTCGGCGCATCACAGACCGATATAGCGCATGGCCTGTTCAGGATAACGCGCACCAGCCGTGGCGCCTTTGGGGAAGACCGCTTCGATCCGCCGCAAATCATCTTCCGTCAGTCGGACATCGAGTGCGCCGATGTTCTCTTCGAGATACTGCCGCCGCTTCGTTCCCGGTATCGGCACGATATCTTCGCCTTGAGCCAGCACCCAAGCGAGCGCAAGCTGCGCCGGCGTGCATCCCTTCTCCGCCGCGATCTCTTCGACGCGCTTGACCAGATCGAGGTTCTTCTGAAAATTTTCGCCCTGAAAGCGCGGATGATTGCGCCGAGAGTCATCCTCCGGCAGATCATCGAACGTCTTGAAACGCCCAGTCAAAAAACCACGCCCGAGCGGACTGTAAGCGACGAAACCGATGCCCAACTCCCGACAGACATCGAGCACCTCATCTTCCACATCGCGGCTCCAGAGCGAATACTCCGATTGCAGCGCCGTGATCGGATGGACGCGATGTGCTCGACGGATCGTCGCCGGCCCAGCCTCTGATAAACCTAGATAACGCACCTTGCCCTGTTCGACCAATCGCGCCATCGCCCCGACCGTCTCTTCGATGGGCGTGTTCGGATCGACGCGATGCTGATAGTAGAGATCGATCACCTCGACGCCGAGCCGCTTCAACGAAGCTTCGCAAGCGGCGATCACATACTCGGGGCGACCGTTGACGCCGAGGAATTGACCGTCCGCGCTGCGGACGTTGCCGAATTTGGTAGCAATGATCACTTGATCGCGCCGCCCGCGAATGGCGCGCCCGACCAACTCCTCGTTGGTAAACGGCCCATACATATCGGCCGTATCGAGGAAGTCTATCCCTAACTCCAGAGCGCGATGGATCGTGGCGATCGCCTCTCGTTCATCGCGCCCGGAGTAGAAGTCCGACATCCCCATGCAGCCTAAACCGATCGCTGAAACCTCCAAACCTTGACTACCCAAACGACGCTTCCGCATATTCTCCCTCCGCGCATCTTTCAAAAGACCTGGGCGAAGCTCACTCCCGCCCGTGTCGATTTTTAGCCCTCACCTCAAGCTTGCCATATCGATGACGAAGCGGTAGCGCACGTCACCCTTGAGCGCGCGCTCGTAGGCTTCGTTCACCCGCTGAATCGGGATCACTTCGACATCGGCTTCGATCCCCTTCGCGGCGCAGTAATCGAGCATCTCCTGCGTTTCGCGCAGACTCCCGATGTTCGATCCAGCTAGCTTCCGCCGCGCCGCGGGCAACGAGAACGGGTTCACCTCGAACGGCTTTTCCGGCAGGCCCACCTGCACCAGCACGCCATCGCGTCGCAACAGGTTCAAAAGCGCGTTGATGTCGTGCGGCGCCGAGACCGTATCGAGGATGAGGTCGAAGCTGCTGGCAAGCGGCGCGAGATTTTGCGCATCGCGCGTGACGACGAAGTGATGCGCGCCCAACCGCCGCGCGTCCCGCTCCTTAGCTGGCGACGTGCTAAAGACCGTCACCTCGGCGCCAAAAGCCGCGGCGAATTTCACGCCCATGTGGCCCAGTCCGCCCAAACCGACGATGCCGACGCGCTGTCCCGCACCGACGCCGAAATATCTAAGCGGCGAATAGGTCGTGATCCCGGCGCAGAGCAGCGGCGCGACGCCCGGCAACGAAAGCCCAGCGGGGATTCGGTAAACGTAAGCTTCATCGACGACGATCGCGGTCGAATACCCACCGTAGGTCGGGGTTTTGCCATCGCGCTCATACCCGTTGTAAGTCGGGACGAAACCCTTTTCGCAATATTGCTCTAATCCCTCCCGACAACTTCGACACTCGCGGCAGGAATCGACGAAGACGCCGACGCCCACCATATCGCCTTCGCGAAAGCGCGTCGCCTCAGTTCCGACGCGCACGACGCGACCGACGATCTCATGGCCGGGCACCATCGGGTAGATCGAATTTCCCCACTCGTTCCTCGCTTGATGGATGTCCGAATGGCAGATGCCGCAATAAAGGATTTCGATCAAAACGTCGCGCGCTCCCACGTCGCGCCGCGTGAAATCGAATGGTTCGAGCGGCGCGGAAGCGCTCTTGACCGCATACCCTCGCGTTGGTAACGGCACTTCCTTATCCTCCTTACTTTGGTTTCCATCGTGAAATCGAATTGGACCAATCTTCTGACAGCTCAGGCGTTACGTTCAACCGAACTTGATGACGATCTTCCCAAAGTGCGCGGCGCTCTCCATGTACCGTAGCGCCTCGCGCGCCTCTTCGAACGAGAAGACGCGATCGATCACAGGATGGAGATCGTTGATCTCGATGGCGCGGTTCATCTCCTCGAACATCAGACGCGACCCGACGAAGACGCCTTGCACGCGCACGCTCTTCATCAAGATGCGGCGCGGATCGACTCCAGCGCCGCTTGCCAACACGCCGATCAGCGCGACGTGCCCGCCGACGCGCACCGCGTTGAGCGACTGCGCGAGCGTGCCAGCGCCGCCGAGTTCTATGACGTGATCGACGCCGATCCCTTCTGTTAACTGCAGCACAGCCTTATCCCATTCGGGATCACGGCGGTAATTGATCGTTTCGTCCGCCCCCAAACCCTTCGCCCGTTCGAGCTTCTCATCGCTGCTCGACGTGATCACGACGCGCGCGCCGTGCATCTTGGCGAACTGTAAGGCGAAGATCGATACGCCTCCGGTGCCGAGCGTCAAAACGGTTTCGCCCGCGCGCAATCGCCCGGAGACAACGAGCGCGTTCCACGCCGTTACTGCCGCACAAGGTAGCGTCGCGGCCTCCTCGTAAGAGAGGTGATCCGGGATACGAACCAGCGCGTTCTCATCGAATGCGCCATACTCGCGCAAAACGCCGGGCCGGTCACCTGCGCCGAGCGAAGTCCGGTTCTTCTGCGCCGAAGGCGGCCCTTCGATCCACTCCTGCACGAAGATCGGGCAGACGCGATCGCCGACCTTCCAGCGCGTGACCCCTGACCCGATGGCCACGATCTCGCCCGCGCCATCCGAAAGCGGCACGGCGGGGAGCTTCGCCTTCGGGTTGTAAATGCCTTTGACGAACATCAAATCCCGATAGTTCAGCGAGGCAGCATGAAACTTGACGACGACCTCGTGCTCCGCGGGTCGCGGTTCATCGATCTCCACCGGCCTGAGATTCTCAAGGCCGAAAGCTTTAACCTCGTAAGCTCTCATCTCGTGCCTCCTGCGCTCAAATTTTCGACCACAAAGAAGCGCGTGAACGCCAACGCTTTCACGCGCGATCATGATCTTCTGCGACCCTCTTCGGTTCTTAGGCCCAATCGAAAAGCATACTCCTCGCCTCTTCACCCCACACAAGCGGAGCGCGCTTTCGCTGCTTACCGCCACATTCGCCCGCCAACCTCAGACTGATCATCTCTGCGCCTCCCACTGAAGACCAAACGCCCCGAAAATGCGAGAGCCATGAATTGTAACCAGCGTCATTACAATTGTCAACGGCCAGAGGCATCTGGCTGGCGCATTAGCGCCCTCTTTTTTGCGCGCTCCTATCATCCCGAATTCGAGCCGCCCAACGGGCGCGGCGCTACGCCGAAATTCCAAGCCACCGATCGTCACCACAAGATAAGGCCTATCAAGAAACGCAACAGTCCGGCGCCGAAGACGATCCATGCCGCGTTCAGGCGAAATCGCAACAGAACGATGATGGCCAATGCCGCAATGCTCACCCCGATCCACGTATGTATCCCCGCGCGCCCGATGCTCCACGCCGAAGCGATCAGCAATCCGACGACCGCGGGAGCCACGCCGCGCAAGAACGCCTGAACCTGCCGATTCGAGCGGAACCGTCGCAAACTCGATCCGGCGAGGATCGTCATCAAAAAGGCCGGCAGGAAAATGCTGAAAGTGGCCACCAGCGCACCGATCACTCCAGCCACGCGATAACCGATGAAAGTCGCCGAGATCAATACCGGTCCAGGCGTGATCTGCCCGAGCGCTGTAGCGTCGGCAAACTCTTGCCGCGTCAACCAATGGCGCGCTTCGACCACTTCCGCTTCGATCAACGGTATCATCGCGAAACCGCCGCCGAAAGCGACCGCGCCGATGCGCAGAAAAGCGACCGCCAAGGAGAGCAAAAGGGTTAGCTTGGTGAAAAGCGAAAGCAGGAGAAGCGATGCGGTCGCCGCGGCCCGCGCTCTTTCGCCCGTTCTCCGCCCGGTCTCTTGCGGAGATGGCTCCTTCGCTTTGGAACGCCGCGCCTCAAGTTCAGCGAGCGGCATCGTCAAATACCCGCTGATCATGCCATCGGCCTCATATCTTGCCAACAACGCGCGCCGCTTTTCGGCCAACCGTCTGATGCGACGCCACTTCTGCCATCGCCTCTCGGCATATGAATCGACGTAGATCCCGATAATCCCGGCCAACAGTACAACCTCGATGACCGTCGCTTTGAAGAACACGACAGCCAGACAGGCCGAAATAGCCAACCACCTCTGCCAGCGTTTGTGGAGAATGGCCTTGCCCATCTGCCATGCGGTCACGACGATAAGCGCGACGACGGCCGCATTAAGGCCGTGGAAGAGCCGATCCGTATCAGGCAACGCGCGAAAGTGGCGATAGAGGATCGCCAGTCCGATCATCATCGCCATCGAAGGCAAGATGAATCCGCTCATCGCCACCGCCGCGCCGCGCCAACCCAACAGGCGATACCCGACGTACGTGACCGCATTGCCAGCGCTCGTTCCGGGCAGGCTCTGCGCCAATGCTAAAGCTTCGGCGAACTCCCTCTCGGTAAACCAACGCCGTTTGGTGACGACGAGGGTTCGGATCTGCGCAAGCACGGCCAAGCCGCCGCCGAACCCGATAGCTCCTATTCGCAGAAACGAAAGGAACAATCCACCGAGCGTCGCCGTGCGCGAAAGGCGTCTGAGTTTCCGCCGCCCATAGCGCACGCGCGCGCCGAGGCGACCGGCGCGCCCTTTCAATTCCCTAACCCTCTCGACCTCAGAAACGGGCTGTTCCATTACTCTCGCCCCGCGGAGAAGATTTTTCAACCATTCAGACAGATCGATCGTCTAAACGAGTGACCGTCGCCAAACGGTCGAATCCCCTTCTCCCCACCCTCTCCGATCTTTATCTTCGCGCGAAATCCTTCATCTTGAAAGGAGCCGAAGAGAATGGTCCTTAAGATCCGGCAAAAGACCTTTATGCTCGCTATGTCGCTCGCCCTCTCGCTGCTCGCTCTCGCAGCCAGCGAGCAAGTCTACGGGCAACGCAACTCTGATATCACACGGCGCGAGTTGCGCAATTTCGATCGTTTCCTCGACGTCCATCCGGAAATAGATGCGGATCTGCAAAAGGATCCGACGCTCGTCAATAACCAACAGTACTTGGATGCCCATCCGGCGCTGCGTGACTTTCTCGCCAAACATCCGGGCGTGCGCGAGGAGCTGAAAGAGACGCCGCGCTATTTCATGCTGCGCGAGCGCCGCTTCGAGCGCCACGGCGGAGACATCACGCGACAAGAGCTGCGCAACTTCGACCGCTTTCTCGACGCGCATCCCGAAATCGCTGAGGATCTCAGGAAAAACCCGAAGCTCATCGATGATCAGAACTACTTGGCAAATCATCCGGCGTTGAACGATTTCCTCGCCAAACACCCGGGTGTGCGTAAAGAGGTCGCCGAAAACCCACGCCTGTTCATGCGCCGCGAGCGCCGTTTTGAGCGGCACGAGAGGATCAAGAGAACTGCGAAACGCTCCACCTAAAGGCCGAGAGGCGGGTCGATCCTCTCGACCCGCCTCATTTTCGACCTCTCACGGTGGAGCACACTGTTGGGTTTTACGAAGCCCAACGCTTTCGACCCGCCTCATTTTCGACCTCTCATCAGTTCCTGGCGGCGCGGAGACCCCTGCCTTTAGGCATGGGGAGGAGGCGCCGCTTTCCTCTTTTTGCAAAATGTTGTACTATATGAACATGCAGCGGACTATCCGGCTTAGACTGGGCCCAACATCCGAACAGGCCAGTGCCCTCCTGCAGACGCTGCGCCAACACACAGCGTGCTTCAACGCCGTTGCGGCCTATGGCTGGGAGAATAGGGAGAAGAACGGCGTCCGGCTGCACCACGCCACGTACCACGGTCTGCGTGAGCGATTTCCCAGCCTCCCCGCGCAGTTGGTCATCGCGGCCCGTGTCCGGGCGACGGAGGCGATAAAGTCCGTTCTCGCGCGGAAAAAGAAGGGGCGCAAGGCGTCCTGTCCAAATGCAGTCCTCACACCGATTCGCTACGACGCACGCACCTATTCCATCAAGTTTCCGCAGGGCATCGTCAGCCTGTCTTCGGTAGCCGGACGACTCAAAGTGCCATTCGCCGCCGACCCCCACGCTCAGCACACCCTGGGCCGAGCCGTCGGCTTCGATAGCGCCGACCTGATCTACCGCAAGGGCCGATTCTGGCTGCATGTCGTCGTTACGATCCCGGACGTGGAATTTCAGCCGTCTGGAGATGTCGTTGGGGTGGACATGGGCCTTTCGCGCCCTGCCGTCTGCTCCCACAATCGCTTCTTTGGGAAACGCCGCTGGAAGGAGATCGAGCGCCGGTACTTCCGGCTCCGTCGCAGTCTCCAGCGCAAAGGCACCCGCTCGGCCAAGAGGCACCTGCGTAAGCTGGCCGGGAAGGTCAACCGCTTCCGGCGCGACTGCGACCACGTACTCAGTCGGCGTATCGTCGATTCCGTCCAGCCCGGCACCGTGATCGTCGTGGAGAACTTGGTGGACATCCGCACCCGCACTAAGCAGCGCGGCAGGGAATCGCGCCGTCGCCTGCACTCCTGGAGCTTCGCGCGACTCAGAAGCTTCCTGGCATACAAGGCAGCAGCTAAGGGGTGCAAGGTTGTGGGTGTCGATCCCCGTCACACGTCGCAGATGTGCTCCCGTTGCGGACATGTCCATCGTCGAAATCGACGCTCCCAATCACGGTTTCTGTGCCGGGCTTGCGGGTTCGAGCTAAACGCCGATCTCAACGCTGCCCGCAATATAGCCCGGAAGTACCTTGCCAGCGGTGGCATGCCTGCCGCTGGCGGGCCGCCGTCAACCGGCCTCGCGTGCCAGCCCGCGCAAGCGGGCTAGGTGCAAGCCCCCGGCTTCAGCCGTGGGGTAGTTGACCCATCATTCACCAATCAGCTTCTTTTCGCCGCGCTGGACCAGTCGTTGAATCGCTATGGCTCCCGAGATGACCACGAGCAAGATGAGAAGCAGCCAGAGTTCGACGCGCTTGAGGCGCCCGATGATCAACTCCGCGCTTCCGCTCAGTATAAACCCCAAGCCTGTCAGCAACGTTGACCAGAACAGACAGCTCGCCGCATCCACGAGCAAGAAAGCCCGAAAAGGGCGGCGTTGGATTCCAAAGAAAGTCATCGTCACGACGCGCGTCCCGTAGAACAGACGGCATACGGGCAACTGCCACCAACCGAATCGTCGGATGAGTCGTTCGACACGCGCGCCCGTTCGCTGATAGAGGCGGCTAGCGCGTATCGAATCGGCGCGCCAACGACCGAGCCAATACCAGGCGCTGTCGCTAGCGAACGCGCCGCAAGCGGCCACCAACGTCGCGGCGAAGAAATCGAAATATCCCAGATGAGCGACGACCCCAGCCATGATTGGCGCGACGTCCACCTCGACCGTAGCGATGAGGAAGACCGCAATTAGACCGTAGTTGATCAAGAAATTCTCTATCATGAACTTTCAACCGAAAGGACCAGGTATTCGACGGCAAGCCCTTGATTTGCGAAACTCCCTATCATGAACTTTCAACCGAAAGCCCCATTATTACGCGGCACGTTCGAGCGGGGCGTTCTTAGTACGGCGCTTCGACCGTCGCTTTCCTTTCGAGCTTCCCCCAACCGACGAGCGCACCGCGCAACGCCGTCAGCACAGATTTCAGCATGACGTAGTACATCATCTGACGATAACCGAAACGCTGCCAGAAAAGCCACCAGAGCAATCCCCACTGCTCGCGCTTTTCGAGCAGAAAAGCGAAAGCTGAAGCGATCCAATCGAGCGCGAGGAAGAGCGCGTAGTAAAAGAGCGTTCGTTGCAACGAAGAGGAGGCGTATTCAGCACCGTGTGCGAAGCGATCGAGTAACGCCGAAACGAGGTCCCAGATCAGGACCAGGTCCATCACCGGTGAGATGAGCGGGAAGATGATCTGGAAGATCCATACGTTCGGCAGCGCGATGAAACCGAGCGCGCCGTAGCGTAGACGGAAGAGCGCATCGCGATGCTTCCACATGCACTGCAACGTGCCGAATGACCAACGGAAGCGTTGGCGCGCTAAACCGCGAATGGTGTCGGGCGCCTCCGTCCAGGCGATGGCCCTTTCCTCGTAACCGATCTTGCACCCGAGCCGCCTGATGCGCAGCGTCAGATCTTGATCCTCAGCAAGCGTGTCGCCAGAAAAACCTCCGGCGCGTGCGATCAACTCGCGCCGCCACGCCCCGACAGCCCCGGGCACGACGGTGATGCAATTCAAAGAAGCGAACGCGCGCCGATCCAAATTCTGTGAAGTTATATATTCGAGCGCCTGCCAGCGCGTGATGAGATTGATGCGATTGCCGACTTTGGCATTGCCCGCGACCGCGCCGATGCGCGGATCGTGGAAGCGCTGCGCGAGCGCGCGCAGAGTCTCGGGCGCAAAGATCGTGTCAGCATCGAGCGCGACGATGATCTCGCCGCGGGCACGTCGCAAGCCGAAGTTGAGCGCATCTGCTTTGCCGCCATTCCCCTTGCGAAAGACGCGCACACGCGATTCGGAGGCGAACCGCGCGCGCGCAACCTCGTAAGTTCGATCGCTCGATCCGTCATCAACGACGATCACCTCGAAAGATGGGTAGTTCGAAGCGAGCAAGCTCTCGATCGTGCGCACGATGACTCGCTCCTCGTTATACGCCGGGACGAGCACCGAGACGAAGGGCTCGTAGGCGATTCCCGCGCGTTGGCGCTCGCGCCGATGGGCTCGCACCCATTGCGCGAAGGCGAGCGCGCCGATGAACAGCAAGCGTCCCAGTCCGAGCGCGATCCCGATGAGAAAAAGCCAGTGCAATAGCCAGCCGCCAGCAGAAAGGAGCGCGAAAGCGACGCCGTCAGCGTAGGCGAACAGATCACGCCGCTCGGCGATGGGTGGCATCGTCTGCTCCCTTTTCAGCCCCGCCAACTCAGAGACGGTAACGAAGCGGTATCCTCGCGCCCGCAGCTCGCGAATGATCTCCGGCAACGCCCTGACCGTCTCGGACCGGTCGCCTCCGCCATCGTGCAACAGGACCACTTCTCCGCGCCGCTCAGGGTCTGAGGAGGTGACCCCTTCGATCGTCTCGCGGGCGATATCCGCGGCGGTCCGCCGATGCCCGTCCTCATCGGTCAACTTCCAATCTTCCGGATCGACATGTAGCCCCACCGTAATGTAGCCCAAACGCTTAGCGACGGCGATCGGTTCGATCTCATCTGGCGTGGTTGGTTCCGCATCGCCGAAATATGGCGGACGAAATAGCAGCGTCGAATGTCCCGTGAGCGCTTCGATCAAACGCTCGGTCGCGTTCAGCTCAAGCTCCGTGATACGAGCCGGGACTTCACCGAGATTCGGGTGCGTGTATGTGTGATTGCCGATCTCGTGCCCCTCTTGGAAGATGCGGCGCACGAGGTCAGGATGCGCCTGTCCGTTCTCGCCGATGATGAAGAAGGTCGCCGGCACCCCCTCGCGCTTTAAGATATCGAGGATGAGCGGAGTCCACTTCGGATCCGGCCCATCATCGAAAGTCAAAGCGACGTATCCCGGGCGATCTCCGACTCGCCGGATAACGTAGCTCGAAGGGATGGCCGTGTAATCTTCCTTGACGATCAAACCGGTTTGCGCATCCACTTGCAGATCGCGCTCGCCATCCTGCGGCGCAGCTTCGATCTGCAAGATCTCTCCCACTCCTTCGAAATCTATGTCGTAGCCGTAGCGGATCAGGCGCAATGATTCCGCCCCATCGAAGGATCTTTTGGTCCGCCCGAAAACATTCCATACCGAAGGATCCTCTGATCCCAAACGCCATAAAGCGAAACCGGCTGGATGGTATTGACCGGCGGTGTGCATCTGGTTGTAGGCGGTGACGGCATCGAGGAACCAAACGGTATGGGCTGCGCCGTCTTCATCTTCGTAGGTGAAAGAGGGATTGAGCGTCTGGCGGTCGAAAGCGATGTGCGCAGTGGAATCGCGCGCCGCGAGCACCGCTTCTTGGAAAGTCAACTCCGTCGCTTCCGTATCACCATCCGACCAATCGTAACCATAATTCCCAAGGCAGATGACCGTTCGCGTTGGATCTAATTCGCGCATCCTATGCGCGAGCGTCTTTTCGAACCAACGCTGACTCGCCACCGGGCCGGGCGCGCCGCTCGCCCAATGTTCGTCATAAGCCATCAGCATCAAGTAATCGGTCGCCGCCTGATAAGCCTGATAGTCCCAATCGGGATTATCGAAAGGGACGGCTTGCGCTAACGTCAGACCGCGCGCGCCCAACTCAGCGTGCAGAGCGCGCACGAAGCGCAAAAGATCAGCCTGCGCGCCCGCTGGAACCTCTTCGAAATCCACGACGAGTCCAGCGAAACCATTGCGCTCCAGCAGATCGACAAGCGCGCTGATCAGCTTTCTACGTCCGTCTTCCGTAGCGACCGCGCGCGCGACGAGCGCGCCATCCCAATGATCTTCGCTGTAATTTTGAATCAGCGGTAACACGGCCAGTTGCGGTCGCTCGCGGCGAATGAGATCGAGAGCGCGCGGATCGATTTCGACTCTGACCGCATCCGCACCTTCCGTCAGTTTAAACCAAGCCGGGACGAGCCAATCGAGATCGTTTAAGTTACGCTTGAGCGAAGCGTAACTCGAATCGTCCCAATTGACGTAAAAGCCGATGGCGAGCGGGGAGCTCGAACTTGCGCTGAGCGCCACGCGCGATGGCAACGTAACGATCCGCGCAGGATATGCTCCAGGCACATATTTGGTCTTCCGCAACGCCCCTTTAAGCTCACGGACAGCACGATGAGCGCGCGCTTCGCGGCGCGTGAGGATCAGGCGTGGAGGCTTCAACTTCGTATCCGGCATCTGAGGTAAAGCCCTCGCCGGATGAAGTTCGAGCTGCGGAAGGATCGGATTGACGAGCACGCTGGCGATGAACAATGCGGCTAACAGTGTGCTCGAAACGGCGAAGATCAACCCGATAAGGCGCACGCGCCGCCAACGCCTTTCTCGCGGATCATAGAAGATCGGGTATTCGCCCTCAATCAAAGGTCAATCTGCCCCCTTTTTGCATGCGCCAAACGCTCAGCCCGGCAAATCAATGGGGAAAGAGAGCAGAAGCCTCTTCCCCCATTCTTTCATCCCTCTCCTCATCTTCGCGCGCGACATCGCCAAGAACTCGATGCCGCGCATAATCTCTTGAGCAAACTTCGTGCCAATCGGCGGACGCGGCTCCATCCAACGATCTTCGCCTCGCGATCTACTCGAAGCGTGTGGCGTCTTTGCTTCCCGGTCCACAATGCCACAGTCTAGGGAGCCATGAAACCATCCTCATAAGCGCATGGTATGAAGCGGTGATGATTAGATTTTCGGAGGTGGCGCAAACCGCGGGGCTTCCATCCCTGCTGATCCACTTGGGAGACGGGAACCAGTTGCCGCTCGATCAACGCATAAAACCGGCGATCAGCAGGACCAACCCCGCGATCCCGACCGCAAGCGCAGCGAACCACAACATACGGCGTTCGACGAGCGCGGCGATCGCGGCGAGCCCGATCGAGACTTGGAATACGGTCACGACCAGAGCGAAGTGATGGTGACGTTCGAGGTTCGCTTCGGCTTCGCGTTCGAGCCGCGCGCGTTCCGCTTCCAGAGCGGTCGCCTCGCGTTGGATCTCTTCTTGCTCAGCGCGCAAACGCGCCGCCTCTTTGCGCGCATTATCGACCTCTTCGCCTGCGACCCGCATCCCGGTCAAAAGCTCGGCTTCGCTTAAGCGGACCGTTTGTTTGACGCTCTTAGCTTGATAGTAGGCCCATTGGTCGGCAGCTTGCGTCTGTTTGAGCACCGCCTCATCCATCTCGAGCAGCGCTTTATTCGCCAAGCTACCCGATTGCAAAGCGGCGATCGCCGTCAGCACGGCGAAGAGCGCCGTCGAAAGGGCAAGCCCTCTTTTCCACGAGGTGCGCTCTTCGCGTAGAACCTCCTCTTGAACCTCTTCAGCTACTCGCTCGACGCTTACCTCTCTGATCTCCATCTCATCCATAGCCTATGCCATTTATCGACTCTGCGTTCTACGCGGTCGCTTGACCAATTCATAGATGAGCGGCATAGCGATCAATGTCAAGACGGTCGCCGTGCACAAACCGCCGATGATCACGATCGCGAGCGGTTTCTGCACTTCGGAGCCCGGTTCGGTCGAAACGGCTGCCGGAAGCAATCCGAGCATCGCTAAACTCGCCGTCATCAACACTGGGCGCAATTGCTGGCGCGCGCCAGCCATCACCGCCTCGCGCAGATTGAAGGCTCTGCGCCTTTTATGGTTGAAAGCTGATACGAGCAACATCCCGATCAGGACAGAGAACCCAAAGAGCGCGATGAAGCCGATGATCGCTGAAACCGAGAGCGTCTGCCCGGTCAACTCGAGCGCAAGCACTCCGCCCACAGCGCCAAACGGGACGCAGAGCAAGATGATGAGCGCATCTTCAACGGAGTTGAAGGCAGCGTAAAGCACCATGAAGATCATCAAGACCGTGACCGGCAAGATCACCTTCAATCTGGCGACAGCCCGCTGCTGATTTTCGAACTGACCGGACCAGATTATCCTATAACCGGGCGGGATGCGCACCTTCTCGCGAACGGCGCGCTGCGCATCGGCGATCGCGCTTCCCAAATCACGCCCGCGCACGTCGAAGCGGACCACGGTGCGCCTTTGATTCGCCTCGCGATTGATGTACGTATACCCCTGCTTGACGACGAGATTAGCGATATCGCGCAAAGGCACCTGTTGTCCGTCGGGCGTTGCAACCGATATGCTGCCGATGCTCTCGACGTCGATTCGCGCCTCCGGTATCAAACGAACGACCAGATCGAAGCGGCGTTCGCCTTGCACGACTTGGGAAGCAACCTTGCCGCCGATGGCCGTCTCGACGACATCTTGAACGTCAGAGACGTTTAATCCGTAACGCGCGGCGCGTGCGCGATCGATCTCGATCTGCAATTGCGCCTGTCCGGCGAGTTGATCGGCTGAAAGCTGCGCAATACCTGGAACGTCGGCGATGGCGGCTTTGATTTCGTTGGCAAGTCGCTGCAGTTCGCCAAGATCATCGCCGAAGATCTTGATCGAGTTGGGCGCCCCTTTGACTCCCGAAACCGCTTCATCCACGTTATCTGTGATCGGTTGCGAGAAATCGTAGATGACGCCGGGGATGGTCTTCAGCTTCGCCTCCATCTCGGCGATCAGCTTCTCCTTCGTCATGCCTGGCCGCCACTCATCTTTCGGGCGCAAGTCGACAAAGGTTTCGGCATTGTTGACGCCCGCCGGATCGGTTCCATCGTCGGGACGTCCGAGTTGTGTGACGGTCGTCTTCACCTCTGGGAAGGAACGCAATATCTGCCGCATCTTCGGCGTCAATTCAGCCGCCGCCGCCAGGCTTATCGAATTCGGCATGGTAGCGCGCACCCAAATCGCCCCTTCGTCAAGTTTGGGCAAGAAATCGGTTCCCAATTGCGAGAAGACGATCGCGCCGATCAGCACAGCGCTGATGATGACTGCAAACGTCGCCGCCCGATTCAGGAGCGAGTAGCGGAGCACCGGCGCGTAAATCCGCTGCGCGATGCGCATCAAAGGATTGGCCCTCTCCTGCGTCCGACGTAAGACGAGCGAGCAAAGCACGGGGATCAGCGTGAGCGAGCAGAGGAGCGCTCCACACATCGCGAACGAGATCGTGAAGGCGAGCGGGCGAAAGAGCTTCCCTTCAACGCGCTGCAAGGTGAAGATGGGGATGAGCGCGAGGATGATGATCAGTTGCGAGAAGAGGATGGGGATGCCAACTTCGCCCGCCGCCTCGGTGATGCGTTCATCTATACTTCGCTCATCGCTCGGTTCATGGACCAGTTTCCCGAAGATCGCCTCGACCATGACGACCGCGCCATCGACGATGATGCCGAAATCTATGGCCCCCAAACTGATCAAATTAGCGGGGATGCCGAACAGGTAGCAGAGGCCAAAGGCCACGAGCAACGCGAACGGGATGACGACGGCAACGACCAAAGCGGCGCGCACGTCGAAGAGGAAGATGAAGAGGACCAACACGACGAGCAGCGCCCCTTCGATCAAATTGCGTTCGACGGTATGGACTGTGCGGTTGATCAATTCCGTGCGATCGTAATGCGGCACGATGCGCACGCCGGCGGGCAGAGAGGCATTCAACTCTTCGGTCTTGGCCTCCACGCGCTTCAGGGTTTCGAGCGCGTTTTCGCCGCGACGCAGCAACACGATCCCCTCGACGACATCGGGCTTGTCGTCTCGACCGACGATGCCGCGCCGCACGCCAGCATCGACGCGCACTTCGGCGATCTGTCCAACCCTGATCGGCGTGCCGTCGCGCGCCGTAATGACGATGTTGCGGATATCATCTTCGTCGCGGATCAATCCGATACCGCGCACGACGTACTCTTCGGCCCCGTGTTGGATGAAATTCCCACCCGCATTGCCGTTGCCGTTTTTGACGGCGGCAAAGACTTGCCCGAGCGTCAATCCGAAGCGACGTAGCTTTGCCGGATCGACGAGCACCTGGAACTGTTTCGTCCCGCCCCCGAAACTGACCACGTCGGCGACTCCGGGGACGGACCGATAGGCGCGTTCAAGCGTCCAATCCTGCAACGCCTTGACTTCGATGAGCGGCATGTCGGGCGGCGCCTGAATCGTATAACGATAGATCTCGCCGGTAGCGCTCGCGAGCGGCCCCAATTGCGCTTGGACGCCTTCGGGCAAAGTCACATTCTGCAAACGCTCGACGATCTGCGCGCGCGCAAAATAGTCATCCGTTCCATCTTCGAAGGTCGCGGTGACGATCGAAAGACCGAAGAGCGAAATCGAACGCAGAACGGCCAGCCGTGGAGTGCCATTGACCTCGGTCTCTATCGGGAAGGTGATCTGTTTTTCGACCTCTTCAGCGGCGTGTCCGGGCCACTGCGTAATGATCTGCACCTGCGTGTCGATGACGTCCGGGAAAGCTTCCACCGGCAGAGCGCGGAAAGCGAGCGCGCCACCGAGCGCGATCAAGAAGCTTAAGGCGACGATCAGGAACTTCTGCCGAAGAGCAAAGGCGACTATCCGCTGTGCGATCACGTTTCGCTCACCTCAACCGATCACATCCTCGCAAACGCGCAAGTCCGCGACCCGCGTCTCAACTCCCCTCCATTCGCCTTTCGGCATCGAGCAGCAAGCTGCCGTTGGTGACGACGCGCTCCCCTTCGCGCAAACCGGATCTGATGATCACTCTCCCTTCTCGTTCCTCGCCCACTTGAACTTCGCGTCTGACGAATTCGCCGGGCGAAGTCTCGACGAAGACGATGTGGCGCTCGCCCTCTGTCACGATCGCTGTGTTCGGCACAGTCAGAACGTCCTCCAACGTCGCCGTGCGCAGGATGACCGTCACGAACATCCCCGGCTTCAACAACTCGCCCGGATTAGCGACGACGCAGCGGAGCGGGATCGTGTGCTTTTCGGGGTCCACGACGCTACCGATTTGATCGACGCGCGCGTTGAAGATGCGATCCGGATAGGCCGCGGCTTTGATCTTGAGCGGAGACCCGACGCGCACGTAGGTTAGCTGATCCTCATAGATATCGGCGTTGACCCAAACGGACGATAGATCGGCGATCATGAAGAGCGGATCGCCGCCGTTTGATTGAACCATCTGGCCCAGTCCGACGTGCCTTTCGATGATGACTCCGTTGATCGGAGCGACGAGCGGGACGAGCCGCGACACCGCGCGCGCTCCTGATTCGAGACGCTCGATCTCCGCCTCGCTTACGCCAGCGTTCCGCAACCGTTCGCGCGCAGCGATGAGCGCCGCCTGCGCGCGCCTTAAATCGTCCGCGGCGCGCGCTTCGTCAGCTTGCGCTTGCTGCAGTTCGCGCTTCGGAATGGCATCGACGTTCGCAAGCCGCTCGGCCCGTTCCCTAGTCCGGCGCGCCAGATCGAACGAAGTGCGCGCCGTCGAAAGCGAAGCGAACGCCTGTTGATAATCGGATTCCAGCCCGATGATGTCGGGCGAGTCGATCACGCCAAGCACTCGCCCAACTCGCACGTGATCGCCGATCTCAGCCCTCAGTTGAACGAGGCGACCGGAAAATTGCGAGAAGACCGGCGTCATCCGCCGGATGGCGACTTTGCCCGGCGTGGTGATCTCTTGTGACATGCTCCGCCGCAAGACGATCTCCGTCGCGACGTTTGCCAGTTGGGCCGGCGCGAGTTTGACCGTTGAAGCCGGCCCCACCTCGACCTTCTCTGTCGCTCGCTCCCTGGCCGCCGGTCGCCGGTGCAACACCGACCATGTGATCGCGAGTAACAGCAAAAAGAGCGCCAGCGATCCTATCAACTTCATCGCACGGCGTTTTCTCGCCCGCTTTCGCCCTGTATCTGCGATGTCCCGCCGCTCCTCCTGATCGAAGGGGGCCTCGCGTTCCACTTCCGGTTCGATCACGCCTTGGCTCATATCCATACCTCGCCGAATCTTCTACTTCACGATCGAAGTTCCGGTCGCATACTCGAGTTGATAGAGGCTCATCAGGAAATCGTAGCGCGCTTGGTTGTAATCGAGGCGAACCTGATTGTAGGCGCGTTGCGCGTCGAGGAAATCGAGCAAGCCCTTCGCACCTTCGCGATAAGCTATCTCTTCCGTCCGCCGGACATCTTCGGCAGCACGCAGAACATCGCTGCTGAAAGCGCGCAAACGATCGCGGCTCGTGCGGTAGGCGATGAAAGCCTTTTCAACATCGGTCAGAGCTTGCGTTTCAGCTTGCCTCAACTGCGCTTCCGCCTGCAGTTCGAGTGCCGTCGCTTGTTCGATGGCCGCTTGCGCACGCGGACCAACCTTTAGCGGGACGCTCAAAACTATGCCGACGGTGTTATCGCTCCCGTTGCGCGCATATTGCCCTCCGATCGTCACATCGCGCACGCGCTGGGCGGCGGCCAATTGCACCCCGATCTTGGCGGCATCGACGGCAAGACGCGCCGCTTGTACATCGGGCCGGTTGGCGAGCGCCATCTGGCGAAGATCGTCTATCCACAGAAGCACCGGGATGACATCGAGATCTCCATCAATGATCTGCAAATCCGCATCGTTCGCCGACTGCCCGCCGGTCAATTGCACGCTAGCATTCGATGGCGCATCTCCGACGCCGATCAGGTTCAGAACATCGCGCACAGCTTGTTGATAGCCCTGTTCAGCGGTCGCCGCTTCATGCTCCAACTCAAATTTCTGAATCTCGATTCTCCGCAGATCAACGCCCGCCGTGTACCCTTCCCTGTACTGCGCCTGTAGGATCTGCTCCGTCCGCTCGAAGTGCGCGAGGTTCTCACGCGCGACGCGCAGATTCTCGCGCGCGAGGACGGCGCTAAAGAAAGCTTGCCGAAGTTGGAAAAGTTGTTGACGCAAAGCATCTCTTAGTTGCGCTTCGGCGACCCGGACATTCAGTTCGGCTTGTGCGACGCGCAATCCGCGTTTATTCCCCCGCTCAATCAACTGGTCCACTTCGACCGTATAGGTCGAATTCGCCGCGACGTTATCGCCCGTCCTGAGAGCGAGCGATGGATTCGCGAATAGGCGCGGGATGGTCAATTGCGTCGCGCTGACGCTGAGCGTCGGGTTGGGGCGCAACCCAGCCGCGATGCGTTGCGCGCGCACGGCATCGACGTTATATCGCGCCGCCAGTACGGCCAGATTCCTTTTCATCAACAGATCGGTCGCCGCCGCAAGCGATAATTTCGTCGGCACTGACTGCGCGGCAGCCCCCATCTCAAGGAAGAGAACCATCAACACGCAAAAGCAGAACCTGGCGTCCCGAGACGCAAACTCTCCCTTTCCGCTCGCAGAACGCATCTTCTGACCCACACGCTGCCCCGAAAATCCAAGCTTCGCGCTAATGCCGCTCAGTTAAGTTTTTCAGTTTAACCGGCTGAAGATGAGTCAAAGATGAAGAAGAGATGAAAAAACTTTCATCCATCGGCGCGCCGGCGATTCAGCGATCCGTTCCTCTTGCGCCGCACACACCGAAGCGCATCCCTTCCCCTCATGGGTTTGCGCTGAGTGAAGAGCCGGTGCCAGTGGGATGAAGAGCGTGAAACGCGACCCCTTACCTAACTCGCTTTCGACCTCGATCCTCCCGCCGTGGGCTTTAGCGATCGCTTGGCAGATCGCCAGTCCCAATCCGGAGCCCTGAGGTTCGCGGGCGCGCGCGTTGTCGGCGCGGTAGAACCTTTCGAAGATATGCGGCAGAGCTTCAGGGGGGATGCCGATCCCCGTATCGCATACGTCGAGCCGCGCAAAACCATCCGCCGTCAAAGCCGCCTCGATCGAAACCTGCCCGCCGCGCGGCGTATAGCGCAGCGCATTGCTCAGCAGGTTCATGATCACATGTTCGAGCGCGAGACGATCTCCTTCGAGCAGGATAAGCTGCGGGGCGTTGACGTAAACTTCGATCTCGCGTTCTTTGGCGAGCGGCGAAAGGCGCGCACACGCCTCGGCGATCAGGTCGTTGAGAACAATCAGATCTTTGACGATCTGCTGCTCTCCGGCATCAGAACGAGCGAGCAACAGCAAGTTGGCCGCCAACCGCGAGAGGCGCTCGATCTCTTCGAGGTTGCTCCGCAGGAGAGCCTCATATTCTTCCGGCGTGCGCCGTTCGAGCAGAGCAACTTCCGTCTCGCCCTTCAAGACGGTAAGAGGGGTGCAAAGTTCATGGGAAGCATCGGCAGTGAAGCGACGTTGCGCATCGAAAGCATGATCGAGGCGCGCGAGCAGTTGATTGAACACCTTGACCAGTTCGTCTATCTCGTCGCCGGTCCTCGGTTCAGGCAGCCGCTCATGTAAATTGCGTTCGGTGAGGCGCTGCACGGCAAGCGAGATCTCGCTAATCGGACGCAGCGCCCGCCGCGCCAGAAGCAAGCCGCTCACTCCAGCCAAGACGAGCACGGCGATGATGATCGCCGCGATTCGACGCGAGAGCGTACCTATTTCGGCCCCGACGAATTCGGTCGGGACGGCGACGATGACGACGAACGGCTCGAACTGCGGGCGCAAGACAGGGATATAGATCATGCGCAAACGCCCAACGTCAGGGACATCCGCCGTCTGATAGCCGATCTCGCCGCGCATCGCCCGTCGCACCAACTCATCGCTGATCGGCAGAGGCTTCGGCAGGTTGATCGAGAAATCGACGATGCGGCCTTCGCGATTGACAACCGTGACATACTTCTGGATACGAAAAGCGCCGTAACCGGGAAGCATGCGGTAATCTATGTCGCTGACCGTCGCATCATCGGGAGCGCGCAAACCACGGTCACGCAACCGCGCAACGACGCCTTCCGCTTCAGTCGCACCTAACACCCAAAGCGTGGCGTCGAGCCGTCGCTCGGCCATGCCTTGCAAGATGAGGATGATGAGCGTTGCGGCACCCGCCAGCAACGTGGCGAGCACGGCGATGTACCAAGCCGTCAAACGAGAGCGGAAAGAGAGCGGCATAACCTCTCGGACGCCCGTTTAACTCGGATCTTCGATCATGTATCCGGCGCCGCGCACAGTTTGAATGAGCTTCGGTTCGAACCGACGATCTATCTTGTCACGCAACATCTTGATCATCACATCGACGATGTTGCTCGTCGGATCGAAATGCATGTCCCAAACCTGTTCGATGATCTCGGCGCGGGTGACTACCTGCCCGACGCGCCGCGCCAGCAGTTCGAGCAGCGCGTACTCTTTGGGGGTCAGCGCGATGACCTGGCCGCCGCGCGTGACGCGCCGCGTGACGGGATCGATCGTCAGATCGGCTATCGCGATCGGCTGCAAAAGCGGGCGCCCGCGCCGCCGCCCGAGCGCGCGCACGCGCGCCAGAAGCTCCGTAAAATCGAAGGGCTTGGTTAAATAGTCGTCCGCGCCGCTATCGAGCCCAAGCACTTTGTCGGCAGTCGAATCCTTCGCCGTCAAAATCAGGACCGGAAGATCGACGCCGCGCGCGCGCAAACGACGGCAGAGCTTACGCCCATCTTCGTCGGGCAACATGCAATCGAGGATCAACAAGTCGTAATCCTGAACGGAGACGAGATAATCGGCCTCGGCAGCCGTTGACGCGATGTCAACGACGTTCTGCGCCTGCTCCAATCCGCGCTTGATGAAGCTCGCCACCTTCGGCTCGTCTTCTACCACGAGAATGCGCATCGCATCCTGACCGAACGAAATAAAAAATGGGGCACGAACGGTAAAGCAAAGGTCGTGCCCATCCGTGCCCCCAAAGGTGCGATCATCCTCTGCGACCGCTTGGTTCGATCACGTTCAGCCACATGACTTGCCCCTAACAGCCATGGCACCTCACGTGATTCATGCGAGACCTGTGTGCTGCGCACCTCTCGCTCGCTTCGGCTGAAGCGCCGTTGAGAACCAGCAACACCTGACGCGAAGGAAGATACCCCGAAACGCATGAAGAAAGGATGAAGATTGGATTAAACTTTTTTCATTTTAGCCCGCATGTCCCAGGCGGCCACACGACGGGACAAAAAGCCACACAACGATGCTTCGACCTCTCGCGGGCCTGCTCCGCCACTCAAGCGGAATGACGGCCCAATGACGATCTGATCCTCGCCCTCACAGCGCGTGGCGCGACGTTTGCTATCTACCAAACGCTCGATCTGAAGATGAAATGGGCCGATGAGATCTCAGTAGATCCGGCCAAGTGGATGGCTGAAGCGCGCCTGCACGTCAGCGGCGAAGCCGATTACTTGGCCGATCATTTCCCCGCTTGGCCAACGCTTCCCGGTGCGCTGATGCTCGAAGCGGCGGCGCAAGCGGCATCGGCTCTGTGGCGCGCTTTATGCCACGAAGGAGAACGAGCTTTCTCATCTTACCTCGAACGGATCGAGCAGTTACGCATCACGCGCCGCGTCGAGCCGGGAGAGACCTTCATCGCGCGCGTGATCTTGAAAGGGTTGAGCGACGGCGCGGCTGACTTCGAAGCTCAAGGTATGGTCGCAAACGAACGCTGCATGCGCGCTCGGTTTCGTTTGCGAGATGCGGCGAGCGAGGGCGTGCAGCGGAGAGGAGATTCAAATCGGTCAATCGAGGTGCAACGATGACGCGCGAAGAGATTCATGAAAAGGTCGCCGATGTACTCGTTCAGGCGCTCGGCGTCAGCCGAGCTGAAATCAAACCGGAGACTTCCCTCGTCGGCGATCTCGAAGCCGAATCGATAGATTTTCTCGACATCATTTTCCGTCTGGAGAAGACCTTCGGGATCGAGGTCGCTCGCGGCGAACTCTTCCCGCAAGAGATGTTACGCGATCCGCAACTGGTCCAGGGCGGAAAGTTGACGGAAGCCGGTGTAGCGGCGCTTCGGGATCGCTTTAATTTCACCGATCTATCGCAACTCACCGTCGGGCAGAACGTTGAAGAACTCGTGAACGATCTGTTGACCGTGCGAACGATAGTTGATTACGTCGAGAGCAAACTGCGTCTCGCTTCATCTGCGACCGTATGAGCGTTGAGCGTTCACCAGTCGAGCTTAAAGAGTTGCTCGAAGCCGAAGACGTGCCAAGCGACTTGCGTCTCGATGGAGGAACCGTCGCGCGCCCGACGGTCGCGGAGGCGCTCGAAGCAGCCGAACCGTTCCTCGCGCTGCTGGCCGGAAGGCGTAGCGTGCGGCAGTTTGCGCCCGATGCGCCGCCGCGCGAACTCATCTTGCGCGCGATCGAGGCGGCGACTTACGCGCCTTCGGGAATGAACAAGCAACCGTGGCGCTTCGTCGTGGTGACCAATGAAGAGGTCAAGATGGAGATGGTCGCGCGCGTCAGCCGCGAAATCGAAACGATCATCGCGCTTCTCGCTGGCGATCAATTCGCCGACAAAGTGAGTGGATACTTGCGTAACTATGCAACGCTTTTTCGGCGCGCGCCCGTCATCATCAACGTCCTCTACCGCGAGTATGGACAGGTGATCGCCAGTCTCCTCGAACGCGCGCAGATCTCCTATCCGGAGAACCAAGAAGAGGCGGCCAATCCTGCGATGCAAAGCGTCGCCGCCGCTATTCAGAACTTGCAATTAGCCGCGCACGCGCTCGGTCTGGCCACTTGTTGGATGACCGCTCCGCTTTTCGCCAAACGACAACTGCACGAACTGCTCGGGATCGAACCTCCCTGGGAATTGGTGGCGGTCGTCCCCTTAGGCTACGCGGCTAATCCGCGTATCAGCGCACCGCGGCGCATCCGCTTCGATCGCGTCGTGCGCTGGATCGAGTGATCGAGTGAGGATCGAATCCGTTAAGATGCGTTCAATATCGGCATGGCGAACATCCTTTATGCTGGCGTTGTGTGCGCTCGCTTTCGGCTGCGGGCGGCGCGCGCCGTTCGAAGGAGAAGCTCCGGCGCCACAAACATCGTCGCCTTCAAGCGCGCCCATCTCGTGGGCCGAAATCGCGCAAAGTTACGCCAGCGTGCGCGACTACACCTGCCTCTACGAGAAGCAGGAGCGCGCCATCTCCAACGGCGAGAAGCAGACGATCAGATTCTATTTTCGCAAACCTTTCGACGTGCGGTGCGATTGGCTGAACGATCGCGGTCGCGTTGACCAAACCGCCATCTATCGCGCAGGAGAGAATGGTGGCAAAGTGCTCGCGCGTCGAACTGGTCCACTCGGTTCGCTCTTCGGCACTCTGCGCCTCGATCCGAACGATCCGCTCGCGCTCGCCGATTCGCGCCATCCGGTGACGCAAGCCGGCATCGGATACATCATCGAGCGCGTCGCGCAAGAACTGTCACGACACAACATCAAGATGGATTACTTGGGCGAGGATCGAGGCGATGGGCGCGCGCTTTACAAATTCGCTTTGACCGCGACCGGGCCGCTCCCTCCCGATCTCGATGGCGCGCATCACGCTTTCATTTGGGTGGACGAAAAGCTCAGATTGCCGGTCGCCATCGAACTTTATGATGCTTCCGGTGCGCTCATCGAGCGCCATCGCTTCAAAGATATGCGCGTCAACGTCGGTTTGGATGATCGAACGTTCGCTTTTCAGTGAGGAGCGAGATCGGCAGTTACTTCGATGCGAGCCACAGATAGACAGATCGTGATCACCGGATACGGCGCGATCTCGGCATTGGGCAACGATGTCGATTCGCTCTGGCGATCGCTACTTGAGGCGCGATCGGGCGTCGCGCCGATCAGCGCCTTCCCTACCGGCGACTTCCGCCCAAACTATGCCGCGGAAGCGCGTGAATTCTCGCCCGAGGCGCTGGATCTAGCGCCGCGCAAACTGAAGCTGATGGGGCGCCATGCGCAATTTGCCCTTGCCGCCGCACGCGAAGCTGGCCGAACGGCGCGCTTGATCGGCGGCGAACCTTTTTACCCACCGTCGCGATTGGGCGTCGTCCTCGGCACCGGGATGCTCAACGCCGATGTCGCCGATCTCGGACGCGCTTTCGCTGCCACCGCTCAAGAGCGAAGAGGCGAAAAGATGCGGTTCGATCTCGCCGCCTTCAGTAGATATGGCGTCCCGCAACTCTTCCCGCTCTGGCTTTTGCGCCATATCCCGAACATGACGAGCGCGCACGCCTCAATCGCGCTCAATCTTCAAGGACCAGCCAACACAATCATGAACGGCTGCGTCGCCTCTCTCGCGGCCATCGGTGAAGCGAGGCGCCTTATCGCGCGAGGCGAAGCTTCGGCGGTTTTCGCCGGCGGGACCGACGCGCGCATCTCGCCGTTGGCCCTTCTGCGCTATCGCGATCTAGGCTGGCTCGCTACACGTGATGACGTGCCGCCCATCGCCGTCAGTGCCCCGTTCGATGCACACGCTGCCGGGTTCGTCTGCGGCGAAGGGGCGGGCGCGCTTCTTCTCGAAGATGAAGAAGCGGCGCGCCAGCGCAACGCGCCCATTCGCGCCGCGATCATCGGATACGGCGCCGCTAATGAGGCTGGCGATCCGCTCCATCCTTCGCCCGAAGGACGGGCGCTGGCGCGCGCCATCACGATCTGCCTGCGACGGAGCGGACTCGCGCCCGATGAAATAGATGCGATCTTCGCGCCGGCGATATCAGTGCCCGATTTCGATCGCGCAACGGCTTGCGCGCTGTCGACCGTCTTCGCGCGCTGCCGACCGTTTGTCACGGCGACGCGCTCTCTGTTGGGACATGCGCACGCGGCTTCGGGAGCTTTTGATCTGATCGCCGCGGTGAAAGCCCTTGAGGCCGGGCAACTCCCGCCGACGATCAACCTCGAGCGACCGATCGCCGATTTCGCTTTCGTCACCGAAGGGGCGCGCGCTGCAAGGCTCGATCACGTGTTGATCGCAGGATATGGCTTTGGCGGCCACGCCGCGGCGCTCATCTTGCGGAGGGTGGACCGATGAAACGGCGCGTCGTCATCACCGGACTGGGAGTCATTTCGCCCATCGGCAACGGCTGCACGGCCTTCTGGCAATCGCTCATCAGTGGCCGCTCGGGCATTCGCGCCATCAGCCGCTTCGATGCTTCGGGTCTGCCCGTGCGCATCGCTGGCGAGATCACCGATTTCGCTCTCGAAGATTACTCTCCGGCGCCAATCGAATATCTGACTTCCGATGGAACGCGCCTCAAGTTCGATCTGCGTACGCAATACGCGATCGCCGCCGCCGAACTGGCCGTGCGCGAAGCGGCGCTCACGGTGTCGCAACTGGCCGAAGCCTGCCTCTATTTCGGCTCCGGCGAAGGGCCCAATGATCTCGAATGGCTGGCCCAATTGCTCAGCCCTTACGCGCTATCGGAAGGTTGCGATACGGCAAGATTGCTCAGCGAAGCGCGCGACCCATCCTTCGCCCTTCACGATCAGTTGATGGAAGCGACGATCCCCGCTTCTGTGATCGCATCGCGCTTCGGGATCGAAGGCGAAGTCACTACGTGTCTGACGGCTTGCGCCGCGAGCGCGCAAGCCATCGGCGAAGGGATGCGCCGCATACAAACGGGCGAGTGCGACGTCGCGCTGGTCGGCGGCGCACACGCGATGACAGCCCCGCTCGATGTGATCGGATTCGCCTCTCTTTCAGCGCTCTCCACGCGAAACGAAGAGCCGACGCGCGCTTCGCGCCCTTTCGACCTACGCCGCGACGGCTTCGTGCTCAGCGAAGGAGCCGGCGCGCTCGTCATCGAAGAACGCGAACACGCGCGACGACGCGGCGCGCGCATCCGCGCGGAGCTTCTCGGTTACGGACTATCGAGCGACGCCTACCGGATCACCGACATGCATCCAGAAGCGCGCGGCCCCATTGCCGCCATCAACGCTGCGTTACAAGATGCGGGCCTCGATCCTGAAGAGATCGGATATGTGAATGCGCACGGCACCTCGACGCTCGAGAATGATCGCACGGAAACGCTCGCGCTTCACCGCGCCTTCGGGAAAGCGGCGCCGCACATTCCGGTCAGTTCGACCAAGTCCATGACAGGTCACATGGTCGCGGCTGCCGGAGCGGTCGAACTGATCGCCACGGTGCTCGCCCTCGAAGCTCAACTCTTACCGCCGACGATCAACCTCGAAGAGCCCGATCCGGAATGCGATCTTGACTATGTGCCGAATCGAGCGCGCCACCATGAGTTTCGCTTCGCGATGTCGAACTCATTCGGCTTCGGCGGACAGAACGTCGCACTCATCATCGGCAAGGATGGAAGCTGAAAAGATATGCGCGATAGGACGAGAGCGATTCTGCTGACCGGCGTGGGAACGATCGGGCGCGAACTCCTCCTCGCGCTTGTGCGTCGGACCGATTACAAGATCGCCATCATCATTCGCCCCCGCGCGCGTCGGACCGCGGAAGAACGCGCGGCGCGCGTCTTCGATGAAATCGGTCTGACGGCAGAGGAGCGCGCGCGCGTGGAGGTCGTCGCCGGAGACCTCACGCTCGATGGACTCGGTTTGGAGCCGACGGTCGAAGCGCGTTTGATCGCTTCAACCGAAATCATCATTCACACCGCCGCCGTCACTTCGCTGACCGCCGATCGCGCGCTGTGCGAATCGGTCAACGTCAACGGGACGGCCAATCTTTTGGTCTTCGCCGGTCGCGCGCTCGGCGAAGGCATTCTGCGAAGGTTCATCCATTTGAGCACGGTCTTCGTCGTCGGCAGCGGGAAGCGAGGCGTGGTCAAAGAGGATCATTTGGCCCCGACGCCATGCCATCTCAACCATTACGAGTGGAGCAAATACGAGGCGGAGCGAATCGTGCGCGCGACGATTGGCGTCGGCCTGCCGGTCACCATCTTGCGCCCGAGCATGGTCGTCGGCGACACCGTCACGGGATGGACTCGCGATTTTAACGTCATCTATCCGTTGCTGCGATTGATGTCGAATGGGTGGATTTCGCGCTTCCCGGCGCGACCCGATGCGCGGGTTCATCTCGCCCCGATCGATTTCGTCGTCGAAGCCACGCTGCGGGCGATGGAAGCTGACTGGGCCATCGGTCGGACTTTCCACCTGACATCGCCGACGCCGCCTACTGTCGAAGAACTGCTCGCTTGCGATGAGTTCTTCCCCGCCGGCGCGAGCCGCCCACGGCTGTGTCCGCCGGACCAATTTGAGATCGCTGAGTGTCCGCCGCGCGAACGCGAACTGCTCGAATCGGTGGCCTTTTGTTTCCCTTACTTCAATCTGCAATTGTCGTTCGAGACGGCGAATGCGGCGCGGTTGATGCCGCTTCCCGTAACGGATGCGGATTACCTGCGGCGGCTCGGCCGTTACGCCGTCGAAAGCGGTTATCTACGCCGCATCGCCGCATGATGAGGATCGCCCGATGCGCTACTTGCTCGTTGACCAGATCTTGGATCTTGCCGTTGGCGATCACATCCGCGCGCTCAAGAACGTCACAGCGAGCGATGCGTTCGCCGTGACGCGCGCGTCGGGTCACATCGTGCTGCCCGCTTCGATGATGCTCGAAGCGATGGCGCAAGCTGCGGGCTTGCTCGTCGCCGCGAGCTGGCCCGACGCTCAACCGCTCCTCGCCAAAGTCAACGGTTTCCAAACTAACGCGGAAGCGCGTCCGGGAGCGAGGCTGCTCATCTCGGCGCGCTTGGCCGAGGCGCGCGCGATGGAAGGGTGCGCGCTCTCCGCATCGGCAGAAAGCGATGACGGCTTGCGCGCCGAAGCGACCATTTACCTCGCGCTCGTGCCCTTCGCCGGCGAAGCGCAGCGCGATGAAGCGCGCGCGCGACTGATGGGTTTATTCCCCCAAATTTTCGCTCGAGCGTGATCTTTCGATCGGGAGGCGAAGATGAAGAAGCGATTGATCTTGAAAAACGCGCTCAAACAGTTGTGCCACGGCTTCAACCGCCCGTTCATGGTCATGTTCGAGACGACGCTTCATTGCAACATGAAATGCGTCTACTGCGCCATCTGGCAGAACCAGTTGCCGGAACAACGCGCCGTGCGCGAACGGATCTTCAAACGGATGGATGAGGCCGCGGAGATCGGCGTCTTCGCGTGGAGCTTTTCGGGCGGCGAACCGCTGCTCAATCCCAACATGCCCGACTACATCGAATATGCCGCGCGCAAAGGCTTCTACACTTCGATGCCGACCAACGGCCTTGCGCTCAAGAAGTACGCCGAGGCTTGCGCCAAACTCGATCTACTCGAAATTTCGATCGACACGCTCGACCGCGAAAAGTTCGCTCGCCGTCGCGGACTCGACGGGTTGCCGACGATCCTCGACGGACTCGACTATCTGCTCGGCAAGTACGAACACAATACGATCCAGATCAACGCCGCCGTCGATCTCGACAACCTCGACGATCTACCGGCTCTGGCCCGGTTCTGCGAGGAGCGAGGGCTTATCTTGCATACCGAAGCCGTTCACAACGTCGTGCGCACGACGTGGCGCACGGAGAACGTCGAACTCGAGCGCGAAGCGCTGGATTATGTCGCCGCGCGTTTGATGGAGCTCAGGCGACAGTACAAGTGCATACGCTTCTACAAGGACTACTACCGTTTCTATCGTGAGGGCGGGTTTTCTGAAAAGTTCCCGTGCCGATCCGCTTCGCATCTGATCAACATCCGCCCTGATGGATCGGTCCAGTTCCCATGCGCTTTCGTCAACCTGCATCGCGGCGCGCCGGAGATGAGTTTGCGCGAGATCTACGCTTCGCCCGAGGTGCGCGAAATCATTCGCCAATCGCCGCGCATGTGGGACTTCTGTCGCGGATGCAAAATCGGTTGCCCTTACGAAGTCTCCTCGTATCGCAACAGCCCGTTGACGGCGCTGCGCAACGCGCTCGATTTCCTTCGTTGGAACTGAGGTGCAGAGATGGCGACGATGATCGAAATGATGACGGAAGAGCGGGCGAGAAGGCGCACTGATGACGGAGCGGCACTCGCCGTCCGCATCCGCGAGCTGACCAAACGTTTCAAGGATGGCACCGTCGCCAACGACCGAATCCGCTTCGATGTTCGATGCGGCGAAATCCTCTCCATCCTGGGCCCCAACGGGGCAGGTAAAACGACGCTTTTGCGACAGCTATCGACCGAATTGCGCCCGACCTCCGGCACGATCGAGGTCTTTGGCCTCGACGCGATCTCCTCGCCACAAGCGGTGAAAAGTTTAATGGGCATCGTGCCGCAAGAGGCCGGTTTGTTTGACGCGCTGCGGGTCGCCGAACATCTCACGCTCTTCGCGCGATTGAAAGGGCAAGGCACAGGTGAGGCGCAACGAACCGCGCTCGAACTCGCCCGGAAGCTCGATCTCGAACGAGAGATGACGAAGCGCGTCGGGACGCTCTCCGGCGGACAGAAGAGACGCTTGCTCATCGGGTTGGCCTTCATCGGCAAACCGCCGCTCTTGCTTCTCGATGAGCCGACGACCGGACTGGATCCGGATTCACGCCGCGTCGTCTGGCGAGCCATCAAAGAGGCGCAAGCCGAAGGGGCAACGGTCATCCTTTCGACGCACTACATGGAAGAGGCCGAACATTTGAGCGATCGCATCGCGATCATCTGCGAGGGAAGGCTCGCCGCCTTCGGCACGCTCGCTGATCTATCCGAACGGGTCACACGAAGCTACCGCGTCAGCTATCGCGATCCGCGCGATGCGCAGCGATCCTGCATTCGACATTTTGCGACGTTGTCAGACGCGCAGGCGCATGTCACGCGCTTGCGCCTCAACGAATATCAGATCGCGCGCGCGTCGCTCGAAGACATCTACTTTCAGATCACAGGTAAGCCTTTTATCTCAGCCGATGGGGAGAGCTACGTCGAGAGGCGATGATGGGCCTGCGAAGAAGATTGAACGAGGTCGAGTGCGTCTTTCGCATCCATCTGGCCAGACTGCGCGTCGAAGCTGGGCCGTTCATCCTCGCTGCGCTCATCTTTCCGACGGCGATCTATCTGTTCGCGCAAGCTATCGGAAACACGACCGGACAGAGCGAACAGCAGACACGCTTCCTCGCCGGTTCGATAACTTTCTCGATTTCGCTCACATCGATCAGCTGGCTCGGCTATCTGCTGCTCGAAAACCGATTCACCGGACGCTTGAAACTTTTCGCCACATCGCCACTAGCGCCCTCTTCATATCTCTTCGGCATCCTCACCTTCGCGCTCGCGCAAACGGCGCTCGGCACGAGCGCGTTGCTCATCGTCGCCCGCTTCTTCGGGATCGACCTCAAGCTGAGCCCGTTGCCTTTCATCGTAGCGATCGGCTTGGGAGCACTGTGTCTATGCGGCTTGAGCGTCGTGGTGGCGACGCGCGCGCGCAGTTTCAGCGAAGGCTCGCTGTTGACCGACGCGCTCGGCGCCGGTCTGGTCTTCCTCGCGCCCGTCTACTACCGCGCCGAGGTTCTGCCGCGCCTGATGCGTCCGATTGCGGAGTGGTTACCCACGGCCTGTGTTGAACGCGCCATCTTATGCGCGCTGAGAGGGGATGAAGCGCCGATGGCCGATTTTCTGGCGCTTTTCGCGATGACCGGCATTGCGCTCGCGCTCGGCGTGCGCAGTCTGCGTTGGACCGAGGATTGAAGGGGAGATGGGAGAAATCGCCTTGAACGAAGTCGCTTACGAACCGAAGAAGGAGCGCGCGCTCGTGCTGACGCTTTCGTTCGGTTACGGGCACGTGCGTGCCGCACAAGCGATCGCTCAGCAACTCCGCACCATCCTTTCGCCGGAGCGCGTTCTTCTCCTCGACGCGCTCGATGGATGTCGCTTCTTTTTCCATCTCTTCTATGTCTGGCCATATTGGGCGATGATTCGCCACGCGCCTAAATTATGGGCGCGGCTTTTCACCGCACGCCGCCACCACATGCACAAGAAGACGGCGCCCGCTCTCCTCTTCGAATGGGGATGTGCCCACGTTTTCCGCACCATCGAAAGCTTCGCGCCCGACGTGATCATCGCCGTCGAAGTCGCGGCTTGCGAAATAGCGGCGCTCGCGCGACGGCGCGGGCAAACGGAAGCGCGCATCCTCGCCGTCATCACCGATTACGAGACAGAGCCCGTTTGGGTTCAAGACGAAGTCTCGCACTACGCCGTCGCAGACAGCCATACAGCCGAACAACTCTGCGCATGGGGCGTCAGAAAAGATGCGATCAGCGTAACCGGCATCCCAAGCATCACGGAAACTGGAAGCGAGAAGAAGGCACTTGCCCACCACCGTCTCGATGATGGCCGCCCGGTGGTCTTATTGATGGGCGGCGGGATGGGACCGACGCGGATGGATCAAGTCGCGGCGCATCTCTGCTCTTGCGGCGAGCCGCTACAGTTGATCGCCATCGCCGGGCGCGATGAGCGCGCGCGCCGCGCGCTCGCGCGTTTACAAGCTACACCTCCAGTCACGCTACACCGTATCGGTTGGACCGACGATGTCCCGTCTTTCATGAAAGCCGCTGACGTGCTGATCAGCAAACCGGGCGGGCTCACGTTGACGGAAGCGGCCAATTGCGCACTGCCGCTGGTGCTCTACGATCCGATCCCCGGACCAGAAGAGAAGAACGCGATGAGGCTCGTCGAAGGCGGCGCGGCTCTCCTAGCGCGCGATCCGAAACAGGCAGCCGAATATGCGCTCGCTCTGCTCCGTGACGACGCGCGCCGACAAGAGATGAAGGTGCAACTTGCGCGCTTCGCCGCATCCGATGCCGCGCAGCGAATCGCCCGTCTGGCGCTTCACGGTGAGGATCCGCGCATGAGCGCTGATGGGCGATCCGAGGATGGCTTTTATCGAAACTCGCAAACGTACCAAACGGTTGAACCGATCGCGCAAAGGGCATGAGGCAGATCGCATACAAATCGAGTTTTGAAGAGAACGTAGCGATGGGGCATGGCCCAATCTGGCTGCTCGCCATCGCCAACGGGGCGGGCCACATGCGCACGGCTTCTTCAATCGCCTCGGCGCTCCGAGCGCATGGGGATTTGAACTTACGGATCATCGAGATCTCGAGCTACATGAGCGCGATCGCGCGCTTCACACACGTTACGGCGTATCTATGGCTATTGCGCTATGCCCCGACGCTCTGGGATCGCATAGATCGCTACCAAAAGCAGCGCCCGAGGACCAGTCCGGCATGGTACTACCGCTTGAACTGCCGCCAGCTATTCGAGCTTGCGCGAAGCGTTCGACCGCAGGCGATGGTCGCAACTGAAGTAGGATGCTGCGAGATCGCCGCGCTCATCAAGCGCGATCTGGCGCTCGATTGTCCGATCGTCGCCGTCAACACTTGCTACGACGCCGACCGCGCGTGGGTTCAACCTGAGGTCGATCTCTATGGGGTGATGACCGAAAGCCTACGCGAAGCTTACATCGCCAACGGCGCGCCGGCCTCTTCCGTAGTCGCTTGGGGGTTGCCACTGGCGCCGGAGTTCAAATCGATGCCCGCGCGCGCGGAGGCGCGAAAAGCCGTGTGTCAGAGGTTCGAGCTCACGCCAGAACTCCCTCTGCTTCTCATCGCCGGCGGAGGCGAGGGGTTGAATCTGGCTGAGATGCTGGACCAGGCCATTCGGCATGTCCCGCGCGCTCAACTCATCGTCCTTGCCGGACGGTGCGCACGCTTGAAGGAAAAATGCGAAAAGCTCGCCGCGAAAGCGAAGGCGCGCGTGCGCGTTCTCGGCTGGACCGATGAGATGCCCTTGCTCATGCGCGCAGCCGATCTGGCGGTGAGCAAATTGGGGAATTTCTTCGACGAAGCGTTGGTCGCCGAACTACCGATCGTCGCTCCGCTTCCGCCGCCCGGAGCCGAACGCGCGCAACACTCTTTGCTCGAACTTTGGGGAGTCGGCTGCGCGGCTAAGACCGCACGCGAAGCGGCGACGATCGCGGCGCGCCTTCTCGCCGATCCAATGCGCCTTGAACGCATGCGACGCGCGTGTCGCGCACACAAGCGCGAAGGCGCCGCCGATCGGATCGCGGCTTGGATCATCGAGGCGATAACGAAGAGACGGATTGGAGCGATGTTCCGACATGACGCTTAACTTGCCAACGATCCCTCTCGCGTTCATATGCGCCGCCAGTGGCGCGTGGGGAGCTGTCTATTATGCGACCTACGCGGTCCGTTCGCAGCTGCTCGGGCGCACTCGCTGGCGCGGCAGAGCGGAGACCAACGCAGTGGCTCTCACCTTCGATGACGGTCCATCCGACCAAACGCCGGAAGTCCTCGATGTTCTAGCGAGGCACGATGTACGCGCTGCCTTCTTCATGATCGGTCGCGAGGTCGAACGCCGTCCCGATCTAGCGCGCGAAGTTGCGGCGCGCGGGCATGAGATCGGCAATCATTCCTACTCGCATCCGATCTATCTCTACTGCCGCGCGCATCGCACGCGATGGGAACTCGAACGCGCGCAAAGAGCGATCTTCGCAGCGACGGGCATCTTACCGAAGGTCGCCCGCCCGCCTTGCGGCGTGCGCACGCCGGCCTACTTTCGCGCCGCGCGTGAATTGGGTTTGGAGACCATTCAGTGGACCGTCACCGGTTTCGATTGGAAGAAGAGGGATGCTGCGGAGATCGCGCGCGCAGTCCTTCATCGCCTCGAGCCCGGCGCGATCATCCTGCTGCACGATGGCGACAGTTCCGGGAAAAGCGATCGGCGCGCGACCGTGGCGGCGCTCCCCATCATCATCGAAGGCGCGCGCTCTCGCGGATTGAGCTTCGTTTCGCTCGATGAACTGCTCGCTGGATGAACCGGTCCAGTCAATGGGTGAAAGGGTTGAGATATGAAAAACGTTCTCTTTCTCGACTTCGATGGGACGATCACGCAGTGCGACGTAACGGATTTGATCCTCGAAGCCTTCGCCGAGCCGCAATGGCGCGCGATCGAGGCCGACTGGGAGGCTGGACGCATGGGATCACGCGATTGCCTTCACGCCCAGATGCGATTGGTTCGCGCCTCGCGTCGGGAATTGGACGATCTGCTCGATAGCATCGAAATCGACGATGGATTCGGCGGCCTGCTGGAAGTTTGCGCCTGTAATTCCATTCAGGTTCACATAGTCAGCGAAGGATTCGATTATTGCATCCGCCGCATCCTCGCGCGTTCGGCTGAACTTACGCCGCTTCTTCGCGGCGTCCGCATTTGCGCCAGTCATCTCGAACCGGAAGGGGATCGCTGGCGCATCGAATTCCCCTTCGCTCATCACTCCTGCCCTCACGGTTGCGCGACTTGCAAACCGATGGTGATGCGACTTCTCGCACGCGCCAGCGCGCGCGCCATCTTTGTCGGCGATGGCCTTTCCGATCGTTACGCAGCACAGCACGCCGACGAAGTCTTCGCGAAAGGCAGACTGGCCGACTTCTGCGCCACGCGCGGTATCGCGTTCTTCCCTTATGCCCGGCTCGCCGAGGTCGCCGCTCATCTCGCCGCGCGCGGCGATGCGCTAAACGGGCGAGCCGACGAAGAGATTCTGGTCGGAATGGAGGCATCATGAAGGCTGAAGGTTACGAAGCAAGAACACGGCTGGTCCAAATTCAACGCCGCGCGAGCGAAGATGAACTGCGCGAATTGGAGCGCGAATATTGCTCGTGGGGCGATACGGTCCACTATCTCGAAACTCCGAAATTCTTCGCGCGATGCGAAGGAAGTTATCTCTACGATGATGACGGGCGACCGTATCTCGATCTGCAGATGTGGTATTCGGCGGCGAGTTTCGGCTACGCCAACGAGCGATTGCAGGCTGCGCTCAAAAGACAGTTGGAGAGATTGCCGCAACTCGCCTGCCAATATCTCCACGCCGAGAAGGTCTTGCTCGCCGCGGCCATCGCCCGCCTGAATGAATCGAAGTTCGGCCTCAAAGGGCGCGTGCATTTCAACGTCGGCGGCGCACAAGCGATCGAAGATTCGCTCAAGATCGTGCGCAACGAGACCGGCAAATCTTTGGTCTTCGCCTTCATGGGCAGCTACCATGGACGAACGCTCGGCGCCTCGGCGATCACGTCGAGCTATCGCTATCGCCGACGCTATGGGCACTTCTCCGACCGCGCCCATTTCGTTCCCTTCCCATATTGTTTCCGCTGCCCTTACGGCAAACGGCGCGACGATTGCGGCCTTTACTGCGTCGAACAGTTCGCCCGTCTGTTTGAGACCGAGTATCACTCTTTCTGGGATGCGAAGGCGGGCGAATGTGAGTTCGCCGCCTTTTACATCGAACCGATCCAAGGGACCGGCGGATATATCGTCCCGCCGCCCGGTTATTTCCGCGCGCTCAAACGAATCCTCGATGAACACAAGATCTTGCTCGTCGACGACGAGATCCAGATGGGCTTCTATCGCGCGGGGAAATTCTGGGCCATCGAGAATTTCGATGTCGCGCCGGACATCATCGTCTTCGGCAAAGCGCTGACCAACGGTCTGAACCCGCTATCCGGCATCTGGGCGCGCGAGGAGTTGATCTCGCCGGCGAAGTTTCCGCCCGGCTCGACGCATTCGACGTTCTCGTCGAATCCGCTCGGCACCGCCATCGGCTTAGAGACGATCTCGATGCTCGAAGAGAAAGACTACGAAGAGATCACGCGCCGCAAAGGAGGATATTTCCTCGATCGCTTGCGCGAGCTTCAGCGCCGCTATCCCAAAGTGATCGGCGACGTTGACGGGATGGGGATGGCGTTGCGAATCGAGATCTGCGCCGAAGATGGATATACGCCAGACCGCGAACTGACCGACCGCATCTTCGCCGAAGGTTTGCGCGGCGACCTCGATGGGCGCGGTCGCAAAATGGGTTTGGTCCTTGACATCGGCGGTTACTACAAGAACGTCTTCACGCTCGCGCCTTGCTTCGACATCACGTATGAGGAGATCGACCTAGCGATCGATTTGCTGGACCAACTGATCCGCCGCTGCGCTCCAGATCGCACTTGATAGAGATGAGGGCACTTTCGTTTCTAACTATTGCCGACAATTTGGAAGCGCTCGCCCTGCGCGCCGCGCATCCGCGCTTAGCGGTGGGCGCGCTCAGCCATCTCCCGCCGTCACTTCTCGGCGCGATCCAACGCGCGCGCTTTCGCCAGACGCTGCGTTTCGTCGCTGAACACTCCCCCTTCTATCGCGAGCAGTTCAGCCGCCATCGGATCGACATCGAGAGGATCGAACATCCGCAGCAGCTCGGTGACTTCTACACGACTGGCGAAGACTTGCGTCACTACGGGGCCGAAGCCTTCTTGACCGGCAGGCCCGAGACGGCTTTTGAGACTACGGGGACGACCTCAGCGATCCCTAAGCGCGCCTTCTTTTCCGACGAAGAGATGGACCGAGCGGGGCGTCTGGCGGCCATCTGCCTTCGCCTGCTCGGCCTAGAACGCGCGGATCGCGTGGCGAGCGCTTTCGACTGCTCGTTCTGGGTTTCGCCCGCCATCCTCCGCGCGACGCTGAAACACATCGGATGTTTCCACATCGAAGCGGGCAAGATCGAACCGCTCGAATTTTACGAACGGATTCGCTCATACCGCCCGACCGTCATCTTCGGTGAGCCGTCGTGGCTCTCCCGTCTGACCGATGTGGCCGAAGAGCGCGGCACATGGCCCATAAAATTCCTTTTCGCCGGGGGCGAGAACATCGTCGAGAGCGCGAGGCGGCGGATCGAGCGCGTATGGCGCGCGCCGCTCTATCTGAACTACGGCCAGACGGAAGCCTTCGGCGCGCTTGGTATCGAATGTCAAGCTCAAGCCGGTTATCACCGTAACGACCTCGATTTCTTCTTCGAGATCGCCGATGCGGATGCCGATGGTTACGGCGAACTCGTCTACACGACGCTCACGCGCCGCGTCATGCCGCTGATTCGCTATCGCGCAGGCGACATCACGCGCCTGATCGAAGAGCCCTGCGCGTGCGGGTGGCCCACCCGAAGGATCGCGAAGATCCGCGCCCGAAGCGATGAGATGGTCGTTTGCGGCATGGGCAACGTCGGGCCGTGGGTGTTCGCCGAACTGTTGCGCGATACGCCTTTAGCGACCGCCGAATGGCAAGCCGCAGTCGAGCACGACGGCCAATGCGATGTGATCGAACTGCGCGTCGAGACAGAACTGGCGACACCGGATTTAGAGCGCCTCATCCTCGCGCGACTGCGCGAACGGTTCCCGGATTTTTGGAAGAACTACGAGATGCGCCTCTACAAGCTGCGCGTGCGCCCAGCAGCGCGCGGCGAGTTACGTCGCGGAAGGAAGCTCAAACTGATTTTGGACCGCCGACCGACAGTCGTCGGAGAGCGGAGCACGGATCAAACGCTCTTTTATCCCATGGCGATCTGAGAGAGGAATGATCATATGGCCACAATCATCATCGCTGATCTCGAATCGAAGAATGGCTTCGTCAACAAAGACACGATCGCCGGCGGTTATGGATCGCGGTTTTATGCCGACTCTTTCTACACGCGCTTCATCGAGCGCGTGCGGCGCGTCTTCCAAAACCTCCCGAGCATTCATGTCGGGTATCTAGCGGCGATCTTCGCGCAACACGGTCATCGCGTCATCTTCACGCGCGGCGAATTTGCGGAAGCGGACATCGCCCTCGTGCTCACTTCGCTCGTCGACTACAAACGCGAACGCGAGTGGGCACAAGCGGCGCGCGCGCGCGGCATGCGCGTCGGCTTCTTCGGGACTCCGGCCACCTTCTTACCGGAGCTCTTCGCCGACGTCGCCGATTTTATCATCAGCGGCGAACCGGAAGCGGCGGCAGAGCGCCTGGCGCGCGGCGAAGAGTTAAGCGGGCTGGTCCAAAGTCCGGCGATTAACGACCTCGACTCTTTACCCTTCCCGCGATGGGATCTGGTTGGCATCAAGCGTTTCGGCTATACCAATCGTCGGCGCATCGGGCTGACGCATGCCGTTCCGATGCTGACCAGTCGCAGTTGCCCGGAGCATTGCACCTATTGCCCGCACCGTATCACAGCAGGCTTTCGGGCTCGTTCGGCGGCCTCTGTCGTCGCAGAGATGGAAGAACTCCGCGCGCGCTTCGGACGGTTACATTTCGTCCTTCGCGATCCGATCTTCACCTTGGACCGCGAACGCTGCCTACAGATTGCCGAACTCATCCGGCAACGCCGGCTCAAATGTTCCTTCGAATGCGAAACGCGCATGGATGATCTCGATGAAGAGTTAATCCGCGCGCTCCACGCGGCTGGGCTGCGCGGCATCGCCTTCGGCGTCGAATCTCCGGATCCACGCATCTTGAAGCGCGTCGGGCGCCGCTATATCCCGCCGGAACACATGCGCCGGATGATCGCGCTCTGTTGGAAGCTCGGGATCAAGACGACGGCGTTCTATGTCTTCGGCTTCTTGCAAGACACCGAAGAGAGCATCCGCGATACGATCCGTTTCGCGTGCGATCTCGACACGACTCACGCCAATTTCAAAGTACTCACCCCCTATCCCGGCACGCCGCTCTACAAACAGCTCAAACCGCTCATCTTCGAGCGGGATTGGGAAAAGTTCGACGGCTACACTCTCACCTTCAACCATCCGAACCTGACGCCGCGGCGCGCCCGATTGTTGCTTGGCATGGCCTATTCGCGTTTCTTCGGGCGACCATCGCAACTCTTCAATCTCTTCGGCCTGCACGGCATCGCGCGTTCGCAGCCAGTTCAGTTTTTGGACGATTTAGCCTGGCGCGCGTATGATCACTTCGATCGCGATTGGATGCTCGAAGCTGGGATAGGCGACGAGTTGATTAACGCCAACCAATCAGGGAGGATGACGGCATGAGGCTTAGAGCTATCGCGCGTTACGGCATCCGTTCGATCCCCGGAGATGAACGCGAAATCATCGCCGCCTTTCGCCGCGGCGAAGCCGTCACCGGTCCAGCGATCGCGGAGTTCGAAAGGCGCTTCGCCGCTTATCATCAGGTCGAGCACGCCATAGCGACTTCCTACGGGCGCATGGCGTGCTATTACATCCTGCGGGCATTGGAGTTCCCGCCGGATAGCGAAATCATCATCCCGGCGCTCACCTTCTGGGTCATCCCGGAAATCGCGCGGCGCGCCGGATTGCGCCCTGTCTTCGTCGATGTCGATCCGCTGACATTCAATCTCGCGCCTGAAAAGATCGAAGCGGCGATCACGGAACGAACGCGCGCCATCATTCCGACCCACCTTTACGGCCAACCGTGCGAAATGGAGCCGATCCTGCGCCTAGCGGAGAAGTACGGGCTCGTCGTCATCGAAGATTGCGCGCAAGCTGTCGGCGCGCGCTACCGCGGACGTCTGGTCGGCACCTTCGGCACCGCGGCTTTCTTCAGCTTTCAGATGCTCAAAGGGATCAACACCTATGGCGGCGGCATGGCCATAACGCGCGATCCGGAGCTTGCCGCACGCATCCGCGCACAGGCTGAAAGCGAACCGCTGCAGACGCCGATGGAGCTGGCGCAACGCTTCATCATCGGTTACCTTGCGCGTTGCGCCATCAGCCCGCGCGGGTTCATCTGGTGGGGATTTCCGTTGCAAGCTTTAGTTTCGTTGTTTGGTCACTATGATCTATCGAAATACGTGTGGGAGAAGATCCGCCCGCTCACGCCTTTCCCGGCGTCTTATCGGCGGCGCTACGCGAACGCTCAGGCGATCTTGGGACTGCGCGCGCTGGATCGATTGGAGGAGTTCAACGCGCGCACGCGCGCGCACGCCGAACGATACACTTCAGGATTGGCTGGTCATCACGCCATACGGACGCCTAAGGTCATAAACGGCGCAGAGCATGTCTATTATCAATACTCGATCTACGTCTCGGACCCGAAACTGACAGCGCGGCGAATGATCCGCCGCGGCATAGATTGCGAGACAACGCACGTCGATCTATGTTCGGAATTGCCGCTGTTTGCCGAATTTTCCGCTGACTGTCCCGGAGCGCGTAAGACGACGCGCGCGCTGCAATTGCCCGTTTACGCGCGTTTGCGCGCATCGGACGTGGAACGGATCTTGCGCATCATGCGCGAAGTCACAACTGATCTTCCACCTATTGGCGAAACCGAAAGATCCGAACTGCGGACGGGAGCCGCCACTTTCGCCGGAAGCTGAGCGAAACGAATGACCGACTAAGAAGCGAGTGCTTGGGCCTCGCGAAAGATTTTGAACGGATTTCCATTGAAGCGTGATCGAAATCGCACCGATTCGCCGTTCGCTCTTTGCGATGCAATTCGCTTCGCATCTGAATCATTGCGCGCTACTCTTCGCGTTCGATGAGGCATCGACGCTTCGCCTATTTGCGAAGTACGGTTATTTGGCCATCGCGCTCGCCGCGTTCTGGGAAGGCGAAGGGTTGCTCATCGTCGCCGGGACGCTCTGCGGTGCGGGTTATTTGGACTGGCGCTGGACCATCATCGCCGCGGCGATAGGCGGCGCGGCGGGCGATCAAATCTACTTTTACATCGCCCACGAGCGGGCGGCGCGTCTCATCTCTCGTTCAGCGCGTTTGAGGCGATGGTTGCCGCGCGTGCGGGCCTTCGTTCAGCGCCACGGAACATGGGCCGTCCTCCTATCGCGCTTTGCCGCCGGTTTGCGCATCACCATCCCGCTCGTCTGTGCGACCGCCGGGATGAATCCGCTCAAATACAGCACGCTCAATCTGATCAGCGCCTTCATCTGGGCGAGCGCCTGGGTCGGCCTGACCTATCAAATGGGAGCCCATCTTCTGCGTTGAGCTTTCACCATCACGATCATCAGTTATCCTTCTCGAACCCGATCGCTTTGAGCGCCGGTTCGATCTCCGGATTCGACATGAACAATCGCCAGATCAGACCCGACCGGTAATTTTCGATCATGACCACGATCGGCGCTTGATTGAGCCCCATGTAAACATCTTCGAACCAGTTCTCGCGCAAGTTGAAGCCGTCGCGGAAACCATATATGCCCCAGAGCTTGCTCCCCAAATCGCGATAGAAATGTTTGAGCGCCTTCATCGATTCTTCGGGCGTATATGGGAACGAGGCGAGCGCCGCCGTACAAGTGATCGTCCCGTTGTCGCCCGCCGGGATGGGGCGTCCCGCTCCGGCATTGATCCCGGCAGTGCGCCCCCAAGCCGCATCACCGTAACCGGGGTGCTTCATCGGATTGGCGATGCTGTATGCGTGATGGATCAAGGCCATGTGGCGATTGTTCTTGAAGTAGTTCGTGTACCGGTCCCGTTTGTTCCGCGGATCGAATCCCAAGAAGGAGTAGTGCGTGAAGAACAGCTCGCTCGGCGGACCGACATCTAGCTTGATCCCGTAGTAAGTATGCCCGTTCACATAATGGTCGCCATGCGTCGTGCGACTCCATCCGCGTCGATATTCGACGGCGAGATCCGATTGCCCGGCCCAGCCCGTATAGTACATGCTCGCTGGCACCGGATGCGTCGGCGACGCGATGGCGAGCAGATAGACGATCATCGTTTCGTTCCAGCCGACCAACGGATGACCGATGTAGAAGCCGTGATCGGGTGACCAGTGCCAGTAGAGGAAATCGCTCTGCGGGTCTTTGCGATACCAATCCCACTCGACAGACTCCCACAGTTTCGTGATCGTCTGCCTGATCTCCCGTTCCGCGTCCGTCTCGCGATCGAAATACTGACGTGCGACCAGCAGCCCTTGGATGAGGAAGGCCGTTTCGACCAGATCGCCACCATCATCATACTTGCCGAAATACGGGATGACGCGCCCCGTCCTGCCATCCAGAAAGTGCGGCCAAGCGCCATGGAAGCGATCCGCATGGGCGAGAAACCGGACGATCTTCAACATCCTCTCGACGCCTTGCTCGCGCGTGATGAAGCCTCTTTCCACACCGACGACGAGCGCCATGATCCCGAATCCCGAAGCCCCCAGAGCGATCAAGTTCTCATCTCCTGGGATGAGATCGAGCGCCATTCCCGCCACAGGATGCGCCCCTTCCCAGTAATAGCGGAAACACGCTTCCTGGACCATCGTGAGCAATTCGTCATCCGTCATCGCGCGCGTCGAGCTCTGAACTGCGGCGGACAATGGCGACTCGTTATAGTTCGCATCCACGGCGCTGATCTTGTACCAGACGGCCTTGCCGCTCGCGCCGACGAAATCGACGTAGCGCGTCAAGCGCCCTTTTTGAATGCCGATCGGCTCGTAGGTTTTGCCGTCGAAAGAGCGATAGATCTTGTAGAAGAGCAGATCTCGCTCTCGATTCGGTTGCCAGACGAGATCGACATGCCGTTCATACCCCTTCGCGCTCAATCCGACGGGAGTCGCCGGCGCGTTTGCATCGCTCACGGCGTCGCCTATCATCACGTCATCGATATAAAGAGTGTGCGGCTCATCATCATCGAGCCCTTGCATGATCGCTATGCGCGCCAGACGGCGTGGATCGAAGTTGACTTCGCGCGTCGAACGGTAGAGTCCGGCGAAGGAGGAAAACGGCAATCGGATTCGCACCCATTGTCGGGCGGGGAGTTTCTCCAAAGAACCGAGGAGTCTGATCGCCGGCGTCCCCTCCCCGCTCGCGTCGCTCAGATAGATGAGCGGCGACTGATCGGCGCGAAGCTCCGTCTCCGAATAACACCAAAAGGAGAGTTCGCTCCCCGAGAAATCGACCCTCCGGTAGAATTTTTCGAGCCTGAGCGCAACCTGCCAATCGCCGCCGCTACGCGATCGCCACTTCAAGCGCAAACTATTCGGAGGCGTCACATACCGCGTCGTGTCGATCGGGATCTTGCCGCTGACTAACTCCAACTCGCTCGGGGCGACGACGCTCCCCTCGCTGTAGTAGTAGTTGCCATCAGTCAAGCTGTTATCGAAAGCGACGTGACGATCATAATCGAGTTGCGCGAAAGTCGGGTTGATCGAAAACAGAAAGATGAAGATTAGGCGTGCAAGTCTCTTCAATAGCTCCATCATCGAGGATCCTTCTGGCTGATCGTATAAGGGATCTCCGTCTCATCGACCTCCGACCGTTGCCTCTCCTCCGTCAGACGGCGGAAGATGGCGCGCGCCCGTTCTGCATCTTGGGGCCGATTGGCGCGCGCGTAGGCCCGCGCCAGCGCGAAATAGATCTGCGGTTCGCGCGGAAGAGCGCGTCGCGCGATCTCGAGTTCCGCGATAGCGCGCGCGATCTGATCGGTTTGAAGAAGGAGCGTACCGAGCAGATAGTGGCCCAGCGGCAGACGCGCGTCCAGTCTGACCGCTTCCTCGGCATGTCGGAGCGCAAGATGCGGATCGGTGCGCGCTTTGAGCGCAGCGAAATTCAAGCGCGCCGCCACGTTGTCCGGATGGTTCTCGATCTCGCGCGCGAAGGCGAGCGCAGCCCGCTCGTTGTCCCGCACATCAAGAAGGAAGCGCCCGAAAGCGTAGTTGACGTTGCGCTCCTTAGGAAATTCGGCGAGCAACCCCTCGTATTCGCGCAAAGCTTCAGCGACGCGCTTCTGCGCCGCGAGATGTTCCGCTCGACCGACGCGCTGGACCAATCGCTGCATCCGTTGACCGCCCGCCAGCAAATCGGCGAAACGTCGGTTGAGCGCTGCAAGTCCGAGCGCCGTGAGCAACTCTTCACTCTCCACGCCCTCGCGGCTCAAAAGACTGAGTGTCCGCCGGGCCTGCTCGAATGCGCCTTTGCCAATTAGCAGCAGCCCCTCGTGGTAGAGCATGACCCGCCGAAACTGCGGATCGGCGCTCGTGCCCAGTCGCCTGCCCCGCTGTATGTGTGCGAGCGCGTCCGCGTGACGACCGAGTTTGAACTCACACAGCCCAAGCATGACCCACATCGTTCCGACCTTCGGATCGAGAGCAGCCGCCCTTCTGAAAGCTTCTGCCGCCTCGGCGAAAGCGTCGCGGTCGTAAAGGAGCGTACCGAGATACCACCACCCTTCCGTCCAATTGGGCCGCATGGTCAAAGCTCGGCGGTAGAGCGCAAGCGCTTCTTCGACGCGATCAGCCTGTCGCGCTTGTTCGGCTTGCGCGACGAGTTGTGTGAAAGACGCTCTGTTCGCTTGCGCCCACGCTGTCGCACAAACGAGCAGAGTGGCCGCAAATGGCGCAGCATATTTAAACCGCCGGTTCAACAAGAGCAGTCTCACGCCCCTCGGTGAAGGATCACGATTTCGGCGCTTTACAGATCTCACGCTGCGAGAAGCATCATAACTCAAAAGCTGAAGCGCGCTTGAATCTCGACGACCCGCCCAGCCAACACGTGCAACGCGCGACCGAAGTCTGGATGTTGAATCTGCGTGTTGTCGTCGTTGGCTTGGAAGGGCGCAAGATTCACCGTATTGAAGAGATTGTAGAAGTTGGCGCGCAACTCTATTCCGCTCTTCTCGCCAAGGACCGGCATCGCGGGAAGACCGAAACGCTTAAGAAGCGTCATGTCAACGCTGAAGTAACGCGGACCGCGCAAGCTATTGCGCCCAACTCCGGGACGCGGCGGGACGGCGAACGTTCCCGCTGGAGGCGGCACGAAGTAAAGCAATCCGCCGCCCGGAAATGGTCCAGCGCCGAGGAAAGTGTCGTTGCCCGTGTCGGTCGTCGCTGGCGGTCTTACCTGCGCGACGGGACGCAACGGACAGACATTGCCGCCGGCCACTTGCGCGTTGCACTGTCCGCCGCCGACAACGGGCGTCCACGGGAAGCCGGAGCTAGCCGTTAGGATGCCACTCACTTCCCAACCTCCGACGAGCTTACCGAGCCAATCGCTTCTCCCGCGCAGCAGCGGAAGCTCCCACACGCCATAGGCTTTGAGCGCATGGCGGACGTCAAAGTCCGAGGGGCCATACTCAGTCCGCTGATCGAACGGATAGGTTTGACGACAATCGTGATCGTTGGAGCAAGTATCGAGACTCTTGCTCCAACGATACTCGGCGTTGAACAGGAAGCCGCGTGCGAAGCGGTGCGTCGCGCCGACAAGAAGCGCGTTGAAATTGCTATTGACATCCGTCAGCATCAAGTTGACGCTGCCGATGCGCGGATTGGGCGTCACAAACTTGTGGTATGGCACCAAGCGCGGGAGCTTGTGCGCCGCACTTCCTTGATAAGCGACCGAAGCGAGCCAGTTTGCACCAAGCTCATACTCCCACGTCAAGGAGTAACGATAGGCATATGGATTCGGCACGTCTTGAAGCGTCGCGTTGACGTTGACCGGCGGGCCGCTCAACGGGATGCCCGTGTTCGGGTCGAAGGTCAAAGTGGCGGCGCGGTTGGCCGGATAGTTGAACGAATTGAGATCGCTCGCCGTCGCGTAGAAGATGTTTCCGCTCGCCTGATCGAAGAAGAAACCGGCGAAGAACGGCGGATTGAAGCGCGATTCGAGCAGTCGCGACCCGGGAAGACGGTTGTACCCGATGCCGAACCCGCCGCGCAGGACCATCTTTCGCTCGAAAGCCGCCGGATTCCACGCGAAACCGAGCTGCGGACCGAAGTTGTTGCGATCAGGGCGGAACAGGTCGCCGCCGACCTTGAGGCGCGCGCCGAGCAGACTGCCGTTCGGCCCGAGGATGAGGTTCGAGATGTGATCGTTAGCGCTGCGCAGCGGCGTGAAATACTCCCAACGCAGACCAAGGTTGAGCGTCAGATTGGGACGCGGTTTCCAATCATCCTGCACGAAGAGCGCGTAATACTTGCTGCGCGCGTAAGCGGCCAGATCCGTGAATCCGCCCGTCTTCGGATCGAAGAACGCTGACTCATCATTCGGCGCGTCATTGGCGAAACTCCACAAGTTCCCGAAATCGAAGGTCGGACGTCCGGCCCACGGCGCATGATCGTTGTTCTGTTCGGCGATCAGATCGACGCCGAACTTGAGCGCGTGTGCGCCGACGACTTTGCTGAGCGTATCGCGCGCGTTGTAGGTCGTCTGATAGAAGACCCCAGGACCGATGCCGGTGCCGAAACCGATGCAGCCCGGATTGAAGCAGACGTTGGCGCGCGGGATGCCCCACCCGATGTTCGGGTTCGATTTCACCTCGTCGAAATACCAGCGCGTGACGTTGAACCGCGCCTCGTTGATCATCGTCGGCGATAGCGTCCGCGTCCACAGGAGCGTGCCGACCATGTTGCGCCGCGCGGAAGTGAAATCGAGCGCCGGGCGCCCCTTGTTCCACGGATCGTTGAAGTTGCGCGTGTTCGGCACCCAGTACATGCTGAAAGCGACCAGATCATCCTTGGTCACCTGAAAATCGATGCGCGCGTTAAATTGCTGCGCCGTCGTCTTGTCGGGAATGAAAAGTTGCGCGAACTGAATGTCAGGGACGCCGTCAAGGCCGCCGCCCGTGTCCGGCTGTGGAACGCCCGGTCGCGCCGCCTGATTGATCGAGCCAATATCGAGGCCGCCCGCAACCGTTCGGCAGTTCACCCCCTCGATGAAACCGGCGGAAGCGCAATTGCGCGAAGAATCGATGCTCGCGACGCGCGGCGGCGTCATGCCCGGGAAGTTGAGGATTTTGGCTGCGACGCTATTCGGGCGCAACCTTTTGACGGCCTCGACATAATTTGGCGTCTCGATCCACTCGCCAGCCAGACGGCTGCTTGATCTTCCGACCCGTTCGTAGGAGATGAAGAAGAAAAGCTTGTTCTTGCCGCTCCAGTAGGCCGGTCCGCCTTCGCCAAAACGCGGCAGGTAGATGGGGCCGCCGACGCTACCGCCCCATTGGCTCAAAAACTGCTCGACGCGCTGTGGATCCTCGCGGATCGCGGTTCCAGCGCGTGTGAAATCCTGCTTGGCATTCATCCCCGGCGTGTTCCGCTTGAAGAAGAAGCTTCCATGAAGATCGTTCGTCCCCGTCTGCGAGACGACGAGCACCTGCGCGCCAGTGTTGCGCCCGTACTCCGCCGAATAGTTGTTCGCTAGGACGCGAACCTCTTTGACCGACTCTTGATTGGGAGTGACGACGGCAGCTCCGCCCCACGCCTGACTCATCGCGGTCACGCCATCGATCTGGATGTTGTTGGCTTCGACTCGCTGGCCATTGGCGGTGATCGGCGGGCGATTCTCGGTGGCGAAGATCTGATCGTTTGAGCCGCCAGGACCTACCGTGTTCGGCAGGTTGACCGCGGCGCCCGTCCCCGTGCGCGCGCCAAGACCGAAGACGCCCGGCGCCAATCGCACGAGCTCATACGGATCCCGCCCGATCTGCGGCAACCGCAGAATCTCGGTCGTCGTGATCGTGCCAGCGACCTCGCCGCCTTCCGTATGCAAGAGGTTAGATTCGGCGCTCACAGTAACCGTCTCGGTCACCTGCCCCGGTTCAAGAGTGAGATTAACCCCGCGAAGCTCTTCGGCGCCGATCACAAGGTTTTCGATGACCTGCTTTTTGAAACCAGCAGCCTCGGCGCTGATCGTGTACGAACCGGGCGCAAGCCCCGAGATGCGATAGAATCCGGTCTCATTGGTGATCGTCTGCTGCGCCCTCCCGGTCTCTTTGTTCAATAGCGTTACCGTAGCGTTCGGAACGACGGCGCCGTTTACGTCCGTGACGATGCCTTGAATGGCCGTCCTAAATTGACTATAGGCGGCTCCGCCGAACCAAAAAGCGAAAGAGAAAAGCAATAGTAGACGCACACACTTCCGTCGCATAGGGTCACTCCTTCTCGGGCGTAACTGCTCGTTTATAGATTGAGTCGGAAATATTTCTAAAAATTTCCGGGGTAATTTAAAGGCAGAAAGACCAGACTGAGGGAAGGTTTTCCTATGCCTCTTTATGTCGCGCACCACCTGACCTTGAACGAACTCGAGCGAAGATGCAACGAGGAGACCGATCCCCTGACTCGCGATCGCCTCCAAGCCGTCCGACTCGCGGCGCAGAACAAGAGCCGCAAAGAGGTGGCTGCGGCTCTGGGTCGCACTGAAAGGTGGGTAACGCAAACTCTGCGCCGCTACAATCGGGAGGGGCCAGAGGCCCTGCGAGACCGTCGCCACCAGAACCCCGGACCGCCCCTCAAGCTTACTCCAGAAGAGCAGAGCGAGCTTCTGGAAGCGCTGCAGGGCCCCGCCCCCGGCGGAGGGGCGTGGACGGGGAGGAAGGTTCAGATTTGGGTGCAAGAACGACTAGGCAAGAAGATCTCCTTGGCCCCAGCCTACGCTTACCTGAAACGCCTGAGGATTCGCCTCCCTTCTCTCATCGACCGACACAACATTACCACTCAATGGGAGAAAGGACAGGGATTAGCGGGAAGGGTCTGAGGATTGGTCAAACCTTTCTCTTACCGATATCCGTCAAGTTGTGTATAAATACATGACGCCGAGAGAGCAAGATGAAAGCAGTCGCCCGAGCGCTCATACTTTACCTGATCATCGCCAAACTACCAATCATCGCGCTGCCAGCACCGCCACACGATGAGATCGAACGGAAGATCGATGCCCTCCTCAAACAGATGACGCTGGAAGAGAAACTAGGGCAATTGCAACTGTTCGATGGTCCGAACGATGACAACTATAACGAACGGATCGAGATGATACGGAAAGGTCTCGTCGGCGGCTTCATGAATGTGCTTGGCGCGCGCCGCGTGAACGAGCTGCAACGCATCGCCGTCGAGCAATCAAGGCTGAAGATCCCTCTACTCTTCGGCTTCGATGTCATCCACGGCTATCGCACGATCTTCCCCGTCCCGCTCGGCGAAGCGAGCAGCTGGGATCCGGCAACGGTGGAACGGACGACGAGCGTTGCGGCTGCCGAAGCCAGAGCCGCCGGCATAAACTGGGTCTTTGCGCCGATGGTTGACATTACGCGCGATGCGCGTTGGGGGCGAATTGTCGAAGGGGCGGGCGAAGATCCATACCTCGGGGCGGAGATGGCGCGCGCGCGTGTCCGCGGATTCCAAGGCACCGACTACAGCGCGCCCGACCGCGTGCTCGCGTGCGCCAAACACTTCGTCGCCTATGGCGCAGCGGAAGCCGGACGAGATTACAACACCACGGATCTTTCCGAATGGACCTTACGCCAGATCTATCTTCCGCCGTTCAAAGCCGCTGTTGAAGCCGGCGTGGGGACGCTGATGAGCGCTTTCAATGATCTAAATGGCGTGCCCGCTTCAGCCAATCCATTCACGCTCACTCGCGTGCTGCGCGGCGAGTGGAAGTTCGACGGCTTCGTCGTAAGCGACTACACAGCCGTGCCGGAGTTGATCGCTCACGGCTTGGCCGCCAACGAAGCTGAAGCGGTCTATTACGCGCTCGGGGCTGGCTTGGATATGGAGATGGTGAGCCACCTTTTCAGCACGCACGGACCGCGATTGATCAAAGATGGCAAGCTCACTATGGAGCAGATAGATGAAGCCGTGCGGCGAATTTTGCGCATCAAATTCCGCTTGGGCCTTTTCGATCGACCGTATGTGGATGAAGCGCGCGAACGCACGCTCATCCTCAACCCCGAACACGTCAAAGTCGCGCGCGAAGCCGCCGCTCGCTCGATGGTGTTGCTGAAGAATGAGAACAACCTCCTTCCGCTCAGTAAGGAGCTAAAATCCATCGCCGTGATCGGCCCACTAGCCGACGACCGGAACGCTCCGCTCGGCCCATGGCATGCCGCTGGCCGCCCTGAGGATGTCGTCACCTTGCTCGCGGGCGTTCGGGCCAAAGTTGGCCCGAAGACGAAGGTCATGTACGCCAAAGGGTGCGAGATCGAAGGGGGTTCGACGAAAGGCTTCGGTGAAGCCGTCCGGCTCGCCCAGCAGGCCGATGTCGTCATCCTCGCCGTCGGAGAATCGGCGGAGATGAGCGGCGAAGCGGCTTCGCGCACTTCGCTCGATCTACCGGGCCATCAACTCGAACTGATCAAAGCGATCCACGCTACGGGCAAACCGATCATCGTCGTCTTGATGAACGGCCGTCCGCTCACGATCGGCTGGGTGGCGGAGAACGTCCCGGCTATCTTGGAGACATGGTTCGCAGGCATTCAAGCCGGACACGCCATCGCCGATGTCCTTTTCGGCGATGTCAATCCGGGCGGCAAATTGCCCGTGACTTTCCCGCGCACCGTCGGCCAGGTGCCGCTCTATTACAATCACAAAAACACCGGACGGCCACCACAAGAGGACAATAAGTACACATCAAAATATCTCGATGCGCAGTGGACGCCGCTTTTCCCTTTCGGCTTTGGCTTGAGTTACACGCAGTTTCGGTTGACGAATCTGCAATTGAGCGCAACCCGAATCCGCCGAGATGAGAATTTGACGGTCACCGCCGAAGTTGAAAATATCGGCCAACGCCCTGGCGATGAGGTGGTCCAGCTTTACATCCGCGACGTCGCCGCCAGCGTGACGCGCCCCGTCCGCGAATTGAAAGGATTCAGACGGCTCACGCTACAGCCCGGCGAGAAGCGAACCGTTCGATTCACGCTCGGCCCGGAACAATTGGGCTTCTATGACCGCCAGATGAGATTCGTCGTCGAACCGGGCGAATTCAAAGTATATGTCGGCAACAGCTCCGTCGGCGGGCTCGAAGCCGGTTTCGAGGTCGCGGATTGAGCGTCAGAGATTAAGTCAACTCGATCTAAAGCCGCTCGCTAGATAGGCTCTTCGCTCCTCAAAGGCTCATAGAGGCTCCCTATCTCGGCATCCGCCCGCATGAAATTTGGCTATCGCTAGGCTAAAATCGAAAGCAGAGCGAAACGGTCGGGGCTGAATCATGCGCTGCAGTCTGCTCTTCGCCTGTGTTCTGACCTTAGCGTCATCTCTTCGCTTCGACATAGATCCGTCTCCATTCCCCGCAGCTTCGCCCAATGACGATGCGGCGCTGCTCGAAACGGGCAGCCCACCAAAACTCACCGTTCCATCGACATCGGATGAACTGAAGATCGTTTCCTACAACATACGTTGGCGCAGCGGCGAAGAGTTGCACGAGATCATCGAACGCTTGCGCTCCGATGCGGAAGTCGGCGGCGCGCAGATCATCGGTCTGCAAGAGGTCGATCGCCGCAAGCGACGAACCGGTTATACGAACACAGCGCGATTGATCGCCGAGGGGCTCGGAATGAACTACGCATGGGCCGCCCCGCCCCAATCAGAAGACTCGACGGAAGAGGAGACAGGCGTCGCGCTCTTCAGCCCCTATCCGCTCACCGAAATCAGCCGCATCGTTCTCCCACATCCCGGCCCACGCGGTCGCCGGCGAGTCGCGCTCGGGGCAACGATTAAAATCGCTCCCGACCGCGCGGTTCGCGTTTATACGGTCCACTCTGAGACGCGCATCGAGGTTTGGCAGAAGATAGATCAATTGCGCGCCGTCCTCGACGACCTTAAACGCTATCCTCAAATCACGCGCTATATCGTGCTCGGCGATTTCAATACAACCGAAGTGGCGGCCCTCAAAGAGACGCGCCGACTCTTCGCGCAGGCCGGATTTTTGACCCCTTTTGACGAGGATCAACCGACTTGGAGATTCACAGCCATGGGATTGAGATTGCTCGAACTCAAACTCGATTGGATCTGGCTGCACGGATTATCCCCTCAAGCCTGGGGGATCGCCCGCCGCATCAATTACTCGGACCACTGGCCACTATGGATCCGAGCTAAGTTCGACTGAAGACGGTTTGCAGCGCATCCATCATCGCATCAATCGCGCAGGGCGCTCCTTTGTCACGCGATGATTGCCAACGAACACTCGAGCGTTTATCATCGCTGCCGCGGAAGCGACGCTTGTCAAGCTTGAGGTCGGCGATGAGAAACAGCGTGACTTTGCTTTCAGCCCTATTCCTTCTCTCGATCATTCCCGGTTTTCACCTGCACACACAACAGGTCGCCTCGAACGACACATCGCGTGTCATCGATCTAGCCGGATTGCGCGCGAGCGTAACCATTCGGCGCGACGCGCGCGGCATCCCGTACATCGAGGCGGAGAATGAAGAGGATCTCTTCTTCGCGCAAGGCTACGTGACGGCGAGCGACCGGCTATGGCAGATGGACCTATTGCGGCGCACCGCGCGAGGAGAACTTTCGGAGATCTTCGGCAAAACGACGCTCGAAGAAGACAAACGGCGGCGCACCTATGGCTTCGCGCTCTTGGCTGAGCAAGCTTACGCGAAAGCGTCGCCCGAATTGCGCCGCGCGCTCGAAGCCTACGCGCGCGGCGTTAACGCCTACATCGCTTCGCTGACGGATCAGAATCTGCCCGCGGAGTTTCGCCTCTTGCGCTATCGCCCGCAACCGTGGCGCCCGACCGACTCGATCCTCATCGGCAAGATCTTCGCCGAAGTCCTTTCGACCACATGGCAAACGGATCTGATGCGCGCTTCGCTCCGCGATCTGCTGCAAGATAGGCTTCAGCAACTGTTGCCGACAACTTCACCGCTCGACGTCATCGTGATCGGCAGCGATCAGCGATCCATCTCAGCGCAAACTGGCCGCCGCGAAGGCGCACGTGATGCGCCTCTTCCGAGCGGCTCGCTGCTCGCCGAGATGAGGCGCGCGGCAGAACTCGATCGCCGATCGCTCGAAAGAGTCGGCCTGTATGTCGAAGATCTCGCCGCGAGCAACAATTGGGTCGTGGCAGGAACGCGCACCACAAGCGGCAAACCTCTGCTCGCCAATGATCCGCATCTTCCCGCCTCGGCGCCATCCATCTGGCACATGGTCCATCTTTCGCTGCCGAACCTGCGCGTGGCGGGCGTGACGGCGCCGGGGGCACCGGGCGTGATACTGGGCCACAACGACCGCATCGCGTGGGGCGCGACCAATCTCGGCCCTGATGTGCAAGATCTCTATCTCGAAAAGTTCGATGCCAACAACCCGAAGCGCTACCTGACGCCCCAAGGTTGGCGCGAAGCCGCGATCCGTCGCGAAGAGATCAGAGTGCGGCGCAACTTCACCGACACCACAACCGACGTGGTGGTCCACGAAGTGACCATCACGCGGCACGGCCCGATCATCCTCGAGCGAGGAGCGGAACGTTACGCGCTACGTTGGACGGCGCTTGATCCGGACGCCATCGAGTTCGAAGCCTTCTACGCGCTCAACCGCGCGCGTAACTGGGATGAGTTCTGCGACGCGCTACGAAAATACCGCGGCCCGACGCAGAACTTCGTCTATGCCGATGTGGACGGCCACATAGGCTATTACGGAGCCGGACTCATACCCATCCGGCGCAAAGGCGACGGCAGCCTCCCCTATGACGGGACAACGGATGATGGCGAGTGGACCAGTTACATCCCGTTCGAAAAGTTGCCGCACGTCTTCGATCCGCCTTCGGGCATGATCGTCACAGCTAACAATCGCGTCGTCGGATTGGATTACCCGTATCACCTGACTTATAGCTGGATCGCTCCGTATCGCGCACGCCGCATTTGGGATCTTCTACAAGCCAAACAGAAGCTGAGCATTGAAGATTTCGCGCAGATACAGGGCGACACCTATTCGATCGGCGGCCACCTGTTCGCGCGCGAAGCGGCCAAGCTCATCCGCGAAGCCTTTTCGGACGACGCGCGCATGAAGTCAGTAGCTGGGCTTCTCGACGGTTGGGATGGCCAGCTTGAGCCGACGTCGCGCGTTGCACCTCTCGTCGCTGAGATGAAACAAGCCTTTCGCCAGCGCATCATTGCGGCGGCGATCGGGCCGGAACGTGCGCGCGATTTTCGCTGGGGCAACGAAGCGACCTTGCTCGACCGCTTGATCCAAGAGCGCCCGACCGACTGGCTGCCGCGCGAGTTCAAAAACTATGCCGAGCTTATTCGCGCATGCTACGAAGACGCGCGCGCGGCGCTTTCGGCGCGGCTGGGCCAGAACGAAGATGAGTGGACGTGGGGACGCTACGCGCAAGCGCGCTTTCCGCATCCGCTCGCTTCGATTCCGTTGATCGGACAGGCGTTCGCCATCGCCCCCGTGCCGCAACGCGGCAGCGGCAACGGCTTGATCGCCACGGTCAACGTCGGCGCAGGCGTTTCGATGCGCCTCATCGCCGATGCGAGCGATTGGGATCGGACGCGACAAGGCATCGCGCTCGGCGTTTCGGGCGATCCCGCAAGCCAGCACTGGAAAGATCAATTGAATGATTGGCTCGCCGCACGTCCGAGCCTCTTCCCTTTCTCCGCGAAAGCCGTCGCAACCACAGCACAGGTCGAAGCCGTGCTCAGACCAACGACGCAAACGGCGGAACGCAACCCGATCAGACGCGAGCATCGCGCGAACGGCAGCTTCGCCGGTACGGAGCGATGAGGGGCGAGGTAATGGCGGTTCGGTTCGCCAGTCTAGCAAGATGATTAACAGGGCAACAGACGAAGCGAAATCTCTTCGCGTCTTTTGCGCCATCGCGCTTCCCGACGCGACGCGCGCACGCCTTGCCGAACGCATCGGACGATTGCGCGCCTCTCCTCAAGGTTTTGCGGCGCGCTGGGAGCGAAGCGAAAAGCTGCACCTTACGCTCAAGTTCTTGGGTGAGATCGAAGCGTCGCGCCTCGACGCTTTAAGAAGCGCAGCGGAACGCGCGGCGATGAGTGTCGCTCCGTTTGAACTGACGCTCGCTGGCCCCGGAGTCTTCCCGCCGCGCGGCGCGGCGCGCGTCCTCTGGCTCGGACTTGGCGACCCATCGGGACGGCTTGCGCACCTGCAAGCGAGCCTCGAAGATGAATGCCACAAGGTTGGTTTCCCGCGCGAGGCGCGACCGTTTCGCCCGCACATCACGCTTGCGCGGCTGCGCAACCCTGCGCCGCAACTCGTTAAGCTTCATCTCGAACTGCCCGTCGAAACAGAAAGATTCGCAGTGCACGAAATGGTCATCATGCGCAGTGAACTGCGGCCCGAAGGCGCGCGCTACACAGAACTTGCCGCCCTACCTCTTCGCGGCGAATGAGGCGAAAGCACGACGGCCTCTGGATCGGAAGACGCGCTTCAAACCTGTGGCGTGCCCAATGAGGGAATTCTTACCGCCACGATCTTGATTAGAAGATATATTTCACCTGCACGCTCAGAGCGCGCGGCGGCGCGTAGTTCGTCCCGCCAAAGACGGAGAGGAAGTTATATAGCCCCAAACGATTGGTCAAATTGAGCGCGTCGAACTGCACGCGCACGCGCCCGCCTGCTGAGCGCACGAGGTCATAACCGACCGAGACATCGAAGGTCGTTCTGGCCCGCACGCGCACTGGCTCTTCCGTGAAATCGAGCAACGGCACGCCAGCAGCCGTGTCGGGATCGGCGAGCAGCGCCGGAACGTCTTCGGCGCTCACGCCAGTGACCAAACCGCTGTCGTGTCGCACCAGAAACTGCGCGAACAACCCGATCCGTTCGTTGACGTACTGAATCGCCGTCTGCAAGTTGAGCTTCTGGTCGTGATCGATGACGAATTCCCGGTCGCCGAAATCTTCAGGCGTCGCGCCGCTTAGAAACAGCCCGCCGGCAAACGGCGGGCGCACGCGCGCGCGCACCGTTCCCAAGCTCAAGATCGTCCGCACGCCACCGCCAAGCCGCGCATCGAAGCTGAGATCAAGGCCATCTACGCGCCCCCGCGCGAGCGCGATCGGGAAGATGATCGTCGTGTTTAAGAACTGATCGTTGTCGTGGATATTGCGTATGCGCTTCGCATAGTATGCGACATCCAGTTTGACGCGCCGCCCGAAGAGATGTTGTGCGCCTGCCTCGTACCAGTTCGCGCGTTCGAGAGGCACGAAACGCAATCGAGCGCCCAGCCGCCGCACCGTTTCCGGGTTGACGAGCGAAGCCGCTTCGGGCGATTCCGAGATCAAGAGATTTTCGGTCGAAGGCGTTTGTGCGATGCGATTGTAGGAAGCGCGCACCACCGTCCCCGTCAAAGGCACACGGTACGCGACGCCTAGACGCGGACTGATGGCAGAGTCCCTGACGAGAAAGGCGTACCGGTCGATTCGCACTCCGCCCGATAGGGTCCACGCGCCCCGACGGAAAGTGTCCTGAACGTAGAAGGAGAATTGCCGCCCCGTCCGGCGCGGCGAAGCGGTGAAGCGTCGCACCGCGCCTTGCACAACCGAGCCGCTGGCGCGCGCCTGCTCGTAGATGGTGCGATCGTAAGCGACCAAATTCGGATTGAAGACGAGCAACAGTTCGCATCGCTCCTCTTCGCTCAACCGCGGATCGAAGAAGAACTCCACCTGCCCATCGGGGCGAATGATCGCCCGCGAGTTGACCGGCAGAGGGTTGTAAGAGGCGTCAGTGATCTCGAAATCGAAGCGTTCGCTGACGGGAAAGGCGAACAGATCCAGTCCAGTCTTGAATTGGTGCGAGGCGGTCGAGTGTGCGTAACTAGCCACAAGACCATAGGTCGCCAAGCGGCGCCCGTAATCGAAACTGATCGGGGTGTCGCCCGCGCTGCTCGTTGCGCCCGCGGTGAATAGGCGCAAATATGGCGCGATGGTGACAAGCCCGCCTCCCCCCACTGCCCTTTGCCACGAAGGATAGATGGCGAGGTTGCGATTCTCCTGTTTCTGGTCCTGCCCGTTGAGCTGCTGCGAGGGAAGATTCGGCACCTCGAAGCGCGAGCGCGCCGCGACCAGATTGAGCTTGAAGAAGTTCCGGTCATCCGGCACAAAATCGAACCGCGCAAATAGATTCTGGCTCGCCCCTGTGTTGTGCAAGCCGCGCCCCGAAGCTGTCACCACTCGCCCGTCGGCGAAGATCGCCTGCGCGTTCTGAAAAGGCGGATCGACGAAACGAGATGAACGGTTGAAAGCGCCAGAGACGAAATAGCCCCAGCGGCGGTCGCGCGATTCGCCGCCCAGTTTGAACCCGGCCTCGCCCGAAGCGAACGATCCGAGGCTCGACGAAAGTTCGCCGAACAACCTCTTGCCCGCGCCGAGTCCCGATCGCGTCGTCACTTGGATGACCGCCGACACCTTGTTGCCAAACTCCGGCGGGATGCTGCCAAGTTGAACGTTCAAATCCTCCGCATTGCGCGCATCGAAATTGTTGGCGTAGATGGTCGAAAGCTGATCGCTCACCGGAACGCCATCGATGACGACCGAAGCCTGATAATGCGCTCCGCGCGCATGAAAGACGCCCTTGCCATCACGCGCCGTGCCGGGCACTGACAAGATGAGGGTCTCCATCTGGCGCGAAGGCAATGCGCCCGCGATGTTGCGCAAACTTTCGCGGTCGACGCCGTACTCGCTCGCCGCCGCGCCGATTTTGACCGCAGCCTCTCCCATAACCGTCACCTCTTCGGCAAGTCCTGACGGCACGAGGACCAGCTCCAGATCCACGGGCACGCTCGATTGAACCAGAACTTCTCGCGTGACCGTAGCGAAGCCAGTTTGCGAAGCGCTCAACAAATAAGGGCCGAAGGGAACATTGAAGAAAGTGAACCGACCTTCTCGATCTGTTCTTTCGTAGCGGAGATCATCAGCGCGAGAGAGCGTTACCATCGCACCCGCGATGACGGCTCCGTGCGCATCGCGCGCGATGCCGCGCACAACTCCCGCCGCCTGCCCATACGCGGCGACGGGCGCCAGAAAGATGATCGCCGCCGTGACCGCTGCCATCTTCATTCTAGATACTCCTAAACTATTTTTTAGATCAGCCTAAATTTTAGTTTTCAAAGCTATGATAAGTGGGGCTTGCTGTCAAGAGGAGAGTGGTCGGCGACGGCTGGCAGTTGGCGGGCAGTGAGTAGAGGAGGACGGGATGTCGAGTCAGCTTTGGGTCGGAGCGAGTGTCAAGAGGCGTTCGCGCGCGCGACGCTCGCTAAGAAAAGCGTCGCGCGCGGTGTCGTTTCCAGGCGCATCGCGCGTCCGCCGAGAGCGCCTTCGCCAAGCTCTGTTCTCCCCGGCATCGGGCGGGAGAAGAGTGGTCTAGCGCGGTAACTGTCGCGTGCGTCCAGGAGGAAGCGCCGTCGTCTCTTCGTCGTTGTCGCCGCGTTTTTCGCCCGTTTCGGCGAGGACCTCTTTGATCGCGCCGACGCTCGAAAGGACGCTCGCCGTCTCCACGGGCATGAAGATCACTTTGGAGTTGTTCGTTTTAACCATCTCCTTCAGGCTTTCGATGTAGCGCGTGGTGAGCAGATAGTGTGACGGATCGCCCTGTCCGAGCAGCGCCTGCGAGATGCGCGCGATAGCTGCGGCTTCGGCTTCTGCGGCGCGCAGACGGGCTTGGGCGGCGCCTTCAGCCTGCAGGATGGCCGCCTCTTTCTCGCCTTCGGCGCGCGTTATCGCCGCTTGCTTTTCGCCCTCGGCGCGCGCGATGGCTGCCTGCTTTTCGCCTTCGGCTTGAAGGACGAGCGCGCGACGGTTGCGTTCGGCGGTCATCTGTTTCTCCATCGTGACGCGCACATCTTCGGGCGGCGTGATGTTTTTGACATCGACGCGCGTCACCTTGACGCCCCACTTATCGGTCGCCTCATCGAGGATGACGCGCAGCTTGGAATTGATCTGCTCGCGCGACGAGAGCGTGTGATCCAAGTCCATCTCGCCGATCACCGAACGCATGCCGGTGATGGTCAACTGGATGATCGCGCCGACCAGATCGGCCACCTCATAGACGGCTTTGATCGGATCGGTGATCTGCCAGTAGACGACCGAATCGACGTGAATCGTCACGTTATCGCGCGTGATCACTGGCTGTGGCGGGAGATCGATGAACTGCTCGCGCAAGTCGATCGACGTCAAGCCGGGCCGCGTTCCGGTCCAGTAGACGGCGCGCGGGCGATCGAGGAATGGGACGATGACGTTCAAACCGCTGGTCGCCAGACGGCTGAAGCGTCCTAACCTTTCGATCAACATGACGGTCGCCTGCGGTACGATCTTGATCGTCTTCGACGCGACGACGAGCAAAGCGATGGCGAGAAACAGGAAGAGGAAAAGCACTTCGAATTCCATCTTCAACCTCCATTGGTGCCTTCCACTTTACGGATCAAGACCGAACCTAATCCTCAGCGAAAGGGCTTGAGATCTACGTATCATGACGCGATCGAGGCTGAACCCAATTTGCAACGCAAGCGATCCGAGCGCGCCCAACGAACCAACTCATCACCACCGAAGACTGGGCCTAATTTGCAAGCCAAGGGCCGGGCATTCGACCTGAAAGATCAATTCCGTCCGCGACTTCGCCGCGAGAGCGTCGGCGAACGCGCTGGCGCTTTCTGCCGTCGCAACAGTTCCAACTCCTTCGGCGTAAGAAAGCGCCACTCCCCCGGAGCCAGTTTCTCGTCGCGGATCGGCCCGATCGCCACACGGCGCAGCTTAACGACGGAGTGTCCTATCTTGTCGAACATGCGGCGTATCTGCTGATTCTTGCCTTCGTATAGAACCACCTCATACCATGTGTTCGTCTTCGTTTCGGCCAATCTCCTGATCTCCGCCGGGGCTGTGCGCGCGCCATCATCGAGCTTGAGCCCTCGGCGCAAAAACTCGATCGCGTCTTCGGGCGGTTTTCCCTTGACCTTGACCTCGTAGACTTTGCCGATGCGGTTGCGCGCCGAAGTGATGTAGTTCGCCAGTTCACCATCATTCGTGAGAATGAGCAGTCCTTCGGTATTGAAGTCCAAACGTCCGACCGGATAGAGACGCCCGAGCGAAGGCGGGATCAGATCGGTCACAAGCGGACGCCCCTCGGGATCATGAAGGCTGGTCAAAACGCCGCGCGGTTTATTGAGTAGAACGTAGATCTTCTCTCTCTTCTCGAGCAGCGGGTTGATGAGCTTGCCGCGCACCTTGATGTGATCGCGCGTCGGATCGGCTTTAGTTCCGAGTTCGCGCACGACCTGGCCGTTTACGGTCACCTCGCCAGCGAGGATCAACTCTTCGGCTTTGCGCCGCGAAGCGAGACCCGCTGCTGCGATCAACTTTTGCAACCGCTCTTCCATAAAGCTCGCGAGGCTCAAGGTTCTTTGGGGCCTTCCAGTTTCTCCAGATCTTCGAAATCTTCGATGCTCGGCAACTCCGACAGATCTTTCAATCCGAACTGGATCAAAAACTCCTTCGACGTGCCGTACATCATCGGGCGTCCGACCGTCTCCTTGCGCCCTTTGGCGACGATCAACCGTTTTTCGAGCAACGTCTTGATCGCCGAGGTTGACTGTACGCCGCGTATCTCGAGTATCTCCGGCACGGTGATCGGCTGCTTATACGCGATGACGGCCAAGGTCTCGAGCGCAGCGAGCGATAATTTGGCGCTCGGCTGTGCGCGCAAGAAAGCGCGCACATACTCGTGATATTCGGGGCGCGTGACGATCTGCCAACCGCCCGCCACTTCGCGCATCATCAATCCGCCGCCGCGTTCGTTAAACTCTTTGGCCAAGGCTTCGACCGCCGTTTCGATCCAGCCGCGATCTTCGCCCAAGATATCAGCCATCGTTTTGACCGAGAGCGGCTCCTCGGAGACGAAGATCAACGCTTCGATGATCGCCATCAACTCGCTCAGGCTACGCGCGCCGGGCGTTGCGGCGCGTTCCGTCTCTTCCTTTTCGACATCATTGACTTGAGCCTCTCGCTTCGGCCCATCGTCTGCCGTCGTCTCCCCGTTCGAATGGCGCGCGGAATCCCCCTTTTCGAGCCGAGGCTCAACCGCGCTCTCGTTTTCGCCGTCTCGCATCTCTTTCATCCTAGGTTCGCTCATAGCTCTACGGCACGCTCGACTTTTCGAGCGATGATGTCACCGAAGATCTCTCGTTGAATCAAAGCGATCGAGTCCGTGCGCACGAGTTCGAGCACAGCCAAGAAGGCGAGAACCAGTTCGCGGCGCGACCGAGCCTGTTCGAAGAATTCGCGAAGATTCAATTCGCCGCGCGCGGAGATCTCCGCGCGCAACCGGTCGAGCATTTCAGCCATCGTCAACTCGTCGCGCTCGATTTCGATCAGCGCCTCTTGCTTGCGCCGCGCGAGGACCTGTTGGAAAGCTTTGAAGAGGTCGAAGACCGTCACGGCGATCTCCGGATTCTGTTTATCCGTTTCGAGCGGCGCGCGCGTGAAGATGGCCTGCTCGACCGTCGCCTTGGCCCACAACATCTGCGCGGCGGCCTTGTACTTCTGGTACTCGAGCAGACGCTCGACCAACTCCCGGCGCGGATCCTCTTGCGCCGCCTCCTCGCCATCAGCCGCTGGTTCGCGCGGCAACAGCATGCGTGATTTGATCTCGAGCAGCGTCGCTGCCATGACGAGAAATTCGCTCGCGACCGTTATATCTAGCTCCTGCATCAATCGCAGGTAACGGAGATATTCATCCGTGATGCGCGCGATCGGGATGTCGTAGATGTTCACACGCTCCTGCCGGATGAGGTAGAGCAGGAGATCGAGCGGCCCGGAGAATTCGCCGAGGATGAGCTTCAGCTCTTCTCCGCCCCGCTCGACGACGAGCGCGGGGTCGGCCCCAGCGACTTTGATCTGCGCATTTTCCGTTTCAGCCGACACGTTTCTCATCTCCCGGGCCCGTTTCGCCCTAATTGAAGTTTCGCGCGCCAACGAGCCCCACCCGTTCTTTGACGAGCCTGTAAGTTTCGCTGGCGATGCTTCGCGCTCGCTCCGCCCCTTCGGCCAGAATTCGATCGAGCTCTTCATCGCTGATGGCGCGAATGCGCTCCTGCAAGGGGCGGAGGAATTCGATCGTCACCTCGGCCAATTCCGCTTTCAACTGCGCATAGCCCTTTCCGGCGAAATGGTCTTCGATCTCTTCGCGCGTCTTGCCGGTGAGCAGTTGGTAGATCGTTAACAGGTTCATGATCGCGGGCCGCTCCCGATCGAACCGTATCTCCATCCCCGAGTCGGTGACGGCGCGCCGGAACTTGTTGCGCACCGCGTCCGGATCATCGAGCAGCGCGATCGTTCCCTTCTGATCGTCGTCCGATTTCGACATCTTTTTCGTCGGATCGCTCAAAGACATGATGCGCGCGCCGACCGGTGGGATGTACGGCTCGGGCACGCGGAAAGTCTCGCCGTAATCGCGGTTGAAGCGGATGGCGAGGTCGCGCGTCAATTCGAGGTGCTGCTTTTGATCCTCGCCGACCGGCACGAGATCCGTTTGATACAACAGTATGTCAGCCGCCATCAGGACCGGATAATCGAACACGCCGACGCCGACGTTCTCCCGTTGCCGCCGCGCCTTGTCTTTGAACTGCGTCATCCGCTCGAGCTCCGACATGCGCGTGATGCAGTTGAGCACCCACGCGAGCTCGGCATGCTCAGGCACGTCCGACTGAACGAAGATCGTGGAGATCTGCGGATCAATCCCGACGGCCAAGTATATGCGCGCCAACTCGCGCGTCTTGGCGGCGAGCTCGCGCGGATCCTGCGGCGACGTGATCGCATGGAGATTGACGATGCAGAAGAAGCTCTGATACTCGCGCTGCAATGCCACCCAATTGCGCAAAGCGCCGAGATAGTTCCCGAGATGTATGTTGCCCGATGGTTGAACTCCGCTCAAAATCCGCTTCATAAACGAATCCTTCGCTTGTCCCCTTTTCGCCTTTTCCATCCCCAGCTCGATAGGCCGGGGCCTTCAGGCAATCGCTCAAAAGCAGCTCGCGCAAGCTCCGCCCGCCTCGCCCCTTCGCTCCCCGACACCTTAATAGCCGAGCAGGAGGGCAGCCCAAGCGAACGGCATGATGAGACGAAAAATTGAACTGAAGACGCCGGTCAAGACGGCGACGAAGAGCAGGATGAAGCCGAATCGATCGAGCGACTGAAACGCGCTCTCCCATCGTTCCGGCAACAGGCTGCCCAGAATCTTGCTTCCATCGAGCGGCGGGATCGGCAAAAGATTGAAGATCGCCAAGGTTACGTTCAAGATGAAGAGCACGACCAAAAGCTCCACCGCGCCGCGCGCTAGGATCGACTCGGTCATCGTCGGAACGAAGGAACTGCCGCCAAAGGTTATCATTCCAAGCTCAAGCAGCAGACGGATCGCCGCGCCCGCCAAAAAAGCGATCAGCAGATTGGCCAGCACGCCAGCGGTCGAGACGAAGAAGTTCGCCGCCCGACGCCTTGTCCAGTTCGCCGGATTGATCGGCGTAGGGCGCGCCCATCCGAGAAGCGGCGCGTTCGTGAAGAACGCCACTGCCGGGAAAAGCAACGTGCCCACTGGGTCGATGTGCGAAGCCGGATTGAGCGTGATCCGGCCCAACGAGCGCGCCAGATCGTCGCCGAAGCGATCGGACATCCAAGCATGGGCCGCCTCATGCGCCGATAGCGAGAAGACGAGCGCAACCATGTAAAGGACGAAGAGGCTTAAGTTGAGATCCTCCATAAACCCGCTCGAAAAAGATTCTTGAGAACGCCGCGGCGCGCGAGTTCGCTTTGCAAATCAAGCGAAGCTAGCACGCCGTCCTTGCCATGTCAAAGGCGAACCTTGCCCGGTTCAACCTCAAGCGACCAACAAGCCGCGAATCCCCATGGCGAGCCGGTAGATCGCCTCGCTTGTCGCCACGACCATCTCGCCGTCTGGGCCGAAAGCCAAGCCGACGACGTTCATCCCAGCGACGAACATCTCGGCACGGCTCCCATCGGGGCTGATGCGAACGATGCCGCGCCTTCCGCGCAAAGAGGCGGCGACATAAAGGTAGCCTTCGCGATCGAAGGCCAGCCCTTGCGGACGCCCCAGCCCCCGATAGAAGACGCTCGAACGCCCCGCCTCGTCTATGCGCATGACGACGTCGTAGCTCGAAACGGTTGGTCCTGTGACGTAAAGCGCATCGTCGGGGCCGAAAGCCAGATGATACGCGGCGACCGATGGCTCAAGCTGCGCCCAGTTTTCCGCTTCACCGAAGCCGCTTACGCGATAGATCGTCCCAGTACGATCGCCGACATAGAGATAACCGTTCCGGTCGAAAGCGAGCCCCGTCGCCACCCCGAGGTCTTTAGCGAAGGGCATCACTTCGCCGAAGACCGAGACGCGATAGACCGTCCCATCCAAACGGCTGGTCACGTAGAGTTGACCGTTGCGGTCGAAGGCGAGCCCCGTCGGATTGACGATCTCATCGGTGACCGGGATCAGTTCGCCAGCGGCATTGAGCCTCAACAATGAGTTTGGCACACGCTGCCCGCGCGAGCCGGAGCGCGTCACGTAGAGCGAACTGTCGTCCGGATCGAAGACCGGATTGGCGACCATGTGCAAGTCATCGGCGAGCTTCATCCCGAGCTTGAGCTGCGCCGCCGAACTGCGCCCAGCGCGACAGACCAAACGGACCTCCACTTCGCCGCTGTGATCGAGCTCCGGCACGATCGCCAACACACGGCGCGGAGAGGCGGCCACTAACCAACCTTGCACGCCATCGAACTGCGCTCTACATGAGCGCAGGTGACTCGTATCGAAATCCGCACACTCGATCACCACCTCGCCTCCAGGAATGGCCGCGGGTGGATCCACGCGCAGGATTTTTCCGATTTCGCTCATCATTGACAGGCGACGATCATAGAGCTTTGGAACCCAAACGCCAAGTTACTCATCATACGACGGGTCGCAAAGCGCATACAACTTCATCGCCGGCCAAAGCTCGCTGTGGGACTCCATCTTGTCTTTGCTGCCGATGTGAGATAAATTTTCCCTCTGGCACCGAAGCGTCATCGAGGGCAGAGGCCGATTCTCAGCCCTCGTCGCTGAATGATGACAATGTTTGACCTTCTCGGTGGGATGATCGTTTCCCATCAAATAGCCAACGTCCTGCGACGTCCGTTCCCAACCGCTCGCCGCCTTCGCGCTGTAACCTCTCAACGACGATTTGCGGATCAGCGCCCCGGCAGTATGCTGTGCGGGCGGATGCGGATCGGGGAGCAGCTTCTTTCTGGGGGGATCGACCATTAGCCAGATCTACGGACACACGGGCGGTCTGAAGCCCAGCCAACAGCGCCGGGTCGCAAAGCTTTACGAGCGCCGGGTCGCGCCGCAGCAGATCGTCACGCCGGAACTCGCCCGCCAGTTGGCCGAACTATCGCACGAAACGCGGCGTCAGATCGGAGTGCTCGTCGATCGCAAGGGTCGCGTCGAGTACGTCATCGTCGGCGATGCGCATCGCATCGAATTGCCGGATTTCCGCCGCATGCGCACGAGCCCCGAGCGTTTCCGCGGTCTGCGCTGCATCCACACGCATCTACACGCCGAACCGCTCACGCAAGATGACCTCACCGATCTCGCTCTGCTGCGACTCGATCTGATGGCCGCCATTGTGGTCGATGGGCAGACGGGGTTACCGACGGTTGTCTACGCGGCGCATCTGCTTCCGGCTACAGCCCATCAGCTGCGCGAAGCCCATCGCTCCCCTTACGTCTTCCTCGAGCCGCGTCCTCCATCTCAACTGAACCTCGACTTTCTCGCCCTCATCTCTTCGCTCGAAGAGGAGATGGCGCGAAACCGCCGCGCCGCTCGGCAAGCCGGCACGGAAGAGCGCGCGATCCTCATCGGGGTGACGACCGGACCGCTCAGCGAAGCCGAAGAATCGATGGCGGAACTGCGCGAGCTGGCCGCTTCGGCCAACATCGCCGTGCTCGATTGCGTCATTCAACGTCGCTCGGCGATCGACCCGCACACCGTCCTCGGTCGCGGCAAACTCGAGGAGGTGCTCATCCGCGCGATGCAATTAGGCGCCGATTTGATCATCTTCGATCGCGAACTGCAACCGGCGCAGGTGCGCTCCATCTCCGAAGCCACAGATTTGAAGGTGATCGACCGCGCGCAACTGATTCTCGACATCTTCGCCCAGCGCGCTCAATCGCGCGAAGGCAAGATCCAAGTCGAACTGGCGCAACTGCGCTACCGTCTGCCGCGCCTCGTCGTCGGTCAGGATTCTGCCTTCTCGCGTCTGGCGGGCGGCATCGGCGGGCGCGGTCCAGGCGAGACGAAACTCGAAACGGACCGCCGGCGCGTCCGCGATCGCATCAATCGTCTCGAGCGCGAGATCGAGTTGCTGCGCGAACGCCGACAAGAGCGGCGCAAGCAACGGATCCGTCGCCACAGGCCGATCGTCTCTCTCGTCGGTTACACTAACGCCGGCAAATCAACCCTGCTCAACGCGCTGACAGCAAGCGACGTCCATGTCGAGCGGCGCATGTTCGCCACGCTCGATCCGACCGCGCGGCGTCTTCGCTTGCCGCGCGAACGCGAAGTGATCATCAATGATACGGTAGGCTTCATCCGCGATCTCCCGCCCGATCTGATCGCCGCCTTTCGCGCGACCCTTGAAGAGATCCGAGATAGCGATCTGCTGCTTCATGTCGTAGACGTTTCGGATGAAGGTTGGCCGCGGCGGTTCGAGGCGGTCGAGCGCATCTTGCGCGAACTGGGCTTTGCGACAATCCCTCGCCTTACGGTCTTCAACAAAACGGATCTAGTCGATCCAGCGAGCATCGCGGCGGCGGAACGCCAGATCGAAGCGTGCGGCGTGCGCGCGCACGTTTTCGTTTCGGCCATCGATCGAAAAACCCTCGATCCGCTTCTCGCTCGCCTCGATGAAGCGCTCGCGCACGAAGATTCGCTCTGTGGGCAACCCGACTGGTCCGCGGCTGAACTTGCCGCGATGAGGAAGATATAATGCGCAACTCTTGGCTTCGCCACCACAAACGTTCCCCGGCTTTCACCATCAGGCAAGCTCGCGAAGCTCTTTCGCAAAAGATCGACCGCTACTTCCTGCAACGTTTCCCCCCGCGCGCTTTGAAAATCGGCGGATTCATCCTGTTCACGTTCGTCTCGACGCTCCTACTGGGCGGCGAGTTTCTGCGCGCGCGCACGGAGAACTATCGCGAGGGCGATGTCGTTCGCTCGACCGTCATCTCGCCTGCTGACATCAGCGCGATCGATGCCCGCGAGACCGAGCGACGGCGCGCGGCGGCGATCGAGGCGGTGCGTCCCGTCTGGCGCTATGAGCCGGCACGCGCCGCTGGCGCGCAGAAGTTCCGCGCCGCTTGGCAAGACCTGCAGCGTCAAGCCGCGACTCAGCCGAACGCCGAGCAGGGCGAACCGGTCTGGACCGGAGAAGGAGACGGACGGGTCGCGCGCATCATCATCGCCCATCGTTTCGACCCGGAGATCTTGAACGATCTACTGCGACTGCTGCGCGAGGCGAACGATGGCTACGTCTACGATGACCGCGAAGCCGACAACCTGCGCCCCGAGATACGGCTCGTCGACGGGCGCACCGGCGCCCAATCGATCATCTCGACGAACCAAACTCCGTTGAAATCGCTCTCGATGGCGCGGCAAACGCTGCGCGCCCGACTCAACCTGCGACTCAAAGACTGGCCGACCGAAGAACGCGACGCGATCTTCGGCGCCCTCGCGCCGCTGCTCGCCCCAACGCTCATCTTCGATGCGCAGACGACCGAAGCGGCCCGCCGCGAAGCCGCCGCCTCGGTTCCGCCAGCCACCATCACGCTCAAGCGCAATCAAGTCATCGCGCGCGAAGGCGACACGGTGACAGAGCACATGCTGGCCCAATTCGAGGCCGTGCAAAATTACGGCGCCGCGCAGCGCCGCCCGCACCATTTCATCGGCCTCTTCCTCGTCATCGCAGCGCTCTACTGGATCGCTTGGAAGTTCACCGAAAAGCGCAGTTCGACGGCCAGCCTCTCGCTTTCGCTCGAACGCGCCTTCATGCTGCTCGCCCTGAGCGTCATCGTCGAGACGATCTTAATGCGCGTCGGGTTTACGGTCGCAGATAGCATCGCCTCGCAGAGCCTTCGCCCGCCGACGAACGATCCAACGCTCTGGAGCTTCGCCATCCCCTTCGCCTCGGCAGCGTTGCTTGTGGCGCTTCTCGTTGATACGCAACTGGCCTTCATCACCGGTTTGATCACAGCGCTCTTCGCCGGTTTGCTTGCGCCGAACGGCATGTTGATGACCTTCTACGCGCTCACCTCGTCCGCCGCGGCGATCTACGGCATCCACCGCTATCGCGAACGCCAATCGGTAACGCTCGCCGGGCTTTTCGCCGGAGCGGTCAACGCGCTGATGGCGCTGGCCGTCATCCTCGCCGCCCAACAACCGCTGACTTTGAACTCGGCGCTGCTCGCCGCCGGATGCGGCATCGCTGGCGGATTGCTCACGACGATCTTCACTTCCGGCGGCCTGCCGATCAACGAATCGCTCTTCGGGATATTGACGGACGTCAAGCTGCTCGAGCTTTCGAACGCCGATCTGCCCATCCTCAGCCAACTGGCGATGCGCGCTCCGGGCACGAATCAACATTCACATGCGGTCAGCCAACTGGCCGAAGATGCCTGTCGCGCCATCGGCGCCAACGCCCTTCTGGCCCGAATCGGCGCGCTCTACCACGACATCGGCAAACTGGCCGCGCCCGAGATGTTCGTCGAAAATCAAACGGGCGAAAATCCACATGATCACCTTCCGCCGGAACGCAGCGCGCGCATCCTCATCCATCACGTCAGCTACGGCTTGAAACTCGCCAAAGAGATCGGCCTCCCCAAACAGATCGCCGACTTCATCCCGCAACATCACGGCACGCGCACTCTCCACTTCTTCTTGCGCAAAGCGCAAGCCCAAGCCGCCCCCGGACAGAGCGTCGACGAATCGCAGTTCCGCTATCCCGGACCGAAGCCGCAATCGAAAGAGGCCGCCGTGATGATGCTCGCCGATTCTTGCGAAGCGGCGGTCCGCTCGCTGGCGCGCCCCGATCCCGAGAACATCTCAGCCATCGTAAGCAGAATCTTCGACGCCGTCGTCAGCGATGGCCAACTCGATGAGTGCGACCTGAGCCTACGCGAATTGACCAAGATCAGAGAAGCGATGACCAATTCATTGATCGCCATCTATCATCCGCGTGTCGATTACCCGGGCTTCAATCCCCCAGAGGAACCGCCACACTCGCCATCCGAAAGAGAACGGCGCGGCGCGAGTTACGCTGGCCCAGCGGAGGTCCCGATCAGCAAAGGCGGGGAGGTCGAAGACGAAGCGATCTCGCGCCGCTCCGACTGATCGGCCTGCCGCTACGGACCGGGCCTTGCCCGAAAGATCCCTCTTGCAAATTTCGCCAGATGTGCTAGAACCAAAAGCTTCTCGCTCTGAAGAGTCCATAAAGCACGGGAGATTTCATAGTGATCGAAGATCGGATCGCGGCTCCATGCATATCGACTTCAAGATCTTGCCTCCTCGAACCCGGTCGCCTATGGCTAATTCTCGCGTTCCTTCTGAGTTGCGGTGCCGTCGCGCGAGCGCAGAATGAATATCGGCTGCGTTCGCCGAACGGGAGGTTGGAGGCGCGCGTCGCCATCGCCGACAAGGTGCGCTTTTCCGTCTCGCTCGCCGGCGCGCCGCTGGTCCAGCCATCCGAGATCGCGCTTCGGATCGAAGGGAGAGATATCGATAATCCGGTCGTCGTCAGAAAGGAAGAGCGCAGCGTTGATCAAATAGTGCGTCCGGCGGTTCGCGTTAAACGGCGCGAGATCCGAGACCGCTACAACGAACTGCGGCTCGCCTTCAAAAACGGCTTCGGCCTCATCTTCCGCGCTTACGATGACGGCGTGGCCTATCGCTGGACGACGGATCTGCCGGGCGAAGTCACCGTCATCGGCGAAGAGGCGCTCTTCACTTTCGATCCTGAAGATGCCGTCTACTATGCGGAAGAAGAGAGCTTCATGTCGCACAACGAACGACACTTCATCCGGTATCCGATCAGGGAGATTTCGAACGAGAAACTGGCTAGTCTGCCCGCGTTGATCGAGAAAAGGTCCGGTGTGAAGATCTGGTTGTCGGAAGCCGATCTTCACGATTACGCCGGCATGTGGCTGCGCGGCACGTCGGGCGCGGCGCTAAGGGCCGTTTTTCCGCCCTATCCGCTCGAAGAGCGGCAGACTTCCGATCGCGACCTGCGGGTGACGAAAGGCGCGCCTTACATTGCGAAGACCAGGGGCACGCGCTCCTTCCCGTGGCGCGTGCTGGCTGTGGCTGAGCGCGATGCCGATCTCATCAACAATCAACTCGTCTATCTGCTCTCCGAAGGGACGAACGAAGATTTCTCATGGGTGCGTCCGGGCAAAGTGCCGTGGGATTGGTGGAACGCAAACAACATCTACGGTGTGGATTTCAAGTCCGGCATCAACACGCAAACCTACAAGTACTACATAGATTTCGCCGCGCGCTACGGGCTCGAATATTTGATCCTCGATGAAGGCTGGTCAAAACCGTCAGATCTGTTTGCGATCAACCCAGAGATCAACATGCCGGAGTTGCTCGCCTATGCCAAGCAGAAGGGGGTGGGCATCATCCTGTGGGTCGTCTGGTTGACGCTCGACAAGCAGTTCGAGCGAGCTTTCGATCAGTTCGAGCGGTGGGGCATTAAAGGGATCAAGGTCGATTTCATGCAACGCGACGATCAGAAGATGATCAACTTTTACGAGCGCGTGGCGCGCGAAGCGGCGCGCCGACGGATGCTCGTCGATTTTCACGGCGCATGCAAACCGACCGGCCTTGAACGAAAATACCCGAACGTCATCACGCGCGAAGGCGTGATGGGTCTGGAACATAACAAGTGGTCGAAGGAAGTTACGCCGGAGCATAATTTAATGCTCCCTTTCACGCGCATGGTCGCTGGCCCGATGGACTACACGCCAGGGGCGATGATCAACGCCAACGAGCGCGACTTTCAGCCGATCTTCGCGCGCCCGATGAGCATGGGGACGCGCTGCCACCAACTGGCGATGTACGTCGTCTACGAAAGCCCGTTGCAGATGCTCGCCGATAGTCCATCGAACTACCTGCGCGAGCCCGACGCGATGGAGTTTCTCGCGCGCGTTCCGACCGTGTGGGATGAGACGGTCGTCCTACAAGCGAAGGTCGGCGATTACATCGCCGTCGCTCGTCGGAGCGCGTCCGGCGAATGGTACGTCGGCGCGATGACCGATTGGACGCCGCGCGATCTCGCGCTCGACTTCTCTTTTCTCGATCAGGGCGAATACCAGATCGACATCTGGCAGGACGGAGTCAACGCCGATCGCATCGGCAACGACTACAAAAGGCTCAGTCGGCGTATACGCCGCGGCGATCGATTGGTGATCCACCTCGCCCCAGGCGGAGGGTGGGTCGCGAGAATCTACAAGGAGAGATAACCCGGTTGCGCTCATCCCTATGGGCTGAAGCTTGATCGCTCAGCCTCAGATCAAAGCGAACCGAACGCTAGATGCGCGACGAGAGTTGATGCGTCAAACTCATCGTCGTAGGACGAGATCAAAGCGAACCGAACGCTAGATGCGCAACGCCCAGAAGACCGGCATCATCGCCGCATGCGGCCCGAACGATCCGCGCGCGCCGAGCCGGAATAGGGAAAGCGCGCGCCAACATCTCTTGCTGCGCATGTTCGATGAACAGATCCCACCCGTTAGCCGCCCCGCCTCCGATGACGATCAACTCCGGATTGAGCAGATTGACGAGATTGGCCAACCCAATCCCCAAATACTGGCCCATCCGGCGAAACACCTCGCGCGACAGCTCATCGCCAGCGAGCCCATGCTCATAGACATCTTTGGCCGTCAATTCGCGGATCGAATGGAGCGGGGAGTTCGGATAGCGCGCCAGCCCCTCGCGCGCCATGCGCGCGATCGCCGTCGCTGAAGCGTAGACTTCCAAACAGCCTCGACTGCCACAGTTGCACGCTTGGCCGAACGGCTCGACGCTCATGTGACCGATCTCGCCAGCCGCCCCGTCAACCCCGCGCCAGAGCTGCCCGTCTAAGATGATCCCTCCGCCGACGCCGGTCCCCAGCGTCAAACAGACGATCGTGCGATGCGCGCGCGCCGATCCTCGCCACATTTCGCCGATGGCGGCGGCATTCGCATCGTTCTCCAAGATGACGGGCCACGAGATCTCCTCCGTCAAAGCGGCGCGCAAGCGAAAGCCATTGATGCAAGGGATGTTCGGAGCGTTCATCACCACGCCGCTTTTCGCCTCGACCGTCCCAGGTAGAGCGACCGCTAACGCCCGAACGCGCGCGCCATCGACCGCGCTTCGCCGCTCACACTCACGCGCCGCCGCGATGATCGCGTGAACGATATCTTCCGCATCATCCGTGTGTGGCGTTTGATACCGCACATGATTGTTGATACGCCCACAGCGATCAACGGCTGCGGCCCGCAAGTTGGTCCCACCAAGGTCTACAGCGATTACGATCTCACCACCCTCGTCAGTTCCAGCCGTTCTCTCAGCAACTCGAAGTCGTCCTTCCCTCTTACTCAACGTCTTTGCCTCTGGCTTCAAAAAATAAAAAAATCCCCGCTCAGATGAAGACTTCAGCCGCGCCTACGACTGAACATATCAAATCCGACGGCGGCGACCAAAATCGCCCCCTTGACGATATCTTGAATGTAGTCGCGCACGTTCTCCAAAGACATGCCATTATCCAAACTGGCCATGAACAAAGCGCCAAGGCAAGCCCCGAAGATCGTGCCGCGACCTCCCATCAAACTCGCCCCGCCGATGACGCATGCGGCGATGGCATCGAGCTCCAGAAGCACACCGGCATCGGGAGAAGCGCTCCCGACACGCGCCGTATAGATGATCGCCGCAATGCCCGTCAGCAAGCCCATCAAACAGAAGACCGCCAAGACGTGCCGGCTGATGTCGATCCCAGAAAGGCGCGCCGCCTCTTGATTCCCACCGATGGCATAAAGATAGCGCCCGAAGGTCGTGTTCCGCGTGATGAACGCCCCGATGAGCGCGACCACAAGCAGAACGACGACGGGGATGGGGACTCCGGCGTACGAATTCATCAGGACGACAAAACCGACGATGAGCGCTGAAGGGAGAACGATCCGTACAGCCATCTCGGTTCCGCTTGGGGCCTGCAACCCGTGCCTAATCCGCGCGCGCCGCCGTTGAACATTGAGCCAAGCTACAGCAATGACGGCCAAAACGGCAAGCGCCAACCCGACGGGCGGCGCAAGGTAACTTTGCCCGATCGCCTTGAAACTCTCAAGGCTGAGCGGGATCGTCCGCCCTTCGGTGACGCCTTTGACGACCCCACGCCAAGCGAGCAATCCGCCGAGCGTTACGATGAAAGCCGGGATATTCAGATAAGCGACCAGCGCCCCTTGCAACGCGCCGATCGCGAGACCGACCAGCAAGGCAGAGAGCAGACTCGCAGATAATCCCCAACCTAACGAATATTGCACGAGAGCGGCAACACCGCCAGCCAAACCGAGCAACGAACCGACTGAAAGATCGATGTGGCCAGCGACGATAATCATCAGCATGCCGACAGCCAGTATGCCGGTGACGGCCGTTTGCCGCATCAGGTTCGATAGGTTACGCGCTTCGAGGAAGACCCCATCGGTTAAGTAAGCGAAGATCCCCCAAACGACGAGCAGAGCGATGATCATCGTATAAGCGCGCAGCATGGCGGTCTGTATGCGCCACCCCTTCTGCGCTCGTTCCGCCTCGCTTATCGCTTGCGACTGCACTATCGGCTCCTTAGCTACTTGACTCATCTCCACGACTCACCGAAGAAGATTCAGATTTGAGCTGCTTCCCCCTTTGCTCTAGCGTGCCCCGTCGCACAGGACATGACCGCTTCGGGGCTCGCTTCCCCGCGTTTGAACTCGCCCATCACACGCCCTTCGTGAAGCACGAGGATCCGATCCGATAGACCTAACACTTCGGGCAATTCGGATGAGACGAGAACGATCGCCATCCCCTCTTGAGCCAAGCGGTTGATCTGCGCATAGATCTCCTGTTTGGCTCCAACATCGATGCCGCGCGTCGGCTCATCCAGAAAAAGGACGCGCGGCGTCGTCAACAGCCATTTGGCGAGGACGACCTTCTGCTGATTTCCGCCGGAGAGCGTCCCCACCGAAGTGAAAACATTCGGCGCCTTGATGCGCAATTCGCGCATCGCGCGCTCTCCTACGGCGATCTCCGCATCCAGATCCGTAATGCCATGCCCAGCCCAACGATCGAGACTGGCGAGCGTCATGTTGCTCAAAACCGTCTGGTCCAGTATCAGGCCGAACCGCTTGCGATCTTCCGTCACGAATCCGATGCCATGACGGATCGCATCCGCCGGACCGTTTATTTCGACGCGCTTACCTTCGACAAAGACCTCACCTCTGACGCGCCCCGCATGCGCGCCAAAGATCGCCATCAATAACTCGCTACGCCCAGCCCCCATCAAACCGGCGATTCCCAAAACCTCGCCGCGCCGCACGAAGAAGCTCACATCGTTGACGAGCAATTTGCTTGGCACCGCCGGATCCTTCACCGTGATCCCGCGCGCTTCGAAGACGACCTCGCCCGGATGCCGCTCCGACGGCGGGAAGATCTCGCCCACCTCGCGGCCAACCATCATGGCGATGACGCGCTCGCGATCGAGCTGCCTCGTCGGCGCCGTCCCGATCGTCTTCCCGTCACGCAAAACCGTAATGCGATCAGAGAGCGCGAAAACCTCGTCGAGCTTGTGCGAGATGTAGATCATCCCGACGCCGCGCCGACTCAGCCGCCGCAAGATCTCAAAGAGCGTCTCCACTTCGGCTTCGGTGAGCGCCGTCGTTGGCTCATCCAACACCAAAATGCGCGCTTCATGCGAAAGAGCCTTGGCGATCTCGATGAGCTGCTGCTGACCTATGCCGAGATTGCGGACCGGCGTGTGCGGATCGAGCGGAAGATGGAGGTCCGCAAGCAAAGCTTGCGCGCGACGGTAAAGCTCCTCCCAACGCACGACGCCGAAACGACGCGGTTCGCGCCCGAGGAAGATGTTCTCGCCGACGGTCATCTCCTTGACGAGCGAAAGCTCTTGGAAGATGATCGCGATCCCTGCCGCTTCCGCATCGCGCACGCCGCTGAATCGCTGCTCGCGTCCAGCGATCAAGATCTGCCCGCCGTATTCCGGATATGGATAAACGCCGCCAAGAACCTTCATCAAGGTCGATTTTCCGGCCCCGTTCTCCCCGACGAGCGCGTGAATCTCACCGGCGCGAAGATCGAACGAAACGCCATCCAACGCGCGCACGCCCGGAAAGACTTTGGTGATGTTGCGCATCTCGAGCAAGGGGGCTTCGTTCTCCATCGAACCCTCCTAAACGCGCCGCGAGCTAAGAGGCTCAGTTCGCGCGCGACGAAGAATCAACAACGCGCGAAGACGCGACTCTGGGCCACTGATCACGCGGAACGTTCCGATAGATATCTTCGAGTCGGTGAAAACCATCCTTGACCACCGTATCGACGATATTGTTCTTATCGACCACGATCGGATCGAGCAAGATCGAGGGAACATCCTTGCGGCCATTGTTGAGGACGCCGTTGGTCTCGACCTTCTCGCCGCGCGCCAATCGGACCGCCGCTTCGGCGGCCCTTTCGGCCAGAAGCTTGATCGGCTTGTAAACGGTCATCGTCTGTTTGCCCTCGACGATCCGTTGCAGAGCGGCAAGATCGGCGTCCTGACCGGAGACGAGCACCTTTCCGGCCAGCCCTTGTTCTTCGAGAGCCTGGACCACCCCTCCAGCTAGCCCATCGTTCGAAGCCACGACAGCCGCGACCTGATTGTTCGCTTGCGTCAAGGCGTTCTCCGTATGCTTGAGCGCTTCGCTCGGAAGCCACTCGCGCGCCCATTGCTCTAGGACGATCTTCACCTTGCCGCTTTTGACCGCTGGGCCCAACACCTTCATGTGACCTTCGTGGTAAAGGTGCGCGTTGTTGTCAGTGGGCGCGCCTTCGATCAGCACATAATTGCCGGCTGGCGCGCGATCGAGAAGATAGCGCGCTTGCATCTCGCCGACGCGCAGGTTATCGAACGAAACATATAGATCGACATCAGCGTGACGGATCAACCGATCGTATGAGATGACGGGGACGCCCTGTTTCTTCGCCAGCTCGACGATCGCGGCTGAGGTTTCGGCGTTGTGCGGGACGACGACGAGGACGTCAATCCCTTGGGTGAGCAGGTTCTCTGCCTGTTGAAGCTGCAGCGCATCGTCGCTGTTGGCCGCCTGGACGAGGGTTTCGGCGCCGAGTTCCTTTGCTTTCGCAACGAACAAATCGCGGTCGCGTTGCCACCGCTCCTCCTTCAAAGTATCCAGCGAAAACCCGATCCGCACTGGACCGCGCCGTTTCCCGCCCGCGCGCTCCGACGGCCCGCTTACACATCCCACGCAAACAATTACCCAAACGAGCGTTAACAAGCTTCCGAATCGAAGCATTCGCATCCTCTCCCATGAGTGGAAATCTAAGAGAATTTCCGTCGCTATCACCGTCCGCGCGACGCGACGCACAAGCTTATCAGCAGCGCGCAAAAATTTCCATCCCGCAAGTTCCTCCATCCGCTCACAGATGAAAAAGGCCGAGGCGCGGGATGGCGTGCTCTTCGCACAAACGTTTGATCAGCAGTCGCTCACGCATCTCGACCAGATGCTCCTCGTTCAATCTCAGAGCGCGCAACTCCCGCTCGATGGCGCGGCGGTACTCCTCGAGCTTCTTGGCAGGGATGCGTTCTATGAGCGCGCTATAGAGCTCTTCTTCCAAATGCTCGAGCCTTGAAGCGAGATCCGCTTCGGAGACCGACGCCATGCGCGTCAGCCTCGTCAACTCCTCAAGCTGCGTTAGGATCGCGCGCAGATGACCGGCCCACTTCAGGTCGCCCTCTTTCTGAGCCGCGTTGAGCGCTTTCGATAGAGCTTCACGACAACGCTTCAAGTGGCGCTGCACTTCATCCTGAACGGGCGATTCCTCTCTCTCTCGACCGCGCCCCCGCTGTGTCTTGAGCCACTCGGCGAAGGCCATTTCCACCTCATCGCGACAGTAAGCGAGCGATCTTACGTTACGCCGCGGCGTTTGCGCCTCATAAACGTCAAACGTCCTCTCGATCGCGCGCAAGACGACATGAAGCGGGATGCCGCGTTTTTTCCATTCGTCGATGAGCGCCCAATCGAGCGGGCTGAGCAGCAGCGGCTTCCCACGCCTTCTGATGAAAGCCTCTTCGATCTCCGCGAAGTAATCGAATCGGTCGTTATGGCCTCTCCCTTCGCCCATGCGACTTCGCCATCTGGGAAAACAGGTTAACGTTGACGATTGCGTTCGTAGACCAAGCGTAAGCCTTCGAGCGTGAGCGTTTCGTCCACGGCCTCGATCAACTCCGACCCGGTGGCGATCAGCTGGGCCAGACCGCCCGTGGCGATGACGCGCGTTTCGCCGCCCAACTCATTGAGCATGCGGCGCAATATGCCATCGACCAAACCGACGTAGCCGTAGTAAAGCCCCGATTGCATCGCTTCGACGGTCGAAGAGCCGATCACCGTGCGCGGGCGGCGTATCTCGACGCGCGGCAAGCGCGCAGCGCGCTCAAATAGCGCATCCGCCGAAATCGTGATCCCCGGCGTGATCACGCCGCCGAGGTAACGCCCGTGGCGATCGACGGCATCGAACGTCGTCGCCGTTCCGAAATCGACGACGATGCACGGCGCGCCGTATTTGTGGATCGCGGCCACGGAATCGACGATTCGATCGGCACCGACATCGGACGCCGGTTCATAGAGGATCGGCATCCCCGTCTCGGTCGTATGATCGACAAACAGCGGCGTATGGTGGAAGTAGACCTCAGCCATGCGCTTCAGCACATAGTTGAGCGGAGGGACGACGGAAGCGATGGCGACGGCGGTGATCGCTTGGAAATCGAGTCCGGCGAGTTCGAAAAGGTTCCGCGCATGCACGCCATACTCATCGACGGTCCGCGCGCGCGCCGTCGTCAGACGCCAATGGGCGATGAGCCGTTCGCCATCGTAGACGCCGAGCGAAGTATTCGTATTGCCTACGTCGATGACAAGAAGCATAGATGCCCGTATCCATTCACGCTCGAACTGCAGGATCGCGATAGAGCGAAATCAGCACACGGGATGGACTTCGATCCATTCACATGGACCTCGATATCGACACACTGGCCCAGCGAGATCCAAGCGCGATCGCGCTTTGTCACATCCCCGTGTAATCTGGACCGCCCCCGCCTTCCGGTGGGACCCAATTGATTATCTGGTACGGATCCATGATATCGCACGTTTTACAGTGCACACAGTTCGTGAAGTTTATCTGCAATTTGCGCCCTCCTTGACCGTCATCGACCATCTCATAGACAGCCGCCGGACAGAACTTCTCGCACGGGTTGCCGTACTCCACCGCGCATCGCGTCGCGCAAACGTTCGTATCGAGGACGTGCAGATGCGGCGGTTGATCCTCTTCGTGTGCGACCGAAGCGTGATAGACGTCGGTCAGCTTATTGAACGTCAGCTTGCCATCGAAGCGCAACGCGGCGTAGCGCGACGTTGCCGCATCGCGGCGCGCAAGATCCGTGAGCTTCTGCATCGCCTCGTGGCCCGGAACCGTTCCGAGGCGATCGAGGATTCCCCACGCGCGCCCTCCGGTCAGGAACTGCAATCCGGCGTTCGCCAATCCCAGCCAGCGCCCATGGCGGAACCCAGCGTGGAAATTGCGGACGCGCCGCAACTCTCGCATCAACCAACTCCCTTCGACCAATTCTCGATAGCGGCGCAACTGGCGGGCTGAAAAGTCGTCGGCGAGCAAGGCCTCGAAGATCGCCTCCGCAGCCAACATCCCGCTTTTGATCGCCGTATGTATCCCCTTGAGCCGCTGCGCGTTCAGAAATCCGGCGCTATCGCCGACGAGCAAGAAGCCATCGCCGTAAATCCGAGGCATCGCATGGATCCCGCCAGCGACGATCGTCTTCGCTCCGTAGCGGATCATCCGTCCCCCTTCGAGTATCCGTGCGATCGCGGGATGCTGTTTGAACAGTTGAAATTCGGCATGTGGATCGAGCGACGGGTCGCGATAATCGAGCCCCGTGACATAACCGAGACTGATGATGCGATCGCGCATCCCGTAGATCCAGCCTCCGCCATACGTGTGAACATCTGACGGATAGCCGAGCGTGTGAGTCACCCGCCCTGCAGGATAACGATCGTCCGGTAGCTCCCACAGCTCTTTGATTCCGAGGCTATAGACTTGCGGCTCGCATCCTTCATCCAAACCCAAGCGTGTGACAAGCTGCTTCGTCAAAGATCCGCGCGGTCCTTCGCCGAAGACCGTCACCTTCGCCAACAGATCGACGCCCGGCTCGAAGTTCGACTTCGGACGGCCATCCCGCCCGATCCCCTTGTCGCCCGTGCGCACGCCGATGACGCGATCATCGCGATCGTAGAGCACTTCGACGCCTGGGAACCCTGGGAAGATGTTGATGCCGGCCTCTTCGCATTTTTCGCCGAGCCAAGCGACGAGTTTGCTGAGCGAAACGATGTGATAACCGTGATTGCGCAAAGGTGGCGGGATGAGCGGCGAGCGCAGCGCGCGCTTTTCCGTCAAGTAGAGGAACTCCTCTTCGGTCACGACCGCATCGAGCGGAGCCCCTTGAGCGAGAAAATCCGGCATCAATTCCGCCAGCGCGCACGGGTCCATCACGGCGCCCGACAGTATGTGCGCGCCGACCGCTCCGCCTTTTTCGATCACCGCGATCTGCACCTCGCCGAGCGCGCGCGTGCGCCGTTCGCCGCGCGCCACGGCTTCATCGTGCGAAGCGATAAGTCTCGCCAGATGAAGCGCGCCGGCCAAACTGGCTGGTCCAGCTCCGACGAAGACGACATCCATCTCGACGCTTTCACGCTCTATCTTCCGATCCAACTTCCCGACCTCCCCCTCAGGTCCTGAGAGCGCACTTCGCCGCAGGACGCGGAGCGCGCATCTCGACGCCGAGTTCGCTGATCAAAGCTGACGCCGGGCAGTATAACACATCCGCGAGATTCGCCCGGCCAACGCCAAAGCGGATCTCGCCGACATGCGCCTTCGATGACGGCGAGATGATCACCGTGCGCCGCTGTTGGTGCGAGACTGAGACTTGCGGCAACTGCGCTCCTTCGATGAAGGCGAGATGATCATCTTAAGCAGGTCAGCTCAAAAGCGCCATCTTCGCCGCTGAATCGCCATCCGATCACGGGCGCTTTCCGATCCTCGTCTCGCCAGAATCGAACACGTTGGACAAATCGCTCGCCTGAAGCTCTCCGTCCTCTTTCGGCACGAGGACCTTTATCGGCTCCTCGAGCCCGCCGCGCAGCGCGAAGTTCTCCAAGCGCATGCGCAAAGAGGGCGTGACCTCCTGCCCTTGCGCGATGAGCAGCAGGCCGTTTGTGGCGATGATGTCCTGCGCGATGATCATCCCCGGCCTCAATTCGTAGAGGAAGACGTACTTCGTGGTGAACCGCCTCTCGCTTTGCGCGATGGCTTCGCCGAGGGCCTCGACGACGACCGGATCGTACCAGTCGCCGCGCCGTCGCATCTCCTTGTACGCTTCGGCGGGGCTCAGCTTGGCTTCGAGCAGCTTATCGAAGTCAAGGGCCACCTTCAGAATACGCGCGCCGAAAGGGATCTCGTGCCCGAACCGCTCATCCTTCGGCGTTCCGGCCCCATTGAAGAGCTTCTCTTGATAGGCGATGATCTCGGCGACCGGTTCCAGTCGTGGGATTCGCGCGATCAGGTCGTGGCCGACTTGGGGATGGGCCTGCAGAATGCGCAATTCATCGACCGTCAGCGTCGCCCCTTTATAGACCTTGAGCAAGGTCTCCTCCGGAACGGTGATGCAGCCGACTTGCGATAACATGGCGGCGATCTCGATCTGCCACGCGTTCTCCGCCCCGATGATCTCAACGAGCTGGTGAACCAGACGCTGCACGCGCGAAGCGCGCCCGAAAGCGGTCGGATTGACGAACGAGAGGATGTCGGTGAGCACCTGTAAGCTCCCCATCAGTGTCTTTTCGAGAAGCTCTTTTTCGGCCATCACCAAGCGATACTGTTCGAGCGCGGCGAGAAGGATCCGGCTCAACGTCTCCGGCGCGCACGGTTTGGTGATAAACCTGAAGATGCGCCCTTCATTGACCGCCTCGATCGCCGTTTGCTGGTCGGCACATCCGGTGAGCATGATGCGTATGCTGTGCGGGGCGACCTCACACGTGCGGGCCAATAGCTGCACGCCATCCATTCCGGGCATGCGCATATCCGCGACGACCACCGCATACGGTCCGCTCGCCTCGATCATAGAGAGCGCTTGCTCGCCGCTCGTCGCGGTCTCGATTTGGAATCCCTTCAGCGCGCGCTTATAACCATCGAGCACGTTCTGTTCGTCATCGACGAAAAGTATCTTCTCTGTCATGCGTCACATCCTTTCAGTTCTCGCCATCCTCCCCATCGAGCGATCCCGCCGCTTCGAACCAGATGGGCAACCGTTCGGCCAAGCCGAGTTTCTTCAAATACTCCTGATCGAGCGCCGCTGGCCGACTGTTTCGCGAACCGACATATCCCATCTCTTGCGCGATGAAATCGGCGGCATGGATCGCCGTCAGCGGAGTGAAACGATGCGATGTCGATTGGCCCGGTTCATGATGGAAGGCGACCGCCTCGACGATCGAGTCCGGCAATCCCCAAATCCCCAACAGATAAGCGCCCACCTCCGAATGCGCCGCCCCCAACACCTGCCGTTCGGCTTCGTTGAGACCGATCCTCTCAAGATTAGAGATCGCCAACGCTCGCTCATACTCCTTGGGGAAAGTGGCCGCCAAGATCAATCGCCCCACGTCATGAAGCAGGCCGCTGGCGAAAGCCTCTTCGGCAATCCGTTGCTCTTGTCCCTCTAACCTGGCGATCAGTTTGGCCAGCTTGGCGACAGCCATGCTGTGCGACCAAATGCCGCCGAGAGTGGAAGCGACCGAGTGGATCCCATCGTAATGGGAGAAGATCTGTATCGAGAGGACGAGCGCGCGAATCGTCTCCAATCCCAAAAGGCTGGCGGCATCGGTCGGACTGGCAACGCGACGCCGCAACCCGAAGAAAGCGGAATTGACCATCTGCAAGATCTTCGCCGTCATCCCGATGTCCTTCGAGATGATCTCGCCCACCCTTTTGATGGAAGCGTTCGGAGAGTTGAGTTCATCGATCAGTTCGAAATAGAAATCCGGCAGGCTAGGCAAGGATTGGATCTGCGAGATCACGAGCTGCAAAGTCGCGTTCGTCAGCAGATCGCGTAACGCGCACGCGCGGCGCACGGTCTCCTTCAAACACTCCGCATCGCACGGCTTGGACAAATACTGATGCGCCGTCCCGACCGACTTCATGATCATCTCTTTATCTGAATGGCCCGAGAGGACGATGCGGACGACATGCGGATAGCGCTCCCGGACCTCCGTGAGCAGTTGGGCCCCATCCATCCCGGGCATGCGCATATCCGTCACGATCACGTCGAACGGTTTTGCGGCCAACGCCGCCAATGCCGCTTGCCCGCCTTCCGCAAACTCCATCTCCCATTCATGGCGCATCGAACGCAGCATTCGCCGCAATCCGTCGAGCACCTTCGGTTCATCATCGACGAAGAGGATCCTCCTCATCGCGCCGCCTCCTTCTCGACATCGCCGCCGATCGGCAAACGGATGATGAAGGTCGTCCCCTGCCCCTCTTCAGTCTCGAAGGAGATCGTGCCGCCATGCTTTTCGACGATCACAGAATGCGAGATCGCCAACCCCTGTCCCGTGCCGCGTCCGACCTCTTTGGTCGTGAAGAACGGATCGAAGATCCGTGACTGTATGCTCGACGGGATCCCCGTCCCGGTATCGCTGATGCGTATTTCAGCCCACTCTCCATCACGCCGCGTGCTGATCTTGATGATCCCCTTTTGACCGCCGTTCTTTCCCACTTTGTCGGCGATCGCGTGCGCTGCGTTGATGATCATGTTCAAAATCACTTGATTGAACTCGCCCTGCAGACAGAGCACTGGCGGCAGCGTAGGATCGAAATCCGTGATCATATCGGCGACGTACTTCCATTCGTTGCGCGCCACGGTGATCGTACTTTCGATCGCTTTGTTCAAATCTACAGCCTTCTTCTCCGTCGCCCCGGGATGGGCGAAGTCTTTCATCGATTGAACGATCTTGGCGATACGCTCGATCCCCTCGAGCGATTGCTGGATCGCTTTGGGGATCTCTTCGAGAAGATTTTCGAGATCGCCCTTTTCGAGCTCCGCCTCGACCCAGGCGATCGTTTCCGACTTCGGCGCCCCGTCGCGACATTCGGCAAGCAACGCCGCGTAAGCGCTGAGCACGCGCGATAGATCGGCGAAAGCATCGCGCAGAAAGCGCGTGTTGTCGCCGACGTACTGAGTTGGGGTGTTGATCTCATGCGCGATACCGGCGGCCAATTGACCGATCGACTCCAGCTTCTGCGCTTGACGCAATTGACTTTCCAGGATTCGACGCTCGGTGATGTCGGCTCCAATCAGAAGATATCGGACCGCTTCATGCGAATCGGCCTTGAACGGCGTGATGGTGATCTCCAGAAAACCTTCCTTCCCATCGGAGCGCTTGAACTTGATGTCGCTGAAATGGGTCGGACACTGCTTATCGCGTGAAGCTAAGAGTTTGTCGATCGCCGCCTTATCCCACTGGATCCCGCATTCGGTGAGCGCCCTTCCGATGACCGCCTCCTCTTCGAGTCCGAAAGCGTTCCGCGCCGCTTGATTCCAACGCATGATGCGTCCCAGCTCATCGATCCCGATCAAGATCGATGGGATCGCGGCCAGCAGGCGCGCGTTCTCGGAATGCACCTTCTGCAATTCGATCGCCACTCTTTGACGCTCAGTGATGTACTCCTTCAACACGGCATTGGCCTGCGATAGGGCGAGCGTTCGCTCCTTCACACGCCTTTCCAGATCTTCGTGCGCTCTGCGCAACGCATCTTCCACCTGTTTGCGCTCGACTAGGCGCGAGACCTTGGCGATCAGATGCAAACGATCGCAAGGCTTCTCGACGTAATCATCAGCCCCGGCCATCAGACTCTCGAAGGCGACCAACCCGTCCGCATCCTTCGATCCGATGATCAATATCGGAGTGGTGTAAAATTGGGCGTCGGCGCGAAGGAGCCGACAGAGCTCGATGATCTTGGTAAACGGGGCCATAGCATCGCCGATCACCAAGTCGAGCTGCCGCTCGCCCTTGGCGACAGAGAACCCCTCTTGCGCGTCCCTGGCCGTGCACACACGATAGCCAGTATCCGCGAGGAAGGAACTGAGGAATTCTAGCCGTTCGGGCGCCTGGCTGACGATCAGTATCGCTCTTTCATCTGCGAGAAACATCGGTCGAAAGTTTCCCCAAGGAGGCGGTCCTCTCCCCCTGAGGTTTTATCGGCAATGGCGGCGAAAAACATTAGCGCCCCTTAAGGAGGTTCAAATTTGAAGCCATGCGTACAAGACCGTTTCTTGCGACCAGATGATAGATTTGGGAGGAGATCTACGAAGCCGAGACGAAATCTCCGAGGCCATGGCTCGACATAACGACTTCCGCCATCTGTCCGACACTGGCGCGATCTCGCGCCGTACCTTTCTCCGGTCCCTCGCCTCCAGCCCTTCGCTCGCCTTCCTCGCCTCGTCGCCGCACACAATGCAACGCGACACCGGGGAGAGATCTGGATCGAAGCTCGAGCAGCAGCAATTTCTTATCTCCTACGACGAGCAAAGCATCACCGGTCTATCGCATCCGCAAGATCCGCATCAAGCCGAGTTCCTGCTTCCGGGCGGGCGATTAGGCACCCCGATCGTCAGATATAGGGTGGCCGATGGCGATTGGCTCGATATCTACACGCGCACCCGTCGCCGTGAAGTCGATCCTCAGAATCACGAACTCATCTATACGGATTTCGATCGCGGATCGCCATTGAAGATGGTCCAACGATTCACACTCGACCGAGATCATCTCGACTGGAAGATCTCGATCGAGACGACGATGAACTTTCCGGTCACGATTGGAGACTTAGCGATCCCGCTCCCCTGGCGCGCGCCCGCGGGCGCGGATCCGACGACGATCTTCGAGCGCAGCTTCACCAAACACCACTTCATCTCCGGCCACGGCTCGTTCCTCTATTTCACGAAACCGAGCGGTGATCCGCCGTATCTCATCATCACGGTTCATCCGGGGACCAAACTCGAATACTACGCGACGGAAGGGCGCGGGATCTATCGGGCCTATATCCATTCGGGCCTTTCGGGAAACCGCGAAACGCGCGGGACGTGGAGACAGCCGCATACTTATCTCGAGCTCGGACCGGCCCAAGCGCCGAACAGCAAGGTCGAATACGGATTCAGGTTCAGATGGGCGACATCTTATGATGAACTGCGTCAGATCCTTTACGAAGAGGGATTGTTCGACATCCGGGTCGCGCCCGGGATGACCGTTCCGGAAGACCTGTCGGTCAAACTGTCTTTGCATACGAAGAACGAGATCGCTTCGATCGAAGCGGAGTTTCCGGGCGAAACGAAGATCACCTACCTCGGCCAACCGCAGCTTGACCATCATCTATTCGAGATCGAGTTCAAGCGTTTAGGCGAAAACCTTTTGACCATCCACTACGACAAGGGGCGGCGCAAAACCTACCTTGAATTCTTCGTCACCGAACCGCTCGAAACGCTCATCAAGAAACGCAGCCGCTTCATCGCGCAACGGCAACAACACCGCGCGCCCGCGAAGTGGTACGATGGGCTCTTTTCCGTCTACGACATGCGGAATGGCGTCCTTCGCGGCCCTGACGACACCGACGGGTTCGATTACTGGTGGGGGTATGTTCTCGCGTGCGACGATCCGGCGCTCTGTAAAGCTCCTTACGTCGCCGCCAAGAACGTTCACTTTCCCGAACGCGAGGAGATCGCCGCTGTCGAATACTACCTCGAGCGTTTCGTCTGGGGGAAACTACAGCGCACGGACAAAGAGGAGCCCTATCCATACGGGATCTACGGCGTGCCAAACTGGAAAGTGAACCGCGATCCGGATCTTAGAAAGCGCGCCGGCATCAGGAACAGCCTTCTCGACAAATGGCCGCTCTGGCGATCTTACGACTATCCGCACGTCATCATGCTCTACTACCACATGTACGAGATCGCCCGGATGTATCCGCACCTTGTGCGCTATCTCGACGCCGCCGGCTACCTCGAACGCGCGTATCAAACGGCCCGCGCCTACTTCACCTATCCTTACGAGATCTTGCCGGAAGCGTATGAAACTTACAAGATCGGTTGCTACAACGAACTGGTGATAATCGATCTTATCGCCGCGCTCGAGGATGAAGGGCACAAGGAGCGGGCCGACTGGCTGCGCGCCGAATGGGAGAAGAAGGCCAAATACTTCATCTATGACGACAAATATCCTTTCCGCTCCGAGTATCCGTTCGATCGCACCGCCTTCGAGTCGAGCTATGCGTTGGCCAAGTACGGCGCCACGCACGACATGAAGCCCGACGCGAACCTTTGGTTCGATAAGAGATTGAAGAAGTGGTATTCGCACCGGGTCGTGCGGCGAGAGGACGCTCGCGCCTTTATGGAGCGCCAACTGCGCGCCAATCTCGCCGTCAGAGGTTGGCTCGAAGCGGCTTATTATCTGTTGGGGGCCGATTTCACTGCCTCGTCCGACATCGGCGCGCTGAGTTACATGGCCCAGATGGGCGGTTGGGCGATCCTCGATTACGCGATCTCTTTCGCCTCGCGACCGCATGACTACCTTCAATTGGGTTACGCCTCTTATCTGAGCGCTTGGGCGTTGATGAACACGGGGCGTGCCGAGACAAACTACGGCTTCTGGTCCCCGGGCGCAAACAACGATGGCGCGGCGGGTTGGCAGTTCATGACGGCGAAGTTCGGACGCGCGTGGATCAGAAAAGACATGCCGCGTGGCGCGTGGTACTACGATGGCGAGATTGATCTAGGATTCGGCGCGGCGCTGCGAACCGCGATGACCGTCTTGACCCGCGACCCGCTCTTCGGATGGTTGGCCTACGGCGGCACGCTCGAACTTCGCGGCGACGCGCTCCACGTCATCCCGCGCGATGGCCTGCGGAAACGGTTCTGTGCGATCCTCGATGATCGGCGAGTGCAGATCGAACTCGACCGCGATGGTTTCGCCCGAGGGCAACCGCTGATCACCGACCAAAGCTTGACGCGACTCCGCTTGACGCTCGAGAATCGAACCTCCGATACGCATACGACATCGCTGCGAATCTCCGCCGCTGGCGCCCAAGCTTACGAGGTCATCCATGAAGGTGAGAGAGTCGGCACCGCTAAACCGAATGGCGCGTCGTCGTTCAAACTCAAAGTGAAATCCACACCGCAAACCAAGATCGAGTTAATCGCTATTCCATCAAATCAATAGTGAGGTGAAGCGTAACGCCTATGATAGCGAGAAGGACGAGAAGTCTATTGGCCGCAAGCTTAATTTTCATCCTATTCGCAGGCGAGCCATCGCTCCTGCTGGCGCAAACGCGCAGCGGTGAATCGCGTCAGACGCCGAGCGCTGATCTTGACATCGATCGTTCGCAGAGCGAACTGCGCCCCTTGATCGAACGTTACAACGTGGATCGCGCAAGCTTGACGCGCACCTATCCGCTCGTCATCTCGCCGACGGCCCGCGAGCGTTTCCGCAAATTTTACACCGAGTGGCTCGATCGTCTTGCCGCGCTCGATTTCGATCGGTTGAGCCAAGACGGTCGCATCGATTATCTGCTCTTTAAAGACCATCTCGAACACGAGTTGCGGCAGTTGGATATTCAAGCCAAACAGTTCGCCGAAGTCGAAGCGCTGCTCCCATTCGCGCGCGCGATCTTCGAACTCGATGACTCGCGACGCCGTATGGCGCGCGTCGATGCGCCGCGAACGGCGGCGATGCTCGATGAGATGAGGAAACAGATAGATGGCTTGCGTCGCTCGCTCGAAGAGCGACTGCCGGCGAGGGCGAGCGGGTCGAACGGCTCCTCCGCACCGCCGATCAGAAGAAACGTCGCCCTTCGTGCCGTCAATATGCTGGCGAGCTTGCGCGCCACACTGAAGAATTGGTTCGATTCCTATAACGGCTACGATCCGATCTTCACCTGGTGGATCGCCGAACCATACAGAGCCGTCGATCAAGCGTTGCAGAATTACAATTCGTTCCTCGGCGAACGGATGGCCGGAGTGAGCCTCGCGCAAAGCGAACAAGCTCAGTCAAGCGCGCCGCCCGGCGGGCCACAACCCGAACGCGCGCGAAGATTGATTCGGGCGCGCCCTGGTGATACGAGCGATATCGTCGGCGATCCGATCGGGCGCGACGCGCTGATGGCGGAACTGGCGGCGGAGATGATCGCTTATACGCCCGAAGAACTGATCGAAATCGCGAACAAAGAGATGGCGTGGTGCGAAGCCGAAATGATCAAGGCTTCGCGCGAACTTGGCTACGGCGACGACTGGAAGCGCGCGCTCGAACACGTCAAGAACCAGTACGTCGAGCCCGGCAAACAGCCCGATCTGATTCGCGATCTGGCGCTCGAGGCGATCGATTTCGTCGAGAAGAACAATCTCGTCACCGTCCCGCCGCTCGCGCTTGAGACTTGGCGGATGCAGATGATGACGCCCGAACGCCAACTGGTCAACCCTTTCTTTACCGGCGGCGAGACGATCAGCATCTCGTACCCGACCAACACGATGAGCCACGAACAGAAGATGATGAGCATGCGCGGCAATAACATACACTTTGCGCGCGCCACCGTCTTTCACGAACTGATCCCGGGCCATCATCTACAAGGCTTCATGGCCGCGCGCTACAAGCCTTATCGCGCTCCATTCCGCACGCCGTTTCTGGTCGAAGGGTGGGCGCTCTACTGGGAATTTCTGCTATGGGACATGAACTTCCCGAAGACGCCCGAAAACCGCATCGGCATGCTTTTCTGGCGCATGCACCGCTGCGCGCGGGTGATCTTCTCGCTTCGCTTCCATCTCGGAGAATGGACGCCGCAACAGTGTATAGACTTCTTGATACAGCGCGTTGGACATGAGCCGGAGAATGCCATCGCCGAAGTGCGCCGTTCGTTCGATGGCAGCTACGAGCCGCTCTATCAAGCCGCTTATCTGCTCGGCGGGCTGCAACTTTATGCGCTACATAAAGAGCTCGTCGGAACGGGTAAGATGACCGACCGCGCCTTTCACGACGCGGTTTTAAAGGAGAACAGCATCCCGGTCGAGATGATCCGCGCCAAACTGACGGGCGAACGACTGACGCGCGATTTCAAACCGCAATGGAAATTCTATGACTCGCTTGCGCGGCCCTGATGAAGCGCCCGTTGGGATTTTGAACCGAGCCACTCATCTCGCTAATCCGCTTTCGGGAGCGCTCCGGCGCTCCCGAGTCTTTTAAGATCCCCATCTTCGCAAATCGCCGAATTAGATCGCCTTAATACGGTTCAATTCGACTTTCAATCGTTCAAGACACGCGCGACGCGCGCGCGAAAGATTTCTAGCGTGACCAGAATCAGGCGCTAGGAGGCATTCGAGGAGATGCTATCGCCCGCACGCAAGATGCGCTCGCTGTGGCGCCTTTTTACGACAAGTAGAAGGCTCTTTTGTGCGATCGCGCTTCTTCTCGCGTTTGCGAGTTCGCCGCCGCACGCGACATCTCAAGTCCGCACCGTCGGAAGCATCAACGGCACGGTAACGGATCAATCCGGAGCCGTCGTCGCGGGAGCCAAAGTTCAGTTGAGGGATGAACTCACCGGAGCGACCAAAGAGACCGTCACGGATGAGGCCGGGAATTTCACTTTCCAGAACTTGCAAGCTGGAACCTATGAGGTCGATGTCGCCGCGACCGGATTTCAACCGGCGGTCTACAAGGGCGTCGTGGTCGAATCGGCCCGCACGACCGACCTTTTCGTTCGGCTACAAGTCGGCGCCATAGCCGGAACGGTCGAAGTGGTCGGCGTCGCTCCGGCATTGGAAGCCACGTCGAACGTCATCTCGAACACTGTGCGGAACGAATCGATCCGCAACCTACCGCTCGGCGGGCGCAACATACTCAACTTCGCGTTGCTCGTCCCGGGCTCACAAACAGTCGGCGGCAACGGTCGCAACAGCACGTATAACGGGATGCCCGGCGGCGCGATCAACATCACAGTTGACGGCATCAACAACAACTCGCAAGGCTTCAGAAGCGGAGGTACGAGCTTCTTTGCGACCGTCCCGCCGCGCCTTGGCGCGATCGAAGAGGTCTCCGTCCAAACGGCCAGCCTTGGTGCCGATGCTGGCGCGCAAGGCGCGATGCAGATCCGTTTCGTCACGCGCCGCGGCACGAACGAGTTTCACGGAAGCCTCTTTCATCAACTGCGTAACGATGCGCTCAACGCCAACAGCTCGATCAACAAGGCGCGCGGGTTGCCGCGCCCTCGCTTGCGCTATAACGAATTTGGCGGCAATCTCGGCGGCCCGCTGTGGCGGAACAAGCTTTTCTTCTTTGTCAATTACGAGCAGGCGCGCATACCGAGTCAAACCGTCATCAACAACGTCGTCTTGACGCCGGAAGCGCAACAAGGGATCTTCCGCTACCGCGGCACCGATGGCGTCACGCGCACCGCCAATCTGCTCCAGATCGCGGCGAATAACGGATATCCGAGCGACATCGATCCGATCGTCGCCGATTATTTCAGACGAACGAACGCGACGCTCAGCAATGGCTCGGTCACGAGCATAGATCTGTTTCGCAATAACTTGAGCTTCCTCGAAAGGACGACGACGATCGAACACTATCCGACGGCGCGCATCGATTATCACATCACACCCAACATCGTCTGGACGGGAACGTGGAACCTTTACAACCGCAAGATCTCTGGGACGCGCCCGTGGCCGGGAAATGATTTCAAAGAACAGGGCGCTTTCAAGAACACTTGGTACATCGCCTCGACGGCGCTCAACTGGACCATCTCGCCAAATACATTGAACGAGTTCAGATATGGACTACAGCATAACGTCGATCAATACAACGTCGGTGAAGGGCCGGACCAGTTCAACATCCTCGGCAGGCAGATCCGCGTCGCCTACCCGTTCATCCCGCCGATCATACGTGATCAGCTTAACATCTCGCGCGCCAACGCCACGCACAATCTTTACGACAACCTAACGCTTATCCGTGGCGATCACACCCTGACGTTCGGCGGAGCGCTCAAATACGTCTGGTGGTATGACGCCGATTATCAGGGCGGCGCCGGGATCCCGACGCTGACGGTCGGCGTCGCGGCGGGCGATCCGATCACCACCGTCTTCAGCTCCACCAACCTGCCGAACATCTCCGGCACGGATGCGAGCAACGCCGCCGCTCTGTACGCGCTTTTGACGGGAAGAGTCGCGAGCATCAGCACGGTGCGAGTCATCGATCCGCAGACCAAACAATACCAGCCGACCCAGCTCGTCCGACTCGATAAACAGAGCACGTGGGGACTCTACTTCCAAGACTCATGGCGCTACCGGCCCAATTTGACGCTCAACTACGGTCTGCGTTGGGAGTTCACCAACGACATCTACGATAGCCGCGGCATCTACACGAGCCCAACGGTCGAGCATCTTTTCGGTCCATCTAGATCGCTCTTCCGTCCGGGCGTGCTCGATGGTGTTATGAACCCGCAAATCTTCCTCCGCCCCCACGCCTATAAAGCCGATCATGTCAATCCGGCGCCCAATTTCGGCATCGCTTGGTCGCCATCGTTCAGCCGAGGTTTCTTGGCCAAATTGTTCGGCCAAGGGCAGAAGACAGTCATCAGAGCCGGATACTCGCTGACCTACTATGATGAAGGGCTGCTCGACTTCATCAACTACGCGGGAGCGAATCCGGGTCTCATCCAACAACTCTCTTTGAATCCGGGCCAGCCCGGCTTCCCGCTCGGAGGGCTGCGACTGAGCGATCCGATTCCACCGCTGACGACCTTCCCGACGAGCTTCGCCAACTCCTTCCCGCAAGCCGATTACACGTTCACGCGCGGTTTTAGCACCATGCTGCCTAAGCTGCGCACGCCTTACATTCAGACGTGGAACATCGGAATTCAACGCGAGGTGGCGAAGAACACCGTCATCGAAGCGCGTTATGTCGGCAATAAGGGAACGCACATCTGGCACGGTTACAGCATCAACGAGGTCAACATCTTCGAGAACGGTTTTCTCCAAGAATTTCTGAACGCGCAGCGGAACTTGGCGATCAATCAAGCGGCGGGCGTCACGAGTTTCGCCAACCGCGGTCTGCCCGGACAGGTGCCGCTTCCGATCTTCGAAGCCGCCTTCGGCGCGCGCGGCTCACAACCGGCGCTCCCCGCCAGCTCCGGTTTCGCCAACGGCGCGTTCATCACCGCGCTGCGACAAGGCGAAGCGGGACGGCTCGCAGCGGCGCTCGCCGGCAGCCCGATCTATCTCTGCCGCATGGTCGGGAGCAACCTTGCGCCCTGCGCCACACGCTTCGGGTTCAACGCCCCCGGTCCATATCCGATCAATTTCTTTCAGGTGAATCCATTCGCCGCCGGTCAGCGGTTGCGATTAATGACCGATGAGTCATATTCGAGCTATAACGGCTTGCAAATCCAATTCCGCCGCATGATGACGAGCGGACTGAGCATCACGGCCAATTACACCTACAGCAAATCGCTGACGGATCTGTATGCCGATAGCCCGACTTCGGAAGCCGACTACATCACGCTTCGCAGCCGCAATCTGAACAAAGGACCATCACCGTTCGATCTACGCCATGTCTTTCAAGTCTATTGGAGTTGGGATCTACCTTTCGGTTCAGGTCGAGCTTTCGCCATCAATAACCCCGTTCTCGATAAGGTCCTCGGCGGATGGACGCTTTCCGGAATCGTTCGCTGGCAATCTGGGCGCGTCTTCAAGCTGACGAGCGGACGATTGACCGTCAACGGGATGGATTCAGGCGTCATCCTTAACGGGATGACGACGGACCAACTGCAACGCCTGGTCTCGATCCGCCCCGGTCCAAACGGCGCAGTCTACTTCCTCGATCCATCTTTGATCGATGCGGCGACCGGTCGCGCCAATCAACAGGTTTTGACCTACCCAACGCAACCGGGCCAGTTTGGACAATTCATCTACCTGTATGGTCCGCCGGTCTTCATCCCAGATCTTTCGCTCTCGAAAGAGATCCCATTGACTGAGCGCGTGAAACTCGATTTCTGGATCACGGCGCTCAACGCCTTCAACCATCCCAACTGGGAAGTGGGCGGCGTCGCCGGCACCGTCAGCATAGATTCGACCACTTTCGGCCAGACCACAAGCCAAGTGGGCGGCGGTGGGCCGCGCAACGTCCAATTTCGCCTTGGGTTGCGCTTCTGAAAGCGGGGGCCATCTTCCGGCGGTGGCTCCCCTCGTTTTCGACATGGTTTTTGCGCGTTTTAGCGCTTTTCGCAATGAAAGGTTTTCAGTTAAGCTCTATTTGTGCAATTTCACCACGCGATGAGGAAGTGACCTATGCTTAGATGCGTGAGGAGGCCCTATGCGCACAGCATCCACCTGCGCCGCGCCGAGATGCGACCTATGCCTAGGCGCGTGAAGAGGCTTGGCGTCCCGTTGACGATCTTCGCCGCTCTGGCGGTTCTCCACGCTGCGAGCGCCGCGCGGCGCGTCTCTCCAGCAGTGCCCTACAAAGCGCGGCCATTACCGCTCTCAGCCGTGCGCTTAACGGGCGGACCGCTCAAACACGCGCAGGATCTAGACGCCGCTTATCTGCTCAAACTCGAACCCGATCGGATGATGGCCTACTACCGCTTGCGCGCCGGATTGCAACCGAAAGCTCCCGGCTATGGCGGGTGGGATGGAGCTGGGCGTAATTTGACCGGACATATCGCCGGCCATTACTTGTCCGCCGTGAGTTTGATGTATGCGGCGACGGGCGATCCGCGTTTCAAAGAGCGGGCCGATTATCTCGTCGCGGAGATGAAGGAGGTTCAAGACAAACACGGCGACGGCTACCTTGGCGCGCTGGAGAACGGCAAAGAGCGTCTGCTTGCGCTGGCGCGCGGCGAGATTCGCGCCAGCTCATTCGATCTAAACGGGCTGTGGTCGCCGTGGTACGTCCTGCACAAGACGTTCGCCGGATTGCGCGACGCCTACCGTTACACGGGCAATCGCACGGCGCTAGAGGTTGAAACGAAATTCGCCGCGTGGGTGGAGAACCTCCTATCGAAATTGAACGACGAGCAGATCCAACGGATGCTCAACACCGAGTTCGGCGGGATGAACGAAGTGTTGGTCGATCTTTATGCCGACACGGGCGACCGGCGCTGGCTCGAACTTTCGCATCGCTTTGACCATCGCGCCGTGTTCGAACCTCTCGCGCGCCATGAGGATATTCTGGATGGCTTGCACGGCAACACGCAGGTGCCGAAACTTCTCGGCCATCTGGTGCGCTACGTTTATACGGGAGACCGGAAGGATTGGGAAGCGGCCAGCTTCTTTTGGGACGCCGTGGTCTTTCATCACAGCTTCGCCACCGGCGGACACGGCAAGGATGAATATTTCGGGCCACCTGATAAGTTGAGCGACCGGATAGATGGACGCACCGCCGAGACGTGCAACGTCTATAACATGCTCAAGATGACGCGCGAGCTTTTCGCCCTCAATCCCGACATCAAATACGCCGAGTTTCAAGAACGCGCGTTGTTCAATCACATCCTCGGCTCGATCGATCCGGAGGATGGAAGCACCTGTTATATGGTTCCGGTCGGGCGCGGCGTCCGGCGCGAATACCAAGACATGTTCCGCAGCTTCACCTGCTGCGTCGGCACGGGGATGGAGAATCACGCGCTGCATGGATATGGGATCTATTACGAATCGGGAGACGAGCTCTGGGTTAACCTGTATGTGCCTTCAACCGCTGAATGGCAAGCGGCCGGAGCGAAACTGACGATGGAGACCGATTTCCCCATCGGAGAATCGGCGACGCTGAAACTCGAGCTCAAAGCTCCCAAACGGTTCACGCTCGCCTTGCGTCGTCCATCGTGGGCCGGAGATGGTTTTTCGGTGAGAGTGAACGGGCAAGCGGTGCAGAAACTTTCCGGACCGGGTTCATATATCGAACTGGCGCGAACATGGAAGAATGGCGACACGGTGAGTGTGACGCTGCCCAAGAGACTCCATCTCGAACCGCTGCCCGATGATCGGCGCGTCACAGCGATCATGTGGGGGCCGCTCGTTCTCGCCGGCGATCTCGGGCCTGCGCCCGGATCTGGTCCAGTAGAAGCCGAGGCGCGGCAACCGGTGAGCGTGCCCGTCCTCGTCGCCGACCGCCCCGTGACCGAATGGCTCAAACCCGTGCCCGGCCAACCCGGTCATTTCAGGACTGACGGCGTCGGACGCCCGCGTGATGTCGAACTTGTGCCGTTCTATCAGCTCCACCGACGCATCTACTCCGCCTACTGGGATCTTCTAACGCCGGCAGAGTGGGAGCAACGGCAAGCAGAGATGGCCGCCGCGCGTGAACGGCAACGTCGGATAGAGGCAGCGACGGTCGCCTTCGTTCAACCGGGCGACGCGCAATCCGAACGCAACTTCAATCAGCAGGGCGAAGAGACGCGCCCCGTCCGCCTGATGGGACGCGCGGGCCGCAGCGCGCGTCGCTGGTTCTCCTTCGATCTGCCGATTGACCCAGCCCATCCGCTGAAACTGATCGTGACCTACCACAGCGAAGAGCGCGAGGCGCGAACTTTCGAGATTCTGGTCGATGGCGTGCGCATCGCCGAGCAGAAGATAGAGCGCTATCGCCCAGGATCGAGTTCCGGGCGCTTCTTTGACGCGGAGTATCCGATCCCAGCGGAACTGACGCAAGGCAAACAGAAGATCACCATCCGCTTTCAAGGTCTAGGCGAAAGCGGCACAGCCTCCGTTTTCGGCGTCCGTTTGGTTCGCGCCGACGCTCAACTGTAACGGATGGCGCTACGCTCATTTTGCGGCGCCGATCTCCTCTTCCAACTTTAACGCGCGGGGGAAGAGGATGTTGTTCTCGAGGTGAATATGTCGATGTAGATCGCGCTCCAACTCTTCGAGCGAACGATACAGAACGCGATAGCTCGTACAAGCATCATCCGGAGCAGCATAATCCGCGCTCAGCCGTCGCAACTTGCGCAGATCCTCTCCGGAGGAATCGTGTTCTGCGATCATCACCCGCACCGGATTACTCAAGCCGCCGAAGAGCGGTGGCAGCGAATCGCGTTCATCGGCTCTTTCCAATTTGATGATGTACGGGAATAGCACGCGCTCTTCTTTGAACATGTGCGCTTCGAGCTCCGCACACATCTGACCGAACACTTCGCGCATGGCGAGAAGTTCGGGATGCTTTTCGCCATGCGCCGCGCAGACCTTTTGGAAGAGAGGACCAAGCCGCTCCATCTCTTGTCTGGTATAAGCGTGGTGTTTGGCGACGATGTGATCAATCAGATCTGCCAATGAAACCGCCCTGAAGTCGACCGAAGGTTCATCAAGCCGTCCCGAAGCCTCTGCGAGCGACTGGACCACCTCGCGCGGATCGGCGCCGACCGCCTGACAAGCCTCACTCAAAGACTTGTCGCCACCGCAGCAGTAATCGATTTTGAACCGCTCGAAGATGTGTGTCGCATTCGGCAACTCAAGAGCTATCTCACGTACCGTTTTGGTCGGATCGATATTCATCATGATGCCCTCCTCGATCCCGAAGCATAAAGGGAGGGCGCGTTAACGCTCAGTGACCAAAGTCACCCGATCGCCGCGATGGCATACGGAGCGACCAAAACCTTTTCGTCGTTAATTTGAGATTCGCGCGATCGATAAGCCCGCGCGAGATCATCGCCGCGCGATGAGACTTCATCGTCGTTAATTTGAAATGCCCCTTTGCCTGTCGCGCGTTTGGGAATGCGCGGGTGATCTGTTCCAATCCGCCTTCGCGTAAACAAGCGAACGCTGCATATAAAGCTCTTACCCGCGACGCGAACGCCTACTATGATGCGATTGTGATGCGGCCCCGCGCGGGACCGCATACATATCCTTGCCCGCGACGCGAACGCTGCCTACGTTTCGACGTAGCGGCGGATTGTCTTTAGATCGGCGAGGATGGTTACTCGCAGTTAAGCGCAATGGCCGCGCGTCTGTGAGGCTACCCGCGGCGATTCGAATCGAGTCCGATCGCGGCGGCCAGACGACGATGTATCTTCGCCACACGCTCGACCTGTCCTTTCGCCGCGAAGCGTTCGTAAAAGCCTTCGGCGCGAAAATCGCGTTGCAGTTCGCTCCATGGGGCGAGCCTTTCAGCCCAACGCTCGACGCGCCCTTCGGCTGGTTCCTCATCCGTGCGCGCTAGGTCTGCGCACACGCGCACCATCGCTTTGAGCGTCACCGAACGAGTCACCATGTAATCATCATGTCCCCACGCCCTGCCCCACACGCGCTCCGCGGCTTTGAAGAAATCGCGCACGATCTCGTAGTAGCGTTCCGCCTCCCGTTTGCTGTTCCCGCGCGCTTCGATCTGCGCCCAATCGGCGCTCACCCAACGATGCACCTCGTTGAAGAGTTCGGCTTGCAAGATCCATTTCTCCTGCCGGCTCCGTCCACCCAAACGATTGATCCGATACCGCAGCGGGCTATCGGATTCGCGGTAGAGCCAATCGACGATCTGTGCGGCAAACCTCTTGTCGGGCGCGGCCCACGAAACGCGCTCATAAAGATCGACCAGATGGCTTTTATTGATGCGCGTCGGCGTCGAATTGATGATGACGAACATCTCGGCGGCGAAGTCATCGCTGCGCCCGTCGAAGATGACGCACGGGACATGTACGGTGCCCGCTTCTTCGGGACGTTCGCGGAAGTAGAACTCCAACGCCGCCAGGCGATGCTGACCATCGATGATCAAGTACTTTCCCTGCGGTTCTTGCAGATCGCCGACGTTCTCGAAGGCGCCGAGCGGTTCGAAACGGAGCTTCTCGTTGGTGAAGAGCAAGATCGTTCCGGGGATCGGCGGCTGCGTTACGGCGGTCTCATAGAAGTTCTTGATCGCGCGCACCTTGGCGCGAGACAGCGTTCGCTGGAAAGCTTTCTCCGAACGCTCGATGCGCGCGATGAACTGCGCGATCTCATCGCCTTCGGGAACCGCCTCAGGCGCGATCTGCTCGCCCTCACCGTAATAGCGGCTGATGAAGCGCACTTTGCGCAACAGATCCTCGGCAGGATACGCAACGAAGTAGAAGACGGCATCCTTCTGTCTAATCTGCGTCGCCAACATCGCACAATCCTCCTTCAGGACGAGAGGGTCACGAGCGCCCCTATCTTCCTACCTCAAACGGGCCGCGCTTGCCAACTCAGCCTAAGCCCTCCTGGCCCGATTATCGACTTCGACGCCAAGCCACGCTCGGGCGCGGGAAGCGAAGTTTTACCGTCGAGACGCCGGAAACGCCCCCTGACAAACAGATGGCGAGCGCAAGCGGGTTTCGTGAAGAGCTTAACGCGAGCCCGCTGTGCTGGCGACCGCTTCGAGTTTGTGCGCCGCAGCGAATGCCCGTTCGAGATCCTCTATCAAGTCGTCCACATCCTCTATGCCAACAGAGATGCGTATCAGATCAGCGGGCGGGGCGAGCTTCTCCTTCAGCGACGCGGGGACGCTGGCATGTGACATGCGACACGGGAGACTGATCGAAGAGATGACCGAACCGAAGCTGACGGCGATGGTGAACAGGCGCGTCGCCTCAACGATCCGCCGCGACAGGTCGGCATCGCCGGTCGTAAAGCTGATCACCGCACCAGCGCCGCTCGCTTGTCGCGAATGGACCTTATGCCCAGGGTGGTCTTCCAATCCCGGGTAGTAGACCCGCGCGACCAGAGTGTGCTGGGCCAAGTGTCGGGCCACTTTCTGTGCCGAAGCGTTCTGCCGTTCGACGCGCAAGGCGAGCGTCTTCATCCCGCGCAGAAGGAGCCACGATTCGAACGGGCTGAGACCAGCTCCCTCGGCGTTCTGTTGAAAGGCGATGCGCTCATAGAGCTCTTGATCGTTAGTCACTAACGCTCCCGCCGTCACATCGCTGTGACCACAGAGGAATTTGGTCGCCGAATGGATGACGACATGAGCGCCGAGCGTCAAAGGTTTTTGCAAACAGGGCGAAAGCATCGAATTATCGACGGCGAGCCAGATGCCGGCTTCATCGGCCAGCTTCGCCAACGCTTCGATGTCCGAGATGCGCATCAGCGGGTTGCTCGGCGTTTCGACCAGGATCAGCTTGACGCGATCGGTCAGCGCGCGACGGACGGCCTCCGGATCGGTCGTGTCCACATAATGGACCTTAATCCCGTGACGCGGCAGAATGCGTTCGAGCAAGCGCACGGTCCCGCCATAAAGATCATCGCCGGCGATGATCTCATCCCCGCTATTTAACAGGCGCACGAGCGCGGTGATGGCCGCCATGCCGCTGGCGAAGGCCGAAGCGTATCTTCCCTCCTCTAACGCGGCCAGCTGCCGTTCGAGCAACGTGCGCGTCGGGTTAGCCGTGCGCGTGTAATCGTATTCGCCGAACTCGAGCGCCGTCGGTTGACGAAAAGTCGCCGTCTGATAGATCGGCGGCGCGATCGCTCCGTAACGGTCTTCATCCGCGTCGAGATGCACGCAGCGCGTGGCGATCTTCATGCGATGCACTCCTCCACTTCCTCATTCGATGACACTTGCTGAGCGGCCCACCGAATATCGAACAAATCCGCCAAGACCGATTCCGTCGTCGGCCACCGCCCAGCCCCCTTACCGGCGATCAGAAGCGGCGCTCCCGCCTCCGGCTCGATGAGCAACCGATTTTCGATCCCGGCGGTCGAAGCCAGCGGGTGCGACTGGGGAAGATGCTGCGGACGGACGCGCGCGTTGACTCCATCCGCCGTGCGCTCGCAAGAGGCGACGAGGCGGATCATCTTCCCTTCCGCGCGCGCTCGCGCGATCTCCGCCGCATCTATCCGGGTGATCCCTTCCCGCTCGATCTCATCCAGAGAGAGATTCACGCCGAATGCGGCGCGAGCAAGGAGCACGATCTTCTGCGCCGCGTCCGTCCCGTCGAGATCCAAACTCGGATCGGCTTCGGCATATCCCTCTTCCTGTGCCGCCCTGACCGCCTCATCCCAACTCATGCCAGAAGCGAGCTGATCGAGGATGAAGTTGGTCGTGCCATTGAGGACCCCGGACAAAGACCGAATCGGCCCAGCCGCGCGCGCACGCGCGACCGCTTCGAGCGCCGGCAAAGCCCCGCCGACGGCGGCGCTGTAAGCGAGCCGCACGCCATTTTCAGCCGCGAGCGCGATCAAATGCTCGCCCTTCGCCGCGATCAAAGCCTTATTGGCCGTCACGACATGCCTTCGCGCGCGCAGCGCCCGTTCGACCAAAGTCGCAGCGGGCTCCAACCCGCCCATCAATTCGACGACTACATCGCATGGCTTATCGATCAAGGCTTCTGGATCTTGAACGATCAACCCTTCAGGGACTCCGACCGAAAGCGCGCGTTCGCGGTTCCGAACCGATACGCCAATGACCTCAAACTGCCCGGCGAGAGCGGCGAGGCGGCTGTAGACCCCACCGCCCACCGTCCCGCAACCGAGCAAAGCGATGCGCACTGGCATCGCCGGCGTCCGCTCCGTCGCGTACTCGTCCGGCCCGGCGCCGATTTCTGTCCAAACGGTCGCCCATGGCGCAGCGATGATGAACGAGAACCGATGCGCGGCGGCGAAATCCAATGCCTTCGGTTGGATGATCCCGCCCCCGACCCTCTTGGCCGTTTCCCAAGTCGCCCGCGCGAACCTTCTTGGCTGTCCCCACGAAACGGCTGCGGGATCTGCCGTGTAAAGACCATCCACGTTTTTGAAGAGGATGCAGCGCGCGCCCAGTCTCTGCGCGAGGAAAACGGCAGTAAAATCCGAACCTCCGCGCCCGAGCAATGTCGTCTCGCCATGTTCGCCGCGCCCGACAAACCCAGGGAGCACCACGACGCCTTGTTGGAGCTCCGCGCGCAAACGCTCCAGATCGACGGCGACCAACTCGGCATCGAGCCGATCGCCGCGAGTCCGCAACCCGGCTTGCGCCGGATCGAGGATGCGCGTCGGGATACCGGCGCGATCGAGCGCCAACCCCAGCAATGCGACCGTCGTCGCTTCGCCCGTCGCCAGCAGAGCGGCCAGCGCCGCTGGCTCCGGTTGCTCGCAGATCCGACTGGCGCGGCGCAGAAGCTGATCCGTCGCATCGCCCAGAGCGGAGACGACGACGATGACCTGCGCTCCGTCGCGCCACGCGCGATAGATCTCATGCACAGCGCTCGGCAGATCGTCCTCAGAGCGCAGAACGGAACTTCCGAATTTCAAAACGACCGCATGATGTTTCTCCGCCTCGATCAAAGCGCCTTCCCTCCAATCCATTCACTGACGTAAAGCTCGATCCAGATCGGCGATGATGTCTTCCGGATTCTCCAATCCGACCGACAGTCGGACCAGTCCGTCCGTGATCCCGGCAGCTTCGCGCTGATCCGATGGCACGGACCAATGAGTCATTGAAGCGGGATGGGTGACGAGCGTTTCCGCCGCGCCTAAATTTTCGGCCAACGCGCACAAACGCACGGAGTTCATCAGACGGATCCCGGCTTCAGTCCCGCCTTCGACCTCGAAGGCGATCAGCGCCCCGCCCGATTTCTGCTGTCGCCGCGCAAGCTCATACTGTGGGAAAGATTCCAACCCCGGATAGATGAGCCGCTTGATGCGCGGATGCTTTTCGAGAAAACGCGCGACGCGCAGAGCGTTCTCCGAATGGCGCTCCATGCGGAGCGGGAGCGTTTTGACGCCTTGCAACGTGAGCCACGCGGTGAACGGAGCCTGAATCGTCCCAGTCGCCGTGCGCGTATATTCGAAACGCTCGTGAAGCTCTTTGTCCCGAACGATCAACGCGCCGCCGACCGTTGCATTGTGCCCCTCGATGAACTTGGTCGTCGAATGGAGCACGATGTCGGCCCCGAACTCGAAGGGGCGTTGCAGGGCCGGTGTGAGCAGCGTGTTATCGACGACGAGCAAGGCGCCAGCCGCGTGCGCGAGGTTCGCCGCGGCTTCGATGTCGGTCAGTTTCAAAGTCGGATTGGCCGGCGTCTCAATAAAAACGAGGCGCGCCGGCTCACGCAAAGCCGCTTTCAGCGCGCCGAGATCCGAGGTATCGACGAAATCGGCGCGCACGCCGAATCGGGCGAAGAACTGCTGTAGCAATCGAACCGTTCCGCCATAGACCACCTGCGAAACGATGACGCGATCGCCCGCCTCGAGCAGAGCCAAACACAGCGCCGTCGTCGCCGCCAATCCCGTCGCGTAACATGTGGCGTAGGGCGCGCCCTCAAGCGCGGCAAGCCTCCGCTCGAGCGCCGCGACGGTCGGATTGCCGGCCCGGCTGTAGGTGAACCCCTTGTGGACGCCGACGGCCTCTTGTCTGTAGGTGGTGGTCTGATAGATCGGTGGCAGCAACGCGCCGGTCACCGGATCGGGCGATGCTCCAGCATGAAGCGCGAGCGTCTCGAAATGGACGAACTCTTCCGTCCCGAGCGTCGATTCGCTACAACAGATCGGTTGTTCGGTCTGTTCGGTCGTATTTGCCATCACAGCCTCCTGAGTCCGAGTCTGCGTGGCGACTTAAAGGCGGGAACGTCGAAGAGCGTCTGCGTGGGATAATGAAAAACCCCGCGCCAAAGAGGCGCGGGGTTCTCTTCAAATCTTAGCTCGAGAATCCGAGCGGCTCTTTAGCAGTTTTTTACGTGGAGCAAGTCGCCCTAAATCGCCACGATTCAGCTTTCAAAAAACTGAACGAAGCTGCGTTTATCGCATAATCCGCGCGGCCATGTCAAGGCAGCAGCGGCCCTTTCTGCTCCTCACTGTCGTTCAAAGAACTGGTCCATCGTCCGTCAGGTGGAACGCATCCGTCACCGCGCCCCGGCTGCTCGATGAGACGAGCCGCGCATACTTGGCCAACACGCCGCGCGTGTAACGCGGCGCTGGCGGTCGCCAACGAGCGCGGCGACGCTGTAGCTCCTCTTCGGAGACATTGAGCTGCAACAAACGCTTTTCGGCATCGATCGTGATCGAATCGCCTTCTTCGACCAGCGCGATCTCGCCGCCGACAGCGGCTTCCGGCGCGACGTGTCCGACGACCATGCCGTAGGTGCCGCCAGAAAAACGCCCGTCAGTGATGAGTCCGACCGAATCGCCCAACCCGGCACCGATGATCGCTGAAGTGGGCGCGAGCATCTCACGCATGCCGGGGCCGCCTTTCGGCCCTTCGTAGCGGATGACGATGACATCGCCAGCCCGGATCTGGCCCGAAAGGATCGCCTTCAGACACTCTTCCTCGGAGTCGAAGACGCGCGCCGGGCCGGTGATCTTCTTCTGCTTGATGCCTGAGATCTTCGCCACCGCCCCCTCGCGCGCTAAATTGCCGCGCAAGATAGCCAGGTGTCCGCTCTCGTAGATGGGATCCGACCAGGGACGGATGACATCTTGATCGCGGCGCGGTTCGGCGGGCACGTCCTTCAAGACTTCGGCGATGGTCTTCCCCGTGATGGTGAGAGCATCGCCATGTAGAACGCCGTGCGCGAGCAAGATCTTCATCACCTGCGGGATGCCGCCGGCGCGATGCAGATCCGTCGCCACATAACGGCCCGAAGGCTTCAAATCGCACAAGACGGGGACGCGCGCGCGGATCGCCTCGAAATCATCGAGCGTAAGCGGCACTTCAGCCGCATGGGCGATCGCCAACAGATGGAGCACGGCATTGGTCGAACCGCCCGTAGCCATCACGACGGCGATCGCGTTCTCGAAGGCTTTGCGCGTCAAGATCTGCCGCGGCAGAAGCTGCTGACGCACGGCCTCGGCCAAAACCCGCCCCGATTCTGCCGCGCTTTCAGCCTTCTCCTCGTCTTCCGCCGCCATCGTTGACGAATAAGGCAGACTCAACCCCATCGCCTCGATCGCGGCGGACATCGTGTTGGCCGTGTACATGCCGCCGCAAGAGCCCGCTCCCGGACAGGCGCGCCGCTCGATCTCGAGCAACTCGGCCGCATCGATCTTTCGCGCGCCATACTGGCCCACCGCCTCGAACGCGCTCACGATCGTCAGATCTTGCCCTTTGTAATGTCCGGCCTTGATCGTCCCGCCGTAGACGAAGATCGACGGGATATTCAAACGGGCGATAGCGATCATCGCGCCGGGCATGTTCTTGTCACAGCCGCCGATGGCCAGAAGACCATCCATCATCTGCGCTTGACAGACGGTCTCGATCGAATCGGCGATCACCTCGCGCGAGACGAGGCTATATTTCATCCCTTCGGTCCCCATCGAGATGCCGTCGCTGACGGTGATCGTGCCGAAGATCTGCGGCATCGTTCCGGCCTCACGCAGCGCCGCAAGAGCGCGTTCGGCCAGAGCGTTCAAGCCCATATTGCACGGCGTAATGGTGCTATAACAGCTCGCGACGCCAACGATCGGCTTAGCGAAATCCTCATCGCCGAAGCCAACTGCGCGCAACATGGCCCGGTTCGGCGTTCGCTCGATGCCCTCGGTGATGATCCTGCTTCTCAATTTCCCGGACATAAAAGTTAAGGGGGGCCGCATTCAGTTCTGCGTGCGATCGACCAAGCGATCCTTCGCCAGCCACGGCATCATCTCGCGAAGGCTCGCTCCAACCCGCTCTATCAAGTGCTCCTGCGTTTCGCGCTCCAACTGACGAAAACGAGGCTTGCCTTGTCGATGCTCCTTCATCCACTCCTGCGCAAACGCGCCCGACTGGATCTCGGCCAAAACGCCCTTCATCCGCCGCTTGGTCTCATCGTTGATGATCACAGGACCGCGCGTCATATCGCCATACTGTGCGGTGTTGGAGACCGAGTAGCGCATCTCGGAGATGCCGCCCTCGTAAAGCAGATCGACGATCAGCTTCATCTCGTGCAGGCACTCAAAATAGGCCATCTCAGGCGAATAACCGGCTTCGACCAACGTCTCGAAACCGGCTTTGATGAGCGAGGTCAAACCGCCGCAGAGCACCGCCTGCTCGCCAAACAGATCCGTCTCCGTCTCCTCGCGAAAGGTCGTCTCGAGTATTCCGGCACGCCCGCCGCCGATGGCCGAAGCGTAGGCAAGCGCGATCTGCTTAGTTTCGCCAGTCGGATCCTGCTGCACGGCCAACAAGCAAGGCACCCCTGCGCCCCGCGTATACTCGCGACGCACCAGATGCCCCGGCCCCTTCGGCGCGACCATGAAGACGCCGACCTCCTGAGGCGGCTTGATGAACCCATAGTGGATGCTGAATCCGTGCGAGAAACCGAGATACTTGCCCGCACGCATGCTGGCGGCGATCTCGCGCTCGTAGACTTCGGGCGCAACCTCGTCGGGGACGAGCATCATGACGATATCGGCCTGCGCCGCCGCTTCGGCGATCGGCAAGACGCGCAAACCCGCCTTCTCCGCTTTGGCGCGCGACGGGCTATCGGGTCGCAGCCCGATCGTCACGTCGCACCCCGAATCGCGCAGGTTGTTCGATTGTCCGAAGCCCTGGCTGCCATATCCGATGATGGCGATGCGCTTCCCTTTCAAAAGATCTGGATTCGCATCTCGATCGTAGTAGATCTTCATCTCTTTAAGCCCTTTCTTTAATGAAACTCCGCCGCTAATCTCGCCTCAACCGGAAGCGCTAGAGCCGACCGCCTCGACCGTTCCGGTGAGCCTCTCGACGGCAACGGCCCCACTTCGCACGATGTCAAGAACCCCTAACGGACGCAGCGCCTCGATGAAGGTCGCAAGCTCTTCGCGCTTCCCCGAAAATTCAACGATCGCCCGGTCGCCGGAAATATCAACGAGCTTCGCGCCGAAGACCGACACGAGCTGCAACAGCTCTTGCCGCTGCCCGCCGGAAGCGGCGTTGACCGTGATCAACGCCATCTGCCGCTCGATGTGCGAATCTTCCGTGACGTTCTGCACCTCGCGCACGCGCACGAGCCTCGCGCACTGCTTGGCGATCTGCTCGACCACGCGCGGATCGCCATGGGTCACGACCGTTACGCGCGACCACTGCGGATCGAAAGTCTGCGCGACGGAGAGCGCTTCGATATTGAACCCGCGGGCGCTGAAAAGGCCCACGATGCGCGAAAGCTCACCCGGTTGATCGGCTACGACGATTGAGAGCGTATGCCGCATTCGAGTCACCATCGATCTGGCGATTGACTTGAGATGATCATGTCGCGCGAACTCGCGCCAGCCGGGACGATCGGGTAGACGTTCTCCTCCTTTGAAACCTGCACATCAACCACCGCCACGCCATCATAAGCGAGCGCCGCGGCTAACACATCGCTCAACTCATCGGGATGCGTCGCCCGAAAACCGCCCGCCCCATAAGCCTCCGCCAATTTGACGAAATCGGGCGCAACTGAGAGGTCAACCTCTGAATAGGTCCGATCATAAAAGAGCTCCTGCCACTGACGCACCATGCCCAGATACTTGTTGTTCATGATAATGATCTTGACGGGCACGCCATATTGCACGGCGGTCGCAAGCTCCTGGTTGGTCATCTGAAACCCGCCATCGCCCACGACGGCGACGACCTGACGATCCGGATGCGCGATCTTCGCCCCGATCGCCGCCGGAACGCCAAAGCCCATCGTCCCCAACCCCCCGCTCGTGATCAACTGTCGGGGGTATGAGAACGGATAGTACTGCGCCGTCCACATCTGATGCTGTCCGACGTCAGTGCTGATGATCGCTTCGCCGCGGGTCAGTCGCCCTAGCTCATGGACGACCATCTGCGGCTTGATCTGATCGCCCGAACGCTCGAAGCTGAGCGGATACTGGCGTTGCCAAGCGCGTATGCGCTCCCACCAGCGAACTCGTCGTTCAATCCCGGTCGCGATCCGCTCCCGACCGTGCGCGCGAATCCGCTCCAACAATGCCGTGAGCGCCTCACGCGCATCGCCGACGATCGCCACATCCGGCGCGACGTTCTTGCCGACGCTGGCCGGATCGATGTCGAAATGGATGATGCGCGCGTGCGGCGCGAAGGTCGAAAGCTTCCCCGTCACCCGATCATCGAACCGCGCGCCGACGGCGATCAGCAGATCGCTCTCCGCAACGGCCATGTTCGCAGCATACGTCCCGTGCATGCCGAGCATCCCGAGACAGAGCGGATGGCTCGAAGGGAAAGCGCCTAGGCCCATCAACGTCGGCGTGACTGGCAACTGCAACTCCTCGGCGATCGCGCGCAGCTCATCCGCCGCGCCCGAGTTGATCACTCCGCCGCCGACGTAAAGCACGGGCCGTTCGGCGCCGATCATCGCCTCGGCTGCGGCTGCGATCGCCCGCGCGTCGGGAGTCGGCAACCTCTTCCGCCGCAAATAATCGACATGATCCAAACGCGAGTACGAACAACGCGCCGCGGAAACATCTTTCGGAAGATCGATCACCACCGGTCCAGGACGCCCCGACCGCGCCAAATAGAAGGCCTCATGCACGACCGCCGCCAGTTCATTGACATCGCGAACTAAATAGTTGTGCTTGACGCAAGGGCGCGTGATCCCAACCGTGTCTATCTCCTGAAAAGCGTCGGTGCCGATGAGCGCCGTCGGAACTTGACCGGTGATGACGACAAGCGGGGTCGAATCCATGTAGGCGTTGGCGATGCCCGTCACGGCATTGGTCGCTCCCGGCCCAGAAGTCACGAGCGCGACGCCGACGCGCCCAGAGGCCCGGGCATACCCTTCGGCCATGTGCACCGCCCCCTGCTCGTGACGCACGAGGTAGTGCTTTATCGCATGGCGCACGCGCCATAACTCGTCGTAGATATGAAGGACGGCTCCGCCCGGATAACCGAAGATGGCCTCGACGCCCTCGCGCAAAAGGGCTTCGATCAGCACTTCCGCCCCGCGCGGCAGAATCTGTAACTGCTCATCCAGCGTCGAGATCTCCATCCCGCCCAAACGATGGCTGGTCTCGGTCAGCGTGCTAATGCTTGCCTCTTTGCCCATATCGGAGCTTCCTAAATCTCCTGGAACTACTGCGCCCCCAACTTGCGCTTACCGCCTCGATGCTCGCGACAGACCACTCCCCTTCAAGACGAACCCCAATTTACACTCACTCCATCCTATCTGTAAAATTTATTATTTTTAGTTTTTTATAAACCTACTCCGCAAGCAGCCTCCCGCGCGACAGACGATCGGGTTTCGGTTACACTGAAACCCGCGATTCGATCAATCAAGGAGGGGACATTCGTGGCTTCGCTACTTGCCCTTTTAGAGCTAGCCAGCGGATATCAATGCGCCAAGACGCTCTTCGCGCTAGTCGAATCCGATCTTCCGACGCTTTTGGCGCAGGAGCCGCTTTCCGTCGAACAGATCGCGCGCCAACTGCGGATTCATCCGGTCGCGGCTGACCGTTTTCTCAACGCCTGCGTCGCCCTCGGGCTGCTCGAACGCTGCGGCGACCGCTTCCGCAACGCGCCGGTGACGGATCGTTTTCTCGTCAGAGGCAAAGCGAGCTATCTTGGCGATTACTTCATGAAACATGACCGGCAATCCTTCCCGCGCTGGGCCGAACTGATGAACAATCTTCGCGCGTGGCGCCCTGGGACGAACGCCACATCGCTCCCCGCCGACGAGGAGGCTTCGGCGCGCGCGCAACACAACATGGCTTTGATCGTCGGAGAAGCTTTAGGCCGCGCGTTCGATTTTTCGGCCCACCGCCGTTTACTCGATCTCGGGGGCGGAACCGGAGCCATGTCGATCAGCCTCTGCCGCGCGTACGATAGATTGCGGGCGATGGTCTTCGATCTACCACCTGTGATCGCTCTCGCACGTCGGATGATTCGTCAAGCTGGCCTCACTAAACGCATCGAAACGCGCGCCGGCGATTTCAAAAATGAGAAGTTACCCGAAGGGTTCGACGTCATCCTGCTCGCCAATCTGCTCTCGACAGCGAGCGAAAAGACCAATCGCCGGCTCTTTCGCCGACTCTACGCCTCGCTGCCTGCCAACGGCTGTCTGATCATCAGCGGCTGGATTCTGGATGATACGCGGACGAGCCCGCTTCTTTCAGTCCTCTTCTGCCTCGAGGACATTTGCTGGCGTGCGCCGGATGTCGAACGCGCCGCAACCACCTATCGCGCGTGGTTGAGCGACGCTGGGTTTACGCAGATCACACACCAGACCTACTGCCCGCCGACCAGCATGATCGTGGCACGCAAAACGGTCTGAAAAAAACTCTTGCTGTCGGAGGCGAATTTGTTGCATCATCTCTGGAGATATATAGATGCGCTTAACGGGATTAATTCTACTTATTGTGAAGCTCGTCGGATAGGATGACGCTATGGAGTTGACACAATTAGAGTTCTTCCTGAAGGTCGTGGAGGAGAAGAGCTTCTCTAGAGCGGCGGACCGCGTCTTTCGCACCCAGCCCGCCGTCAGCATCGCCATCCGCCGTCTCGAAGAGGAGGTTGGCGCTCCGCTCTTCGACCGTTCGCAGAAAACCCCGACGCTCACTGAAGCCGGTCAGGTCTTCTACGATTACGCGCGCCGCATCGTCGCCATGCGCGATCAAGCGCGCGAAGCCGTCGCCGAGCTGCGCAACCTACAGCGCGGGCGCGTCCGGATCGGCGCCAACGAAAGCACCTCGCTCTATCTCCTGCCGCAGGTGATCCTCAACTATCGCAAGAAGTATCCGAACGTCAAAGTCGAGGTCTACCGCGAGGTTTCCGAGAAACTGCCGCGCGAAGTTCTAGAGCGAAACTTCGATCTCGCGCTCATGGCTTTCGAACCGACCGATCCCGAACTGGAGAAGTTTCCGGTCCTTAAAGACGAGCTGATCCTCATCCTCTATCCGGACCATCCGTTCGCCCAACGCGAATTCGTCACGATCAAAGAGCTCGGTCAAGAATCCTTCATCGCCCACAACGTGCGCACCGCATCCCGCACGAAGGTCATCGAAACCTTCGCCCGACACAACACGCCGCTCAACATCACGCTCGAGCTGGCTACGGTCGAAACGATCAAACGCTTCGTTCAATTGAAGATCGGGCTCGCTTTTGTGCCGCGCATGTGCGTCCGCGAGGAACTCGAACGGGGCACGCTCCGCACAGTGCCGGTGCGCGGCCTCTCCTATCAACGAACGCTCTGGGCCGCCCACCGTCGCAACGCTGCGCTGTCACACGCCGCCTTGGCCTTCATCGATGTCCTGCGCCACCACGCGCGCTCGTAAAACCGGGCGTCAAAAAGGAATAACTGTCGATTATACAAATATAAAAATTATAACTTTGACTTAACAACCGCATCTCGCTAGCATGATAGCTCCTTTGTGCGCGAAAGGAGGTCTTTGTGACGACGCGAATCACCGTTTTCGACACGACGCTACGCGATGGCGAACAGGCTCCCGGCTGTTCGATGACGATCGAGGAGAAGGTGCGTTTCGCCGAGCAGTTAGAGGAACTCGGCGTTGATATCATCGAAGCTGGCTTTCCGGTCGCCTCGGAAGGTGATTATGCGGCTGTCAATGCCGTTGCCGAGCGTTGTCGTCGCGTCACGGTGGCAGCTTTGTGTCGGACGACGGAGCAAGACATCATCTGCGCCGCAGAGGCCTTGAAGCGCGCTAGCCGTCCACGTCTTCACGTCTTTTTGGCCACTTCCGATATCCACCTTGAGTACAAACTCAAGAAGAGCCGGGCCGAAGTGCTCGAGATGGCCCAGCGGGGCGTCAGGCTCGCCCGCGCGCTCGTCGAAGAGGTCGAGTTCTCGGCGGAAGATGCGACGCGCAGCGATGTGAACTTCCTCTGCGAAGTTTTAGAAGCGGCGATCAGCGAAGGCGCTTCGATCATCAACATCCCGGACACGGTCGGCTACGCGCTGCCGAGCGAGTACGGCGAACTGATCAGAACGGTGCGCGAACGAGTTGCGCGTCACCACCCGCACATCACGATCAGCGCGCACTGTCATAACGATCTCGGGCTCGCCGTCGCCAATAGCCTAGCGGCCATCGAAGCCGGAGCGCGGCAAGTCGAGTGTACGATTAACGGGATCGGCGAGCGGGCCGGGAACGCCGCGCTGGAAGAGGTCGTGATGGCCTTTGCCGTGCGGGCCGATCGTCTGCCTTTCACGACAGGCATCAAGACACAGCGGCTTTATCCGACCAGCCAACTGTTGAGCGAGATCCTCGGGTTTTCCGTACAACCGAACAAAGCGATCGTCGGGCGTAACGCCTTCGCGCACGAAGCCGGAATCCATCAGCACGGCGTGCTCAGCAACCCGCTCTGTTATGAGATCATGACGCCGGAGTCGGTCGGAGCGCCAGCCGAAAGGATCGTCCTCGGCAAGCATTCGGGTCGCCACGCGCTGGCGAAGCGGTATGCCGAACTCGGCTATGAGCTCTCGCCGGCGGAACTGGATGCCGTCTACAGGCGCTTTACGCGGTTAGCGGATCGCAAGAAGCGGATCTACGATCAAGATCTCATCGCGCTACTTCAGGCGAAACCAAGCGCGCCAGCGACCGAGAAGGTCAATTCGCCGGTGCCGCAGTGGAGTGGCGCTTGAAGCAGGTTATGAAGCTAAAGGTGGCTTTGCTTCCGGGCGACGGCATTGGCCCGGAAGTGATAGATGAAGCGGTACGCATCCTCAAGACGATCGGGGAGCTTTGCGATCACGACTTCGAGTTTATAGAGAAGTTGATCGGTGGGGTGGCTATTCGCGACTGCGGGTCGCCGCTTCCGGTTGAAACGCTCGACGCCTGTTTTGCGAGCGACGCGGTCCTGCTGGGTGCGGTCGGCGCACCGCGATATGATGACCTTCCGCCCGACAAACGGCCTGAGGCGGGGTTGCTGACGTTGCGTCGCGCGCTCGGCGGCTACGCCAATCTTCGCCCCGTCGTCTTTTATGATGCGCTCGCGCCATCTTCGCCGTTGCGTCCGGAGACGGCGCGCGGCGCGGATATATTGATCGTCAGAGAACTTCTCGGCGGGCTCTACTTCTCCGAGCCGCGCGGGTTCGTCGTTGAAGCGGGCAAGCAGATCGCTGCCTACAACACCCTTCGCTACGAAACATACGAGATCGAGCGGGTGGCCCACATCGCGTTCCAAGCGGCGCGTCAACGGCGACGTAAGGTGACCTCTGTCGATAAAGCGAACGTGCTGGAGACTTCGCAACTGTGGCGCGAGACGGTCACGCGCGTCGCTGCCTCTTATCCGGAAGTCTCTCTCGAACATCTTTACGTAGATGCTTGCGCGATGCGGCTCGTCACTCATCCGCAACGTTTCGACGTGATCCTGACGGAGAACCTTTTCGGCGATATCCTGTCGGATGAGGCGGCGGTCATCAACGGCTCGCTCGGCACGCTCGCTTCGGCGACGATCGGCGGGGCCATTGACTTATATGAGCCGGTTCACGGATCGGCCCCGGACATCGCCGGGCGCGGCATCGCCAACCCGATCGGCGCCATCGCTTCCGCCGCGCTCATGCTTCGTTACACGGCGCATCTCGAACAAGAGGCGAGCGACATCGAAACGGCGATTCGCCAAGTGCTCGACGCCGGCTATGCGACGCCTGATCTTCAGAGCGAGGCGACCAGATGCGTCGTCGGGACGGCGGAGATGGGCCAGCTGATCACCGAAGCGTTGGCCGAGATCGTCGATCGGCGCCGAGCCTATCACGCGGTTTGAAGCGAATGAAGATCTCGCTCATGCTTTCTTTCTGAAACCATTCGGAGTCTTAACAAGGTAAGGTTATGCCGCGCACGCTTCTAGATAAGATCTGGGATGAGCATGTGGTCTATCAACCGGAGGATGCCCCCGCGCTTCTTTACATAGACCTTCATCTTGTGCACGAAGTGACCTCGCCGCAAGCGTTCGAGGGGCTGCGCGTCGCCGGTCGTCGTGTGCGCCGCCCCGATCTTACGGTCGCGACCGTCGACCACAACGTGCCGACCGCTGATCGGCATTTGCCCATTGCCGATGCCATCGCGGCTCAGCAGATTGCGACGCTGCGCCGCAACTGTCGCGAGTTCGGCATCAGACTGTTTGATATGGACTCCGAGTATCAGGGCATCGTCCACGTCATTGGGCCGGAACTCGGGCTCACCCAACCGGGGATGACGATCGTCTGCGGCGACAGTCACACAAGCACACACGGCGCTTTCGGAGCGCTCGCCTTCGGGATCGGCACGAGCGAAGTCGAACACGTCTTGGCTACGCAGTGTCTGCCTCAGCGCAAACCGCGCACGATGGCCATTCGGGTCAATGGCAAACTGCCCGCCGGAGTGTCGGCGAAAGATCTCGCGCTCGGCATCATTCGCACGATCGGAACCGACGGGGCGACCGGCTATGTCATCGAGTACATGGGCGAAGCGGTCCGCTCGCTTTCGATGGAGGGGCGGATGACGCTTTGCAACATGAGCATCGAAGCGGGCGCGCGTGCCGGAATGATCTCGCCCGATGATACGACCTTCAGCTATCTCGAAGGCCGTCCACATGCGCCGCGCGGCGCCGCTTGGGATGCTGCCATCAAACGTTGGCAAGAGCTGGCGAGCGACGAAGGAGCCCATTTCGATCGCGTCGTTGATATAGACGCGCGGACTCTCGCTCCTTTCGTCACCTGGGGGACCAGCCCCGGACAGGTCGTGCCCGTCACCGATCGGGTGCCGGATCCGGCAGAAGCGGCCACCGAAGCTGAGCGTCGCGCGGCTGAACGCGCCCTTCAATACATGGGCCTTGAACCTGGCACGCCGATCGAAGAGATCGAGATCGATCGCGTCTTCATCGGCTCATGCACGAACGCGCGGCTCGAAGATCTTCGCGCGGCAGCCGCAGTCGTGCGCGGCTATCGCGTGCACCCGAAAGTGCGCGCGATGGTCGTCCCTGGCTCACAGCAAGTCAAGCGCGCGGCCGAAGCGGAACGGCTCGATCGCATCTTCCGCGAAGCTGGTTTTGAATGGCGCGACCCCGGTTGCTCCATGTGCTTAGGGATGAACGCCGACATCCTTCAACCCGGGGAACGTTGCGCTTCGACCAGCAACAGGAATTTCGAAGGCCGTCAAGGTCGTGGCGGACGCACGCACTTAGTCAGTCCGATGATGGCTGCCGCAGCCGCGATCGCCGGACATTTTACGGATGTGCGTCGGTGGCAGTTCAAATGACAGCCGCCGGTGAAGATTCGAGACACGGGTGTTAAGCCATGCAACCTTTTCGCGTTCACACAGGGATCGTCGCGCCGCTTTATCGGCCCAACATCGATACGGATCAGATCATCCCGAAACAGTTCCTCAAACGGATCGAACGGACTGGTTTCGGGCAGTTCCTCTTCTACGATTGGCGCTATACCAGCGACGGGCGACCTGATCCAACGTTTATTTTGAACTGGCCACAATACGAGGGCGCAAGCATTCTGATTGCAGGGAAGAATTTCGGTTGCGGGTCATCGCGCGAGCACGCGCCGTGGTCGCTTCTCGACTATGGTTTTCGTGCCATCATCGCCCCATCTTTCGCCGACATCTTCGCCAACAACGCGCTCAAGAACGGGCTGCTGCCGGTCGTCTTAGATGAATCCACCGTCGCGGCGATCGCCGCGAGCGCCGAAGCTACTCCCGGATATCAGGTGACGGTCGATCTCGAGCGCTGCGAAGTGCGGGATGAGAACAGGATAATCAGCACCTTCACGATCGATCCTTTCCAACGCCACTGCTTACTCGAAGGATTGGATGAAATAGCTTTAACGCTGCAACATGAGGCGCTCATCGCCGCGTATGAGGCAAAACGCAACCGCGTTTAGATCATCGCGCATAAGCCGGCCTGATCTAAACGCGGTAAGATCGAAAGACATGTCGGGGGCGATCAACTTGTGACATCCGAATAGTCCGTCACAGCGCTCGCCGGTTCAGCGCTTTCGGCATATGTCGAATGCTTCTCTTCCTCTCGCCTTTTATCTTGCGCTTCCTTCAACTGAAGCATGCGGCAGCTTCCTTCGAAGATCGCGCCATTTTCGACCACCAATGCGGGCGTTTGAATATTGCCGGTCACCTTCGCGGCGCGCCCCATCTCAATCCGCTTTGAGGCGATGATGTCGCCATTGACCGTGCCGTTGATGATCGCCACGGCGACCTCTATATCGGCATCGACCTGACCGCCCGTGCTGACGATGAGCGTGCCATCTGGCGAACTGATGCGCCCCGAAAGATGCCCATCGACACGCAACAGAGCTTTGAAGGTCGCCTCACCTTTGAGCATCGTGCCCGCGCCGACGAAGCCGCTCAGCTTCCCGTCCTTGATGTCGCGGGCGAGCGCCTCGCTCTCGGTCACTGCGCGCGATGCCGAGGATGGCGTAGCGGCGACGCTCGCCGATGGCGCGCTGAAGGCGGTCGTCGCCGGACTCGCCGTTTGGTTGGTCGGCCCCTCGTTTACCGCCTGCTCTTCCTTCGGGTTCTTGTTGACTCTGAACATCCTTTTTCCTCCGCTGATGGGATGATGGCGTGCAAGTGAACTTGCGCGCTTTTTAGAGCGACTGGGCTAGAGAGCGGTTGCGGCCCTGCTAACGATTAGCAGAAAAGCGATCATCGCGCAACTATTTTCTGCATTTTTCTGTACGGGACTGGCCCTGACTCCTCTGAGCGCGTTTTTGCGAAGACTCAGATGAAGACGACCGACTGCGAATTCGGGATTTCAAATCGTTTACGGCAATGTCGGCAGACGAGCACGTCATCGACCCGCACCATGTAATCGCGCGAGCGCGCGAATCGCAAGCGGTCCTGTTCGCTCGCCCCCGGCGGCGGGGCGCTCTTCTTCGTGCGGCGCAACCAGCGCACTTCGTATTCGCCGCGTTGACGGCAATGGGGACAGACGAAGATCGCGCGTTTCGTCTCTTGCTTTTCGTCGAAGAAGTCCCGCTCGTTCATCGCCTTCGCTCCTTCGCCTCTTCGAGCAAACGTCGCACCGTCATGAGCAATCCGCGCGAATCGATCGGTTTCGGCTCATAAGCATCCGCACCCTGCGCCAATGTGAGAGTGGCCCGCCCCGTCCCATAACCTGTGATCACCAGAATCGGTGTTTCGGCGATCGCTGCCGTCTCGCGTATCCGACGGACCAGATGGACCCCATCTGCAGTCGGCATGTTCACATCGGTGACGATCAGATCAGGCCGCAAGGCGAGAGCCGCTTCATAACCCTGTCTCCCATCCTCCGCCACGCTGACGCTGTATCCTTCGTTCTCAAGCGCCATGCGCATGAGCTCGCGAGCCACATCGTCATCTTCGACGACGAGGATCCTTTTAGGCTGCATCCGTTCCGCCATCTTTTTCGCTTACCTCATCCGTCGCGCCCGCATCACATAACTGGCGCAGGTAGCGGAAGCTGTAGATGCCAGCTTCGTGCCCGTCGCTCCAGCGAAAACTGAGCGCATAACGCCCGACGAGCTGGATATCTTTGATCGTCAAATCATCGCTCACCGCTTCGGCGCGCAGGATGCGTTCGCCGGTCCACTCGTTGACGCACTGCGCGCAAGGGCACATGCGTCTTAACTGCGGCGCGCGATACCGGCAGATCTGACCATCGGCCCAAGTGATACGCAGATTCGCGTCGTCTTCTTGCACTATCTCGCGCGGTTCGAAAGCCTGTCTATTATCCATGGCCGTACCTTCCATCCCGCCGCTCTTGGCAATCAGGCTCACACCGAAAGACTTAGCGGCCCCAGTTCATTCCGTCTCTGAGCGCGAGGCGGTCCAAACTGCTCGACCATGACGCAGGATGATGCCCCTTTGTCGATAGGAACGTCACCGGACGATTCACACGTTTCGCTTGGCGATAGGCACGCGCGCCTTTTGATTACGTTGCGATTGAAGACCAGTGCCGATCCGCTTTCGGAGATTCGGCGGGGTCTGCTAAGCTCAACTGTCCTCGGGAACTCGGCCATGCTGCCTCCCCGATCCATGACCGCGTGCGATCTGTCATGATCTTAGCGCAGACTCGCTATCTACTGCCAGTTCTCTCCCTCTGGATTGTCGAGATGCGCGCTTTGTGGTACACAGAGATTCCGCTGGCCGAGGGCGCGTCGCCTTCGGTCGGATGGCCTGTCGGAACTTTGAGAGCGGTCGCGAGTCGCTTTCACAGCTTGCGCGGGAGGAGGCGTCATGATGAGCGATCTTAGCAGAGAGCGTCGGATAGGCACTCGTTACCCTTTGAACCTGCCGGTGCGCGTCGAATGGGATGACGAAACGGTCGGGCGCCACGTCCTAGTCGAAGGCGAGACGCAGAATGTCGGCCCGGACAGCGCGCTCGTTCATTTGCGCCAGTTGCCGCAAGTCGGCAGCCGCGTCCGCCTAGCCGTCATCGAGCAGAAAGGGCCGCGCTTTGAGGCTTTGGCCGAAGTCCTCAGGCTCGAACGCGATCCGGCGCAACCTTTAGCCGCGCTTCGCCTCCTCAGTTCCGAAAAGGAGTGGCGCACGCTGATCGCCAAGTGGATGGAACAGCAACGACAACGAAGCGCGGAGGAAGAGACAGATTGAAGGGCGCCATCGAAAGATCGAGCCGCAGGATCGATCGGCCCGCTTTATCGAGAGTCGTTTAAGGGATTATTCGATGAAAGAACCGAAAGAGCAAACGAAGCCGATGAAAAGCGCGGAAGAGATGAGCGCGCTGACCGATGCCGTCGCCGCGGCCACTTGGCCGCAGACGCGCACCGTGCTTCGCGTCATCTTCATCGTCCTTGCCGTTGCCGCCGGGTTGTGGGTTTTGTACGAGCTTGAGAGCATCATCCTTCTTGTCGTCCTCTCGATCTTCTTCGCTTACTTGATCGCGCCGCTAGTCGAATTGGTGCGCCATCCCTTCAAGCTCGCCGGTCGCGAACGGACGATGCCGCGCGCGCTAGCCATCGCCATTGTGTATGCGATGATCTTCGGCTCGCTCGCCATCGCCATCTATCTGCTGCTCCCGCGCATCGGGAATCAGATGACCGAATTTGCCCAGCAAGCTCCGACCTATCTGATGACGGCGCGCGGACGGGCGCAGAAGCTCAACGAGTTCTATCGCCGATACCAATTGCCGCCCGCGGCGCGCGAAGCGGTCAACAATGCGGTGACGCAAGCCATCGAGAGGACCGGTGAGTACGTGCGCGAGGCGTTCCTGACGATGTTCGGATGGCTGACCTATCTGCCATGGCTCATCCTGATCCCGATCCTAGCCTTCTTCCTGCTCAAAGATGCCGATTCCTTTCGCCGTTCGGCGCTGCAGATGATCCCGCAAGGGCGATTACGCTGGCGCGGCGATGAGTTCTTCCAAGACGTAAACCGCACGCTCGCCGCCTACATCCGCGCGCAACTGATCGCCTGCTTGCTCATCGGCACGATCTGTTCGGTTGGCTTCGCGCTCATCGGCGTGCCTTATGCGCTCACGCTGGGGATCATCGCCGGCGCGTTGGAATTCATTCCGCTCGTCGGGCCGTTCATGGTGGCGATCATCGTCGCGATCATCACCAGTTTCGTTTCGACCGGTCAGGTCATCACGGCGCTGATCTTCCTCGCCGTGCTGCGCATCATTCACGATTACATCACCTACCCGCGCCTCATCCGACACGGCATCCACCTTCACCCTGTAGCGGTGATTCTGGCCGTCCTCGCAGGACATGAACTGGCAGGTGTGGCCGGGATCTTTCTGGCGATCCCGGTCGTCGCGGTCTTTACGGTCGCTTATCGCCACTGGAACGAGTATCGCGGAAGCGCGGGATTGGTCGCCGATCTTCTCAAGCCTACGGAAGGGGCCGTTTCCACAACCCACGCCCCACCCGTCTATCGAGCGTCTAACGAGCCGCAGCCTTCGCCCTCTCCATCAACTCGATGAAGCGGCGAAAATGGTGTTCCGCATCGTGCGGACCGGGCGCCGCTTCCGGGTGGTATTGGACCGAAATGATCGGCAAGTAGCGATGGCGCATGCCCTCGACGCAACCGTCATTCAAGTTGACGTGCGTCACTTCGACTTCGGGCGGAAGGCTCTCGGCATCGACGGCGAACCCGTGATTGTGCGAGGTGATTTCGACCATCCCCGTCTCCAGATCCTTGACGGGTTGGTTCCCCCCGCGATGGCCGAAGAGGAGTTTATAAGTGCGCCCGCCGAAGGCGCGCCCGAGAAGTTGATGCCCGAAACAGATGCCAAAAGTCGGCAGTCCCGTCTGGACCAGCTTTCTGATCTCCTCGACGACCGCCGTCATCGAGGCCGGATCGCCCGGCCCATTCGAGAGGAAAACTCCATCGGGGCGCATCCGCAAAACCTCGCTCGCTGGCGTCCAAGCTGGGACGACCGTGAGGCGACAGCCTAAGCGCGCCAGTTCGCGCAAGCTGTTGCGTTTCACGCCGAAGTCGTAGCATACGACGTGGAAACGCTCCTCTCCTTCGGCAGGCACCTCATACGCTTCCTTGGTCGTCACCACGCTCGCCAACTCCCTATTCTCCATCGGCGGAGACTGGCGCGCCTTCTCCAGCAGGCTCCGCTCATCGAGATCGATGGATGAAAGGCACGCGCGCATCGCGCCTTTATCGCGTATGTGGCGCACCAGCGCGCGCGTATCGACGTGCTCGATGGCCGGGATCCCCCAACGCTTGAGATAGGCGTCGAGCGACTCTTCGGCGCGCCAGTTCGAAGCGATACGACTCGCTTCGCGCACGACGAACCCTTCGACCCACGGGCGCTCCGACTCTTCATCCGCCCGATTGACGCCATAGTTCCCGATGAGCGGATAGGTCATGCAGACGATCTGCCCAGCGTATGATGGATCGGTCAACACTTCCTGATAGCCGGACATGGAAGTGTTGAAGACCATCTCGCCGCAAACCTCGCCTTCTGCTCCCCAAGCATAGCCGCGGAAGACGCGACCATCTTCCAAGACGAGCAACGCCGGTTTTCTTTCGCTAGCCTTCATGTCGCTTACCAAAGCCCACCTCACCATCTTAGGATTGCGAGCGAAGGAAATGCTGCGCTTCCACCATCCACCGTTTCTCGGTCCGATACTTGTATGCGGGAGCGGACTTCACCGCCTCGATACAGGCGCGCATACACTCCTCAGCCTCACGTTTACGCCCCAAACCGAAGAGCGTCCGCCCCATCAAATAGAGCCCTTCGGGATCGTTTTCACGATGCTGCAGAAAATGGGCCAGCATCTCGCGCGCATCGGCGAATTGACCGGCAGCCAAGTATGTCGCCCCAGCCTCACGCCAAACCTCATATTGCGCATGTTCTGGATCGCGAGCGACGACCTGTTCGAAATGCGCGACCGCTTCGGCCAGCCTGTTCTGCTTGCGTGCGATGCGCCCGAGTTGATAATGAGCGTCGATCTCATCAGGATCTATCTCAATGGCCCGCTCGAATCTCCGGCGCGCCTCCTCCAGTTCGCCGCGTTGCAAATGGAGCAACCCGAGGTTGTAATGCGCAGAAGCATCCGCCGGATTGAGCGTCGCCGCCTCCAATCCGCGCCGGAAGGCGGTGCGCGCGCGTTCGCGCTGGACGATCCCCCGTATCCAGCCGCTCAGTAGAAGCACGATGAACAGAAGCAGGAACGGCGAGGCCGCGAGCAATGCGAGGAAGGGGAACAACACGGGCCAGATGATGAGAGCGATGAATCCGGAGATCGCCAGAACCATCGTCGCCCGCCATGGCGAAAGGCGGAAAGATTCCCGGACCGCGATATGCGCCCATAGCAGGAACGGGGGCGTGAAGATGACGCGCCCGAAACTTTCAACCGCAAGACGCGGATCCGCTGGAAGCGTCAAATCCGGATGAGTCTGTCGCCACTCATCGGCCAGCGCGAGCGTTTGCGCAATGACCGCCGCCTCGTAGCCGCTCGCGCGCGCCAAAACGGCCAATAAGAGCGCCACCACGTGCGCGACCGCCCAGGCGTAAAACAGCGCCGTCGCAACGACGCCATACTCTTGCTGGAGCATCGCCCCGAAGCCCCGATGGCGATCGAACAAGTTAGCGACAAAGATCAGGATCGGGAAGAAGACGATCGCCGCGAAGAGCAGACTGCTTACGCCTTCAGCCGACAACTCGAACCAAACCGAGGGACGGTTGAGCGAGCGATTGATGTACGGCCATTGCAGATAAAGGGTGAAGATGGTTTGCGCGACAAACGCGCCGAGCGCGCCTTCGATCAGAGCGCTCTCCTCGCGCAAGTCACGCATCGTGCGCACAGGCGCGCGGAGAAGCGACCAGAAAGTTTGCAACCAATTCGGCATCAGATGATCCAAAGATTGCGCCGCACAACGCCGCCTCACTCGCCCCTATCTGCAGCATGCGCCTTGACTAGAGTCGGCCCATCGCGATGCGTGATCAATCCGATCTGCGTCGGCGGCCAATAACGCAGAATCGCTTTGCCATAGATGTACTTTTCGGGCACCAATCCCCAGTATCGCGAATCGCTTGAATGATCGCGATTGTCTCCCATGACGAAATAGTAGTGCTGTTTGACGTAAAGCGGCGGCAGGCTGGCATGTCCGGTGTTCAACTGCGGATCGAGATACGGTTCGCTGAGCTCTTGACCGTCGATGAAGATCCGCCCATCGCGCATTTCGACCGTCTCGCCGGGAAGCCCGATGATGCGTTTGATGTAGCTTTTCGACGGATCGTCCGGGAACCAGAAGACGACGATGTCGCCGCGCTCAAGCGGCGGCAGCCCATAGTAGACGAGCTTGTTGACGAAAATCCGCTCACCATCATGCAAGTGCGGCAACATCGAAGTGCCCTCGACTTTAACCGGCTGCACGAGAAAGACGATAACGAGCGTAACCAGCATCAAGGCAAAGATCAGATCGCGCAAGAGAGCGCGCACCTCGACCCATACTCCAGTTTCCGCCTCTTGCTTCAACTTGATCATCTGGATCCGACGATCGTCATCGAACATCAGATCGCCGAAGAGATACTCGCCCCGTCTTCGCCCGAACATCTTGATTATCCGCTGCGGACACCTCCGACGTGAACTTTTGAGGTTAACTTCCAACGCCAAGCTTGTCAACGCGCTCTGAATCCCTCTAGACATCCTTGACACCTCTCGTTCCGCGTCCCTATCATCGCTTATCTGTTCCATCTGATGGTATATCGGCCAAGAAGCGCAAGGATATGCCGAGTTTTGGCTGTGAGACCGACTGAAGTCCCTTCTGGAGAAGCTTAAGAGATGATCAAACTCGACATCGTCAACCGTGTCGCCGAGCGCACCGGCGTTCCCAAGATGAAAGCGGAGCAGGCCGTCGATGCCCTCTTCAATTCGATGAAGGAAGCGCTCGCGCGCGGCGAAAGGATCGAACTGCGCGGCTTCGGCGTCTTCGTCGTCAAGCCGCGAAAACGCGGCATCGGACGCAATCCGCGCACGGGCGAAGCGGTCGCCATCCCCTCGGGCAAGACGATCCGCTTTAAACCCGGGAAAGAGCTGCAAATGCGGGGTTGAGCGTGAGGAAGAGGCTCGGACGCTCGTCGCTAGTGGAGATCCGGGAAGTCGGGGCCTACGCTCGACCGAAGCGGCCGCAAGCGCCACCGTTATGAAGCGGAGAAATCACCGCAGATCGATCGCCTGCCGGATGCGACCCGGATCATTAATGCGGTAAAGTTGGGAACGAGGACTTGAGCGAAAGGCTTCATACTATCCAGCCATACGAACCGCTCTACGCGCGCCCCCGTATCACCTCCCCCACCATGCGCGACTGGAGCCGCCACATTCTGCTCTTTCTAATCACGGCGGCCAGCATGACCCTAGCGGGCGCCACGCTTTCAATCGAGGAATTACCAGAGCCGCCCATACCGACACCAAACTCGCTCGCTGAGACGCTGCTCTATCTGCCGCGCTACTATCTTGAAGCGACCCTGCTGTTGATCACTTATGTCCTTTCGCATCCGCCGATCTTGGCCCAAGGGGCAATGTTCGCGGGATCGCTGCTGGCGATCCTAACGGCTCACGAAGCTGGGCACTACTTCGCCTGTCGCGCCTACAGGGTTGAAGCCTCGCTCCCCTATTTCATCCCGGCCCCGCCATTCTTTCTCGCCGGCACTTTCGGGGCTTTCATCCGCATCCGCTCGCCGATCCCCTCACGGCGTGCGCTCTTTGACATCGCCGTCGCCGGTCCGCTGGCGGGTTTCATCGTCGCCATACCGATCGCCGTGATTGGGACGCTCATCGCTCGACCGGCTCAGATGCAGAGCTTCGAGCCTGGGACTTTGATCGTCTTCAACGACCCGCTGCTACTTCGCGCGCTGGCCCAGTTGATCGGCATCGACTTGGCGAAGATTGAAATCAACCCATTCTATTTTGCGGCGTGGCTTGGATTGCTCGTCACGAGCTTAAATCTATTGCCGGTAGGACAACTCGACGGTGGACACATCATCTATGCGCTCTTCGGTCAACGCGCTCACACGACGTTCGGCAAAGCGGCATTTTTCGTCGTGTTATTGCTCGCGATCCTCGGCTGGGAGTGGCACGGGACGCCGAGCGGATTCGTCTATGCGTTCCTTCTGCTCATCATCTTGAAGTTACCGCATCCACCGGTGATGAGAGATGATGATCGCCTCGGGCCGGTGCGCATAATGCTCGCGCTCGCCACCGCGATCATCTTCGCGCTCTGTTTCTTACCCTTCCCGATCACGATCAGATGATCCGAAGGGAACCCAAACGCGAAGGACGCTCGCTCCGTCTGAGGGTCTGCGGGAATGCTCTCGCAAGCTCGGCGATGACCAGCCCGAGCGGCTGAGCTGAAGGATAAAGCGAGGGAGCCTCTACGTTGCTGCCGGATGCGCATCAAATCCAAGCGCGTATGCTGACCCCGCGCGATCAAGTGAAGGCGAGAGCCAGCGCAAAGCGAGTTTTCAGTGCGTGGTGCAGCAACAACTTTGCAAAGGGGCGTTTTTGTGCGGTTCAGTTGACCGAGTCGTTTCATGAACTGGCGGGTGTATGAAGTCACTCGCTTGCGACAATACACTTCGACGTTGAGGTGGATTGGCGGCAAGGAGATGAGCGACAAACAGTGCACGGCAGCAAACTCGAGATCGAAGATCTGTCTGGATTGATGGCAACGAGATGAGCGACAAGCAGTCAGTGTGGCTGTCTGTCAAAACGATTATCACTTGATTGGTGGCAACGAGATGAGCGACAAGCCGTCGATCATGGAAGAGACTGGGCTACGGGCGCCTCGCCGATTCGACGCGGCGCAGGCCAAACAGTTCATCTACAGGTCGATCAGCGAACAAGCCCGCTCAGCTTACGCGCACCATTCGTGAGTTCTTTGAGTTAATCGAACGAATTCATCCGGCGCAAGCGGCGCCGACAATAGTGCAAGGACGCGCGTAAACAAAGCGCGCTCGCTGCGTGCTCGACATGCCCGAGAGAAACAGCGCCGACGTCGATAAGATCATCCACGGCAAGCGGACGCAAGGGAAGTAGAACGCGAAAGATCTAAGATCAGCGATGCGCAGAGAGTGAAGAACAATGAATACGAAAAGCTTCCTAGGAGATCAGAAGCAGTCGCCGCATGTCCGCTGTCAACTGAGATCGTGGAGAGAGGGCACGAAAGCTCCTTAGCTTATCTCTGGGGATCGCGGAGCACCGTAATACAACTGGTCTTGCGAAACATGAAAACATTTATTAGCTATTCCGACATGATCGCGGAGCACCGTAATACAACTGGTCTTGGCCATCTTTCTTGTTGTCGCGTGTGGGGCGTTGGGCAGTTCGTAAGCGCTCGTGGCGTTACCGCCCGTGAGACCGAAGATCGGCTGCTTGTTTGCCATCCCGCGAATATTTCTGCAGCTCTTTTCGATGAGCCGTTTTTGAGAATAAGTTTATTGACCGACAAGATAGCTCGGCGCTGCCAGCGCCAATCAACGTTCGAAAGCGACTGCGGGATGGCACGCTGCAGAACGTGCAAACTTCCCTTCTCTACCTTCTACTTAAGGCATAAACCGCCGCGCGCACTTGCACAGATAAAAGGCTATTAGCGGTCGGCTTAATGCCGTCGTTAGGCGCGTCGTGCCTCTACAAGCTGACTTTGACTGCGACTATAATCCCCGTTGACCATCCCATCTTCGTCAACAGCAAATCGCTTCTTTGCTCCAACATCGCGATAAGCGCTTCGACTTTAGCGCTATGCCCTTCCGGCCAACTCGGTTGCGGCAGCATATCATCTATCACATACATTCCGCCCGGTTTGAGCAAACTCAATGCTTTCTCTAAATGACTGTATTTTCCTGGCCACGCATCTGCAAAGATCAGGTCGAACTGGTAATCCGAAAATCTTTCCAGCCACTGACCTGCATCCTCTATATAGAAGGTGACTCTCCGATCATCACCTAAATACTTCCTTGCAACTTCAATCACTGATGCATCTTGCTCGATGGAGATTAACTGCGATTCCTGATCCATGCCGCTGAGCAGCCAAGCGGTAGCGAGTCCAGTTCCGGTGCCGATCTCAAGGAAATTCCCTGCTGGTTTGGTGGCCGCCAGGGTGCGCAACAAAGAGCCGGTGAGCATGTCCGACGCCATTCTGAAGTTTAATGCTTCAGACTCTCGTAGAATCTGTGTGAGCACAGGAGGTGGATTTAAGTTCTGTCGGTCATCCATAGTTCTCCTAGAATGGCGAAGTGCCGAACGATTCGCGTTTCAGCGGCGGAACGCAGCGAAGCCGTCCGCTGGAAAACGCTTGTTGGACAGCGCCATTGTCAAAGCAATTTGCGAAACTCTTCAACGCTAATCTCAGCGTCGCGCAGAATAGCACGTAATGTCCCTGGTGGCACGATTTTCCCTTTGTGAACGGGCACAGAGTAGGCTTCCCAACGTCTTGCCGATAAGCTGCGGGCGCCGCAGGCGACCGTCAGCTTTATCGGCTTATTAGGCGGCAAAGCAAAGTTGTAAGCAAGCTCCCGGCACAACTGATCGCTGGACCATAGAGCGTTTCCTCGGTCGCACGAGCTACGCTTTGGTGGCCTCCACGCCCCCCATGAGTCTCGAAGGCGGATACCACGTCGTGCAGTACGTCCACCCAGCACGCTCGAAAAGGTCGGCATATTCTTCCTCCGTGCGCTCCTGACCACCCGTCGCGCACATCATGTGAATGTCAAAGAGCTTCGCGAAGTGCGAAGTGTCCGGTTCAGGCACCACGTACTCGGCGACGAAGACTCGTGCATTCGGCGGTGCCGCCTTGCGGATGTTCGAGAGGATCCGCACACAATCCTCGTCGTCCCAGTCATGAAGGATGTGCTTCAAAAGGTACGCGTCCGCAGCCGGAACCTCTGTGAACATATCGCCCGCGACGTATTCGCAGCGGCTGGCGACGTTCATCTTCTCGGCCCACAGCAACTCTCTTTGCTCAATGACGCTCGGCAGTTCGTAGACCGTACCTCGAAGATGAGGGTGCTTTGCCAGCAAGCTGCAGAGCAGATGGCCGTGCCCACCCCCGACATCGCAGACGTGCGAGATCGCGGAGAAATCATATGCGGCCAGCGCCTCCAGAACCATCGCCGTTTCTCCGGCCGAGAGACTGCTCATCGCGTCGTTGAAGACCGCTCCGTAGCCCGGTTCCTCTCCCGCATAGACAAAGATCGGCTGGCCGAATTCCCGGACAAAGCCGTCCGGTCCGCCCTCGCGAACGATCGCGCACAAGTGCTTCCAGACGGCGTAATGTTCCGGGCCTTCCTCCAGCAGCGTGATCCCCCGCAGGGTCTGCGGGTGATCGGCGCGCAAGAATTCACCGGAAGCCGTGAGCGAGAACGAGCGGTTTCGATCCTCGCTCAGAAGCCCCAAGCTGGCGAGGGCACGCAACAGCCGGTAGGTATGTGGCCCGCTGAGGTGCAGCTCGGACGCGACATCATCCGCCGTCCTGGCTCCGGCACCCAGGGCATCGAAGACCCCAAGCCTGACGCCGGCGTAGAGAATCTGGCTCCGCCATCGCCCGAAAAGAATATCCATCACCGATCCCTGTGGATTGCTCATCGCGCTCCTCCTCCGGCATCTGGGATGCCGCCTAATCAATAGTTAGGTGGGACCAATAAACTCCCTTTCGAAGAAGCCGAAATCGAACTCATGCCGCCTAATCAATAGTTAGGTGGAACCGAAGATTGTCGACCGCGCAAATTCGCGGGCGTGTTCGACGATGTACCTTTGTAATTTCGCCGCCACTTGCACCGGCGTGTTTCCAAGGAGTTTGTCGAGGTCAGCCCGTGTCCTCAGGTTGAGGAAGAGTTTTCGCGGATAGACGTAGAGGACGACTGGCTTGGATGTTGAAACCAAGCGCGCAACATTTACGATGGTACCCGGACTCTCTCCATCCCATAGCATGAAGCCAAAATCGGCCTCATTTGCCATAGCCGCATCCTTTGCGGAGAAAAATGCAAAATCTCTTGTGTTATGGGGTGGCTCAATTGATTTGACCGGCCAGTGACCAAGGTTGTTTCGGCATTCGTTGGCGGTGCAAAACACAACCACATGTGGATATTGGCGTTCGCTCAAGTACTTTTGAATAGCCTTGTCTGCACCATTGGCATCGCCAACCAACACACGCAATTGTCCCTCCACAATCCGATCCAGTCGCCTCCGGACATCAAGATTGAGGCGACTTACTTTTCGAGAGCCACCGACAAAAACACTCTTCATTTTCGTCTCGTCTCTGTAAGCACAACGACGTAAAGTTTGTCCACACCCGCCGCCTTCAACTGTTTGGCGACCTCGTTGATTGTTGCCCCGGACCGCACAAGATCGTCTATAAGCAATACTCGCTTCCCAGCAACTGCGCCCTTGTCGACAGAAATGGCATTCTTAAGTATACGCGCCCGCTCTTCAAGCGTCCATACGTCTTTGAGTTCTGCCGTTCCGCTCTTCTTCACGGCGGTTTTGTCGACCGGAAGCTTCAGTTTGTCGCCCAAGGCATCGGCGATTTGGAAAAGCGGTTGAATCTGACGAGCGCGCGTTGGCGGAACTGGCACAATGACGTCTGCGGCGATGTTCTTCGATTTGACAAACCTCGCCACCACATCGACCAGCTCTTTCAGGGCGTTCGGATCCCGCCGGTACTTCACACGATACACCAATTCTCCCACTTCTGTCCGCTTTGTGTTGAATTGCTCATGCCCGAACTCATCGTAGCCAAGGAATTCACTGCTGGCTGCCACTGCCATGAACGGGAACTCCTAGAGGTCTCGCCTCGGAAAGCTCTGCGGGTTCCAGAAGGACTGATAGAGTTCCAAGGCTCGCTTGTCCCCGCCCACGAAATCGCAGAGGCAGCCGAACTCCGTCCCTATCGCAAGCCCAAATCCGAAGGCGAGGATTCTCAGCTGCTGGAGGATCTCGTTGTCCAGACCACCCAGAGTCTGGCTGATGAAGAACCAGCCGATTCCATACTTCTGTGTTTCTCGCACCGCTCTGGCGAAGCAAGGAGCGGAGCCGATCGGCCTCCGAATCCTCCTCCAACCTTCCACTGGGGACATGACGGTGGGCCTCTCCAGCAAGACGAGTACGTTGGCGCGCTGCTGCGTGCTCAAGCTTGACGTCGCCCGCGACACAAGGATGTTCAGGAGCTTGACAAGGACGAGCCGTTGCAGTTTCTTGGTCTGGTCGTAGACGCAGAAGGAAATCCGTTTGCATGTCCTCTGCTTAGCCATGTTCCTGGCTCGCTTCTAGGAAGGGTCCGGGATTCCGTCAGGGCTGAGACCGTTTGCACTGAGGAACTCCTCCACGGTGTTAAAGGCATTGAAGAAGAGCGGACTCCCAGAGAAGGAGAGGGGGCTCACAGGCCCGATGGTCATGAACGAGTACTGGCGGCTCTTCGCGTCGAAAGCCGAGTGAGGGTCGCGGAAGAGTTGGTAGAGGTCCAACGCGGTGCCGGAGGATCCCACGAGCTGCCGCAGCGACTGGAACTCTTGCCCCAGCCCAAGCCCGAAACCGAAGAAGAAAATGCGCAGTTGCTGGAGGATCTCCGGATGGATGCTCGAGAGCGTCTGGCTAATGAAGAGCCAGCCGAGACCGTACTTGCGGGTGGTGCGGGCGGCGTCAATCAGCACGCTGCGCACTGCCTTCGCAGCATCGTCCTCAGAAGGAAGCTCGCGCGGAGCCAGCCGGTGAGCCTCGTCGATGACGACCAGCGCGTTGAGGCTCTGATTCTCTTTGTAGAAATACTCGGCGGTCTGGGAGAGACCATCGAGAAGCCGCTTGATGACGAGCGCCTGGATCTTGTCGTTCCAGAATAGCCCCTGAGCCTGCTCCTTCGAAAGGTCAATCACCAGGATCGGCCGGGCAGCACGGTCCGAGCCATCCTCGTTAGCGAGCGAGAGCAGCCACGCCAGGGCTTTGTTGATGCTCTTGGCACCGGAGCGGTCCTCGCGGAATAGCTCGGCGACCGGCACCCAGTAGTCTTCGAAAAACTCTTTGGGATTGGCCTCGTGCAGGGCGCTATCAAAACGGGCTCGCGAAGTCTCGCTTCGATAGAAGACCTTCTGCACTTTGTCATCCTGCAGCATTTTCCAAACGGTGTCGAAGGACTTGCGTTCATGCAGATCGGCGAGCTTGACCCCGGCTTTCTGTAGCTTGTCGGCCAGCACGCCACAGGCTAGTTCACGGTTCTCGCCTCTAGGCACGGTCAACCGCTCGAAGAATTGCGACTCGAACAGGATTTGCTCGAAAAGCTCCCAGCGGTCGAGAATCAGATTTCGCACCGTGAGCACCACCGGGTGCTTGCCGAGCTTCCTCACCACGTCACCCACTGGAAGGGCGAATTCGCCGCTCTTCCCTCCCTTGCGCATGTCCCTCGCGAATTCTCCCTGCGGGTCGATCACGAGCAGCGCCATCTTCGGGTAGCGCGCGTAGGCTAGCAGGATCATTTTGGCCAGCACCGACTTGCCCGAGCCGGTCTTGCCGAAGATGCCGAGGTGGTAGGCCTCGCCGGCGCCATCCGGCCCGCTGTCGAAGTGCTTGAACCAGAGCGGCAGCTTCGGTTTTGAGCCGTAGACGTGGCCGAGGTAGAAGATCTGATCCCTGTAGGGGTGCAAGAGTTCATCTAGGACATCATCGGTCACGAGATGGATCGGCGTGCCTGTGGCCGGCACGGTGCCCAGAATGCTCGGCTCGTATCCGGCAGGTCCGCCCTGGCGAAAGACCGCGCTGATCACCATCTGGCCGAGGTGCGTGTCCTGGCGCTCGCTGACCGCGTCCACACGCCCGCGCTGGCGGATCAGGCTGCGCATCGTTGGATCCTCGTGCCAGATATTGCGGAGCTGCACTTCGGTAATCTGTCCGAGGGCGTAGTGTGGGCTCGTGTCCTGAGTGAACCGAAACAGCGCGAGTTCTCCGACCAGCTTACGCGTGGCAGCCGGACCGAGGATGTCAATAGCGAGTTGGGCGGTCGAAGAGGGCGAGCCCACGACGCCAAGCCGTTCGGTCTCGTCCACTATCTGATCGAGATTCTTGCGGTAGTTCGTCATGGCTTATCTCCCGCTCTCACTCCGATAGCCGTGTAAGGCAAAGAAGACCTCGCCGATGTCGCCGTTGTAACGCTCCGACACCTGCTGGGTGGTCACCTGGCGAAAGGCAGGGATGGCCCGCGCAAGCGCCTTCGCGGTGCGGTCAGCCAGGTAGATCGGGTAGGGCTCGAGCATGGACGGTGTTGCGCACTGATGCTTCAGCCCCTGGACGACTGTCGCCAGCCGATGCTTATTCGACGCCACGCTAGCGGCGACCTCGACCCGCAGCGCTGGAAGCCAATCGTGCGGCTTGTAGTAGAACACCTTCACCGTCTGAAGAGCGAACACGATCTCGTTCGCGAGATCGTGGACCTTCTTCCTGCTCTCGTTTGGGAGATTCCCAGTATTCAAATGCCAAGTGACCCGGCCTTCGCTGTCGCGCGGGTGCTCAAGCTCGACCGGCGTCGTGAACTCGCCCGGGTCGAGCAAGAGCGTCAGCATCCCACGGTCGTCGTGGCCCGTCGGCCACCCGAGCCGTGTGCCGATCTCACGGCGCGTCGAGTACTTTGGTAGGGCGATGTAATGCTTGTCCGAACGCTCCGAGCGCAAAAGCTCGAGGTAGGCGGTCAGGTACTTGTCGCAGCGCTCGAGGAACTCCGCGGAACAACGAAGTTCCTTCGCATCGAGTACTTTATTGAGTGCCTGATTAAAGTAGATGATAGGCAGCGTTAGCGTTCCGTCGATCATCACAACGTCATGCGGCGCACTGGTGGACAAAAGAAGCTCCTCCCCGAGCATGACTGCACGGAGAACGGTGGCTGTGTCTTCGAGGTGCGGCTCAGCCGCTATGAAGGTCTTGTGATGGGGAAGTTCCCAATGCCGTTTCTCTGAGGGCGGCGTGAGACCTTCCACGGCCACCGCTGCCGCCGCGGCCAAGTCAATAGTGAGAAGTCGGTCGATCGCGTAGGAACCGTCGGTTGCGCATGTCGTCGGCAGCGGCGGATACCCGAGGGAGGATTCCGTGATAACAAGGCCAGACTCCTCAAGCTTCTTGCGTAGCGCATTGCGATCCTCTCTGATCTTCTGAAACGAAGCAAGCAGGCCATCCGCCACCGTCGCCGTCTGGTTCAGCACCTCTTCGACGAGGGCAGCTGGCAGATCAGCAAACGGAGTCTGGTCAGGGAATTCACCACCTGCCGTCATGGCGCCCTCCATAGTCGATAGCTCTCCGCCTCGAAAGTGCGGTATCTCTGATCACGGCCTGCCCTCGGCAGCATCCACCGATCCCTGAAGTATTCAAAAATCTGGGCTTCGGAATGATGATACCACTGCAAACGAGAGTGCTCTCCCCGAAGAAACTCCCGGCAATTGCGCGCGAGCGGGATGACAAAAACTTCCCGTTTGATCCCGTGGTAAAGCCAGTCGCTTGACAGCCCAAGCGCGCGAAGGCATTTTCGAATTACTTCCCGGCGATTGCGGAAGCCGACCCCCCAGCGTTCTTGTTTCGCCGTCGGCTCACAGTGTTTCTCTACAAACTCGGTGATGGCTCCGTATAGGCCGTTGGAAAAGTGAAATTCACCGAAGCCCTTGGTGAAGCCCACGCTCTGATAGAGAAGTCTATCCCCGAGACGTAGCCTGTTATAGACAGAGGACCGACCAAGAGCCGACGTCGTCGTGATCAGCGCCAGACGGCCATCATGCACCTTGCGTCGGATGACAGAACGTACGCCTCCGTACTTTCTTCTGAATGCACGGCGGACCGTGTCGCTTGCGGCCAGCATCGCCACGAGCTTTCCGCACAAGAGAAAAGAGTAGGGTGGCACCGCTCCCAACACGAAGGCATCCATTACGTTCGCCAAGCGCTTCTTACGTTCGGAAGACGTCCATCCGATCCATGCATCCCGTGGCTGAAGACTAAAGACCGGATCACCCAATCCGATCAGACCGATCAACTTTCCATTGTGATCGTCAAGGACAAGGAACCGCAAACGGCGTCCGTAACCCGACGAGACCGGAATACTCCAATGTAGACTTGCATAGCGGAATAGAAGTTCTTCCTCCGAGCCTGGCAGCACCTCCACCAAGCGGGGAGAAATCCGCGAAGGAACAACCTCGTGTCCCGATGCGATGTAGCGCAGGAGATCCTTCTCTGCTCGAAATAGACTGTCCCGAGCCCGCTCGATCCGATGCTCAACGGCGGTCTTGTGAAGCTCGCGGATTCTCTCCTTGGACAGCTCCTTCGGAGGTAGGATGGCTCCGTCGCGAACTCGGAAACCTTGCGCTCGGAGAGATCGGATAATTCGGTCACGGAGCTCTGCACCGTCGGATCGAAGTTTCACCGATCGATTCACATCCTCATCTCGTTAGCATGGGTTGCCGGTCACATCCGTCGGCCTAACGATAATGCTCAGCCGCCCGTCGGAGCGCCAGCAGAGGCAGGTCAGCCACAACAAGTGTTAGGCATTCTGCACCACCATTTCAATCGTTCACTCTCTCAAGTGCGGAGAAAGGTAAAAATAGAGATTGCTGGTCTTAAGTTTATCTTTTTCTGTCTGCGAAAGAAACGGCGGCAATCCTGCTTGCTTCAATGCCGCGTGTGCATAGGCTGCCATTTTGTAGGAACCATCTGATTGGTGGTAAGCCCACTCGAGTTTCCCTGCAATAACCTCTGCCAGCACTGCCCTAATTTCTAGATCTGAAAGCTCTTTTTCTTCCGGTAGGTTCTTTACCAAATCAACACAAGCTTTGGCGTGAGAAGCAAGATCTCGGACGATTGTGATACCGCCTGCTTTCACCTCTTCGGGAGGACTTTCCTCAAATTGAGCTACGTTGACTTGCAACCACTGCCTAATCTTTGTATACGCCTCACGTATCGTTATTCGAGCGGGTTTTGGATCGTCAGGAGCCAGTACCATAACTAGACCTCCTTTTGCTCTTGCCTTAGATGCCTAACTACTGTTTGTTTGGTTTCCGCCTAACATACGATTACGCCAAATTGGCGGCAGAATACGCATCGGCGCCTTGTTTGTCAAGTCCTTTGTTTTCATGGCATTCACCATGCTCTGAACCGCCCTCGGTCATGTTAGATGGTTTCGCCCACAAGTCCCTTCACTTACAACGTGCTGATGGGAATACCCACTGCCATCGCCACTCGGTTGAGGCATTCGGATATTTACGGTCAAGGCCTCAGGCAAAAGTACGCGCCCACACCCATCGCGCAGGTCTTTTTCGTGAATGGCTTTGACTTTTCGGAGATACTCCTGGAGCGGCGCTTTGACCGACTCAGACAACATCGTCATGTGGTCTTTTCCACCTTTGCCACCCCGAACCGTGATCTCGTTTCGAGCAAAGTCAATTCCTGAACCCGCAGTCGCAAGCATTCCAGTAGCCCTGCACCATATATCAACGACGCCATCGGCCACTTGTCGCCGTGTAGGCGGCTCAGAACTGTCTTGACCTCCTCACGAGTCAGAACGATGGGTAGCCGTGTTGGCTAGCGCGCGCGAAGCACGTTGCTGAGAGCATCAAGCTCGCGGTCAAAAGCGTGACGGTACAAGAGAAGCAGCGCCGAGAGCGCTTGGTTGTTGAGCTGCTGAGGTGCTCTTTCAGGGCGAGGTGCGTCAAGAACGCTTCAACTTACATAAGGCCGTCAATCGAACTGATGGCGCGGAAACCTTTCAGGGCGAGATGAGTCAAGAACGCTTCAACTTCCCGCTCGCCCATCTCCAGCAAGTGGCGCAACCGCGCGGCCATATTCAACTGCCCGGTAGCGGCGAGCGCGTGGTCGCCCCGCTTGGATCGTGGAAAGGGCGCGAACTCAGCCCACAGGAGAAGAAGCGCCTGCTCGATTGCGCCTGCCCCGCCTGCCAGCGCGCGTCGATCGCGGGCCTCAAAGCGCAGGGGGCGCGTGGTTTTCACAACCGCGCAACCCATAACCTGTGGGTCTTGCTCCGCGAAGGCCGCTGGATCGAAGAGCAGTTACGCGCCGGACGTTACCACACCTCATTCGTCGAACATCTGGAGAACTCAACCTATCGCCCGCTGGTCCAGCAACTCGTCAATCTGCTGGAACTCGAAGGCAAGATCAAACAGACGACTCGCTGACAAGCGGCGCGCACTGCGATAAAGCCGCAGGTTCGATCGCCGGCGGAACGAAGCGAGAGACGATTTAATCTCAAGATCGGCGCGTAGCCACAGATCAAAGCGCTGCTTTGCTGAACGAACCATAGCGCAGCGGACATTGTCGTGGCGCGAACTCGAAAACAGAAGCAGTTTTTCATCCAACTCTGAGTGAAGGCTAGTTGAAATCGCGGTTGCCTGTCGTTCTACAAAAGGCCAGTGGTGACGGAGCGATTGAATTTTGCCGGAAAGAGGGCTGAGTTAGAGGGTATTTGGGATTGGAAGCAAAGGAAGCGACAGTGGGCCGCTTTACGCAACCGAAGCGTTGCGTCGAGTAATCCGTTGGAAGTAAGGGAAGCGACAATCAATGGGCGGCGAATTTCTAATCCCACCGCTCCTCATGCGCGAGAACAGCAGTAGCGGGAGAACAGCGCGAGCTTCTAATCCCATTGCTCCTCATGCCCAACTGTGGGATCCAAATCGACGTACCATATCACGCCGCATAGCCTGTCAGCCATCAATCTTCTTCCAATCCATCAGCCAGCGTTGCATCCCATGCGGCCAACTCCTGCTGCCATTCCCGCCAGGCCTTTTCGTCGGCGCGCAGCCGCGCATAGGCATCGTTAGCACGCTCAATCAGACGCTGGCGGCGCTCCCGTTCTACCAACTCTTCCAACTGGGCTGCCATGCTTCCCCTCTTCCCTAGCGATCTGCGCCAATCTCTCTCTCGCGCACGCTGATCCGCACTGGAGTGGCGGTTTTTATTCGATTCCTTCATTGGCACCGAGATGAGTTCAATCTGATCCACCATCAACTGCGTGGCGTTTTTTTATTGATTCCCTCATTGGACCGGCGGCGCATAACGCTCAAGCGCAGCGGTCAACCGTTCGGCATCTTTTCGATCTAACGCCATGACGAAGAATTTGGCCCCCTGTTGTATACAGACGACGCCGTTTCCGAACAGCCAGATCGTTTCGAGGATCGGATTCCCGCCGAGCAGCCAACTGATCGGAGCGCCCGCGATGTGTCCCGGGCGAAAGATCTGTATCCACATCGCCACTCCCGCGGCGCAACTGAACGCGCCCAATAATGGCGCGCCGACCAGACGGACCATCTGCCGTTCGAATTCAACACGTTGTCGTTCAGCTTCCGACAGCTTGCCGAGTTCGATCAAACGCTCTCGTTCGCGCAGATAATCGTCAAACTTCGCGCCGATCTTACGGAGCGCATAGATAGGCAAAGCCGAATGCGTAAACCAGTGTGGATGTGCGCCCAGCAAGAGGCCATCGAGCGCGGGGAAAGCGTTGCCCAAGCGAACTCCGGTCACGAGCGAGAGCGAAACCATCACCGCTTCCTGCGGGTGGCGACGCGCCCAGCGACGCAGACGAGCCAATCCGCCAGCAGTCAAAGTCGTCGCACGCGCCACACGCGCGCTCGCGTCATAAGCGCGAGAAGCGCGCTCATAGTAGCTTTGAGCCTTTCCCCAAAACTGCTCGGCATGCGAGCTCGCGGTTCGCCGGGCCGATCTGAATTGCCGACTGGCGTCCCGCATCGTCTGCGTTGCGCGCTCGGCGGCGCGGCGCGCGCGCTCGCGCACATCGTATTCATCGTCGAGGCGCGCGGCTTCTGTTTGCAACCTCTCAGCGCCACGGCGCGCGGCCTCCTGGGCGACTCGCGCCCCCTCTTCGACGCGCTCTTTGATGCGATACTTTTCATCGAGCTCGCGCGCTTTACGGCGTGCGAGCTCCCGCCACTGCTCGATCCGCTCACGATATTCGGCCATCTTGCGCTCCTTTCGCCATCAGCATAATACGCTCGACCTGTCGGCCCAGTTCTGTTCGCCCCGCTTGGGAGCCGCCTTGACGCAGTCTCGCCCATTCCGCTTAGCTTCATATAAAGCGGCGTCAGCGCGCCTGAAAAGTTCGACCTCATCCTCTGCCGACGCTGGGAATTCAGCGATCCCGAAGCTCGCCGTCACTGTCTCGACCTCGCTCGACATCTTCGTGCTTTTGATCGCCTGCCGCAACCTCTCAGCGACATCCAAACCAGCCTCGAACCTCGTCTCCGGCAAGATCACGGCGAATTCGTCACCGCCGATGCGTGCCGCGACATCTATCCCACGGGTGCTGGATTGCAAAATCCTGGCCACCTGACGTATGACCGCATCGCCCGTGACATGTCCAAAAGTGTCGTTGATCTCTTTGAAATGGTCAATGTCGATCATAAGCAGGCAGAAAGGGTGTCCATAGCGGCGTGTACGTGCGACCTCGCGCGCTAGCTGCCGTTCGAAACGGCGTCGGTTCGCCAAACCGGTCAGATGGTCGGTGAAAGCCGCCTCCTCGCAGCTATCGAGGTACTCTTTGAATTCGAGCAGAGTCCGCGCATGCGCCAGCAACAGGCTGAGGTCGGTTGGATCGGTCACGTAACCGAGCGCGCCAACTTCCGCGCCCCGCCGCATATCGTTCGCATCCCATCGCGCCGCGGTCTGAATGATGATCGGGATGAAGCGGGTCTGTGGGTTCTCCCGCAACCGCCTGGCGAGCTCGTAGCCGTCCAACTGCGGCATGATCACGTCCGTGATGATGAGATCGGGCTGGAAGGTTTCGACGGCGCGCAACGCTTCGAGCCCATCATCGACGGCGCATACCTCGTATCCTTCTCTCTCTAAAGCGATGGTGAGCAGTTGACGTTTATCCCGATCATCCTCAGCGACAAGCACCTTGAATTTGCTGACCATACCTTACCCTATCCTAACCATTTTGGGCCTCTTGCGTGAGTTCGCGCCTTCATGTTAGAGTTCAGCTTCGATCTTGAGGTTGCGCGAGCGCGCATGAAGTCTACGCGCCTGAGTTTCGCCACCCCTTATAACGCCTCGCGCCTCCATGGGCGAATTTTTTCGACCGCTTTTGCATACGCCGATGCTGGCAAATCCCGGATCGAGAAAGACGAGCAACATGGCACGTCGAACGCGGCATAACTTCTCCGTCTCGGATCGCGCGCAATTGATTCGCCAATGCGAGTTCGGCGCTGGACTCAGCGAAGAGATCGTGCTGAATCTCGCCGCCGCTTCCAGCGTCGTCGATTACCGTCGCCGCCGTTTCATCTACCGCATCGGGGACCCTGCCGATGCGCTTTTCGCGATCGCACGCGGACGAGTCAAACTCTCTCACTTTGAAGAGGGTACAGGGCGCGAAGCGGTTATCGACATCATCGGGGCCGGTGCCCTCTTTGGCGAGTCAGCGCTCTATACGACGGGTGAACGCGAGAAGTGCGCTGTCGCATATGAGAATGTCCGCTTGCTCCGTCTCCCCGTCGAGGACTTCCGCCAAGCGATGGGGGCATCCAGAGAGCTTTATGATTACACCTTCCGCCTCATTGGTCAACGTCTGATGCAAGCGGAAAGGCGCATGGCCGATTTCGCGCTCGACGCCGTACAGGAACGACTCGAAAAGCTCCTCTTCGAATTATCGAAAAGATATGGCCGCCCAGCCGGAGACGGCGTCTTGATCGATATCGCGTTGCCGCACCGCGAACTCGCCTCGATCGTCGGCTCGACGCGCGAAAGCGTCACCGTCCGTTTGAACGCCATGCGGCGAGCCGGTATCATCGATATCGTCGATCGCAAGATCATTCTTAAACGCCCTTACGCCACAGCGGCCTCATAAGAGCCGATGGCGAAATCGGGTGAGGTGCAAAGCCGTCCGTGACCACTCAAATCAAATGCCCGATCTGCGGCAAACCGACCCAATGGCAAGATAACCCCTTCAGGCCGTTCTGCTCGGAACGGTGTAAGTTAATAGATTTCGGCCACTGGATAGACGAAGATTACGCGCTCCCGGCGGAGGAGGAGCGCTCCGATGAAAAGAGCATTAAAGAGGACCTTGCAACACGTGAAGACGCTCACGATTAGTTTGCGATATATCGTCGGCTCTTGACGCCCCTTCGCAATACAATTAGCCGCCCACCTGCGCAAAACGCTGAAGGCGCCCGCAAGCGCTAAGGCCGTCGCGAGAGAAGGTCCGTACCGCGTTAATGCTGAAGACCGCATCTTCTGCCGCATCTCGCCGTCGCAGGAGAAGATCTGTGCCGCGTTGACTCCGCGCCTCTTTGTTGTATAAATAAACAAGCGCTGATCATGAGCCACATCCACAGACAAAGAGGCTTCGCGCTGTTGCTGGCATTCGCGGCGCTCGTTTCGGGCTGCAGCACGGCAAACAGAGGCGGCGCGACGCCGCAGGGATCGTCACCGCCGCGTACAGGCCTGCCTCTGCCTCTCAGCCAAACGCTTGAGGCGGGCCAACATGGTTGGACCTTGCTCGATGGGAATCGCGAGACTTTAGGTGAGCAGACGGGCCGAGTTCTGGTTCTCGATTTCTACGCGACCTGGTGCGGCCCGTGCCGTGAGAGCGTTCCGCAGCTTGTCGAGTTGCAGCGTCGCTATGGGCCGCAAGGTTTACGCATCGTCGGGTTGAACGTTGGAGGACCGGAGGATCGTTTCCAAATCGCCGATTTCGTCCGCGAGTTCGGAATCCAGTATGATCTAGGCTATCCAGATGAAGGGATGAGCGATCTGTTCTTCGCCGACGATACGCGCATCCCGCAAACTTTCGTCTTCGATCGTCATGGGCGATTGGTTCGCCGGTTCATCGGGTATGATCCTTCGACCGCACAGGAGCTCGAGCGCGCGATTCGAGAGGCGCTCGCCGCAACTTAGGATGAGAGGAGAGATGTTGCGCTTCTATCGAACCATAATTTACGCGCTCGTCAGCATGATCGCCGTATTCGGTTTAGGTCTGTGCGCCCTTGCGGCGATCGACCAAGCCGACCAATTGCCGCGCGCCGATGATCCTTCGGGGAGCGTGACGGGCGTGCCGGATTATGAACTCGAGACCTTGAAAGGCACGACGCTGCGCCTTTCGAGTTTGCGCGGACACGTCGTACTGCTCGACTTCTTCAGCGCGACCTGTCCGCACTGCCAAGCTCACGCGCCATTCGTCGCTGAACTAGCCAAAAGGTATCGCGAACGCGGACTGATCGTCATCAACATGTGCGCGAACAACCCGTATGTTGATCGTGGCGAGGTGGAGAAGTACGTGCGCAACGCGGGGATCGAAAACGATGTCGTCTGGACGCCGTCGGAGTTGATCAGACTCTATTTGACGCCGTTGCCCGATGGCCGCTATGGCGTGCCGCAAGCCGTGCTATTCGGTTACGATGGGCGCCTCGTCGCGCGGTTCAGCGCTTGGGAGGAGAAAGACAAAGAGCAGATCGAGCAAACGATCGTCAAGTACTTGACGAACTCGAAATGAGCCAGTCGCTCAAACGGCAATCACTTCATCAAGCGATCTTCCGCTAATTCATGCCACGCGACATCCCCATAGGCAACGGCACGTTGTTGGTCACATTCGATGAACTCTATCGGATACGTGACATCTATTTCCCTTTCGTCGGGAAAGAGAACCATTCCGAAGGCCATCCGTTTCGTTTCGGCGTCTGGGCCGATGGCCAGTTCTCTTGGATCAGCGACGGCGGCTGGGAGCGCACGTTGCGTTACCAACCGGAAACGCTCGTCACGGATGTCAATCTACGTAACGAAGCGCTCGCTCTCGAGATCATCGCGCACGATGCGGTCGATCACCAAGAGAACGTCCTGCTGCGCCGCATCGAGGTGCGAAATCTTGCGGCCTCTGCCCGCACGGTGAGACTCTTCTTCCACCACGATTTCTATATCTCGGAGACCGAGGTCGGCGACACAGCCTATTTCGATCCGGACACGCTCTCGATCATCCATTACAAAGGACAGCGCTATTTCCTGATCTCGACCGATGGGGTCGAAGGTGTTGAAAGTTTCGCCACTGGACGCAAGGCTTTTCGCGGAGCGGAAGGGACGTGGCGCGATGCCGAAGACGGACTTCTATCGCAATCGGCGATCACCGAAGGCTCGGTCGATTCCACCATCGGGCGAACGCTCGAGCTGCCGCCACATGGCTCGACGACGATGCACTATTGGATCGCCGCCGGAACTTCGTACCGCGAAGTCGCGCGCTTGAACGAACTGGTGCGCACGCGCACGCCGCAAGGTATGCTCGAGCGCACGCGGAATTATTGGCGCGCGTGGGTCAACAAGAACGAGATAAGTTTTGGCGATCTGCCCGATGAGATCGTCGATCTCTTCAAACGTTCACTGCTCATCGCGCGCACGCAGATAGACAACGGCGGGGCGATCATCGCGGCTAACGATTCCGACGTCGTCACGCGCGCGACCGACCACTACAGTTACATGTGGCCGCGCGACGGCGCTTTCGTCGCTCAAGCGCTCGATCTAGCCGGATATTCCAATCTGACCCGTTCCTTCTTCGATTTTTGCGGGCGCATCCTTACCGACAAGGGATACTTTCTGCAAAAATATGGGCCCGATGGATCGCTCGCCTCGAGTTGGCATGCGTGGTGGGATCCGCATACGCGGCAACGCTTGGCTCCCATCCAAGAGGATGAAACGGCGCTCGTGCTGTGGGCTTTGTGGCAGCATTACGATGAGTTCCGCGATATCGAATTCATCAAAGCGCTCTACGAAAAGCTGATCGTCCGCGCCGCCGACTTTCTCGAACGCTTCCGCGATCCTGTGACCAAGCTGCCGCTCCCATCGTGGAATCTGTGGGAAGACCGAAGAGGGATTCACACGTTCACGTGCGCGACCGTCTACGGCGGATTGCGCGCCGCCGCCCGCTTCGCCGCGCTTTTCGGCGAAGCGGAGCGCGCCGCGCGTTACGCGCAAGCGGCGATGGAAGTCCGCGAGGCGATGCGCGCTCGGCTCTATCTCCCATCTGAGGGTCGCTTCGCGCGCGCGCTCATGCCGACCACTGACGGCGGATGGGAAACCGATTCGACGGTTGACGCTTCGCTTTTCGGCGTCTTTTATTTCGGCCCATTCGCGCCGGATTCGGCGGAGGTCAAAGCCACGATGCGTGCCGTCGAAGAACGCCTCTGGGTGAAGACCGAGGTCGGCGGTCTGGCGCGCTATGAAGGTGATGGCTACATGCGCGTCGCGGAGGGCGTCCCCGGCAATCCCTGGTTCATCTGCACGCTGTGGTTAGCCGACTACAAGATCGCTACGGCACGCACGCGCGAAGAGCTGGAGGCGACTCTTTGGTTGCTGCATTGGGTCGTCAAACGCGCTCTTCCGTCCGGCGTTCTAGCCGAACAGGTGCATCCTTTGACCGGCGATCCGCTATCGGTCTCGCCGCTCACGTGGTCGCATTCGACGTTCGTAGCGACTGTGATAACGTATCTGCGTCGCCTCGAATTGATGGAGTCTTGCGCGACTTGCGGGCGGCCTCTATTTCAGTACGACCGTCGGGCGCGAAAGCGCGCGCCATCTTAAATCGAAATCAACTTTTCGGAAGGTGAAGTCGTGAGAAGAGCTAAGATACTCGTCACACTCGGCCCAGCATCGCGCGAACCGGCGGTGCTTGAAGCGATGCTGGCAGCAGGGGCCAACGCCGTTCGCATCAACATGTCACACGGCACGCAGGAGGAGCATGCGGAAACGATCCGACGCGCACGCGCCGCCGCCGAGCGGATGCGCCGCCCGCTGGCGGTGCTCGTCGATCTGGCCGGACCGAAGATCAGGACCGGCTCACTGCAGGATGGGAAGCCCGTCATGCTCGAAACCAACTCGCTCTTTACGATAACGACGCGACCGATCATCGGCAACGCGCGCGAGGTATCGACCAATTACGCTGGAATGCCCCGCGATGTGCGCCCGGGCACGCGCATTCTGCTCGACGATGGGGCCATCGAACTCTACGTCGAACGCACGACCGATACGGACGTCGTCTGCCGCGTCGTCAACGGCGGACTGCTCGGCGAGCGAAAAGGGATCAACCTTCCGGGCGTATCGTTGCCGATCCCGTCATTGACCGAGAAGGATCGCCAAGATCTCAAATGGGCGATCGAACAGAAGGCCGATTACATCGCGCTCTCTTTCGTCCGGCGCGCTGAAGACTGTCGCGAAGCCCAAGCTTTGATTCGCGCCTCGGGCGGGCGCGCTCCGCTCGTCGCCAAGATCGAGAAGGCGGAAGCGATCGACCATCTCGATGAGATCATCGAAGCGGCAGACGGCGTGATGGTCGCCCGCGGCGATCTGGGCGTCGAGACGAGCGTCGAACTCGTCCCCGTCTATCAAAAACAGATCATCGAAAAGGCGAACATCGCCGGGAAGTTCGTCATCACGGCGACGCAGATGCTCCAGTCGATGGTCTCCAACCCGCGCCCGACGCGCGCCGAGGCTTCCGATGTGGCCAACGCCGTTTGGGACGGAACCGATGCGCTCATGCTTTCGAACGAAACGGCCTCGGGGCAATATCCGGTGCCCGCCGTTGCCACTATGGCGCGCATCATCGAGGCGGCGGAGATGGGGCGCAAAGGGGCGTCGCACGCGCGCGAGGTTTGGGTCGGCAAAGGCACGCAGCGCGTCAGCCGGGCGCTTTGTGAAGCTTCGATCTTCGCGGCTGAGGAGATGCGCGCGCGCGCCGTCGCCGTTTTCACCGAATCCGGCTTGATGGCTCGACGCCTCTCATCGCTCAGACCGCAACAGCGGATCATCGCCTTGACGCCGTCGAAAGAGGTCCAGAATGAACTCGCCCTGATCTGGGGCGTCGAACCCGTGCTTCACGCGCCTTGCGAGACAACGGAACAGCTTGTGCGCGCAGGCGAACGAGCGCTTCTCGAAAACGGCATCGTGCAGCCCGGCGAACTCATCGTGTTGATGGCTGGAAGGCTTTCGGGGCTGGGCCTTTCAAGCTCAGTCAAACTTCACACCGTCGGCGAAAGCAGCCGCTGAAGGATGTTCTCCGCTTACGAACTAGCTGAAGCGTTCTATCCGCTGGCTTTCGCCCTCGCGAGCCTACTGTCGGCGATCGTCCTCACCGATGCGCAGCGGCGTCGCCTGCCGCCCTTTCATCTCGCGATATGGCCGATCCTCGTCTTTCTCATCCCGCTCGTCGCGCTGCCGGTCTATCTGCTCCTCAGGATCTACGCGCGCCCCGCGTCGATACAGGCGGGGCGATTCCATCGCGGCTGGTGGCGCGCTCTACCGGTCCTCTATTTTTCGCTCCTTCTGACGATCGGCGCCATCTTCTACCGCTTCGACAGGCGAACAGCCGATGCGCATCTGGCGCGCGCCGCCGAAGCCCAACTGCATAACGATCACGAACGCGCGATCGCGGAGTACCGCGCCGCGCTCCGCCTCGAAGACGATGCGCACACGTACAAGCTCTTGGCCAAGGAGCTCGCTTATGCCGGAAAGTGGGAAGAAGCGATCGAAGCGTTCCGCGCCGCCGAAGCGCGCGGCGAACCAGATGCGACCATCCCTTTTCATCTCGCCACCGCCTACGAACGACTCGACCGATGGGAAGAAGCGCGCCGCGAATACCAACGCTTCCTGCAAAGCCCGCTCTGCCTGAAAGAATCTGACGCGCTCTGTCTCGTCGCGCGCGACAAAGCGCTCGCCCTGGCGACGCGCTAGACCGCCAAAGCCAAATGTGCCTGTAGAGTTTGCGCGAATCAGTCGCTGACACGTATGATTCTCTCAAGCGATGACTCTCGAATAAGGAGCTAGAAGATTCATGCGGCGCTCGCCTGAAAGGACCATCAACGGGCCTTCCGAAGAGTCTTCCCTGAAACTTCGGCTTCGTCCGAGAAGGCTTCGGCGCAGCGAACCCATTCGCGCGTTGGTGCGCGAAACGCAACTATCGCTCGATGACCTCGCGCTTCCCTTCTTCGTCTGCCCCGGTTCGGGCGTGCGGCGCGAGGTCCAGTCGATGCCCGGAGTCTTCAATCTATCGCTCGACGAATTCGCGCGGGAAGTCGCTTCCGCCCGTGAAATGGGCATCCGCGCGATCCTTCTTTTCGGGCTGCCCGAAACGAAGGATGAAGTTGGATCCGGCGCCTACGATCCTGACGGAATAGTGCAGCGCGCGATCCGCGAAGCGCGCAAAATCGCTTCGGATCTGATCATCATCGCAGACACCTGCCTATGCGAATACACTTCGCACGGCCACTGCGGCGTGGTGCGCGACGGCGCGGTCATGAACGATGAGACGTTGGAGCTGCTGGCCCGCACGGCGGTCAGCCAAGCGGCAGCCGGAGCCGATATCGTCGCCCCCTCGGCGATGATGGATGGACAGGTCGCAGCCATACGCGAAGCGCTGGACCAGTCCGGATTCGCCGAAACGGCCATTATGTCTTACGCCGTCAAGTACGCTTCCGCATTTTATGGTCCATTTCGCGAAGCGGCGGCGAGCGCGCCCGCATTCGGCGACCGACGAACCTATCAGATGGACCCACCTAACGCGCGCGAAGCGCTACGCGAAGCCGAACTCGACTACGCGGAAGGGGCAGACATCCTGATGGTCAAACCGGCGACCCCCTACCTCGACATAGTGCGCGCCGTGCGCGAACGTTTCGACGTGCCGGTCGCGGCTTACCACGTCTCAGGCGAGTATGCGATGCTGAAAGCAGCGGCAGCAAAAGGTTGGATAGACGAAGAACGCGCCTTGCTCGAAATACTCACAGGCATCCGTCGGGCCGGGGCTGACATCATCATCACTTACTGCGCGCGCGAAGCGGCTCGCTTGCTCGCCCGTCGTTAGATCATAAAGATGAGGAAGCGGCTCAGGACGTTTTGACGGGAACGTATCTCCCCAAGACGCGATTTGAAAGGCCATCGCTTCAAGAAGCACAGCCTGAAGGCGCGGCGCTCATCAATGATCCGCAGGCGCCAGAGGGTTATCGCCAGGCTTATGGTCGATGATGGAACGCGGCGCTCATCAATGATCCGCGGGCGCTTCTTCAACCTCTCCGTCGGGTCCCTCTTCTTCTAACTCTTGTGCTCGCTGTGCGCGCAACAGATGATCGCGCATCGCGTTGCGCGCCGCTTCCGGGTTGCGTTCGCGGATCGCGCGATAGATGCGCCGGTGCATCTCGGCGGATTCTTTCAGATCGCGCGCGCGCTTGACCGTCTTGCTGCGCACATCGTAGAGGACCGCGGCGACCATGTTCATGAGCGCGGCCAGTATCCGATTGCCAGAGGCTTCGGCGACGGTCTGATGAAAACGCACGTCGTGGACCAGGTACTGTTCGGGATTATCCAAAGAGGCGTACATTCCTGCCAACTCTTCGGCCATCGTCGCCAGCTGGTCGCTAGTCGCGCGTTCAGCCGCGAGCGCTGCGATCGCCATCTCAAGCGCGCGCCGCGCTTCGAACATCTCGGCGGGCGTAAAACCATGTAAAGAAGCCATCAATCGAAGCGAACTGCTATCGAGCGCAGGCGGTCCGTCAGCCTTCACGACGAACGTTCCGGCCCCTTGCTTCGCTTGCAATACGCCGACCGCGGCCAAAGAGCGAATCCCGGCGCGCAAGGTGGGACGACTGACGCCGAGCAGCTTCGCCAGATCGCGCTCCGGCGGCAAGCGATCGCCGGGGCGCAACTCGCCGCGTTGAATCATCTCGCGAAGCTGCGAAGCGACCGCCTCGGCCACCTTGCTCCGTCGCTTTGGGGCGATGGCTTTAAAACCTTCATTCGCCACCTTGATCCTCGTATCGGTCATCTTTTAGCATCCGCCGCGACTCGTTTTGGACTTCAGAAGCAACGCCTTAAACCAACCTCCAGATGATCGAGACTGAGCCTCCATGCCCTACCCGCCACAGGATCGAATCAAGTATACCACTTATTCTCCACCACATGATGCCGATAAAGGCGCTGCCATCCCCTCTTCGATCCGAGATTAGGCGACGAGGCCGTTCGACGTCTTACGCCAACCGGTCCACCAATCTCCCGTTGATCCGCACATTGCGCAGAGTTACGCCCTCAACGTTCTTGACGATGCTCGGCTTAGCCACTCCGGCGAAGTCGCAATCTTCAAGATACAGGTCACGGATCGGCGCGTTTCTGAAGCCCTGGATGTCGAGCGCGTACTGGCTTCTTCCGCTGCGCAAGTTCTGCACAACGTAGTTACGCACGACGGGCGTGAAGTTCCCCTTCTCACCTTCCTCGTAGTTGAAATCTATAGTGATCACGGCGTGGGCCACCTGCCCGACTTCGATGTTGCGAAAGTAAAGATTTTCGAGCACGCCGCCGCGCATCGCGTTATTTTTCACGCGCAAAGCATGATCGAGATTCGGGCTGTCCAAGCGGCAATCCTCGACGAACAGGTTGCGCACGCCGCCCGAAATCTCGCTTCCGACGGTGACGCCGCCGTGACCATCTTTCATTCGGCACCCCCGAATGATGATGTTCTGGCACGGCATTTTGAGCCGCCGCCCATCGGCGTTTCTCCCCGATTTGATCGCGATGCAGTCATCGCCCGTATCGAAGAAGCAATTCTCGATCAAGACATCGGTACACGATTCGGGATCGCAACCATCATTGTTCGGCCCGTGACTGATGATCTTCACCCCGCGCACAGTGACGTTCGCGCAAAGGACCGGATGGATCTCCCACATTGGCGAGTTCCTGATCGTCACCCCCTCGATCAACACGTTCTTGCAGCGGTATGGCTGGATGAATTGCGGTCGCAGGTAATGGCCCGCGCCGAAGACCCTTCGGCTTACGGGCACGCCTCGTTCGGCCATTTCGAAAAGGGCGTTGCGATCCTTGATCTGATTGGGCCCTTCACTTTTCGCGCGCGCGCCCCCTTTCCACGGCCACCAATGCTCCTCGTCGCTCTGTCCGTCGAGCGTCCCTTCGCCGGTGATAGCGATGTTCTCTTGCTCGAAGGCGTAGATGAAGGGCGAATAGTTCATCAATTCGACGCCTTCCCAACGGGTGAAGACGACGGGCAGATATTTTTGCGGGTCCTGACTGAAGCGGATCGTCGCCTCTGGCATGAGATGCAAGCAGACGTTGCTTCTCAAATGGATCGCTCCCGTCAAAAAAGTGCCCGCCGGCACAATGACCCTTCCGCCGCCAGCTCGATGGCACGCAGCGATCGCCCGACGAAAGCTCTCCGTGCAGTCCGTCCGACCGTCGCCGACGGCGCCGAATCGCGTGAGATCGAAATCGCGATCGGGGAAGACCGGCGGTTTGATGCGCGCCAATATCTGCGGCACTTCGCGCACCCAAACCTTTTCGACATCAACGCGGGAAAGATCTGCGACCTCAAGCGCCCGGACGAACGCTCGGCTTCCAAGATAGGCTCCTACGCCGCTTGCGGCTAAGTTCCTTAGAAACAGGCGACGATTCATCGACACTTCACCTCGACCTTCCGAAGATTTTTCGCTCGTTCAATGAACTTTACACGAATGAACTGGCCTTAGATGGCTAATTCCCGATCGTTTTACCGGCTTTTGATTCGCGATCGGACGAGAACTTGCGCTGCCATCTCGGATAGTCCACTTCGATGAGCTCGGCTGGATCCGTCACATACCAAGCGTAACCGCTCCGCCGCTCCTCTTCGATCTGCATGACATCGTACCTGACCACGGCATCACGCCCTGCGAAGATCGGGCGATTGGTCTCGATCTCATAAAAACGCGCCCAGATCGGACCAGCCTGCGGGTCTTTGATGACGACGCGCTCGATATGGCCTCGCCCATCCTGTCGCTCGACCCATCTGATGCCGTAGATCTTCGACCGCTCGAACCACTTGATCGCCGACTCGATGGCTCCTTTCACCCGCGCGTCTGGACTTTCAAGGCTCATCAAGAAACGCACGACGCCAACGCTCTCGCGACTGGCAAGAGCTGGCGGCTCGAAACGTCTGGCCCACGCGGGCGCGAGCGTCCGTTCATCGTATTGCGCGCACCATGCGGTTCGCTCCCCGCGCACGACGATCTGCGTCCGCAAGATCAACTCGATGCCTTTGCGCACGGCCTCTTCGGCACGACGGCGCGTCGTCTCGTCCACAAACAGATAGGGCGCGTGACGGCGCGCAACATCGCGCAGCAAACGCATGACGCCGATCATCGCGCCATCGTTGAAGGTGACGTGCGCGTGATACCCTTTGGGATCGGGATAGTATTGCGGCCAACCGCCGTTCGCGTACTGCGCGGCGAGCAGATATTCGAGGCCGCGCATGAACGCCGCGCGATGGCGTTCCAACCGACGCGCCGCGTAGACGCGCGCCAAGAACTCCAGTTGCGTGTAGGTCGCGCCGTTGTCGATCGTCGAATCGTCCCGCCGCGACTTCTGTTTGAGCAACGCGGCGCGCTCTTCTTCCGTCAACGGCGCAGCCATGTCGATGTTCTTGGGCCAGCCGCCCGTCTCGCGCTGATAGAGCAGAAGATTATCGGCGACGCGCACCGCCTCTTCGCTCGCGTACCACTCGGCGCGCTGTTTAAGCGCTTCGGCCCAACGAATGCGCGGCTGATCGCCCAACGCCGTGACTGGCGCGGCTAGGATCAGCAAAATCAATGTGAGATGAACTCTCATCTAAACCTCGCGGCAAACGATTCGCGCGGCGACGTCCGCGCGATGTAGCGAACGAACCCGAATCGCCGATCGCGCGCTGAGTCGCTGGGATCCGAGCACGGCGAAGCCCTCCACACGCGCTTCGTCACCTCCACTTCGTCGGATCCCAGCCATCGCTTCCGCGAAGGAACGCGCGCGTTTCGAACTGCTTGGCCTCCTCGTCGGTCAACTGCCGCGACCACGCGACGCGCGCTTGAGGATTCGCGCCAGGACCGGTCGAATGATATTCGGCAAACCAGGCCGTCTTCTCCCGCTGCGGATCGCGCCAGTTATCCCACCCTTCGGGGCGGATGTGCGCGCCCATCCAACAGTTCAAGTAGACAACTCGCGCATAGGGGCGCCACGGTCGGCCCAGATAAACGCCGCGTCCCGTGTTCTCGCCCGTCAAGCGGCAATGGCGAAAGACGAATCCGTTCGGCTCATCGGCGCGCAAGCGCCATTGCGCGGTGATGTACCCTTGACCTTTGCTGTGAATCTGACAATCTTCAAACACGGCTGCCGCGTTACCGAAGATGAAATCGACATGCCCCTCGATGTAGCAATCCTTGTAATACTGCCGCCCACCATGCGCAAAGAGCGTGTCCTGCCAACCGAGAAACCGACAGCGGCGAAAGATGACGCGATCCGTGTTGACGTAAACGGCCACCGCTTGCGAACCGACGCCGTATGAGTTCTCGAAAGTGATGTTTTCGGCGCGGAAATCGCTACCGCCGATGTACACGCTGTAGGAGAGGCGCGTATCGCCCGCCGTCTTCGCGCTCAAGTTGTAGGTTAGGATGGTCCGCGCCGCATCCTCGCCTTCAAAGGTGATGAACGGCTTGGTCTGTGGGATCTTGATCTGCTCGCGGTAGATGCCCGGTTTGATATGAATGCGAATACGCCGCGTGTTGCCTTCGGGGACGTGATCGACCGCCTCTTGAACGCGGCGAAAATCGCCCGTCCCGTCAGCGGCGACGACGATCACGTCGCGCGCGCGAAAACGGTTTTTCCCCGAAGGCTCCGCAACGGAGGGATCAATCTTCGGACGCGCGCGCGCCGAAATTTTGATCGACGGAGTCTTCGGAACGAAAGCGTCGCCCTTCCGACCAGCTTGGGCCGGAAGGGCGATCAACAGTGAGAGGAGAAGACAGCACGCACGCAAACTCACGCTTGAACCCACAGTCGCCTCAGAAGATGAATTTCGCGCCGAGCTGAACGTCACGTGGCAAGTTCCGCTGCCCGGTCGTCAACCCGAAACTCGCGTTGTTCGGATCGAGATTGATGGCCGAGAAATAGACGTAGTTGAATGCGTTCAACGCCTCGACGCGAATCTGCAGCCGCTTGTTCTCCGAGAAGTTGAAGTTCTTCGACAGCGACAGGTTCACATTCAAGAACGGCTGATTCCGCAGGTTGTCTAACGTCGAAGGGACGTTCCTTAATCCGAACGAACTCAAGCGCACAAATCCGCTCGTGTCGAACGCTGGGATGTCCACTCCGTACTTGTGCCCTTGCCCATCGTCCTCTCCGACCCGCGACTTGATCTGCCGAAGCCGATTCAAATCCGCGTAGTAGAGCGGTTGCGTCAGCAGGAAAGGTTCGCCGCTCTGCCACTCATACGTCCCGTTCAACTGCCATCCGCCGATCACCAGGTCGAGCACGCGGTTCATTTCGCTCCCAAACCGCTGCCCGCGCCCGATCGGCAAACGATAGACCACCGCTAACGTGAAACGGTTCGGTCGATCGTCAGGCGATATCCGATCCTCCAGTTGCGTGTCCGACGGATTCAAATAGCTGACCTTCTCCCGCAAGCGCGACCGCGTGTAGGTTACGTTAAACGACAGGTCGCGCGAAAACCGCTTCGCCGCCTGTAACTGCAACGCTTTGTAACGATTGCTCCCGTTGTACTGCTGGATCCAAAGGTCGGTAAATTGCGGATAAGGGAGTAACAGTTGCCAGCGCGGGATGGTCGTCGCCGTGTTGAGCGGACTGCCGGGTACCAAACCGCGGAATGGGTTCGGGACCGACTGTGAGAGAAATGCGTTGGCTGCCGCATCCGACGTCGGATCGCTCCCCAAATACTGCCGCGGCACAAAGTTGAGCTCTTTGCTGACCGGAAGGTCGTAACCCCATGCCGCGACAAAGGTCGCTTCGACGATCAACTGCCCGGGCAATTCGCGCTGCACTCCGGCCACGGCGCGCGCAAACTTCGCGTTCTTGCGATCGACCGGGAAGATCGGCGAATCGGATGTGCCAGCGGCCAAACCGACATTGGTCAGTAGGCCGAGGCTCGATCCCGGCGTCTGCTGCAGACCGCTCGGGAAAGGATTGGTCAAGTTGGCGATGAAACTCAAACCGTTGTTGTTCGTCGGAACGAACGGTGTAGACCAAGCGTAGCCAACTTGATTGGGCGTCTCGATCTGATGCGGCGCGACGAAGATGCCGAAACCGCCACGCACTACGGTCTTATCGTTGATCAAATAGGAGACTCCTATGCGCGGCTGCCAAGTGCTCGTGTCTGTATTCCACGCCGCTCGATGCTGATCATCGGCATACGTGTACCCGCCGCGCACATGGAACTGGTCCGGCGGCACCTGAAAGTTGCTCGGATTGGCGTTGTAAAGGGCCGTGTACGCGGCAACCACCTGCGCCTCGATCGGACTCGGCGTCGTCAGATCGAACCCGCGCACGATCCGATTGTAACGCTCGGTCAAACCGCCTTCGAGATCATATCGTAATCCGAGATTGAGCGTCAGGCGCGGCGTCACGCGCCAATCGTCTTGAAAGAAGAAACCGTGATAGACGCTCTGCACCGAATAGGCGATCGGATTGTCTATCTGGCTGGCCGTCGAGCCGGACCCCGCCGAAGGCACGCCAAGCAGGAAAGCGGCGATGTCGCGTCCAAAAGCGTTGCGCAATGTGCTCGATGAATTGGAAGCCGGACTCGTGTAGGTCCCATCGAAGAAATACCGCCCAGCTTGATAACCGTTATAGGCGAAGTTCTCGCGCAAAACGCGCAAGTCGTAACCGAACTTGGTCGCGTGATTGCCGAACAGCTTGGTCACCGTCGGCTGGACCGATCCCATGTAGAACGGACGCAGTCGCCCTGCATTCCAATCCGACCGCTGCGATCCGAGATCGGAACGGATGGGACGCGTCGCATCCAGATTGCGGATCATGATGAAGGGGATGTACTGGTAGCCGCGAAACGCCGCCAACGCTTGAGAGGAAAAGCCGAGCGTCGATGGATCGAACGTCGCCGCCGGCCTTCGCTCCTGTACGAATCGATTGAGGCTCAAGCGCAAATCGAAGACGGTCGTCGGCGAAAGCGTGGCCGTATAACCCAAATTCCCACCGTCATTGGTACGGTATTCGAACCCGCGCGTGATCGGGAAACCGTTGACCACGCCGGCCCAGTCATAGCGGTCCTCTGGATTGAAACTGTGATAATACTTGCCAAAGAGCGATTGATTCTGGCTGATCTTGTGATCGAGCCGGATGAGCCACGCGCGGTAGTTCTGATGGCGCATGACATTGGAAAAATAGTTGTTCTGCGTCCCGTTGGCCGTCCCCGGCACGTTCGGCAGCGGATAGTAGCGAATCAGCGCCGCCGCGATCGGATTGATCAAGTTCGCTGGGATGATGTTGCAATTCGATGGCACCGGCGTATTGGCCGGCACATCGCACCCGAAAGATGACCGCACCACGATGTTGCCGCTCTGCCGCGCGGAGAACGGATTGTAGATCACCGTGTTGCGCGAGTCGGCGATGTTGTTCCGATTGACGATCAGCTCCGAAAAATCGCCCTGCCGCATCTTCAATGTCGGCACCGTAAACAGCTGCGGCTCGGCGACGTTATCCTTCAACCTCTCATACGAGAAGAGAAAGAAGGTCCGGTTCCGCCCGTCGTACCAGAAAGGCCCACCTTCGCCAAAACGCGGGAAGAAGACCGGCCCATTGAGCACCCCGCCAAAGCGATGATAGGTGCGTTCAGGTCGCGGCTGACCCGACCGATTGGAGAAGAAGTTGTTGGCCGTGCGGCTGCGGTTGCGGTCAAAATACCAGAGCGAACCATGCAGATCGTTCGTCCCGCTCTTCAACGCGACGTTGACGGTCGCGCTCGCCGTGTACCCTTGCTGCGCGTCGAAACTATTGGTCTGAACCTTGAACTCTTGCACAGCATCTGATGGCGGAGAGAAACCGACGCCACCATCGAAAGCGTAATTTGGCGAACCGTCAAGCGTCACCTGATTGGGCCCGATCCCACCATTGGCGCGAAATGCCGCCAGATTGCCGTTAGAGGTCGGCCCCATGAACATCGGATTGCCCGTGTAGACGACGCCCGGCGTGAGCGTCGCAAGCTGATAGGCCGTTCCCTCAACCAACGGGAGCTCGCTCACCTGCCGATTCTGGATGACTAGTCCGGTGCTAACCGAGCCAGTCTCCAACGCCTCTTCCGTCGCAACGGTCGTCACCGTCGCGGCCACTCCTACCTGCATCTCGACGTCGATCGTCAACCGATCGGCCACCCGCACCTCGATCCCTTCGCGCACCGCCGTGTTGAACCCTTGCGCCGTCACCGTCAGCGTGTACCGACCAGGCTGCACTAAGGGAAACGTGTAAACCCCATCAGCATTCGTCGTCGTCGATAGCTCGACGTTCGTCTCCGTGTTCTTCAACGTGACGGTCGCCCCCGGTATCAGCGCACCGTTCGGATCCGTCACGCGCCCCGTAATCGAACCGCGAAACTCTTGTGCGCTGAGCTCGAAACACCCGAATCCAAGCAACAGCGCAATGAGAAAGATCGAAGAGAATCTCCTCCTGAACATGCGATCCTCCTTTCCTCTAAACCAGCGGAGATGTCAGGACGTTCGCTGAGCGGAAGATCGAATCGGCGATCAGGTCGAACCGCCAAGCTCAATCGATCAGCGCTCCCTCCCCCAACAGATCGCGCGGCGCGGACGAGCCCGTATGGTCGGGAATGAGAGCTATAAGTTAAACGATTGAACAAAACGCTTTCGAAGGAACTTCCAGTTCGAGCCTTCGTGACGGTCGCCTATTTTGTCGCGCGCGCCCGGCTCTTGTCAAGAGATTTTCTAACCACATCAGAATCGCTTTCCAATATGGTTCAACCACATGCCGATCTCGCGAAAAGAAACTCGGGATAAAACCGAATTCGCGATTGCATTCACACAAAATCTTATGATAATAATAGAAGCTGACCGATCGTTGGTTTTACCTTTTGCGCTTTTGATGGTAGCATATGCCTAGTCCCCAGCAGCTCGAACGCCGCACCGTCCGAGGGGCCGTCTGGTTCGGAACGGGCGCCTTGGATCCGCCCTCAAGGCCTTGCGAACTCAAATACATCGTCTTCGCTTCGGAAGAAGAGGTCGGGCGCGCCATGCTCGCTGAGCTTGAGGCGTCGGCGCGCGCCAAGGCGGGCGATCTCGCGATCGTGCTTCTCGGCGGACGCGGCGCGCAAGCTTTTCACCGTCAACTCGGCGAATTGGCGCGCACGAGCAGACTGGATCCATTGCTTGCGCGCCTACACGTCTTCACGCAAGATGCGCTCGCGCCGCTCAGGATGGACAACGCCTTCAGCTTCGTGCGCGACTTTGAACGGCTGCTCGGGCGAGATTTCTTCCGCAAGGTGAAGAGTTTTACGCCGATGCGCACCGACGTCGAGGATTTCGAAGAAGAGCTGAAGCGTTATGTGGAGAAGATCTGGTCCGTAGGCGGGATAGATCTCTTCTTTCTCGGCCACGGGCCGGAGCCGGGCGCGGCCTCGCATCTCGCCTACATCAAGCCGGGCGCGGGCGCGCGTGCCGGAGACTGGGCCGGCATAATCCCCATCTCGCAGAGCATCCTCGAGCACCACATCGCTAAATTCAAAGCGGGCGGAAGCCCCGCAAGCGACGAGGACGAGCGTGAGTGTCGCGCCGTGAAGTACATCTTGACGCTCGGCCCGGCGGCCATTTTGAACGCGCGGCGTGTGGTCCAATCGATCGTGGATGCGAGCACCGCTCCGGCCAAACGCGCCAGCTATCGTCGCGTGCTCGAAACCGAGATCGCTAACGATCCGGCAGAGCGCGCCGCGCAGCTCGACGAGAACCCGGGTCTCTGGATACGCCTTCACCCGAACGCCACGTCGTTCATCTTGCCGGATGTCTTATGAGGGAGCGCACATGAGAGGAGAACCATCGGGCGCTGCGCCGCTCGGCGAATACGCGGTCATCGTCAACCCAGAGGACAACGTCGCCGTCGTCAAGCGACGGACGTCGCGCGGATTGCGCCTTTCGTTCGACGGGCGTGTCATCGTAGTTGAAGATGAGATCCCGCCGGGCCACCGCTTCGCGCTCTGCGCGATCCCGCCGGGCGAGTTCGTCCGTCAGTACGGGCAGCCGATCGGCACGAGCCGCGGCATCGGCGCGGGCGAGTGGGTGACGCACGCCAACATGTCGAACGACGTGCCGGTGGTGCGCGATCTGCCCGAAGACCTTCACAATCCGCCGCCCGATTACTTTCCGGAGGAGCAGAGAGCGCGCTTTCGCGGCTTCGTCCGTCCGGATGGGCGCGTCGGGACGCGCAACCACGTGCTCGTCATCCCGACGTCGATGTGCGCCAGCCACGAAGCGCAACAGATCGCCACTTTGGCCGAACACCTTTTCGACGTGCGCGCGCGCTTTCCGAACGTCGATGGCGTGGTGGCGATCCCACATAACAAAGGGTGCGGCTGTCAGGACGGCTCGACGCTGGAAGTCCTTTTGCGGACGCTGGCCAACTACGCGGCCCACCCGAACGTTGGGGCAGTTCTCTTGATCGATCTCGGTTGCGAGAAGACCAACCTGGCACGCATGGAGCGTTGGATGAGAGAGCGCGCCATGGAACTCAACAAACCTCTGGCGCGCATCGGCATTCAAGAAGCGGGCGGCACACGCGCGGCCATCGATCGCGGGCTGCGCGAGATCGAGAAGATGTTGCCCGCGGCGAACGCTGCCGAGCGGCGCGAGGTGTCGGCGGGCGAACTCGTGCTCGGCGTCAAATGCGGCGGGTCGGACGGATTTTCTGGGCTTTCGGCCAATCCGGCGGTGGGCCAGGCAGCCGATCTGCTGGTCCGCTCCGGCGGCACCGTGTTGATGACCGAAGTACCGGAGTTCTGCGGCGCCGAACACATCCTAGCGTGGCGGGCGCGCGATGCGGCGACGGGGCGCGCCGTCTATCGCCTGGTCGATTGGTACAAGGAGTACGCCTCGAAGTTCGGGGCGGTGCTCAACGAGAACCCCTCGCCGGGCAACGTGGCCGGGGGGCTGCTCAACATCACGATCAAGTCATTGGGAGCGATCGCCAAAGGCGGGACGACGCGCGTCGAAGGCGTCATCGAGTACGGCGAGCGCGTGCCCGGGCGCGGGCTGTGGTTGATGCAGGGGCCGGGCTACGATCAGGAATCGACGCCCGGGCTGGTGGCCGCCGGAGCGACCATCGTGCTCTTTACGACGGGGCGCGGGACGACCATCGGCAACGCGATCGCGCCGGTGGTGAAGGTGGCCTCGAACACGCCCGTTTACGAGCGGATGCGCAACGACATAGACCTTTCGGCAGGGACGATCATCGACGGCACGGAGACCATCGAACAGGTGGGCCAGCGCATCTTCGATCACATGCTGCGCGTGGCGAGCGGTGAGGTTCGAGCAAAGGCCGAGGAGAACGGGCATCGCGAGTTTCAGGTGTGGGCCGAACAGACCGTCTCGCTGTGACTCCGGCTCGGCGCTGGATCGATCCGGGATGTCATCTAGGGCGACCTCATCAGCGCGATTTCGAGGATCGGACCGAGAGTGACATCTAGCGCAACAAAGCGCGATGTTGAAACTGCGCATTATATCTGAGGGCGGGCCGGTCCGGCGTGCGGCCCGAAGACCATCAGCCATTCGCCCGGCGAGAGTTCGCCACCGTTCGAACCCTTTGAGCGCCGCTTGCGATGGCGCGCCGCGATGAGTTCGAGCGGTTCGATTTTTATCGGATAACTTTCGCCAGCGCGCCGCCCGCTCTCGAAGAGCGGGTTTGCGGTCGATCACGAAGTTCCAACAGGACGCCTTCTTTAAGATGCGATTCAACACGGAATCTCGTGCGATTCGGTTGGCGCTGACCTGCATTCTCCTTTTCCCTCTCGTCTCCGAATCGCAAAGCGTCTCGAAAGTCTGGGTGGCCGACAACGGCGACGGGACCTATCGCAACCCGATCATTCACGCCGACTATTCTGATCCGGACGTCATTCGCGTCGGCGACGATTACTACATGACGGCATCGAGCTTCAATTGCATCCCCGGACTTCCGATCCTGCACTCCAGAGATCTGGTCAACTGGACCATCATCGGATATGCGCTCAAGCGTCAACCGCCGTTCGATCTTTTCGCGCGCCCGCAACATGGCGGCGGCGTCTGGGCGCCGGCCATACGCTTTCACAACGGCGAGTTCTACATCTACTACGCCGATCCTGATCGGGGCATCTACATGACGAAGGCGAAGGATCCGCGCGGCGACTGGTCCGAACCGTTGTTGATCAAAGAGGCCAAAGGCTGGATAGATCCGTGCCCTCTTTGGGACGACGATGGGCAAGCTTACCTTGTGAGCGCGATGGCGGCGAGCCGATCCGGCATCAAGAGCGTGCTCATCGTCAGCCGGATGAGCCCCGATGGAACGAAGCTCCTAGACGATGGCGTCATCGTCTTCGATGGGCACGATCGGAATCCAACGGTCGAAGGACCGAAATTCTACAAGCGAAACGGCTACTACTACATCTTCGCGCCGGCGGGCGGCGTCGAAACCGGCTGGCAACTGGTCCTGCGCGCGCGCAACGTCTATGGACCATATGAAGTTCGCACGGTCTTGGCGCAAGGGCGCACCTCGGTCAACGGCCCGCATCAAGGCGGCTGGGTCGAAACGCAGACCGGCGAATCGTGGTTCATACACTTTCAAGACAAGGGCGCTTATGGTCGCGTCGTTCATTTGCAGCCGATGGTCTGGCGCGATGATTGGCCGGTGATCGGAAGCGATCCCGACGGAGATGGGACGGGCGAGCCCGTTCTGATCTATCGCAAACCGAACGTCGGGCGCACATACCCGATAGCGACGCCCCCCGACTCCGACGAGTTCGACGCCCCGCGACTCGGGCTGCAATGGCAGTGGCACGCCAATCCTCAACCTAACTGGGCTTTCCCATCGAGCCTCGGTTTCCTTCGCCTGTTCAACGTGCCCGCGCCTGAAGGGAGCAAAAATCTCTGGCAACTGCCCAATCTGCTGTTGCAGAAGTTTCCCGCCCCACGCTTCACCGTTACAACCAAACTGACTTTCACGCCGCGCGCCGACGGCGAGCGAATCGGCTTGATCGTCATGGGCACGGATTACGCCTATATCGCCGTTGAGAAGCGCCCCGATGGTCTTTACGTTCTGCAAGCCACCTGCCGAGGAGCCGATCAGCAAGCGCCAGAGGAGCGAACCTCCGCCATCAAACTCACCGAGCGGACCTTCTACCTGCGCGTCGAGGTCGCCGAAGGCGCCCGTTGCATTTTCAGCTACAGCGCGGACGGCGCGCGCTTTTCGCCTCTCGGCGAGGCTTTCATGGCCAAGCCGGGTCGCTGGATCGGCGCGAAGGTAGGGTTGTTCGCAACGGGACCGGGCACGGCGCGCGAATTCGGTTACGCCGACGTAGATTGGTTCAGAGTCGAATGATCGCCTCACGGCTGAAACCAAAGCCGCGATCTCATCAAGCTCGCCCAATCGAACGATCGATGGCTGAAAGCCGAAGGGGTTCGCGCCACTGAGGCCGCTTCCCGCGCCACATCTGTCAGAACGCGGCCATTGAAACTTTTTCCCTCCGCGAGGAGTATAAAATTCGCTTCATCAAGTGTCCTAACGTTTCGCAGGCTGACAGGATGAATCGATCCCCTTTGTCATGAGCTAGATCAAACTTTCACGCAACGTTCATGGCAAGAGCGTGCGCGATAGAAATGCTCGTTTGAAACCAAGATTTCGGAGCGACGATCATGCGGATGGAGAATAGAAGCTGTGACTCGAACATCGAGCGATCATCCCGTAGATCCTTCCGACACGAGGCACAGAAGCGCATCGCGGCAATCCAATTTTTGCTGATCGCCATCTCACTCACTACCATGCCACTGGTCGCGCAACGGGCGAGCCGCGACCGACGAACCGATCCACTGCCCACACTTGACCCCGCCTATACGGCTAAAATCAAAGAGTACACGACAGCACCTTACTTCTTGACCGAATTGGTCGATCACTTGCCCGCATCGGCTACAGTCCCTTCGCCCGACAAAGTGCTCGGCTACGTCATCGGGACGCCGGGCAAGCTCACCTACACGAAGGACATCCACCGTTACTTCCGCGCGCTGGAGAAGGCGAGCCCGCGCGTGCGCGTCTTTGTCGCGCCCGAAAAATCAGAAGAGGGGCGCGAACAGCTTCTCGTGTTGGTGAGCGACGAAGAGAATCTCGCGCGGCTTGACCGTTACAAAGAGATCACCGCCAAGCTCGCCGACCCGCGCCAGATCACCGAGGCGGAAGCCGAGAAGCTGATCGCCGAAGGCAAACCGTTCTACTGGGCTTCGGGCTCGATCCACTCGCCAGAAACGGGCTCACCCGAAATGTTGATGGAACTCGCCTACCGGCTCGCCGTCGAAGAGACGCCCTTCATCCAAACGATCCGACGGAACTTGATCGTCATGATCACGCCCGTGCTCGAAGTCGATGGGCATGACAAAATGGTCGATATCTACAACTACCGCAAGGCGAATCCCGACAAGTTCGCGCCGCCGCTCGTCTACTGGGGCAAGTACGTCGCGCATGACAACAACCGCGACGGACTCGGAATGGCGCTCGCGCTCTCGCGCAATCAGATGAAGACCTTCTTGGAGTACCATCCGACCATCTTGCACGATCTGCACGAATCGGTGCCGTTTCTTTACACTTCGACCGGAACCGGACCATACAACGCTTGGCTCGATCCGCTGGTCATCGACGAATGGCACGTGCTCGCCTATTACGAGATCGAAGAGATGACCAAGCGCGGCGTGCCCGGCGTCTGGACGCACGGCTTCTACGATGGATGGGCGCCGAACTACATGTTCTATGTCGCCAACGGGCACAACGCCATCGGTCGTTTCTACGAGACGTTCGGCAACAGCGTGGCCGACACTTTGGAGCGCACCGTCGGAGCGCAGGCGCAACGCGATTGGTACCGGCCCAATCCGCCGCTGCCGCGCGTGCGCTGGTCGCTGCGCAACAACATCAATCTTCAGCAGTCGGCGCTTCTGTTCGCGATGAACTTCGTCGCGGCGAACAAGGAGCGTTTCTTGCGCAACTTCTACATCAAGAGCAAACGGGCCATCGCCAAAGCGACCAACGAAGGACCGGCCGCCTACGTCATTCCCGGAGATGAAGCGCGTCCCGTGGAAGCTGCCGACATGGTCAACCTGCTGCGGCTGATGGGCGTCGAAGTTCATCGCGCGACCGCCGATTTCACGGTCAAGAACAAAGACGGCAAGGAGCAGCGTTTCCCCGCCGGCTCTTACATCGTACGCATGGACCAGCCCTACTCGCGCATGGCCGACATGCTCCTCGATACGCAGTATTACAACGTGAACGACCCGCGTCCGTATGATGATACCGGTTGGACCTTGGGCGCGCTGCGCAACGTCCGCACCGTGCGCGTCACGGACACGCGCGTGTTGCAAGCGCCGATGGAGTTGCTGACGAGCGACGCGATGGTGCGCGGACAAGTGATCGGCTCGGGCGCAGCCGGTTACATCATCAACCACAACACCGATAACACGCTCGCGACGCTTCGTTTCCGTCTGGCCGATGTGCGAATGGAAGCGGCGGAAGATCCGTTCAAAGTCGGCGACCGGCAGTTCAACGCCGGCTCCTTCATCATCCGCGCCGAAGGCAATCCGCCCGATCTGCGTCAAAGGCTCGAAGCGGCGACGGCTGAACTCGGCTTGACCGCCTACGCCGTCGAGAAGCTGCCCGAAATCAAAGCGCATCCGCTCGCCGTGCCGCGCGTGGCGATCCTCCACACGTGGACCAATACGCAGAACGACGGTTGGTTCCGCATCGAGTTCGACCGGCTGAAGATCCCTTACACGTACATCTCCGATCAAGTGGTGCGCAACACGCCGAACTTGCGCGCGCGGTTCGACGTGATCATCTTCCCGCCCGTCGGCGGCACCGCGCAAGCGATCGTCAACGGTATCCCGAAGCGCGCGGGCGACGCCCCGATCCCGTGGCGAGGCTCGGAGATGACGCCGAACCTCGCGCTCTCGCCCGATCAAACGGATGACATGCGCGGCGGGATGGGACTCGAAGGCGTGCTCAACCTGCGCCGATTCGTCGAAGAGGGCGGGCTTTTTATCCCGATCACCAACTGCGCGCGCGTCGCGCTCGATTACGGATTGGTCTCCGGCGTCGCGATTCAAGAGCCGCGTCAGCTCCAAGCGCGCGGTTCCGTTTACAACGCCACGTTCGCCGATCGCCGCAGCCCGATCGCTTATGGGTACGGCGAGACGCTGGCCATCTACTTCAATCAAGCGCCGCTCTTTCGCGTGCAACAACCGACGGCGCGCATGGAGGGTGGCGAGATGAGCGGCGGGCGTCCATCGGGGCGTGGGAGTCCGACCGACCCGGACATCGTGCAGGCGATGCCACAACCCGAGCCGACGCCAGCGAGACCGTCGAGATCGGGCGAAGAGCAGTTGACCGAAGAACAGCGCCTCATGCTCGGACCGTTCTTGACTCCAGCGAACGAAAGGCCGCGCGTCGTCCTGCGCTTTGTGCCCGACGAGAAGAACCTTCTGGTGAGCGGCATGCTGGCCGGCGCCGCGGAGCTAGCGGGCGCGCCAGCGGTGATCGACGTTCCGGTTGGTCGCGGCCACGTCGTGCTGTTTGCGACCAATCCGATGTGGCGACACCAGACGCAAGGCAGTTTCTTCCTCTTGTTCAACGCGCTGCTTAACTTCGATCATCTGGATGCGGGGCGCAGATGATAGCCAGCCTCGCCGCTCGAAGCGGCGGGGCTGTTTACCGCGCTCCAGAAGCGGTTTGTCGCGATGAGAGAGGCCATCGAGCGGCAATATGCCAGTAGCCGCCAGACGCGAAGCGCCATCGCGTGAGTTTGTCGCGATGAGAGAGGCCATCGAGCGGCAATGCTGCTAATTGTTTACCGAATCTCGGAAGCTGCTTGTCTCTGAAAGAGGCTGAAGCCCCCAACACCCCAAGAAAGCTGTTTACCGAATTCGGAATTTGTCTCGACGCGCGCTGTGGCGTCTCGGAAGCGCGCTTTCGCAAGAAAGCTGTTTACCGAATTTCGGAATTTGTCTCGGAGCTCGGCACTACATCCTTTAGCATGAACAAATATTCCTTAGGCGGGATTTGCCCATACCTCGGGTTCGAAGCTATCACCCAAAACCACCCGAAAATAAGTGGTTTCGGGCGAGTAAGCTGCGCCCCCTTACTCCACAGGCTCCGATACCGCGCAGACGATAGGTTCGCGATTGATACGTTAACCTGTCGCCTGAGGGCTTGCTCCTTACCGCCGCGCGAAACTGCCCATCCCGCAAGAAAACGTTCCTTGAGGTTTCTGGCGGCGTTCACGTCAGCATGGAGATTCTTTCGACAAACTCGGCACTCAAACTGATCTCTCACCCTTCTGTTCTCTTCATCAACATAACTACATCAACATAACTACACGACGAGCAAGTGATGAGCGCCTGAGACTCCTCTCTTTTTCGTCTTCAATGACGATGATCGTTCCGGTCGGCATTTGATGGCCCTTTATGTAGCCCTCTTTGCACAAGCGCCAAGCCGTCCTGTAACTGACGCCGTTCTTTCTCGCCCAAACGGAGAGTTTCATGTCGAACATGTTACAAAAAGATACTGTTTGTTTATATTTTATGCGGATAGTCGCGAAGCCTCTCCTCGATCCCCGGAATTTGCGCTCTATCGTTGCCGTGCCCGATGCCGCGCGCACGCCCCTCATCGAACCTTGGGATTTGCGGTCCGCCGCCGCTCTCGGGCGTCAATAGATGCGCGCACCCCGCAACTGATGAAGAGTCGCAACGATTCGTCGGTATCCATTGCCTCGCCTCTCACACTGAACATTTGAAGAGTCCGACCTTTCTAATCGATTCGCTCGGCATCAACGCGCCGACCATTCCCATTAAACTTTGGGACTTATTAAACTTTGGGACTTACCGGGTTGACATCGGGCGAGGGTTCGATTATATATATTCGCCGGTTCTTGAAAATAGTTTTCAATTTCATTTTCAGATCAAAAGAGATGATCTCAAACTCCATGCCATCTTACGGAGGTAGTCCAATGCTCTGCTCTATCGGATCCCTTCGGTGCGCCATCCTCGCGTTGCTCTCTCTCGCGCTGCCGCCCTGGGCGGTGGCCCAAACGCTCGACTTACACGGCAGCGTTACAGACAAAAACGGCGCTGCCGTTGTCGGAGCACAAGTCCGTCTGACCGATAAGCAAGGAAGAGGGGTCGCGGAAACGGAGACCGATTCCGCTGGCGAGTTCCGCCTGCAAGCTCCAGCCGCCGGAGAGTACCTGCTCCGCGTAACGAAGCCCGGCATGGCCGAAACGACGCGGAATTTGCGCCTCCCGGACGAAGCCGCGCAAACCGTCAATTTGACTCTCGAACCGCGACCGCTAGCGGGCGAGGTGACGGTCGTCGCCAACTCCGAATATGTCTCGGTCGAGAGCGAGACGGTCGCCAAACTTCCCATCCCAACGCGGGATCTGCCGCAAGCGGTGGAGATCGTCAATCGCCAGTTGATGGAATCTCAAGCTGTCCGCTCCATGCAAGATGCTCTCTATAACGTGACGAGCGTCGTTGTGGCGCAGGGCGAGGGGCGGCGCGACCAATTCCTCATCCGCGGCTTTAACGCGCTCGGCGATCAGTTCATCGACGGCATACGCGACGATGCGCCTTATTATCGTGAACTGGCCAACGTCGAGCGAATCGAAGTGGTCAAAGGTCCGGCGGCTGTGCTCTATGGCCGCGGGTCCTCGGGAGGGTTGATCAATCGTGTGACCAAGCGTCCGAGCTTTGAGGGCGCGGTCGGCAACGCCGATCTGATCTTCGGCTCTTATGGCCTGAAGCGCGGCGTGATCGATGTCGGGCGTCCGTTGATTAGCGATAAGTTCGCCTTTCGCCTGATCGGCGCGGGCGAAGAGACCGGGAGCTTTCGCCACTACTTCTTCCTTCGTCGCGGGTTCATCGCCCCGTCGCTCGCGTGGCGTCCGACTTCGGACACCGACGTTCTCATGCAAGTCGAGTACTTGCAAGATCACCGCTTGCCCGATCGCGGCCTGCCCTCTTATCGCGGGCGCCCGGTGGATGTGCCCGTCGGCACTTACTATGGCTATCCGGACAAGGATTCGATCACCAATCGCGCTTTCTCGCAGGCCATCAAAATCGATCATAAGATCGATGGGGCATGGTCGGTACGCAACGTCTTCCGGCATATCGGATATGCGACCGATTTCTACAACACCGGACCGAACGGCATCTCCGTCGTAAATGGGCAATTGCGCGTCCTGCGCTTTCAGTATAGCGGCAGTTCGAGGCAGGACAATTACTTCAATCAAACGGAAGCGACCGGTTCGTTCCGCCTCTTCGATTGGCAGCACCTTGCCCTCGTGGGCATCGAGCTCGGCGCGCAGGATCGCGCGAGCACGATCTATCGCAATAGCACGGCCAGTTCGGTCGCGCTCATCGATCCGGTGCTGACGTCACCCATTACCTCGAATCGTCCGACGACGAACAACGATTTCGATGGGCGCGTCCTCGGCCTCTACGCGCAGGACATGATCACGTTCGCGCGACAGTGGAAGCTGCTCGCTGGCGCCCGTTTCGATCGCTTCAATCAAAAGCTGGTTGATTTCCTAGGCGGACCGACGCTACAAAGGATCGATCGCGAGTGGAGTCCGCGCGTCGGGCTGGTCTATCAGCCGACGCAACTCGTTTCGCTCTACGTAAGCTTCACGCGTTCGTTCCAACCGTCCGGCGAGAACCTCTCTCTGGCGACGAACAACGCCGAGATCGGGCCTGAGACGACGCGCAACTATGAAGCCGGCGTGAAAGCGACGATCGTGCCATGGCGTCTTAACACGACGCTCGCCGTTTTCCGCCTGGAGCGCGACAACATCAAGACGACCGATCCGCAAAATCCGACGCGCCTGCTGCCCATAGGCAAACAGCGCACCGATGGGCTCGAGACGACGTTTGCCGGAACGCCGCTTCGCGGATTGGACCTGTTTGGCGGATTCTCGCTGCAATCGGCACGCATCGTGCGCTCGACGAGCGTCTCTGCCGGCGTTCCGCTTCAAGGCCGTCGCGCCGGGCTGATCCCACAAGCGATGGGCAATCTCTGGATGACCTATGCGCTGCCGAAGAACTTCGCCATCGGATTCGGCGCTTACGGACGAAGCAAAGTCTTCACTTCGGCCAACAATCTCGTCACGCTGCCCGGCTTCATCCGTTTCGATGCCGGGCTGTTTTGGCGTCGCGAGCACTACGAGGCCGGCATCAATCTGCGCAACATCACCAATCGTCGCTACTATGAAACATCTAACGGCGATAACGGCATCCTTCCGGGCGCGCCTATCAATGGTTCATTCACGCTGCGCTATCGCTGGTAGCGTCGCCCTAAGTCCGCACACCAACGCCTGCATCAATGGTCAGTCCGTGATCGTGGGCCGACCATTGGCGTGGGGATGAAACCAGCGACTAAATTCAGTTAAACATCATTCCGGAGTCACACTATGAGCACAGAGATCCTATCGGATGAAGAGAGCATCGCGATTTCCGAGCCGGCAAAATCGCCGAAGCGCAAGCCGCGGCTCAAGCGCGCGCTCTTTCAGATCCACCTGTGGACCGGCATGCTCACCGGACTGCTCATGCTGATTTTCGGCCTCACGGGCAGCCTGCTCGTCTTCTATCCCGAATTGGACGATGCGCTCAACGAGCGCCTGACGCATGTTGCGCCGCGCCGCGAGCGCGCGTCTTTGCAAACCGCGCTCGAAGCCGCGGCGCGCGCACATCCGGAACTGCGCGCGCAATCGCTCAGCCTTCCGACGAGCGCGGATCGAACGATCGTAGTTCAGATGCGCGCCCGCGGCGGTCCGGGCGGACCGCCCGCCGGCCTTTCAGTCTACGTTGATCCCTACACGGGCACGGTCGTCGGCGAACGCAATCGCAACGATTCATGGCTGTGGCAGATTCGCCTTTTGCACTCGAATCTGCTCATGGGGCGAACGGGTCGCTTCATCGTCGGCATCTGCGGTCTGCTTCTCGCGCTGCTCTGCGCGACGGGCATCTGGCTCTGGTATCTCGGCTGGAAGCGCCACAAGCGCGGGCTTGGCGTTCGGTGGCGCGCCTCGTGGAAGGCGCTCGCGTGGGATCTGCATCACGCGAGCGGGTTCTACAGCCTGCCCATCGTGCTCGTCATCGCGCTGACCGGAGCCTATTACGCCTGGCCGCAGGAGATCAACAAAGCCGTTTATCGCCTGACGCGAAGCCAGCAATCGCCTCCTCCGCGCCTCCCGGCACAAACGAGAGACGGTTCCGCGCCGCTCGTCCTGGACGAACTCGTTCGCATCGCCGACGGCGCGTTGCCACAGGACCGCACCGTACAGATCAATCTACCCGCTTCGCCCGATGAACCGCTCGTCGTCATCAAACAGCCGCCAGCAGATGTGGGCCGCTTCGTGCGCAGCCGCGTCTTTCTGGACCAGAAGGACGGCGAGGTTTTGCGCGTCGAAGATGCGCGGCGCGCCCCGCTCGGCGCGCGGCTCGTCGCCTTGATCACCCCCCTGCACTTCGGGACCATCGGCGGCGCGCTCACGCGCTGGCTTTGGTTGCTCGCCGGACTCATCCCGCCGCTCCTCTTCATCACCGGATTTCTGATGTGGTGGAACCGCGTAGCGAGCAAGTGGCGACGTTGAGGACGGGGTCTGCCCCTTACGACGAAAGCTCGGAAGCGAGCAGCTCTGACGCGAGCTTCTTTATTGCGCCCGAGAGATGATCCTTACGACGAAAGCTCGGAAGCCGTCGTTTCCTCGACCGCCGCGACAGGCAGCCTGCGCTTTGCGGCGAAGCTTGACAACGGATCCCGCTTTGAAGCATAAGCTTGGCGCATCGGGCTGCGCCTGAGATTATGCCCGTCAGACGAAAGGCGAACAGCTTCGACCGAGCAAAGGGGCGCACGAATCGCGATGAAGATCCACTATCTGCAGCACGTCCCGTTTGAAGATGCTGCGAGCATCAAAGACTGGATCAGCAAGAACGACCTCCGCGCATCCTGCACGCGCTTCTATGCGGGCGACCCGCTACCGCAGATCGATGATTTCGACTGGCTCATCGTGATGGGCGGACCGATGAACGTTTACCAAGAGGATCTCTACCCTTGGTTGACCGAAGAGAAGAGGTTGATCGAACGCGCCATCGCGCATGGGAAGACGATCATCGGGATATGTTTGGGCGGGCAGTTGATCGCCGACGTGCTGGGCGCGCGCGTCTTCCGCAACGCGCATAAAGAGATCGGTTGGTTTCCCATCGAACTGACCCGTGAAGCGTTGACCTTGCCTCTCTTCGACTCCTTCCCGCAAAGGATGATCGCCTTTCACTGGCACGGCGATGCGTTCGAGCTCCCGTCCGGCGCGATGCGCCTTGCGAGCAGCGAGGCCTGCCCAAATCAAGCCTTCATCCACGGCGCTCGCGTCATCGCCCTCCAGTTCCATCTCGAAAGCACGCCGCAGAGCATCAGGGCGCTCATCGAAAACTGCGCCGACGAGATCGTCGCTGGCGATTTCGTTCAAACGCCGGAGCAGATGCTCGCCCAAAGCGCGGCGTGCGCCACCATCAACGCAGCGCTCCATCGCCTGCTCGATCGCCTTCGCGCGCTGCCGCCTTCCGCGAACCCCGTCCGCCATTAGGATTAGTAATCGCCCGATAAATCGAATCGCCTTGAAGGGGCCGCTCCACCGACCTACAATAATGTTCCGACGATGCCGCTTTCCGACAAGATTGTCGGGAAGATGGTGATTACAATTTTGTAATCTATGGGCGACGATTCCCACAGAATTGTATGGCGACGACCGAGACGACCAGTGAGATCAGAAAACTGACCTCCCTGCTGGAGATCAGTCAGGCCCTCTCGAGCACGCTCAATTTCAAGGCGGCTCTCCATCGCGTGCTCGAGGTGCTCGAGCGACACCACAACATGGTGCGCGGCATGATCACGCTCCTCAACGAAGAGGATGGCGAGATCTACATCGAAGCGGCCAACGGGATTTCGAGCGACGGCGCCCGCGCGCGTTATAGGCTCGGCGAAGGGATCACGGGTCGGGTGATCGAAAGCGGCAAACCCGTAGTCGTCCCGCAAGTGAGTCGCGAGCCGCTCTTCCTCAATCGCGCCGCCAAAAGGGAGCTGGGCGACAAGGAATTCAGCTTCATCTGCGTGCCGATCACGCTCAATCGCAAAGCGGTAGGAGCGCTGGGCGTCGATCTTCCCTTCAAAAAGGATCGCGACTACGATCGCGCGGTCAAATTCCTCAAAGTCGTCGCCTCGATGGTCGCGCAATCGCTCAAACTGCAACGCGCGATCGAGGCCGAGCGACAACGCTTGATGGACGAGAACATCCATCTGCGTCAAGAGTTGCGCGAGCGCTATGATTTCTCGAACATCATCGGCAACAGCGGCCCGATGCGCCAGGTTTACGAGCAGATGGCGCAGGTGGCGCGCACCAACACGACCGTGCTTATCCGCGGCGAATCGGGCACGGGTAAAGAGCTGATCGCGCATGCGATCCACTATAACTCGCCGCGCGCGAAGAAGCCGTTCATCAAGGTAAGCTGCGCGGCGCTACCTGAAACGCTCATCGAATCTGAGCTATTCGGCTACGAGAAAGGCGCGTTTACGGGCGCCCTTACGCGCAAGAAAGGGCGTTTCGAACTGGCCGACGGCGGGACGATCTTCCTCGATGAGATCGGCGATCTGAACCTTTCGACGCAAGTGAAGCTGCTGCGCGTGCTCCAAGAGCGCGAGTTCGAGCGGCTCGGCGGCACCGAAACGATCCGCGTCAACGTCCGCCTGATCGCTGCGACCAACAAGGATCTCGAAAAGGCCATCGCCGAAGGCGCGTTCCGCGAAGATCTCTACTATCGCCTCAACGTCTTTACGATCTTCGTTCCCCCGTTGAGAGAGAGGAAACCGGACATACTGCTTCTTGCCGATCATTTCCTCGAAAAATACTCGCGCGAACATGGCAAGAACATCAAACGCATCTCGACGCCGGCCATTGACATGCTGATGAGCTATCACTGGCCCGGCAACGTGCGCGAACTCGAAAATTGCATCGAGCGTTCCGTCCTCGTCTGCGAAGGGAGCGTCATCCACGCGCACCATCTGCCGCCGACGCTGCAAACGGCGGAAGCCTCCGGCACGGTCGTGAACTTGTCGTTGGCAGAAGCCGTGCAGGCTTATGAGAAAGATCTCATCCTCGACGCGTTGAAGACGACGCGAGGCAATCGCGCCAAAGCGGCGCGTCTACTTAAAACGACCGAACGGATTCTGAATTACAAGGTGAAGAAGTATGAGATCGACTGCAACCGCTTCCGCGTCTGAGTTGGCGGCGGATCCATCTTGAAGGCGAGGCGACGCCTCCTCCAACAAAGATGTAATCCGGATGCTCACAGCTTACAATTTTGTAGTTTCCTCTCGTCTCCGGCCCCGCTCCGCTTCGAAGCCCTTCGAGACGGCAAGTCTATTCTTCGCAACCATATAGAGACGCCCACGCGATCCCCCGTGGCGATTGGCATGGTCATTGCTTAAAGGTCCTCGCGTGATAAGTGGAAGATGACGGTGCGCTCGCGAAGCGAGGACTCGAATGATGATGGATCGGAAGTCGTTTTTGAAGAGCGGTCATTTGGGATCTCTGGTCGGCGCTTTTCTCTACTTCGACATCAGCTTCATGATCTGGGTGCTGATCGGTCCGTTGGCCGTCTTGATCGCCGAAGATTTTCATCTGAACGCGGCGCAGAAGGCGAACCTCGTCGCGCTCCCGCTGTTGGGAGGATCCTTCCTGCGCCTAGTCCTGGGTTATCTGACCGATCGGATCGGCCCCAAAAGGACAGGGCTTCTCGGCATGGCGCTGACCGCCGTGCCGCTCGTGATCGGATGGCGGGTTGCCGATTCGCTCGACGACATGTATTTCGTCGCGCTGATGCTCGGCATCGCTGGCGCAAGCTTTGCCGCCGCTTTGCCGCTCGCCAGCCGATGGTATCCGCCTGAGCACCAAGGATTGGCTTTAGGGATCGCCGGTGCGGGCAACAGCGGCACGATCTTCAGCACACTCTTCGCCAACCGCCTGGCCCGTTGGTTTGGAGATTGGCACGTCGTCTTCGGTCTCGCCTTGATCCCGTTGGCGATCGTGTTTCTCATCTTCCTCCTCATCGCCAGGGACAGTCCCGATCGCCCCGAGCCGAAGAGGTTGAGCGATTACGTCCGCGTGTTGAGGGAGAAGGACACATGGGTCTTCTGCCTCCTCTATATGGTCACGTTCGGCGGGTTTTCCGGAATGGCCAACTATCTGACGGTCTTCTTCAACACGCAGTATCAGTTGAACGCGGTGCGGGCCGCAGATTTTGCCACCGTTTGCGTGATCGCTGGAAGTTTCTTCCGCCCGGTTGGCGGCTGGCTCGCCGATCGGGTCGGAGGCATTCGGATGTTGATCCTACTCTACGCCGTGATGAGCTTGATGCTGGCCTGCGTCGCATCGCTTCCGGCGCTCGGCGTCACGACCACCCTTCTCTTCGTCGCGATGATGTGCATGGGGATGGGGAACGGTTCAGTCTTCCAGCTCGTCCCGCAACGTTTCCGCGAAGAGGTAGGGATCATCACCGGGATAGTCGGCGCGGCAGGCGGATTGGGCGGGTACTTCCTGCCGACGATTCTGGGCCACTTAAAGCAGCTCACGGATTCTTTCACGCCCGGCTTCCTGATCCTCGCGCTGGTCGCGGGGAGCTGCATGGCCGTGCTCTCGTTGGCCCAGCGCGAATGGAGGCGGGAATGGATCGGCGAGGGAGGCAAAGTGAGAGTCGCTCCGTGGATCGAGGGCGATATCGAGACGACCTTCTGAGAAGGATCAGCGTAATGGCCGTCGCGCTTCAAGGGATCGAGTTTCATAGGGCGATGTCGGACGCGGTCTTCACGCACTGTCCATATTGCGCTTTTCAATGCGGCATGCGTTTGTCTCGTTCCGGATCGAAGATCATCGTCGAAGGCGACGAATCCTTCCCCGTCAACAAAGGGGCCTTGTGCGTCAAGGGCTGGACCAGTGCCGCCGCGTTGGAGCATCCTGAGCGCTTGCGCCAGCCCTTGGCGCGCAACGCGCGCGGTGAGCTTGTCCCGACGACATGGGATGATGCGCTCGCGCGCATCGCGCGCGCCTTTATCGACGCTCGCGCGCGTTATGGTCCGAATGCCGTCGGCCTCTTCGGGAGCGGCGCGTTGACGAACGAGAAGGCCTATCTGCTCGGCAAATTCGCGCGCGTCGCGCTCGGCACGGCGAGCATCGACTACAACGGGCGTTTCTGCATGTCGAGCGCCGCGGCGGCCAGCATCAAGGCCTTCGGCGTGGATCGAGGTCTGCCCTTTCCGCTCGAAGAGATCGCTCACGCGGAAACGATCTTGCTCGTCGGAAGCAACGCGGCTGAAACGATGCCGCCGATCATGCAGTATTTTCAGCGTCAGCGCGAAAACGGAGGGCGACTGATCGTCATCGACCCGCGGCGCACGCCGACCGCCGCCGCTGCCGACATCCATCTGCAGCTTACGCCCGGCACCGACGCCGCGCTCGCCAACGGGCTGCTTCATTTGCTCGTGCGCGATGGGTTGATCGACGAGCAATATATACGCGAGCGAACCGAAGGCTTTGAGCTCGTCCGACGCACGATCGCAAGCTACTGGCCCGAACGAGTCGAACGCATCACGGGCGTCCCCGTCGCGCAATTGATCGAAGCCGCTCATCTTTTGGGCCGCGCGGAGACGGCGATGGTGCTTACGGCGCGCGGCGCCGAACAACAAGCGCGCGGCGTCGATAATGCGCTCGCCTACATCAACATCGCTCTGGCTTTGGGGCTGGTCGGTAAGCCTTCGAGCGGATATGGCTGCCTGACCGGACAGGGCAATGGGCAAGGCGGGCGCGAACACGGCCAAAAGGCCGATCAACTGCCCGGCTACCGACGCCTTGATGATCCGGCGGCCCGCCGTCACATCGCCGCCGTTTGGCGGATCGCTGAAGATGCGCTCCCTGGCCCGGGCAGATCGGCTTACGAGATGCTCGACGGACTCGGGCGCGAAGATGGCGTGCGCGCGCTTCTGGTGATGGGATCGAACCCGGTCGTCTCCGCGCCGAACGCGGCCCATATCATGGCACGCTTCGAAGCTCTGGATTTTCTGGCGGTCGCCGACTTCTTCCTTTCAGAGACGGCGCAGCTTGCGGACGTCGTCCTCCCATCGGCCCAATGGGCTGAAGAAGAAGGGACGATGACCAATCTTGAAGGGCGCGTCATCCTACGCCGCCGCGCGTTTTCGCCGCCCGAAGGCGTGCTCACCGACATCGAGATCCTATGCGCGCTCGCCGCGCATCTGGGCCACGCCTCATCCTTTTCGTTCGCCGGTCCTCGTGAGGTCTTCGATGAGTTGCGTCGCGCGAGCGCAGGAGGTTTAGCTGACTACTCCGGGATCACCTACGAGAAGATCGAAGCCAATCGCGGCATCTTCTGGCCCTGTCCGGCGGAGGATCATCCCGGCACGCCACGCATGTTCGCCGACTCTTTCCCCACGGCGAACGGGCGCGCCCGTTTCCACGCGATCGAATATCGACCGCCAGCGGAGGAGATTGATGAAGAGTATCCGCTCTATCTGACGACGGGACGGCTGCTCGCGCACTACCAGTCGGGCGCACAGACGCGCCGCATCGCCGAACTGCGCGAACTGGTCGAAGAACCATCGATCGAGATCCATCCGGCGACGGCGAAGCTTTATGGTCTTGCCGAAGGTGACCGAGCCATCTTGCGGACGAGGCGCGGCGCGGCGGAGTTCAAAGTTCGGGTGACGGCAGATATCCGCGAAGACACGATCTTCGTGCCGTTCCACTGGGGCAACGCGCTCGCGATCAACCGCTTGACTAATGCCGCGCTCGATCCCATCAGCAAGATGCCGGAATTTAAGGTGTGCGCCGCTCGTCTAGAACGGTCGAGCGCGAACGGGAAGGAAGGATGAGCAAGCAACGACTGGTCATCATCGGCAACGGCATGGCTGGAGCCAGATTCGTCGAAGAACTGCTGGCTCAAGGAGGCGGCGCGCTCTTTGAGATCGCCGTCTTCGGTGATGAACCTTATGGCAACTACAATCGCATTCTACTCTCCAACGTGCTCGCGGGCACTTATGACGCGCAAGATATCTTCATCAATCCTCCTGACTGGTATCGCGAGAACGGCGTTCGTCTCCACTTGGGCGTGCGCGCGCTTGAGATCGATCGCCAAGCGAAACGGGTCATAGGCGAAGGGGGCTGCGCGGAAGCTTATGACAAGCTCGTGATCGCCACAGGCAGCCGTCCCGTCATCCCGCCGATCGAAGGCCTCTCGAAGGATGGCGTCTTCGTCTTTCGCACGCTGGATGATTGCCGTCGCATCGCGAAAGAAGCGAAGCATGCACAAAGAGCGGCCATCATCGGCGGCGGGCTGCTCGGCTTGGAAGCGGCATACGGCCTTTTGAAGCTGGGTCTTGAAACGCACGTCGTCCACTTGATGTCCCATTTGATGGAGGCGCAACTCGATGCTACGGGCGGAGCGATCCTCAAGAGAGAGTTGGAGAGAATGGGACTCAAGATCCATCTGAGGAAGCGAACGATCGCGACGCTCGGCCAAGATCGCGTCACGGGCCTCGTCTTCGACGACGGAGCGACGCTCGATTGCGACATGGTGATCGTCTGTGCCGGCACGCGCCCCAACGTCGAGTTGGCTCAGAAAGCCGGATTGGCGGTCGAGCGCGGCATCGTCATCGGCGATGACCTCGCTTCGCCCGATGATCCGGACATCTACGCCATCGGCGAATGCGCAGAGCATAACGGGCAAACTTACGGAACCGTCGCTCCCCTGTGGGACCAGGCGCGCATCTTGGCCGAACGCCTCGCACGCCGCAACCCGGCAGCACGTTACACCGGTTCGCGAGTCTCCACCAGATTGAAAGTCGCGGGGATCGAACTGACCGTCATGGGAGCGAAGGATCCGCAGCGACCGAATGACGAGGTGGTCGTCTACTCCGACCCATCGCGCGCCGTCTACAAGAAGCTGATCATCAGGAACGGACGTTTGATCGGAGCCATTCTGCTCGGCGATGGGATGACCATTCCAACTCTGCTTCAAGCTTTCGATCGGAGAGCGCGCCTGCCGGAGAATCCGGCAGAGATCATGTTTTCGTTCGCCTGGTCCAATATCCCTAAAGCGTCCGAGACGCAACGCATCTGCCATTGCAACGGCGTGTCGCGAGCGAAGATCGTCGCCGCCATTCGATCCGGCCACTGCACGGTTGATGCCGTCGCCAAAGCGACGCGCGCAGGCACGGGTTGCGGTTCGTGTCGGACGGAGATTCACGCGATTTTGGAGGCCCACTTGCGCGAGACGGGCGGCGCGCTCGCCGCTGCAGAACGCGTCGGGCAACTGCGCGCCGCATATGATGCCGCAAGCTGAAAACTTAAGGGTGGGTTCATGCGCGCAACTTTTGCGGAGGCGGTCGGAAGGAGGTTTCGCGAGATGAGCGAACGGAAGCGCCAACTCGTAGTGGTAGGCAACGGGATGGTCGGGCACAAGTTCATCGAGACGCTCGCTGGCACCGATGACTTCACCATCACGGTGCTCAGCGAAGAGCCGCGCCTGGCATACGATCGCGTGCATCTGAGCAACTACTTCGACTCGCCGCGCCCCGACCTATCTTTAACCTCTGCGGAAGACTACGCGGCTTGGGGCGTGAAGGTCATCTTCGAACGCGCCCTCGAGATAGACCGCCGAACTAAGACCATCAGAACCGCGTCGCAAATCATCCCCTACGACAAACTCGTTCTCGCTACAGGATCGCGCCCGTTCGTCCCGCCGATCGAAGGCGCAGAACTGGAAGGATGCTTCGTCTACCGCACCATCGAAGACTTGGAGCGAATCGAAGCTTACGCCAAGCTCTCACAAAGCGGCGCGATCATCGGCGGCGGCCTTCTCGGTCTCGAAGCCGCAGGGGCGCTGCGCAAATTAGGGCTCGCGACGCACGTCATCGAAGTCGCCCCGCACCTGATGCCTCTTCAACTCGACGAGATCGGCGGGCGGTTCCTCAAAAGGATCATCGAAGCGATGGGGATCGAAGTGCGCACTGGAGCGATGGCGCAACGCATCATCGCGCGCGATGGACGCGCCGCCGGAATCGTCTTCGCCGACGGCAGCATGTTAGAGGCCGATCTCGTCATCTTTTCGGCAGGCATCCGCCCACGCGACGAATTGGCCCGCGCCGCTGGACTCGAGATCGGGCCGCGCGGCGGGATCGCGATTGACGATCACTGCCGGACCAGCGATCCCGATATTTACGCCATCGGCGAATGCGCTTCGCACAACGGCACCATCTACGGATTGGTCGCGCCGGGTTATGCGATGGCCAAAGCGCTCGCGGCTCACCTCGCCGGCGATGGAACCGCGCGCTTTGCCGGCGCCGATCTTTCGACCAAGCTGAAGCTTCTAGGCGTCGAGGTCGCGAGTTTCGGCGATGCGCACGCACGAAGCCCAGAGGCAGAAGAGATCTGGTTCGCCGATCCGCTCGAAGGGATCTACAAGAAGCTGGTCATCAGCCGTGACGGCAAACGACTGTTTGGCGGCATACTCGTTGGCGATGCGGCGGAATACAACAGGCTGCTCGCCCTCTGGCAAAGCCGCGCGCCGCTGCCGCAAAACCCGCGTCAACTGATTTTGCCCCAAGATGGCACCGAAAAGGGAGCCGAGCTGCCCGCCGAAGCGAGAATCTGCAATTGCGAGAACGTGCCCAAAGCGAGCATCGTCGAAGCCATCAAGGCTGGCGCGCGCGAACTCGCCGAGATCAAACGCTGCACCAAAGCTGGAACCGGTTGCGGCGGTTGCGTGCCGACGATCACTGAGATACTCAAGGCCGAACTGGCTCGATTGGGCGAACGGGTCGCCAATCACCTTTGCGAGCACTTCGCTTATAGCCGTCAAGAACTCTTCGACATCGTGCGCGTCAAAGGCTATCGCACCTTCGAAGAGCTTCTGCGCGATTATGGCCGCGGTTACGGTTGTGAGATATGTAAACCGGCAATCGCTTCCATCCTCGCCAGCATCCACAACGAATACATCCTCAAGGATGAACTCGCTCCATTGCAAGATACGAACGACCGTTTCCTGGCCAATATGCAGAAGGATGGCACCTACTCGATCGTCCCGCGCGTGCCGGGCGGCGAGATCACGCCCGATAAGTTGATCGTGCTGGGCCAGGTCGCGAAAAAATACAACCTCTATTGCAAGATCACGGGCGGACAGCGCGTCGATCTTTTCGGCGCACGCCTCGAGCAACTGCCTTCGATCTGGAAAGAGCTGATCGAAGCCGGCTTCGAATCGGGCCACGCTTATGGGAAGGCCTTGCGCACGGTGAAATCCTGTGTCGGGCAGACGTGGTGCCGCTATGGCGTGCAGGATTCGACCTCGCTCGCCATTCGCTTGGAGAACCGCTACAAGGGATTGCGCGCGCCGCATAAGATCAAAGGGGCCGTCTCAGGCTGCACGCGCGATTGCGCCGAGATGAACAACAAAGATTTCGGCGTCGTGGCGACCGAAAAGGGCTGGAACCTTTTCGTCTGCGGCAACGGCGGGATGCGTCCGGCCCACGCGCAACTGCTCGCCGCCGATCTAGACGAGGAGACGCTTATACGCTATCTCGATCGTTTCATCATGTTCTACATCCGCACCGCAGATCGATTGCAGCGCACCTCGACATGGCTGGCGAAGCTCGAAGGCGGCATCGAGTACTTGCGCCGCGTCATCGTCGACGACGCGCTCGGACTCGCCGCCGAACTGGAGGCGATGATGCAACATCACATCGCCACCTACAGATGCGAATGGAAGGCGACGCTCGAAGATCCCGAAAAGCTCAAACAGTTCCGCCACTTCATCAATTCCGATGATCCCGATGATAACGTCGTGGTCGTCATCGAACGCGGGCAACCGCGACCGGCGACGCTCGCCGAAAAGGCGCGGTCGCTCCCGGTTTTGACCAACTTTTGATCCGAGGAGGAGATGAAGATGTTGTGGCATAAGGTCTGCAAAATCGACGACATACTTCCCTTCTCAGGCGTCTGCGCCAAGGTCGAAGGACATCAAGTGGCGATCTTTCGCGTCGCTGGCGATCAACTGTTCGCCATCTCGAATTTCGATCCTTTCACCTGTGCCAATGTGCTTTCGCGCGGCATCGTCGGGAACAAAGGCGAAGTCTGGATGGTGGCCTCGCCGCTGCTGAAGCATCGTTTCAACCTGCAGACCGGAGAGTGTCTCGACGATCCGCAGGTTCGCGTGCCGACCTATCCGGTGAGAGTCGTGGGACGAGAGGTCTTCGTCGCCGTCGTGGCGGATGAATCTCTCGCCGCCAATTCACCCCTGGTCGTTCGAGGAGCCGAACCGACCGCGCAACACGGGATGATGGCGTAGGGCGTGTTGTTTAGCTGAAGCTCAAGATGTGCGACCGCGAGAATGATCAAAATCATTTCCTCCTCAATCGCCACACCGCGAAGCTCGTGGCGAGGAGGAAACGAACCATGTTCAAAATATCGATGGCTACTTGCTTCCATTCCGTTCCATATCTCAAGTCCCCGGTCGGAGAGGGACTGTGCGCGCTTCTCCTCTCGCTGGTCTTTTCGGCTCAACTCGCTTCTGCGCAAACGAATGGGAGCTCACCTTCTCCCACGCAAGAAGAGTTGCAAGCTCGAATCCATCGCATGGAGGCCCAGATTGAATCTCTGTGCGCGGAGCTGGCCGAACTCAAACGCCTCGTCGCGCCGCAAACGAAGAGCGGGGCAGCTTCCTCCCCTTGCGCCGCGTCGCTCGGTCTCGCCGCGAACGCGCAAGCTGAGTCTAAGGCTGCCGCCTCTCACCGAGCCTCAGAACGGACGCAAGGGATCGAACTCGGCCCTTTTCACGCCACACCTTACGGCGCCATCTACTTTAACCTCTTCGGAAACAGCGGCGCGAGCAACAATGCCGACGTTCCGCTGTTTGCCGCGCCGACCGGATCGGGCGGGATCGGGGCGAGCGTCCGACAGACCCGATTGGGCCTACGGCTCACCGGTCCGGAAATGCTTCACGCAAGATCGAGCGGAACGGTCGAAGCCGATTTCTTCGGAGGGTTTCCGGCGATCGGCATCGGCGAGAATTTCAGTCTCGTTCGATTGCGTTTGGCGTTCGCGCGGCTCGATTGGAAACGCACGGCGCTCATCATGGGTCAAGATTGGATGGTCTTTGCCCCGGCGAATCCGACTTCCATCGCTGCCGCCGCCGTTCCACAGATGGCGGCAGCGGGGAACCCATGGGCGCGCTTGCCCCAAATCAGGGTGGAACATCGCTCGTTCGACGGAGTTCTTCTCTGGCAGGCTGCTCTTCTTGCTCCTTCGACGGGCGATTACCCATCAGGGACAAGCGCGCCCTTCACCCTTCAGCCGAGCACCGGATCGGCTTCGCGCCTCCCTTTCTTTCAAGGTCGCATCGCGCTCTCCGGCCAGAACTGGCTGGGATCGAAGCGGACCGGCAACATCGGGATCTCCGTCCACTACGGGCGCGCGCGCGTAGCCAAAGAGAGGATCAATTCAGATGGATTGGCGCTCGACTGGTCCACTCCGCTGTCGCGAGATCTCACTTTAAGCGGAGAGGCGTTCATCGGAGAGGACCTCGCCGGCTTTCAGAGCGGAATCTTTCAAGGTTTCAACCCTGATGCGATCGTTCGACGCGAAGGGATGCCGCCTTCGACGCGCGCCAAAGCGATCGGAACTCGCGGCGGCTGGGTGCAACTCGGCTGGACATTGCCCGCCCTTAGCGAACGCGCGACCCTCTACGCCTCGTTTGGCCTTGACGATCCGCGCGACCGAGATCTACGGAGCGCGTCGCCTAGAGATTGGCGCACGCGCAATGTGGGCGGCGCGATCAATCTCATTTACAAAATCTCGCCACAGCTTTCGTGGGGGATAGAGTTCAGACGCCTCGAGACGAGCTATCTGATCAGCGGCAAACAGAGGGTCAATCATCTCAACGCGGCGACGATCTTCAGCTTCTAGTCGAGTTGCGTTCGGCAACGATAGCTTCGGATCGCCGATGAGAAGGATGAGCGGTAAGGTGTACATCATCGGGGCTGGCCCGGGCGACCCGGACCTGTTGACGCTCAAAGCCGTGCGCGCGCTTGAGCGCGCCGATGTCGTGCTTTATGACCGTCTCGTGACCGCAGAAGTCCTCAAACTCTGCCCTCCCAAGGCGACCTTGATATACGTCGGCAAATCCCACGGCGAACAACGCTTTCAAGATCGAATCAACTCGACTCTGTTGAATCTCGCCAAGGAGAACAAGGTCGTCGTGCGCCTCAAAGGGGGCGATCCATTCGTCTTCGGCAGAGGCGGCGAAGAGTGGGCTTTTCTCAATGCGCATGGCATCGCGGTGGAGGTGGTTCCGGGCCTATCTTCAGCCCTCTCGCTCCCTAGCCTCGCCGGAATCCCGCTCACATACCGCGGCATCTCGGCCTCCTTCGCCGTGATCGCAGGTCACCGCCAAGAGGGCGCAGAGTTGAATCTGGCCGCCGTCGCTCGAGTTGAGACACTGATCATCCTGATGGGAGTCAACGAACGACGGAAGATCGCGCAGAGATTGATCGAACATGGACGCCCGCCGGATGAACCGGTGGCTTTTATCGAAAACGGCGCGACGCCTGCGGAGAGGGTCATCACGAGCGAGCTTGTCAGCGTCGCCGAAGGCCGAGTCGAAGTCCACCCGCCAGCCGTTTGGATCATCGGTAAGGTCGTGAACCTACGGCGCTGCCTCGCACCTTGGGGCGATTCATCGCTGGACGAACATTCGGGCTCGTCTCTCCATCTTGCGATGAAATGAGATCGATGCCGCAACTTCGCTCGTGGGGAAGGATCGTGGGTTCCGCTTGGGCCTCCGATCCCTCCCCTTTTCTTAGCTTCGCTAATCGCCGCTCACTTTCTCGCCGAGTTGCGGTTCCGATAGACGCCCTTCGACCTCTTCGGCCACGCTCTCGACCGCTTCTTCGATCGTCTCATCCTTCTCGAGGCGGAAGTTGCGGTAGTACTTCATGCCCGTCCCGGCAGGGATCAAGCGGCCCATGATGACGTTCTCCTTGAGGCCGCGCAGGTAATCGACGCGCCCCGAGACGGCGGCCTCCGTCAGCACGCGCGTCGTCTCCTGGAACGAAGCCGCTGAGATGAACGAATCGGTCGAAAGCGACGCTTTCGTAATCCCGAGGAGCAGCGGCTCGGCCTTCGCCGGTTCGCCGCCTTGCGCGATGACGCGCGCGTTTTCGTCCTCGAAACGGAAGCGGTCCACTTGCTCATCGACGAGGAAGTCGGTATCGCCCACCTCCTTGACGCGCACCCAGCGCAACATCTGACGCACGATCACCTCGATGTGCTTATCGTTGATGTTGACGCCCTGCAGGCGATAGACCTCTTGGATCTCGTTGACCAGATACTCCTGCAACCGGCTCATGCCGAGCACGCGCAAGATATCGTGCGGGTTCAGTGGACCATCCATCAACGGCTCGCCAGCCCGCACGCGGTCGCCGTCCTGCACGTTGATGTGCACGCCGCGCGGGATATCGTACTCGCGCTCCTCGCCATCATCGCCGACGATGATCACTTTGCGCTTGCCCTTGACGATCGGACCGAGCCGCACGGTGCCATCGATCTCGCTCATCACGGCGGTTTCCCGCGGCTTGCGCGCCTCAAACAGTTCGACCACACGCGGCAGACCGCCCGTGATATCTTTGGTCTTGGTGGTCTCGCGCGGGATCTTGGCGATCACGTCACCCGGCTCGACCTCGTCGCCGTCGCGCACCATGAGATTGGCGCGAACGGGCATCTGGTAAGTCTTCAATACCTTGTTGCCGTCGCGGATCTCGAGGCGCGGTTGGCGCTTCTCATCGGGCGAGTCCTTGACGACGAGGCGGACTTGACCGGTCACCTCATCCACTTCCTCATCAACTGTTACGCCCTCTTTCAGGTCGCGATACGCGACGCGACCGCCGACTTCCGTGAGGATGGCGAAGGTGTAAGGATCCCATGTCGCGAGCAACTGGTCCTGTTGCACGCGCTCGCCATCCTCGACGTGGATGTGCGCGCCATAGACGATCTGGTAACGGGCCACTTCGCGTCCGCGATCATCGATGATCGCGAGCGCGCCATTGCGGTTCATGGCGATCCGCTCGCCGCGCCGGTTCTTGACCGTCTGCAGATCGATGTAACGGATCGTGCCATCCATGCGCGCCTCATGCTTAGAGGACTCTTCCAAGCGGGCCGTGCCGCCGATGTGGAACGTGCGCATCGTAAGCTGCGTGCCCGGTTCGCCGATCGACTGGGCGGCGATGATCCCGACCGCTTCGCCGATATCCACCGGCTTCCCAGTCGCGAGGTTGCGCCCGTAGCATTTGGCGCACACGCCGCGGCGCGATTCGCAGGTCAAGACCGAACGGATACGCACGCGCTGCACGCCGCTGCGTTGAATCTCCGCAGCCAAATCCTCCGTGATCTCCTCGTTGGCTTTGACGATGACCGTCCCTTCGACCGGATCGATCACGTCTTCGAGCGCAACGCGACCGATGATGCGGTCGCGCAAGGACTCGATCTCCTCGCCGCCTTCGACGATCGCCGTCGCCCAGATGCCTTTGAGCGTGCCGCAGTCCTCTTCCGACACGATGACGTCTTGGGCGACATCGACCAAGCGGCGCGTCAGGTAGCCCGAGTCGGCGGTCTTCAACGCCGTATCGGCCAGCCCTTTGCGCGCGCCGTGTGTCGAGATGAAGTACTGCAACACGTTCAAACCTTCGCGGAAGTTCGAACGGATCGGCGTTTCGATGATCGAACCATCGGGCTTGGCCATCAACCCGCGCATCCCGGCGAGCTGACGGATCTGCTGCGCCGTGCCCCGCGCGCCCGAATCGGTCATGATCAGGATCGGGTTGAGTTCGCCCGTTTCGCGCTCGCGCTCCTCCATCGCGCGGAACATCTCCTTGGCAACCTTGTCGGTCGCCTCGGACCAGATGGCGATCACCTTGTTGTAACGCTCGCCGTTAGTGATCACGCCATCGCGCCACTGCTTTTCGACTTCGATCACCTCTTGCTCGGCCTTCTTGACGATCTCGTTCTTCGACTCCGGAGTCACCAGATCGTCGATGCCGATCGAGACGCCAGCCTTGGTCGCATAGAGGAAACCGAGCGTCTTCAAATCGTCGAGCATCTTGACGGTCGTCTGATGGCCGAGCCGCAAATGGCAATAGTTGACGAGCGTCTGCAGCCCCTTCTTCTTCAGCGTCCCGTTGATGAACGGCAATCCATCCGGAATCTGATCGTTGAAGATGACGCGCCCGACCGTCGTATCGATGATGCGCCGGACGTTCCGCTGCACGGTGGCGCGCATGACATCTTGCGGATCGCGCTCCTGCGTGAGATCGATCAGATCTCCGACGAAACGCAGTTTGATCGGCGTCTGCGTCGTCACCAATCCGGCGTCGAGCGCAAGCAGCACCTCTTCGGTCGAGGCGAAGACGCGCCCCTCGCCGGGAGCGCCCGGTTTCTCGCGCGTCAGATAGTAGCAACCGAGCACGATGTCCTGCGACGGCACGGCGATCGGCTGGCCATTGGCCGGGCTCAAGATGTTGTTCGACGACAGCATCAAGACCGAAGCTTCGATCTGCGCTTCGGGACTGAGCGGGATGTGCACGGCCATCTGATCGCCGTCGAAATCGGCGTTGAACGCCGTGCAGACTAACGGATGGATCTTGATCGCCTTGCCTTCGACGAGCACCGGCTCGAAGGCTTGAATGCCAAGCCGGTGGAGCGTCGGCGCGCGGTTCAAGAGCACGGGGTGTTCGCGGATGACCTCTTCGAGGATGTCCCACACGATCGGCTCTTGACGGTCCACCATCTCGCGCGCTTGCTTGATCGTCGCCGCATAACCTTGCTTTTCGAGCTGATTGTAGATGAACGGCTTGAAAAGCTCGAGCGCCATCTTCTTCGGCAGACCGCACTGATGCAACTTCAACTCCGGACCGACGACGATCACCGAGCGGCCTGAGTAGTCCACGCGCTTGCCCAAAAGGTTCTGTCGGAAGCGTCCCTGTTTGCCTTTGAGCGTGTCGCTCAGAGACTTCAACGGACGATTGTTGACGCCGCGCAGCACGCGCCCACGTCGCCCGTTGTCAAAGAGCGCATCGACGGCCTCTTGCAGCATGCGCTTCTCGTTGCGCACGATCACTTCGGGCGCGCGCAACTCCATCAACTTCTTCAATCGATTGTTGCGATTGATCACGCGCCGATAAAGATCATTTAAGTCCGAAGTCGCAAACCGCCCGCCATCGAGCGGAACCAACGGACGAAGCTCCGGCGGCAAGACCGGGATTACATCGAGGATCATCCATTCTGGACGATTCCCCGACTTCAAGAAGGACATCACGACCTTGAGCCGCTTGGAATATTTGAGCTTCTTCTGTTGCGACTGCTCCTCCTTCATCTTCTGGCGCAAGTCCTTGGCCAAAGCTTCGAGATCGACGCGCGCGAGTAACTCCTTGATCGCTTCGGCGCCCATCTTGGCCGTGAACTTGCCCGGATAATCGCGCACGAGTTCGCGGTAACGCTCCTCGGTCAAGAGCTCTTTCTCCTTGACCGGCGCGTCGCCCGGATCGATGACGATGTAGGATTCGAAGTAAAGGACCTTTTCGAGATCGCGCATCGAAAGGTCGAGCAGATGACCGATGCGGCTCGGCAACCCCTTGAAGAACCAGACGTGCGAGCACGGGCTAGCGAGCTCGATGTGGCCCAACCGTTCGCGCCGCACCTTGGCCTGCGTCACCTCGACGCCGCACTTGTCGCAGATGACGCCACGGTGCTTCATGCGCTTGTACTTGCCGCACAGACACTCCCAGTCGGTCACCGGACCGAAGATGCGCGCGCAGAACAGGCCGTCGCGCTCGGGCTTGAACGTGCGATAGTTGATCGTCTCGGGCTTGGTCACCTCGCCATGTGACCATTGCCGGATCTTCTCCGGCGAAGCGAGGCTGATGCGAATGGCATCGAAATCGGGTCCGAGTTGCGTCTTCTCTTGCTGAAACTTGAACACGGTCATCTCTCCATGCATGGATGGTTTTGGAGTTTCAGGTTCCGCTTCCGAAAGAAGCGCCTCACAACGTCGCGCCTGATCACTCGATGCTTCCGCCGGTGACCACAGGCCGTCCGGTGCTGTCGCTATCGGCGAGCTGATCGCCGTTCCGTTTGATCAACTCGACATCGAGACAGAGCGATTGCAATTCGCGCACGAGCACGTTGAACGATTCGGGCACGCCGGGTTTGTAGTCAGCCTCGCCCTTGACGATCGCTTCGTAGATCTTCGAGCGCCCGGCGACATCATCGGACTTCGCCGTGAGCAACTCCTGAAGGATGTGCGCTGCGCCATATGCTTCGAGCGCCCATACCTCCATCTCGCCGAAGCGCTGTCCGCCGAACTGCGCCTTGCCACCCAACGGCTGCTGCGTGATCAAGCTGTACGGACCGATCGAGCGAGCGTGGATCTTGTCATCCACGAGGTGCGAGAGTTTCAGCATGTAGATGTAGCCCACCGTCACCTTCTGCTCGAAAGGCTCGCCAGTCAACCCATCGTAGAGCACGGTCTTGCCCGTGACATCGACCATCTCAGGCAATCCCAGTTCGCGCAATCGCGCGCTCGCCTCGCGCAATTTCTGTTTGATCTCTCCCTCGGTCGCGCCGTCGAAGACGGGCGTCGCAAAGTGGAGTCCGAGCACGCGCGCGGCCCATCCCAAGTGCGTCTCCAGGATCTGCCCGACGTTCATGCGCGAGGGCACGCCGAGCGGGTTCAGGACGATATCGACCGGCGTCCCGTCCGGCAGATAGGGCATATCTTCGATCGGGAGGATGCGCGCGATCACGCCCTTGTTGCCATGGCGCCCGGCCATCTTATCGCCGACCGAAAGCTTGCGCTTCATGGCGATGAAGACTTTGACCATCTTGATGACGCCCGGCGCCAGCTCATCGCCCTGCTTCAGTTTGGCGATCTTCTCTTCGTAGATGTCTTCGAGGATGCGGATCTGACGTTCGGTCCGCTCCTCATACTCCCTGATCTCCTTGGCGACATCGACGCGCCCGCCGGCAAGCTGCGCTTTGCGCAGATGCTTCGGTTCCAATCCCTTCAGCATCTCGCGCGTGATGGTGACGCCTTTCGGGATACGCACCTCGCGATCGACGACGAGATCGGCGGCGAGTTTGCGCCCTTCGAACAACTCGTAGATGCGCTCATCGCGCTGCTCGCGCAAGATGCGGATCTCGTCCTCCAAATCGCGGCGCAATCGCGCCTCCTGCTCGGCTTGGATCGCCAGCGAACGTTTGTCGAGCTCCTGCCCTTTGCGCGTGAAGACCTGCACATCGACCACCGTCCCTTCGATCCCCGGCGGACATTTCAAGCTCGCATCTTTAACGTCGCTCGCCTTCTCGCCGAAGATCGCGCGCAACAGCTTCTCTTCCGCCGTCAATTGCGATTCGCCTTTCGGCGTCACCTTGCCGACCAGGTAGGAGTCGGGTTTGACATAAGCGCCGATGCGGATGATCCCCGACTCATCCAGATCGCGCAGCATGCTCTCGCTGACGTTCGGAATGTCGCGCGTGATCTCTTCGGGACCGAGCTTGGTGTCGCGCGCCTCGATCTCCAACTCCTCGATGTGAATCGAAGTGTAGTAATCGTCCCTGACCAAACGTTCCGAGACGAGGATCGCGTCCTCGAAGTTATAACCGCGCCACGGCATGAAAGCGACGAGCACATTACGCCCGAGCGCCAACTCGCCGCGGTCCGTGCACGGACCATCGGCGATCACCTGCCCTTTCGTCACACGCTCACCGACGCGCACGATCGGGCGTTGATTGATGCATGTGTTCTGGTTCGAACGACGGAACTTGGTCAACGTGTAGATGTCCGCCGTCACCTCGCGCGAGATCGTCCCATCGACGTTGTGATCGGCGCGCACGATGATGCGCTCCGAATCGACATAATCGACGACGCCGTCCCGCCGCGCCACCACTACCGCTCCGGAGTCACGCGCCGTCACCTGCTCCATTCCCGTCCCGATGTACGGCGCTTCGGCGCGCAGCAACGGCACGGCCTGCCGCTGCATGTTCGATCCCATGAGCGCGCGGTTGGCGTCGTCGTTTTCGAGGAACGGGATCAGGCTCGCGGCGACCGAGACGAGCTGTTTCGGGCTGACGTCGATGAATTGAATCTCCTCGCGCCGCGCCGTGATGAATTCGCCCGCACGTCGCGCCGCGTTGCGCTCGTTGATGATGTAGCCCTTCTCGTCGAGCTCGATGTTCGCCTGACCGATGACGTACTTGTCCTCTTCCCAAGCCGTCAAGTAGAAGGGATAAGGCTCGTACTCGGCTTTACGCCCGTCGGGGCCGATCCTCTTGTTCGCCTTATCCACCTCTTCCTGCGGCACATGGTCGCCCGGCTTGAACTTGGTGTCGCCGCCATTGATGATGCGCACGTACTCGACGACGCGCCCATCGACCACTTTGCGGTAAGGCGATTCGATGAAGCCATATTCGTTGATGCGCGCAAAGCACGAAAGCGACGAGATCAATCCGATGTTCGGACCTTCGGGCGTTTCGATCGGGCAGATGCGCCCGTAATGCGTCGGATGCACGTCACGCACCTCGAATCCAGCGCGCTCACGCGATAGCCCGCCGGGTCCGAGCGCCGACAACCGCCGCTTGTGCGTGATCTCGGAGAGCGGATTGGTCTGGTCCATGAACTGCGAAAGCTGCGACGAGCCGAAGAACTCGCGCACCGCTGCCGTGACGGGCTTAGCATTCACCAGATCACGCGGCATGATCGTCTGCATGTCCTGCTGAATGGCCATCTTCTCTTTGATCGCCCGTTCCATGCGCACCAGCCCGATGCGGAACTGGTTCTCGAGCAACTCGCCGACGGCGCGCACGCGACGATTGCCCAAGTGATCGATGTCATCGGGCTGATACTCGGTCGGACGGGCGCGCATCTTGAGCAAGTAGCTGACGACTTCGATGAAGTCTTGCGGCGACAACAGCGGGTCGTCGATCCGCTCGTTCTCCGGCTTGCCCATCTTGATGTTGAACTTCAAGCGTCCGACGCGCGACAGATCGAACTTCCGCTCATCGAAGAACATCCCTTCGAACAAACGGAAGGCCGTCTGCACGGTCGGCGGGTCGCCCGGACGCATCTTGCGATAGATCTCAAGCAACGCATCGACGGGCTTGCGGATGAGATCCTTCTTGAGCGTCTGCGCGAGAACCGACCCGATCTCATCCCGTTCGGGGAAGAAGACGGTGAACTCCTCGATGCCCGCCCCGATGATCTCCTGTAGCTTCGTCGGAGTGATCTCAGAGTTACTGTCGAGCAACACCTCGCCCGTCGCTTTATTGATCACATCGCCCAAGGCGTAGGCGCCCTCTAGCTGCGCTCCGCTGATCTCGATCTCGCTGATGCCGCTCTTACGCAGAGCCTCGATCGCCGAACTGGTGATCTTCTTGCCGCCCCGCACGATCGGCTCCGCCCCTCGCCCTTTGATGTCGTGCTCGGCTCTCAATCCGACGATGTTGGTCGGACCGTGCTCGGGGATCTGCGCAAAGAGTCGCCCATCGCGCACTCGTATGCGATCCGCTGTGTAGAAGGCGCGCAACAACTGCTCGTCGGTAAACTCCGCCTTCTTGACGGCTTCTTCAAGCTCCGCATCAGTGCGCAGAGAGTGCGGATCGAACTGCGGGTCGAGCCATAGCCCGAGCGCGCGCAGAAAGATCGTCGCAAGGAACTTGCGCTTGCGGTCGATGCGCACGTATAAGAGGTTCTTCTGGTCGTATTCGAACTCGACCCATGAACCGCGATACGGGATGATCTTGGCCAGATAGACCGGCGACTTTTCGTAGAAGACGCCCGGCGAGCGATGCAACTGGCTGACGATGACCCGCTCGGTCCCGTTGATGATGAACGTTCCCGTGTCGGTCATCAACGGGATCTCGCCGAAGAAGACCTCTTCCTCCTTGATATCGCGAATCGAACGCGCACCCGTTTCCGGATCCTGATCGTAAACAGTCAGGCGGATCTTGACCTTAAGCGGCACGCTATAGGTCATCCCGCGCTCGCGGCACTCTTGTTGATCGTGCTTGTGTTTGAGCCCGACGGGCTCGCCGCAGTTGTCGCACAGCTTAGGACGCACGTTATTGAAGGTGCCGCATTTTTGGCAAAGCGTCTCGCCCGGATTCAAGGGATCGACCTTGATGAGCGCGCCGCAGTTGCGGCAGTTCTCGCGCAAATGGCGAAGCCCTTCGAGCCGCCCGCACTTACACTGCCAGCTCCCAACTTGATACTCAACGAAATCCAACTCCGCCGTTCCCCGAAAATCGGAGATCGGGAAGATGGACCGAAAGACGGCTTGCAAACCGACCATCTGCCGCTCCTCAGGCAAAAGGTCCATCTGCATGAAGCGGTTGTACGACTCGCGCTGAATCTCGATGAGATTCGGGATCCGCACGGAGGTTTTGATCTTGGAGAAATCGTGCCGTTTGGGCGGCTGACTTGTGCGGCGTCCCGCGCCGACATTATCCATCTGGAGCGGATTGTTGATGATGTTCATCGCTGCTCGACCCTGCTTCTGACGAAGTTTTTAGGTTGAAAATCTATATGCCTGCGCGCCGCGCGGCATCGCTCGATAGAGACGGTCTATTCGGATTGTTCAGCGAGTTCATGAGGTTTTCGGAATTTTCGCGCAAAAAGGCCAAAGCGCGGTCGGGACGGAAACTCCCCCGACCGCTTTGGCGAGCGGTTAAACTCTTATGTAGAACTGCCACGGGAGTGACGCCAACGCCTCAACGCCCTTTTAGCTTAAGCTGTCACCGGCTCGGCTGTCAAGCTATCTGCCGCGGGAAGAGATCGCACGGAGAGGGCTCCGCAGCGCTCCCCGCGCTCAAACCGCTTCTTATTTGACCTCGACGGTCGCTCCCGCGTCGGTCAGTTTCTTGCGAATCGCTTCGGCCTCTTCCTTCGAGACCCCCTCTTTGATCGGCTTCGGCGCCGATTCGACCAAATCCTTGGCCTCCTTCAGACCGAGCGAAGTGATCTCGCGGACGACCTTGATGACGTTGATCTTGTTCGCGCCCGCGTTCTGCAAGATAACGTCGAATTCGGTCTTCTCCTCCGCCGGAGCCGCCGCTTCAGCGCCGCCCGCCGCCGCGACACCAGCCGCGGGGACAGCAACTGCCGCTGCCGCCGCCGAAACGCCGAAGGTCTCCTCCAGTTCCTTCACCAACTGCGCCGCTTCAAGCAGCGTCATATTTTTCAGATATTCGATGACTTCCTCGCGCGTAATTGCCATAAGATTACAGTTCGTCCTCCTTAAAATGGGGATTGAGTTCGGTTTCGATTCGAGAGCACGGACGGGACGGCGCTCGCTCGTTGCATCCCGATCGAGCGCGAAGTCCGAGCTGATGAAGGACGACCCTGACTATCGCCCCCGCTCCGCTCGTCCGCAGGCGATTTCAACTCCTTTACGACGCAGCCGCCTCCTTCTTCTCGCCGATCTGCTTGATGACGATGGCGAGATTGCGCGGCACCGCCGACAGAACGGTCGCCAACCGCTGCGCCTGACAGTTGAGCAAGAACATCAGCTGTGAGATCAACTGCTCGCGCGATGGCAGATTGGCGATCGCCTCCAAATCCTTGAGCTCGACGACGCGCCCTTCGACGATCCCGACCTTGAAGGAGAAAAGTTCGGGATTCTCCTTGAGGGCTTTCGAGACGGCCTTCGACAGAGCAACCGGATCCGATTTGCTGAGCGCGACCGCCGTCATCCCTTTCAGATGGCCCACCGTTTGCTCAAACGGCGTCCCCGTTGCCGCAAGCCGCGCGATAGTGTTTTTGACGACGCGATACTGCGCTCCGACTTCGCGCAGGCTCCGTCGAAAAGCCTGATCCTTCTCGACCGTCACTTTATTGAAGCCGATGAGCACGCCGGACGTCGCCTCGCGAAATTGTTGCGCCAGCGATTCCAACTCCTGCTGCTTCTGCTTTCTCGTTTTCATCCTCTCATCCCTCGCGAATGATTGGGCCCGCCCACTACTTTGCAAAGGCCGCTTCGTCCACCGTCACGCTCGGCGTCATCGTCGCCGAAAGCCAAACCCTCTTCATGTAACGCCCTTTGGCCGTCGCCGGTTTGGCGCGGGCGATGGCTTCGAGCAGCACGCGCGCGTTCTCATGCAGCTTATCCGTCTCGAAAGAGACTTTGCCGATCGGCACATGGATGACGCCGGTCTTATCGACGCGATACTCAACCTTGCCAGCTTTCGTCTCTTGGACCGCCGTCTTTACATCGAACGTTACGGTGCCGGTCTTCGGATTCGGCATGAGTCCGCGCGGGCCCAAGATCTTACCCAACTGCCCGACCATGCGCATCACATCGGGCGTGGCGATCACGGCATCGAAATCGAGCCATCCGCCTTTGATGCGCTCGACAACGTCCTCACCGCCGACGAAATCGGCGCCAGCTTCTTCAGCCTCTTTGACCTTTTCGCCCTGAGTGATGACGAGGACGCGTTTGGTTTTGCCGAGTCCATGCGGCAGGACGACGGTGCCTCGCACGAGTTGATCGGCCTTGCGCGGGTCAACCCCCAGCCAGACCGTCAACTCGACCGTCTCATCGAATTTAGCGAAGGATATCTCTTTGATCTTCGCGATGCCCTCTTCGAGGCTATACTTCTTATTCCGATCGATCTTCTCCAGTGCGGCGCGATACTTCTTCCCGTGTTTTGGCATCTCCACCTCCGAGGTTCGAACGGATGATCCTCGCCATCCTCCCTCGCGAAGAAGGCTCAGAGCCTTCTTCGCTCAACCTTCGATGATGAGCCCCATATTCTTCGCCGTCCCTTCGACGGTGCGAATGGCGCTCTCTAGACTCGTCGTATTGAGATCGGGCAATTTCAAGCGCGCGATCTCCTCAAGTTGCGCGCGCGTGATCTTACCCACCTTCTCGCGATTCGGTTTGCTCGAGCCTTTCTGGATCCCAGCGGCCTTTTTGAGCAGATCGGCGACGGGCGGAGTCTTCGTCTCGAAAGTGAAAGACCGATCCGAATAGACGGTGATGACCACCGGGATCTTCATATCCGGATCCATGTTGGCCGTGCGCGCGTTGAAAGCCTTGCAGAACTCCATGATGTTAACGCCGTGCTGACCGAGCGCCGGGCCGATCGGCGGCGCCGGGTTCGCTTTTCCCGCCGGAACCTGCAACTTTATCTGCGCTGTAACCTTCTTCGCCATATACCTCTCGCCTCGCCCACCTCTTCAAATCCTACTCATCTTCCGTAAAAGTCACCTTCTCGACATCCAGGAAATTCAATTCGACTGGCGTCGAACGTCCGAAGATGGTCACAACCACCTTCAGCGTCGATTTCTCCTTATTGACCTCTTCGACCTTGCCCGTGAAACTGGCGAACGGCCCCGATTTGATGCGCACCGTTTCGCCGACCGAGTATGTAAATTTCGGCTTCGGTTTCTCCGCCGCCTCCGTCACGTGATGGACGATCTGATCGACCTCTTCGGGAGTGAGCGGAGTTGGATGTTGTCCGCCAACGAATCCGGTCACTTTCGGCGTAGCTTTAACGAGATGGAAGACCTTGTCGGGGATGTGGCCGCGCTCATCACACTCGATCTGCACGAGCACATACCCGGGATAGAACATGCGCGAAGATTCGACCCGCTTGTTGCCGCGCATCTCCACCACCGTCTCGGTCGGGACGATGACCTCGGGGACAACATCTTCAAGCCCCATATCGCGGATGCGCGCCTTTAGGCTTTCGCGCACCTTCTTTTCGTGCCCCGAGTAGGTGTGGAGAATGAACCACTGCTTCATAAAGCTTCGATCCTATCTTCACGCGCCGCCGAGCAACCAATTGATCGCGCGCTCCAGTTGCGTCACCAAAAGCGTGAAAAGCTGGTCCACTAAGAAAAGATAGGCGGCAAAGAAGATCACCGTGATCAATGTGATGATCGTTATGTTTTTGACCTCGTTCGCCGTCGGCCAGGTCACGCGCCGCAGCTCTCCGCGCACATCATGGACGAACTGCCACGTTCGGTCGAAAAACCCTGCCCCCGGCGATTCCTGACGCGCCCCTCTCCCCTTCCGTTCCTCTGAATCTTCGCTCAGCCGCGCAACCTGCCCCGACTCGACGCGGGAGGATGACGGAGCGAGGCTCGACTCATCTCCTACGCTCATGCCTGTCGCCTGATCCTCTCTCTTCACGGCCGCCTACCCTTTGTCCAGCCCTCGCCGGCACAAACCGAGCTTGAATGTTTGGCAGGGGTACCAGGATTCGAACCCGGACTTTCGGTTTTGGAGACCGACGTGCTAACCGTTAACACCATACCCCTGCACCGCTCACTTCGTCTCCCGATGCGTCGTGTGACGTCTGCACCGACGACAGAACTTACGAAACTCCAGCCGTTCAGTCGTCGTCTTTTTGTTCTTCGTGGTCGTGTAGTTACGACTCTTACACTCGGTGCATTGCAATACTATGTTATCGCGCGGCATCGTTCCACTTCCTCAATCGAAGATCCAGCCGACCTACAGGATCGATCCGAAAGGGGATCCCAATTTCCCAATTGAAGAGCTTCTTCCTTCACTGAAGGGGACTCGTCTTCGGTATAGGCTTTGCGCCCCACCACCTGAACGGACGGCCCTCATCACTTTATTCCAGTATTTCGGTGACGGTGCCAGCTCCAACCGTCCGCCCACCTTCCCGAATCGCAAACCGTAACCCCTTCTCCAACGCCACTGGCGTGATCAACTCCACCTCCAAATTCACATTGTCCCCGGGCATCACCATCTCCACCCCCTCAGGCAACTTCACCACCCCAGTCACATCCGTCGTCCGAAAATAAAACTGCGGCCGATACCCACTGAAAAACGGCGTGTGCCGACCCCCCTCCTCCTTCGTCAATACATACGTCTCGGCCCGAAACCGCACATGCGGCGTGATCGTCCCAGGCTTGGCAATCACCTGCCCACGCTCCACATCCCGCCGCTCT